>NZ_KE386572.1:4139061-5421495 GCF_000427665.1 Geminicoccus roseus DSM 18922
TGACCGGCCTGGTCCAGGGCCTCAGGCGGATCGGCGGGCGGCGTGCCGGATGGTGCGCCGCCCGTCGGCTGTCATCGGGCCGCGCCGGCCGTCAGCCGGCCGGCTTCTTTCGGGATGCCCGGCGTCAGTGCTGCCGCTCGATCGCGTCGTTGACCGCGATCCGCCAGTGCTCCTTCAGCTCCGCCGCCGGGGCGACCGGCTCGACATGGCCCTCCTTCTTGGCGAACAGGTCGGGATAGAGCCAGTACAGCGCGGCGGTATCGTCCCAGATATAGCCGTCGGCGACCGAGGTCGGGTTGATCTGCATCATGACCCCCACCGTCGCCGGCAGGCCGGTGGTGGCCAGGCCGCGGAACATGTCCGGGCCGGGCACGTAGCTCTGGTCGGCGGTCTCGGGCAGCGCCACCCAGGTGATCCTGGGCGTCAGGTCCTCGTTGTCCATCATGTCACGGCAGGTCTGCAGGTCGTAGCTGCAGTTGAAGCCGAGCGGACCGTCGCCGGTGGGCGGCAGCCCCTGGGCGATCACCCGCTCGATCCGGTCGCCGATCTCGGGCCCGTACACCGCGAACGAGCTCCAGGGCGCCAGGAGCAGCACGTCCACGCTCTCGCAGCTGCGCAGGGCGAGGTCGACCTCGTGGGCCAGATAGGTCTCCGGCGGGTCGAGCGGCACGGTGGTGGCCAGGAAGTAGCCCAGCCGCTCGGCGCTCTCGCGGGAGCGTGCCAGCCATTCCGGCCGGGTCGGCGCCGGCGAGGGCTGGCCCACCAGGATCCGGACCGGCTTGCGGCTGGTGGACACCAGGTGCGCCGCGGCCGAGGCGCCGTATTCCGGCCGGGTCACCCCGCCGGTCGCGACGATCACCTTGACCTTCTCGGTCGGCACCATCGCCGCCACCGCCCGGGCGTCGTCCAGGGCCATGTCGGTGTCGATCAGCACGCAGGCCGCCGCGGCGGCATTGGCGCCTGGCGCCGGCCGGCCCGGCTTGAAGATCTCCAGGGACGGCATCTTCCCGCAGCCCCCGAGCACGGCCGTCGCCGCCACCAGGGCCGCCAGCCGCCCCGCATTCCTCACCCGCATCGTCTTTCCCTGCCGAAACCAGCCTGCCGATGTCCCCGGTGTTTGCGCAGACCGGGCCTAAGCGTCTATAGCCGAGCGCGCTCGCCTTGAAGCGGGCCGACCACTTCCGGATCTCGCACCTTGCCCGACCAGACCGCCGCCCCGGCCGTTGTCCATCTCGCCCTGCCCAAGGGCCGGATGCAGGAGAACGTCCAGAAACTCCTGGGCGAAGCCGGGATCCGGCTGACCTTCGACCGGCGCGGCTACCGCCCGATCCTGTCGCTGGACGGCTTCGAGACCAAGCTGCTCAAGCCGCAGAACATCGTCGAGATGCTGCATGTCGGCTCGCGCGACATCGGCTTCGCCGGCGCCGACTGGGTGGCCGAGAAGGAGGTCGAGCTCCTGGAGCTGTTCGACACCGGGCTGGACCCGGTGCGGATCGTCGGCGCCTGCGAGCCGTCCTTCCTGGAGAACGGCCGGCCGCGTCCCGGACCGTTCCTGGTCGCCACCGAGTACGAGCGGCTGACCAGGCGCTGGCTGGAGCGGGAGAAGCTGGAGGGCAGGGTGGTGCGCACCTATGGCGCCACCGAGGTGTTCCCCCCCGAGGACGCCGACTGCATCGTCGACAACACCTCCACCGGCGCCACGCTGAAAGCCAACGGCCTGACCATCTTCGCCGAGCTTCTGCGCAGTTCCACCCGCATGTACGCCCACCCGCGCTCGATGGACGATCCGGCCAAGCGCGACGTGATCGAGCACCTGGTGCTGCTGGTCCGCTCGGTCACCGACGCGCGCCGCCGGGTGATGGTCGAGATCAACGTGCCGACCGACCGGCTGGAGGAGCTGGTGGGCATCCTGCCCTGCATGCGCTACCCGACGGTCTCGCCGCTGCATGCCGGCAGCGGCTTCGCGGTCAAGGCCGCGGTGCCGCGCGAGGGCCTCCCGGTCCTGATCGCCCGCATCAAGGCGGCCGGCGGCACCGACATCGTGGTGTCCGACATCGCCCAGATCGTACCCTGACCCTGTTGCCGCGAGCGCGCGCCCCATCCGGAGTCCGTCGTTGACCGAGCCCCGCATCGCCTCCGTCGACCGCTCGACCAGCGAGACCGAGATCAAGCTGACCCTGAACCTGGACGGCAGCGGCCGCGCCAGCCTTGCCACCGGGATCGGCTTTCTCGACCACATGCTGACCGCGCTCGCCAAGCATGGACGGTTCGACCTGGAACTGCAGGTCAACGGCGACCTGGACGTCGACGACCACCACACCACCGAGGACACCGCCCTGGCGCTTGGCGCCGCCCTGGACCAGGCCTTGGGCGAGCGGCGCGGCATCGAACGGTTCGCCCATGCCTATGCGCCGCTGGACGAGGCGCTGGCGCGGGTGGTGGTCGACCTGTCCGGCCGGCCGTTCGCCCGGGTCGACATCCCGTTCCGGCGCGAGGTGATCGGCGACGTCGCCACCGAGAACCTCGCCCATTTCTTCCAGTCGCTCGCGATGACCGCCCGCATGGCGCTGCATGTCGACGTGCTGGAGGGCGAGAACGACCACCACAAGGCGGAAGCCGCCTTCAAGGCGCTGGCGATCGCGCTGCGCCGCGCGGTGGCGCGCACCGGCGACGACGCGATCCCGAGCACGAAGGGCAGTCTATGACGAAGCAGGTCGTCATCGTCCCGACCGGGGTCGCCAACATCGCCTCGGTCAAGGCAGCCTGGGCGAGGCTGGACGCGGAGCCGGTGGTGAGCGACGACCCGCGCACCGTGCGCGACGCCGCCTACGCGATGCTGCCGGGTGTCGGCTCGTTCGGCCCGGCCATGCAGGCCCTGGCGAGCAACGGCCTGGACGAGGCGCTGCAGGCGCGCATCGAGGCGGACCGGCCGACCATCTGCATCTGCGTCGGCCACCAGCTCCTGTTCAAGAGCTCGGAGGAAAGCCCGGGCGTGCGCGGCCTGGCCGTGATCGACGCCCATATCGGCCGGTTCTCCGACGAGGTCCGGGTGCCGCAGTTCGGCTGGAACGCGGTGGAGGCGCAGCCGGACTGCACCCTCCTGCAAAGCGGCCACGCCTATTTCGCCAACAGCTACCGCGCCCTGGCCGCCCCCGGCTGCGCGGTGGCCCTGGCCGACCATGACGGCCTGTTCGTGGCCGGGCTGGAGCATGGCAACCTGCTCGGCTGCCAGTTCCACCCGGAACTGTCCGGCGCCTATGGCCGGGCCCTCCTGTCCCGCTTCCTGGAGCGCTGAGCATGCTCACGAAGCGCATCATTCCCTGCCTCGACGTCGCCGACGGCCGGGTGGTCAAGGGCATCCGCTTCCAGGGCCTGCGCGACGCCGGCGATCCCGCCGAGCGCGCCGCCCTCTACGAGGCGCAGGGCGCGGACGAGATCGTGATCCTGGACGTGGCCGCCACCCCGGCCGGCCGCGGCCACCAGCACGAGACGGTGCGCCGGGTCCGCTCGGTCCTGTCGATCCCGCTCACCATCGGCGGCGGCGTGCGCACCGCCGAGGATGCGGCGGCCCTGCTGGAAGCCGGTGCCGACAAGGTCAGCGTCAACACCGCCGCCGTCGAGCGGCCGGAACTCCTGGCGGAGATATCCTCCCGCTTCGGCGCGCAGTGCTGCGTGCTGGCGATCGACGCCAGGCAGAACGGCCAGATCTTCGAGGTGCTGGTCAAGGGCGGCCGCGAGGGGACCGGCAAGGACGCCCTGGCCTGGGCGCTCCAGGCGCAGTCGCTTGGCACCGGCGAGATCCTGCTCACCTCCTGGGACCGCGACGGCACCCGCTCGGGCTACGACCTCCAGTTGACCGGGGCGGTTGCCCGGCATGTCCACCTGCCGGTGATCGCCAGCGGCGGCGCCAATTCGGCCGAGCATATCCGCGAGGCGTTCGAGGCCGGGGCCGACGCGGTGCTGGCCGCCTCGATCTTCCATGACGGCGACACCACGGTGGGCGACGTGAAATCCTATCTGGCGGCCAAGGACGTGGTGGTGCGGCGATGATCGTTCCCTCGATCGACCTTCAGGGCGGCCACGCCGTCCAGCTCATCGGCGGCGAGACCAAGGCCATCGACGCGGGCGATCCAGCTCCCATCATGGAGCGATTCCGCCTGGCCGGCGACGTCGCGGTGATCGACCTCGACCGGGCGCTGTCCATCGGCGACAACGACGCGGTGATCGAGCGGCTGATCGCCATGGGCAACGTGCGGGTCGGCGGCGGCATCCGCTCGGTGGAGCGGGCGCTGCACTGGCTGAACAAGGGTGCGGCCAAGATCATCCTGGGCACCGCCGCCACCCCGGAACTTTTGTCCCAGCTGCCCAAGGACCGGCTGATCGCGGCGCTGGACGCCCGCAACGGCGAGGTCGTGGTCGAGGGCTGGACCAAGAACACCGGGGCCGGCGTGCTCGACCGGATCGCCGCGCTGAAGGAGCATGTCGGCGGCTTCCTGGTCACCTTCGTCGAGCGCGAGGGGCGGATGCAGGGCACCGACCTGGCGTTCGCCAAGGCGATCGTCGAGGCGGCCGCACCCGCCAAGGTCACCATCGCCGGCGGCGTCACCACGCTGGAGGAGCTGGTCGAGCTCGACCGGATCGGCGCGGATGCCCAGGTCGGCATGGCGCTCTATTCCGGCCGGATGGACTTAGGCGACGCCATCGCGGCACCGCTGGTCTCCGACCGGCCGGACGGGCTGATCCCGACCGTGGTCGCCGACGAGCAGGGCGTGGCGCTGGGCCTGGTCTATTCCTCGCACGAATCGATCCGCCACGCGGTGGCCGAACGGCGCGGGATCTACTGGTCGCGCTCCCGCAACAGCCTGTGGCGCAAGGGCGAGAGCTCCGGCCATGTCCAGGAACTCCTGGCGGTCACCCCCGACTGCGACCGCGACGCCCTGCGCTTCACCGTCCGCCAGCACGGCGCCGGCTTCTGCCACCTGGGCTGCCGGACCTGCTTTGGCGAGGACGGGGGCCTTGGCAGCCTGTCCCGCCTGCTCCTGGACCGGCGCGACCACGCCCCGGAAGGCAGCTACACCGCGCGGCTGTTCCAGGATCCGGGCCTGCTCGCCGCCAAGCTGCGCGAGGAATGCGAGGAACTGGTCGAGGCCAAGGACCGCGACCACGTGATCCACGAGGCGGCCGACGTGCTCTACTTCACCCTGGCCAGGCTGGCGCGCGAGGGCATCGGCCTGGAGGAGGTCGAGGCGCATCTGCGCCGGCGCGGCCGCCGGGTGACTCGGCGCGACTGAGCGGGGAGCTGGGGGCAGGGCAGCCCTGAGCCGCTTTAACGCTTCGTTAGGGATTGGCTGCGATGATCGGCCTCGTCCCCGAACCGAGGCCCGCCATGCAAGCCGCCGCCACCGTGGTCCTGTCCGCCCTTGCCAGCGCCGCCAGCTTCCTGGCGGCGTTCGGCCTGCTCCTGCCGCTCTTGTTTCTGTGGGACCGCCGCAACGGGGCGCGCCCGGCGCGCGAGCCCGGGCCCATGCGCCTGCGCGTGATCGGCGCCGACGGCACGGTGCGCCGGCTCGAGATTGCCCGCGACGTCGACGAGCTGATGGAAGCCGCCCGTCGCCGGGAGCTTGCCCGGGAGGGCGAGGTCACCCTGCGCCTCCATCCCCGGGCCGGCCCCGCCGTCCGGATGCCCTTTGCCGGCTGAGGCCGCCCGTGCAAGGGGCGGCCCGGGTCCGGTGCGGCGGAGGATCGCCCTAGAAGATGTCCTCGGCGCCGGCGCGGATCTCCGCCAGCCGCGCCCCGGCCAGGGGCAGGACCCGCGTCGCCCAGTAGCGGGCGAGCCGGCCATGCTCGCCTCCGGACAGGGCGGCACATTCCGCCAGCAGCCAGCCGCCGATCAGGTCGCCCATCAACCGCAGATAGGCCACCGCCGCGGCGGCCTGGTCGTCGGCGCCCGCCTCCAGCAGATGGCCGGTCGCCTGCTCCGCCTGGTCCAGGGCCAGGCCCAGTTCGGTACCGGTCGCCAGCGCCGGCAGGCGGGCGCGGATCCGGGCGAACAGCCGGTGGGCGACCTTGCCATCCTCCAGCGGCAGCTTACGCAGCACCAGGTCCTGGGCCTGGATGCCGTTGGTGCCCTCGTAGATCGGCAGGATCCGGGCATCGCGGTAGAGCTGGGCGACCCCGGTCTCCTCGATGAAGCCCATCCCGCCATGGACCTGCACGGCGTCCGAGGCCAGCTCGACCGCGCGGTCGGTGCACCAGGCCTTGGCGATCGGGGTGAGCAGGCTGGTCAGAGCCTGGTCGCCCCGGTCCAGCTCGAACGCGGTCAGGTAGCAGATCCCGCGCGCCGCCGCGGTGGTGGCGCGGATCCGGGTCAGGGTCGCCGCCACGTCCGGATGGGCCGCGATCGGCACCAGCTCGCCGCCGCGCCGGCCCTGCCTGCGCTCGGCCGCATAGGCGTCGGCGGCCTGCAGCGCCCGCTCGGCGATCCCCAGCCCCTCGACCGCCACGCCCAGCCGGGCATTGTTCATCATGGTGAACATGCATTTCAGCCCGGCATGGGGCGCGCCCACCAGCCAGCCGGTGGCGCCGCCGCTGTCGCCATAGGCGATCACGCAGGTGGGCGAGCCGTGGATGCCGAGCTTGTGCTCCAGCCCGGCCACCCGCCAGTCGTTGCGGCTGCCGTCGGGCAGGAATTTCGGCACCAGGAACAGGGAGATCCCGCGGCTGCCGGCGGGCGCATCCGGCAGGCGCGCCAGCACCAGGTGGACCACCTGCTTGGTGAAGTCATGGTCGCCGAAGGTGATGTAGATCTTCTGGCCGGTGATCTTGTAGGAGCCGTCCGCCTGCGGCTCCGCGCGGGCGCGCAGCGCGCCCAGGTCGGAGCCGGCCTGCGGCTCGGTCAGGCACATCGCGCCGGTGGCGGCGCCGCTCACCATGTCGTGGAGATAGCGCTCCTTCAGCTCGTCGGAGGCATGGTGCAGCATGGCCTCGATGGCGGCCTGGGTCAGCAGCGGGGCGAGGTACCAGGTGAGGCTGGCGGCGTTGAAGCTGTCGGCCAGCACCGTCGCCACCGTCCAGGGCAGGCCCTGGCCGCCGCTATCCTCGGGAAACGGCAGGCCCAGCCAGCCGGCGTCGGCGAACTGCCGCCAGGCCTCGGCATAGCCGGTCGCGGTGCGCACCACACCGTTGTCGAGCCGGACACCCTCCCGGTCGCCCACCGGGTTCAGCGGCGCCAGCACGTTCTCGGCAAAGCGGCCGCCTTCGCGCAGCACCTGCTCGACCAGGTCAGGATCCAGGCCTGGCAGGCCCGCCTCGCCGGCAACGGCGCGAAGGGTCAGGAGCTGGTCCTGGACGGGTGCGCTGAACGGAATCAATAGGGGACCTCCAGGGCTTGGCGGTGCAGGCGCGCGGATGCGTCGCCAAAGCAGGCGAACACGATCCGGTCCATGTCGGGATGGGCATGGGCGGCGGTCCGGGCGGCGGCCACCGCGATCGGGGCGGCGCGCTCGGGCGGAAAGCCGTAGATGCCGGTCGAGATGGCCGGAAACGCGATCGAGCGGCAGCCGAGTTCCTCGGCAAGCTCGATGGCGCCACGGTAGCAGGCCGCCAGGAGCTCGTCCTCCCGCTCGGCGCCGCCCTGCCAGACCGGCCCCACCGCATGGAGCACGAAGCGGGCCGGCAGGCGGAAGCCCGGGGTGCTGCGGACCCCGCCGGCGGGGCAGGGGCCCAGCGCCGCGCAGGCCGCCGCCAGCTCCGGCCCGGCCGCCCGGTGGATGGCGCCGCACACCCCGCCGCCCGGCGCCAGCTGGGCGTTGGCGGCATTCACCACCGCGTCCACCTCGAGGGTGGTGATGTCCGCCTCCAGCACCTGGAACAGGGTCATGGCCGTGGCTCCGGCTCGGCGATCACGCCGGGATTGAGGATGTTGGCGGGATCCAGGGCCTGCTTCAGCCGCGCCATCAGCCGCCGCTCCACCGGGTCCTTCAGCCGCTCCAGCGCACCGCGCTTCCAGCGGCCGATGCCGTGCTCGGCGGAGAACGAGCCGCCCATGCCCGCCACGATGTCGAACAGCGCGTCCTGGATGCGGCTGCGGTCCTCCGGCGAAAGGCGGTCGGGCGAGGCGGCCAGCACGTTCACGTGCAGGTTGCCATCGCCCAGATGGCCGAACGGGAACACCACGATGCCTGGCCGGACGGCGGGCAGCACCTCGTCGCAGCGCCGGACCAGCTCCGGAACCCGGTCGGTCGCCACCGCCACGTCGGAGCGCCAGACCGAGCCCTTGCGGGTCATCGCCTCGGACTGGCCCTCGCGCAGCTTCCACATCACCGCCCGCTGCGCGTCGTTCTGGGCGATGGTGCCGTCCAGGACCAGGCCCGCCTCCATCGCCTCCTCCAGCACCGCCTCCAGATGCGCCATCAGCCCGTCGGCGAAGCTCCAGGCGACCGTCACCAGCAGGTGCCAGGGATGGCGCTCCTCGACCACTCTTGCGCCGAACGCCTGCTCGGCCGCCTCGACCCCGGCATCGGCGATCAGCTCGAAGGCCGAGATCGTCTCGCCCAGCCGGCTGCGGAACAGCCGAAGCAGCTCGACGCCCGCCTCGGGGCTCTCGATCGCCAGCCAGAGGTCGTGGCGCTCGCGCGGGCGCGGTGCCAGCGCCAGGGTCGCCGCGGTGATCACGCCGAGCGTGCCCTCCGAGCCGATGAACACCTGCTTCATGTCGTAGCCGGTATTGTCCTTGGGCAATGCCCGCAGGCCGTTCCACAAGGTCCCGTCGGCCAGCACCACCTCCAGGCCCAGCACCAGCCGCCGGGTCATCCCGTAGCGCAGCACGTTGATCCCGCCGGCATTGGTGGCGATGTTGCCGCCGATCCGGCAGCTGCCCTCCGCACCCAGCGAGAGCGGGAACAGCCGGTCGGCCGCCGCGGCGGCCTCCTGCACGTCCTGGAGCACGCAGCCGGCCTCGGCCACCAGATGCTCGCCGGACGGCGCCAGCTCGCGGATCCGGTTCAGCCGCTCCAGGTTGAGCACCACCTGGCGGCCGCTGCTGTCGGGGATGTTGCCGCCGACCAGCCCGGTATTGCCGGACTGGGTGACCAGCGGGACCTGGTGCGCCGAGGCGGCGCGCAGCACCGCCTGCACGCCGGCCGTGTCCTTGGGCCGCACCACCAGCCGGCTGGCGCCGGTGGAGAGATGCCAGAAATCGGTGAGATAGGGCGCCATTGCCGCCGGCTCGTCGACCATGGCCGCATCGTCCAGCGCCAGGGCCAGCTCCTCGACGAAGCCCCGAAATGCTTCTCCCTCGACGCCCGCCACCATTCCATCCTTCCCCGATCACCCAGACTTGACCCGGCATGGCCATACCCGGCGGCCATGTGCCGGCCAGCCCCGCATTGACGCTGCATCCGCCGCCACTAGTCTACGGCCGCGCTCGTGAAGATGGGAATGATGATGGATATCGAGGCCCTGCGCCGCCAGGTCGAGGATGCTTTCAACCGTGCCGGCGAGATCGGCCCGCACACGACCGGTGCCGATCGCGAGGCCGTCGACGCCACGCTGGACCTCCTGGACAGCGGCCGGCTGCGCGTCGCCGAGAAGATCGACGGGCAGTGGCAGGTCCACCAGTGGGCGAAGAAGGCGGTGCTGCTCTCGTTCCGCCTGAACGCGATGAGCCGGATCGAGGGCGGCCCCGGCGGCTCGGGCTGGTGGGACAAGGTCCCCTCCAAGTTCCAGGACCGCGACGCCGGCTGGTTCGAGCAGCAGGGCTTTAGGGCAGTGCCGAACGCGGTGGTGCGCCGCTCCGCCTATATCGCGCCGGGCGTGGTGCTGATGCCGTCCTTCGTCAATCTCGGCGCGTTCGTCGACAAGGGCACCATGGTCGACACCTGGGCGACCATCGGGTCCTGCGCCCAGATCGGCAAGAACTGCCACATCTCCGGCGGCGCCGGGATCGGCGGGGTGCTGGAGCCCTTACAGGCCGGCCCGGTGATCATCGAGGACGACTGCTTCATCGGCGCGCGCTCCGAGGTTGCCGAGGGCGTGCTGGTGGAGACCGGCTCGGTGCTGTCGATGGGCGTCTATCTGGGCGCGTCGACCAGGATCGTCGATCGCGCCACCGGCGAGGTGTTCAAGGGCCGGGTTCCGCCCTATTCGGTGGTGGTGCCGGGCACCATGCCGGGCAAGCCGCTGCTCGACGGCTCGCCCGGGCCCGGCCTGTACTGCGCCGTGATCGTCAAGCGCGTCGACGCGCAGACCCGCTCCAAGACCTCGATCAACGAACTGCTGCGCGACTGATGGCCACCATCGACCCCGTCGACCTCACCTCCGCCCTGGTGCGCTGCCGCACGATCACCCCGGCCGAGGCCGGGGCGCTCGACCTGCTCGGCCGCGAGCTCGAGAAGATCGGCTTCACCGTGCACCGGGTGCCGTTCCAGGCGGAGGGCACGGCGCGGGTCGACAATTTGTTCGCCCGGCTGGGCGACACGTCCCCGCATCTGGCGTTCGCCGGCCATGTCGACGTGGTGCCGCCCGGCGATACCGAGGCCTGGACCCGGGACCCGTTCGGCGGCGAGGTGGTCGACGGCATGCTCTACGGCCGCGGCTCGGCCGACATGAAGAGCGGGATCGCCTGCTTCGTGGCCGCGGCCGCCGCCTACCTCGCCGAGAAGGGCGCCCCGGCCAGAGGCTCGATCTCGCTGGTGATCACCGGCGACGAGGAGGGACCGTCGATCAACGGCACCCAGCCGCTCCTGCGCTGGATGGACGAGAACGGCCACCGCCCCGATGCCTGCCTGGTGGGCGAGCCGACCTCGGTGGAGCGCAACGGCGACATGATGAAGGTCGGCCGGCGCGGCTCCGCCAACGGGGTATTGGTGGTGGAGGGCCGCCAGGGCCACACCGCCTACCCGCACCGCGCCGACAACCCCGCGCACCGGATCGTGCGGATGCTGGAGCGGATCCTGGCCGAGCCGATCGACCAGGGCACCGAGTTTTTCGCGCCCACCGACCTGCAGGTCACCTCGATCGACATCGGCAACCCGTCCAGCAACGTGATCCCGGCCGAGGCCAGCGCCCGCTTCAACATCCGCTACAGCGACCTGCAGGACCGCGACCGGCTGGAGGCCTGGCTGCGGGCGCGCTGCGACGCGGTGGGCGGCAGCTACCGGCTGGAGCTGGCCTCCAGCGGCGACGCGTTTTTGACCAAGCCCGGCATGTTCACCGATCTGGTGGCGGGCGCGGTGGAGAGCGTCACCGGAGCCCCGCCCGAGGCCTCCACCAGCGGCGGCACCTCGGACGCAAGGTTCGTGAAGAACTACTGCCCGGTGGTGGAGCTGGGCCTGGTCGGCCAGACCATGCACCAGGTCGACGAGCGGGTGCAGACCGCCGACATCGTTTCCCTGACCCGGTGCTACCAGACGATCCTGGATCGCTGGTTCGCCCGGCCGCAGAACGGCGCCTGACCGGGTGGCCCTGGCCGACGCCGTCCGCGGCTTCACCGCGGCATCGATCCTGGCCCGCGGCGACGCGCGCGGCATCGACGTGCTCGACCTGTCGGTGGGCGGGTTCTGGCGCTCGTTCCAGGCGGTGCTCTGGCTGGTGCCGCTCCACGCGCTGCTGCTGCTGGTGCTGACCCGTTCCGCCGAGGGCGACGCGGTCGCGATCGACTGGACTGCCGAGTACGTCTCCCTGTTCGCCCGCTTCGCCCTGTTCCCGCTCGTAGCCCTGCTGCTGACCCGGCTGATGGGCCTGACCGCCCGCTTCGTGCCGCTGGTCACCGCCGCGAACTGGGCCTCGGTGCTGCAGGGCGGCTTTTTGGTGACCGCCCTCCTGCTGATCTCCCTGCTGCCCCCCGACAGCCGGCCGATGCTGCAGTTCTTCGCGTTCGCCGCCACCATGGTCTACGGCTGGTTCGTCGCCCGCTCGGCCCTGCAGACCAGCGGCGCCATCGCGTTCGGCTTCGTCCTGGCCGACTTCCTGAGCTCCCTGGTCCTGGACCAGATGCTCGACCGCCTGTTCCTGGCCTGAGGCGCAGCCGGCAAAACGCCGCCGCCCACCCAAGCCAGGGAGCCGACACGCGCTTCCAAAAAGGTTGTTCAGCCTCCGCCAAGGACAGAGCAGAGCGATGCCTGAGTGACGTCGGCGGAGGTTGAAGCGGTCGATCCAGGATCAATCGCGCTTTGCCGGGGATGAGGAGCCGCAGCGCCTGACGCCAAGCGCATGTCGCAGGCTGGCCTGGATGAAGCGTTCGGCCTTCAATCGAGGCGATACCGTCGGTCCGCCCGTGCATTGGGCGACCGAGGAAGCGCCCGGCCAAGCTACACGCTGACAAGGGCTGCGAGTTCGAGCACTGCCCTACAGTTGACTGAGACACCCTGTTAGCGGACGCGATCCGCGGAGGGTGACGATGACGATAGAGACGACGGACGCCGCTGAACTTGGCCGTGGCGGCCGGATGTCCCGGCAGCGCAAGCGGGACGCGGTGCTGCGTCTGCTGCGGGGCGAGGACCTGGAGACGGTTTCGCGTTCGCTGGGGGTGACCGCGGCGACGCTGAGTGGCTGGCGCGACGCCTTCCTGGCTGCCGGCGAGGCGAGCCTGACGATCCGGCCCGAGGATGGCGCGTCGCTGGAGAGTGCGCGGCTCAAAGCGCGCCTGGGTGAGATGTTGCTCGAGCGGGAACTGCTGGAGGCCAGAATCGCGGCCCTGGAGGGCAAGCACCCTTTGGCCCGGCGGAGATTGAGATCATGAGCCGCACCCTCTCGCCCAGCAGCGGCAGGCCCTATGGTCTCGCCCAGGTCTGCCGGACCTGGCGCATGGCCCGGGCCACGGTCTACCGTCATCGCCTGCCGCTGAAGGCAGATCCGCCGCGGCGTCCTGGTCCGACCGGGCCGAAGCCGGATGCTGCCCTGGTAGCAGCGATTTGTGCCGTGCTTGTCCAGAGCCCCTTCCACGGCGAGGGCCATCGCAAGATCTGGGCAAGGCTACGCCTGAGCGGCATCCGGACCTCGCTCCGTCGGGTGCTGCGCTTGATGCGCGAAAACGACCTGCTGGCGCCAGGCCGGGTCGGTAGACCCCGAGGTCCATGCAACCCGAAGGCACCATCATCCCGGATGCGGTGGACACCATGTGTGGCACTGACATGACCAGCACCTGGACCCGCTAGGGCCAGGCCGCCGTGTTCATCGCCGTCGACCACCACAGCGCCGAGTGCGTCGGCATTCATGCTGCCCGTCGCGGCACCCGCTTCGAAGCGTTGGAGCCGATCCGCCAGGGCGTACGACACCACTTCGGCAGCTTCGCAAAGAACGTCGCTCCTGGCCTCGCCGTCCGCCACGACCACGGAAGCCAGTACGTGTTCGACCCCTTCCAAGGCGAACTGCGCTTCCTCGGCATGAGGAACTCGCCGCCTTCATTCGGGCGCCGGAGGGAAACGGCTGCGCCGAGCGCTTCATCCGCACGCTGACGGAGAACCTCCTCTGGTGCGGACCTTCGACACCATCGAAGAGTTGCGTTTGGCGCTGCTGGCATTCCGGGAAACCTACAATACCACTTGGCTGATCGAGCGGCACGGCTTCCAACCACCCGCCGCCATCCGCCAGCAGCAGCTTCAACCTGCAGCCTTGGCCGCGTAGGCTTCAGACCGGTGTCTCAGAAACCGCAGGCGGGACACATCTTCGGCTGGCCCCGGGACCGAGACGTTGCGCTGGCAGCCATGCGCCCGTGGATCATCGAGGCTGCGCGGTCGGCCTTGCCTGCCCTGCCGGAGAACGGTGGCGTGGTGGGCCGCTGGCGCACAGGACATCCGATGGGGAAAGCGCCCGCCTTTCCCGGATCGTGGCGCCTGCCGCCTTCGGGTGCCGCCAGAATGGCCGGCTCCTGGCACGTGGCTGGATGCGGCTGCACTCGGTCGAGAAACAGCAATGCTGGCGGCGAAGGATCAGCCTTTCCCCCGGCACAGCCCTCCCGGCCGCCGTTCGAGGCCATGGCGCGATGCCAGCAATCGCGCCGCACCAAAGGATGCGCAGATCATGACGGTCGGTGGCCCGTGGCGTCGTGCTGCGGCAGCAACCGCGCGGCTTCCGATCGCCATCGTGCAAGCAGGAACATGGTGGTCGGGGCGCGATCGGGTCGCCGTGCCGGCCAACCTGCATGGGCCAGCCGGCACGCATCCCGGCTTCCTTGGAAACCGAACGGACCACACCCGTTCCATGAAGGCAGCGTTTTCGGAGAAGATATCCGTCCGGTAGGCCATGCGCGGTTCCCAGGACCTGCCGGCGACGGAGTCACGCGCTGGACAACCCCGGTGGGCCGCCCGGGGATGGCCACAGGCCCGCTCGCTGGTTCAGCCGCGGCCGCGATAGGGCGGCACGCCCTGGTCCGGCAGCCACACCCCCTCCGGAGCCGGGCCGGTCTGGTAGAACACGTCGATCGGGATGCCGCCGCGCGGGTACCAGTAGCCGCCGATGCGCAGCCAGACCGGCGCCAGGACCTCCACCAGGCGCCGCGCGATCCCCACCGTGCAGGCCTCGTGGAACCCGGCATGGCCGCGAAACGCGTGCAGGTAGAGCTTCAGGCTCTTGCTCTCCACCAGCAGCCGGTCGGGCACGTAGTCGATCACCAGATGGGCGAAATCCGGCTGGCCGGTCACCGGGCAGAGCGAGGTGAATTCCGGGCAGGTGAAGCGCACCAGGTAGGGATGGCCCGCCTGCGGGTTGGGCACCGCCTCCAGGATTGCCTCATCGGGTGAGGCCGGCCGGGGGCTGGCATGGCCGAGCTGGGTCAGCCCGGCATAGGTTTCGGCTGTCATTGGATCCTCCTCCGCCCTGGCCGCTGCAGGGCGGTCGGGGGCGGCATGGTCATGCGAGGGAACGGTGCCGGCCTTGCGGCTCAGCGATGCTCCCGGCTGTTCCAGCCGGGGTAGCCGATTTCCATCAGGGTCAGGCCGTCGGGCGGGGCGGTCGGGCCGGCTTGGGTGCGGTCGCGGGCCTCCAGGACCTCCTGGATCCAGCCATGCGGCCGCTTGCCGCTGCCGACCAGCGCCAGGGAGCCCACGATGTTGCGGACCTGGTGGTGGAGAAAGGAGCGCGCGCGCACGTTCACCTCGACCACATCGCCCAGGCGGCGGACATGCAGCAGGTCCAGGGACTTGCGCGGCGAGCGCGCCTGGCAGGCGACCGCGCGGAAGCTGGTGAAGTCGTGCACGCCCACCAGCGTCTGGCCGGCGTCGTGCATCACTTCCGCGTCCAGCCGGTTCGGGTGGTGCCAGACTAGGCCGCGCTCGGTGGTGGGCGGCGCGCGCCGGGTCAGGATCCGGTAGCGGTAGGCCCGGCTGACCGCGCCGAAGCGGGCATGGAAATCCTCCGGCATCGGCCGCACCGCCAAAACCGCCACCGGGGCCGGGCGCAGGTGATGGTTGAGCGCGTCGCGCATCCGCCCGGGATCGACCGCCCGGTCCAGGTCCAGATGGGCGACCTGGGCCGCCGCGTGCACGCCGGTATCGGTGCGCCCCGCCCCCACCAGCACGGGCTGCTCGCCGCAAAAGCGCCGGACCGCCTCCTCCAGGGCCGCCTGCACCGTCGGGCCGTTGTCCTGGCGCTGCCAGCCGACGAACGGACGGCCGTCATACTCGACGACCAGGGCCAGCCGCGTCATCCGATGGGATCGAACCGAGTGCCGACCGGCAGCTTCCAGCCGCGCAGCAGGTCCGCCGCGGCCATGGCCTTCTTGCCGGGGCGCTGCAGCACCTCCAGCCGCAAGGCGCCGCTGCCGCACGCCACCACCAGGGGCGCGGCCACGACCTCGCCCGGCTGCCCGCCCGCCGGCCGGTCCGCGTCCGCCACCACGCTCGCCCGGCGCACCGTGATCCGCTCGCCGTTCAGCACCGCGAACGCGCCGGGCCTGGGCTCCAGCGCCCGCACCATCCGCTCCAGCTCCGCCGCCGGGCAGGAGAAATCCAGCCGGCCGGTGTCCTTGTGCAGCTTCTCGGCATAGGTGACGCCCTCCTCGGGCTGCGCCACCGGAAGGAGCGCGCCGCTGGCGATCCCGGCCAGGGTCGGCAGCAGCAGGTCGGCCGCCAGCAGGGCCAGGTCGCGATGCAGGTCGGCGGCCGTGGTGTCGGGCCCGATCGGCAGCCTGCCTTCCGCATAGACCGGGCCGGTGTCCAGGCCCGGCTCCATCTGGAACAAACAGACCCCGGTCTCGCGGTCGCCGGCCATGATCGCCCGCTCGATCGGCGCCGCACCCCGCCAGCGCGGCAGGAGCGAGGCGTGCAGGTTGATGCAGCAAAGGCGCGGCACGTCGAGGACCGCCCTGGGCAGGATCAGCCCGTAGGCGCCGGTGACGATCAGGTCCGGCCGATAGCCGGCCAGGCGCTCGACCGCACCTTCCTCCTTGAACCGCGCCGGGGTCTCCACCGGGATCCCGGCCTCCATGGCGCGCTCGTGCACGTCGGTGCGCCGCAGCTGCTGGCCGCGCCCCTTGGCCGCCGGCGGCCGGGTATAGACCGCCACCACCTCGTGGTCCGCCGAGGCCAGCAGCCGCTCCAGGCTCGGCAGGACGAACCCGGTCGAGCCCATCACCACGACCCGCAGCGGGCCGTCCGTCCCGGAGGTTTTCGGGGAGCCCGGGTCAGCCGGCACGCTGGCGCCGCTGCTTGTCGAGCTTCTTCATCAGCATCTCGCGCTTGAGCCGGCTTAGATGGTCGGTGAACAGGATCCCGTCCAGATGGTCGATCTCGTGCAGCAGGCAGCGGGCCAAGAGCCCGTCCGCCTCGATCCGCTGCTCCCGGCCGGCCTCGTCCAGGAAGCGGACGGTGACCTGGCTCGGCCGCTTCACCGGCGCGAACTGGTTGGGCAGGCTCAGGCAGCCCTCCTCGGCCTCGACCGGCTCGCCGGAGGTTTCCACCACTTCCGGGTTGATCAGCCGGATCGGGTTGGGCTCCTCCTCCTTGGCCGCCACGTCCACCACCACGATCCGCTCGTCCACGCCGATCTGCGGGGCGGCCAGGCCGATGCCCGGGGCGGCGTACATCGTTTCCAGCATGTCCTCGAGCAGGGCGGCGACGCGGGCGTCGACCGCCGCCACCGGCCTGGCCTTCTGGCGCAGGCGCGGATCGGGAACTTCCAGGATGGGCAGCAAGGCCATGCGCGATATTCTTCGGCGAAGGGAGGGTGACGGGCAGGTCAGGTAGGCAGTAGCGCCAGATCGGTCAACCGACCGGCCGGCATCCCGGCCTCCAGCACCAGCACCGCAAGGACGCCCGATGGCCATCTTTGCCTGGTTCGGCGGGCACGGCCGACCCATCTCGCCCGTTCCAGGGACGTCCCCCCTGGAACGAGCCACAAGAAAGGAACCCGATGACCTGGCTGTTGATCCTGTCCGGCCTCGTGCTGCTGGTCGTCGGCGGCGAACTGCTGGTCCGCGGCGCGGTCAGCGCCGCCCGGGCAATCGGCATCTCGCCGTTGATGATCGGGCTGACGCTGGTCGGGTTCGGCACCTCCGCCCCGGAGCTGGTCACCAGCCTGATCGCCGCGTTCCAGGGAGCGCCCGGCATCGCGGTCGGCAACGTGGTCGGCTCCAACATCGCCAACATCCTGCTGATCCTGGGCGTCACCGCGCTGATCTATCCCCTGGCCGTGGCGCCGCCCGCCTTCCGCCGCGACGGCCTGGCGCTGGCCGGCTCGACGGTAGCTTGCCTGGGCGCGGTGCTGTGGGGCTTCATGGACCGCTGGATCGGCCTGCTGTTCGTGGCGGTGCTGGTCGCCTACATCGCCTGGGCCTACCGCAGCGAGCGCGCGGCACCCGATGCCGAGGCGGAGATGCACGAGCATGTCGCCGAAGACGCGCGGGCCGGACCGGGCGGCATCCTCGGCTCGGTCGTGCTGGCGCTGGTCGGCATCGCCGCCACCGTGGGCGGCGCCCGCCTGCTGGTCGGCGGGGCGATCGAGCTTGCCCAGTCGGCCGGCATCTCGGAGACCGTGATCGGCCTGACCATCGTGGCGGTGGGGACCTCGCTGCCGGAACTGGTCGCCTGCGCGGTCGCCGCGCTGCGCCGGCATGCCGACGTGGCGCTGGGCAACGTCATCGGCTCGAACATCTACAACGTGCTGGGGATTTTGGGCATCACCTCCTCGGTCCATCCGATCGCGATCCCGGTCGAGATCGCCCGGCTGGACATCTGGGTGCTGATCGCGGCGACGGCGCTCGTGCTCCTGTTCCTGCGCACCGGCTGGACGCTGCGGCGCTGGGAGGGCGCGGTGTTCGTGCTGCTCTACGGCGCCTATGCCGGCTACCTGGTCGTGGATGCCGGGATGGCCTGAGCGGCGGTGCACGGAGCTCATCCGTCCTGCACCGGGTTCGTGAGCAGGATGCCCGGGGCGGGCTCTTCCCGGCAGCGATCATCGTGATGGCCGGCCAGGCCGACATGGATGCAGTGAAGCCTCCGATCCATCCGCTCGCGGGCCGCATCGAGGGAGACCGCCGCCATGCCGATCGGAACCAGCCATATCAGGCTGACGCACGTCACCATCCACAGAAGCCGGATCAACATGGGCTGCCTCGCATGAACCTTGCGAAGCCATCATGCAGCCCAGGTCGTTAACGACCGGTTGATGCGGCACCAGAATTCCAGGGCTGCGGCGAAAATCGCAGCTTCCCGCCCCGCTCAGCCGAGCGGCCGGCGCGCCCGGTAGGCCGCGGCGAGGGTGCCCTCGTCCAGATAGTTCAGTTCGCCGCCCACCGGCACGCCCCGGCCAAAGCCGGTGACCTGCACGCCCAGGCCGTGCAGCCGCTCGGCGATGTAGTGGGCGGTGGTCTGGCCCTCGACGGTGGCGCCCAGGCCCAGGATCACCTCCTGGATGCCCTGGTCCTGCACCCGGCCCAGCATCTGGCCGATCCGCAACTCGTCCGGGCCGATCCCGTCCAGGGCGGACAGGCGGCCGCCCAGCACATGGTAGCGGCCCTTGAAGAAGCCGGCCCGCTCCACCGCCCAGAGGTCCTCGACCTCCTCGACCACGCACAGGCTGGCGGTGTCCCGGCCGGGATCGGCGCAGATCGAGCAGGGGTCGGTGGCGTCCAGGTTGCCGCAGACCGAGCAGCGCCGGACCTGCTCCCTGCAGTTCTCCAGCGTGCGGATCAGCGGCGTCATCAGCACGTCCGGCCGCTTGAGGAGGGCCAGCGCCGCGCGCCTGGCCGAGCGGGGTCCTAAGCCCGGCAGGCGCGACAGGCGCTTGATCAGCTCGTCGATGGCGCCAGGCGCGCTGTTGCGGCTCAGGGTTCAGGCTCCGCTCGTTCGGTCCGCTTCGCTCAGAACGGCAGCTTCATGCCGGGCGGCAGCTGCAGCCCGCCGGTCAGCTTCTGCATCTCTTCCTGCATCTGCGTCTCGATCTTGCCCTTGGCGTCGTTGACCGCGGCGACAATCAGGTCCTCCAGGATCTCGACGTCGTCGGCGACCATGAGCGACGGGTCGATCTTGATCTTCCGCATCTCGCCCTTGCCGTTCAGGACCACCGAGACCAGGCCGGCGCCGGCACCGCCCTCGACCTCCATCTCCGCCATCTTCTGCTGCATCTCGCCCATGCGGGCCTGCATCTTCTGGGCTTCTTTGAGCATGTTGCCGAGATTCTTCATGCGCGCTCGATCCTCTGTTCGGTTGGGGGGCTGGCAAGTTCGCTGGCGGATGGCCGGACATCCTCGATCCGGGCGCCGGGATAGGTGTCCAGGATGCGCCGGATCGCCGGGTCCGCCGACAATTGCTCGATCAGGCGGTCGCGCACCACCGCGCGCTGCTCGGCAAGCGTCGGGGCGCCGCGCTCGTTGACGATCGCGACCATCCAGCGCCGGCCGGTGCGCAGGAGCAGGGCGTCCTGCAAAAGGTTGGCCAGGTCCGGCCGCACCCCGGCGGCCGGGCGGATCTCCAGGCGCTGCGGCGCCATCCGCACCAGATGCACCCCGGTCTCCAGCATGGAGGCCAGCATCGGCTCGTCATGGCCGCGCAGGAAGGTCACCAGCTCGGCGAAGTCGGCGAAGTCCGGGGCGGCGGCGGCGCGCGGCTCGGCCGGGGGACGGCTCGCCAGGGCAGGGGGAGCCTGGGCCACCGGCGGCGCCACCAGCACCGCGGCCGGGCCGGCGCTGGCCGGCTCGGGCCGGACAGGGGCAGCCGAGCCACCCTGGCCCAGCTGCTCCAGCTTGCGCAGCAGGTCGGCGGGTGGCGGCAGCTCGGCCAGGCAAGCCAGGCGCAAGAGCAGCATCTCCGCGGCCATGGCGCCGTCGGCGGCGGCCTTGACCTCCTCCAGGCCGCGCAGCAGCACCTGCCAGGCGCGGGCCGCGGCCGGCAGGCCGACCCGGCCGGCGAGCGCTAGGCCGCGCTGATGGCCGTCCTTGCCGGTGTGCCAACCCGGATCGGCGTTCGGGTCGAGCTTGAGCCGGGACAGCCAGTGGCAGGCGCCGAGCAGGTCCTGGATCACCGCCACCGGGTCGGCGCCGCGGGCGTGCAGCTCGGCGAAGACGTCCAGCGCCTCCTTGGGCCGCGCGGTCAGCAGCGGCTCCAGGAGGTCGAGCAGGCGCGCCCGGTCGGCCAGGCCCAGCATGTCGGCGACCTGGGCGGCCTCGACCCGGCCGCCGCCAAGGGCGATCGCCTGGTCGAGCAGCGAAAGCGAATCGCGCACCGATCCCTCGGCGATCCGCGCGACCAGCGCCAGCGCGTCGTCCTCGGCCTCGACCTGCTCCTTGGCGCAGATCCGGGCCAGATGAGCGGACAGCACCGAAGGCGGCACGCGCTTGAGGTCGAAGCGCTGGCAGCGCGAGACGATCGTCACCGGCACCTTGCGCTGCTCGGTGGTGGCGAACACGAATTTGGTGTGGGCGGGCGGCTCCTCCAGCGTCTTCAGCAGCGCCGCAAACGCGCTGGCCGAGAGCATGTGCACCTCGTCCACGATGTAGACCTTGGTGCGCAGCGCGGTGGGGCCGTAGCGGACGCTGGCCAGCAGGTCGCGCATGTTGTCGACGCCGGTATGGGTCGCGGCGTCCAGCTCGACCACGTCGATGGCGTTCTGCGCCTCGATCGAGCGGCAGGGGCCGCACACGCCGCAGGGCTCGGGCGTTGGCCCGCCCTTGCCGTCCGGCCCCTCGCAGTTCAGGGCCTTGGCGATGATCCGGGCGGTCGTGGTCTTGCCGACCCCGCGGATGCCGGTCAGCAGGAAGGCATGGGCCAGCCGGCCGGAGGCGAACGCATTGGTGAGGGTGCGGACCAGGGCGTCCTGGCCCACCAGTTCCGACAGGCGCTGGGGGCGGTAGGCTCTCGCCAGGACCTTGTAGCCGGACGCGGTGGTGTCGTCTCGCATGCGCCCGTCTGATCTTGTTCGCGGCACCAGCCGGCGCTGGCCGGCGCGGATGCTCTGCAGGTGGAAGGCCGGCTGCGACCCGGACCGGAACTCGTTGCGGCTGCTTCCTTCCGGACCTGACCGAATTGGCGAGGAGCCCGTCCGCCGCCGACCTTCCGAGGGGGTATATCGACGCTCGCGCCCGCTCGTGCAAGATGCGACCGTACGATCAATGAGGATCGTGGAGGCTCTCCCCTTGCTGCGTCGCCTGAAACCACCGCCGCACGTCTATTCCAGCGTCGGCTTCGACCGAGCCGCCATCTACCGCAAGGACCTGGCCTGGCTGACCCAGCGCCGGTCCGACCATGCCACCAGGGTGATCCTGTCCCATGGCCTGAACCTGGCGGTGCTGGAGGCGGAGGACGGGCCGCATGCCGGCTTCCTGACCGTGGCCGATCTTGGCCAGGAGCTCGACGACAACGCCGTGTTCCTGGGCGTGATCGACGGGGTCGCCTATTTCGTGGCCGAGCTGGACGATCCGGCCAAGGCGACCCTGCCGCTGGTCGACCTGCGCAGCGTCGGCCCGGTGCTGCCGCCGCACGAGGCCGGCATGATGGCCTCCGCCCGCGCCCTTCTGCACTGGCACACCACCCACCGGTTCTGCGGCAGCTGCGGCACCGCCACCCTGCCGACCGATGCCGGCCATGCTAGGCGCTGCCCGAACTGCGGCCGCGACCATTTCCCCCGCACCGATCCGGCGGTGATCGTGCTGGTGACCCATGGCGACCAGGCCCTGCTCGGCCGCTCGGCGCGCTTCCCGCCGGGCATGTACTCGACGCTCGCCGGGTTCGTGGAGCCGGGCGAGAGCCTGGAGCAGGCGGTGGAGCGGGAGATCTTCGAGGAGTCCGGCATCCGCCTGGAGCAGATCCAGTACCGTTCCTCACAGCCCTGGCCGTTCCCGCAGTCGCTGATGCTGGGCTTTCGGGCGACGGCGGCCTCCACCGAACTGAAGATCGACCTCGACGAGCTGGAGGACGCCTTGTGGATCCCCCGCGAGGTGCTGGGCGACCCGGAGCGCTCGCCGGTGCTGCTGCCGCGCGAGGACAGCATCGCCCGGTTCCTGATCGAGGAGTGGCTGGCCGAGGGGTAGGGGCTCAGTCCACGGCCTGGCGGTTGGTGCCCTCCCGGTCGTACTTGCCGGACAGGAGCCCGCCGGCCAGCGGGCTCCACACCATCAGGCCGATCCGCTCGGCCTCCAGCAGGGGCTCTCTCTCCCGCTCCGCCAAGAGCCACCGATTGCCTTCCATGACGCGATACCGCCGCTGGTCGGCATGATGGGCGGCATTTCCAGGACCGCTGCTGTACCTGCTTGGGCATGACTTATGATCGGTAGCGGGTCGCGGCCCGGCCGGAATCGCGGGCCAGCCAGATCCAGGCAAGAACACGGTCATTCTTGCCGCTGACGAAGACCGCTGCCTGTGGTCGCACGGTTGTGGCAAAAGGTTGCCCTAATGCCGAAGCATCAGACTTGACCGGGGGAGAATGCCAAAGATGACAGGTGTCGAGAGACCCAAGCTGCTGTCGAGCGGCAATCCCCAGATTCCGAAGGGCGAAGGCGACGCACCAGTCCAGGCGTACATCGCCGCGATGCCCGGCTGGAAAAGCGACATCGGACGCAGGCTGGATGAGATTGTGGAAAGGATTTCCCCCGGTGTCATCAAGGCGGTCAAGTGGAATACGCCGCTCTATGGTAAGAATGATGGCTGGTTCTTCTCCATGTATTGCTACACGCGATATGTTCAGTTGACCTTCATGCGCGGGGCCTGCCTGTCACCCGTCCCGCCGGGAAAGTCCAAGGTCGAGGGGACCCGATACTTCAACATCTACGAAGGGGATGAATTGGACGAGGCCCAGATCGAGAACTGGGTGGAGCAGGCCAGCCGGCTGCCGGGCGTGGCGCTTTAGCAAGCGAACGATAGGAGCAACCGAGGAATCGGACCGCTGGAGCAGAGGCTTCTTTTGTCTGCCCGCCCGACATGTACCTTCAGTCATGCAGGCCGTCGGCAAATGACTGTTTCGGGCCCATCGTCGCAAGGATGCGCATGTCCTGGTTCCCTCGCTCGAAGAGGCGCCGACGTGCCGGAAGCGCCGGCACCGCAACCGCGACCGCCCGGCGACGGCTCCCCCCGGACCGGCGCTCAGCCGAGTTCGGGATGGACGATCAGCGTCGGCGTGCCGGGCTCGACCCGGACCACCTCGCCCTCGACCCGGGCCCGGCCGGACGCCAGCAGGTCCAGCGCCAGGGGATATGCGCGGTGCTCCAGCCGGATCACCCGCGCGGCCAGGCTCGCGGCGTCGTCGCCGGGCAGCACCGGCACCACGCCCTGCACCACGATCGGACCGTCGTCCAGCGCCGGGCGGACCACGTGGACGGTGCAGCCATGCAGGCGCACCCCGGCGGCCAGCGCCTGCTCGTGGGTGTGCAGGCCCTTGAACGAGGGCAGCAGCGCCGGGTGGATGTTGAGCATCCGGTCGGCCCAGGCCTCCACCAGCTCCGGCCCCAGGATCCGCATGAAGCCGGCCAGGCAGACCAGCTCCGCGCCGCTTTCCGCCAGCGCCCGGCCGAGCGCCTGGTCGAACGCCGCGCGGCTGGCGAAGCCGCGATGGTCGATCACCTGGTGGGCGATCCCGGCGCGCGCGGCCCGCTCCAGCCCGAAGGCGCCGGCCACGTTGGAGATCACCCGGACGATCTCGTAGCTGGCCTCCGGGCTGGCGCCATGGTCGATCAGGGCCTGCAGGTTGGAGCCCGACCCGGAGATCAGGACGGCGACGGGACGGCGGGCCATGTCTGCTCGATATGCTGGAAGACGACCGCGGCGCCGGCCGCGCGCGGGGCGATGGCGCCGATCCGGGTGACGGTCTCGCCGGCCTGGCGCAGGACCGCTTCCAGGGCGTCGGCCCGGCCGGGCTCCACCACCAGCACCATGCCGATCCCGGCATTGAAGGTGCGGCGCAGGTCGGCCTGGGGCAGCCGGCCGGCCTCGGCCAGCCAGCGGAACACGGGAGGCAGCTCCCAGGCCCGGGTGTCGATCACCGCGGCCGCCCCCTCGGGCAGGACTCGCGGCAGGTTCTCCTCCAGCCCGCCACCGGTGATGTGCGCCAGCGCCTTGACCCCGCCGGCCCGGATCGCCTCCAGGCAGCTCTTCACGTAGATCCGGGTGGGGGTGAGCAGCGCCTCGGCCAGGGACTGGCCGGGCGCGAACGGGGCAGGGGCGTCGAGCTCCGCCTTGGCCTCGTCGATCACCAGGCGGACCAGCGAGAAGCCGTTGCTGTGCACGCCCGACGACGCCAGGCCCAGCAGCACGTCGCCTTCCGCCACGTCGGGACGCGGCAGGAGGGCGCCGCGCTCCACGGCGCCCACCGCGAAGCCGGCCAGGTCGAAATGGCCGGGCGCGTACATCTGCGGCATCTCGGCGGTCTCGCCGCCGGTGAGCGCGCAGCCGGCCTGCCGGCAGCCCTCGGCGATCCCGGCCACGATCTTGGCGGCAGACGCTGCGTCGAGCTTGCCGGTGGCGAAATAGTCCAGGAAGAACAAGGGCTCGGCACCCTGGACCACCAGGTCGTTGACGCACATGGCGACCAGATCGATGCCGATCGCCTCGATCCGCCCGGTCTTGGCCGCCAGCAGGATCTTGGTGCCGACCCCATCGGTGGCCGAGACCAGCAGCGGGTCGCGGTAGCCGGCCTCCTTCAGGTCGAACAGCGCGCCAAAGCCGCCCAGCGCCCCGGTGGCGCCAGGCCTCGCGGTGGCGCGGGTCAGGCCGTCGATCCGGCGCACCAGCTCGTTGCCGGCATCGATGTCGACCCCGGCCTCCGCATATCTGCCGCCGGCTGGCTGATCGGCGTTCTGCATTCGGCGACCCTCGACCGAAAGTGGCTTGTCCTGATGAGGTGCGGCGAAGGCTTGTCAGGCCGAGGCTCCCGTGGTCCCCTCCGCCCGGCGCAACGGCCATGTTGGCCTTGCACGTCGTCCGCTCGTCCTCGCGTCGGGGTGATCTGCCATGGCCTCGCGCCGCCCGTCGATAGCGTTGCTGGTGCTATCCGCTCTTCTCCTGCTCTCGTCCGTGCCAGCAGCGGACGCCCAGAGCACCGACCAGCGCCAGTTCGTCGAGCACGACGTGCCGGCGGAGGCATCTGCCGACGATGCCGTGCAGGCCCGCGCCGCCGCCATCGCCAAGGGCCAGGTCACCGCCCTGGAGCGGCTGCTGGTGCGGCTGACCGGCGCCAACCCTTCCCGGGTGCCGACGGTGCCGGAAGACCAGATCGACCAGTATGTGCGCAGCTTCGAGATCCAGCAGGAGCAGGTCGGCGCCAGGACCTATTCGGCCGAGCTGACCGTGACCTTCCGGCCGGAGCCGGTCCAGGAGCTCCTGCGCAGCAACGGTTTGTCCTACGGCATCGTCGAGGTGCTGCCGACCGTGCTCCTGGCCTACGGGCCGGACGGCGACCCGTTCCTGGAGGGCGACCCCTGGCGCGACGCGGTGATCGAGGCTGCCGGCCGCTCGGCCGCGGTGGAGCCGGTGCTGCCGCTGGGCGACGCCCAGGACCTGGCGATCCCGCAGGCCGCCGCCCAGGCCGGCGACCAGGGCACCCTGCAGCCCGTGGCGGACCGCTACGCCGCCAAGGCGGTG
Organism: Geminicoccus roseus DSM 18922; assembly: GCF_000427665.1. Taxonomy (NCBI): domain Bacteria; kingdom Pseudomonadati; phylum Pseudomonadota; class Alphaproteobacteria; order Geminicoccales; family Geminicoccaceae; genus Geminicoccus; species Geminicoccus roseus. The sequence goes on from NZ_KE386572.1 coordinate 4,165,062, forward strand.
CTGGTCGCCCAGGCGGCGCTGCGCCCGCAGGCGGATGGGAGCCAGGGCCTGACGGTCCAGGGGCAGTATCTGGGCCAGGACGGCAGCGTCCGGGCGCTGCCCGCCCAGGAGGTGCCGCCCACCGCCGAGGGCCTGCCCGACTACGAGATCGCCGCCCGCAGCCTGCTGGACTCGCTCGACCGTCAGGTCGGGCAGAGCGTGGTGCGCAGCGACGCCATCGTCGAGCTCCTGACCGTGAGCGTGCCGCTTGCCGACCTTGGCGCCTGGGTCCAAATAAGGCGGGCACTCGCCGAGACCCCGGAGATCCGCACGACCAAGGTCCAGCGGTTCAGCCGCCGGGAGGCGCAGGTGGTGCTGGGCCATGTGGGCAGTGTCGAGGACGTGCGCGTCGCGCTGGCGCGGCGTGGCCTCGACCTGAGCCAGGAGATCGAAGGATGGCGGTTGCGTCGAGCGGGCGACCCGCCGGTGTCGACCATCGGCGGCTGACGGCCACGTCCCCCTCTGGCGCCAGCTCGGCCGTCAACCTCGCCAATGCCGTGACGGTGCTGCGCCTGCTTTCGGTGGTCCCGATTGCACTGATCCTGCAGGCCGGCGAGTTCCAGCTGGCCTTCTGGCTGTTCGTGGCGGCCGGCCTGTCCGACGGGGTCGACGGCTTCCTCGCCCGGCGGGTGGTGGGGGTGTCGCGGCTGGGCGTGGTGCTGGATCCGATCGCCGACAAGGTGCTGCTGGTCGGCACCCTGGTCCTGCTGGGCTGGCAGGGCCTGGTCCCGTCCTGGGTGCCGGGCCTGGTGATCCTGCGCGACCTGGTGATCTCGGTGGGGGCGCTGCTGATGCGCGCCCGGGTCGAGGGCTTCGCGATCGCCCCCTCGCTGCTCGGCAAGGCCTGCACCTTCACCCAGATCCTTTATGTCGGCGCCGTGCTGGCCGGGGCGGCGGAGCTGGTCGGCGTCGCCCAGCACCTGGCGCAGCTGGTCCTGCCGGCGATGGTGCTGCTCACGATCGCGTCCGGCGCCGCCTACACGATCGGGGCGATCCGGCTGGCCGTGGCCGGTGCGGGCCGCTCCTGAGCCGGACGGCAGCGTGAGCCGATCCGCCCCGCACCAGCTCACCCTCGACCTGCCCCACACCGAGAGCAGCGAGGAACGCGACTTCCTGCCCTCGTCCTGCAACGCCCAGGCGCTGGCCCATCTCGGCCGCTGGCCGGACTGGCCCTCGCCGGTGACCGTGCTGTTCGGCCCGGAAGGCTCGGGCAAGACCCACCTGGCCCGGATCTGGGCGGCGCGGGCGCGGGCGGTCTGGCTGGAAAGCGAGGGGCCCTGGCTCCTGCCGCCCCGCGACCTGTTCCCCGCCCCCGCCACCTGCCTGGCGATCGACGAGGCCGACCTGGTCTGGGACACCCAGGTCCTGTTCCACCTGTTCAACCTGGTGGTGGAGCGCCGCGGCAGCCTCCTGATGACCTCGACCCTGCCGCCGGCCGGCTGGCCGGTCGAGCTGCCGGACCTGCGCTCGCGCCTGGCGCTGGCCACCCCGGTGGAGATCGGCCCGCCCGACGACGCGCTGCTGGCGGCGCTCTACGTCAAGCAGCTGGCCGATCGCGGCCTGCGCCCGGACAAGGGGGCGGTTGAATGGCTGATCGGCCACGGCCCGCGCAGCTTCGCCGCGGTGCGCCGGATCGTGGGCGAACTGGACCGTGCGTCCCTGCGGGCGCGCCGCCCGGTGACCACGGCGCTGGCCCGCGGCGTTCTGGTCGACATCGCGGCCGGCGGCAGCGAAGATGCCGCCGCTCATTGGGAGGATAGTTGATGGATCTCGGTATTGCTGGCCGCAAGGCGATCATCGGCGGCGCCAGCAAGGGCCTGGGCTATGCCTGCGCCGAGGCGCTGGCCGCGGCCAAGGTCGACGTGACGATCTGCGCGCGCAGCGCGGACGAGGTGAAGGCGGCCGCGGACCGGCTGGCCCAGAAATACGGCGTGACCGCCACCGCGGTCGCCGTGGACGTCACCACCCCGGACGGGCGCGCCCGCCTGCTGGAAGCCTGCCCGCAGCCGGACATCCTGGTCACCAACACCGGCGGCCCGCCGATGGGCGACTGGCGCGGCTTCGCCGACCAGGCCTGGCACGACGCGGTCGACAGCGTGATGCTGACGCCTTTGGCCCTGATCCGCTCGACCATCGACGGCATGGCCGAGCGCGGCTTCGGCCGGGTGGTCAACATCACCTCCTCGGTGGTGAAGTCGCCGCGCGCCGAGCTGGCGCTGTCCTCCGCCGCCCGCGCCGGGCTGACCTCGGCGCTGGCCGGGGTGTGCCGCGAATACGCCGCGCGCAACGTCACCGTGAACAGCCTGATGCCGGGCCCGTTCGAGACCGCCCGGCTGAAGGACAACATGAAGGTCCGCGCCGAGCGCACCGGCACGCCTTTGGAGCAGATCGAGGCGGGTGCCGTCGCCGCCACCCCGGCCGGCCGCTTCGGCGACCCGGCCGAGCTCGGCGCCTTCTGCGCGTTCCTGTGCTCGGCCCATGCCGGCTTCTTCACCGGCCAGTCGCTGATGCTGGACGGCGGGGCCTATCCCGGCATGCTGTGAGGGAGCCGATCCGTCTGCCCGAGGTCGAGGCCCGGGACGACCGCGTCGTCCTGGGCCTGATGTCGGGCACCTCGATGGACGGGCTGGACCTGGCGCTGGTGCGGATCGGCGCCGGGGCCACCCCCAGGGTCGCGACCCTGGCGCACCGCACCGCTGCCCAGCCGGACGAACTGGCGCTGAGCCCGAAGGCCTGCCTGGCCCTGGACACCGCCGGCCTTGCCCGGCTGAACACGGCGCTCGGCCGCTTCTACGGCGAGGCGGCGCGCCTTTTCTGCGACGAGTTGGGCCTGCGCCCGGACCTGGTCGGCCTGCACGGCCAGACCGTCTACCACGAGCACGGGCTCACCACGCTCCAGATCGGCGACCCGCATTTTTTGGCCGAGATGCTGGCCTGCCCGGTGGTGAGCGACTTCCGCTCCGCCGACGTCGCGGTGGGCGGCTCAGGCGCGCCCCTGGTGCCGTTCGTCGACCGGCTCCTGCTGGCCGATCCGGCCGGCACCGTGGTCGCCCTCAACCTGGGCGGCATCGCCAACGTCACCATCCTGCCGGCCGATGGCAGCCCCGTGCGCGGCTTCGACACCGGGCCCGCCAACAGCCTGATCGACGCTGCGGTGCGCGCCCTGACCCAGGGCCGCAGCCGCCACGACCAGGACGGCGCCTGGGCGGCGCGCGGCCGGGTCGACGCCGCTCTCCTGGCCGAGCTCCTGGCCCATCCGTTCTTCGCCCTGCCGCCGCCCCGCTCCACCGGGCCGGAACAGTTCGGCGCCGCCCTGGCCGAGGAACTGCTGCGCCGCCCGAACTTGGCCGAGGCCGACCTTCTGGCGACGCTCACCGAACTCACCGCCCAGAGCGTCGCCCAGGCGATTTCCCTTCATGCGCCCGGGACGCTGCGGGTCGTCGCCAGCGGCGGCGGGGTCCGCAACCGCCACCTGATGGACCGGCTGGCCCAGGCCCTCTCCGGCACGCCGCTGGTCAGCTCGGCCACCGCCGGGATCGACCCGGACGCCAAGGAGGCGATCGCCTTCGCCCTGCTGGCCTCCCTGCGCATCGACCGCATCCCCACCAACCTGCCGGCGGTCACCGGTGCCTCGCGCCCGGTGCTGCTCGGGCGGATCTGCGAGGTCTGACCACGGGCGAGGAGTGCGGTCCGGCGCGGTCGCAGGCAAGGGGTACCTGCCGAGGGCCACGATGCCGGAAGCCGCAGGGGCCCGAGGCTGTGCAGCTTCGCGTGCCACGGCTTGCGGTGCGGCCAGCATCGCCGCCACCCAAGAGGCCATCGGCCGGAGATGCTGCCGGCCGGCCTGGAAGCGCCCGGGACCTTCATTTCGCGCGCGAGACGCTCTGGAAGATCATCGCCGGACACCCTTTCGCATCCGGGTATCCGGGACAGCAGCAGGGACGCGCCGTCAGTTCACCGGCTGCGAAAGCTCCGCCGCCCGCTCCCGGCCGGCCGGGGCATCGGCACGGTCGAACCAGGCCAGCTGGTCGCGCAGCCCCACCACCGAGCCCACGATCACCAGGACCGGTCCGTCGAACTGCACGCTGGCCGCCAGCTCCGGCAGGGTGGCCAGCGTGCCGGTGACCACCCGCTGCTCGGGCAGGGTGCCGCTCTCGATCGCCGCGGCCGGCAGGTCCGGGCCAAGCCCATGCTGCACCAGCTTGGCGCACAAGGCTTTCAGCGGCTTCAGGCCCATGTAGATCACGATGGTCTGCCTTGGCTGGCAGATCGCGGTCCAGTTCAGGTCCGGCTCGCCGTTCTTGGTGTGGCCGGTGACGAACAGCACCGACTGGGCGTGGTCGCGATGGGTCAGCGGGATGCCGGCATAGGCGCCAACCCCGTTGGCGGCCGACACCCCCGGCACCACCTCGAACGGGATGCCGGCCTGGACCAGCGTCTCCAGCTCCTCGCCGCCCCGGCCGAACACGAACGGATCGCCGCCCTTCAGCCGCACCACCGTGCGCCCGGCTTTCGCCAGCTCCACCAGCAGCTGGTTGATGTCGTTCTGCGGCAGGAAGTGGAAGTCGCGGCGCTTGCCGGCGAAGATCCGCTCCACATGGGGCGGCACCATCTCCATCAGCTCCGGCGCGATCAGCCGGTCGTGGACGATCACGTCGCAGCTCTGCAGGACTCGCAGCGCCTTCAGCGTCAGGAGCTCGGGATCGCCAGGGCCGGCGCCCACCAGATAGACCTTGCCGACAGGCTCGTTCACGTTTGTTTCGATCCAGCCTCTGCGCGGGGCGACGGTCCCGCCGGACCGCTCGGGTTTCGGGGTCGCGGCGGCTGGCTCCCTACCACGTCGCCTAGCGACGCTACCAGCGGCGCCGGCGCCGGCTTGCCCCAATCGCCGCCGGTCAGGCGCGCGAGCGACAGGGGCGCCACGCTCCGCGCCAGCGCGTCCCTGGCCGCCGCTCCCTCCGCCCATGTCAGGAGCGCCCGGATCGGGCCGGCATGGCCGACATGGAGCAACGTCTTGCCCGCAAGCTCCCGGTCCAGTCGCCGCCAGGCGGCAAGCGCCCGCTCCGCCAGCATGGCAGCGCTTTCGCCGCCGGGCGGGCAGGCGTGGAACGGATCGTCCCAGAACGGCCAGTAGCCAGGATCCCGTTCGGCCAGCTGGTCATAGGCCTGTTCTTCCCATTCGCCGAAATCCTGTTCCATCAGGCCGGGCTCGACCATGAGCGCCGGCACCTCCAGGCCCGCCGCCTGCAGCCCCGCCAGGGTCTCCCGCGTGCGGCGCAGCGGCGTCACCACCGCCACGTCGATTTGGCCGATCCGCTCCACCAGCATCCGCGCCTGGTCAGACGGGATCGCCCCGACCGGCCGGTCCGACCGTCCGGCGAACCTTCCGGGCAGGCCCAGGATCGGCGCATGGCGCAGGAGCCACCAGCCGGCCGCCGTCATGGGGAAAAGAGCCTGGACATGAATTCCTGGTGGATGGCCGCGGCGGCAGCTTGCGCCGATCCGCGCGGGATGGGTGAATCAGAAATAATACGGGCCGGACCCGGAAACTTCTAAAACAACAGCAAAAACATGGGATTAACGGGACGCCGGGACCTTCCGGTTGACCAGCACGACCCCCGCCAGGATCAGTCCGCCCGCCGCCAGGAGCGGCCATCCCGCCGGCTCGCCCAGGCCCAGCACGGCGACCCCGGCGCCCAGGATCGCGCCCACCGAGCCGATCTGGCTGAAATAGACCGGGCCGGCGATCTTCTGCAGTACGAAGTACAGGGCATAGGTCAGGGCGAACACCGCGATCTGCGCCAGCAGGAGCCAGCCCGCTTCCGGGCCGCCGGCCGCCCAGGCCCGCCCGTCCAGCAGCACCGCCGGCAGGAGCAGCAGGGCCCCGCCCAGCAGCATGCCCGGCGCCAGGGAAAGGGCGCTGGCCCCCTGCGGCCAGCGCCGGGTCCGGTAGATGTTGCCGGCCGCGATCACCAAAGGTGCGGTCAGGGCGGCGATCGCCCAGAAGGTGGCGGCCCCGCCGCCGCCGGTCCGGCCGGTGGCCAGGACCAGGGCACCCGCCAGCCCCAGCGCCAGGCCGGCGGCCCGGGTGGCCCGCACCCGCTCCATGCCGAAGCCCAGCGCCAGCAGGTAGGTCGCCATCGGCGGGAAGGCCAGGCAGAGCGCCACGAAGCCGGCGCCCACATGGGCCACCGCCGAGAAGAACAGGGCGTTGGGCAGGGCGATGCTGAGCAGGCCCGACCAGAGATAATAGGCCAGCGCGGCGCGGCCGCTGCCGGGCGGGTCGCGGCGCAGGAAGGTCGCCAGCAGCAGCAGCAGGCCTGCGCCAAGCGTCGCCCAGAACAGGAAGGCCAAAGGCGGCCAGCCGGCCTGGAGCGCCAGCTTCACGATGTTGGCGGTAAGGCCCAACAACGCGCCCACCGCCAGGAGCAGGGCGAGCGGCAGCGTCACCCGCCCACCATCATCTTCACCACCTCGTCGCCATTGGTCTCGCCGATCGCTCGCTCGCCGGCATTGCGGCCGCGCCGCAGCACCAGGATCCGGTCGGACACGGCGAAGATATCGTGAAGGTTGTGGCTGATGAAGATGATCGCGACACCCTGGGCCTTCAGCCGGCCGATCAGCTCCATCACCTTGCGCTGCTCAGGGACGCCCAGCGCCGCGGTCGGCTCGTCCATGATCAGCAACTCGGCCTTCCAGTAGATCGCCCGGCCGATCGCCACCGCCTGGCGCTGGCCGCCCGACAGGTTGCGCACCGGCTGGGTGAGCTTCTTCGGCTCGATGTCGATCTCGAGCTGCTCCAGCACCTTTTCCGATTCGGCGCGCATGGTCTCCCGGTCCAGCCGGGGCAGCACGCCCAGGAATGTCTTGAAGCGCTCGCGGCCCAGGAACACGTTGGCGCCGACGTCCAGATTGTCGGCCAGCGCCAGGTCCTGGTAGATCGTCTCGATCCCGGCGGCGCGCGCCTCGGACGGCGTCTCGAACGAGACCGGCCGGCCCTTGAAGGCGATCTCGCCCTCGTCGCGGGCATGCACCCCGGCGATCGCCTTGATCAGGGTCGACTTGCCGGCGCCGTTGTCGCCGGCCAGCGCCAGCACCTCGCCGCGATGCACGGTCAATCCGACGTCCGATAGGGCGGTGACGCCGCCAAACCGCTTGGTCAGGCCACGGATTTCCAGAAGCGGCTCACTCACTGCGGCGTCCTCCGCCGGTCAGCCGCTCGCGCGACTGGTCGATCAGCACCGAGACGATGATCACCACGCCCACCGCCACGAACTGCCAGAACGGGGCGACGTTGATGAACACCAGGCCGTACTGGATCACCGCGATGATGAACGCGCCGATCACCGTGCCGATGATCGTGCCGGAGCCGCCGAACAGGGAGGCCCCGCCGATCACCACCGCGGCGATGCTGTCCAGCAGCAAGGGCTCGCCGCCCTGGGCGGCGCCGGCCGAGAAGCGCGCGGTATAGACCACGCCGGCGATCCCGGCGCAGAAGCTGGCCAGCATGTAGAGCAGGATCGTGTGTTTGGGCACGTTGATGCCGGCCCGGATCGCCGCCGGCTTGCTGCCGCCGATCGCGTAGGTGTAGCGGCCGAAACGGCTTTCCTGCAAAAGCCAGTGCATCACCAGGACCACCACCGCGGTCAGGATCACCGGGACCGGGATGTGCAGGATCCGGGCATTGCCGAGCGCGAACAGCCAGGGATTGTTGACCGGCACGGTGGTGCCGCTGGCGGTGAGGAAGCCCACGCCCCGGCACACCCCGTACATGCCGAGCGTGCCGATGAAGGCCGGGATCGCCAGCTTGGCGATCAGCGTGCCGCTGATCAGCCCGGGGATCACGCTGACCAGCAGGGCCGCCAGGATGCCGATCAGCAGCGACAGGCCCGGGTGCAGCCCGGAGGTCGCCTGCATCACGGTCGCCATGATCACCGCGGCCAGGCCCATCACGAAGCCCACCGACAGGTCGATCCCGCCGGCGATGATCACCAGGGTCTGGCCCAGGCCCAGCAGCAGCGGCATCGAGGCCGCAAGGGCGATGCTCTGCAGGTTGTAGGGGTTGAGCACGAAGGTCGAGCCGTACTGGACGCGGGCCCAGATCTCGAAGAACAGCACCAGGACCAGGAGAAACAGCCAGGACCAGGCGATCGCGATGAAGGCGAGCAGCGGGTGGCGTTCGGCTGGGGCGTGCGGGGCGGCGGCGGTGGCCAAAGGGCGGCCTCTTCCTGCAAGGACATGCTGACGACGAGGAGCGGGGCGGCCGTCATGGCCGCCCCGTGGGGGACCAGGTCAGTCCGAGTAGACGAACCTCTGGATTTCCGGGTCGTCGATGTTGTCCTTGGTCATCACGGTGAAGCCGGTGCCGATCGTGGTGGGCACCGACTGGCCGGTGAGCGCCGCATAGGCGGTCATCACCCCGTAATAGCCGATCTCGGCCGGGTGCTGGGCGATCGCGAAGTCGACCGAGCCGCTCTTCAGGTCGTCGATGATCCGGGTGGGGGTGTCGAAGGCCACCACCTTGATCTCGCCGGTCTTGCCGGCGGCCTTGACGCCGTCGGCGGCGCCGAACGCCGAGAACAGGTTGGCGCCGAACACGCCGGCCAGGTCCTGGTTGCGGGCGAACACCGCCTGGAGCTGCGAGGAGGCCTTGTTGGCGTCGTTGTCGTTGAACTGGGTCTCCAGGACCTCGATGTCCGGGAACTCCTCCATGCCCTGCTTGAAGCCCTCCTCCCGCTGGTCGGTGGTGGAGATGCCGGGCTTCACGTTGCTGACATAGACCTTGCCCTTGCCGCCGATCGCCTCGGCCAGGGCGCGCGCGGCCATCTTGCCGCCCATCACGTTGTCGGAGGCGACATAGGAGAGCGGGAAGTCGCCAGGCCCGGAGCCGTCCTGGTACTGGCCGTCATCGATGAAGGTGTCGACGGTGATCACCTTGATCCCGGCATCCACCGCCTGCTGCAGCGGCGCGATCAGCTGCTGCTTGTCGGTGGGCGCGATCAGCAGGGCGTCCGGCTGCCTTGCGATCACCGCCTGGAGGACCGGGACCTGCAGGGTCGGGTTGAAGTCGGGGGCGCCCTGGAACACCAGCTCCACGCCCAGGGCATCGGCCGCGGCCTGGGCGCCTTTGTGCATGGTGATGTAGAAGGCGTCGGTGGTGAGCCCCGGAATGAGGGCGATGGTGTATTTCTCGTCCTGCGCGGAAGCGGGCCCGATGGACGCACCGGCGAGCGCGGCCAACGCCAGCGCCCCCGCGAAATGGCGGCGGATCATGATTGCTCTCCCTGATCGTTCCTTGGTTGCGGAACGTGGCGGGACGCTAGCGGTGGCGCTACACCCGCACAAGCGATCAGCACCCGCTTTCTTGAACCTGGAGGAGCCTGGATTTGGACGCACATCCGATGCTCAAGCCGCTTGCCGTGCGCATCGGTCTTCTTCTGTTCTGCCTGGCCTGGACCGCGTTCGAGGCCTGGCACGAGCCGAACTCGATCTGGTTCTGGATGTTCGCCGGCGTCACCGTCTATGCGGTGTTCGAGTTCTTCATCTCCGACAAGTACCGCAAGGCGGGCGCCGCCCCCGCAGCCGGAAGCGACGCACCGCCGGAAGCCTGAGCCGGCCGGCTCAGCCGTGCAGCTTCGTGGTGATCTCCGCCACGTGGCGGCCCTGGAAGCCAGCGCCTTCCAGCTCGACCTTGGAGGGCTGGCGCGAGCCGTCGCTGCCGGCGATGGTGCTCGCGCCGTAGGGCGAGCCGCCCTTGACCTCCTCGTAGCCGGACTGGCCGGCGAACGAGTAGGGCAGGCCCACGATCACCATGCCATGATGCAGCAGCACGGTGTGGAACGAGGTGATGGTGGTCTCCTGGCCGCCATGCTGGGTGGCGGTGCTGGTGAACACGCTGCCGACCTTGCCGACCAGCTTGCCCTGCGCCCACAGCCCGCCGGTCTGGTCCAGGAAGTTCTTCATCTGCGCGCACATGTTGCCGTAGCGGGTCGGCGTGCCGAAGATCACCGCGTCGTAGTCCGCCAGCTCGGCCGGCTGGGCGATCGGGGCCGGCTGGTCGGTCTTGTAGTGCGCCTTCTGCTGCACCTCCTCCGGGACCAGCTCGGGCACCCGCTTCACCACGACCTCGGTGCCGGCCACCGACCTGGCCCCTTCGGCGGCGGCATAGGCCATCTGCTCGACATGGCCCCAGCTCGAATAATAGAGCACCAGGATCTTCGCCAACGTCTGTCTCCTCGGCAGGATTTCGTCGGCGAAACAGATGGACCAGGGTGATGACGTTTCCAATCGTCAATTCCCGGCGCGGATCGTTTCCCATCCGGCAACAATGGTTGGTCGGTTGGCTCAGCGCAGGAAGGCGGAACCGCGCCGGTAGGGGCGCACGCCCAGAAAGGTCCGGCCATGGGCCTGCGCCAGGCCGGCGGCATGGGTTGCTGCCACCGCGCCGCCCCCGGCCCCGGCTCCGTCCAGCTCCACCACCGCGCCGGCATGGGTGATCCGGCAGCGCAGGGTGGCGCCTTTCGGCAGCAGGGCCGCCAGCTCGCGCTCGACCAGGTCGACGAACGCCAGGTCACCGGCGTCGATGGCGATCCCGGTCTCGACCCGGCTGGCCAGGCAGGGCTGGGCCGGCAGTTCCGCCAGGTCGTCCAGCCCGTGCCGTGCCGCCAGCGCCCGCACGCCGACCTTGGCGATGCCGGCCTCGACATAAGGATGCACGACCCGGTGCTCGGTGGCGGCGATCAGGCCCGGCCGGTAGTCGGACAAATCGTCCAGGTTGGCCCCGGACGCGATGGTGCCCGACGTCAGGCCGCGGATCCGCCCGTAAAGGTTGGTCTTGCAGAAATAGCAGCGGTTGGCCGGGTTGGCCCGGTAGGACGGGTCGTCGAACTCGCCGGCCCCCACCACGTCCAGCCGCCAGCCATGCAGCGCCGCGTGGCGCTCGACCCGCGCCGTGGCGGCGGGCGGCACCGCCGGGGAAACGGCATGGACCATCCGGACCGGATGCCGGCCGAACCGGTGCGTCAGGTAGGCCAGGGTCATGCTGTCGACCCCGCCGCTCACCGCGATGGCGAGGTCGTCGTGGCGGTCCAGGGCCTGGAGCAGGGCGGTCTGCGGATGCTCGCTCAATCTTCCTCGCACTGGCGGGCCAGGCGACGCCGCTCCGCCAGGCTGGCGCCGGTCAGGTCGTCGCTCTCCGCCTTGAAGGTGGTGACGCCACCCGGCCGCCGCACCCGCTTGCGCCGGATGCCGTCCCGCTGATCCAGCTCGCGGATCAGGCACAGGCGGCTTTCCTCGTGCCAGCGCAGCCCGATCGTGGAGGTCTCGGTCAGGCAGGCGGCCTGCACCGCCGCCAGCGCGTCCGGGCGGACCAGGAGGCGGAACGATTCCATCGGCCGGTTCTTCTTGCCCCGCCGGGTCGCGGTGGACAGGTCCAGCACCCCGTCCAGGGCGCGCAACCGGTCGCAGGCGGTCCCGATCTCCTCGCCGGTCATGTCGTCGACCTCGAAGCTCAGCACGGTGATCCGCTCGGCCTGCCCAGGTGCTTCCAGCCGCGCCACCATCGCCCGCAGGATGTTGGGCATCTCCGGCAGATGCCGCGTCCCGGCGCCGGTGCCGACTGCCTCCAGTTCCAGCGCTGGCGGCCGCCCGGCCTTCACCAGATGGCGCAGGATCGCCGCCCCGGTGGGGGTGACCCGCTCGCCGGACACGCCGTCGTCCCGCCAGGCAAAGCCCTTCAGGATCTCGGCGGTGGCCGGGGCCGGGACCGGCAGCAGCCCGTGCCGGGTCCGCACCAGCCCGCCGCCCAGCGGCAAGGGCGAGACCGACCAGCTGGCCCCCTCCAGCGCCGCGGCGATGCTGCCCGCCGCCACCACGTCCAGCAGCGAATCCCAGTCGCCGATCTCGTGGAAATGGACCTCGGCGATCGGGACCTGGTGGATCGCAGCCTCGGCCTTCGCCAGCACGGTCAGGATCGCCACGGCGTGGGAGGCGGTGCCGGGATGCAGCGGCGCCCGCTCGATCAGCCGGACCATCTCGGTGAAATGGCTGGCATGGTGGTGCGGCGCGTTCTCGGCCGGCTTCAGCCCGAAGCGCTTGCAGCGGATCGCGTTGCTGGTCCCGCCCTCCAGGAACGGCTCGCCCGCACCCGGCGGCAGCACCGCCCGGGCGTCGGCCAGGACCCGCGCCTGCAGGTCCGGCAGCGCGTCCAGCAGGGCCGCCACGAACATGTCGCCCGCGACCCCGCCCGAGGCGTCCAGGTGGATGTGCCGGCAGGCCTCAGCCGGCTGGGGCATGGACCGGGATCACGTAGGGACCCTCGGGAATCACCGCCACCGCGCTGTCCCCGTGCCGGGCCATGGCCGCCGCCACCGCATCGTCCAGCGAGGGCACGATCTCCACCCCGGTGATCCGCCGCTCCTCGGGCGAAAGCCCGGTGGTGAACATCTGGATGGTGCCGAGCCGCATCGGCTTGAGCTGCATCTCGGTCTGCCACTCGTCGATCTCGGCCAGCGACTTGGCGGTCAGGGTCTGGAGGAACTTCTCCGGGCCGAGCTCGACCAGCCTTGCCTGGGCGTCCTTGAATTCCTCCGAGCCGAACCCTTCGGAGCACTCCGACACCATGATCAGCGTGCCGCCCGGCTCCAGGATGTCCAGCGGCGTCACCATGCCCTTCACGGTCTGGTAGTAGGTCTTGTCCAGCGGGTAGCCGGCCGAGGACGTCACCAGGGTCTTGAACTTGCGCGGCACCCGGACCTGGGAAACGTCCTGCACGAACGCCACCGCCGCCAGGTGGCTCTCGATCACCTCGCCGAAATTGACGTGGGCGAGGTCGCGGTCCTCGTCCAGGATCGTGTTCAGCGCATAGACCGGGCCCAGCCTGCGCACGATGTCCAGCTGCTCCTCGTGGAGCGGGTTGCCCACCAGGTTGCACTGCACCGCCAGCGGGTCCTCCATGAACCGGGCGGAATGGAAGGTGCGGATCGTGGTGTGGTGCGCCACGCCCGGCGCCACCACCTTCCGCCCGCCCGACCAGCCGGCCATGAAATGCGGCTCCACCAGGCCGGTGGAAATCTTCAGGTCCGCCTCGACCAGCCGCCGGTCCAGCCGGATCGGCACCTGGCGCTTCTCGGTGAAGCCCAGGTCGACATGCATGGCGTCGTCGCGGGCGAAATGGTTCTCGACCCGGACATGCTCCAGGACCCAGGGATCGCCCACCAGCTCGGCCAGCTCCTCGCCCTCGTTCGGGCGGTGCAGGCCGGTGGCGACCAAGACGGTGATCTGATCCATCGGAATGCCCGAGGCGACCATGGTCTCGATCATCGGCCGCAGGAACAGCCTGTTCGGCACCGGCCTTGTGATGTCGCAGATCAGGATGCAGGCGCTCTTCTTGCCCTTGGCCAGCTCGGAGAGGGGCGGCGAGCCCACCGGGTGGGCCAGGGCGTCCCGCACCGCGCGCGCCGGATCGGGCAGCTTGGGCAGGTCGGCCTTGCGGATCACATGGGGGGAGGCGTCGGCCGGAAGGTTCAGCTTCACGTGCGACCGCCCGAACGCGATCTCGATCTTCTGTCCGGTCACGGTAGCTCTCTCCCTGGGTCGTCGCCGTCACGTCGCCGGCAGGGAGGGTGAAGCGCATGCGCCTGCACCACTCAAGCCCAGAAGGCCCGCGCCCGTGACGATCATCGCTCAACGAGATGGGGAGAGATGGTGCGGTCGAGAAGACTCGAACTTCCACGCCCTTTCGGGCACAGCGCCCTCAACGCTGCGCGTCTACCAATTCCGCCACGACCGCACATCGCTGGGGAGCCAGAACCTATCGGCTGCCGGCGCCGCGCGGTATAATCGGTCCTGGCCGGGCCTGCAATAGACGCCTGTCAGGAAAAGGAAGAAGGAGAGCTCCTTGTCGCTCGAATGGCGTGTGGAACCAGGGCTGGTCAGCTACCCGGACGCGGTGGCGGCGATGGAGGAGCGGGTCCGGGCGATCCGCGAGGACGGCGCCGACGAGCTGGTCTGGCTGGTGGAACATCCGTCGCTCTATACCGCCGGCACCTCGGCCGCCCCGGACGAGCTGCTCGATCCCGCCCGCTTCCCGACCTACAAGACCGGCCGCGGCGGCCGGTGGACCTATCACGGCCCGGGCCAGCGGGTCGCCTATGTCATGCTCGACCTGCAAAGGCGCGGCGTCGACCTGCGCGCCTATGTCGCCCGGCTGGAAGGCTGGGCGATCGCGGCGCTGGCGAGCTTCGGGGTGAAGGGCGAGCAGCGCGACGGCCGGGTCGGCATCTGGGTGACCAGGCCGGATGGGTTCGAGGAGAAGATCGCCGCGGTGGGGGTGCGGGTGCGCCGCTGGGTCACCTATCACGGCATCGCCATCAACGTGGCCCCGGACCTTGGCCATTTCGCCGGGATCGTGCCCTGCGGGATCGAGGAGCACGGCGTCACCTCGCTGGCGAAGCTCGGGATCCAGGCCGACCTGGCAGCGGTGGACCGGGTGCTGCGCGCCCGCTTCGACGAGATGTTCGACCAGGACTTCGCTCCGGCCGCTGATCCGGCAACGGCCGCGGCAGGGGCCCTGGCCGCAACAATGACCGCCGGCCAATTGATCGGTGACGATCTCGTAACTATTTGTAGGTCATGAAGATCGCTCCCGCCCTGGTGGCCCTGACCCTCCTGGCAGCCCCGGCCGCGGCCCTGGCCGATTGCGCGGATGCCGCCGGACCCGGCATCGAATGGCGCCGCTGCCTGATGGACGGCGAGGACATGAGCGGCGTGGTGCTGATCGGAGCCGACCTGCGCAGCGCCTCGTTCAAGCGCACCAACCTGGCGGGCGCCGACCTGACCGAGAGCCGGGCGACCGGCACCAAGTTCATCAGCGCCGACATGACCGGGGTGCAGATGGACCGCGCGGTGATGCTGCGCGCCGACTTCACCAGCGCCAACCTGACCGGCGCATCGTTCCGCAACGCCGACCTGCGCCGGGCGCGCTTCTACGACGCCAAATTGTGGAACGCCGACCTGACCGGCGCACGCCTGGAAGGCGCCGACCTTCTTCGCACCGATTTCTCGGGGGCTACCTGGACCGACGGCGCCACAATCTGCGCGGAAGGCTCGATCGGCCGCTGCATCGCCACCTCGCCGGCCGGCGAGCAGGTCGACGACGGCTCCTGAGCCGGCAAGCCCGCTCGGCCGGCCTCAGCCGGGCGGGCGACTGCCGTTCTTCAGCCAGGCGAACGCGTCGGCTGCCGGCATCGGCCGGCCGATCAGGTAGCCCTGGCCCTCGTCGCAGCCGAGCGAGCGCAGGAAGTCGAACTGCGCCTGGGTCTCCACGCCCTCGCCGACCACCCGCACCTTGAGCGTCTCCGCCAGCGCCACCACCGCCCGGGCGATCGCGGCGTCGTTCTGGTCGGTGGTGACGTCGGCGACGAAGGAGCGGTCGATCTTGAGCGCGCCGATCGGGAAGCGCTTCAGATAGGCCAGCGAGCTGTAGCCGGTGCCGAAATCGTCCACGGTGACCCGCACCCCCATCTCGGCCAGTTCGTGCAGCCGGTGCACGGTCTCGTCGACGTCGCGCATGATGCTGCTCTCGGTCAGCTCCAGCTCCAGGCAGGGGCCGGGAAAGCCGCTGTCGCCCAGGATGCGGCGCACCTT
Organism: Geminicoccus roseus DSM 18922; assembly: GCF_000427665.1. NCBI lineage: Bacteria > Pseudomonadati > Pseudomonadota > Alphaproteobacteria > Geminicoccales > Geminicoccaceae > Geminicoccus > Geminicoccus roseus. Next base: position 4,180,746 of record NZ_KE386572.1, read on the forward strand.
GGCCACGAAGTCGCGCGCCTGGAACTGCCGGGCGGAGATGTTCACCGCGATCCTGAGCCCGTCCAGGCCCTCGCCATGCCAGTCGCGCATCTGCGCCACCGCCTGGCGCAGCACCCACTCGCCGATCGGCAGGATCAGCCCGGTCTCCTCGGCGATCGGGATGAAGTCGGAAGGCGGGATCGGCCCCAGCTCCGGGCTGCTCCAGCGCAACAGGGCCTCGACCCCGGCGATCCGGCCGCTGGCCAGCTCCACCAGAGGCTGGAAGTGCAGCTGCAGCTCGTCGCGGTCGACCGCCTTGCGCAGCCGGCTCTCCAGCACCAGGCGCTGGTAGGCCTTCGCATTCATGTCGGTGGTGTAGAACTGGTAGCTGTGCGAGCCCTGCTCCTTGGCGCGGGCAAGGGCGGTGCCGGCGTTCTTGAGCAGCTGGTCGGGGTCGTCGCCGTCGAAGGGGAACAGCGAGATCCCGATCGACGCCGCCACGGTCGGCTCGTCGCCGGCGATCTGGAACGGTGCCTGCAGGCTGTCCAGGGTCTTCTGGGCGACCTTGGCGGCGCCCTCGGCGCCGTCGGTCGCGAGCGCCAGGATCAAAAACTCGTCGCTGCCGGGCCTGGCCACCGTGTCGGACTTGCGCAGCGAGTTGCCGATCCGCATCGCGACCGCGCGCAGCACCCGGTCGCCCTTGTCCAGGCCCAGGCTCTCGTTGATCAGCTTGAACCGGTCCAGGTCGACCATCATCACGGCCAGCTGCTGCTTGGTCCGCTTGGCCCGCTCGATCGCCTGGCCCAGCCGGTCCAGGAACAGGAGCCGGTTGGGCAGGGCGGTGAGCGGGTCGGTGTAGGCCAGGTTGCGGATCGTCTCCTCGGTCTGCTTGCGCAGGGTGATGTCGCGCACGATCAGCACGCTGCCCTGCCGGCCGCCGGTCATCGGCGCCGTCGCGACCTCGACCGGCACCAGCTCGCCCGACGCGCGGGCGGCGGTGCGCTCCTCGTAGACCGCCTGGCGGCGGTCGTCCGCGCCGGAACGCCGCCGGGCGTCACCGCCAAGCGGCGAGGGCAGGAACAGCCCCGCCACCGGGCGGTCCAGCAAACCGCCCTCGGCCAGGTTGAAGATCCGTTCGGCCGACTGCGAGGCGCGCCGCACGATGCCCTTCTCGTCCACCACCAGCACCCCGTCGGAGACCTGGTCCAGCACCAGGCGCAAAAACGGGTCGTCGCTCTGCTCGGCCGGGGACGGCGGGGCGGGGACCTGGGCCTGCGGCCGGATCACCAGCAGCACCGTGTCCGGCGTCGCCGGCGCCAGCACCATCTGCCAGGACTGGCCCGAGGCCGGCCAGCGGAAGCTGGTCTCGACCTGACGGCCACCGGAAAGCGCCTGCTCGACCCGGTCCTGCCATTCCGCCAGGAGCTCGTCGCCCAGGATGCCGTCGAGCGGGCCGCTGCCCTGCTCGCCCAACGCCTCGAACAAGGGCTCGTCCCGCCCGGCCACCGCCCAGAGCAGGCATGCCTCGGAGTCCACCGCCAGGATGGCGGCGCCCAGCAGCTCGGCCACCGGGCGGAACCCCGACGGCGGCAGGTCGGCCTGGCGCGGCTCGTCGCCGGGCCCGGCCAGGCGCAGCGTGCCCACCGCCCGGTCCACCGGCACGCCTGTGGAATGGGCCGCGGCGGCCCCGCCGCGCAGCGGCCGGGCGCGGTCGAAGAGCCGGATCTCGCTGCCGCCGGCGGTGCGCAGGCGGTAGCTGGTCTCGGTGGCGATCCCGCTCATCAGGTCCAGGTTGCGCCGGCGGATCCGGGCGCGGTCGCGCGGCACCACCAGGCCGCTGAGCCCGCCGCGCGCCTGCAGCTCGGGCAGGGCGTAGCCGGTCAGCCGCTCCACCGCCGGGTCGGCCCATTCCAGCTTCAGCCCGCCATCGATGTCGGCGGCCAGGCGGTAGAGCCCGCCCGCGACCAGGTCGCCCAGCATCCGCGCCACCGAGGGCAGGTCGGCGTCCAGCCCGTCCCGGCCGACCGGCTCCAGGATCAGCAGGCAGCGCTTGGCGTCGCCCAGCACCTGGCTGCGCGCCGCCACCCGCAAAGGCTCGCGGCGGGCGGTGGCGAGCAGCAGCTCGCCGCTCCAGCTCTCGCCGGCGGCCAGGGCGTTGAGCAGGGCGGCAAAGGCCGGGTCGGTGGGGTCGCCGGCGCGCAGCAGCCTGAGGCGCGCCTGGGCGAGGTCGCGGCCGGCAAATCCGGTCAGCGCCTCCAGGGCATGGTTCCACCAGAGGACCAGCGGGTGCGGGCGCTCGCGCTCGGGCCGGCTCACCAGCAGCATGGCCTGGCCGGTGGCGTCCAGGATCGCCCGCAGGTCCGCGTCCGGCAGGCCGTCCGCCGTCCTGGCATCGGGCTGCCGGTGCCGGGTCTCGTCGAACGGTCCGCCCGGCTCGCTCACTTCGTCCACGCACATTCTCTCAACGCACGACCACCGGCCCCGGCCCCGCCGGCTGCCCGGGCGACACCGTCGCTTGAATATCCAGGGGTTAATACGCCCGGGCTGCGGCAACCAGAGCGTGACAGCCCCACCGCCGGCATTCTCTACCGGAACGTGCTCAGTGGAGCGCAAGCCGGGCGGCGATCGCCTTTGGCAGGTCGGCGGAGATCAGGCCCGTGCCCAGCGCGGCGCCGGCCTCGGCGTGCAGCCGCACTGCCGCCGCCGCCGCCAGAAAGGCCGGCATGTTCTGGGCCAGCAGGCCCAGGATCGCACCGGTGAGCACGTCGCCGGCCCCGGCGGTGGCAAGGGCCGGGGCATCCAGCTCGAGGATCGCGACGCGCCCGTCCGGCGCCGCCACGATCGTGTCGCCGCCTTTGAGCACCACGACCGCACCGCTGCGTGCGGCGGCCGCGCAGGCGCGCTCGATCCGGGCGCCCTTGAGATCGGGAAACAGGCGCTGGAACTCGCCCTCGTGCGGGGTGAGCACCAGGTCGGTGCCGTCGGCGAGCCGGCCCTCGCAGGGGGCGATGCTGGTCAGCGCGTCGGCATCCAGCACGGCGCGCTTGCCCGCCGCCAGGATCCGGCCGATCCGGCCCCGGGTCCGCTCGCCCACCCCGGCGGCTGGGCCGATCGCCACCGCGTTTCGGCGCGGGTCCTCCAGGAGCCGGTCGAGATCGGCCTCCTCAGCGACCGGCCGGGTGATCAGGTCGGCGCTCTCCTGGGCATAGAACGGGACGGCGTCCGGGTCGGCCGCCACCGTGACCACCCCGGCGCCGATCCTGAGCGCGGTCATGGCGCTCAGCCGGGCAGCACCAGTGGCATCGGCCCGCCCGCCGATCATCACCGCATGGCCGAACCGGTATTTGTGGGAAAGAGCGTCGCGGCGGGGCAGGGCGTCCCGCCACCAGGAAGGCTGGTTGATCCTGACCGTTCCCTCCAGCTCCGCCAGCTGGTCGCTGCCGATCCCGATATCGGCGACCTGCACCGTACCGGCATGGCTGCGCCCGGGCAGCAGCACCAGGCCCGGCTTCTTGCGCACGAAGGTGACGGTGAGGTCGGCCCGCACCGCCTGGCCGCGCACCAGGCCGGTGGCGCCGTCAATGCCGGACGGGATGTCGACCGCGACCACCGGGCAGCCGGCCTCCGCGATCCGCCGGATCAGGAGGGCCGCCTCGCCGTCGACGTCGCGGGCAAGCCCGGCGCCGAACAAAGCGTCGACCACCAGCTCGCCCGGACTTGGGCGCGCGTCCTGGAGCTGTTGCCAGGCACCGTCCCAGGCGGCCGCGGCACGGGCGGCGTCGCCGCCGAGCCTGGCCGGATCGACCAGGGAGAGCAGCGTGACTGGCCAGCCGGCCGCGCGCAGGAGGCGCGCCACCACCCAGCCGTCGCCGCCATTGTTGCCCGGCCCGCACGCCACCAGCACCGGGCGGCGGGCGAAGCGGGCGGTGATGGCGCGGGCGACCGCCAGGCCGGCCCGCTCCATCAGGACATGGCCCGGCGTTCCCAGTGCGATCGCCCGCTGGTCCAGGCGGGCGACATCCGAAGGCGCCAGCAGCATGCCGTCGTCCGGCGCCTTTCTGGGAAAGCCGTGCATCGGGGTGGCCCCGCTCAGCCGTGCTTGCGGTAGCGTGCCCCGGCCGCGCGCTCCAAAGCGGCGGTGGTCAGCCCGTCCAGCTCCAGCCAGTCGCGCAGGTTCTCCAGGATCTCCAGCTCCTCGTCGCCGGCCACCCCGTCGGCGGCGGCGACGTCGCAGGCCAGCACGTACGCGGTCTCGCGCAGCGGCCGGTCCAGGGCCTCCTGCAGCTCCTTGACCAGCTCGTTCAGGCCCTTGGACTTTTGCAGGAGCACGGTCACGTGCCGGCCGATCTCGGGGATGCTGTCCTTGTCGAAGTCCTGGAACACCGGCAGCGTCGAGACCAGCCGGCCAATCATGGTCAGTTCGCTGTCGGTCATCTCCCCCTCGGCCGCCGCGATCAGGACCATGGTGGAGACCAGCGCTTTTTGTTGACGAGCGAACGACGACATTGGCATGCCCTTTGACTAAAGATGTACGATGCGCCCAGTGGCCGCTGGGCCTGGCACATATGCGGATGTCGGGAGAAGGTCGCAACCATGCCGATCGAGGTGGCGCCGGAGATCCGGGCGGCGCTGGATGCCGGACGCCCGGTGGTGGCGCTGGAAACGACCCTGGTGAGCCACGGCCTGCCCTGGCCGCATAATCTGGAAACCGCGCTCAAGATGGCCGATGCGGTCCGCTCCGAGGACGCGGTGCCGGCGGTGATCGGGGTGCTGGACGGCCGCCTGCGCGTGGGCCTCACCCAGGGCGAGATCGCGAGGTTCGCCAAGGAGCCGGGCATCGCCAAATGCTCGACCCGCGACCTGCCGCTGGCAATGGCCGGCGGCGGCAACGGCGCTACCACCGTGTCCGCCACCGTGGAGATCGCCGCCAGGGTCGGGATCCGCTGGATGGCCACCGGCGGGATCGGTGGGGTGCATCGCGGCATCGAGCGCAGCGGCGACGTCTCCGCCGACCTGGACGCGATTCGCCGCTCGAAGGTGGTGGTGGTGTGCTCCGGCGCCAAGATCATCCTCGATTTGCCGCGCACCGTGGAATGGCTGGAAACGCTGGGGGTGCCGCTGCTGGGCTGGCAGACCGGCCAGCTGCCGGGCTTCTACACCGCCGAGACCGGCCTCGAGGTGCCGGAGATCGCCGACTGCCGGGCGCTGCAGCGCTGGCTCGCCGCCTGGGAGGAGCTGGGCTTCCAATCCGGCGTGGTGCTGGCCGCGGCACCGCCGGCCCACCTGGCGATGGGCGGGGCCGAAGTCGCCCAGCTGGTGGCCGCGGCGCTGGACGAGGTGCCGGAAGCCGAGCGCAGCGGCAAGGCCGCCACCCCGGCGCTGCTGGCGGCGATGGCGCGCCTGTCCATGGGCCGTACCGTGGAACTCAACCGGGAGCTGATCGTCGCCAATGCCGGGCTGGCCGCGCGCTGCGCCCGCCAATGCGCCAAGCTGCGCGAGGCCGCATGACGGGGCAGGGCGCCCCCTGATACCACACCGGGAACTGAACCGGTCCAATTCAATCTATGCGGGAATTTAGCGCTTGACCCGTCCTCCCGGCGCCCGCCAGTGTCGGGGCCGGATGGTCGAACGGGTTTCCCTGGCTGATGGACGCTATTCCTGCGACGCGTCGGATCCTGCTGACCGGCGTGACCTCCTCCACCCGGCTCCTGGTGCGCCACGTGCTGCAGAGCCTGGGCTATCTGGTCGACGAGGCGGCCGAGGCCGTGGGCGGCGCGCCCGGCCGCTACGCCCTGGTGGTGGCCGGACCGCGCGCCCTGGACGTGGACGGCCGGCTCTCGGCGCAGGCCGGGCCGGACACCGCCGTTCCGGTGATCCTGATCGGCGCCGGCGAGGCGGCCCCAGGCGAGCCGGTCATCGGCGGGGGGGCGGGCAGCGTCGACCTGCGCGCCTGCCTGGCGGAGCCGCTGGAACTCGCCCGCTTCCTGGCGATCGTGCGCGGCGTGCTGGAGAGCGGCGCGGCGCTGGCGCGGGGCAGCGTCCCGGAGCAGCGCCCGGCCGAGGACCCGGTCGACCTGGAGCGGCTGCACGACTTCGCCGGCGACGACCAGGACCTCGTCGAGGAACTGTGCTCCCTCTACTTCACCACCGCGCGCAGCTACCTGGCCGAGATGGCCGAGGCGCTGCGCCCGGGCGGCGACACCACCCGCTCGGCCCATGCGCTCAAAGGCGCGTCGGCCAATTTCGGTGCGCGCGAGGTCGCTGGCCTGGCTCTGGCCGCCGAGACCCAGGGGGTGACCCAGGAGCGCCTGGAGCAGCTGCGCCGGGCACTCGGCCGCGCCGAGGCCTTCATGGCGAGGCAGCTGCCGCCGGCGCGGATGCCGGCATGAAGGCGGTGCCCACTCGCCGTCCGCCCGCGTCCGCCCTGCAACACAAGCTGGCCCAAGCTGGCCCAGGCAGGACTTGGCCGGTGGAAACGCTTGAAGGTGATGCGCGCCTGTTCTGTTGTCGCCACGCTGCAGCCGTGGCACCGCAGGGCGCCCGGGAAAAATCGCGGTCTTGGAACAGCTTCGGTGGAAGCGGTGGTTGGATGAGGTGTGCACGATGCTGAAAGGTGCTCGGCTGCTGGTGGCCACGAGCCTGGGTGTACTGGCTGCGGGCTGCACGTACGCGCCGGCTCCGGATTTCGGCACGCTCCAGCCCACCGGCCTCGATGACTATTACCTGAACCAGTACGACATCGAGGCGGTCCGCCGGATGGTCCCGCAGGGACCGCCGTTCAACGACCAGCTCCGGGTGGGCTACCTCGAGCTGGCCGACATGATCGGCGGCCATGGCGACGAGGCCGACCAGGACCATTTCCTGCGCAAGGCGGTGGCCTCGGCCAAGGGCCTGTCGCAGGTGCCGGATGCGGTGGTGCAGCCGGACGCCATGGACTATCGCGCTGCCGGCACCGATTCCGACGGTGCTCTGGCCACCGGCCGCGCCCGCCTGGTCGATGCTCTGGGCCGCAACGCCCGCAAGCTGGCGCCGCTCGACGCCGCCGAAGCCCAGGTCGCCTGGGACTGCTGGTTCGAGGGCGCCGAGGCCGGCCGCGCCCAGCAGGTCGCCGACTGCCGCCAGCGCTTCGAGGACGCGATGGACCGGGTCGACGCCGCCCTGGACGGCGACGAGGAGCAGGCCTTCATCGTGTTCTACGCCTGGGACGACGCCACCATCACCCCGGTCGGCCGGACCGTGCTGGAGCAGGTGGCTGAGGCCTACCAGGATGGCAGTTCCCCGGTGGTGGTGCTGGCCGGCCATGCCGACCGCTCCGGCCCGGCCGACTACAACATGCAGCTCTCCGAGCGCCGCGCCCGGAACGCTGCGGCGGAGCTGGGGCGTATGGGCGTGCCCGCGGAGGCCATGGACATCACTTGGTACGGCGAGACCGAGCCGCGCGTGCCGACCGAGGACGGGGTGCGCGAGCCGCAGAACCGCCGGGTGGAGTTCACCCTGCCAGCCGACTGAGCCGGCAGAAGAGTTTTCCGAGTTACGTGCGACCAAAGAAAGAAAAGGAGGATGCCCCCGGGCATCCTCCTTCCGCTTTTCAGGCGCTGCTCACACGCAGACCCTGGGGTGGCTGGAGGCGAACTCCTTCTCGAACACCAGGACCTCGCCCTCGTAGGCTTCGATCCGTGCGGTCAGGTGGAAACGGCTGCGGTCCGCCCGCATCGTGGCGAAGGTCTCGGTGCGCACCGACCAGTCGCCGCGCGCCGAGGTCTCGGTCCAGTGGGTGCGCATGTGCGCCGAGAGCGGGTCGTCGGGGTGGATCTCGTACCATTCCCGGGCGACGCTGCCGGTCAGGAGCCCGTGCTCCACGATCTCGAACAGGCCGAAATCGTCCTCGATCTCCAGCCGCTGCATGCCGGTCGCCGCATCGATCGTGGTGATCCGCCGGTTGGATGCCGGCCGGTGCACGATCTCCTGCAAGGGCGGGGCCATCTCCGGCTCCTCGAACGCCGGCGCCGGGTCATCGGCCGGCGCCTCGCGCACCGGCAGCACCAGGCAACAGTCCTCCAGCCGCAGGGTCACCGTCGCCGGCTCCGGTGAGGGCCAGATCAGCGGCCAGTAGGCGGTGGAGACCGCCAGGCGCAGCCGGTGCCCGGCCGGGAAGCGGTAGCCGACCTCGTCCAGCTCGATCCGCGCCCGGTAGATCTGGCCCGGCAGCAGTTCCTCGGGCTGCTCGTGGCTGGCATGGTGGCAGAGGTTGAGCACGCCATAGGTCGCCCGCGCCGAGGCGCCGCTCGGCCCCACGTCGCACAGGCGCACCACCAGGTTCGCCTGTGGCCGGTCGACGGTGAACGCCACCTCCAGCACCGGCCCGCCCAGGATCGCCAGCTCGTCGGCCAGGACCGGCCCGTCGAACAGGAGCGAGCCGCCATCCTCGATCCGCTGGTCGCCCGGCAGTTCGGGCCCAAGCCAGATCGGGCAATACTCGCCGGCCGCCTGGCCCACCGTCTGCGGCGAGCAGATCGAGGCGCTGCCGCCCGGGCTGGGCCTGCGGGTCAGCTGGTGCGGCCCCAGCTGCCAGGCCTGCTGGCGGATGCTGGGCGATGGCCAGTCGGGCTCGGCCACCCAGCGGCCCGGCCGGTGCGTGTACATGGTGGCCGGCGGCACCCCGTCCATCAGGTAGGCGCGCAGGGCAGGGGCCCGGTCGGCGCCGTTGTCCTGGTCCTTCAGGTAGCGGTCGTAGAAGCGCACCGCCTCCTGCAGGAAGCCGATCCGCGGGCCCGGCACCGCGAAATGCGGGTACTTGTGCACCCAGGGGCCCAGGATCGCCTGGCGGGGGCAGGTCAGGTGGCGCAGCATCCGGGGCACCGGGTCGTGGTAGCTGTCGGCCCAGGCCCCCACCAGCATCACCGCGGCTTGGATCCGCCCGTAATCCTCGCAGATCGAGCCGTGCTTCCAGAACGCGTCGCGGGTCAGGTGGTCCATCCAGACCTCGGCCAGGTGCGGCTCCTTCTCCAGCCGCTCCAGCCATTGCGCCCGCCAGCCGTCGCCCACGATCGCCGGGTCGGCCGGGCGCGAGCTGTAGGCCAGCATGGTCGACGACCAGCCGAGCTGCTCGGCCAGAAGGCAGCCGCCCTTGTAGTGGATGTCGTCGGCATAGCGGTCGTCGGTCGAGCAGAGCGAGATCACCGCGTCCAGCCCTTGCGGCTGGCGGTACGCCACCTGCAGCCCGTTGAACCCGCCCCAGGAGATCCCGATCATCCCGACCCTTCCGGTGGACCACGGCTGCTGGCGGATCCAGGCGATCACCTCCAGGGCGTCGTCCTGTTCGGTCGGCAGGTACTCGCCCTCCATGATCCCGTCGCTGTCGCCGTTGCCGCGCATGTCGACCCGCAGGCAGGCATAGCCCCGGGCGGCCAGATAGGGGTGGGTGAGGGCGTCCCGGTGCACGGTGCCGTCGCGCTTGCGGTAGGGCAGGTATTCCAGCACCGCCGGCACCGGCCGCTCATGCGCATCCTTCGGCAGCCAGATCCGCGCCGCCAGCCGGGTCCCGTCGGACAGCGGGATGAAGACGTTCGGCCATTCCACGATCTCGACTGTCGCCTGCTCGTCCATGGCCATGCCGGTCTCTCCCCCTCGCTGCGCCGCCTCGCTCCCTGTTACCGCGCCACGCCCGGATTGCCAGCCTCCCGCGACAGGCCGGCCCGACGCGGCGCCAAACGGCACCCTGCATCGATTCTAAACTATTTCCAGTAAATAATCGTCGTACACTCGGCGTGTTACAGTACGAAACCAAATCATCTATGGATGATGCCAGACATCGTCGCTATCAACGCCCCGCCGGGGCAAGACAAGCCCGGCAAACAGATTATCACGATTGTTGCGGACCACCGGGCAGCTTTGTCCGCGGGGCAGGAGGAAGCATGATGAACGGCGCGCGGCGCTTCTGGCTGAACGTGCATCTGTGGACCGGGCTGGTCGCCGGGCTGTTCATGGTGATCCTGGGCATCTCCGGCAGCGCCCTGATCTGGCATGACGGGCTGGACGAGCTGCTCAACCCGCAGCGGGCCGCCAGCACCGCGGCGCCGGCCCTGCCGGCCGCCTCCTATCTGGACAGCGCCGCCGCGGCGCTGGGCGAGGACGCGCGCCTGTCCAGCCTGCGGATGCCCGAGGCGGCGGGCGAGGCGGTGCGGGTGACCGGGATGGTGCCGGTCGCGGAAGGGCGGCCGCGCTTTCTGACTGCGTGGCTGGAGCCCGCCGACGCGCGCGTGCTCGATTCCGGCGATTCCCGGCAATCCCTGGTGGGCGTGCTCCACGTCCTGCACGGCAGCCTGCTGATCCCGCAATGGTCCGGCCGGCAGATCGTCGGCTGGCTGGGCGTGGTGATGGCGATCTCCGCCGCCACCGGGATCTGGCTGTGGTGGCCAAGGGTCGGCTCGCTGCTCAAGGCGCTGTGGTGGCGGCGCGGCCGCAAACCCACCGCCAACCTCCACAACGTGCTGGGCGCCTGGATCGCCGTGCCGCTGTTCGTGGTGTCGGTGACCGGCGTCTACATCTCCTTCCCGCAGGCCGCCCGCGCCCTGTTCGGCCCGGCCGAGACCGAAACCGGCGGCGCGCCCCGGCCGTCCCGCTTCGCCCCCCCGCTGGAGAATCCGGCCTTGAGCCCCGACGGCGCGCTGGAGCTGGCGCTCGCCGCCGAGCCCGGCGCCCGGCTGGTGAGCCTGTCCCTGCCGACCGAGCCCCTGCCGGCCTGGCGGGTCCAGCTCGCCGGCGACGGCGGCGCGCCCGTCACGCTCGAGATCGACGACGCCAGCAGCGAGGTGCGCCCGGTCGCGGTGACGGCCCCCGGCAGCGCCGACCCGGTGGCGCGGCTGATGCGCCAGGTCCATGACGGCCACGGCATGGGCCTGGTCTGGCAGGTCCTGGTGTTCCTGAGCGGCCTGCTGCCGGCCCTGCTCTGGGTCACCGGGATCTTCATGTGGCTGCGTCGCCGCCGCGTCCGCCGCCCGGGTGCTGCCAGGCCCGGCGCCGGCCGGGCGCGCGATGCCGCAGCACCCGCCGCCCGCCCGGCCGGCTGACCCCGGCGTTCGGCCGGGCCGCTCAGGCCGGCCGGCCGATGCCCCGGGCGATCTCCGCCTTGCGTCTGGCCACGAACGCCTCCAGCGCCTCCAGGATCGCCGGGTCCAGGGGCGGCGGCTCGAACCCGGCCAGCCGCTCCTGCCAGATCCGGGTGGCGCGCGCCGCGGCGTCGGGGGCGCCGGCCGCGGTCCATTGCTGGAAATTGCGCCAGTCCGAGAGGATCGGCAGGTAGAAGGCGCGCTGGTAGCGGGCCATGGTGGTTTCGGTGCCGAAGAAATGGCCGCCGGCCGGCGTCTCCAGGATCTGGGCCAGCGCCTGCTCGACATCCTCCTCCTCGCCGCCGGCCACGATCTCGGCGATCCCCTGCACCAGCTCGCAGTCCAGCACGATCTTCTCGAACGAGGCGACCAGCCCGCCCTCCATCCAGCCGACCGCGTGGTAGACCATGTTCGCCCCGCCCATCACCGCGGCAAACAGGGAAAACAGCGATTCGTAGGCGGCCTGGGCGTCCAGGGCCACCGAGGCCGAGGCGTTGGACGCCCGGTAGGGCAGGCCGACATGGCGGGCGAGCTGGCCGGCGATCAGGGTCGCCTTGACGTTCTCCGGCGTGCCGAACGCGGGCGCGCCGCTTTTCAGGTCGACGTTCGAGGTGAACGCGCCATAGGCCATCGGCGACCCGGCCCGGGTGAGCTGCACCAAAGTCAGCCCGGCCAGCGCCTCGGCATGCTGCTGGATCAGCGCCGCGGTGAGCGAGACCGGCGCCATCGCCCCCATCAGGGTGAACGGCGTCACCACCACCGGGTGGCCGAGCTCGGCCATCGCCATCAGGCCCTCGCCCATCGGCCCGTCATAGCGGCGGGGGCTGTTGGCGTTGATCACCGTGCTGCAGCCGGGGGCGCCGAGCGCCTGGTCCAGCGTCAGCCCGCGCGCGATCGCCGCCATCTCCACCGAATCCTGGGCCCGCTCGCGGCCGATCGCGCTGCACCCCCAGGGCTTGTCGCCTTCCACGATGTTGGCGAGGCAGGCGTCCAGGTGGCGGCTTTCCGCCGGCAGCTCGGTGGGCGGCACCGGCTGGTTGCCCAGGTAGTTCACGATCGGGAAGCACTGGGCGAGACGCACCAGCTCCCGGTAGTCGGCGAGGTTGCCGGGCCGCCGGCCGCGCACCGCGTCCTGCACCGTGGGCGGCCCCGAGACCAGGCCGAACGCCACCGCGTCGCCGCCGATCTGCAGCGTGCGCTCGGGATTGCGGGCGTGCAGCAGGTAGGCGTTCTGCGCCTTGGCCAAAGCGTCCGCCACCAGCTCGCGCGGGATCCGCACCACCATGGTCTCCGGGTCGACCGCAGCCCCGGCCTGGCGCCAGCGGTCGCGGGCGCCGGCACCCAGAAACTCGATCCCGGCATCTTCCAGCAGGCGCAGCGCCGCCTCGTGCACCGCCTCGACCCGGCCCGTCGGCCAGGGCTCGATCGGCGGCAGGGCGCGCCGCAACTGACTGGCGGTGCCGGCCACCACATGCCCCTGCTGGGGGGTGCGGCTCCTGCCGCGCCGCCCGACCGCCGTCGCCGACCGTTCCATGGCCCTGCTCCCAACCCCCGGGCGGCCCTTGGCGGCCGCGTCCCGCCGCGAGACTAGCGCTGCATGGCCGGCGCCGTCAGCATCACCGTGGTGGAAGCCGCTTGGTTCTTCCCGGGCGCTGTCCATATACCGGGGACAAGCGCCTGCGCGGCAGGCCGCGTCAGCGGAGGAAGCGGATCGTGAGCATCGGGGTGTGGCAGCTGTTGATCGTCCTCGCGATCGTCGTGCTGATCTTCGGCGTGGGCAAGCTGCCCAAGGCCGCCAGCGACGTCGCCCAGGGGATCAAGGCGTTCAAGCGCAACATGAAGGACGACGACGAGGTCGACCAGCCGGTGGCGCCCGCCCACCCGCCGGCCAAGGCGCCGGAGCTGATCGCCGCCGAGAAGGTCGCCGCCGAGCGCGATCGCGGCCCGGTCTGAGCCTCCGGCCGCCGCCTTTCCGGTCCCTCCAGGGTTGACGCGGCTGCTCTGTCACGAAACTGTCATCCCCACGGAGAACCAAGCGGCCGGTGCTGTCCGGACCGCGGCCAGGGGAGGCGATGATGCGCACCAATCTGCTGTTGGGTGCCGGTGCGGTGGCGTTGATGGCCGCCGCGGCAACACCGGCCGAGGCTGCCGGCAAGCTCACGCTCTACTGCGTCGTTGATGAGAACTGGTGCCAGCTCATGACGACGGAGTTCGAGAAGGAGACCGGCATCGACGTCGCCATGACCCGCAAGAGCTCGGGCGAGACTTATGCCCAGGTGAAGAGCGAGGCCGACAACCCCAAGGGCGACGTCTGGTGGGGCGGCACCGGCGACCCGCACCTGCAGGCGGCCGAGGAAGGGCTGACCGAGGCCTACCAGTCGCCGCTCAACGACGAGCTGCACGACTGGGCGCTCAGCCAGTACGAGGCGTCGGGCGGCCGCACCGTCGGCATCTACGCCGGCGCGCTGGGCTTCGGCTACAACACCGAGCTCCTGGCCGAGAAGGGCCTGGAAGCGCCGAAATGCTGGGCCGACCTGATCAAGCCCGAGTTCAAGGGCGAGGTCCAGATGGCCAACCCGAACAGCTCCGGCACCGCCTACACCGCGCTCGCCACCTTCGTGCAGCTGATGGGCGAGGACGAGGGCTTCGACTACCTCAAGAAGCTGCACGCCAACATCAACCAGTACACCAAGTCCGGCTCCGCGCCGATCAAGGCGGCAGCGCAGGGCGAGACCATGGTCGGCATCGTGTTTCAGCACGATGCGGTGACCATGAAGGCCACCGGCGCGCCGATCGCGGTGGTCAGCCCCTGCGAGGGCACCGGCTACGAGATCGGCTCGATGAGCATCATCGCCGGTGCGCGCAACATGGAGGAGGCCGAGCAGTTCTACGACTTCGCGCTGCGCGCGGACGTCCAGGAGAAGGCGCGCGAGGCCAAGTCCTACCAGGTGCCCTCCAACAAGAACGCCGAGCCGCCCCCGGAAAGCCCGAAGCTGTCCGACATCAAGCTGATCGACTATGATTTCGCCAAGTATGGCAGCTCGGACGAGCGCGGCCGGCTCTTGAAGAAGTGGGACGAGGAAGTCAGCGCGCTGCCGCGCTGAGGCGACCGCATGAAGTCGCGCCACGACACGACGCTCATCGGTTGGCTGCTGGTCGGCTGGTGCGGCTTCCTGCTGCTTCCCTGGTACGCCCAGGATGACGGCTTCTTCGCCCTGGACTGGCTGAACGCCGGCTTCCTGGCCGACCGGGACTATGCCCCGGCGCTGGTCCAGGCCCTGTGGCACGGCCGGATCTGGCTCCTGCCGCTCGTCGTCCCGCTGGTCCTGCCGCTCCTGGCACTCTCCCCCGGCGCCACCCCGCGGCGCCGGGCGGACTGGCTGATCCTGGCCGGCGTGCTGGGGCTGGTCTGGCTGGCGGTGCAGGGCATGGCCGTCACCCATCGCGGCCCGGCCGACTGGCTGGCGCCGCTCGTCCCGGAGCGCTCCCGGCAGTACGGGGTCGGGGCAGGGGCGGTCCTGGTCGCGTTGAGCTTCCTGTTCACCCTGACCAACGGCCTGGCCGCGCGGGGTGCCGTGAAGGGCGACCGGTTCGTCGCCGGCTCGATCGGGCTGGTGGTGGCGGTGGTGGCGCTGTTCGTGTTCCTGCCGGTCGGCATGGTGCTGGTCGGCGCCCTGCAGGACAGCGAGGGCGCCTTCGCCCCGGCCTTCTTCGTCGCCCAGTTCTCCGATGCGCGGATCTGGGGCGTCGCCTGCATTTATTCTGAGCTGCGCTGCGGGGTCGCCTGGAACTCCTTCCTGCTGGCGGTGCTGACCGGCCTGTCCACCACGCTGCTGGGCCTGGCCTTCGCCCTGATCGCCACCCGCACCGCCTTCCCGTTCAAGCGCTCGCTGCGCGTGCTCACCGTGCTGCCGATCATCACCCCGCCGTTCGTGATCGGCCTGGCGATCATCCTCCTGTTCGGCCGCAACGGCACCATCACCCAGTTCGTGTCCGACCTGTTCGGCATCGCGCCCGGCCGCTGGATCTACGGCCTGCCGGGCGTCTGGTTCGCCCAGACCCTGGCCTTCACCCCGATCGCCTTCCTGGTCCTGATCGGGGTGGTGGAAGGGGTGAGCCCGTCCATGGAGGAGGCGGCCCAGACCCTGCGCGCCGACGGCTGGACCACCTTCAAGACCGTGTCCCTGCCGCTGATGCGCCCAGGCCTGGCCAACGCCTTCCTCCTGGGCTTCATCGAGAGCCTGGCCGATTTCGGCAACCCCTTGGTGCTGAGCGGCAATTTCGACGTGCTCTCCACCGAGATCTTCTTCGCGATGGTGGGCGCCCAGCACGATCCCGGCCGCGCCGCAGTGATGGCCCTGGTGCTGCTGGGCTTCACCCTGCTGGCGTTCTGGGCGCAGCAGCGCTGGCTCGGCCGGCGCAACTACACCACCGTGACCGGCAAGGGCGACGGCGGCGTGCCGCTGCAGCTGGTGCCGCCGCTGCGCTGGACCCTCTACGCGGTCACCATGCCCTGGGCGGCGCTCACCATCATGCTCTACGCCCTGATCCTGATGGGCGGCCTGGTGGAGTTCTGGGGCCGCGACTACACCCCGACCCTGCGCCACATGGTGGCCGCGTTCGGCGTCACCACCGGCGAGCACGGCCTGGTCTGGTCCGGCACCGCCTGGAACAGCTTCGGCACCACGATCGCGATCGCCCTGATCGCTTCGGTGCCCACCGCCATCATCGGCCTGCTCACCGGCTGGCTGCTGGTGCGCCAGGATTTCGGCATGAAGCGCAGCTTCGAGTTCGGCACCATGCTGAGCTTCGCCATCCCCGGCACGGTGATCGGCATCGCCTACATCCTGGCGTTCAACGTCCCGCCGATCGAGATCACCGGCACCGGGATCATCCTGGTGATCTCCTTCGTGTTCCGGAACATGCCGGTCGGCGTGCGCGCCGGGATCGCGTCGATGAGCCAGCTCGACAAGAGCCTGGACGAGGCGTCGCTGACCCTGCGCGCGTCGAGCTTCACCACCATGCGCCGGATCATCCTGCCGCTCCTGCGCCCCGCCATCCTGGCAGCCCTGGTCTACAGCTTCGTCCGGGCGATGACCGCGATCAGCGCGGTCGTGTTCCTGGTCTCCGCCCAGTACGAGATGGCGACCACCTACATCCTGGGCCGGGTCGAGAACGGCGAGTACGGCGTGGCCGTCGCCTACGCCTCGGTCCTGATCCTGGTGATGCTGGTCGTGATCGGCATCTTCCAGCTCCTGGTCGGCGAGCGGCGGTTGGGCCGCCGCCGCGCCGGGCCGGTGGCAGCCCCCGTGGGAGCAGCATCTTGAGCACCGCCAGCGTCCGTTTCGAGAACGTCACCAAGGCGTATGGCGAGGTCGTGGCCGTGCGCGGCATCGACTTCGCCGTGGAGGCCGGCACCCTGGTCACCCTGCTGGGCCCGTCCGGCTGCGGCAAGACCACCACCTTGCGGATGATCGCCGGGCTGGAGCTGGCGACGTCGGGGCGGATCCTGATCGGCGGCCAGGACGTCACCCATCTGCCCGCCACCGCCCGCGACGTGGCGATGGTGTTCCAGTCCTACGCCTTGTTCCCGCACATGACCGTGCGCGAGAATGTCGGCTACGGCCTGTCGGTGTCGGGGCGGCCGAAAGCGGAAGTGCGCGAGCGCGCCGAGCAGGCTTTGGAGACGGTGGGCCTGGCCGGCTATGGCGACCGGCTGCCGGCCGAGCTCTCCGGCGGCCAGCAGCAGCGGGTCGCGGTGGCCCGCGCCATCGTGCTGGTGCCGCAGGTGCTCCTGTTCGACGAGCCGCTTTCCAACCTCGACACCAAGCTGCGCCGCCGGGTGCGCGAGGAGCTGCGCGACCTGCAGAAGCGCTTAGGCATCACCTCGATCTACGTCACCCACGACCAGGAGGAGGCCCTGGCGGTCTCCGACCGGATCATCGTGATGAACCAGGCGGTGATCGCCCAGACCGGCACCCCCCGCCAGCTCTACGAGGAGCCGGCGTCGCGCTTCGTGGCCGACTTCATCGGCGACGCCAACCTCCTGCCCGCCGAGATCACCGCCAGCGACGGCGAGCGCGCCGCGGTGCGCCTGGGCGCCTCGACCCTGGACCTGCCGGCCCGCGGCCTCAAGCCCGGCGCCTGCACCCTGGCGATCCGCCCCCACGCGATCCGGGTCCATCCCGGCCAGGAGCCCGGCGGCAACCAGATGACGGTGCGCCACGCCATCTATCTGGGCAGCCACCTGGAATACGAGCTGGAAGGCCGGATGGGCCAGCTGTTCGCCACCGTGCCGGTGGCCGACCGGATCATCCCGCCGGGCGAGCGGGCCTGGGTGACCTTCGACGAGCGCTCGGTGGCGCTGGTGCCGGCCTGAGCTGTTGTCGGTCGGCTAGGTCCGCGGACCGAGGTCCTGCAGCGCGCGCAGCACGTGGCTGGCGATGTTCGGGTGCGCGAACCCTTGGAGCAGGCGAGCCGCATCGTCCGTGGCGGCTCCGCCGGACCGCTGCAACTCGGCAAGCGCTTCGCCGGCCTCGTCGCGGCGATCCAGCGCTGCGAGGCTGCAAGCGAGGACAGCCTGGCCCAGAAGGCATCCACGTCCCTTGGCCACCGCGTCGGCGGCCCAATGCGCCGCCTCCTGGAAATCGCCCTGCACGAAGTTGGCGATCGCCAGGAAGGGTAGCCAGATGGAGGCATGGGGGTCGTTCGGGCTCAGGCGCAGGCCACGCTGCAAGGGTTCGATCGCAAGATGCGCCCGATCCGCCCGGAGGCGCGCCATGCCGAGGAGCATGAAGCCCAGGGCGAAGTTCGGGCTCAGGTCGATCGCACGCTGCGCCGACGCGATCGCCCGCGCCGCCTGTCCCATCGCGATGCTCATGATGCCGACGGCATAATGCGCATAGGGGTCTGCCTCGGCGAGGCGCGTTGCCTGCTGCGCTGCCTGCCAGCCCTCGGCGATATCGGCGGCGCGATGGTCGCTCCAGCCGAGCAGGATGATCCCGGCGCAGCACCGTCCGAGCCAGGTATGGCTTTCCGCCAGGGCCGGAGCCGCCTCGACGGCTGCACGAAAATGCTCGCGGGCGCGCTGGTAGTCGTCCCGGTTGATCTGATGGAAGTGCCACATGCCGCGGAAGATCAGGTCCCAGGCGGTCAGGTGCGCCGGAGTCATGCCATGCGCGCGCGCCGTCTCGGCCTTCAGGAGCGCCGGCTCGATGGCGCCGATGACCTGGGCTACGATCTCGTCCTGGACGGCGAACAGGTCGGCGAGGTCGCGGTCGTAGCGCTCGGCCCAGAGGTGGCGTCCGGTCAGGGCCTCGACCAGCTGGGCGGTCATGCGGACCGTGCCGCCCGAACGGCGGGTGCTGCCTTCCAGGACGTAGCGGACCCCCATCTCGCGGGCGACCTGCTGGATCGACACCGATCTTCCCCGGTAGCCGAAGCTGGAGCCCTGGGCGATCACGAAGAACCAGCGGAACTTCGCGAGCGCGGTGATCAGGTCCGCGGTCAGCCCATCGGCGAAGTAATCCTGGTCGGGATCGCCGCTGATGTTCGCGAACGGCAGCACCGCGATCGATGGCTTGTCGGGCAGCGGCAGGTCGCCGCCGCGCAATCGGCCGATCGGGAGCGGCGCCTGCAGGCTCCAGTCCACGCGGAAGACCTGCACCGGCCGTCCAATGTTCTTGACCGCTCGCTCGCCGGCGAACTGGCAGGGAAAGCCGAGCCTGCCGGCGATCTGCTCATGGACGCTGACGGAGATGTAGATCTGGCCGGGCTCGGCCAGCGCCTGCAGCCGTGCCGTGATGTTGACGCTGTCGCCGTACAGGTCCTCGCCCCGCGCGATCACGTCACCCAGGGTCACGCCGATGCGGAAGACCAGGCGCCGGGGCTCCGGCAGGTCGGCATTGCGCCGCCCCAGCGCACGCTGCACCGCGACCGCGGCGCGGACCGCCATGACCGGGCTGGCGAACACCGCCATGATGCCGTCGCCCGCCACGCTGAAGATCCGACCTTCATGCTCTGCGACCAGGCCCCCGATGACCTCCTGGTGGCTGGCGAGCGTCGCGAGCGTCGCCTCCTCGTCCTCGCCCATCAGGCGGCTATATCCCGCGGCGTCTGCGGCCCAGACAACGGCGAGACGCCGCTTGGCCTCGACGGCTGGCACGGCATCATCTCCTGCTTCGTCCGAAGATCGTACACCCAAAGGAGGTCCGCGTAACGGCAGTCCAAGGCAGGCGCGGCACTCCGCGATGCCGAGCCAGGCGGCGATCGTGAACCCTCGTTTGTAGCCGTACAATTTCCTCTGAGCGACGCCCGGCGTCCGCTACTCAATTGCGGCGGCGTTGAAATGTCGTAAGTTCCCCCGGCAGGGAACAAGCAGGTGAACCGAATGACCGCCCAACCAGCGAATCTGGCCCATTTCTCCGACGCGGCGGAGGTCAGCCAGCGGCGGATCGAATTGGCAGGGGCGCTGCGACTTGCGGCGCGGTTCGGATTCAACGAGGCGATCGACAACCATTTCAGCTACGCCCTCGATCAGGACCGCTTCCTGATCAACGGCTATGGCAAGCACTGGTCGATGCTTACCGCCGGCGACGTTCTGCTGATCGACGGCGAGGGCAACATCCTGGCCGGGGAAGGCGAGGTCGAGCCCACCGCCTTCCACATCCACCGCGCCGTGCACCGCCGCTATGCCGAGGCCCGCGCGGTGCTGCACACCCACATGCCGCACACCACCGCGATCGCCTGCTGCGAGGGCGGCCGCCTCTTGCCGATCAGCCAGACCTACTGCCTGTTCCACGACCGGATCGGCTACGACGAGCACTATAACGGCATGGGCGACCATGCCCAGGAAGGCGACCGGATCGCCTCGGCCATGGGCGGGCGCCCGGTGGCGCTGCTCGCCAGCCATGGGCCGATCGTCACCGGGCCGACCATCGGGCAGGCCTTTTCCTGGCTCTATTACCTGGAGCGCGCCGCCGAACTGCAGGTCCTGGCGGAATCGCGCGGCCAGAAGCTGAAGCTGCTGACCGAGGACGTGATCCGGTCGACGCAGGCCAGCTGGGACGGCGCGCCCGGCCTGCACGACCGCCATTTCGCGGCGCTGCTGGCGATGCTCGACCGGGAACAGCCGGAGTATCGCACCATCAGCTGACCATCTATCGACCGACCGACCGACACCGCGACCAGCGCCCGTAGGAGAGAAGAGAATGAGCCGAATCGACAGCTACGACCACCTGCTCAGACAGGGTGGCCTGGACCGGCGCAGCCTCGGCAAGCTCGCGGCGATGCTGGGGGCCGGCGCCGCGATCGGCGCCATGCTGCCGGGCCTGGCGCGCGCCCAGGAGACGCCCAAAAAGGGCGGCGACCTGATGATCGGGATCACCGGCGGCGCCACCACCGACACGCTGAGCCCGCTGCCCTCCACCGCCTCGATCCACACCTGCTCCAGCTTCATGTGGGGCAACTGCCTGGTCGAGTACGGCACCGACGGCTCGGCTGTGCCGGAGCTGGCCGAGAGCTGGGAGCCGTCGGCGGACGCCAAGACCTGGAAGTTCAACATCCGCAAGGGCGTGACCTTCCATGACGGCAAGGAGCTGGATGCCGAGGACGTGGTCTGGTCGCTCAACCTGCACCGCGGCGAGAACAGCGAGTCCGGCGCGTCCGGCTACATGAAGCAGGTCGTCGACATCAAGGCGGACGGCAAGCACGCGGTGATCATCGAGCTGGATTCGGGCAACGCCGACCTGCCCTACCTCCTGACCGACTACCACATGATCATGATGCCCAAGGACGGCGACGTCACCTCGGGCAACGGGACCGGCGGCTACAAGATCACCGAGTTCGACCCGGGCGTGCGGGTGTTCGGCGAGCGCAACGAGAACTACTGGAAGGAAGGCCGCGCCCACGCCGCCACGGTGGAACTGGTCGCCATCTCCGACCCGGCCGCGCGTACCGCGGCGCTGCAGACCGGCCAGATCAACATCATGGAGCGGGTCGACCCGAAGACGGTCGAGCTGATGGGCCGGGTCCCCGGCATCGTCATCCACCAGGCCGCCGGCGGCGGCCATTACCCGCTGCTGATGCGCTGCGACACGGCACCTTTCGACAATGTCGACCTCCGGCTGGCGCTGAAACACGCCGCCAACCGCGAGGACATCGTCGACAAGGTCCTGCGCGGCCTGGGCAAGATCGGCAACGACCATCCGGTCCCCTCGGGCGACCCGTTCTTCGCGTCCAGCCTGGAACAGCGGACCTACGATCCGGACAAGGCCAAGTTCCACCTCAAGAAGGCCGGCTATGGCGGCGAGGCGCTCCCGCTCTCGACCTCCGACGCCGCGTTCGCCGGCGCGGTCGACACCGCCGTGCTCTTCCAGCAGCACGCCAGCGCTGCCGGCATCAACATCGAGATTGTCCGCGAGCCGTCCGACGGCTACTGGAACGATGTCTGGATGAAGAAGCCGTTCTGCCTGTCCTACTGGGGCGGCCGACCGACCGCGGACCTGATGCTGTCGGTGGCCTACAAGTCGGACGCCGCCTGGAACGACACGTTCTGGCGCCGCCCGGACTTCGACAAGATCCTGATCGAGGCTCGCGCCGAGTTGGACACCGCCAAGCGCCAGGAAATGTACACCCAGCTCCAGACGATGATCCGCGACGATGGCGGCGCGCTGATCCCGATGTTCAACGACTTCGTCGACGCCTCCACCGAGCAGGTGAAGAACTTCGAGCTCAGCCCGCAATACGGCCTGTGCGGCATGCGGGCCCCGGAGCGTGTCTGGCTCGATGCCTGATCTGGTCCGCCTGATCGGCAAGCGGCTGCTGCTGGGGCTGCTGACGCTGTTTGCCGTCTCGGTGCTGGTGTTCGCCGGCACCGAGCTCCTGCCGGGCGACCTGGCCGAGGTGATCCTCGGCCAGAGCGCCACGCCCGAGGCGGTGGCCGCGATCCGCGCCAAGCTGCATCTGGGCGATCCGGCGATCGTCCGCTACTGGCGCTGGTTCAGCGGCGTGCTCACCGGCGACCTCGGCAACTCCCTGGCGTCCGGCCGGCCGATCAGCACGGTGCTGGCGCCCAGGCTCGGCGCCACCCTGTTCCTGGCCAGCGTCGCCGCGGTGATCGCCGTGCCGCTGGCGATCACCCTGGGCCTGCTCTCGGCTTTGTGGCGCGACCGCACCTTCGACAAGAGCGCGTCCGCCGCCACGCTGGCCGCGATCTCTATGCCGGAATTCTTCATCGGCTACCTGCTGGTCTACATCTTCGCGGTGCAGCTCGGCTGGTTTCCGGCGATCTCGCGGATCTCGCCCAGCGCCGGGTTCGGCGACCGCCTTTGGGCGATCGCACTGCCGGCCCTGACCCTGACCATGGTCACCACCGGCCACATGATGCGGATGACCCGGGCGGCGATCGTCCAGGTCCTGGCCGCCCCTTACGTCGAGATGTCCGAGCTGAAGGGCACCCCGCGCAAGGCGATCATCTTCCGCCACGCGCTGCCCAACGCGATCGGGCCGATCGCCAACGTGGTGGTGCTGAACCTGGCCTTCCTGGTGGTCGGCGTGATCCTGGTGGAGGTGGTGTTCGTGTATCCCGGAATGGGCCAGCTCATGGTCGATGCCGTCGCCAAGCGCGACATTCCCCTGATCCAGGCCTGCGCCATCGTGTTCGCGATCACCTATGTCGGGCTGAACATGCTGGCCGACATCGTCTCGATCCTCGCCAACCCGCGCCTGCGGCACCCACGCTGATGGGCGCGCTGTGGCGGCGGATGCCGTGGATCACCCGTCTGGGCCTCGTCCTGGTGGCCCTGTTCGCCTTTCTGGCCCTGTTCGGCCCCTGGCTTGCCCCCCATCCGGAGGCAGCGGCGGTGGGCGACGTCTGGCAGCCGATCGGCGCCGAGGGCTACCCGCTCGGCACCGACACGCTCGGCCGGGACATGCTGAGCCGGCTGCTCTATGGCGCCCAGCGCTCCATCGGTCTTGCGCTGATCATCACCGTGATCTCGTTCGGGCTGGGGGCCATCTGCGGCTTCCTGGCGGCGATCGCCGGCGGCTGGATCGACCAGGCGGCGTCGCGCATCGTCGACGTTTTCATGTCGTTCCCGGCGCTGATCCTGGCGCTCTTGGTGCTCTCGGTGATGGGCAGCTCGATCCCGGTGCTGATCGCCACCCTGGCCTTCATCGACGGGACCCGGGTGTTCCGCCTGGCCCGTGCGGTGGCGGTCGACCTGAACGTGCTGGAGTTCGTCGAGGCGGCCAGGCTGCGCGGCGAGGGAATGGTCTGGATCGCCCGCAAGGAGATCCTGCCCAACGCCCTGCCGATGCTGCTGGCCGAGTTCGGCGTGCGTTTTTGCTTCTCCTTCCTCCTGATCAGCGCCCTGTCGTTTTTGGGCCTGGGCATCCAGCCGCCCGCCGCCGACTGGGGCGGGATGGTCAAGGACAACGCCCAGGCGATCGCGTTCGGCCTGCCCGCACCGCTCCTGCCGGCCGCCTGCATCGCGCTGCTCACCATCTCGGTGAATCTCGTGGTCGACTTCATGCTCGACCAGGCTTCTCGCCGCTCACGTCGGGGCTGACCGTCATGCTGCTGGAAATGACTGATCTGCGCATCGACGGGGCCGATCTGGACGGGCAGACCGTCCAGATCGTCAAGGGCGTGTCGCTGTCGGTGGATCGCGGCCAGGTGCTGGGCCTGATCGGCGAATCCGGGGCCGGCAAGTCCACCATCGGCCTGGCGGCGCTGGGCTATGTCCGCCCGGGCTGCCATTTCGCCGGCGGCAGCGTCCGGCTGGACGGCCAGGAGCTGATCGGCGCGTCCGAGGACGTGCTGATGCGGATCCGCGGCCAGAAGGTCGCCTATGTCGCCCAGAGCGCCGCCGCCTCGTTCAACCCGGCGCACCGGCTGATCGACCAGATCTGCGAGGTCCACCAGCGCCATGGTCTCGGCCCGCGCGAGGAGGCCGAGCAGCGCGCGGTGGAGCTGTTCGCCAAGCTGGGCCTGCCCGAGCCGGAGATCTTCGGCCAGCGCTACCCCCACCAGGTCTCCGGCGGCCAGCTCCAGCGCGCCATGACCGTGATGGCGCTGATCGCGAAGCCCGACCTGGTGGTGTTCGACGAGCCGACCACGGCTTTGGACGTCACCACCCAGATCGAGGTGCTGGCGGCCATGCGCACCGCGATCCGCGACGAGGGCACCGCGGCGCTCTACGTGACCCACGACCTGGCGGTGGTCGCCCAGGTCGCCGACCGGATCCTGGTGCTGCGCCACGGCAAGGCGGTGGAGCTCGGCGACACCGCCCAGGTCCTGGAGGAGCCGCGCCAGGACTACACCAAGGCCCTGGTCAGCGTGCGCCGCGCCGAGACCCAGACGCTCGCCGCCCACGCCCATGCGCCGGTGCTGGAGGTGCGCAGCGTCGATGCCGCCTATGGCCGGCAGAAGGTCCTGTTCGACGTCTCGGTGCTGGTGGAGCGCGGCGCCACCGTGGCGGTGGTGGGCGAGAGCGGCAGCGGCAAGAGCACGCTGGCACGGGTGGTCACCGGCCTCCTGCCCGCCGCCAAGGGCGAGGTCCTGTTCCAGGGCGAGAAGCTGTCCGCCGACCTCGCCGGCCGCAGCAAGGAGCAGCGCCGCCGCCTGCAGCTGATCTACCAGATGCCCGACGTGGCGGTGAACCCGCGCCAGACCGTTCTGGAGATCATCGGCCGGCCGCTGACCTTCTATGCCGGGATCACCGGCAAGGAGATGCGCCGCCGGGTCGAGGAGCTGCTCGCCACCATCGAGCTGCCGGCCGACTTCGCCGACCGCTTCCCGGGCGAATTGTCCGGCGGGCAGAAGCAGCGGATCTGCATCGCCCGGGCGCTGGCCGCCGAGCCGGAGCTGATCATCTGCGACGAGGTCACCTCCGCCCTGGACCCGCTGGTCGCCGACGAGATCCTGAAGCTCCTGCTCAAGCTCCAGGAGGAGATCGGCCTGTCCTACCTGTTCATCACCCACGACCTCGCCACGGTGCGCGCCATCGCGCACGAGGTGGTGGTGATGCAGCGGGGCAGGGTGGTCGACAGCGGCAGCAAGTCGGACGTGATGGCCCCGCCCTTCCACGACTATACCGGCAAGCTGCTCCGCTCGGTCCCGGAGATGCGCACCGACTGGCTGGACGAGGTCCTGGAAAAGCGCGACTAGGCGGGCCCTCTCCGCCTGGGGCTTCCCCCGTGGCGGGTCTCGGCATCGTCCTGCTCCTTCATTCCGCCCTCCTGTTCGGCGCCGGCACGCCGCTGGCCAGGCTGCTGCTGGGCACGGTCGTCCCCTGGATGCCGGCGGGCCGGCTCGATTGCCGACGCCGGGCTGGATCGCCGGGCCGCTTCTGCTGATGTTCGGCCTGGCCCGCAGCAACGCCGCCGCCGCCTGCTGCTCGGGGCCGCCGCGATTCCGGCCGGCGCGCTGATCCTGTCCTGGCAGGGCAGGGCCGCCTCCAAGCCAGGCACGCTCGCGGCGGTCGGCGTGGCGGGCTTCCTCGGCTACGGCGCCAGCTTGGTCCTGTTCGTGCTGGGCCTGCGCCATCTTAGCACCGCGCGCACCGGCGCCTGTTTCTCGCTCGCTCCGTTCATCGGCCCGCTCCTCGCCATGGTGCTGCTCGACGAGCCGCTGACCATCCGCCTCCTGGCCACCGGCCTGCTGATGGGGCTGGGCCTGTGGTTGCACCTGGCCGAGCGCCACGAGCACGACCCTGTCCACGCGCCGATCCGCCACAAGCACCCGCACTGCCCGGACCTGCACCACCGCCATTCGCATGGACGCGGACAGGCCCGATCCTCCGTCCTTTGAGGGCACCATTGCCGCAACCGCCTGTTGAGCCCCCATGGATGCCGCGCCCGGCGCGGCCTGCACCCTTCCGCACGGGGAATCTTGGGTCATGAACAGCACAGCAGCGGCCGATCCCGGACGGAGCCCGGGCACCGGCCTCGCCCGTGGCCGCGGACGCCGGGCGCGCTCGCCCGGCGAGATCTCCAAGAAAGGCTGGTGGGACATCCTCTGGCGGGTCAAGAACGAGATCGGCGACGACCATGTCTCGATGATCGCGGCGGGCGTGGCCTTCTATGGCCTGCTGGCCATCTTTCCCGCCATCGCCGCTCTGGTCGGCATCTGGGGCCTGATGGCCGACCCGCAGCAGATCCAGTCGCAGATCTCCCAGGTCACCTCGGCCCTGCCGCCGGAAGCGGGGCGGATCCTCGAGGACCAGGTCACCAAGGTCGCCTCCAACACCGGCGGCGCCAGCTTCGCCGCGCTGGGCGGCCTCCTGTTCACGCTCTACAGCGCGTCCAAGGGCGTGAAGGCCGTCATCGAGGGCCTCAACATCATCTATGACGAGGAAGAAAAGCGCGGCTTCATCAAGCTGAACGCCATCGCCCTGGCGCTCACCGTCGGCGTGGTGCTGGTGATGGTGCTGGCGCTGGGCCTGATCGCGGTCCTTCCGGCCGTGGTCGCCGGGCTGGGCTTGGGTGGCACCATCGCGACGGTCGTCTCGCTGGCGCGCTGGCCGATCCTGTTCGTGGTGATCATGGCGGTGCTGGCGATCCTCTACCGCTACGCGCCCAGCCGCGACGAGCCGCGCTGGCGCTGGGTGAGCTGGGGCGCGGTGCTGGCCACCGTGCTCTGGATCGTCGGCTCGATCGCCTTTTCGATCTATGTGCGCAATTTCGGCAGCTACAACGAGACCTACGGCTCGCTGGGGGCCGTGATCATCCTCCTGATGTGGTTCTGGCTGTCCTCGTTCATCGTCCTGCTGGGCGCGGAGGTGAACGCCGAGATGGAGCACCAGACCGCCGAGGACACCACCGAGGGGCCGGAGCAGCCGCGCGGCCAGCGCGGTGCCCGGATGGCCGACACGGTCGGCGAGCAGAAGAACTGACGGGGAAGGGCGGCCAGGCGGGTTCAGCCTGGCCGCCCGGCATTCAGCCGGCGAAGCGCGCCTCCGGCACACCGCGCACGCCGAGATCATGGATCGCGAACAGCGAGCCGCGCGGCGCCGGGTCGTCGGGGAAACGCGGCAGCGGCGGCTTGGCCATCGAGGTCACGTAGAGCACGTCCAGCTTCGGCCCGCCGAACATCACGCTGGTCACCTTCTTGACCGGCATCTCGATCACCCGGTCGACGCTGCCGTCCGGGGCGAAGCGCACCAGCTTGCCGGCATAGACGATCGAGCTCCAAACGCAGCCCTCTTCGTCCACCGTGGCCCCGTCGAACGCGCCGCCCTCCCACTGCATCTTCGCAAACGTGCGCTTGTTGGCGATGGCCCCGGTTGCGGTGTCGTAGTCATAGGCCGAGATCTCGCCCGACCAGGTGTCGGTGAAGTAGAAGGTCTTGCCGTCCGGGCTCCAGCACGGCCCGTTGCTGACGATGATCCCGCCCTCCAGCTTCGTCACCGACAGGTCCGGGTCCATCCGGTAGAGCGCACCGTTGGGGCCTTCCTCCATGGTGTCCATCGAGCCCGCCACGAACCGTCCCTGCCGGTCGACCTTGCCGTCGTTGATCCGGTTGTTCGGCCGGTCCGGCTCCGGGTCGTGGATCAGCTCGACCTCGCCGCTCTGGAAGTCGAGGGAGTGCCAGCCGCGCTGCAGGGAGACGATGGCGCCGCCCTTCTTGCGCAGGCACATCGAGCCGATCTTCTGCGGCACGTCCCAGGCCCGCACCTCCCGCCCGTCCTCGGTGCAGCGGAACACCCGGCCGTCGAAGCTGTCGATCCAGTACAGGCGCTGCTCGTCCATGTCCCAAAGCGGGCCTTCGCCGAGCGTGGTCTTGACGTCGACCAGAACCTCGATGCGCATCTGCTCGTCCTTCCCCAATTCTGTCTTCTGTTCCCGGCCCGCCGGCCTAGCCCTTGAACCGCGCCTCCGGCAGGCCGCGAACGCCCAGGCCATGCACCGCGAACAGCCCGCCCGCCTCGCGCTCCTGGCGCCGGCGTCCCCCGAACGGCCGCGCCATCGAGGTGACGTAGAGGATGTCCAGCTCCGGCCCGCCGAACGACATGCTGGTGATGCTGTCGACCGGCATGCCGACCAGCCGGTCGATGGTGCCGTCCGGGGCAAAGCGCACCAGCCGCCCGCCATAGACCTCCGCGCTCCACACGAAGCCTTCCGCGTCCACCGTGGCCCCGTCCGGGTAGCCCCTCAGATGGCCCTCGAAATCAGCGAACAGCCGCCGGCTCAAGAGGTCGCCGGTCGCGATGTCGTAGTCATAGGCCCAGATCTTCCGGGTCCAGCTGTCGGCGAAATAGAAGATCGTCCCGTCCGGGCTCCAGCACGGCCCGTTGCTGACGATGATGTCGCCCTCCAGCCTGGTCACGCTCAGGTCGGTGTCCAGCCGGTACAGGCCGGCCAGCGGCTCGCGCTCCTCGTAATCCATGGCG
The DNA here is from genome assembly GCF_000427665.1 of Geminicoccus roseus DSM 18922. Taxonomy (NCBI): domain Bacteria; kingdom Pseudomonadati; phylum Pseudomonadota; class Alphaproteobacteria; order Geminicoccales; family Geminicoccaceae; genus Geminicoccus; species Geminicoccus roseus. The sequence goes on from NZ_KE386572.1 coordinate 4,209,226, forward strand.
CCGGCCACGAACCGTCCCTGCCGGTCGACCTTGCCGTCGTTCATCCGGGTGCGGCGAATGCCGGCCTCGGGATCGGCGATGGGCCGCACCGCGCCATCATCGAAGTCCAGGAAGTGGAAGCCGGTGCGCAGGGAAACCACCGCGCCCCCGCCCTCGCGCAGGCACATCGAGCCGATATGCTCGGGCACGCTCCAGCTCTTCAGGTCGCCGCCCGCCGCATCGCAGCGATGGATCGCCTTGCCGTGGCTGTCGATCCAGTAGAGGCGCTGCTCCCGGACGTCCCAAAGAGGACCTTCGCCCAGCTCGTCGCGGGCCTCGGTCAGCAGTTCGATGCGCAGCATGGAATCCGATCCTCACAAGGCTTCGACATTGCCGTCGACGCTCAGCGACTGGCCGGAGATGTTGCGGCCCTGCGGCGAGACCAGGAACAGCACCATGGAAGCCACGTCGTTGGGGCTGACCATCCGGCGCAGCGAGACCCGGCTCAAATACTGCCGCTCCATCTCCTCATAAGGGACGCCCACCTGCTGGGCGCGCGCCCGAATCACGCCCTCCATGCGCGGCCCCTCGACGATGCCCGGCAGCACCGCGTTCACGGTGATGTTGTCCGGGCCCAGCTCCTTGGCGAGGCTCTGGGTCAGGCCGATCACCCCCCATTTGGCCGCGGCATAGGGCGTGCGGAACGCGTAGCCGAACTTGCCGGCGGCCGAGGACATGTTGATCATCGCCCCGCCGCCCGCGTCGCGCAGCATCGGCACCGCCCGCCGGGCGCACAGGAACTGGCCGGTCAGGTCGATGTCCAGGCAGCGCCGCCAGTCGGCCAGGCTCAGCGTCTCGATCCCGCCGGTGGGCCCGGCGATCCCGGCATTGTTGACCAGCACGTCCAGCCCGCCGAGCGTCGCCTGCACCTCGTCGAACATTCGGTCGACCTGGCCCTCGTCGGACACGTCGGCGACACTCGTGCCGACCTCCGGCCGGGCCTGGCGCAGGGCGGCCAGTGCCGCCTCGTCCACGTCGCAGACATGGATCCGGGCGCCGGCTTCGGCCAGCGTGTCGACGATCGCCCGGCCGATGCCCGACGCCCCCGCCGTCACCAGGACCCGGCGTCCTTCTGCCATCAGTTCCGCCATCGGTTCGTTGTCCTTCTCAAGCGTGGCGCTCGCGCAGCGCCAGCACCGCCGCCAGCACCACGAGGCCCAGGATGATGTCGCGCACCGCGCTCGGCAGGGTCGTGCCGGCCAAGAGCGTGGCCAGCGCGGTGAGCAGCAGGACGCCGCCCAGCATCCCGGCATAATGGCCGCGCCCGCCGGTGATCAGCGTGCCGCCCACCACCACCGCCGCGATCGAGGGCAGCAGGTACTCGTCGCCCATGCCGAGGCTGGCCTGGCCGGAAAAGCCGGACAGGAGGATGCCGACCAGCGCCGCGCAGAAGCCGGAAAGCGCATAGGTGCCGATCAGCGTCCCGCCGACGCCGACCCCGGACAGCTTGGCCACGGTCGGGCTGTTGCCGACCGCATAGACCCGCCGGCCGAACGCGGTGCGGTTGAGCAGCAGGAGGGCCACCGCCACGAACAGCACCAGCAGCCAGATCACCGGGGTGACGCCAAGGAAGCTGCCGGTCATCAGCCAGCGCTGGGTCGGCGAGGCGAAGCCGGCGGGTGTGCCGTCGCTGTAGACCAGGGCGGCTCCCTGCAGGATGCCGTTCATCGCCAGCGTCATCACGATCGGCGGCAGGCCCAGGAACACGATCCCGGCCCCGTTCAGGGCGCCCAGCCCGATGCCCAGGAGCAGGCCGAACGGCACCACCCAGAGCGCGCTCATATCCGAGCCGCTGATCAGGTCGGCGGTGACGATGCCGATCAGGCCGATCATCCAGGGCAGCGACAGGTCGAGCCCGCCGGTCAGGATCGCCGCGCCCTGACCCAGCGCCAGGATCGCCAGGAAGGAGGAGAGCACCAGCAGCGAGTTGAAGTAGGAGGGGTTGGTCAGCGTGTTGCCGTAGATCAGGTGGGTCGCCAGCAGCACGATCGCGGCCCCGGCGAACGCCGGCAGCACGAAGCGCAAGGTGTGGCGGTGCCGCTCCAGCCAGGACGGCCGGACCAGCCCGGCCTTGGCGGCAGGCGCCGAAAGCTTCGGCGTGAACGGGGCGGAGGGGTGCGCCGCCGCCAGGGTGCCGGCCCGCCAGGCCCGCAGCTTCAAGACGCCCAGGCGCAGGTACTCGGCGATCGGCGAGTGCCTGTTCAACGATCCCACCAGCACCGCCAGGATCAGGATCGCGCCCTCGACCACCGAGCTGTAGTAGGCCGAGACATTGAGCACGAGCAGGATGTTGACCACGATCATCAGGATGTAGGCGCCGACCAGCGAGCCCACCGCCCCGCCGCGCCCTCCTCCCAGCATGGTCCCGCCCAGCACCACGGCGGTGAACACCTGGAGCAGCATCGGCCGGCCGATCAGCGGGTCGGCCGAGCCGGTCTGCGCGGTGACGAAGGCGCCCGCCGCCCCGTAGAACAGGCCCGCCAGGGTGTAGGTCCAGAACTTGATCGCCCGGGTCGACATGCCGGCGGCGCGGGCGGATTCCTCGTCGCTGCCGACCGCATAGATGCCGGTGCCGAAGCGCGAGTTCTTGATCAGGAACCAGATCAGCAGCGCCACCGCCAGGATCACGATCGGCGCCGGCAAAAGCTCCGGCATCGCGTCGCCGGTCAGGAACATGGAGAATTCCGGCGGGGTCATCCCGCCCGGCTTGTCCATGATCAACAGCGTGATGCCCTGGACGATGAACATCGAGGACAGGGTGACCACGATCGGCTGCAGGCGCACGAACGCCACGAAAAAGCCGTTGAAGGCGCCGACCAGCCCGCCGATCGCCAGCGCCGCCAGGGCCATGGTGACCTGCGAGCCGATGCTGGGTCCCATCCAGGTGGCCAGCACCACGTTGACCAGCGAGATCACCGCGCCTGCCGAGAGATCGAAGCCGCCGCTCAGGATCACGAAGGTCTGGCCCATCGCCGCCAGCGCCAAAGTGGCGCCGCCGGACGACATGAAGCTCAGCTCGAAATAGCTGAACGGGCCCGGCGTGATCGCCGCCACCACCATGAACAGCGCCACGAACACGGCGACCGCGACGAGCAGGCCGCGCCCGCGCGCCAGGGTGAGGGCCCAGCGCGGCCGGTGGCGGGCGGGACGGGCGGGCTGGCCCATTGAAAGGGACGCGCTCATGCCGCCGCTCCCCGCTGCTCGCCAAGGGCGCTGCGCATGATCGCTTCCTCCTCGATCGCTTCACCGGCGAGCTCGGAAACGATCCGGCCGCCATACATGACCAGGACCCGGTCGCACAGGTTCACCAGTTCGGCGATCTCGGTCGAGTAGAACAGGACCGCGCCGCCGGCATCGGCGAACGCGCGCATCAGGAGATAGAGCTGGTGCTTGGTGCCGATGTCGACGCCGCGGGTGGGGTCGAACATCAACAGCGTGCGGCTGCCGGCCAGCAGCCACTTGCCGATCGCGATCTTCTGCTGGTTGCCGCCGGAAAAGGCGCCGGCCGGGGTATAGAGCGCGCGGGGATCGACCTCGACCTGGCGGAACACCCTGGCCACCGCGTCGGTCTCGGCCTTGCCGTCGATCAGCCCGCCCTTGGTGAAGCGCTCGATCACCGGCAGCGCCACGTTGCTGCGCCCGTCCATTTTCAGGAACAGGCCCTCGGTCTTGCGGTCCTCCGGCACCAGGCTGATGCCGATATTGGCGCGGATCGCGTCCTGCGGCGAGGCCAGGGTGACCTCGCGGCCATCGATCAGGATCTGCCCGGCCGAGGGCGGCGCCATGCCGAAGCAGGACAAAAACAGCTGCTGCTGGCCCATGCCCTGCAGCCCTGCGATGCCCAGGATCTCGCCCGGATGCAGCGCGAAGCTTGCCCCCTTCAGGCGGCTGCCGACCGAAAGGTCGCGTGCCTCCAGGAAAGGGGTGACGCCGTTCCGGGCGCGCGGCGGGGCCTTGGGCGGAAAGGTTGCCGCCAGCGAGCGGCCGATGATCATCCGCACCACCTCGTCGTCGGTGATCGCATCCACGGTGGCGGTGCCGACTTCCTTGCCGTTGCGCAGCACGGTCAGCCGGTCGCAGAACAGGCGGACCTCCGGCATCCGGTGCGAGATGAACACCACGGTGACGCCCTCCTGGGTCACCCGCCGGATCAGCTCGCCCAGCCAGTCGATGTCGCGCCCGGACAGGCTGGAGGTCGGCTCGTCCAGCAGGAGGATGCGCGGCTTGCGGAACACCGCGCGGGCGATCTCGATCTTCTGGCGGACCGGCAGGTCCAGGTCGCGGATCTCCGCGCGCGGGTCGATGAAGTCCAGGCCGAGCGCGGCCAGGTGCCGGACGACCCGGCGCTCGCCCTCGCGGCGGCGCAGCTGGCCCAGCAGGCCGGTGGGGGCGTGCGGCAGCAGCATGTTCTCGGCGACGGTCAGGTCGCGGACCAGGGTCATCTCCTGGTACGCGGTCTGCACGCCGTGGCGCTGCGCCTCCAAGGGCTCGCCCAGCCGCACCGGCTGGCCGAACAGCTCGATACCGCCCTGGTCCGGCTGCACCAGGCCGGAGAGCATCTTCACCGTGGTCGACTTGCCGGCCCCGTTCTCGCCCAGGAGCGCGTGGACCTCGCCCGGCGCCACCTCGAACGACATGCCGTCCAGCGCCACCGTGGCGCCATACGCCTTGACGACGCGCTCGACCCGCAGGGCATGGGGGATGGTCGGGGAGTTGGCGGCCATGCGGGCTTTCCGGCAGCGGGAACGACAAGAACAGGGGTCCGGGCGCCGCGGACGCCCGGACCCCGTCAGCAAGGGCGGCTTACTGCTCCGGCTCGCCCACCAGGGCGGCCTGCAGGCCCACTTCCGGCGTGTCCGGCGAGTAGATCGAGGCGAACCAGCCGGGGTTGGTGATGATCGAGGGCTGGAACACGTTGCAGCCCTCGGACATCTCCTGCCAGGTGCCCTCGGCGCAGAGCTTGATCTCGTCGCTGGTGTAGAGCGGCAGGGGCAGGACGGTCTTCTGGGGGATGTCCTGGCCTTCCAGCTTCTGCACCGCGAGCTTGAGCGCCAGGGCGCCGGAATAGGGCGGGGAGGCGTAGGAGATGCGCGGCGCGCCCATCGGCATGTAGGTGCCGTTGGCGCCCTCGACCTCGGTGCCCTCCGGCAGCGCCTGGATGCGCCCGCCATTGGAGCCCTCGCCGGCGCAGGGCTTCAGGTTGGCCGGCTCGATGCCCGCCTCGATCTGCATCGAGTTGGCGGTGAAGCAGCCGGCCTGCATCCACAGCCCGTCGATGTCGTCCCATTTGTGGGTGGCCAGGATCTTGGACAGTTCGGTGCGGGCGTTGGCCTGGCTCCACATGCCCGGCGCCTCGGCGATGATCTCGATCTCCGGGTGCTGGTCGAACACTTCCTTGGCGGCCTGGGTGCGCAGCGTGTCCACCGAGGTGCCGGGCACGCCGGTGATCGCCACGATCCTGCCCTTGCCGTCCAGCTGCTGGACCAGCCACTCGGCGGTCTTGCGCCCGGCCTCTTCCTGGTCGATCGCGATGTTGTAGGCGCAGGGCTCGGTGATCTCGGCATCATAGGCGATCACGGTGACGCCCTTGTTGCAGGCGTTCTTGACCACCTGGTTCAGGGCGGTGGGCGAGATCGGGAACACCACGATCGCGTCGGCGCCGGCCTGGACCATCGAGTTGATCTGCTGGATCTGGCGCTGGGCGTTGGGGCCGGAGACCTGGACCTGCAGGTCGACCTTGTCCTGCATGGACGGATGCGCCGCCATCGCCTTGATCATGTTGGCGGCCTCGGCCTGCCAGTCATTGCCGATATAGCTCATCGACAGGAAGATCTTGTGCTTCTCGTCGGCCGCCTGTGCCGGCGCCGCCAGCCCGGCCGTCCCGGCAATGCAGCCGGCCGCCAGCAGCGACGAGAGGAGCTTGCCACCCAGTTTCATTGATCCCGCCTCCCTGAACGGGGGCGGACGCGGCGTCCTGGCCGTCGCTGCCCCCTGCGTTTTCGTTGATTGATCTTTGATCATAGATCACGAACACTGGCAACGGCGGAAAATCGGGGGCACCGGCCTGCCGGGGGCGGGCGGAACAGAGGCGATCTCATGGCACTGGCAGAGGACATCCGGCAGCTGCCGCTGCGCCCGGTCGGCAGGGAAAGCATGCAGGACCGGGTCTATCGCCAGCTGGTGGCGATGATCCTGGACGGCGAGCTGGAGCCCGGCCGCACCGTGACCATCGCCAGCATCGCGCAAGCCTTCCAGGTCAGCGCCATGCCGGTGCGCGAGGCGCTGCACCGGCTGACCGCGGCCAAGGCGCTGACCGTGGTGGCCGGCCGCTCGGTGGGCATCCCGCCGCTCAGCGTCGAGCGCCTGTCCGACCTGCGCCGGGTCCGGGTCGAGGTGGAGGGGCTGGCGGCGGAATGGGCCGCCGCCCATGTCACGCCCGCCATGCTGGCCCGGCTGGACAGCCGGATCCAGGCGATGTCGGCCTGCGTGGCGACCGGCGACCAGGGCGGCTTCGTCCCGGCCAACCGCGAGTTCCACTTCACCATCTACGAGGCCGCCGGCTCCGCCTCGCTGCTGGCCCTGATCGAGAGCCTGTGGCTGCAGATCGGCCCCTATCTCAGCCTCTTGCGCGGCTCCGGCAACTGGCGCAACGCCAACATCCAGCACCAGGTCCTGCGCGACGCCCTGGCCCGCCACGACGGCAAGGCCGCGCGCGCCGCCCTGGAAGCCGACATCACCGACGCCGCGGTGATCCTGGAAGGCCTGCTGCGGGGCTAGAAACGGCCTTCGAATGCTTAAGCTGTGGATCGTGCGAGCCTTCTCAGCATGATCCGGCTCATGGCGGCATAGATCATGGTCTCGCTTGTCTGAGGTAACCATTCATAGTCGCTGCAGAGCCGCCGTGACTGGCCGAGCCAGGCAAAAGTCCTCTCCACCACCCATCATCGGCCAGCAGGCCGATGATCCGTTTCCCGAAGGGACCGCGGTCAGCAGACCGCGGAGGCGCCTCGGCAGGACGCGAAACGCGTTCGTGGGCTTTTCCTTGAGCCTGTAGCGCCAGAGCTGGCGGTCGGGGTTGCGCGGCACTTCAAGATGCCATCCTCGTTCGGCCTCCAGCTGAGCGACCAACGCACCAGCAAAAGCGGCATCAGCCCATACCAGCTCGAGTTGCGGCAGGTCGTCCTGAGCGGCCGTGCTCAAGAGCATCTGTGCACCTATCCGATCGGGTAGGTCGGCGGCATGCGCACAGACGAGCAGGATGAGGCCAAGCGTGTCCACCAGCAGGTGGCGCTTGCGGCCCTTTGCTCGTTTGGCCCCGTCATAGCCTCGCGCTGGCCCACCGATACTGGTCGTTCTGGCGGTCGGACTGTCGAGGATGGCGGCGGTCGGGTCTGCTGACCGTCCTTCAGTGTCCTGAACCGTACGGCGGAGCCGCTCGTGCGCCTCGTGGAATGCGCCACTGATCCGCCAGCGCCGGAACTGCGTGGAGACGGTCCGCCCTGTCAGCTGTGCTGACATCACTCCGTGGGATCGATGCTTCGCATCAATGGCGGATACTCGCGCGGCAGCAGCCGCCATGGGCAGCCAGAGCGCAAGAGGTAGAAGATCGCGTCGGCGATCCGCCGCCTCGGCCACTTCGGCGGCCGTCCATGACGGCCATGCCTCTCCAGCAACGGCGCCCGGAGCACCCACTCCGGGTCCGACAGGTCGGTCGGGTACAGGCGGCGGTGCTCGGTCAGGGCAGCAGCCCCAGCGATCATGGATCGCCTGGCGCTACACGCATCCCCTCCGCAGGCCGCTATCCATTTCGAAAGCCGTTTCCAGTGGCTCGACGCGGACGCTTGGTACCAGCCCCCACGTAGATTGCAGCCGCCTTCGCGTTCGCCGGCGGCGACGGGAACGCGTAGCATTCCGTCCGCCCTTCGCCCACCGAAGCCGGGAGGACGCGCCGTGGCCAGCAGCATGCCGTTCGACGAGCAGGCCGCCCGCCGGATCGAGGCAGTCTACGCCAGCCCGGACGTGGCCGCCACGCGCGCGGCCGTGCTCGGCGCCCTGGAGCCGCGGCCCGGGGAGCGGATTGTCGACCTGGGCTGCGGGCCGGGCTATCTGACCCGCGACTTGGCGCTCGCCGTCGGCCCGGGCGGGCGCGTCCACGCGCTGGACTTGAGCGGGCCAATGCTGGCGCTGGCCCGGCGGCGCTGCCGGGGGCTACCCGCGGTCGGGCTGGCGGCCGGCGACATGACGGCGTTCGCCCTGCCCGACGGCTCCGTCGACGCTGCCGTGGCGGTGCAGAGCCTGGCCTACGTGCCGGACGTCGCGCGCGCGGTCGGGGAGATCGCCCGCGTGCTGCGCCCGGACGGACGGGCGGTGGTGCTCGACACGGACTTCGCCAGCGTGGTCTGGCATGGCCGCGACCAGGCCCGCGTCGACCGCATCCTGGCAGCGTATGACGCCCACGTCGCGCACCCGGGGCTGCCGCGGCGGCTGAGCCGGCTGGCGTCGGACGCGTGCCTCGCGACCGTCCGACGCGAGGTGGTGCCGATCCTGAACGCATCGTTCCGCCCTGGCACCTTCGCCCACGGCATCGCCCCGTTCATCCGCGACTTCGTCGTTGGCGCCGGCCGGGTGCCGGCCAAAGAGGCGGACGCCTGGCTGGCAGAGGGCGCCGCGCTTGACGCAGCGGGCGAATTCTTCGCGAGCCTCAACCGCTACCTCTTCGTCCTGCGCAGTCCAGGCTGAGGCGGGCTGGGTATCTTCTGTCCGCCTCTGACCACTAGAGCGGCGGTCGCCGCCCGGGAATGGAGCGGTCCCGCCAGCGCTGCAGGACCACCGAAGGGCGCATTGCCCTTGATCGGGAGCCTTGGCCAACGTCGCGCCCACGACCGCGTTCATTCCCTGGTCATTGCCGGTCGCGGGCAGGTCGCCGGCGCCATGCCCGGATGGAAGACCGCCGGCTGCCACGATCATCGCGGTCGGGGTCGTGCGCGCCAGAGGGTCGGCCGGGCATCACCCTGCGTCCCTGTAGCCTTGGCCTTCTGCCTGGGGGGAGGTCCGTCGGCCGATGCAGGATGGGTGGCCGGGCGCCCGGTCGCCCGGGCAGACGGCGGCCGATGATCCCTGCCGCCGCCGGACTTGCCCCGCGCCTTGGCCAGGTGCCCGCTCAGGAAAGGGAGGCCCAGAGGAAGGCGAGGGCAGCGGCGAAGCCGAGCGCGGTCCGCCCCGCGTGCAGCGCGCCCCACCTCTCGATCATCACCCGGCTCTCCACGCCGGCCGCCGCCGGTTCCGTCGCCATGAGCCGCTTGTTGGTCGGCATGATGGCGAGAAAGGTGTACGGCCAGTTGGCGATCATCAGCAGCGCACCCAGCGCCCATCCGGGGTGGCCGGCCTGCCACCATACCGCCATTCCGAGCACGAAGCCCAGCACCGCCAGGGGCGCCTGCATGGCGGTGCCGCGCCGGTAGGCCGGTTTCCAGGCCGCCAGCAGCGGCCGGGGGTCCAGCACCAGGCGGGCGGGCTGCTCGACTAGGCTGATATAGAGCGCCGCGCCCGCGAACAGGGCGGCCGTGGCCAACGCGACTTGTCCGAGAAGCATGGCGACCTCCGTCATTTCACCGGTCCAGGCGCATGGGCGTCCCGTGTCTCCCGGTCGTCCCCGCCGGCCGGTTCGGCCTCGAGGCGGTTTCGCAGGGTGCGGAGCAGGCCGGTGGCGGCCTCGATGCCCTCCGGCGGCAGCCCCCGGGCGAGGGATTCGGCCCAGGGCCGCTGGCGTTCGGCGGCAGCCTCGAACAGGGCCCGCCCATGCTCCGTCAGCAGGACCAGCCTGGCCCGCTGGTGGTGCGGGTTCGGCGCGAAGCAGACGATCCCTTGCGACTCCAGCTCGCCGGCGATGCGCTGCACGCCCTGGCGCGACAGGCCCATGTTGCGGGCGATGTGGGCGACCGGCAGGGGCACCGGCGACATCGCCACCGCGCCCAGAACCTGCCAGCGCGCGCTGGTCAGCCCGAGGTCGCGGACCAGGGCGTCGCCGGCCGCCAGCAGGCGCCCGTTGAGGCGGAAGGTCTCCAGGATCAGCTCGGTGACCGCGTCGATGATCATGGGTACATGTCACCATATCGACAGTATGTTGTCAAACAAGTTCGCCGGAGTAGCGCCTTGCGTTGTGGGGTCTGGGGCGCATCGTTGCAGGCGCGCGAAGGTGGAGTCCCAGTGGTAGTCCTGGGTGCGAATGCGCTCCCTGGCAGGGTCGTAGGTGTCCCACACGTCCTCACCGAGCGGGATCCTGGCAATGAGCTCGCAGGCCCGGTCGACCGGTGTCCGGCCACCAAGCGCGCCATGCGGACGCTGCTTCGATCCGCTCTGCGGCTCGAATGTAGAACGTCTGCCATTCGTCGAGCTGGTCGGAGAGGGTCGTGTCTGCCAGGTCCACGGTCGGCCAGAACTTTTCAAGGGCTGTGCGCTGGGCCCGCTCAACCTTGCCGTTCAGGTGCGGCGAGCGGGGCCGGATGGGCCGGAACTTGATGTGCCAGTCGCGTAGCTGGTCCTGGACCTGGTAGCCAAAGAACTCCTGGCCGCGGTCGGTCTGGATGCGCCCGCCGAGGTCTCCTGACCTCGGCTCCTGCGGAGATGGATCGGCCCGGCTGCTGCCGGCCGATGGATGGCGAACGGCATCTCCTCCAGCACCCGCTCCAGGAAGCGGACGGTGTTGGCGGCGGTGCGCCGTGGATAGAGGCCGACGACCTGGAACCGTGAGCCGTCGTCGATGGCGGTGTACTGGTTGAGCTTGGGCGTGATCTTGCAAGCCAGAACACAATTGCTGCATCGACCGGACGAACTGACTTTCCCACAAAAGCGCCGATCTGCCATCAGCTACGCCATCCAGCCGTCACCGTTTTACTTTCTGAAATCTACGTCCACGATGCGCACGGCCCACACAAGTGAAGCTGGATCTTCTGTCGTATCTAGTTTCGGGATCCCTCAGCACAATCCGCTAAAGTCTTTCGAGCCAGTAATTGAGTCATCAATACGTCTATTATTAGACGCCAAGTTGCGGCTTCTCCCTTTGTATCGAGCCTCCAGATAGAACTCAATCTGTTCGATGGTCTTTGTGCTGTTGTTTATGAATATAACGCTGATGGGATAATCTTGCTGGGTGCAGTATTCGCTTTCCATTCCCTTGAATTTGGCAGAGCCCTGGATCTGGGAGAGGTGCCGATCATAGGTAACGTACTGATAGAGCCAAATTCCGCCTCCTCCGATCATTGCCAGCAGGGCTGGAACCAGCACGAAGCCGGCGGCCCACTTAATACCGTTGGTGAACCAGTTCCGGATCAATGTTCTGTTCCCGTAGTCTACTTCTGGCCTGGAAATGCCACATCCCATGTCGATGCGTTCAGGGGAAATAGCCTCTTTACTGAGCACAATTGCGAAGGTTCATGGGAAATGTTGATATGACCGTAGCGCATTTCTTCTGAACCCAGGCTGGCAGCGACTTCGAGAGTAAGCCTTTACCTTGTGATCCGCTGTCCTTTCCTTTGGTGAGGATATGCTCCGGATGTTGATGGCTTGATGAAGTTTCTTGGACGAGGATTCGTCTGTTTCTTTTCTGCAATGGGCGCATCCAGATGAAGCTCCACTCCACTGTAAGTCTCGCCATTCTAGTTAAGGGCTTCGGACGCAGCTTGCAGGCAGAAGTCGAGCCGCCTCCTATGACGCCTGGACCCCAGCTCAAGTATGCGGCGTCGCGTCGGTCGGGCAGGGAGGACCTGCCGCCATAGCGCATCCTCCTGCCCGGACGGAAACGCGCTTTGACGTCCCATGCCTGCACTTCAACCCCACGATCCACCTTGCCGGCTTTCGCGACCGCTTCGTGCCCATGCGCCACCGTCATGAGCCACACCGGTTGACCGCCTGGCGTTTCCGGTGTGACCTCGACGCACCGGTGGCAGGGGGCAGGCGCGGGGCCGGCCCCAGGGCGTGGAGCACGTGATGATCGATCGCAGGACCTTGGTGGGCGCCGGCTTGAGCGCACCCTTCCTCCTGGGCGGCCTGAAGGGCGCCCGCGCCCAGGACGGCGGGCCGCTCAAGATCGCCTTCATGTATGTCGGTCCGATCGGCGACCTCGGCTGGTCCTACCAGCACGACCAGGGCCGCCTGGCCGTCGAGAAGGAGTTCGGCGACAAGGTGCAGACCTCCTACGTGGAGAGCGTGCCCGAGGGTGCGGATGCCGAGCGGGTGCTGCGCCAGATGGCCCAGGCCGGCAACAAGCTGGTCTTCGCCACCAGCTTCGGCTTCATGCAGGCGGCGCTGAACGTCGCCAAGCAGTTCCCCGACACCGTCTTCGAGCATTGCACCGGCTTCAAGACCGCCCAGAACCTGGGCGTCTACAATGCCCGCTTCTATGAGGGCCGCTATGTCTCCGGCGTGCTCGCCGGCCGGATGAGCCAGGCCAAGACCATCGGCTATATCGGCTCCTTCCCGATCCCCGAGGTGGTGATGGGCATCAATGCCTACACGCTGGGCGCCCAGAAGGTGATGCCCGACGTCAGCACCAAGGTGGTCTGGGTCAACAGCTGGTACGACCCGGGCAAGGAGGCGGAGGCCGCCAACGCGCTGATCGACCAGGGCTGCGACTTCATCGTGCAGCACACCGACAGCCCGGCCCCGGTCCAGGCCGCCGAGAAGCGCGGCGTGTGGTGCGTGGGCCAGGCCTCCGACATGGGCCGGTTCGGGCCGGAGCGCTGCCTGACCTCGGTGGTCGACGACTGGGCGACCTACTACATCAAGACTGCCCGCGAGGTCATGGAGGGCAGCTGGGCCTCCACCGTCTACTGGGGCGGCATGGCCGAGGGCTCGGTGGTGATGACCCCCTGGAACCAGAACGTGCCGGCCGACGTCCAGGCCGAGCTCGACGAGCTCGTCGCTGGCATCAAGGCCAAGACCGTCCATCCGTTCCAGGGCCCGGTGAAGAACCAGGCCGGCGAGGTGGTGATCCCCGAAGGATCGGTGATCAGCGACGCCGACCTCTTGCAGATGATGTACTATGTCGAGGGCGTCGACAGCACCCTGCCGGGCTGAGTCTCGTACCTCCGGACGCAGGGCCGCCCCCGGCGCCGCCTGTCCGCGCCAGGCCGCGTTTCCGAACCGGTTCGTGCTCCCAGGCCAGCGGGATGGGCATGGCGGCGTGGGTCGCCATGTCGCCGGCTGGCCAAGGACCGCCGCCAGATGCCGGACGGGACCTTGCGGACCCTGCGCCCGGACGCCCGCTGACCGGACCTGCCGGCGCGGTGCGGGTCATCGCGCAGCGCTCCCCCCGAAGCGATGTCGGCACAGCGGGCAGGACAGGCGTCAGCCAGCAGCCTCTACCGCTGTCGGCAGGCCGATGGCTGGCCGTGGATGCTGGCCAGCACGCTGCGCCGTGGGTCGACAGGGCGGTGGTCCGGGCGCACCAGCCCGAAGCGCCCGGCCACAGCCCGCGGCGGGTTCTCGACGACGATCCATGTCCGCCGCCCCTTGCCGGCGGGCAGCTTGCCTGGCCGCTTCCCTGGCCGGCCGACGCGCGGTCATGCCGACGGCACTGCCTCGGCCGGTGGCTCGGGAAGCCTGCTGTCGTGCCCGTTCCCCGTCGCGCGGTGGGGGCAAGCGGGATCCTGCCGCCGCCGGCCGGCAGGTGCCGCCTGCGGCCGGACCCGCCATGGCCGGCCGAACGCGCCCCGGTCGCCTCGCACCCTTCTTTGCCGCAGACGGTGCGCTTTCGACTGCAGCCCGGCGCCACGCGACGGCGTTCGCCCAGCCCAGGTGGTGGACCTGGTGCAGCCGCACCCACCCGGCGGCATTTCGCCAGTCCCACGGCATCCGCCAGCAGGCCATGCCGGAGCCACAGCCGGTGTTTGCCAAGGCAGGATATCCTTGCTCAAGGCCGGTACGCGGCACGAACAGGTTGCCCACCATCGCCCTGCGATCACGGATTGGCGGACGGTCGCCCTCCGCCAGGGGCCCGCGCGCGGGAGGAGCGGCTCGGCCAGCCGCCACAGTTCATCATAAACCATGGGGGTCTTTCCCGTGGTCGGCTCGACGCAGCGCGCCTGCGCGCTCAACAGGTTCCGTGATGGCCTTGGAGGCGGCCATGGTGCGACGACAGCCAGGTCCGGCCGTAGTTCTCGTCCCGGGTCCGGATCGCCGCGCCGCCGGACGCGCCCGCTCCCGCCGTGGCGGTGGCTGCCGGGCGACAGCCAGGCTCGGCAGTTGTCTTGCGCGCACATCCGGGTACCGCCCGCCGGCCGCGTCCTGCTCCCGGCGAGGCGGTGGCCGCCAGGTGGCAGCCAGGTCCGGCAGCGCTCTTGCTCGCCCGTCCGGATGCTGCCCGGCTGCCGCCAGGCTGGCCGCGTCACGTGCCCGGCGGCGTGGCGGCCTCGGGGGAGCCGTGCATGTGGTGGGCGGTCGGGCCGGCGTTCGGCCGGGAGGATGCCGCTCCGCAGGCAGAGAAGCCGGCCCGGTCGGGCGGCTGATCCAGCCGGGCGTCCCGGCATGCGCCGTCGGGCCTCAGGCTTCCGGGTCGCGCCGCCGGTCCTGCATCCCCTCCAGGCCACCGGCCGCCGCCTGCACGTCGGCGGGAAAGTCCTCGAACTCCTGCACCTGGCGCAGCTCGATCAGGTCGCCGTCGGCGGCCGGGCAGCGCGCCGCCCAGGCCAGCGCCTCGGCCTTGGAGGCGGTGCGGATCATCCAGTAGCCGCCGACGCAGGCCGTGCCGGCCGTCCATCCGGCGCGGCCTTCCTCGATGCTCGGCCGGCCATGGGCGAAGGAGATCCTGGCGCCCATCGAGGGCGGATGGAGCCCGTCCAGGGCCAGCAGCACGCCCGCCTCCTGCAGGGCGCGGTTATAGGCCATCATCGCTGCTACCGCCTTCGCGTCCGGCAGCGTGCCCGGGGCGGCGTCGGCGTAGTTCTTCGGAATCATCAGCATCATGAAGCGCATCGCGTCGCTCAGCTCCCCGGTCGCGGGCCAGCGGCCCGTCCTGTACGGTTTCGGGCCGGCTCAGGCCGGGGCAGGGGCCGGCACGTGGATCATCCAGCTGACCCCGAACCGGTCGGCCACGATCCCGAAGCGGCGCGCGAAGAAGGTGGAACTCATCGGCATCTGCACCTGGCCGTCCTCGGCCAGCGCCGCGAACGAGCGCTCCGCCAGCGCCTCGTCGGCCATCTCCAGGCTCAGCGACATGCCCTGGAAGCTGGTTTGCCCGGCGCAGCAGCCATCCGAGGCCATCAGCGTGTTCTCGCCGATCCGCATCGCCATGTGCATGATCTTGTCCTCGCTGCCCTCCGGGATGCTGCCCGGCTGGCCGGCCTCGGGGCTCTCCTTGAAGCGCATCATCATGGTGACCTCGGCCCCCAGGACCTGCTGGTAGAACTTGGCAGCCTCCTCGCAGCGGCCGTTGAAGAACAGATAGGGCGTGAGCTGCATCGGCGTCGTCCTCGCTGGATCCGGGAAGGGATGGGGCGCAGGGACCCGGGCGGGCACGCCGCCGCCTGCGCAATATAAACCAACAAGTTAAGTATTCAGCACCGGACCGCGTCCGTCAATCCCATCGCTTCGATGTAGATATAGGAACATACACCTTGAACTGCTAGACTGCCGCCGCCTCCACCCTCCACGGGACCCGCCATGCCCCGCTCCCCCGCCCAGGCCGAAGCCTCCCGCCGAAACGGCGCCCGCAGCCATGGTCCGGTCAGCGACGCCGGCAAGCGCCGCTCCGCCCAGAACGCCCGCAGCCATGGCCTGCGCGCGCGCTCGACGCTGCCGCCCCTCCCGGGCCAGCAAGCGGCCCATGCCTCGATGGAGAGCCGCCTGCTCGACCAGTTCCGGCCGGCCACCCCGGAAGAGGCCGCCGCCTGCGCCCGGTTCGTGCAGGCCAGCTGGAACTGCCACCAGGTTGCCCGCCTGGAAGCCGATTTCTGGCGAAGGCGGCATGATCCGCCCGGCATGGGCCGGCGCCGCCTGGGCCTGGCGAGCCTGGTCCGCTACCTGGCCGCCGCCGAGAAGGCGCTGCACCTGGCCCTGCTCGACTTCGCCCGCCTGCGCCGTGGCACCGCCGCCGGCACGAACGAACCCGAGCCGCCCTTGCGCCAGGAACAGGCGGCCAGGCCAGCCTCCGCCGCACCGGCAAGCCGCACCCGACCGGCGGCATCGCCCGTCCCCGACCGTTCGCGCACCAACGAACCCGTGCGGCAGCGCACCAACGAACCCGAGCGCCAGCGCCCGCTTGCCCGGGGCATGGCGCCCGCGGACCTCCGCAATTGCCATCCGCACGCCTGCCGCACGAACGAACCCGAGCCGCCCATACCCCCGCTCGCCACGGCCGGTGCTGCCGCCTGCACCAGCGCTGCGCCCCTGGCCCCGGAAGCGGTGCGGGCCGGCGCCGTCCGCTGCACGAACGAACCCGGGCGAGCCTGGTCGCCCCGTCAGGACCTGACCCTGCCAGCGTCCCTGTCCTTCACCCCGTCGGGATCCGGCCTGTCCAGGCCCGCGGCTTCGTGCCTGACCGGGTCGGCTGCAGCGCCTTTGTCCCGGACCGCACGTCCTGCCCATCCGCCATCCGCCACCTCCATCCTGCCGGCGATCCGCCATCGCCCCGCCGCCCATCCTAGCGGCAAGATCCTAACGAAAGGTGAACGGAGGCAGGGACCGGCGGAGCCGTCCATCGGCGCCGGGCTCAACCGCCGGGATCGCCGCCACCTGGCGGCGATGGCGCGGCGGGCAGGCCAGGCAGCGGGGGCGGACCAGGTAGCCGGGCCGGGCCCGGCTCAGCCCTTGACCGCGCCGGCGGCCAGGGACTGGCCGATCCGCCGGTAGAGCAGCAGGCCCAGCACCACCGGCGGCAGCACGCTCAGCATCATCACCGCGGCGGCCGCCCCCCAGCGCACCCCGCCGCCGGACGCGGCGAAGAAGAACGACGCGCCCACCGTGGCGGTCACCGCGTCGCGGGTGGTCAGCATCAGCGCGAACAGGAACTCGTTCCAGGCATACACGAAGCCCAGCACCATGGTGGTGGCCAGCGCCGGGCCGGCCAGCGGCAGCACGATCCGCCAGAGCAGGGTGAAGGTCGACGCCCCGTCGACCCTGGCCGCCTCGTCCAGCTCCACCGGCAGGTCGCGGAGCGCCGCGGCCAAAAGGATCAGCACCAGCGGCAGGTTGACCACGCACAGGATCAGCGCCAGGCCCAGCTTCGTGTCGAGCAGGCCGACCCGGGCATAGACCAGGTAGAGCGGGATCGCGAACACGATCAGCGGGATCGCGCGCAGGTTGACCACCAGCGGCATCAGCCAGCGCCGCCCGGCGCCGAAGCGCACCAGGGCAAAAGCCGCCGGGAACGCCAGGACCAGCGACAGGCCGGCCCCCAGCAGCGCGGAGGCAAAGCTGTTCCACAGGTAATGTAGCACGTCGAACCGGTCGGCCATCGCGAACACGCCGGCATAGTTGGCCAGCGTCGGCGCCTGGATCCACCAGGAAGGGTTGGAGGCGATCTCCGCCTCGGACTTGAACGAGGTGACCAGCGTCGCGATCACCGGGAAGTTCATGGCGAGCGCCGCCACGGCGAACACCAGCCAGCGCAGCAGGTTCATGCCCGGCGCTCCGAGACGCGGTGGACCAGCGCCAGCACCAGCCAGGACGCCGCCAGCAGCAGCATCGAGGCGGCCACCGCCTGGCCGATGTCGCCGGACTTGAAGAAGGCCTGGTAGACCCAGATGCTCATGGTGGTGGTGGAGCCGCCGGCACCCGCCCCGGTCAGGGTGTAGACATTGTCGAACACCCGGAAACCGTCGATGAAGCGGATGAAGAAGGCCGCCCCCATGGCCGGCGCCATCAGCGGCAGGTCGATCGCCCAGAGCCGCCGCCAGGGTCCCGCCCCGTCGATCGCGGCTGCCTCGCGCACCTCGGCCGGGACCGCCGCATAGGCCGAGTAGAGGATCAGCAGCGCGAACGGCGTCCATTGCAGGACCTCCACCACCACCAGGGTGGTGAACGCATTGTCCGGGCCCAGGAAGGACGGGCTGTCGCCCCAGTAGGTGAACAGGAACCAGGGCACCACGCCCACGAACTCGTGCAGGATCAGCCGGTACATCAGGCCGACCAGAGCCGGCGCCACCATCATCGGCAGCATCAGGAACGCGAGCAGCCAGGGCCGCTTGTCGATCAGGGGTGCGAGGAAGATCGCCAGGAACAGGCCCAGCAGGAGCTGAGCCAGGGCGGCGATCAGCCCGAAGCGCAAGGAGAACCAGGCGGCCTGCCAATAGCTCTCCGAGCGCAGGGCCTGGCCATAGTTCTCCAGCCCCACGAACTGGGGCGAGAGGATCGTGGCGAACTCGACGCGGGAGAGCGAGTAGATCAGGTCGACCGCCAGGGGCAGGCCGAGCATCGCCAGGAGGAAGATGGTCAGCGGTGCCAAAAGGAACCGCCCGTCGCGTGCATGGGCCGTCGACAACGGAAGGCCGCTCCTCGTCGCTTGGGTCAAACAAACGGCAACGGAGGGCCGAAGCCCTCCGCAGGTCGAAACAGGGCAGCCGGCGGCGCCCTGGCTTACTTCAGCAGCTCTTCCATGCCCTCGGCGGTGGCGGACAGCGCCTCGTCCAGGCTTTCCTGGCCGGCCCAGTAGCCGGTGAAGTGCTGGGCCTGCAGCTCGTAGACCGGCAAGGCGCCGGCCGAGGTCGCCCCGGTCATCACGAAGCCGTACTGGCCGGCATAGTCGCCCAGCTGCGCCAGGTCCGGGCGCTGCTCCACCACCGGCTGCAGCGCGTCCTTCGAGAGAGCCGGCGCGCCGCCGGCCAGGGCATAGGCCTGCATCGCCTCCGGGGTGGCCAGCCACTCCAGGAAGCGCACCGCTCCCTCCTTGTTCTGCGCCGCCTTGTTCAGGCCGAGGCCCAGGCCGTGGATATGGGTGAAGCGGCCGGCATCGCCGGAGGGCGGCGCCACCGTGCCGACCTTGCCGCCCACCGCCGGGGTCTTGTCCGGGTCGTTCAGATCGGCGGCCGCCGCGTTCCACTGCAGCATGGTCGCGACCTGGCCGGAGCCGAACGCCGCGTTGGCTTCCGCGAACTCGTAGCTCAGGCTGTCTTTGGGCGAGGCGCCGGCATCGTAGAGAGCCTTGTACAGCTCCAGCCCCTGCCGGTAGGCCTCGCTGTCCACGGTGATCTCGCCCTGGTCGTTCATCCAGTCGCCGCCGAACGAGCGGGCGGTGGACTGCCAGACCATCATGTTGAACAGGAGGTTCTTCATCTGCAGCACCGTCCCGTAGCGGGTCGGGCTGTCCGGGTTGACCGCCTTGGTGAAGAACAGCGCGGTCGCCTGGTAGTCGTCCCAGCTCCACTGCTCGGGCGGCAGGGGCGACATCTCCTTGCCCAGCCGTTCCTGCGCGATCTCCTGGTAGCGCGCCTGCCAGTCGGCGTCGGAGAGGAGCTGGTCGATCAGGTCCTCGCGGAAATACATGAAATGCAGCGACAGGTCGGTGGGCACGCCGTACTGCTGGCCCTCGAACTGCATGGTCGCCAGCACCTTCTCGCCGAACAGCTCGGCAGCGCCGTCCGGCAGGGTGATCGGCTCCATGAACGGCGCGTAGCGGCCGATCGCGTAGGTCGCCAGCAGGTTCAGGTCGAACTCGCCGCTGCCCGCCGCGAGGTCGGTCTGCAGCTTGTCCCAGAACCCGTCGCGGTTGAAGAAGATCAGCTCGACCCGGTCCTCCTCGGCCAGCCCGTCCTGGCCGTTGTAGAGGTCGGCCGCGGCGCGCAGCGCCGTCTCCTCCGGCCCGCCCGGCCAGCCCAGGACGGTCACCTCGGCCCGGGCGGCGGCGCTCGACAGCAGCAGGCCGGCGGCCAGGGCGGGAAGTGCGAGGCCTGGAAGCAGGCGGCGGGTCCTCATAGCGACTGATCCTCTCTTGTTGCGGCGGCCTCGCGCAGCGCGAGGTCGACGATGCCGATAATGCCGGCATGGGCGCCGAGCGAAGCCGGAACCAGCTCCGGCCGCTCGACGTCGGACAGATGCGCGAGCCTGGCCCGGATTCGCTCCAGGTGGCCCGGCGCCAGGCCGACCCCGCCGCCCACGACGATGCGGGCCGGATCGTAGAGATATTGCAGGTCGCGAAACAATAGCGCGCTGGCATCGACCGCCCGGTCGAGGACCGCGGCGGCGAAGGCCTCGCCGGCGGCGGCCGCGGCGAACAGGGCGGGCGCGTCCAGGACATGGCCCTCCGCCGCCGCCATCCGGGCGATGCCGGATCCCGACGCTACCTCCTCCAGCCGCTGCCCTGCCGGCAGGCGGATCTGGCCGATGCTGCCGGCCATCCCGCTGCGCCCGAGCAGGAGCCGCCCGTCCAGGATCACCCCGCCGCCGATCCCGGTGGAGATCGTGACGAACACCATGTCGTCGGCACCGCGGCCGGCACCGGCGACATGCTCGCCCCAGGCGGCGGCCTGGGCGTCGTTCAGGGAGGTGACCGGCACGCGCAGCCGCCGGGTCAGCTCGGCTTCCAGCAGGAACCCGGCCGGGATCGGCAGGGTGTCCGGGTTGAGCGCCTGCCAGTGGCCGCGCTGGACCAGGCCGGTCACCGCCACGCCGGCCAGGCTGAACCGTCCGGCCCAGGGTGCGGCCAGCTCGCCCACCGCGTCCATCCAGGCGTCGACTCCGCCCTCCCTGGGCGTGGCCGCCCGGCTCTCCTCCAGGATCCGGCCTTCCTGGACCAGGCAGGCCAGGATCTTGCTGCCGCCGAGATCGACCGCCAGCACCGTGGTCATCGCTGCACCTTCGCTACCGCCTGCGCGAACCAGCCGGTCACATGCTCGGTCCGGGTGATCGCGGATCCGACCACCACGGCGAACGCGCCCGCCTCGATTGCCGCGGCGGCGTCGGCCGGGGTGTTGAAGCGTCCCTCGGCCAGAACCGGCACGTCCAGCGCCCGGGCGGCCTCACGCACGAACTCCAGGTCCGGCAGGTCCGGCACCGGGCCGCCAGTATAGCCGCTCATGGTGGTGCCGACGATGTCGGCACCGAGTTGCGCAGCCGCCTGCGCCTCGGCCGGGCTGGCGCAGTCGGCCATGGCGAGCCTTCCATGACGGCGCACTTCCGCCAAAAGGTCGGCCACCGGAACGGGCCGTGTCCGCTCGGTGGCGTCGAACGCCACCACGTCGGCGCCGGCTTCGGCCAGGGCCTGCACGTCGGCGATCAGCGGAGTGATCCGCACGGGGCTGTCGGCCAGGTCACGCTTGATCAGGCCCAGGATCGGCAGGTCGCAGGCGGCGCGCACCGCGGCGACGTTGGCCGCGCCCTCGATCCGCAGTCCGGCGGCGCCGCCGTCGCGCGCCGCCAGGGCCAGCGCTACCACGATCTCGACCCGGTCCATCGGCCCGCCGGACACCGGCTGGCAGGACACCACCAGCCGGCCGCGGAGCCGTTGCAGGAGCGCGTGCATGATCCTCCATCGCGTCATCGAAACCTGGCGGCACTTCTAGCGGCGCGCTCGGCCGGCGACAGGGGGTAAGTGGTTCAGCCGCCGTGTTTTTCGAGGAAGGCCTCGACGGTCAGGCTCCGGAAGTCGCCGATCGCCTCCGCCAGCCGCCCGTGCGGCCAGTCCCACCAGGCCAGCGCCTCCAGCCGCTCGGCGATTCCGGGCTCGAAACGGGCCCGCAGCGGCCGGGCCGGCACCCCGCCGACGATCTGGTAGGGCTCGACCCGCTTGCTGACCACCGCGCCGGCGCCGATCACCGCACCGTTGCCGATCTTGGCCCCGGCCAGGATCACCGCGCCATGGCCGATCCAGACATCGTGGCCGATCTCGACCGCATGGGCGCGCCGCCAGCCGAAGAACTCGGCCTCGTCCTGGCCCAGGCCGTAGCTGGCCGCGCGGTACAGCCAGTGGTGCTGGGAGGCGCGCCAGGTCGGGTGGTTGCCCGGGTTGATCCGGGTCTTGGCGGCGATCGAGCAGAACTTGCCGATGGTCGAGTAGATGATCTCGGCGTCGTTCACGACATAGGAATAGTCGCCCAGCACGCTCTCCACCACCGAGCTGCGGGCACCCACCGCCGTCCAGGCGCCGAAGGAGGAGCGGGCGATGTTGGCATGGGGGTGGATCGAGGGGCCGTCGGCGGAGAGCGGCGGCTGGCCGGGGTCGTCGGCGGCCGGGTGGCGGTCGATGGTGACGAGCGTGCTCATCGCGACGGTCCTCCGATGAAGCGGCGCCGGATCAGCGCGGAGGCCTGGTCGACCAGGGACACCGTGAGCAGGATCAGCAGCATGATGAAGGCGGCCTGGTCCCAGTACTGCACCTTCATCCGCTCGGAGAGCTGCAGGCCGATGCCGCCGGCGCCGACCACGCCCAGCACGGTCGCCGAGCGGGTGTTGCTCTCGATGTAGTAGAGGGTCTGCGACAGGAAGACCGGGAAGATCTGCGGCAGGAAGCCGAAGCGGTAGACCTGCATCCGGGACGCCCCGGTGGCCCGCACCCCCTCGACCTGCTTGCGGTCGACATTCTCCAGGGCCTCGGAATAGAGCTTGCCGAGCGTGCCGATGTCCGAGGTGAAGATCGCCAGCAGGCCGGACAGGGGCCCCAGGCCCAATGCCCGGACGAACACCAGCGCCCAGATCAGCTGGTCGATGCCGCGCAGCATGTCGAACAGCCGGCGGATGACGTGCCGGGGCAGGGCCGGGCGGACCACCGTGCGCGCCGCCAGGAACGCCAGCGGCAGCGCCACCAGCGAGGCCATGATCGTGCCCAGGAACGCCATCGCCAGCGACTGGCCCAGCCCCAGGAAGATCCCCTCGAAGTCCCAGGACCAGAAGTCCTTCCAGACCAGCATCTGGCCGAACACCACGCCGATCCGGCCAAGGCCCGCGGTCAGCCGCTGCCAGCTGACGTCGAACAGCCAGGCGCAGAACAGGCCGTAGGCCAGGCAGGCGGCGACCGCCCCCACCTGGATCTGGAGGCGGCGCGACGCCTGGCGGAAGGGCTCGGGATGGCGCGCGCGCACGTCGTCGATGGTCAGGCTGCTCACAGCATGTGCTCCTCGCCGGTGGCCATCGCGCGCAGCTTGGCGGACAAAAGGTCGATCGCGGTGACGGTGAGGATCACCATCAGAACGATGGCGCTGACTTCCTCGTAGAAGTTGAAGCTGATCACGTAGTAGAGTTCCTGGCCGATCCCGCCGGCGCCGACGAAGCCCAGGATCGAGCTGGAGCGCACGTTGATCTCGAAGCGCAGGAGCGTGTAGCTCAGGAAGTTCGGCAGGACCTGGGGGAACACGCCGTAGCGCATCTCCTGCAGCCAGGAGCCGCCGGCACCCCGCACCCCCTCGATCGGGCCCGTGGCGACGTTCTCGTTGACCTCGGAGAACAGCTTGCCGAGCGCGCCCGCGGTGTGGATCGCGAGCGCCAGCACGCCGGCCAGCGGGCCGATCCCGAAGGTGTAGACGAACAGGATCGCGTAGATGATCTCGGGGATCGCCCGGCACACCTCCATCAGCCGGCGGGTCCCGGCATAGATCCAGGTCGAGCGGACCAGGTTGCGGCTGGCCGGGAAGCACATCACCAGCGCCCCGGTGGCGCCCAGCGCCGTGCCGATCAGCGCCATGTTGAGGGTCTCGGCGAGCAGGCGCAGGTATTTCGGCAGGTTGAAGTACCAGTAGGCCAGCGAGCCCTCGGTCTTGCTGTTCTCGAACAGCACGTCCGGCCGCAGGTGGGGCAGGGTGGCGTAGATATAGTCGCCGACCTTGGGCAGGCCGGTCAGGAGGCGCTCGGGGAACAGCTGGGCGACGTTCAGGGAGACCGCCAGCCCGATCGCCAGGGCCAGGAAGAAGATCGCGCTGTCCCGGCGCCTGCGCGCCATCAGCTCGTGGCGGTGCAGTTCGAAGTTACGGACCGCCGGGCGGTTGCCGAGATCGATGTGGAGAGCGTCGCTGCCGGCCATCATGTCATCCGTGGAATGCGACGGGAGCCGCCCCTGGCGGACGGCTCCCTTTCGGATCGATCGGACCGGCGGTCAGCCGCGGCGGGAGTTCATCTGTTCCTTGCGGACGGCGATCACGCCTTCGTAGAAGGTCTGGTCGATCTCCTCGAACCCGTCGAAGTCGCCGCCCTGGGTCTTGTAGAAGCAGTCCGGGTCGGTCTCGGGCAGGGCGCGCAGGAACTCCTTGTACTCGGCCTTCAGTTCCTCGGGCAGCGCCTGGCGGACGACCTCGGGACCGTTCGGGATCAGGTTGGACTGCCACAGGATCCGGATGTCGCTCATCTTCAGCGCACCCTTGTCGACCATCTTGCGCAGGTTGCCGGAGGTGTAGCCCTCGGAGATCTCGCCCACGCCCGAGGTCCAGGTCACGCCGGCATCGTACTGGCCGTCCAGCACCGCGATGACGCCCTGCTCATGGCCGCCGGCAAAGCCGGTGGAGCCGAAATAGCTGGCGGGGTCGTAGCCCTGGAGCTTCAGCTCGACCGAGGGATAGAGATAGCCGGAGGTCGAGTTCGGGTCGGCGAAGGCCAGGGTCTTGCCCTCGAGGTCTTCCAGCTTCTGGTAGGGGCTGTCGGAGCGCACGTAGAGCACCGAGTAGTAGCCGGTGGAGCCGTCGACCTGCTTCTGGGTGAACAGCGGCTCGACCGCGTTCGGGTCCTCCAGGTAGATGCCGGCATAGCCGGAGGCGCCGAGCAGGCCAGCCTCCAGCGTGCCGGCGATCAGGCCCTGCATCACGCCGGCATAGTCGGAGGCCGGGTAGAGCTCGACCGGGATGCCGAGCTTGGCCGAAAGCTGCTCCTGGAAGCAGGCATAGTTGGTCAGGCGGTCGGCCTCGTTCTCGCCGCCGATGATGCCGTAGCGGAACACCGGCACCTCGTCCTTCCAGCTCTGGGCCTGGACGGGAGCGGAATGCAGGGCCACGGCCAGCGTGCTGGCGCCGAGCAGGGACAAGGCGAAACGTCGGAGCATGGATGCTCTCCAGGAGGTTTGTTCGAGGGCGGACGGACAGGCGGAGGCGACGCGGACTGCTCGGGTCAGGCGACCGCCTGGGGGGAGGCGGGCTCCCGGTTCAGCGTGGTGGAGGTGACGGTCTCGGCGAGCGACTCCTCGAGGCCGTCGCTGCCGTAGAGTTCGCGGGCGACGTCGATGGTGAGGTCGGCCGGAAGGCCGTCGAACACGACCTTGCCGCGGGTCATACCGACGATCCGGTCGCAATAGGTCCGGGCAGTGTCCAGCGTGTGCAGGTTGGCGAGCACGGTGATGCCGTCCTCGCGGTTGATCCGCCGGAGCGCTTCCATGACCAGCTGGGCATTGCGCGGGTCGAGCGAGGCGATCGGCTCGTCGGCGAGCAGCAGGTCGGGCTTCTGCATCAGCGCCCGGGCGATCGCGACCCGCTGCTGCTGGCCGCCGGACAGGGTGTCGGCGCGCTGCAGGGCGGTGTGCGCCATGTCGAGGCGCTCCAGCGCCAGGATCGCGTCGGCGCGCTCGCGGGCGGTGAACCGGGCCAGCATGGAGGACACGAAGCCGGTCTGGTTGAGCCGGCCGAGCAGGACGTTGGTGATGACGTCCAGGCGTCCCACCAGGTTGAACTGCTGGAAGATCATGGCGCAGCGGCCGCGCCACGCCATCAGCTCCCGGCCCTTGAGCCGGGTGATGTCCAGCCCGTCATAGCTGATCGTGCCGGAGCTGGGGTCGCCCAGCCGGTTGATGGTGCGCAGCAGGGTCGACTTGCCGGCGCCGGAGCGTCCGATGACGCCCAGCATCCGGCCGCGCGGAACGTTCAGGCTGACGTCGTCCAGGGCCTTCATCGTGCCGAAGACCTTGTCGACGTTCTGAACGACCAGCATGCAGGCTACCTCGTGCGGATCTCACTCACGCACGGGGTCCTAGTCCAGCTTGATGACCGGCGAGCGATCCGGCCGTGACGACCGGATGACGGGCGCCTCAGAGTTCGCGCACGAGCACCGGGCGGTCGCTGCGCTTCTCGCCCAGCGGGTTGCGCAGCGGCCGGCCGAACGGCTCGGCGGCGATCTCGAACACGTCGCCCGGCTGCGGCTTCATCCCGTCGGCGAAGCTGAGCGTGGCGGTGCCGAAGTAGTGGACATGCACGTCGCCCGGGCGGCGGAACACGTCGTACTTGAAGTGGTGGTGCTCGAGGTTGGCGAGGGTGTGCGACATGGCGCTCTCGCCGGACACGAACGGCTTGCTCCAGATCACCTGACCGTCACGCAGGATCGAGGAGGTGCCCTCGACCCGCTCGGGCAGCCCGCCGATCCGCAGTTCCGGCCCGAAGCTCGAGCTGCGCAGCTTGGAATGCGCCAGCCACAGATAGTTGACCCGCTCGGTCACGTGGTCGGAATACTCGTTGCCGAGCGCGAAGCCCAGGCGCCAGGGGGTTCCGTCCGGCCCGATCAGGTACAGCCCGCAGATCTCCGGCTCCTCGCCGCCATCCTCGGCAAAGCCCGGATACTCCATCGGCGCTTCGGGAGGCACGATCGAGCCGCCATCGCCCTTGTAGAACCATTCCGGCTGCGCGCCGATGGTGTCCGGCGCCGGCTTGCCGCCCTCGATGCCCATCTTGAACATCTTCATGCTGTCGGTGAGCTTTTCCGGCTCGGTGACATGCATCGCGTCGCGCGTGGCAGCGCTGCCCAGATGGGTCAGGCCGGTGCCAGTCACCAGCAGATGCGCCGGGTCGGGATGGTCCAGCGGGGTCAGCAGGCGCTTTTCCGCGATGACCGCCTCATAGTCCTCGACCTGGTCGCCCAGCCGCTCCGTCACGACCTTTTCCAGGCTTTCGCCAGCGGCCACCGCGGCCAGCGCCAGCCCGTAGACGGTTGTGGCCCGATCGACCACGCGCAGACTGTTGCCTTCGACCACAGCGACGGCACGCCCACCATGCGCCGTGCTGAATTGAACCAGGTTCATTGCGACCCCCGTTGGCGCCAAACGTACAGAAACTAGCGACCGGAGGTTGCGACGTCACTAGCTCTCCACCTCGAGGAGAACCGGTCACGCGGCAGTGATCCGGGCAGGGAACACTCGCGCCGCACCGGATGGCGTCCGGATCGTCGCCGGTCGCCTCCCGCCGGCCGAGCTTGCGAGCGGCCATGGCACGTGCGACCACCAAGCGCAACGGCCTGGGGAGGCGGGGATGACGGTTACCATCGAGGCTCTGCTGACGCAGGCGGAGCCGGCAGCACCTGCGATCGCCGGCTTTGGCCGGACGACGATGAGCCATGCAGGGCTGGCGGCGCTGACGGAGCGTACCCGCGCGGCGCTGGCGGCCGCCGGGATCGGCGGCGGCGCCCGGGTGGCGACGGTGCTGCCGAACGGGCCGGCCGCGGCCAGCGCGTTCGTCGCGATCGCGCAATGCGCCACGGTAGCCCCGCTCAACCAGGCCTATCGCGCCGATGAATTCGACTTCTACCTGTCGGACCTGGGCGCCAAGGCGGTGGTGGTGCCCGACGGCCTGGACGGGCCGGCGGTCGAGGTGGCGCGTCGCAAGGGCTGCGTGGTGCTGCGCCTGGCCGAGGACCCGGCCGGTCCGGCCGGCGACTTCACGCTGCGGGTGGACGGCCGGGCAGGGCAGCCGGTCGAGCCGCACCGCCCCGGGGCCGGCGACGTGGCGCTGATCCTTCACACGTCAGGCACCACGTCCCGGCCGAAGATCGTGCCGCTCACCCAGGCGAACCTCGCCGCCTCGGCCGGCCACATCGTGCAGACCCTGGCCCTGACCAGGGCCGACCGCTGCCTGGTGGTGATGCCGCTCTTCCATATCCATGGCCTGATCGCGGCGACCCTGTCCTCGCTTTCGGCCGGCGGCTCGCTGATCGTCCCCGACGGCGGGTTCGACGGGCTGAAATTCTTCCGGCAGCTCGAGGAGAGCGAGGCCAGCTGGATGACGGCGGTGCCCACCATGTACCAGGCGATCCTGGCCCGGTCGGAGCGCAACCGGGAGGTGATCGCGCGGGCAGGGCTCCGGCTGCTGCGCTCGTCCTCCGCCTCGCTGCCGCCCCAGGTGATGCTGGAACTGGAGGCCGCGTTCGGCTGCCCGGTGATCGAGAGCTACGGCATGACCGAGGCCGCCCACCAGATGACCAGCAACCCGCTGCCGCCGGCGGAGCGCAGGCCCGGCTCGGTGGGGATCGCGGCCGGGCCGCAGGTGCGGGTCTGCGCCCCCGACGGCACCATGCTGGCGCCGGGCGAGGAGGGCGAGGTGGTGATCAGCGGGCCGAACGTGACGCCCGGCTACGAGGCCAACCCCGGCGCCAATGCCGACGCCTTCTTCGAGGCCGTCGGCCGGCGCTGGTTCCGCACCGGCGACCAGGGCCGGATGGACGCCGAAGGCTATCTGCGCATCACCGGGCGCCTGAAGGAGATCATCAATCGTGGCGGCGAGAAGGTCAGCCCCCTGGAGGTCGACGAGGTGGTGATGGATCATCCGGCGGTGCGCCAGTGCGTCACCTTCGCGATCCCGCATCCGAAGCTGGGGGAGGAGGTCGCCGTCGCCGTGGTGCTGCGCGAGGGGCAGGAAGCCGGCGAGCAGCAGATCCGCGACTTCGCGGCGCAGCGCCTGGCGCCGTTCAAGGTGCCGCGCCGGGTGGTGATCCTGGCCGAGATCCCCAAGGGGGCGACCGGCAAGCTGCAACGGATCGGGCTCGCCGCGAAACTGGGGCTTGGGTGATGCGGATCTGCGTGTACGGCGCCGGAGCGATCGGAGGCTACCTGGCCGCCAAGCTGGCGCGCTCTGGACAGGACGTGTCGGTGGTCGCCCGCGGCGCCCACCTGGAGGCGATCCGCAAGGACGGGCTGGTCCTCCGTGAGAAGGACGGCGAGGTCCGGGTGCGGCTGGAGGCCTCGGACGACCCGCTGGCGCTGCAGCCGGCGGACTATGTCATCGTGGCCCTGAAGGCCCATCAGGTGACCGCCGCCGTGCCGGGCATCCGCCACCTGTGCGGGGCCGAAGGGGCCGTGGTGACCGCCGCCAACGGGGTGCCCTGGTGGTACACCTATGCCCTGGGCGGCCCGTTCGAGAGCCTGCGGATCGAGGCGGTCGACCCCGGCGGAGCGATCTGGGACGGGATCGGCCCGGACCGGGCGATCGGCTGCGTGGTCTGGCCGGCGGCGGAGATCGCGGCGCCCGGGATCATCCAGCACATCGCCTCGGAGCGCTTCGATCTTGGCGAGCCGCAGGGCGATCGCAGCGAGCGGGTGGTGCGCCTGTCCAAGGCGATGATCGCGGCCGGCCTGAAGGCACCGGTCCGGCCGCGCCTGCGCGACGACATCTGGACCAAGCTCTGGGGCAATTGCTGCTTCAACCCGGTCAGCGCCCTGACCGGCGCCACCCTGGAGCAGATCGCGACCGATCCCGGCCTGCGCGCGCTCTGCCGGCGGATGATGAGCGAGGCCGAGATGGTCGGCGAGGCGATGGGCGCCCGCTTCCTGCTCGACATCGACAAGCGGATCGACGCGGCCGGCGCTACCGGCGCGCACAAGACCTCGATGCTGCAGGACCTGGAGCGCGGCCGCCCGCTGGAGATCGACGCCCTGGTCACCGCCGTGATCGAGATGGCCGACATGGCGGAGATCCCGTGCCCGAACCTCCGCTCGGTCCATGCGTTGATTGCTTCGAAGGCGCGCCTCCTGGGACTTCATCCATGAGCTTCTCCGCAGACCTGTCCGGCCGCACCGTCCTGGTGACCGGCGCCTCCGGCGCCATCGGACGGCATGCCGCCGCCCTGTTCCGCCGCAGCGGCGCCCGCGTGGTCGCCACCGCGCGCGATCCCGGCCGGATCCGCCTGGAGGAGGAGGAGGACGGGCTGCTGCGCGCAGCGCTGGACGTGACCCGCCCGGAAACCGTCGAGGCCGCGCTCGACCAGGCCGAGCAGCGCTTTGGCACCGTCGACCTGGTCCTGAACAATGCCGGAATCGCGGAGGGCCAGCTGGCGCTGGAGATGGAGCCCTCGCGCTTCGCCGAGGTCGTGGCGGTGGACCTGACCGGCGCCTTCACCGTGGCCCGCGCCGCCGCACGGCGCATGGTCGCGGCGAAGACCGGCGGTGCCATCGTCAACGTCGCCTCGATCCTGGGTCTGCGGGTGGCGCAGGGCGTCGCCGCCTATGCCGCCGCCAAGGCCGGGCTCGTGCAGCTCAACGCCGCGCTGGCCCTGGAATGGGCGCGCCACGGCATCCGCGTGAACGCGCTGGCGCCGGGCTACCTCCTGACCGACATCAACCGCGCCTTCTTCGAGAGCCCGGCCGGCGAGCGGATGATCAAGCGGATCCCGCAGCGGCGCTTAGGGGAGCTCGCCGATCTGGACGGCCCGCTCCTCCTCCTGGCCTCGGAAGCCTCGGCCTACATGACCGGCTCGGTCCTGGTCGTGGATGGCGGCCACACCGCGACGACGCTGTGATGCTGGACCAGCCGGCACTCGAACGCCTGGTCGCCGACCAGACCGGCGCCTCCGCCTGCCGGATCGAGCGCCTGGCGCTGCTGGGCGGCGGCGCCATCCAGGAGAACTGGGCGGTCGACCTGCTGCTCGAAGGCGGCAGCCGTCCGGGCCGGCACGCCCTGGTGCTGCGCACCGACGCCGCGTCCAGCCTGGCGGTGAGCCACGGAAGGATGGAAGAGTTTGCCCTTGTGCAGGTGGCGCACCGGGCGGGGGTGACGGTCCCGGAGCCCTGGTTCGCCTGCGCCGACCCGGCGGTGATCGGCAAGCGCTTCTACCTGATGGCGCGGGTCGCCGGCGAGGCCAGGGGACAGCGCCTGACCAAGGACCCTGCCTTGCTGGCCGCCGGACCCGCACTGGCGTCCCGGCTGGGACGGGAGCTGGCGCGGTTGCACCGGGTCCGCCCGCCGGTGGCGGAACTGGGATTCCTGGAGATCCCGGACCAGCCGGTCGCGCTGCTTCGGGTTGCCCAGTACCGGGCCCATCTGGACGCGCTCGGCCGGGCCGAGCCGGTCCTGGAATGGGCGCTGCGCCGGCTGGAACTGCGGGCGCCGGCCGCGGTCCCGCCAGTGCTCTGCCACGGCGACTTCCGCACCGGCAACTACATGGTCCAGGACGGCCAGCTCACCACGATCCTGGATTGGGAGTTCGCCGCCTGGGCCGATCCCATGGAGGATCTCGGCTGGATGCTGTCCCGGCCGTGGCGCTTCGCCAATCCGCAGCTGGAAGCCGGCGGGATCGCCTCGGCCGAGGATCTCCTGAAAGGCTACGAGGCCGAAGCCGGAGCGCCGGTCGACCGCGCCCGGATCCGCTACTGGCAGGCGATGGCGGTGGTGCGCTGGGCGGTGGTGGCGCTGCTCCAGGCGGACCGCCATCTCTCCGGCGCGCAGTCCTCCCTGGAACTGGCGCTCACCGGCCATGTCGTTCCGGAACTGGAGGCCGAGCTGCTGGCGACGGTGCCGGGGATCTGATGCCGTGACAGGGTTGTCAACATTGTCAGCCAGGGCGCCTGCCGCTACAAGCGCCCTCGTTCTATGGGGTGCCCGCGGTGCGACGGGGCCGCGCGCGCCCTTGTTTCGTTCGTCCATCGGAGAGTGCAGATGAGTCGCCGTCGCCAGGTTTACGAAGGCAAGGCGAAGATCCTCTTCGAGGGGCCCGAGCCCGGCACCCTGATCCAGTACTTCAAGGACGACGCCACCGCCTTCAACAACCAGAAGAAGGGTGTCATCACCGGCAAGGGCGTGCTGAACAACCGCATCAGCGAATACATCATGCTGCGGCTGCACGAGATCAACATCCCGACGCATTTCGTGCGCCGCCTGAACATGCGCGAGCAGCTGATCCGCGAGGTCGAGATCATTCCCCTGGAGGTGGTGATCCGCAACGTGGCGGCCGGCTCGATCGCGACGCGGTTCGGCATCGAGGAGGGCACCCAGCTCACCCGCTCGATCGTCGAGTTCTACTATAAGGACGACAAGCTGGGCGACCCGCTGGTCACCGAGGAGCACATCACCGCGTTCGGCTGGGCAACCTATCAGGAAATCGACGAGATTTTGAACCTGGCGCTGCGGATCAACGACTTCCTGTCCGGCCTCCTGGTCTCGGTCGGCCTGAAGCTGGTCGACTTCAAGCTGGAGTTCGGCCGCCTCTGGGAGGAGGAGGAGTTCCGGATCGTGCTGGCGGATGAGATCAGCCCCGACAACTGCCGCCTCTGGGACACCAAGACCGGCGAGCGCTACGACAAGGACCGCTTCCGCCGCGACCTGGGCAAGGTCGAGGAAGGCTATCAGGAAGTCGCGCGTCGTCTGGGCATCCTGCCGGAAGCCGGCCCCCGCGACCTGCGCGGTACTGATACGATCCAGTGAAGACGATCGTGCACCGCTGTCGCTGTTGTGTCATGAATGTGCCATGACCAGCGAAAGGGCTGTGCATGGCTGCGGTTGTCGGTGCCAGTTGGAGCGGGACGAGCGGCAGCGACATGTTCATCGGCACCATCGGCGATGATGTTGCCGACGGGCTGGACCGCGACGACGACCTGAGCGGCCGGAGCGGCAACGACCGCTTGAGCGGCAGCGAGGGGCGTGACCGGATCCAGGGCGGTCTGGGCCTCGACCGGATCCTCGGCGGGGCGGGCGCCGACTGGCTGCTCGGCAATGACGGCAACGACCAGATCTTCGGCGACGCCGGCCGTGACGTGCTGGCAGGCGGCGCTGGCTCGGACCTCCTGTTCGGGAACGCGGATGCCGACATCCTCACCGGCGGCACCGGCGACGATGTTCTGTCCGGCGGCACCGGCGATGACTTCATCGCCGGGAACCGCGGCAACGACGTGCTGCAGGGCGGCACCGGCGCGGACGAGTTCGACGTCGTCATCGAGAGGTTCTTGGGTGTCGACGAGCAGGCTGGCCGGGACGTCATTGTCGATTTCGAACGCATCGACCGGCTGGTGGTGGCCTGGCGCACCGGCCCCGGCACCCGCTTCGGACCCTCCGAGACGGTTTTCCTGAACTTCGACCTGTTGGACGACAACGGCTCCGGCCGTCTTGGCGATGGCGACCGTGCGGTCAGCATCGAGACAGTGACCCATGGGGGCGCGGCCAGGGCGTCGCTGGTGCTCGATCTTGTCGAGGCAATGCACCTGCCGCATGGGAGCGCCCAGACGATCACCCTGTTCGGCGTCACCGAGCTCCTGCCGGCGCAGATCAGCACGTTCGGCACGCGGGCCCTGGCACGGTTTTCCGGATCGGAGGGCGTGGACGCCATCTCCGGCAGCGACGACGCGCAGCACATCCGGGGGCTCGGCGGCGCCGACGATCTTCGCGGCAATGGCGGCGACGACCTTCTCGATGGGGGCGATAGCGACGATCGCCTGGACGGCGGTGCCGGTGAGGATCTGCTGCATGGCGACGACGGCGCCGAACTGATCATGGGCGGCACGGGCGAGGACGTCCTGCACGGCGACAGCGGCGATGATGTCCTGCGCGGCGGTGACGGCGCCGACACGCTTTATGGCGAGTCCGGTGATGCGCTGGCCGGCAACGATCGCCTGGAGGGCGGTGCCGGCGACGACCGCCTCTTCTCGAGTCCCGGCACCGATGTGTATACCGGCGGGGCGGGCAACGACATTTTCATCAACGTGTTCGGCCGGGACCGGCTGGTGGAGCCTGACCTGCGTCCCAGCCACATGATCATCACCGACTTCCGCCCGGGCGAGGACCAGATCGGGCTGCAGCTGCACGATCGCCTGTCCGTCCACTTCGGCCAGTTCGATACCGACAGAAACGGGCAGATCGACACCTTCGACCGAGGCACGGCCTTGGTCGTGCGCGAGGTCGACGGGGTTGCGCGGCAGGGGCTGCTGATGGATCTGGGCGCGGTCACCGGCCTGGGCGAGATCCAGCAGCACGAGATGTTCGTGGTGGGCGTGGAGCGGCTGCTCGCAACGGACGTCGTCACCTATCTCTAGCCGCACTTCAGAAAGCCTCGCAGCTTGCCGGATGGATGGTGTGCGACTACGGAAGGCCGCGTTGGACAGGCGTCGGGGTGCGGAGAGCGGCGGTGAAGGTCAGTGTGGAAGTGGGCCTGAAGCAGGGCGTGCTCGATCCCGAGGCGGTGACGATCGAGCGCTCGCTCTTGCACCTCGGCTTCGAAGGTGTGAGCGGCATGCGCAAGACCCGGGTCTTCAAGTTCGACCTCGCCGTTTCGGATCGCGGTGCCGCCGAGGCTGCGGTCAAGGCCATGTGCGAAAAGCTGCTCGCAAATCCGGTGATCGAGAACTATCGCTACCGGCTGGAGGAGTGAGCAACACCCTGCTCGCACGAGCGTCCATGACATTCCGATCTCCTGCAGAGGCCACGATCTGATGCGTGCTGCCGTCGTCACGTTCCCCGGCGCCAACCGCGATCGCGACCTGGTCCGGGCGTTCAGGGACACAGGCTATGCCGATGTCCACCTCGTCTGGCATGAGGACACCGAACTGCCGCCGGTCGACGTGGTCGGCATCCCGGGCGGGTTCTCCTATGGCGACTATCTGCGCTGCGGCGCCATCGCCGCCCGCTCCCCGGTCATGCGCGCCGTGGCCCGCTTCGCCGAGGCCGGTGGCTACGTGCTGGGCGTGTGCAACGGCTTCCAGATCCTATGCGAGGCGGGGATGCTGCCGGGCGCCCTGGTGCGCAATGCCGGGCTGCGCTTCATCTGCCGTCCCGCCGCCCTGCGCGTGGAGCGGGAAGGGACCGCCTTCACCGCGGGCCTGGCCAAGGGCGACGAGATCCTGATCAGCACGGCCCATGGCGACGGCAACTACACGGCCGACGAGGCGACCCTGGACCGGCTCGAAGGCGAGGGACGGGTCCTGTTCCGCTACGTGGAGAACCCGAACGGTTCGGCCCGCGACATTGCAGGGATCACCGACCAGGGCGGTCGCGTGCTGGGCCTGATGCCGCATCCGGAATGCCATGTCGATCCACGCACCGGCCATACCGGTGGCCGGGCGATCTTCCACTCCATCCTGCAGACGGTCGGCCGCGGATGATCACCCCAGAAATCGTCAAGTCCCACGGCCTGAGCTGGAACGAGTACCAGCAGATCATCGAGCTGATCGGCAAGGAGCCGAACCTCGTCGAGCTCGGCATCTTCTCGGTGATGTGGTCGGAGCACTGCTCCTACAAGTCGTCGCGGACCCATCTGAAGAAGCTGCCGACCGAGGCCCCCTGGGTGGTGTGCGGGCCCGGCGAAAATGCCGGCGTGGTCGATATCGGCGGCGGGCTGGTCGCCATCTTCAAGATGGAGAGCCACAACCACCCCTCCTACATCGAGCCGTTCCAGGGTGCCGCCACCGGCGTCGGCGGGATCATGCGCGACGTGTTCACCATGGGTGCGCGTCCGATCGCCCTGCTGGATGCCTTGCGCTTCGGCTCGCCGCAGCATTCCAAGACCAGGCGGCTGGTGGATGGCGTGGTCCGCGGCATCGGCGGCTACGGCAACTGCGTGGGCGTGCCGACCGTCGGTGGCGAGACCACCTTCCACCGGGCCTATGACGGCAACATCCTGGTCAACGCCATGTGCGTGGGCGTGGCGCCGGCCGACCGGGTCTTCTATGCGGCCGCAGCCGGCATCGGCAATCCGGTGGTCTATGTCGGCGCCAAGACCGGCCGCGACGGCATCCATGGCGCTACCATGGCCTCGGCCGAGTTCTCTGGCGAGGACAGCGACGAGAAGCGGCCGACCGTCCAGGTCGGCGACCCGTTCCGCGAGAAGCTGCTGATCGAGGCCTGCCTGGAACTCATGGAGAAGGACGCGATCATCGCGATCCAGGACATGGGCGCTGCCGGGCTGACCTCGTCCTCGTTCGAGATGGCCGCCAAGGGCGAGGCCGGGATCGAGCTCGATCTCGACCAGGTGCCGATGCGCGAGCCGGAGATGACGCCCTACGAGATCATGCTCTCGGAGAGCCAGGAGCGGATGCTCATGGTGCTCAAGGAGGGTCGCGAGGCCGAGGCCGAGGCGATCTTCCGCAAATGGGAGCTGGACTTCGCGGTGGTCGGCCGGGTGACCGATACCGGTCGCATGGTGCTGCGCCGCCACGGCGAGGTGGTGGCCGACCTGCCGGTGGCGCCGATCGCCGGCAACTCGCCGGTCTACGAGCGGCCCTATGTGGAGCCAGGCGCCCCGATCCCGGTGGCGCTGTCGGAACCGGCGGTGCCGGTGATGCCGCACGACCAAGCGATCCTGAAGCTGATCGGCTCGCCGGACCTCTGCTCCAAGCGCTGGATCTGGCAGCAATACGACCACACCGTCGGCGCCGACACCCTGATCGGGCCTGGCGGCGATGCGGCAGTGGTGCGGGTGCTCGGCACCGACCGCGCCCTGGCGGTCTCCGCGGACTGCACGCCCCGCTACTGCCAGGCGCATCCGCGCACGGGCGGGATGCAGGCGGTGGCCGAGTGCCGACGCAACCTGATCGCCACCGGGGCCCGGCCGCTCGCCATCACCAACTGCCTGAACTTCGGCAATCCGGAACGGCCGGAGGTGATGGGCCAGTTCGTCGGCTGCATCGAGGGCATGGCCGATGCCTGCCGGGCCTTCGACTTCCCGGTCGTGTCCGGCAACGTCTCCCTCTATAACGAGACGGACGGACGGCCGATCCAGCCGACCCCGGACATTGGCGGCATTGGCCTGATCGAGGATCTCGACCGGGTGGTCGGCATCGGCCCCACCGCTGACACCCAGGTCCTGGTCCTGGTCGGCGAGACCTATGGCTGGATGGGCGCGTCCCTGTACCTGCGCGAGGTCATGGGCCGGGAGGAGGGCGCTCCCCCGCAGGTCGACCTGAACCACGAGAAGCGCAACGGCGACTTCGTCCTGGCGCAGATCCAGGCCGGCGTCGTGCGCGCCTGCCACGATGTCGGCGACGGCGGGCTCGCCATCGCGATCGCCGAGATGTGCCTGGCGTCGGGCCGTGGTGCCACGCTGGAGATCCCCGATGGCCTGGCCTCGATCGGCTGGCTCTTCGGGGAGGAGCAGGGCCGCTACGTGCTGGCGGTGGAGCCGGATGCGCTGGAACGGCTGGCGAGCGATGCGACGCGGGAGGGCGTGATCCTGCGCGAGATCGGCCGGGTCGGCGGCGACGCGTTGCAGGTCAAGGACCTGCCCCCCATATCGATCGAAGAGTTGCAGCGTGCGCATGAAGCCTGGCTCCCCGACTACATGGGCGGGGACGCGGTAGCCGCCTGACAAGAGGAGCCTCGATGCCAGTCGCCAAGGACGATCTCGAACGGATGCTGAAGGACAGCTTTCCGGATGCGAGCGTGCGGATCGACGATCTCGCCGGGGATGGCGATCACTATCGTGCGGTGATCGTGTCCGAGGCGTTTCGCGGCAAGACGCGCATCCAGCAGCACCAGCTGGTCTATGCGGCGCTTGGTGGCCGCATGGGCGGCGAGCTCCATGCACTCGCGCTCACGACTTCCGCACCTGCGTCCTGAAGCCCCTGGAGTTTTTCGACAATGAACGATACCGCCGACAAGATCCGCGAGCAGATCAAGGCCGACCAGGTCGTGCTCTACATGAAGGGCACCCCGGTCTTCCCGATGTGCGGGTTCTCTGCTGCCGTGGTGCAGATCCTTTCCCAGACCGGCGTCAAGTTCCAGACCTACAACGTCCTGGACGATGCCGACCTGCGCCAGGGGCTGAAGGAGTTCAGCAACTGGCCGACCTTCCCGCAGCTCTATGTCGACGGCGAGCTGGTCGGCGGCTGCGACATCGTCCGCGAGATGTACCAGTCCGGCGAGCTTACCCAGCTGTTCGACGAGAAGTCCCTGGCGAAGGCGTGACCCGGTGCAACGCCGCCTGCTAGCTGCAGGCGGCGTTGCCGGAACAGTCCTGGGCGAGCTCGATCGAGGAGGCCGTGCCTCCATCCTGTGTCTGGACCAGGAGGGGGACCGCGCGTGGATCGTTGCTGACCCGCGCCTCGATCCACCGCCCGTCGTCGGACTGCCACTTCTTCAGCCAGGAGGAGTTGCTGGCCGATGCGATCGGCTGGATCACCAGCCTGGCACGGGCGGCGCCGTTCTCGGCCGGCAGTGCCGTGGCTTCGATGTCGTAGCGCGAGCGGCCATCGAAGATCGGCACCGTCTCGCGATCCGAGCGATCGGCGGAGGCCATCCAGCGGCGGATCCGCAGGATCCCGGTGAGCGGGTCGACCGTGTTCGCCCAGAGTTTCTTCGGAATGTCGACCTTCTGCGGCTCGCCGCGCTTGAGCAGAACGATGTCGGCCGGGTTGCCTGCTTCGTCGTAGTGGATCTCGATGTCGCGCGTGTAGCGTCGGCTCTCGTAGTAGGCGCGGTAGCGCTGGGACACGAGGCGTCCGTCCAGCTCCCGCGCCACGGAACTCATCTGGCCGCTGTAGGAGGTCAGCAGCGACGCCACGCCGCGGCTGGTGATCGTCATGCTGCCGGCGACGGCGTCGTCATCCGGCCGGAAGGCCAGGACCAGGTCGGCCACGTGGAGGCCGCCCCAGTTCACGCCCAGCCGGAAATCCTCGGCCACGGTGTCGGCGGCAAGGCCCATGCGTGGCAGGAGCGTCGCCGCAGCAAGAGCCCCGATGAGCACGCCACGTCGGTGGATCATCGTCGACACATCTCCAGTCTCTTGCGATAGGGACGGCATTCGCGGTCAATCTGATGGCATCGATGCAACTGTCGGACAAGTGGTTCGGGCGCTTGGTGGTTCCAAGCCTCCTGATGGCCGGATTGGCAGGATGCGAGAACGGCCTGCCCGACAGCCCGTGGACGATCGTGCAGCCGTCCCGGCTGGAACGGCCGGGCGTCGTGCTGTTCGATCCGGAGGCGCGCCATGCCGAGCTTGCCGCCATGGACCTGCGGGCCCGCGCCTTTCTGTGCGGCCCGCCGGAAGAGGAATGGCAGAGCTTCAAGGCGATCGCCCGCCCGAAGGCGCCGGGCAGCAGCAAGGGCAAGTCCGCCGAGCCCTTCGCCATGGAGGTGATGCGCGCCACCGCCTGGGCGGTCGCCACCCATGACCACGGCTCCATCCGGGCGGTGGTCCGGGTGATGGACCGCTGGGCCAAGGGCGAGGCGCTCACCCAGGTGGACGAGACCAGCAACGAGCTCTACGCGGTCAACCGGACGGTCCTGCCGTTGATCGTGTCCTGGTCGGCGCTGAAGGGCGAACTTGCCCGTGACAGGGAGAAGACCGCCCGGATCGAGCGGTGGCTGGCCGACCTGATGCAGCTTCGCCGGCAGATGGCGCCGGCACCGGGCAAGACCACCGCGCGCAACAACCACCACTACCTGAACGCCAGCGTCGACATGGCGTGGGGAGCGCTGACCGGCAACCGGAGCGCGTTCGACCTGGGCGTGGCAGCCTACATGGATGCGCTTGCGGCAATGCGCGCCGACGGCTCCCTGCCGCTGGAAACCAACCGGGGCGCCCGGGCGCTCTGGTACCAGCGCCATGCGATCGCCTCCCTGGTGACCATCGCGGAGATCGCCTCGGTGCAGGGCGTCGACCTGTACGGACGGGAGATCGAGGGCCGGTCGCTCCACACCGCGGTCCGCTTCCTGATCGATGCGATCCAGCAGCCGGAGATGGTGCTGGGCTACGCCGCGGAGAACCACAACCCCGGCACCGCGGACGAGTGGTGGATGCAGGATCTTTCCTTCCTCGCGACGCGAGGGCATGGCAGGCACTACATGGCCTGGGTGGAGCCCTACCGGACCCGTTTCGCGGACCGGCCGGAGGCCCGGGAGCTGAGCGCGCTCCTGGCGGCCCGGGATCCGGACTTCCAGCCGGCGATCGACGACTATTCGGGCGGGAACATGAGTTGCTTCTTCGCTGATCCCCCGGCCCGGTTCGCCATCTCGACCGTCTCCGCCGTCCAGTCGCAACCCGACGAAGGATAAGAGCTTGATTCGCTTCTACTTCAACCTTGCGCCGAACCCGATGAAGGTGGCGCTGTTCCTCGAAGAGGCCGGCCTCGACTACGAGGCGGTCCCGGTCGACACCCGCAAGGGCGAGCAGCACAGCCCGGAGTTCCGGGCGATCAACCCGAACGGCAAGCTGCCGGCGATCGTCGACAAGGACGGGGCCGGCGGCGCGGTGACCGTGTTCGATTCCAACGCGATCCTGCTCTACCTGGCCGACAAGACCGGGAAGTTCACAGGCTCGCCCGCCGATCGCGGCCAGCTCCTGTCCTGGCTGATGTTCGTCGCCACCGGGATCGGCCCCTATTCCGGGCAGGCGGTGCATTTCCAGAAGGCTGCGCCGGAGCAGCTGCCCTACGCGATCAACCGCTACCGGCGCGAGGTCGAGCGGCATTACGAGGTGCTCGACCGGCGCCTTCAGGGCCGGGCCTTCATCGTCGGCGACGACTACAGCATCGTCGACATGGCGGCGTGGGGCTGGATCATGCGGGCCGACTTCGCGCTGGGCGGCGACGACCCGCTGGGTGACTTTCCGGAGCTGAAGCGCTGGTACCAGTCGATCGACGCGCGGCCGGCCGCGGTGCGGGCGCGGGCGATCGGGCAGGGACACACGTTCAAGCAGGAGATGGACGAGGACGCCAAGCGGGCCCTGTTCCCGTCGAACTACCCCAAGGGGTGACCGGCCAGCCCGGCAACGAAAAGGCCCGCCGGAGCAATCCGGCGGGCCTTCGCGTCTGTCGAAACCGTTCGACGAAAGATCAGCGCGAGTAGAACTCGATCACGTCCGACGGCTTCATCTCGACCGGGTAGGGAACATCGGCGATCAGCGGGGTGCGGACAAAGGTGCCCTTCTTCCCCTTGGTGTCGACCGAGACATATTCCGGGATGTCGCGCTCGGCGAGGTTCAGGGCTTCCTCGACGAACGGGAAGTCCTTCGCCTTGGGCGACAGCTCGATCAGGTCGCCCGGCTTCACGCGGTACGAAGGAATGGTGACCCGGCGGCCGTTCACGTGGACATGGCCGTGGTTCACGAACTGGCGGGCGGCGAACGGGGTCGCCACGAACTTCATCCGGTAGACCACCGCATCCAGGCGGCGCTCGAGCAGGCCGATCAGGTTCTCGGCGGTGTCGCCACGCATCGCGGAGGCAGCTTCGTAGGTGTTACGGAACTGCTTCTCGGTGAGATTGCCGTAATATTCACGGATCTTCTGCTTCTGCGCGAGCTGGACGCCGTAGGGCGTCACCTTCTTGCGCTTGGCACCATGCTGCCCGGGACCGTAGGCGCGACGCGCGAGCGGATCCTTGGCGCGGCCCCACAGGTTCACGCCCAGACGGCGGCAGATCTTGCTCTTCGCGGCATTACGCTTAGTCATCGACCCTCGATACCCACGGCACGACAAAAACAACGCCGCTTCCCAGATCGAAGCAGCGTGGCGGGAGCTATAGCGACACCATCGGCGATGTCAAGGCGCTGTCTCCTTGCGACGGCGCACCGTCGCCAGTTCCTTCACGATCCCGCGGAACAGATGGACCTCCGAGGTCGTGAAACCGCGGCGCTCCAGCATGGTCTCGATGGTGAGCGCGAAGGTGCGCCGACGGTCGGCAGTCTTGAAGAAGTCCACCCCGTCCAGTTCCACCATCAGCGCCTCGTGCAGCCGGTGCACGTCGGCCTTGGATGCCGGGACGCTTTTGTCGGTGGAGGCTGGCAGGGGACGCTCCGGGCGCTGGCGGTGCCATTCGTAGGACGCCAGCAGGACCGCCTGGGCCAGGTTCAGGGACGGGAAGTAGGGATTGACCGGAATGGTCAGGATCGCGTCGGCAAGGGCGATCTCGTCGTTCTCCAGGCCGGTCCGCTCGGGGCCGAACAGGAAGCCGACCCGGTGCCCGTCGGCGATCGCCTGGTGGGCGGCCACCGCGACCTGCTCGGCCTCCAGGACCGGCTTGGTCAGGTCGCGGCTCCGTGCGGTGGTAGCATAGAGCGTGTTGACGTCGTGCAGGGCGGCCGGGAGGTCCGGGAAGATCTCCATCCGGTTCAGCACCTCGTTGGCGCCGGATGCCGCCATCAGCGCCTTGGCGTTCGGCCAGCCGAAGTTCGGGGCGACCAGGCGGAGCTGGTAGATCCCGAAATTCAGCATGGCGCGTGCGGCGGTGCCGACATTCTCGGCCATCTGCGGGCGGCTGAGGATGACCACCGGGGCCTCGCCCAGGGTCTCGATTCCGCCGCGCAGGGTCTTGGAGCGGATCATGCTGGCGTCCTTCACGCGGCCTCCGCGGCAGACGCGCGCTGCTCGGTGACCAGCTTCCAGACGATCGCGTCGCAAAGGGCGGCGTAGGAGGCGTCGATGATGTTGCCGGACACGCCGACGGTCTGCCAGACCCGGCCGTCCTCGTCGGCGCTCTCGATGATGACCCGGGTGACCGCGGCGGTGCCGGCACGCGGCGTCAGGATGCGCACCTTGTAGTCGACCAGCTGCATGTCGCGCAGGCTCGGATA
This sequence comes from Geminicoccus roseus DSM 18922, assembly GCF_000427665.1. Taxonomy (NCBI): domain Bacteria; kingdom Pseudomonadati; phylum Pseudomonadota; class Alphaproteobacteria; order Geminicoccales; family Geminicoccaceae; genus Geminicoccus; species Geminicoccus roseus. The sequence goes on from NZ_KE386572.1 coordinate 4,251,628, forward strand.
GATGTGGCTGAGCGCCTGGCGCAGGGCGGTATCCAGGGCGTTCACCGGGCCGTTGCCCTCGGCCACCGTGTGGAAGACATGGCCTTCCGCCAGCACCTTGATGCTGGCCTCGGACAGGTCGGTCACGTGGCTGCGAGCGTCGAAGCGGCGCTCGTTGATGACCCGGAAACGCTGCAGCTCGAAATAGTTCGGCAGGATGCCCAGCGAGCGGCGCACCAGCACCTCGAAGCTGGCGGCGGCCCCGTCATAGGCCCAGCCTTCCGCCTCGCGTTCCTTGATGGTGCGCAGGAGGTCCTGGACCTGGTCGTCGGACGGCGAGACGGCCAGGCCCATCTCGGTGAAGCGCGAGAGCAGGTTGGAGCGGCCGGCCTGGTCGGAGACCAGCACCTCGCGGGCATTGCCGACCAGGCCCGGGTCCAGATGCTCGTAGAAGCTCGGGTTCTTGGCGACAGCCGAGGCGTGCAGGCCGGCTTTATGCGCGAAGGCGGACGCGCCGACATAAGGCGCGTGCCGGTTCGGCGTGCGGTTCAGGCGCTCGTCGAAGGTGCGGCTGATCTGGGTCAGCCGCTTCATGCCCTCGGGCGTCACGCCGGTCCGGTAGCCCATCTTGAGGACGAGCGTCGGGATCAGGCTGACCAGGTTGGCGTTGCCGCAACGCTCGCCCAGCCCGTTCAGCGTGCCCTGGACCTGCCGGGCGCCCTCGCGTACCGCCGCGATCGAGTTGGCGACCGCGTTGCCGGTGTCGTCATGAGTGTGGATGCCCAGCCGGTCCGGCGGCACGAAGGCCGCGACCTGCCGGGTGATCGCCGCGACCTCGTGGGGCAGGGCGCCGCCATTGGTGTCGCACAGCACGATCCAGCGCGCGTCGGCTTCCAGGGCCGCCTCCAGGGCGGCGCGGCCGTAGCCTGGGTCCTTCTTCCAGCCGTCGAAGAAATGCTCGGCGTCGAACATCGCCTCCTTGCCGCGCGCCACGAGGGCCGCGATGGAATCGGCGATCATCCGCAGGTTCTCGTCAGGCTCCACCCCCAGCGCGTCGACGACCTGGGCGCGCGAGGACTTGCCTACCAGGGTGACCGCCTTCGCCTGGCCGCGCAGCAGAGGTGCGAGGACCGGGTCGTTGTCGGCGGAGCGGCCGGCCCGGCGGGTCATGCCGAACGCGGTGAAGACGGCCCGCGCCAGGGCCGGCGGCTTGGCGAAGAACTGGTCGTCGGTCGGGTTGGCGCCCGGCCAGCCGCCCTCGACATAGTCGATGCCGAGCTCGTCCAGCAGCCTGGCGATCTTGATCTTGTCGGCCACCGAGAAGTCGACGCCCTGGGTCTGGGCGCCGTCGCGCAGGGTGGTGTCGTAGAGCCAGAGGCGCTCGCCGCTCATGACGCCCTCCGCCAGGTGGTGCCGCCGGGCCCGTCCTCCAGGATGATGCCGCGCGCGGAAAGTTCGGCGCGGATCCGGTCGGCCTCGGCGAAGTTCTTGCCCTTGCGCGCGGCCAGGCGTGCGGCGATCGCGGCCTCGATCTCCTGGCTGTCGTCGGCCACGGAGCCTCCCTTCAGCCAGGCCTCGGGCTCGGCCTGCAGCAGGCCCAGCACCGCGCCGGACGCCCGAAGCCGCTCGCGGTCCTCGGGTTCGTTCGTGCGGTTGAGGCGGCCCAGCAGGTCGTGGAGGACCGCCAGGGCCTTCGGCGTGTTCAGGTCGTCGCACAAGGCCTCGAGCAAAGCGGGCTCAGGTTCGTTCGTGCGATCCGCCCGGCCTCGGGTTCGTTCGTGCAAATCGCCGTTCTCGGGTTCGTTCGTGCGAAGCGCGGGAACCCGGGCCAGGGCGCCGTAGAAGCGGTCCAGGGTCGCCTTGGCGCGCTCGATGCCCTCCCAGGAGAAGTCCAGCGGCGAGCGGTAATGGGTGCCGAGCGTCCACAGGCGCACGGCCTCGCCCGGCGCCTTGGCCAGGACGTCCTCCACCGTGGTGAAGTTGCCGAGCGACTTCGCCATCTTCTCGCCGTTCACGGTGACGAAGCCGTTGTGCAGCCAGAAGTTCGCCATGTGGGAGAGGCCGCGCGCGCAGCAGGTCTGGGCGATCTCGTTCTCGTGGTGCGGGAACACCAGGTCGATGCCGCCGCCATGGATGTCGAACGGCACGCCCAGATGATGCTCGGACATGGCGGAGCACTCGATGTGCCAGCCGGGCCGGCCGCGGCCCCAGGGGCTGTCCCAGCCGGGCTGGTCCGCGGCGGAAGGCTTCCACAGCACGAAGTCGGCCGGGTCGCGCTTGTAGGGGGCCACGTCGACCCTGGCCCCGGCGATCTGCTCGTCGCGGTCGCGGCCGGACAGGCGGCCGTACCCGGCGAACGACGGCACGTTGAACAGGACGTTGCCGTCCTTCTCGTAGGCGTGGCCGTTCGCGATCAGCGTCTCGATCAGCCGGATCATCCCGGCGATGTGCTGGGTGGCGCGCGGCTCGTGGTCGGGCGGGGTGCAGCCCAACGCCGCCGTATCCTTGTGGAACTGCTCGGTGGTGCTGCGGGTCACCTCCTCGATGGAGATGCCGCGCTCGGCCGCGCGGTCCATGATCTTGTCGTCGACGTCGGTGATGTTGCGCACATAGGTTACCTGCGGGAAAAGCTGGCGCAGGAGCCGGTTCAGGACGTCGAAGACGATCAGGGGCCGGGCGTTGCCGATATGGATCCGGTCGTAGACGGTCGGTCCGCAGACATAGAGGCCCACCCGGTCCGGACGAATCGGCGCGAACGGCCGCTTGGCACGGGTCGCGGTATCGTGGAGGGTAAGGGTCGGCGACAAGGGACCGGTTCCAGCCATGGACGTTGGTGGGCGCAATTGCCCGCCGCGCCGGGCGGGTGCCCGGCGCGGGTCACGCTGGATATCAGGAAGTGCGCGCGGATTCCAGGAACGTCCGGGCAGGCGTGGCGGGCTAGCCGGCCGGCTGCCAGAGGGCCGGGGTGGTGGACGGCGTCCAGCCGGCGCCGACATAGGCGGTGTGCGCCTGCAGGCAGCGATAGGTGCGGCCCTGATGGGTCACGGCCTGGCCGACCCGGTAGCTCGTCCCTTCCTGCCAGGTTCCGCTGCCACCCGTGCCGCCGCCACCGGTGGCTGGCGTATCGATGTCGATCTCGTAGCCGTGGCCCGGGTGCCGGCTGCTGCGATAGACCCGGTTGGCGGTGGCGCTTGCGACCGGCGTGACCGTCACGTTGGCGCCGCTGGTGCCGAGGACACCGATCCGGAAGATGGACGAGGCGTCGTTGACCGCCTTGGCCAGGGTTGCCGGCCATTTGGCGGCCTTGCCGGTGGCGGCCGAGAGGGTAACGGCGTGGCGGGCGACATCGCGGCCGGCCGCGTCGAACACGCGCAGGGTCGCGGTGGAGCCGGCCGGCAGGTCGGCCCGCGCGACCACCTGGCCGGCCTCGTCCCAGCTGACCGGCGGGGTGGCGCCGCCAATGGCGGCGATCCGCACGTCCGAGCAGGAATAGAAGGCTTCCGGGCTGTCCGAGCGCTGCCAGATCGCGAAGATCACGTGCCGACCGGTCTTGCCGGCCGGGAGCTGGACGTTCATCCGGAAGCGGTGGTCGACCGCTTTCGGCGACGAGACCGAGGCGAACCTGGCGAGGTCGGCCCATTTCAGCGGTGCCGCCGGGTTCCAGCCGTCCCTGGTGATGTAGAAGTCGACATAGCGGGCGGCGTGGACCGCGGTGGCGTGGAACACGAAGGGGAACCGGCCCGAGGCGTCGGGTACGATGGTGGTGGCCGGCCAGTCCTGGCCCGGCAGGTCGAGCCCGGCATATTTGGAGCGGCCGCCGGCGCAGATCGCGCCGTCGCGGACCAGCCTGGCATGGTCGCCGTTGGCCTGGCCCTGGTTGACCTCGTTCCAGTCGTAGAGCGGCTGGGTGCCACCCGCCTGCACGACGGCCTTGCAGGCGGCGCTTTTTGGCGATTCTGGCCCTTCCTTGTAGCAGGCATAGACCCGGCTGATCGGCACTTCCATGGTGCCGTGCGCGGCGGCGGCCAGCGGGAAGAACAGCAGCGACAGGCCGGCGAAACCGGCGAATCCGATCTTCATGCCTCGACTCCAGAGGATGGGCGACGGATCAACGAAGTAACGGAAGAATGCACACTTGCCCATGCGCCTTCATGTTATTGAAGCGGCAAGAAATAGTATGAATATTACTTGAATTTGTTTGAAAATTTCCGCAAACCGGGTTGATCCGGCATGAGGGAGTTGCGTCTTCCGGATTGGCTGCGATGCGGCCGGGCGCGGTCGTTCGCCATCCGCGCGGCGACGTCATGATCCATGGTCGTCACGGCAGGTCGCCCCTTGCCATGGTTCGGCACGAACGGCGCGCAAGTCTTCTCGACCGCGGTCATTCCGGCCCGCAAACGCCGCCCGCGCTCGCGAAGCCTCACCCATGGATGAAATTTCCCGTTATACGGTAGAGATCGCCTCGGGCACGCCGACGCTTGGTGCGTTCATCAAGCATCCGACGCGCTACCAGAGAGGCTGCATCGTCGTTCAGGAGGGCAGTCTCCTCGATGAGACCAATCCCGCTATGCGCCCCAACGATTTCCCGACCCCGGCATCCGCATCGAGGGTCTTCGCGTCGCTCCTGGTCGACGTGCTGATCGAGCAGAACGAGCCCGCCGGCGCGCATGTCGGGAATGTCGCGGGCAGCGCCTGGGAAGGGATCAAGGTTGCCCGCATGCTCGACTTGGCCCCCGGCCTCGACGCCATCGGCAGGCCTGAGCACTTCGCGGATGCCGCCGCGATCATCGCGCGGATGCTGACCGCGGGGATGGGCGGACGATCCAGACCTATCTGCGTCCCCTTGCGATGTCCGGGTTCTCCGGAAGCTGAGGAAAGTTTTTGTGCCGAAGCTCAGCAGCCGAGGGCGCGGCAGAACCGTCGTCAGTGGAGGAAACATGTCGGACAAGACGTTCCATGGCTGCCCCTGCTGCAGCGGCACGTTTGGCGGGCTGTTCGCCGTCAACGAAACGGTGCGCCACCTGAAGGATCAGGCTGCACCCGGGAAGGGTTGGTCCTGCAACTGGGGGATCGACTGGATGGCCCTCCATCGGCGGGATCTGCTCAAGACCGGCGCCGCAGCGGCCAGCCTTGCGGCGCTGATGCCGAAGAAGGGTCTGGCGCAGACCGCCGCCGAGGGGCAGGCCACCACCGTCTTCACCAACGGCAGCGTGCTCACCGTCGATGCCGATTTCTTCGAAGGCGAGGCGATGGCCGTGCGCGGCAACCGCATTCTGGCCGTGGGCACCGACGGCGAGGTCCGCGCCGCGGCCGGCGACGGCGCCGCCATCGTCGACCTCGACGGCAAGACCGTCCTGCCGGGCTTCATCGATCCGCATACCCACGTCATTTCCGGCTCCGTCGTCGATTCCATCATGGACTATGTCGGCATGGCCCGGTTCGCGACGGCGTCCGAAGTGCTGGATCATATCGCCATGCGAGCGGCGCAGACGCCCGCTGGCGAATGGCTGGTCTTCCGCAACTTCGATCCTGCGGTGCAGGAGGGACCGGACGCCCTGACCTTCACGGAACTCGATCCGATCTCGACCGAGCACCCGATCTTCGTCCTGAATGCCTCAGGTCATCTGGCTTATGCGAACTCGAAGGCCTTCGAGGTGTCAGGCATCACCGGGGACGTCGAAGACCCGCCGGGTGGCGAGTTCGTTCGCGACGCGGAGGGCAACCTTACCGGCTTCATGAAGAACAACGTGGCATTCCTGCAGGTCGCGTCGAACTACCCGGCGATGACCGAGGCCGATCCGGTCGGAGGCCTGATCGCCCTGCTCGACAAGTGGTGCGCCGTCGGCCTCACGACGGTCTCGGAGTTGAGCCTCGGCGCTCTCGCGCAGTCCCCGGCGGACGCGCAAGTCATGGCTGCGGCGGCGCAATCGGGGCGTCTCAAGGCCCGTATCCGCGCCTATCCCTTCTATACCTTGGGGACGAAGGCCTGGGCCGATGCCGGCATTCGCCAGGGCGATGGCGACGCCATGGCCCGGATCGCGGGCTTCAAGCTGGTCGCCGATGGGTCCAACCAAGGTTTCACCGGGTTGCAGCGCGAGCCATACCTGAACCGCGAGGATCGGGGCCTTGCCTACATGGAACCCGGCGAACTGACCGCAATGGCGCTCGATCGGGCCGAGAAAGGCTGGCACCTCGCCATCCACGGCAATGGCGATTCAGCCATCGACAACATCCTCGACACCTGTCAGGCGCTGGCCGACGCGGGCGTCGACATGTCGAAGGTTCGCCCGCGGATCGAGCACTGCTCGATCCTCCACGACGAGCAGATCGAACGGATGCGGCAGCTGGGTGTGTCGGCGAGCTTCCTGATCGGGCACGTCCACTACTGGGGGATCGCGATGCGGGATGAGGTGTTCGGCGAGGAGAAGGCGCAACTTCTGGACCGGTGCCGAAGCGTGGAGCAGGCCGGCGTCGGCTTCACCCTGCATTCGGACTTCCTGGTGACCGACCCGGACCCGCTGCACATGATCGAGATGGCGGTGACGCGCCGGACATGGAAGGAGCCGGATTTCGTGCTGGCGCCGCACGAGAGGATCTCCGTCGAATCCGCCATCCGCGCGGTGACGTCGGAAGCTGCCTGGCAGCTGTTCTCCGAACACGAGGTCGGGAGCCTGGAGCCGGGCAAGCTGGCCGACTTCGTGATCCTCGCTCGGGATCCCCGCAGGGTCGATCCGGACACGATCAAGGATATCGGCGTCATCGAGACCTGGATGGACGGCAAGCAGGTCTATTCATCCTGACCAGCCCAGGCGGCGCGAGCCACATCGCGGCGAGGCGACCTTGGCGCCGGTAGGGAGGATGACGGCTCGAGGCTTTGGACCGGCGATAGGGCGCAACGAAGGCGACTGGTGCTTCGGGCTCAAGCCGGGCACCTGGCCGCCACGGCGCCACGTTGCGGAGCATCCTCCACAGCTTTCCTGACAACCAGTCGGGGTTTCGCTGCCCGGAACCGGAGCAGGCCCACGCAATACGCGGCCCCCCGGTGTGGTGATTTTCGGAATGGCGGATCGCCATGGTCCTCGTGCCGCTTGCCGCGAGGGCCGGAACGGATCAGCCCGCGGCGCGCAGCAGGGCCGAGAGACGCCGGGCGCTCGCGACCGCGGCCTGCCCCTCCAGCGGCCAGCTCTGGGTCAGGCCTTCCAGGATGAGGGTCAGGTCGGCCTCGCGGCCGGGCAGGCCGCAGGCTAAAGCCGCCTGCCTTGCCACCTCGGCCTTGTGCCGGAGCAAGAGGGCCCGAAGGTCCGGGTCGGACGGCGCCGCCGCCACCGCCGCGTGGAACAGGCAGCCATGGGAGGCCTCGGTCTCCATCCACCCCGCCACCCGGTCGATGATGGCGTCCAGCGCCTTTCCCCGGTCGTCCGGCAGGTCGGCGAACAGCCGGGCCAGGTAGCGCTGGTGCCGGTGCTCCATCGCCAGGCGCACCATCTCCTCGCGGGACGGCGCATATTTGTAGAGGGTCCGCAGGCTGACGCCGGCGGCCTCGCGGAGATCCTCGACGCTCGGCTGGGCAAAACCTTGCGCCGCGAAGGCGCGCTCCAGCCCGGCAGCGATCCTGTTGGCCATCTCGGTCATGGTTGACCTGGTAGAGCGATCCCTCTACCTGAGCAAGTAGAGCGATCATTCTACCTGCGAGGTTCCCATGACCAAGCTCCCGCAAACGATGCAAGGCGTCGTCCTGACCGGCCATGGCGGCCTGGAGCGCCTGCAATGGCGGGACGACCTGCCGGTCCCGCAGCCTGGGCCTGGCGAGGTGCTGATCCGGGTCGGCGCCTCGGCGGTGAACAACACCGACATCAACACCCGCACCGGCTGGTACTCGAAGAGCGTGCGCGGCGACACCGCATCCGGCGCCTCGGGCGGCCATGGTGCCGCGGCCGACAAGGACGGCAGCTGGACCAACAGCCCGCTCGCGTTCCCGCGCATCCAGGGGGCGGACTGCTGCGGCCGGATCGTGGCGGTCGGGCAGGGCGTTTCGGTCGAGCGGGTCGGCCAGCGCGTGCTGGTGCGCGCTGTCCAGGCGCCGGACGGGCCCGGGCTGCGCATCGCCACCTTCGGCTCGGAACAGGACGGCGGCTTTGCCGAGTTCACGGTCGCGGCCGACCACGACGCCGTTGCGGTCCGCTCCGGCTGGTCGGATGTCGAGCTCGCCTCGTTCCCCTGCGCGTTCTCGACCGCCGAGGGGATGATCCAGCGCAGCGGGCTCGGCGCGGAGCGGGTGCTGATCACCGGGGCCTCGGGCGGGGTCGGTTCGGCCGCGATCCAGCTGGCGCGGCGGCGCGGGGCGACGGTCACCGCGCTCACCAGCCCGTCCAAGGCCGACGCCCTGCGTGCGCTCGACGCCCATACCATCCTCGACCGGGACGAGCCGGTCCCGCAGCGGGCGTTCGACCTGGTGCTGGATCTGGTCGGCGGGCCGCGCTGGCCGGAACTGCTGGACGGCCTGCGCGATGGCGGGCGCTATGCCACGGCCGGTGCGATCGCCGGGCCGATCGTGGAACTGGACCTGCGCACCCTCTACTTGCGCGACCTGTCCCTGTTCGGCTGCACCCACCAGCCGCCGAACGTGTTCACCGACCTGGTCGGCTATATCGAGGCCCAGGAGATCCGCCCGGTGGTGGCGGCGGTCTATCCCTTGCGGGACCTCGCCGCCGCGCAGGAAGCCTTCCTGACCAAGTCCCATGTCGGCAAGATCGGGATCGCCGTCGCCTGAGCGCCGGCCGGCCCGGCAGGACCACGCCATCCGGTTCAGGTCGCGTAGTAGCGGGCGTGGCGGACATAGGCGAAGGATCGGTCGTCCAGGCCGTAGAGGGCCTGGCGGCGCAGGTCGACCGCGGTCAGCACCGCGCCGACCAAGGGCGCCCGGACCTCGCGCAGCTCGGCCACGGCCCGTGCGATCAGCCGGTCGCCGGTTTTTCCCCAGCGCGCCAGCAGGAGCACGCGGTCCACCGAGCGGGCGAGCAGCTTGGTGTCGGCCACGGCCAGGGCCGGGGCGGCGTCGACCACCACCAGGTCGACGTCGCGGGTCAGGGAATGGACGACCTGGCGCAGGCGCTCGCCGCTCTGGCTGGCCAGCGCGGTGCGGCCGGCGGCGCTGCCGGGCAGGATCCGCAGGCCCGAGCGGCGATCGGTGCGCAGCGCCTGCTCCAGCGTCGCCCGGCCGGCCAGGATCTCCTGCAGGCCAGGGCCCGCCGGCAGGCCCAGCCGCTCCAGGACCGAAGGGTGGCGGAGGTCGCCGTCGATCAGCACCACCCGCAGCCCCTCCGCGGCGGCCATCCGCGCCAGGGAGATCGCCGTCGTGGTCTTGCCTTCCTCCGGGACCGCCGAGGTGACCAGCACCGAGCGGCCGCGGCCCTCCGGTCCCTGCGGCGTGGCGAACGGGTCGGTCACCGCCGCCAGCATGTCGCGCAACGCCTCGCTGTAGCGGCCGAGCGGCTGGTCCAGGGCGACGTCGTGCGGGTGCTGGCGCTCGCGCCGGCTGGAGAGGCGCGGCACCATCGCCACGGTGACCAGGCCGGTGATCCGCTCCAGGTCCCGGGCGGTGCGCACCGAGCGGTCGCGGGATTCCAGCAGCCAGGCCAGGAGGGCGGCCAGGGCCAGCGCCACGCTGCCGCCCACCGCCATGAAGGTGGCGGGCTTGGGGAAGGCCGGGCTTGCCGGCGGGACCGCCTCGGAAACGATCCTGGCGTCCGGGGCCTGGTCGGCCAGGCGCTGGACGATTTCCTGCGCCTTCAGGTCGAAGGCGTCGAAGGCCTGGCGCCGGGTGCGCGCCTCGTCCTCCAGGCCGGCCAGCTCCTGCCGGCTGCGGGCGAGCCCGGCGGCGTCGCCCTTGATCGCGTCCAGCTGCGCGGCCAGGCCATCGGCGCGCACCCGCGCCAGCTCCGCCTCCATGTCGAGCTTCTGCAGGATCTGGTTCTGCTCGGCGCCGATCCGGCGGGCCAGGTCCTTGCGGCGGCTGCGCAGGTCGACCAGCCTTGGGTGGCGCTCGCCGTACTGGGCCAGGAGGTCCGCCTCCTCGCGCGCGGCCTGCGCCTCCAGCGCCAGCAGGTTCTGCATCGCCGGGGACTGGGCCGGCTCGGCGCCCAGCAGGCCGGTGCTGCCGTTGCGGGCGGCTTCCTTCAGCCGCTCGGTGCGGATCGCCCGGGTCTGCGCATCGATCCGGGCGTCGATCAGCTGGCGGGACAGGGCCCCCATCTGCTCCTCGCCGCCGCCGAAAGACGCGACCAGCACCGGCTTGGCGGCGGCCCTGGCCAGCTCCAGCCGGGTCTCGGCCTGGATCATCGCGTCGCGCATCTGCGTCCGGCGCTGCCGCAGCCGCTCCTCGACCCGCTCCGCCGCCTCCAGCTTCTGGGCCAGGCGCGCGGTCACGAAGGCCTGGGCGACCTCGTTGGCGACCTGGGCGGCCTTGACCGGGTCGTGGGAGCTCCAGGCGATGCCGAACACGTGGCTCTTGCCCTCGCGGCTGCCCTGCAGGCGCTCCAGGAACCGGTCGAGCTGGCGCGCCGGCGGCTCGCCCTGGACCGGCAGGATCGGCACGTCGGTGGTGGCGGCGGAAGCACCGCCCAGTTCCAGAAGCCAGGCTGCCATCCGGCCGAGCCCCCCGCCGCGGGCCTCCAGCTCCGCGCCCAGGTCCAGGCGCTGGATGACCTCGCGGGCCATGGCGCGCGACGCGATCTGGCGGATCTGGCTGTCCAGCGTGCCGCCTTCCGGGGCCGCCACCACCTGGTCGAACCCGTCCGGCCCACCGGCGGTGACCGGCTCGTAGATCACCTCCGCCCGGGCCACGAACACCGGCTCGATCAGCCGCGCCGCGAGCGCGCCGCCGCCGATGCCCAGCGCCAGCATCAGCGCGCCCAGCGGCCAGTGCCGCCGCACCACCAGCAGCTGCTCGACGATGCCCGGTTCCTCGGCGGCCGAAGGCTGTCCCCGATCCTGCGTCATGCCCGCTCTTGCCCCGGTCGACCCATGGCGACGCAGCATAGAAGAAAACCGGAGAAATTCAACCTATGGTATAATTAGCGCCGGATCCCGGCCGGCTCAGTCCGGGACGGGCGGGCGGACCCGCACCACCAGCGGCCGGCAGCGGCGGCGCGCGGCCAGCCGGACGAGCCGCTCCTGGATTTCCGCCACCCTGGCCGCCTCGAAGCCGCGGGCCTCCAGCGCGGCCGGGTCGAGCTGCAGGTCGAGGAGCCCGTGCAGGATCGCCTCGGTGGCCGCCTCGCCCGGCAGCGGCTCCAGCGATGTCGGGGGCAGGGCCGGGCCGCCCGGGCGGGCATTGCGCCACGAGGCAAGTGCCCGGACGCTGCCGAGGTCGAGGTCGCCCAGGAGGGCGAAGGATTCCGCCGGCCCGGCGGCGCCCAGCGCCAGGGAGGTCCGGTCCAGGCCGCAAAGATGCAGGGCGCCGGTGCGGCGGGCGAGGGCCTGGGCGGCCAGGCCCGCGACCTGCCGCGCCGGCAGCCCCTCCAGGAAGGGGGGCAGCGCCGCGTCCAGGGCGAGCGGGTCGGCGGCGATCCCGAGAACCGTGGCGAGCGCCGCCGCCTCGCGGGACGACGCCAGGGCGCGCACCCTGGCGGCACCCAGCGCGTCCACCGCCAATGCGGCGGCCAGGGGGGCTGCCGGCCCTTCGTCCAGGTCGACCACCACCCCGGCCTGGCCGGAGCCCTGCAGCCGGTCGGACAGGGCCAGGACCAGCGCCTGGTGCAGGGCCGCCATCTCGTCCAGCGGCGGGGTGCGCCGGGCCGCCTCCACCGATGCCAGCGGCGCGTCGTCCGGCCGTTCCCATCGGGTGACGGTCAGGTCCTGGACGAAGCCGGGCGCCAGGGCCGCCAGCCGGCGGGCGTCGTCCAGGGCGAACGACATGCCTTCGAACACCTGCCTGCCCCGGCCGCCCAGCAGGTTGACCTGCACCAGCGGCAGGCCGGTCTCGGTCACCCGGTGCACCGCCTGCTGCAGGCGCCGGTCGAACCCGCCGGTGGCAAACGGCAGCGCGGAGGGGGCGACCAGGATCTCCGCGCCGGATTCGGCCAAAGCCTCGGCGATGTCGGGCCCGGCCAGGTCCTGGCCGGACAGGACGCCCAGCCGGATCGGGGGCTGGCCCTCCACCGGGAAGCCGATCGGCCCGGGCACCGGCCCAGGGATGAACCAGGCGTCGCGCCCGTCGCCGGCGACCCTGGCCCGCCAGCCCAGCAGCTCGCCCCGATGCAGCAGGGCCAGGGCGCTGAACGGCCGGGCCTGCCCCGGCTCGGCATGGGGCAGGCCCACCAGCAGGGCGGGCCCGCCGGCAGCGCTGTCCGCCTGCAGTTCGGCCAGCGCCCGGGCGGATTCCGCCAGCAAGGCCGCCTGCACGAAGCCCGGCAGCCGCTCGAACGGGCCGGGCCCGGTCAGCGCCAGCTCGGGCAGCACCAGGAGGTCGGCCCCGGCCGCGGCGGCCTGCGCGCGCAGCTGGCGGATGGTGGCGAGGTTGGCGGCGATGTCGGCCAGGCTCGGGGCGAACTGCGCCAGGGCGATGTTGATGCGGGTCAAGTCCTGCCCAATCGGGAACGGGGTCCGGCGGCGGCTGGGCGCCGGCGGCGGTTCGAGCAGCGTCCGCGCCGCGGGGCAAGCATCCCGAGGCGGCCGGGACCAGGGGACGCTTCTCTTTTTTTCCGCATCGCGCTACCCAGTCGCAACTCGTTTTTCGCCGGAGTTCCCTCGATGCGTCCCGCCGTTATCCTGGCCATCCTGATCCTGCTCCTGACCCCGGCTTTGGTCCGGATGGTCATGGGCCCGCCCGCGCCCGAGCATATCGAGGAAACCCGCCAGGACGCCGTTCCGCTCTGATCGCGAATTTCCGTCCAAACAGGGGGTTGCGCCGTCGCCGTCACGGCGCTATCACCCCGCCACGCCGCTAGACGGCTGCGCGCCCGTAGCTCAATGGATAGAGCATCTGACTACGGATCAGAAGGTTAGGAGTTCGAGTCTTCTCGGGCGCGCCATTCCCCTCGTTGGATCGGCTGGTTTTTTTCTTCCTGAGGCTGCTCAGCCCATGGGAAGCGCCATGCCTCCAGACTGCCGCCCATCTGGGTAATCCGCCCTGAAATCAGCGTAGCGCCTGAGTGCGGTCGAGCAGCTGGGTGGTACTGCCCGCTGCCTTTCGGCAGGCAGACTTCCTGCCGGCCATGGGCCTTGCGGGTTCCATGGGGCGATCCTGGCAGCGCACGACAACAAGCTGAAGCAAGGCGTCGCCGGCATCATTCGCGTGCGCGGGTTCAGCCCGGCGCGGGTGCCGCATCCGGGTGGCGGCAGATGGTGGAGGTCGGTCGGTTGGTTCGACCGGCACCGTAGTGGACGGCGGCCGCACCATGTTCGCGTGCCAGATGCACCCATAGGTTGCTCAAGAAATGCGCTGGATGCGCCGGTCGGCGACGGCGCTGCGCCGTGCCGCCCAGCTTGTGCATCCACCAGGTCGGGGTGACTGAGCCCGATCGGTATACGCTCCGCCCAGCCGGGGGAACCTGCGCCTGAGGCAGGTCGTGTCGGGTGTCGGTTGATCTAGGTCAGCGCAGGGGTCCGTTCGGGGTCGAGCTCGTAGCATTCGACGGTCCACATGAAGCTTTGGATGTCGATGTTGCTGCGAGGTTCGAAATCCTTGAGCTTGTCGGCAGTCAACGTCGCCAGATCGAGAAGACTTTCGTAGACCTCAGGATCGAGCGCTGGCCTGTAGTCACGGGCGAAGCGGTGGCCGACATTCGCGGCGAACGTGCGGGTCATCGTGGGCTTGAGGAACATGTGGGTCGCCGGCGCCCAGAGGAAGGGCAGGTAGGTGACGACCGTCCATTTCTTCAGGCCATGCCCGGCCAGCACCCGCGCGATCTCCTCCAGAGCCGGCTTCATCTCCCCCAGCGCCAGGCGCGCCGCGGCACGGATGAACCGGTCGCCATCCGCGCTTCGCAGAAGATCCTCGACTTTTGGCTTCTCGAACTTGTGGTGCAGCAGGTCGGTCGCCCGGAAGGCCTTGATGATCGCGCCACCCAGACCGGACCCGGTCGCGGCTTTCTCGACCGGGGCCAGCCTGTCCAGCTCAGTCTTGGCCTTGATCTTGTAGTTGTACTCCCGCTGAGCATAGAGGGGCGACCGGAAGCCCTGCGGAAAGTGGGCGCGAAACCGGGTGCTGGCGCCGTCGAAGCCCACGAACCGGGGGCTGAGCTTGAGGGCCGTGTGGTTCAGGCGGTCAGACATCTTTAGCTTCTCCACCCTTGACCTGGGCAAGCTTCACATCGCCTTCGGTGATCAAGCCAATGAACGTCGAGCCCTTCGCCAGCAGCCGGAGAAGGAACCTGCCCATCCGGGCCTCACGTACCGTCTTCATGCAGTCGTGCTCCAAGATGCCATCATGCGCGTCCTCCACGCGGGTGATCGGGATTCAGATCCGCAGGCGCTGATTTGAGCGGAGGTTCATCGGCGTCGGGTCGCTGCAGGAACGTTCCCGGCCGGCGCAGCGTTATTCTTGGGGCGATGTTATGAAGATCGAGCAAAGGTCGGCTGTCCAGGATGCCGGAAAGGAGTGAGTGGTATCCCGGTAGGTTTTCTGGAATGCAACGACACCTGCTCGAGCTATCTATCGGACTCTGGCCGGAATGGAGGCCGCACCTTCCCCTGCCGATGGAACGGGCGGCGGTGGTGTTGGCGTAGCTTGGTAGGACTGCCCTTCGAATGCCGGGCGGGTGATCTTCCGCCAGGGAACGTGGCGGCTACACTTGGCGCATGACGCTGCACCCTTTGCTCGTTTCCTGCATGGTCGTGCTGGGCCTGGCGGCCGCTGGTTTGCCTGGGCCGGCCCATGCCGTCGATGCCGGCACCTGCTACACGCTGGGCGACGCGGATGCGCGCGTACTCTGCCTGGCGCGGGCCAGGCGGGATCCGGGCATGTGCCATGCCGTGCAGCGGGCCGATCTGCGGGCGCAGTGCCTGGCGGAGATCCGCTCGTGATGACGCCGTCCTGGCAGCCGGTGATCGCGGAGATGGCGGCGGCTTCGGATCGCGGGCGGGCGCTCGCCCGGCCCTATACGGACCCCGGGGCGGCTCAAGCGTGGCTGGACGCGCAACCCTGGGTGAGGCAGGTCTGGCCGCATACGAGCCGCCGGGAGGTCATCAGCGAGCTTTATCGGGTGATCTGGTGGCGGGCCGTCGTCACCGGCGGAGGCGAGGGCTTCGAGCGGCCAAGCGGGATCGAGGTCTTCGCGGACGGCCACCTCTGGCCGAAGGACCAGCGGGACATCGAGTTCAGCCAGGGGATGCTGGCCCTCCTGCGCCGCCTGCAGGATGCCGCCGGCAGCCTCGACCGGGTGCTCGACCGGTTCGAGGAGGCGCTCTATGGCGAGCAGTGGCGCTGGGACATCCAGCACCCGCGCACGCTGGACGGCTACCCGCCCTTGGACCTGCGCGACTTTGCGGCGGTGCGCCACGAGGTTTTGTGCCGGGCCGGGCATGAGCTCTGGCTGGAACTGACCGGCTGGGAGATCTGGCACGAGAACCGCGACTGGGGCGTGGGCTTCCTGAAGAGCAGGCGCCCGGGCGGCCATGGCGAGCCGCTGGATCCGGCCGCTTTGCGCGACCTGCTCGAGCGGGCGGCGCAGCTGCCGGTGCTGCTGGGCCGGGTCCAGCCCCTCTGGCCGTCGATCCTGGCGGCCAAACGCGCCTGCCGCCCGCTGCCGGACGAGCTGCCGGCCGGGCTGGCGCACCTGCTCCAGGGAGGAGCGGGCGACATGTTCAGGCTCCACTGGCCAGGCGTCGCCGACGAGCCGGCCACCCGGCTGGAACAACTGAGCGCGGCCTATGTGGCCTCGTTCGGGACGGGCGGCGGCCCATGGTGGCTGGACGGCTGGCGCCTCCTGGCCAAGCATTACCAGAGCGCCACGACATCCTAGGACGTGCCCGCGCGGGCTGCCGAAGCCGGGGCGCCTGGCGCCCATGGTCGTCAGGCGCGGGGAGCTGGATCGACCGGGGCGGATGGCTGCGGCCCGTGCTTTCGGAGATAGGCCGCCGTGCCCGAACGCGTCGCCAGCTGTTCCTGGATCCGGCTGGAGGCCCCTGCCGCCAGGCTCCCCGACCGCCGAGCCCCGCCGACGATCGCCGCGCGATCGAGCCCCTGACCGTTGCATCGTCCAGCGGGCGCTGGTCGGCGACCTTGCACTCGGTCACGTCCGCTGCCAGCCGCTCGGTGGCCGGGAGCGCCTTCCTCAGGTTGCCGCCGAAGGTCACGATGGTGGCGGCGTGGAGGACTACCCCCCAAATGGAAGGCATGACGCCGGTCCCCGAGCGGCTGGCCGCCCGAGGCCTGGCCATCCCCGGCAGGGATCAGGCGGCGGCGGCCGGCACCGGGGTATGGAGCAGCTGCTGCTCCCACAGATAGGCGATGCCGCTGCCGCCGGCATGCTGGGCGAACACCTCGGTCATCTTGTTGACCGTCTCGGCCCGGGCCCAGTCGCGCTGCCATTCGGCCGCCAGCGCCATCCACGTCATCATGTTGGCGCCGGCAGCGATCATGCGCTGGATGGCGACCTGATGGGCTTCCACCGAGACGCCGCCGGATGCGTCGGTGACCACCGTCACGTCCCAGCCTTCGCCCAGCGCCTGGATCACCGGCATCGCCACGCACACCTCGGTCCACAGGCCGGCGATGATCAACTGCTTGCGTCCGGTCGCCTTGACCGCGTCCACCACCTTCGGGTCCTCCCAGGTGTTGATGAGCGTGCGGTCGATCACCTCCTGGTTGGGAAAGACCTCGATGATCTGCGGGAACAGCAGGCCGCCGCGCTCGGCCAGCACGCTGGTCAGGATGGTGGGGACGCCGAACGCCTTGGCGACCTTCGCCAGGGCCGTCGCGTTGTTGACCACCATCTGCGGCTCGTGGCTGTTCAGGTTGGCGAGCTGGTAGGGCTGGTGGTCGATCAGGACGAGCACCGAATCCTCAGGCCGGAGAAGCGAATCCAGGCCGTTGCGAGGGGTCATCAAGACTTCCTTTGCCTGCCGCCAGGGACGGCGATGAGTGGGTCGGGCGACGTGCGCCAGCGGGCGACGTTGCTCGCCGCATTCTGTTGTTCCTTGCGGCAATGCTGTAGCGCCATGACCGGACAAGCTGTGTCGCGAAACCGGGAACGTCCGAATGGACATCGAGGATCTGCAGACCTTCGTCGCCGTGGCCGATGCCGGGGGCGTGTCGGCCGCCGCGCGCCGGCTGGGCGTCTCCAAGTCGATCGTCAGCCGGCGGCTGTTCCGGGTGGAAGCGGAACTGGGCGTCCAGCTCCTGGCGCGCACGACGCGCGGCGCCGCGCTTACCGAAGCGGGGCTCACGTTCCGGGACCATGCGGCCCGGGCCAGCGCCGAGATCGATTCGGCCAGGGAAAGGATCCTGCCGACCGGTGAGCTGTGCGGCCGCCTGAGGGTCGCCATGCCGCTCACGTTCGGCCCTACTCACTTCGCCCCCGTGCTGGCGGACATGGCGCAGCAGCACCCGCAGCTCCACATCCACACCTCCTACAGCGATCGCTTCGTCGACCTCATCGCCGAAGGCTTCGATTGCGCGATCCGGGTCGGCTATCTTCAGGACTCCAACCTGATCGCGAAGCGCATCGGGCCGATCTACGGAAAGCTTGTCGCAAGCCCGGGCTATATCGAAGCCCATGGGTCACCCGAGACACCGGAGCAGGTCGTCGACCATCCGGCCGTCATGCAAGGAACGGAAGCCTGGCAGTTCCTGGATGGCGACAAGATCGTCACGGTCCAGCCGCAGGGCCGGTTCAAGGCCGACAACGCCACGGCGCTTGCCGCCGCCGCGGCGGCCGGACTGGGCATTGCCTGGCTTCCCGATTGCATTACCCACGACTATGTCGCCTCCGGCGCGCTCGTTCCGGTGATGACGCGCTATCCGCCACCTTCGGCGGGCGCCTATGTCGTCCGGCCGCCGGGTCAGCACCCCGCGCGGAAGGTCCGGGTCCTCATCGAGATGCTGACCGAGTACTTCGCACGCCATCCGGACGTCTGGGGTCTCGGCCGGTAGGGCACGAACGGGTCGAGGCCTGATCAAAGGCCCGCGTTCGACGGGTGCGCCCATGCGCGCCGCGAAGCCCGACGGCCTTGCCCGCGCGTTCCACTTGCTGCGACACGATTCGACGGATCACGAGGCTAGCTGGGCAGGCGGTCGCTTGCCACTCTGGGCGCTTGCCGGACCGAAAGCGCTCTTCCCGCTCGCGCGGCCCGGATCAATCGAATGTTGGCATTCGCATCGGCAAGGGCGAGGCCCTCCGGCAACCCAGGAGAGGATGAGGCGCATGAGCTGGAACCCGGCGATCGACCCCGGCTGTCCCGATCAGGTGGGCATCGACGCGATCGAGACCCTCATCGTTCCACGGGCGCGCGATCTGGGCGGCTTCGAGGTCCGGCGCGCCCTGCCGGCGCCGAAGCGGCAGATGGTCGGACCGTTCATCTTCTTCGACCAGGCCGGGCCGGCCGAGTTCCTGACCGGGCAGGGCGTCGACGTCCGGCCGCATCCGCATATCGGGCTCGGCACCGTCACCTATCTGTATCGCGGCGACTTCCATCACCGGGACAGCACCGGCGCCGACCAGACGATCCGTCCGGGCGAACTGAACTGGATGGTCGCCGGGCGCGGCGTCTCCCATTCCGAGCGCACGTCGGCCGCCGCCCGAACCGGTCCGAGCAGCCTGTTCGGAATCCAGACCTGGCTGGCCCTGCCCGAGCGTGACGAGGACATGGCGCCGATGTTCGAGCATCACGGCAAGGAGGCGCTGCCGGTTCTGGGGGATGGCGGCGTCTCGGTCCGGCTGATCCTGGGGAACGCCTACGGCGAAAAGGCGCCGGCGACGATGTTCTCGGAGACATTCTACGCGGATGTGGCGCTCCAAGCAGGAAGCCGGCTGCCGATGCCGGACGAGCACGAGGACCGGGGCATCTACATCGTCGAGGGCTCGATCTCCATCGCCGGCCAGGAGTACCAGGCAGGCCGGATGATGGTCTTCCGTCCCGGCGACAGGATCACCGTCGCGGCCGGCGACCGAGGCGCCCGCCTGATGATCCTCGGCGGGGCGACCCTGCCGGGCCCCCGCTACATCTGGTGGAATTTCGTCGCGTCCTCGCAGGAGCGCATCGAGGCGGCCAAAGCCGAATGGCGTGCGCAGAACTGGGGCAAGGGGCGCTTCGATCTCCCGGTCGGCGACCGGGACGAGCATATTCCCCTTCCGGCCTGACCAGTCCCGGCAGCGCGATCGCCGGGCCTAGCTCACGCCGTCGAGGACGACACACTGGCGAGAGGTGCAGTTCCCATGAAAGTCAGCAAGTTCTCCATCGCCGACGCAGTGCTGGCGCGGTCCCCAGGGCAGGACGGAGACGTATTCGTCGCCAATCTGGTCGATCAGCGTCATGGCTCCCCGATCACCATCGGGTACGGGCGCTATGGGCCGGATCAGGTGCTCGAGGAGACGATGGCCGTCGATGATGTGATGATCGTCCTCGAGGGGCGGCTGTCGGTGTCCGGAGAGGCCGGCAGCGTCACCGCAGGACCTGGTGACATCGTCCATATGCCAAAAGGCCAGAAGGTCACGATCCGGTCGCATGAGCAGGGCGCGCTTACGGCCTATGTCACCTATCCCCACTGGCAGGAGGCACGGGCGTAGGTCCTTCCTCGACCAGCACCCCGCGCCCGTCCGGAGCTTCGGTCGTCTGGGCCGGGGAGGCAGGGAGGGTGGTGGTCGGCGGCAGTTTCCGGTTCAGCTAGCGGGACAGCAGCCGCGCCATCGCCGCGGTGAGTAGGGGTGCTGCGGCGCCCTCCAGCTCCAGCTCGCTGCTGCGCTGGTCGGCCTGAAGGTCCGGGGAAGCCACGGCGGTCAGC
Source organism: Geminicoccus roseus DSM 18922 (assembly GCF_000427665.1). Taxonomy (NCBI): domain Bacteria; kingdom Pseudomonadati; phylum Pseudomonadota; class Alphaproteobacteria; order Geminicoccales; family Geminicoccaceae; genus Geminicoccus; species Geminicoccus roseus. The sequence goes on from NZ_KE386572.1 coordinate 4,271,549, forward strand.
AGGCCCTCGGCCTGGAAGCGGCGGTGGAACTCGGCCCATACCTGCGGATTCGCGACGAACGGGCCGGAGATCACCACCCGGCGCGGGAACAGGATCCGGCACAGATTGGCCAGCGCCACCACCACCTGGTCGACCGCGCGGTCCATGGCGGGCAGCGACAGAAGGTCGATGGCGCCGACCTGCCGGGCCAGCGCCGTCTCGTCGATGTCGAGCATCGGCCAGCGCTCCGCCAGGACCGGCTGGAGCGCCCAGAGCGAGGCCAGGGTCTCCAGGCATCCCGTCCGGCCGCAGCGGCAGGGTGCGGCGGCCGCCGCCGACACCCGGCAATGGCCGATCTCGCCGAACCGGCCTTCGCCGCCATTGATCGGGATGCCGTCGATGGCGAACGACGCGCCGATGCCGTAGCCCCAGTGCAGGAGCAGCGTGCCGCCGGCCCGATCCTCGGAGCGCGCCAGGCGGGCGCGCAGCTCCACGTCGAGGTTGCGGGCCACGGCCACCGGCAGGTTCGTCGCGCGCACGGCCTCGCCAATGTCGAGGCTGCGCAGGCGGGGCCAGCGCGACGAGAACAGCCAGCGCTGCGAGGCCGCGTCCACCACCCCGGACAGCGAGAAGCTCAGGCCGGCGAGATCGGCATGGCGGGGAACCAGCCCCTGCAGGCGCCCTGCCAGCTCCTGGAAGGTTTCGGCCATCTGCTGGTTGTCGCAGCCGACCGGCACGTCCGCACGCTCGGCGGCGACCGCCTGTCCGGCGAGGTTGACGATGGCCGCCTGGACCGACTGGCTGGCGATCCGGAACACCACCGCGGCCAGCCGGTTCGGGTTGGCGACCAGGAGCTGGGCGGGCCGGCCGCGCCCGCCGGAGCGCACCGGGGTTTCGGCCAGAAGACCCGCGGCCACCAGGTCGCCCACCAGCTCTGACACGGTGGAGGAGCGGATCCCGAACAGGTCCGACATCTCCTTGCGCGAGGCCGCCCGTCCCTCGGCGACGGCGCGCAGCAGCCTTGCCCGCTCGCCCGCCTGGGCCGAGGCCGCTGCCCGGGGAAGAAACGCCGCCATGGGCGCGGCCGGGGCGAGGGGGAGGTCCGGCGACAGGGCGGCGGCTCCTAGCGGAACAGGTTCGGCAGGGTCAGGGACAAAGCCGGCACGTAGGTGACCAGCATCAGCACCAGCACCATGACCAGGTAGAACGGCAGCATGTCCCGCAGCGTCCGCTCGATCGGCACGCGGGCGATCGAGCAGCCGACGATCAGCGAGGTGCCGACCGGGGGCGTCACCAGCCCGATGCCCAGGTTGATCATCATGATGATGCCGAAATGGATCGGGTCGACCCCGATGCTCTTGGCGATCGGCAGGAGGATCGGCGTGAGGATCAGGATCAGCACGCCCATGTCCATCAGCATGCCCAGCACCAGCAGCAGGACGTTGATCGCGAGCAGCACGAACACCGGGTCGCCGGAGAGCGAGAAGATCATGCCGGCCAGCGCCGTCGGCACTTTCAGGTAGGACAGCAGGAAGCCGAAGGCGGACGAGGTCATGATGATGGCGATCACCATGGCCAGCGTCTCCAGCGAGCCGCGCAGCACCGCCAGCGCCTTCTTCCAGGTCATCGTGCGATAGACCAGGATGGTCACGAGCAGCGCGTAGGCCACGGCGACCGCCGCCGATTCGGTGGCGGTGAAGATGCCGCCGACGATGCCGCCGATGATGATGACGATGGTGAACAGGCCGATCGATGCGTCGATCGCCACCTTCAGCCCCTCGCGCCAGCCATAGCGCCGTCCCACCGGATGGCCCTGGACGACGGCCAGCAGGAAGGCCAGGCCCATCAGGGAGGCGCCCAGGATGACGCCCGGGATGTAGCCCGCCAGGAACAGCTGCCCGATCGGCAGGCCGCCGGCGGCGAGCGCATAGTAGATCATGTTCTGACTGGGGGGGATCACCACGCCCTGCACCGAGGAGGTGACGGTCACCGCCACCGCGTAGCCGGGCTTATAGCCGCGGTCCTTCATCGCCGGGATCAGGAAGGAGCCGATCGAGGCGACGTCGGCCACGGAAGAGCCGGAGATGCCGCCGAACAGCATGCTCGCCACGATGTTGACCTGGGCGATGCCGCCGCGCACCCGGCCGATCAGGGTGTCGGCGAAGCGGACCAGCCGCTCGGAGATACCGCCCTCGGTCATCAGCTGGCCGGCCAGGATGAAGAACGGCACCGCCAGGAAGGTGAAGGAGTTCAGCCCGTTGACCATGCGCTGGGCGACGAACAGGCTGGGGATGCCGAGATAGAAGGCGGTCACCATGGACGAGATGCCCAGCGCGAACGCGATCGGCACGCGCAGGAGCATGAGCACGAGAAAGCCGCCGAGCAGGAGGCCGATTCCGATCGGGTCGCCCATCAGCCCATGGTCTCCGGATCGGGGGCGGCGACGCGGCCGAGCACGAGGTTGCCCAGCGCATTGACGCTCATCAGCAGCCCGCCGACCAGGACCGGGTAGTAGAGCCAGGCCCGCGAGATCCCGAGGGCCGGCATCACCTGCACGCCGGACAGCCCGATCAGCTCGAAGCTCTTGGCGAACAGCACCAGGGAGAAGCCCAGGATCAGGAGCTGGGCGAACAGATCCACCGCATGGGCCAGGCGGGGCGGCAGGCGGTCGCGCACCGCCATGATCGCGATGTGGCCGTGCCGGCGGATGGCGATGCCGATCGCGATCATGCCGAACCAGATCAGCAGCAGCAGGGCCAGCTCCTCCGACCAGCTGGTCGGCCGGTCCAGCACGAAGCGCAGGAACACCTGCAGGACGGTGATCGCCGTGATCACCACCAGGAGGAGGTGGCAGACCACCTCCATGACCCGGTCGACGACGGCGAGGATGCGGTCGAGGGCCTGCATCTGGACTTGCTGCTCCGATGGGGAACGATGAGCGTTCCGCCCGGCGGCGCGGGACGCGGCCGGGCGGCGCGTTGGGCCTACTGCACGGCCTGGATGCGCTCGAGCAGCGGCTTCAGGTCCGGGAACTCGTCGTAGATCGGGGCCACCGCCTCGCGGAACGGCGCGTTGTCGACCGTGGTGATGGTCACCCCGGCCTCCTGGACCTTGGCCTTGGCTTCCTCGTTGGCCTTGAGCATCGCCTCGCGCTCGAACTCGGCGGCCTCGGCGGCGGCCTCGCGGATCGCGTCCTGCTGCTCCTGCGGCAGGCCCTGGAAGGTCGCGAGGTTCATGACCAGCAGGGCCGGCGGGCTCAGATGGCCGTCCTCGATCAGGTTCGGGGCGACGTCGAAATGCGAGGAGGTGAGGTAGCTCACATAGTCGTTCTCGGCGCCGTCGATCACGCCGGTCTGCAGCGCGGAATAGACCTCGCCATAGTTCATCGGGGTGGGGGTGGCGCCCAGCAGCTCGACCATCCGGGTCGAGATCGGCGCCGGCTGCACGCGGATCTTCAGGCCCTTGAGGTCCTCGATGCTTTTCACCGGGTGGTCGGCGCCACTGTAGAAGTTGCGGGTGCCGGCCTCCATGTAGTCGAAGCCGATCAGGCCGACCTGCTGCAGGTCCGCCAGCACCTCCTGGCCGACATCGCCGTCCAGCACCTTGTACTTGTGTTCCACGTCGCGGAACACGTAGGGCAGGGTGAACGCGCCCATGGATGGGCTGACATTGGCCAGCACCACCGAGTTGACCCGGGCGAAGTCGATGACGCCGGCCTGCGCCTGCTCGATCGATTCCGGCTCCTGGCCGAGCTGGCCGCCGGAGTAGACCTCGACCTTCACCTCGCCGTTGGTCTTCTGGTCGACCAGCTCCGCGAAGCGCTGCATCGCGATCGTGACGGGATTGTCGTCCGGCTGGTTCTCGGCCAAGCGCAGCGTGGTCTGCGCCGTCGCCATGCCGCTGGTGGCCACGAGGCCGGCGAGCAGGACAGCAAGCGCGGGAAGTCGCGCCCTGGAAGCGAACATCATCTTGTTTCTCCGCTGATCATCCCATCCGATCCGTGGATGGGTGCTTCGGCCGGCGCGGCAGGTCAACCTTATTGAACGGTCCATGTTGAAAAATATGCCGGCGACGTTTCCGGTGTGGGTTGCGCCCTTGCGGAGGGCGGCGTAGCGATCTGCCCAATTCGTTCCAGCACCTGTTCCGAAAAAGGAAGGCGCCATGCAGGTCGTGATCAAGCCCAGCAAGACCGAACTCGGCGCCGAGGCCGCGCGGATCGGCGCGGAGGCGATCCGGGACGCGATCGCGGCCAGGGGCGAGGCGGTGATCGTGGTCGCCACCGGCGCCAGCCAGTTCGAGATGCTGGAGCGGCTGGTGGCGGCGGAAGGCATCGACTGGTCGAAGGTCACCGCCTTCCATCTGGACGAGTATGTCGGGCTGCCGGCCGACCATCCCGCCAGCTTCCGGCGCTACCTCGCCGAGCGGTTCGTGACGCCGCTGGGCGGCCGGGTCCGCTTCGTGCCGGTGGACGGCGATGCCGGGGATCCGGCGGCCGAGGCGAAGCGCCTGGGCGAACGGATCGGCAATCGTCCGATCGATGTCTGCTTTGCCGGCATCGGCGAGAACTGCCATCTGGCGTTCAACGATCCGCCGGCCGATTTCGAGACCGAGGAGCCGTTCATCGTGGTGACGCTGGACGAGGCCTGCCGCCGGCAGCAGCTGGGCGAGGGCTGGTTCCCCTCCCTGGAGGACGTCCCGGCCACCGCGATCTCGATGAGCGTCCGGCAGATCGCCAAGGCTGCGCGCGTGGTGCTCTCGGTGCCGGACGCGCGCAAGGCCGAGGCGGTGCGCCATGCCGTGGAAGGCCCGGTGACGCCGGACTATCCCGCTTCGATCCTCCAGCAGCACCCGGACTGCGTCCTGCTGCTGGACCCGGCCTCGGCGTCGCAACTGAGCGGCCGGCATGGCTGAGACCGATCCGGCCGCGATGCGTCTCGAGGCCGAGGCGCCCGGACGCGTGCCGCTGGACACCGGCGTCGCCATCCTGGACGTGCATCCGGACGAGCAGGGCCGCGTGCTGGAGCAGGACCCGGCCGAGGGCCTGGCCTTCGGCCAGGGCGGGACGACCGCCGGTCTGGTCGACCTGCAGGTCAACGGCTTTGCCGGGGTCGACTTCAACGATCCTGGGCTCGATGCGGGGGCGCTGGACCGGGCGCTGCTGGCGATGCTCGCCAGCGGCGTCACCGTCTGCCTGCCCACCATCATCACCGCCCAGCCGGACGAGCTCCGGGCGCGCTTCGCGGCTCTGGACGAGGCGGTGGCCGCCAGCCGGCTCGGGCGCTGGATGGTGCCGGGCTACCATCTGGAGGGGCCGTTCCTCAATCCGGCGGACGGCTATGCCGGCTGCCATCCGCCGGACGCCATGGGCGTCGCGTCCTGGGACCTGGTGGCGTCGCTGGAAGCGGGGCTGCGCCGGCCGATCCTGCTGGTCACCGCGGCGCCGGAGCGGCCGGGCGTGCCGGGCCTGATCGAGCGCGCCCGGGCCGCCGGCAAGCTCGTCGCGATCGGTCATTCGGCGGTGGACGCGGCCGGCCTGGAGGCGGCGGTGGCGGCCGGGGCCAGCCTGTCCACCCATCTGGGCAACGGCCTGCCGCAGACCCTGCCCAAGCTCGCCAACCCGTTCCTCCTGCAGCTGGCCGAGGACCGGCTGGTGGCAACCGTGATCGCCGACGGGATCCATGTCCCGCCGGCGGTGCTCAAGGTCATGCTGCGCGCCAAGGGCCTGGACCGGCTGGTCCTGGTGACCGATGCGATCTCGGCCGCCGGCGCCACGCCCGGCCTGCACCCGTTCGCCGGGATGACCGTGGAGCTGACGGCCGATGGCACGGTGCGCCAGCCCGGCAGCGCCTACCTTGCCGGCTCCTCGCTCCGGCTGGACCAGGCCGTGCGCAACCTGGTCGCCTGGGGCCTGGCCACGCCGCGCGAGGCGCTGCGGCTGGCCTGCGCCAACCCGCTGGCGCTCCTGCGGGAGCCGTTGCGCCGCCACGGGATCGAGCTGCCGTTCTCCAGCCTGCGATGGTCGGCGGAGCTGCGGGTCGAGGAGGCCCGGGTCGGCCCGCTGCGGCTGCGCGGCTGAGACCCGGGCGGATCCTCGGGGTCAGCCGGCGCCGGGGCCGTCGGCGAGCGCGTAGCCCTCGGGCATCTGGAAGAAGGGCGCGCTGGTCAGGATCGAGTTGACCTGGCTCACCAGGTAGCCCGCCTCGGCGCTGAGCTTGAGATAGGCCTGCCATTCCGGGTCGGCGGCCAGGGCCGCGCGCTTGGCGGCGCGGTCCGCCGCGTCCTTGTAGACCCAGATGTGGACGTAGGAATTGACGTCGCCGGTCTCGACCTTGCCGTACAGCAAAGGCTGGCCGAGGTTGCGCGCCTGCGCCTTCCAGCCGTGCTCCTCGTAGAGCTTCATGTGCTTGTTGATGGTGCCGGGGCGGCAGGCATAGGTGCGGTGGTCGAAGATCATCAAGCAGGGTCCTTCTGGGGGCTGGAACGGAACAGGAGGCTGGACAGGTCGGCCAGCGAGTAGGCCAGCATGGTCGCGCCCGACAGCGGGATGGCGACATAGAAGAGAGCGGTCGGCAGGTCGAGGATCGGGGTCAGCGCCCGGGCCTTGAGGGTGAGGGTGGCGCCGTACCAGGTCATGGCCACCAGGAAGGCGATGCCCAGCAGGCAGATCAGGATGCGCACCAGGCGGGCCTGCGCCGGGGGCAGCGAGCCCGGGAGCCAGTCCAGCTGGAAATGGTCCCTTTCCCGCCAGAGCGCTGCCGCGCCGACAAAGACCATCCAGGCGAACAGGCCCTGCACCACCTCGTCGAACCAGGCAAAGCCGGAGAACTGCAGCGTCCGCGCTGCGACGTTGACCAGCAGCAGCGCGAACAGGGCCGCCAGGCAGGCGGTCGGCACCGCGCGCAGGACCATGCCGACGGCCCGGTCGAGCCGGCAAAGCGCGGTCATGGCCCGAGCACCAGGTTGGGCAGCCAGGTCGAGATGCCCGGGATCGCGACCACCGCCAGCAGCACGAGGCAGAGCCCGGCCAGGTAGGGCAGCAGCGCCACCGAGAGCCGCCCGACCGACAGGCCGGCGATCGAGGAGACCGCGAACAGCACCATGCCGACCGGCGGCGTCAGCAGGCCGACCATCGAGCACATGATCATGATCACGCCGAACTGCACCGGGTCCACGCCGATCTGGTCCATGACCGGGGCGAACAGCGGCACGGTCAGGACGATCACGGCGATGCCTTCCAGGAACATGCCCAGCACCAGCAGGATCGCCACCACGATGGCCAGGATCACGGCAGGGCTGTCGGAGAGCGCCAGGAGCGCGTTGACCAGCTGGTTGGGGACGCGCTGGTGGATCAGGAGCCAGCCGAAGAAGCCGGCGGCGGCGATCACGAACATCACCCGGATGGTGTGCTGCAGCGTTTCCCACAGGATGCCCGGCAGCTGGGCGAGGCGGATCTCGCCATAGACGATCATCGCCAGGATCAGCGCATAGGCGCTGGCGGCGACGCCGGCCTCGGTGGGGGTGAACATGCCGCCGAAGATCCCGGCGATGATGATCACCGGCGCCAGCAGCGAGAGGGCGGCGCCCGAAAAGCTGCGGGCGACCTCGGTCCAGTCCATGTGGTCGCGGCGCGGCATCTTGGTGCGGTGGGCGACGATCCAGACCGCGGCCATCAGCGCCAGCGCCATCAAGACGCCCGGCACCACGCCGGCCAGGAACAGCTTGGCCACCGAGACGCCGGTGATCGAGGAATAGAGCACGAAGGGGATCGAGGGCGGGAACACCGGGCCGATGGTCGAGGAGGCGGCGGTGATCGCGGCGGAGAAATCGCGATCATAGCCCTTGTCCTCCATGGCCTTCAGCTCGACCTGGCCCAGGCCCGCGGCATCGGCCACCGCCGCCCCGGACATGCCCGAGAAGAACAGCGACGCCAGCACGTTCACCTGGCCCAGGCCGCCGCGGACATGGCCCACGCAGGCATCGGCGAAGCGGAAGATCCGCTCGGTGATCCCGCCGGTGTTCATCAGGTTGCCGGCCAGGATGAAGAACGGGATCGCCAGCAGGGTGAAGCCGGTGGTGGCGGAGAACATCCGCTGCGGCAGCATGGCGAGCGTGCGGAAATCGCCCAGCAGCACATAGAAGCCGACCGCGGTGAGGCCGAGGGAGACCGCGACCGGCAGGCCGAGCGCGATCAGCAGGACGAGGACGCCCAGGATGAGGAAGGTGGTCATGCGCGCCTCTCGACGCGAAGCCCGGCCGGAGCCGGGCTTCGGGCCCTTTGGTTCAGTCGAGGAAGCCCAGGAAGGTCGCCATGTTCTCAGCACCGCTATACTCGGCGACCCGCTCGCGGGCCGGCCCCATCTTCGCGGCGAACGGCGCCAGGTCCGGGCGGGTGACCTTCATCCCGGCCTGCTCCAAAGCGGCGATCTCCTCCTCCTCCTGGGCGATGACCGCCTGGCGCATCATGTCGCCCGCGGCCTTGCTTTCCTCGCGCAGGATCGCCTGCTGGTCCGGGGTGAGGCCGTCGAACACGTCCTTGTTGATGACGTGGACCATCGAATTATAGACGTGCCGGGTCAGGGCCAGGTGTTCCTGGAAGTCGTTCAGCTTGAAATGGTAGATCACCCCGATCGGGTTCTCCTGCCCGTCGACCACGCCCTGGTTCAGCGCGTTGGGCAGTTCGGGAAACGCTATCTGGGTGGTGGTGGCGCCCAGGCCCTCCATCGCGGCCACGATCTGCAGCTCCGGCGGGGTGCGCAGCTTGAGGCCCTCGACATCGGCGGGGCTCTCGATCGGCTTCTTGCTGTTGGTGATGTTGCGGAAGCCGTATTCCCAGTTGGCCAGCATCACCAGGCCCTGCTCTTCCAGCTTGGGCGCCGCCCAGTCGGTGAACGGACCGTCCAGCACCTGGTGGGCCTGCTCGTAGGACGAGAAGGCGAAGGGCGTCATCACCGTGCCGAACGCCTTTTCGTACTTGTCCAGGGCGCCCTGGGTCGGAAGGCTCATCTCGACCGCGCCCAGCACGGTCTGCTCGAGCTGCTCGGGCGGCGAGCCAAGCTCGTTGGCAGGATAGATCTCGACGGCGATGGCCCCGTCGGTGCGCGCCGCCACGCGGTCGGCAAACTGCTGGGCGGCCGCCTGGGCGGGATGGGTGTCGGCGGCGAAATGCGCCAGCCGGAGCGTCACGTCCTGGGCGAGTGCTGCCGAGGCGAGGGCGGTGCTGGCCGCGGCGGCCAGGGCCAGTGTCCTGAGCATGTTGATTCCTCCCTGTTGATCGATCGCCGATGGCGTGCGCCCGGCTGCGGGCGCTGCGCTCCGGCCTTGTTCTTGATGAGCGTGGATCAGCTGTCGGGCAGGCGGGCCTCGATCCCGGTCAGGTCCTCGTAGGCCTTGATCACGGCGGTGCAGCCCTCGGCGCCGTGGCCCATGATCGAGGCCAGGGCGAAGGTCTGGTGGACCGACTGCGCCATGAAGCCCGGCAGGCCGGCCTGCTCCAGCCATTCGGCGTAGTAGCGGACGTCCTTCTGGGCGTTGGACAGGGACATGTGCGGGGTGAAGTCCCGGCGCAGGGTGAGCTCGCCGTAGAGGTCCATCATGCCCGAGCGGCCGCCCGCGGCCGAGATGATCCCGATGACCTTCGACATGTCGAGGCCGTCCTTGGCGGCCAGGGCGAAGCCCTCGCACCAGGCGGCGACGTTGGCGAAGGCGATGTAGTTGTGGATCAGCTTCAGCCGGATCGCGTGGCCGGCCGGGCCGACATGGAAGATGTTCTCGGCATAGGTGGCGAACACCGGGCGCAGCCGCTCCAGCAGCTCTTCCTCGCCGCCGAACAGGATGTTGACCTGGCCGCGGTCGGCATGGGCCGGGGTCCGGGTCATCGGCGCCTCGGCATAGGCGATGCCGGCCTTGGCGCAGGCGGCGCGCATGGTGTCGACATGCTCGGGCGAGACGGTGGTGTGGTCCAGGAACACGGACCCGGGCTTCATGGCGGCGAGTGCGCCGTCAGGGCCCAGCGCCAGGGCGCGCACCGCCTCGGCGGTGGTGACGCAGACCGACAGCACGTCGACCTTTGCGGCCATCGCCGCGGCTCCCTGGCCGGCCTTGGCGCCCTGCGCCACCGCGGCTTCCACCCGCGCCGGATCGAGGTCGTAAACGGTCAGGTCCAGCCCCTTCAGGAGCATGTTCTTGGCCAGGCCGCGGCCCATGCCGCCAAGGCCGATCAGCCCGATGCGCGTTGCCATCCCGCCTCCTGTTCTGGTGGCCGGACCGAAGCACATGATCTGTTGTCTGACAACCTGTTTCCATCTATGCAGCACTCATATCGGCGAGCGCCACCAATCCTGCTAGAAAGGCCGCGCCCCAGGAGAATGCCCGCCATGACCGACACCGCCCCCCTGTTCGGCCGCATCGACCGACCGCGCCGCCTGCCCGACGAAGTCGCCGGCTCGATCACCAGCGCCATCGAGAGCGGCCAGCTGCGCCCGGGCGACCGCCTGCCCACCGAGGCGGAGCTGTCGCGCACCTTCGGCGTCGCCCGCACGGTGGTCCGGGAGGCGATCTCGTTCCTGCGCTACAACGGCGTGGTGGATTCGCGGCGCGGGGTGGGGGCGTTCGTCGCCGATCTGGGCCAGCGCTCCGCCTTCCGGATCAGCCCGGCCTGCTTCGAGAAGCGCAAGCAGATCGTCCAGCTCCTGCAGCTGCGCACCGGTGTCCAGGCCGGGGCCTCGGCGATCGCCGCCCAGGTGCGCTCGGACGGGGAGATGGCGCAGATCCAGGAGACCTTCCTGGCGATGAAGGACGCCGACCGGCGCGGGCCCGACGCGGCGCTGGAGGAGCGGGTCGACCTCGAACTGCTGCTCTACCGCCGGATCACCGAGGCCTCCGGCAACGCCTACTATGCCGAGGTCGTGGCAATGATCGAATCCAACATCCAGAACAACCTGCGCTCGGCCTTCCTCAAGAACGCCGCCGCCTCGGAGTTCGGCGCTGCCATCCTGGCCGAGCACGAGGCCGTGCTGGACGGCCTGGCCCGGCAGGACGCCGAGGCGGCGCGGCTGGCGACCCGCACCCGGTTCGAGCGGGCCGCCGAGCGGCTGATCGCGCGCGAAGACTTCGCCTGAACGACAAGGATACGGCAGGGAATGCGGCCATGACCCAGACGACCACGCGCCATGGCGGCGCCCTCCTGACCGAATGCCTGGTGGCGCAGGGGGTGAAGCGGGTGTTCTGCATTCCCGGCGAAAGCTTTCTGGCGGCGCTGGACGGGCTGCGGGATTCGCAGGTCGAGATCGTCCTGGCCCGGCAGGAGGGCGGGGCCGCGATGATGGCCGAGGCCACCGGCAAGCTGACCGGCCGCCCTGGCGTGGCCTTCGTCACCCGCGGCCCCGGCGCCACCAACGCCAGCGCCGGGGTGCACATCGCCTTCCAGGATTCGACCCCGATGATCCTGTTCGTGGGCCAGGTCGCCAGCGACCAGCGCGACCGCGAGGCGTTCCAGGAGGTCGACTACCGCGCGATGTTCGGCCCGCTCGCCAAATGGGTGGCGGAGATCGACCGCGCCGACCGCATCCCGGAATATGTGTCGCACGCCTTCCATGTCGCGCAGAGCGGCCGGCCCGGACCGGTGGTGCTGGCGCTGCCGGAGGACATGCTGTCGGGTCCGGCCGAGGGCAAGGCCGTGCCGGCCGCGACCCTGCCCTCCGGCATGGCGGCCGACCAGGACATTCAGGAGGTGATCGTCCGGCTGGCCAAAGCCGAGCGGCCGTTCGTGATCGCCGGTGGCGGCGGCTGGTCCGCCCGGGCCTGCGAGGCCCTGGGGAGGTTCGCGCAGGCGCTGGACCTTCCGGTCGGCGCCTCGTTCCGCTGCCAGGACTATCTGGACAACCGCCACCCGAACTATGTCGGCGACGTCGGCATCGGCATCAATCCGGCCCTGGCGAAGCGCATCCGCGAGGCGGACGTCATCCTGGCGCTGGGTGCCAGGCTCGGCGAGATGACCAGCTCCGGCTACACGCTGCTCACCCCGCCCGTACCCGCCCAGAGCCTCATCCACATTCATGCCGACCCCTCCGAGATCGGCCGGGTCTACCGTCCGGACCTGGCACTGGTGGCGCAGCCGGGGCCGGCGGCGATCCAGCTGGCCGCCGCCGCCGCCGAAGGCCCCAGGCGGCCGTGGCGGGCAGAGGCGCGCGCCGACTACGAGGCCTGGCAGGTACCCCAGGAAACGCCGGGTACCTTGAAGATGGAGCGGGTCGTCGCCCATCTGAACGAGGTGCTGCCCGACGACGCGGTGCTGACCAACGGGGCCGGCAACTATTCCGCCTGGCTGCACCGCTACTACCGCTATCGCGGCTGGCGCACCCAGCTGGCGCCGACCTCGGGCTCCATGGGCTATGGCCTGCCGGCCGCCATCGCGGCGAAGCTCCACGATCCCGGCCGGGACGTGGTCTGCCTGGCCGGCGACGGCTGCTTCCAGATGGTCAGCCAGGAGTTCGCCACCGCCTGCCAGGAGCGGGCGAACGTCGTGGTCCTGATCAGCGACAACGGCATGTACGGCACCATCCGCATGCACCAGCAGAGGAACTATCCCGGACGTCCCTCGGGCACGGCGCTGGTGAATCCCGACTTCGCCGCGCTGGCGCGGGCCCATGGCGGCTTTGGCGCCACGGTGGAGCGCGACGAGGATTTTCCGGCCGCCTTCGCCCAGGCCCGGCAGGCCGGCCTGCCGGCGATCATCCATCTCCGGATGGACCCGGCGGCGCTCTCGCCGCGGATGGTGCTGGAGAGGGTGGACTGAGCAGGGCCGGCGGGACACCGGGGACGCGTCCCCGGCAGCCAGGTTGACGATGGGGAGGGACCGGATGGACCGGTCCCCCCGACAGGGAGGACAACAACAATGATCGCAAGAACACTCGCGTTCGCCGCCGGGTGCCTGGTGGCAGGCATGGCCGGCGCGGCATCCGCCGACTACCCGGAGCGGGACATCCGCGTCGTCGTTCCCTGGGGGGCCGGCGGCGGCACCGACGGGATCGTGCGCAAGCTGACCAACTTGGCGGAACAGGAGATCGGCGCCTCGATGTATGTGGAGAACGTCGAGGGCGGCATCAGCGCCACCGGCGTCTCCCAGGTGATGGAAGCCGAGCCCGACGGCTACACGATCGGCGCGCTGACCTATGACAGCGTGGTGACGGTTCCCTGGCAGGGCCTGCTGCCGAGCTACGACATGGACAACCTGAAGCTGATCGCCCGGGTCACCAGCGAGCCGGACGCGATCATCGTCGACGCCGGCTCCGACTACCAGTCGATGGACGACCTGGTGGCGGCGGCCAAGGCCGATCCGGGCAACATCCCGATCGGCATCCAGAACATCGGCTCGCGCACCCATCTGGCGATCCTGCAGCTGCAGGAGGAGACCGGCGCGTCGTTCCGGATCATCGGCTATCCGGGCGGGGCCGCGCCGCAGAAGGAGGCGATCCTGTCGGACGAGGTGGACGTGGTCGCCACCAGCCTCGGCGACTTCGCGCCGCTGCTGGCCGACGGCACGGTGCGCGGTCTCCTGGAATTCTCCGACAGCCCCAACCCGACCTATCCCGACGTGCAGACCGCGGCGGATGCCGGGCTGGACCTGCGGATCGGCAGCTTCATCGTGTTCGCCGCCCCGGCCGGGACGCCGGACGAGGTGGTCGCCAAGCTGGAGGCCGCCTACCAGGCCGCCCTGGAGAGCGAGGAGTTCCAGAGCTGGGTCGCCGATGTCGGCGTCACCCCCAGCTGGCTCGGCAGCGCCGAGGTCACCGCCTGGGCCGACCAGACCCAGGCCGAGCTGTTCGCCCAGCTGGACGACCTGGTGAAGCAGGGCGTCCTGACCAAGTGAGCCGAAGGCGCGGCGGGTCGAGATGCGACCCGCCGCGTGCCCCTGATCGGGAGCAAGCGCAGATGAGCGACCGCAGCGACCAGGCGGACCCGATCTCTCCGGGCCTGACCGCGGTCATCCTGACCCTCACCACGGTCTATCTGGCGGCGTCGTTCTGGATCCGCCCGCAGTTCAGCGAGGGCTTCGCCGGGCCGCGCTTCCTGCCGACCATCGCGGCGCTGCTGGTCTATGCGGCGCTCGGCTTCCAGACGTTCGCCACCTGGCGGAGCCGGCGGGCGACCGCTCTGGAAGGATCCCTGAAGCAGCCGGCGATCGTGGTGGCCGTCACCGCCCTCTACATCCTGGTGTTCGGCCTGCTAGGCTACCTCCTCTCGACCTTCGCCTATGTCCTGGCCCTGTTCGCGGTGTTCGGCTTCGAGAAGGACCGGACGCTCTGGCGGATCGGCTACGCCGTGCTGGTCACCGCCCTGTTCTATGCCCTGTTCGCGGGCGCCTTCGGCATCCGCCTGCCCAAGCTCGCGGGGTGGCTCTGATGGACGTGCTCGGCTTCGTGCTGGAGGGCTTCGCCGCCCTGGCGGACCCGCAGGTCTTCGCCTTCATGATCGTGGGCTTTCTGATCGGCACGTTCTTCGGCGCGATGCCCGGGCTGACCTCGGTGCTGGCCATCGCCCTCCTGCTGCCGCTGACCTTCAGCATGGACGTGGTGCCGTCCCTGGTGATGTGCGCCTCGATCTTCATGGCCGGGATGTATGCGGGCAGCATCACCGCCACCACCATCAACATCCCGGGCGCGCCGTCCTCGATGATGACCGCGATCGAGGGGCACCAGCTGATGAAGGCGGGCCAGGGGGCGAACGCCCTTGGCCATGCCGCGCTGGGCTCGATGATCGGCGGCAGCATCGGCGCGATCCTGCTGATGGCCTTCCTGCCGCTGGCAGCCCAGGCCTCGCTGCTGATCCGCACGCCCGGCAAGTTCTCGCTGGTGCTGTTCGCGCTGGTGGTGATCGTGATCGTCGAGCGCGGCGCGGTCGCCAAGGGCGTGATCGCCACCTGCCTGGGCATCATGATCGCCACGATCGGCATCGACGTGATGCAGCCGATCCCGCGCTTCACCTTCGGAACCGAGGCGCTGACCCAGGGCATCGACCTGATGTCGCTGATCATCGGCACCTTCGCGGTGAGCGAGATCCTCTACCAGGCCTCGGTCTGGAAGCCAGGCGACCCGGGCCTGGCCGGCGCTGTCCAGGGCATCCGCATCAAGAGGCGGGACTTCCTGCCCCGCTGGAGCGAGGTGCGCGCGATCGGCTGGCTGACCTATCTCAAGAGCGCCCTGATCGGCTACGGCACCGGCATCCTGCCGGGGGCCGGCGGCTCCATGGCCGCATTCGTGGCCTATGCCGACGCCAAGCGCACCTCGCGCAAGCCCGAGGAATACGGCCATGGCAGCCGCGAGGGGATCGCGGCTGCCGAATGCTCCAACAACGCGATGTGCGGCGGCGCCTTCGTGCCGATGCTGATGTTCGGCATCCCGGGCGACCCGACCACGGCGATCGTGCTGGGCGTGCTGGTCATCAACGGGCTGCAGCCGGGTGCCCGCCTTTTGCAGAACCAGTCCGAGCTGATCGCGCCGATGTTCGCCTCGCTGCTGGTCAGCGCGCTGTTGCTGATCCCGCTGACCCTCTATCTGCTCGGTCCCTACCTGCTGCGGATCGTGTCGATCCAGCGGGGACTCCTTTATTCCGGCATCTCGGTGGTCGCCCTGGTCGGCAGCTACGTCGCCACCTTCTCGACCTTCCAGATGATGCTGGCGCTGGTGTTCGGCGTGGGCGCGTTCTTTCTGCGCCGGGAGAACTTTCCGGTGGTGTCGCTGCTGCTGGGCTTCATCCTCGGCCCCGACCTGGAGCAGTACCTGCGCCGTTCCCTGGCCCTCAACGACGGCGACCCCAGCGTGTTCCTCACCAGCCCGGACAGCGTGGCGTTCCTGCTGCTGACCGTCCTGTTCGTGTACTTCATGGCGGTCCGGCCGCGGCTGAAGGCGGGCCGGGCGGGCTAGAAGGCGGCGACCGCTCTGGCCGGTGCATGGGGCTCGTGCGGCGACAGTCCGGCGTCGGCGGCCATGCCGCGCTGGATCTCCAGCCACACCTCGTCGGCCATAAGCTGGAGAAAGGCCAAGTCGCGCTCGCCCAGCCGATGAGGCACCATGTCGATCACGCAGAGCGAGCCGATCGCCGGGCCGCCCTCCGGTCGGACCGGGGCGCCGGCATAGAAGCGGATGCCGCGCTCCTTCGGCCAGGGATTGTTGGCAAAGCGCCGGTCCTTGAGGACGTCCTCGATGACGAGCACGTCGTTGGCGGCGACGACATGGCCGCAGATCGACATTTCCCGCGAGGCATGGCGGGACCGGGCCAGGTCCTCGGGCAGCCCGGTGGCCGCCTTCCAGAACTGCCGCTCCTCGTCGACCAGCGACACCAGGCAGACCGGCATGTCGAACGTCTTGGCCAGCTTGCGGGTGATCCGCTGGAACCGCTCCTCGGTGGGGGTGTCAAGCAGCCTGGTCTGGTGCAGCACCGCCAGCCGGCCGTCCTCGCCGGCCGGAATCGGCGCCGCCATCATCGGGCAGGACAAGGGCAAGGTCGCCAGCGCCTCGATGCGGCGCAATGCATCGGAGACTGAACAGGCCAGCCCGTCGGCGGCCAGCCCGTCGGCGGCGCCGTCGCATTTCCTTTCGTCCAGCTGGCCGTTCCAGAGGGCCACCATCAGCTTGGCATCCGGGGCACGGCGGCGCAGGCGGCGGCAGGCCTGGCGGCTCTGCGCGACGGCGGACCCGCCCAGATAGGGCAGGCAGACCAGCTCCACGTCCTCCAGGTCGAGGCTGCCGATTGCCTCCGGGCTGATCGCGTCGGCCGGCAGGACCCGCGTGCCGATGCCCCGCCGCTCCAGGAGTTGCGCCAGCATGCAGGCGGCAGCCCGGTCGAGGCCGGTCCGGCCGGCGATGCAGACCACCGGCGTTCCGCTCCACACCACCGGTGCTCCCCGGGCAGCGCGATCCTTCTCCTCCACGTCGGCGCCTTCATGGTCGGCCAGATCCGCCACCAGCCGCACGAAGCCGTCAATCACCAGCGCCCGCAACTCCCCCACCAGGCGCCGGCGCCGGCGGTTGGCTTCGGCCAGCCGCAGGGCTGGCAGCCCGACCTCGTCGTAGAAGGTGGCGAGCGGCCGCCGCTCCAGGATCGCCTCGGACATGTCCTCACCCTCCTGCGCGTCGCCGGCCAGCATGCGCTGGTAGAGCCGCTCCTGGGGTTCCAGCACCGGGTCGCTGCCCAGCATCACGTCGAGGAACCGCAGGTGCGGCACGTAGCGGCCGACCACGGCGAGGCAGACGGTGAGCGGCGTCGAGAGCAGCAGGCCGATCGGGCCCCAGAGGGCGGTCCAGAACACCGCGGCGATCAGGATCGCCACCGTGGAGACGCCGGTGCTGGCGCCGTACAGCCAGGGCTCGACCACGCAGTTGCTGAGCAATTCGATGATGAGGATCAGCCCCACCGTCCAGGCCAACATGCTCCAGCCGGGATCCACCGCCACCGCCAGCGCGATCGGGAACAGCGCCGCGACGAATGGGCCGACATAGGGAACAAAGCGCAGCACCGTTGCCAGCACGCCCCACAGGAGCGCGTTGGGCACGCCGATCAGCCAGAGCCCGATCCCGATCGGGACGCCGTAGGTGGCATTGACCACCAGCCGCATCAGCAGGAAGCGGCTGACCCGCCGCGCCACGTCGTTCATCGCCTGGGTGGTCTGCTGCAGGTCGCCGCCGGACAGGCCGATCAGCCGATCGCGCAGATCCTCGCGCTCGAGCAGCATGAAGACCACCAGGACGATGACGATTCCGGCGGTTCCGACCGGTGCCAGCAGCGGCAGGGCGATGCTCTGCAGGATCTTCAGGGTCGAGGTCGGCTGCGCCTCGACCCGCACGGTCATCGGCGTGCCGGCCGGCAAGTCCTGGGCAGCCGGCTCCAGCTGGGCGCCCAGTTCCCGCAGCATGGTGGAGGCGCGGCCGACTGGAAGGATTGGATCTTGGCCGCGACGTTGCCCTGGTATTGCGGGAGGTTGTCAGCCAGCTGGACCAGCTGGCTGCCGACCAGCATGCCGAACCCGCCAAGGCCGACAAAGGCGACGAGCACCACCATCAGCACCGCCGGCACGCGCGGCAGCCCCAGCCGCTGCAGGCGCAGGGCCAGAGGCGCCAGCGCGAAGCTCAGCAGCACCGCGAGTGCGACCGGGATGAGGATGTCCTGGCCGAAATAGAGTGCCGCGATGATGGCAGCCCCAACCACCACCGTCGCGGTCAGGATCACCGCAGTGTGCTGCGTGGTGTTTCCCGCAGGCACGGCCGCGAGGCTGGGGATGGTCCTCGAGTTGAACGCCATCGCGGTCGCCTTCAGTTCGGCGCCGGCCGGTTCCGACGTAGGGACAAGTAACGAGCGTGCGGCCCAGATGTTCCCGCCAAGCCGGACCATCGGGTGCGTCAGGAACGATCCGGCGAGAAGACCAGGACCGTGTAGGCACCGATTCCGATGCCGCCCTGGCAGCCCGGGCCGTCACGCCCTCCCGGGATGGCGTCCCCGTCGCCGCTCCAATGGTCGCCGAAATCTGGCTGGTAGCCCCGCCAGTCGCTGTTGAGCCGCAGTGGCCAGCGGCCGGGAAGCCGATCAGGTAGTGGCGAAACCGGCGGCCGGACAGATGCGTCATCGAAGCTGATGACGATGGGGATCTCCACCACCTTCGTCAGCCCCGTCATCCGCCACCGCCCGGCCTGTCCGTTCAGCCGAACGAACGGGTGATCCTTCCGGTCGTCGCGCAGCGCATGGATGCCCTTGTCGAGCACAGCACCTGTGTTCCAGACCAGGGCGAAGGCGGAGAAGCCACCCCAGACGTCACAGACTCCGGATGCAACGACCCCGCCCAGTCGCGTCACCCGCCGCCTCTCGCCCACGATCCGCTTCAGGAATGATGTCCAGGTCCAGGGTGGAGACGCATCCGTGGAAGAGCCCGTCGGCGAAGCGCGTGCGGCGAACGTCGCCGCGTTCGTGAGCGATGTTCGCGTGGGACCTGCGTCGACGGGCACCGTCGAGGCAGGGCTCCGAGGCAACGATCCCGACCACCTCCGCCTCGGCCTCCGCCGGAGCTGCCGTCGGCACGCCTGTCCCGCAGCCGACGTCGAGCACCTGGCCACTCGGGCGGATACCCACGAACTCCAGGAAGGGCACGGCCAGGCGACGGCTCCAGCGCCCCATGCGATGCCCGTACGCAGCCGGATCGGTGGCGGCGAACTACGACTGGGTGCGGGCCCATGTTGCGGCCCTTGCCGAACGGGTCGGCGGCGAGCCCGTCACGTTGTCAGGCCCGGGTCGTCGCTCATCCTTGACTGCCACGGCCACCGTCGCCGGGTCGGAATTCTCCGTCAGCGTCCCCCCACTCGCCAGCGCCTGAACGATAGATGGCAAGTTCCGGAGAATTGACTTCAACTCGATTGGTTATTCTTGTGGCTATCCTGCCGGGAGAATCGATCCATTTTCATTATGAGAACCTGAAAAACAGATGATGCTTACACCTTCTTCAACCAGCAAAACGAACAATTTAAGTGTTAGGAATGAATATTATTAACGCCGGTATGGTAAACGGTCACTGTGTCGGATTCCATCTGATAAATTCTTATGAAAGATCCAAACCATATCATGTAAAAATAAATGTGTAGATTGCAATCCATTGCCCGAGATTTGCCTCTTGCTCGTCATATATCCTCGTGTTAATATTAACATTCAGTTCATAAATGAAAAATACAATAGCGTTATAGGAAAATATTACAGTTATATCGATTATTGCATCATGTATATTGAGGTGCGCCCAAAGACTGCCATATCATAAAAAGATGTATGGGTGGGAATTGTGCCGATGCATTCGACATTGCCGGTTGAGGCAAACACAATCATTCAGCATTTTGCCCTGCGCCGAAGGGTCTTGGTCATATTTGTTCATGACCTCTTCGTCGCGATGGCGTCATTTCCCCTGGCATGGGTGCTGCGCGAAGGCTGGGGGGTATTGTTCCGGCAGGGTTTGCTGCAGAGCACTTTGGCCTTCTCCATAATTGCCGCCGGCGTGTTCGTCGCTCTCGGTCTGTATCGTGGCGTCTGGCGGCACAGCTCCGCCTGGGATCTTATAATCGTGCTGCGGGCGGCTACGTTAGCTATTCTGATATTTCTGCCAGTCATGTTCATCTCGGATCGGCTCGCGACAGTACCGCGGACCGTGCCAATCATTCAGTGGCTGCTGTTGCTGATCATGCTGGGGGGGCCACGGTTCGCCTTTAGGATCTGGGGGGGCCGCATGTCATCCCGTCCAAGAAACCTGATGTCACGGGTGCCGGTCATCATCGCCGGCACTGGAGAGAGCGCGGACCTGTTGATCCGAGCCGTGACGTCCGACCCCCAAGAACGCTACCAGGTTCTTGGCCTGCTCGATCTTCATACCATGACCCGTGGCCGTGACATCTTGCGTGTTCCGATACTGGGCAGCATCGAAGAGCTTGCGTCCGTGGTTCATGAACTTGCTGTAAAGGGTCGACGGCCCGAGCGATTGATTTTCGCTGAACAGGTCGACGGTTCGCTTCTGCGCCGGGTGATGGGACAGGCCGAGGGGCTGCGGCTGGAACTGTTGCGCCTTCCGGATCCCATCGATTTCAAAGCAACCGTTGATGACGGGCGAATCGAACTTCGTCCGTTTGCTTTGCAGGAACTGTTGGGGCGGCCGCAGATCCAGTTCGATCATTCCTCCGTCCGGGATCTGATCAAGGGTCGGAGGATCCTGGTGACTGGCGCTGGCGGCAGCATCGGCAGCGAATTGATGCGCCAGCTCGCCCGCTGTGAGCCCAGCATGCTGGTCTACCTCGATCAGTGCGAGTTCAATCTATATTCGGTCGAGCAGGAACTCGTCACGAAGGCGCCAAGTATCGTCGGCGTGCCGATCCTGGCGGATATTCGCGACGGAAAGCGGATCAAGCGGATCTTTGCCGAGCACTGCCCTGACCTGATCTTCCATGCGGCCGCACTGAAGCACGTGCCGATGGTCGAGATGAACCCCATCGAGGGGCTGCACACCAACGCGCTCGGCACCAGGAACGTCGCGGAAGCGGCGGCCGAATGCGGCGCACGGGCGATGATCCAGATCTCCACGGACAAGGCCGTGAACCCGACCAGCGTCATGGGAGCGAGCAAACGGCTGGCGGAACTCTACTGTCAGGCACTCGATGCCGGGAGCGCCGAGCTTCAGCCGGTCGACCGCCGCACCAAGCGGACGCGCTTCATGACCGTGCGTTTTGGCAATGTGCTCGGTTCGTCCGGTTCGGTGGTCCCGCTGTTCCAAAAGCAGATCTCCCAAGGAGGGCCGCTCACGGTCACTCACCCGGAGATCAAGCGCTACTTCATGACGATCCGCGAGGCGGTGGAACTGGTCCTGCAGGCTTCATCGGTCGGGATCCGTCCAGACTGCGCGCGAGGGCAGGTGTTCGTGCTCGACATGGGCGAGCCGATCCGGATCGTGGATCTTGCCCGCCAGATCATACGGCTCGCGGGCAAGGAGCCGGAGCGCGACGTGCAGATCGTGTTCAGCGGCCTTCGCCCGGGCGAGAAGCTGCACGAGGAGCTGTTCGACAGGGGCGAGGTCCGGCTGCCGGCGATCGCCAGCGGCGTCCTGGCGGCCCGGACGCAACGGGTCGACGATCTGGCCTTGCGGAAGGCGTTCCACGCGATCGACGAGGCATGCGCGCGGGGCGATGCGGTCTGGCTGCGGGCGATCCTGCAGTTCTACGTGCCAGGCTATGTGCCGGATGATCAGGTGGCCATGGAAGCCAAGGTGGCCGATGTCCGGGACATCCAGGCGCAGGTGCAGACGGCATGAGCATCGTCACCCCGCCGGACCGCTACCTGCCGTTCGCGTTGCCGGATATCGGCGAGGCCGAGATTGCGGAAGTGGTCGACACCTTACGCTCGGGCTGGATCACCACCGGTCCCAAGGCGCGCCGCTTCGAGCGTGACTTCGGAGAGTTCCTGGCCAGCGGCGACCTGCACGCGATCGCGGTCAACTCGGCCACGGCCGGCCTGCACCTGGCGCTCGAAGCGTTGCAGATCGGGCCGGGCGACGAGGTCATCGTTCCGGTGCATACCTTCACGGCGACGGCAGAGGTGGTGAACTACCTCGGCGCCGATCCGGTCTTCGTCGATGTCGACCCGGTGACGCTCACCATCCGTCCCGAAGCGGTCGAAGCCGCCATCACGCCGCGCACCCGTGCGATCCTGCCGGTTCATTATGCCGGTCTGGCCTGCGCGATGGACCCGCTCGTCCGCATCGCGGCGAAGCATGGCCTCCAGATCGTGGAGGACGCAGCCCACGCGCTGCCCGCCACGAGTTGCGGCGGCAGGCTGATCGGAACCCTCGACACAGCGGCGACCGTGTTCAGCTTCTACGCCACCAAGACCGTTGCGACCGGCGAGGGCGGCATGATCGTCACCCGGTCCGCCAAGATCGCCGAGCGCGCCCGGCTGATGCGCATCCATGGCATCAGCCGTGACGTGTTCGACCGCTACAGCGGCAAGGCGGATCATGGCGGCTGGTACTACGAAGTCGTGGCTCCCGGCTTCAAGTACAACTTGCCGGACCTCGCTGCGGCGATCGGACTGCATCAGCTCGCCCGCGCGCATGCCATGCAGCAGCGGCGTGCCGCGATCGCCGCGGCCTACCATGAAGCCTTTTCCTGCCTGCCGGTGGAGCTGCCGGCGCCGGCGCCGGCGGGGGAGCTCCATGCCTGGCACCTTTACGTAATCCGCCTGGGCCGAGGCAGCCGGATCCAGCGCGATGAACTCATTCTGGCGCTGCGCGAGGCCGGCATCGGCACGAGCGTCCACTATGTCCCGCTGCATTTTCATCCCTACTGGCGGGAGCGCTACGGGTTGCGGCCAGGCGACTTCCCGGCCAGCACCGATGCCTATCGATGCATGATCAGCCTGCCGATCTACAGCAAGATGGCAGATGCCGATGTCGAGCGCGTGATCGGGTCCATGCGCGCGTTGTTGGGCTAGGCCTGCCATGCCCCGCACCAAACGCATCATCGATCTGCTTCTGGCTTCCATCGGCCTCCTGCTGCTCTGGCCCCTGATGCTGCTGATCGCCGGTCTGGTCCGGCTGGAGGATGGCGGGCCGGCGATCTTCATCCAGGAACGCATCGGCAAGGACGGGATCGCCTTCCAGATCTACAAGTTCCGCTCGATGCGGCCGGCGGGCCGGGGCCGGCCGATCACGGTGGCCGGCGACCGCCGGATCACGCGGGTTGGCGGCATCCTGCGGCGCAGCAAACTCGATGAGCTGCCCCAGCTCGCCAACGTGCTGCGCGGCGAGATGAGCCTGGTCGGCCCACGGCCGGAGGTCCGACGCTATGTCGAGCTCTATACCGCGGACCAGCGCCTGCTGCTCCGGCTCAGGCCCGGGATCACCGATCCCGCCAGCATCGCCTTCCTTGATGAGGAGCGGATCCTCGCGGCAGCGCCGGACCCGGAGCGTGCGTATGTCCAGACGATCATGCCCGAGAAGATCAGGCTCAATCTCGCCTATGCCGAGCGGGCGACCCCTTGGAGCGACCTGCTTGTGATCGCGACCACCTTGCGGAGCCTGGTGCGTCGATCTTCCAGGCAAGGCCAGGTGGCATGGTCATGAACCCCCGCCTGCTGTGCGTCGGCGGCGAGGACCACGACCTGCGCATTCCGTTCCTGCTGGCATTGCGCCGCTGCGGCCTCGAGGTCGTGGCCGCCGGCAGCGGTGATCCCGCCCCGTTCGCGAAAGCCGGGATCGAGCATCATTTCTATGGCCTGAAGCGCTACATCAATCCGCTCGCCGACCGGACGGCGCTGGCCGAACTGCAGGCGGTGATCGCGACCGCACGGCCGCACCTGATTCACAGCTTCGACACCAAGCCCAATCTTCTGTGCCCGCTGGCTGCGGGTACCGACGGGCCGCCGGTGGTGCGGACCATCAACGGAATGGGCTGGCTGTTCGCCAGCCGGTCCTTCCTGGCGATGGCGGGTCGGCTGATCTACCGGATGCTGCAGCGTCGGGCAGCGCGCGCGTCGGCGCTCACGGTGTTCCAGAACCGGCACGACCAGGCCTATTTCGAGGAGCACGGGCTGGTGCGGCCGAGCACCAGTCGATTGGTCCCAGGTTCGGGACTGGACGTCGAAGCCTTTGCCCGCGCCCAGGCAACAGCGCCCGCGGCAGACGAACTGCGACGGCGCCTGGGCCTTGGCGACGCCCGCATCGTGATGACGGTGACCAGGATCACGCGCGAGAAGGGCATCGACACGCTTCTGCGAGCGGCTGTGCTGGTGTGCCGGCAACGTCCCGATGTTCGCTTCGTGCTGGTCGGGCCGCATGAGCCGTCCAGTCCATCGGCCATTCCGCCAGCCGAGATCGAACGGCATGCGCCCCATGTCCTGCATCTTGGCCGGCGTGAGGACATTCCGTCCCTGCTCCGCCTGGCCGATCTGTTCGCCTATCCGACCGAGTACCGCGAAGGGATCCCCCGGGCTCTGGTGGAGGCGGGGCTGAGCGGCCTGCCCATCGTCGCGACTGCCCTGCCGGGATGCGTCGAGGTCGTCCGCGATGGCTGGACCGGACTGCTGGTGCCGCCGCGTGCCCCGGACATCCTGGCAAGCCGGATCCTGGCGTTGCTCGACGACACCACGCTGGCCAGGGCGCTCGGCGCCCGGGCGGCAGAACTGGTCCGCACGCAGTTCGCGCTCGGCTCGATCGCCGACCGCTACCTGCAGCTCTACCTGGAGGTGCTGCCCCAGGGTGCCTGCGCCAGCCTGCCGGACCTGGCGGGCCCGACCCGCAAGCGGTTCGACCGCGACGGGCTCGATCTACCATGAGCGGGCGTGGGAGCGGGCCTGGGATCGGGGAGGTGCGGGTTGCACCAGGTTCGCTGTCGCCGGAGCGCACCGTCGACAGCGGGCGCTGGCTTGCCTTGCTGCGCAAGCTGTTCGGCTTGTCGAGCCTCTACGGCATGGCTGCCATCGTCGCCTTCCTGGGCCAGATCGTGGTCGCCCGCTCGCTGGGCCCGCAGGCCTATGGCCAGTTCAGCTTTCTGTTCACCCTCGCCACCGTCCTGGCCTTGTGCGCGACCTTCGGGCTGGACCTGGTGACCATGCGGCTGGCGGCCAACCACGCGGCCAAGCCCAGCGGCAGCACCGGGTTCATCGGCCGGGCCCTGCTGGTCAGCAGCACGCTGGGCACTGTGCTGGGAGCTGGCCAGCTCCTGGTCCTCCTGGTCATGCGCGGCGGAGACCAGACCCTTGCCTACATCGTTGCCGGACTGCTCGTTCCGCTCCTGGCCATCTGCAGCGTCAGCAGCGGCCTGCTGATCGGCCTGTCGCGCCCGGTCCTGGCCCTCGTCGCCAGCCTCGTTCTGCGGGAGGCGATGGTCCTGGTCGGGGTGCTGGGATTCGGCGCCGCCGGATTCGTGGCAACCGTTTGGACGCCGCTGCTGGCAGCGCTGCTCGGCTGCGCCATCGGCGCCTTGCTCGCGGCCAGGGCCATGCCCTGGCAGAAGGCCGCTGGCGCACATGACGAGGACGGCCTGCAGCGCGGCTTTGCCCGCCTGCTGCCCTATGTCCGCGAGGCGGCGCCGGTCGCGACCTACACGATCCTCTACCTCCTGCTCAACCGGGTGGGGCTGCTCTTCGCCGCCATGCTCGTGAGCAGCTATGAGCTGGGCCTATTCGCGATGGCGGCGCGTTGCGCCGATACGGTGATGCTGGTGCAGATGGCCGGGAACAGCATCAGCGGCCCCGCCTTTGCAGCGCTCTACAAAGCAGGCCAGCTCGTGGAACTGGAGCTGATGGCGGTCCGCATGGGGCGGCTGACGCTCATGATGGGCCTGTTGGGTTGCCTGCCCCTGTTCCTGCTGGCGCCGGAGGTGCTCCAGATCTTCGGCCGGGACTTCGTCGGCGGCGCCGGGGTGCTGCGGATCCTGCTGGTCGGAAAGCTTGTGGGGCTGACCTTTGGCGGGCCGATCATGCTTCATCACATGACCGGCATGACCGGCCGCATGACGGGCATCCTGGTCGCGGCGATCGGGATGCAGATCGGGCTGATCTACTTGCTGGTGGGACCCTTCGGGATCAACGGCATCGCTGCGGCAACCACGACTGCCCTGGCGGTGGTCTTCATCGCGGCAGCGGTGTCGGCCCGCCGCGAGTTGGGGATACGGTCCAGCGGTCTGGCCTGGCTCCCGCTGCGCGGCAACCGGGCGTTCGACGGGGAGGTGGCCGGACCGGGCTGGCTATGCGTGCTGGTGGGCAAGCTCGCTGCAAGGGCTGTGCGGAAGCCGGTTGCATCGCTGTCGGCTTGCCCCTCAAGGACCTTGCCGGAACGGCCACTCGACCCGGGCAGGCCTTGGGAGGGGGAGGGATGAGGTGCTGATCTCCCTGCTCCTGGCCATGGCCTTGCTGCTGTCCACGGCTTCGCAGCTGCGTCCGGCACCGGATCTGCCGCTGGGGCCGGGCGAGATCCTCCTGGTCGCTTGGCTCATCTGCATGCTCGGCCGGGAAACCGTGCGGGGCGGCCCGCCGTTCAGCCCGCCCCTGGTGCGTCTCTTGCTGTTCTGGGGCGTCTTTGCCTTCGCCCAGGGCCTGGGTGCCATGATCGGCCTAGCCACGGTCCATGGGATCGATCTTGGGTCGGCCTCGCACGACACCCTGGCCTACATCCTGATGTTCGGCGTCAGCTGCCTATGCGTCGCCGAGCCGGGAGCCCGGGAGAGACTGCGGGAAACCGCCTGGCTTCTGGTGCTGCTGGGGGCGACAGCGCTGTTGCTCCTGATGGCGGATGCTTGGAACTGGGTCCGGGTGCCGATGATCCAGCCCTGGTACTACGACCGGCTGCGCGGCTGGTCGGAGAACCCGAATCAACTCGCCTTGTCCTGCATGGTGCTGGCGATCCTAGCATTTCACCTGATGGAGACGGCGGAGCAGCTAGCCAGCCGGCTGCTGGCCGGGGCGGCTGGAAGCGTGGCAGTCTATGCCGGCGTCCTGACCAAGAGCGATTCGTTCAACCTGGTCGTCTGGCTGACCATCGTCATCCTGCTGGCGCTCAAGCTCGGCGCCTGGTTGCGTCCCCCGCCGCGCGACGTGACGCTGCGCCAAGCCTTTGCATGGCAGCTCGTCCTGATTCTCCCCATCTCCCTCCTGGCCATCGCTCTCCTGTACGGCGACAGCACGGCCCGCGGCATCGGAGAGCAGTTCTTTAAAGGGCCGGACGACCAGGGAAGCCTGCGCCTCCAACTTTGGCAGCAGGCTCTGGATAAGGGCATCGACTCCTGGCTGCTCGGCCTAGGCCCGGGCGGACATCTGGAGCGGCCCTTCCCAATGTCCCCGGAGCAGGCCAACTTTGAGGCGCACAACACCATGCTCGACCTGTTCACGCAGGGTGGACTGCTCGCTGTGGGCAGCGTCCTTTGCCTGCTCGCCTTCAGCGTGCTGGGAGCATTCCAGACGCGAGCCTATGCGCTCGTCGCCTTACTGTGCGGGCTCGCCCTGTTCGCGAGCTTTCACCTGATCGTCCGGCAGCCAATGTTCTGGTTTGCGATCGCAGCTGCCTCGGTCGCTGGGCGAACGGCACCGGCCGGCCATGCCGCCCACCCGAGGAGCTAGGCGATGTGCGGGATCACCGGGATCATGTTGCCCCCGCAGGCCCGCGACCGGGCAAGGCTCGAAGCCATCGCGGCCATGACCGTGAGCCTGGCTCACCGGGGACCCGATGGCAGCGGGATCTGGTTGGACCGGGACGCGGGGATCGCCTTGGGCCACCGGCGCCTGGCCATTCTCGACCGGTCGGATGCCGGGCGGCAGCCGATGATCAGCCACGATCGGCGCTACCTGATCACGTTCAACGGCGAAGTCTACAGTGCGCCGAAACTACGGATCGAACTCCTGGCGCGCGGGCATCGCTTCCACGGCCATAGCGATACCGAGATCATGCTCGCGGCCATCGTGGAGTTCGGCCTGGAACGGGCGCTGGATCAGTTCGACGGCATGTTCGCCTTCGCCCTGTGGGACCGGGCGGAGCGGCAACTGCACCTGGTGCGGGACCGGCTCGGCAAGAAACCGCTCTACATCGGGCAGGCGAACGGGGCGCTTCTGTTCGGTTC
Source organism: Geminicoccus roseus DSM 18922 (assembly GCF_000427665.1). Classification (NCBI taxonomy): domain Bacteria; kingdom Pseudomonadati; phylum Pseudomonadota; class Alphaproteobacteria; order Geminicoccales; family Geminicoccaceae; genus Geminicoccus; species Geminicoccus roseus. The sequence continues at coordinate 4,299,646 of NZ_KE386572.1, forward strand.
CGAGTTGGACGCGCTGCGCGCCCATCCTGGCTTCCAGGCGCGGATCGACCCGGACGCACTCGCTGCCCTGCTGCACCAGGGCTGGATTCCCGAAGAGCATTGCATCTGGCACGGCGTGTTCAAGCTTCCGCCGGGAAGCATCCTTTCCATCGGGTCGGCGGAACTCCAGGCATGCGATGTGGGGGACATGCGGGCGCGGTCCCGGGCGTGGTGGTCGCTGACGGACCTCGTTCGACAGGGCCGCGAGGATCCGATCGTCGAGCCTAGCGGGTCGGAGGCGATGCTTGACGGCCTGCTGCGCACGGCCGTCAGAGAGCGGATGGTCTCCGATGTCCCAATCGGCGCCTTCCTCAGCGGCGGAATCGACAGTTCCGTGGTGGTGGCCCTCATGCAGGCCCAGTCGGCGAAGCCGATCCGCACCTTCACGATCGGCTTCGCGGAGAGCGGCTATGACGAGGCCGACGATGCGCGGGCGGTGGCGCAGCATCTTTGCACCGACCACACCGAGCATCGGGTGACGTCGGCCGAGGCGCAGGCTGTGATCCCGGACCTCCCGGGCATCTGGAGCGAGCCGTTCGCGGACGCGTCGCAGATCCCGACCCTGCTGGTCGCAAAGCTGGCTCGGGAGCAGGTCGGCGTCGTGCTGACGGGCGACGGTGGCGACGAATGCTTCGGCGGCTATCGCCGCCATGTCATGGCGCACCGCCTTTCGAGCCTGTTCCGGGTTCCCGCCGGGCTGCGGCGGGCCGCAGCGAGCAGCCTGACCAGGCTTGGTCCTCCCGCCTGGAACGAACTGCTGGAACGACCCCCCTTCAGCTGGAGCCGGAGCCTGCGTGGGGCCCTGCAGGGCGAGACCGTGCACAAGTTCGCCGACGTCCTCGATTCGGCAAACGAGAAGGATCTTTATCATCGGCTGCTGCAGGGGGGCTCGCAGGTACATCGCCCGAGCAGCATGAGGAACTGGCCTGAGCCGGCGGATGATGCTGCCGATATGCTGCGACTTCTGCCAAGCCATGGCGCCCGCGCGATGTTCCGGGATACGATCGGCTATCTTCCGGGCGACGTGCTGGTGAAGGTCGACCGGGCCACAATGGCCCTGGGCTTGGAGGCGCGCTGTCCGCTTCTGGATCACAGGATCCTGGCCTTGGCCTGGCGACTGCCCATCGGCAGCAAGATCAGGGGCGGCAAGGGCAAGTGGCCACTGCGCCAGGTCCTCAGCTGCTATCTGCCCAGGGCTCTGTTCGAGCGTCCCAAGCAAGGATTCAGTGTGCCGGTCGGAGCCTGGCTGCGTGGCCCGCTCCGAAGCTGGGCAGCCGACATTCTGGCGCCTGGCCGGATTGGCCGCGGCGATCACCTCAATCCGGAGGTGGTCGGGCGCTTATGGTCGGAGCATCTCACCGGCCGCCGCGACCATACCCGGCAGCTCTGGGCCGTGTTGATGTTCGAGACCTGGCGCGATCGGCTCCGCTTGCCAGGCCAGTCGCAACTGGAATGGCCAGGCAATCAGGTGCTCCATCAGGCTCCAGATTTCGCGGCCGTGGAATGATCCCCATGCAGGCCAGGCTGATGCAACGTGCCTTTGCGACATCTCATGCGGCGACGCAGGACGGGGTCGGGCATCGCGACATGGCCCTACCGTCCGCTGGCCTGGCGGACCTGGTGGGCATCGTGCGGCGTCGGTTCGGCCTCATCGCGATTATTGTCGCGCTCAGCACAGGCTTCGCGATCTGGCTTGGCCTGCAGGTGCAACCACGCTTTACCGCGATCGCGGAGATCGTGTTGGAACCGCGCCATGGCGAGTTACCGACAGGTGGCCTGGCGCCCCCCGACGCGGTGATGAACCCGTCCCTCGCCGAAACGAGGATCAAGTTCCTTACCTCCAGCGATCATCTCCGTCGCGTCCTGGCCAGCCTGGAGCAGGCGAGCGGGATGTTCCCCGCCTTGGAGATGCCCCCACCTTCAGGCCCAGACCATGGCGAGCGCCTGCGCCGGAACGAAAACGGCTGGCTTGAGCGGGCCTGGCAGGACCCGGCCTTGCCTGTGATGGCCTTCTGGTCGCGGCTAACCCGGAGCGGGCAGTGGCGGCCGCCGCCAGCGGATCCAGTCCCACCCAGCCTGGACGACCTCGAGAAAGGCCTGAAAGTGTTCCAGGAAGGCACCTCCTATGTCATCGCCGTGAGCTATTCCGCGACTACTCCAAGTGCCGCCGCTGCGGTCGCCAACCATGTCGTTGACCTTTATCTTCAGGAGGAGCTTGCCCGCAGGCGGCGGACGATAGCTCAGGCTTCCGGATGGCTGGACGATCAGCTTGTGGCGCTCAAGGCGCAGCTGGAGCAGGCGGAATCCGCGGTGCAGGGCTATCGGATCACCCACCGGATCGCCGAGGGCAACCGGCTGGATGTCACCAACCAGCAGTTAACCGATGGCCATCGCGAACTCACCGAGGCGGAGGCGGACCTGGCGACCCGCCAGGCCCGGCTGGACCATGTCCAGACCCTGCAACGGCAGGGGGCTGTCCTGGCCATTCCGCCCGAGTTCGGCTCCTCGCCAGGCCTGCTGGAACTGCGCCGACGCGAGCTTGAACTGCAGAGCCAGCTGACTGAGCTTTCTTTGACCTTTGGCGACAAGCACCCGCGGATCCAGCTCATCCGCACCCAGCTGAGCGAGACCCGCCAGAAAATTGGCCAGGAGATCGCGCAGGAAATCGCCCGCATGGAAGGGGAGGTGCAACTGGCCGCCGCGAAGGTGCGGACCATCCGCGATCGCCTGGCGAACGTCCAGCAGGCCAGCAGCGTGACCCAGCAGGCCGAGGTGGGACTGCACGAACTGGAACGTGAGGCCGAGGCCAGCCGGAGGCTCTACGAAAATCTCCTGCAGCAGCAAAAGGAGATCCAGCTTGCGACGGATTCGATCCAGCCGGACACGCGGATCCTGTCCCGCGCCATGCCTCCAGACCGGCCAAGCTCGCCGCCGCCGATCCTGTTCGCCATCCCGGGCATGGTCGCGTCCGGCGTTGGTGGCATCCTCTTGGTCGTGCTGCTCGAACGCCTCGACCGCGGGCTGCGCAGCGCCCGCCAGGTCCAGCAGGAACTGGGCCTGCGCTGCATCGGGCTGGTGCCGCGCCTGCGCTGGCTCGGCCGCAAGCGGCCGCACCAGTATCTGGCTGGCATGCCGCTCTCGATCTATACCGAAGCGCTGCGCTCGATCTTCGTCGCCTTGCCCGGCGCCACGCGGGATTATCGCCCGACCGGCATTGTCCTGGTGACTTCAAGCCGTGCAGGGGAGGGCAAGACCACCCTGGCGGTCAGCCTCGCTACGTATGCATCGCTTGCCGGCAAGCGGGTGCTGCTGATCGACCTCGATCTTCGCCATCCGAGTGTGGCGCGTGAACTCGGGGTGAAGCCTCGCTGCGGGCTGGTGGAGTATCTTTGCGACGAGCGTGCGCTGGACGAGGTCGTCCATCAGCTTCCGGGCACGAATCTGCACTACATTTCCATCGTCCGGCGGCCGGTCGACCCGTTGAGTCTGGTCAGCGGTCAGGGCCTGGCGGCCATGCTCCAGCGCATGCGGATGCAGTACGACTGGATCATCGTCGACAGTGCGCCGCTCCTGGGCATCACAGAATCCAGCGTCCTGGCACAGCTGGTCGACAGCGTGCTGTTTGCCACCCGATGGGGGAGCACCTCACGGGACATCGCGGGCAATGCCCTGGAAATACTTGAGGAAGCCAGCCAGACGTTGGATAGGACGCCGCCCGGAATCTACAGCGTGCTCACGCAGGTCAATATTCGCCAGCATGCGCGCTATCGCTATGGCGATGCTGGAGAAGCTTACCATCGCTACAACAGATACTACGCGAACTGACGAGTATCGCCGAAGGAAATTCATTTCGCTGGAGAACGGCGATGCGGTCGAGCGAAGGAGTGGATGGCATGAAGCTGATGGCGCGCCTGGTGCTTTTCCTCTGGATGGCGGGCATGGCCTCATCGAGCCCTGGCGCCGCCGAGCAACTTGACGGGGCGAAGGTGCGCCACGCTCCCGGCGCGGCGCGTCCGGGCTATCTTCGGCCGGTCCAGGACGCGGTGTTTGGCAGCACGGTCACAAGGGTCACCGATCCGCTGCGCTCCATCACCAATCTCTCCGGCTCCTGGCAGAACGTCGCGCGCCACCACTACTCCGTCTCGCAGGCCTGGAACGCCGACCAGAGCCTGCTGCTGATCGATCGGGGTGTGGCCGGCCGGCTCGTGTTCCTCGACGGACAAACCTTCGAGCCGGTGCTGGATCGTCGGGTCGGCGACGTGCAGTGCGAGTGGCACCCGGTCGAGGCGCCGCTGATGATCTGCATGCACGACAGCCAGATCTATCTTTGGAACGTGGCGAAGGACAGCCGCCGGGTGGTCTTCAGCAGCACCAGGTTCGGTGACTTCGATTTCGGGCCCGGCGCCGGCAATGCCTCGATCCGTGGCAAGCGGGTGGCCGTCCGCGCTCGGGACAAAAGCGGGCGCTTGGTCGCCTTTGTCGTGAACCTGGACGACGGCACGGCACTCCCGGAAATCGACTTGAGCCGGCTGCCCGGCAGCAACAGCTATGTCTCGATCTCCCCCAGCGGACAGTTCGTGTTCGTCTACCAGCATACCGATGCGGGGGAGCAGGGGCTGGTCTACTCGCCGGCGGGCAGGCGGGTGCAGACCTGGCGGGAGCATCATCGCCCGGGACACGGCGACATGACGATCGATGCGGACGGTAACGACGTGATGGTCGGCATCAGCAAGTCGGATCCAGATCGCTACGCCATCATCAAGCGACGCCTGGTCGACGGCAAGGTCACCCAGCTTACCGGCTACAGCCAGGCTACCCATGTCTCCGCCCGCAACACACGCAAGCCGGGCTGGGTGTTCGTCACCTATGGCGGCACGGAAGAGGAGGTGCGGCGAAACACCGATTCCGAGCCCTTCTTCCAGGAAGTGGTCGCCTTGAGGATCGACGGCAGCGGTGAGATCAGGCGGGTCGCCCATACTCGCACTGGAGATACGGGCTACCTCAGCGAAGCCCATGCTTCGCCGTCACCCGACGGGTCCAAAGTCATATTCGCGAGCAGTTGGTGGAACCGACCGTCAGCGCCCATCGCATCCTACGTCGCGGCGGTCGATTGGTGACACCCCGTGCAGCAGTAAAGACAATCGAGTTGCGCCGTTCTTTATATTTATGGATAATTTGAAATAGTAATCGCAATAAAACTGGCATGTATATTATGGTATGAAATCTTTTTGTTGCAGGATAGATTAATTTTGTTTGAGGAGTCCTGCCTTGTATGTGGATCTGGAGGTCCAACGGCTGCGCGCTGTGTATGGCGAGTATGAGCAGAGCGCCGACAGCGGGCGCTGGGATATCAGGAAGCCTGGGGTCTGCGAGATGCGCAAGGAACGCGCCAGACTGACTCTTCAATTATTGCAGCGCCGTGGGTTTTGTCCGCTCGGCCTGCTGGACATTCTCGAGATCGGCTGCGGCGATGGCGACAATCGTTTGAACCTCCTGGGCTGGGGGCGGATGCCAGGCGGCTTTATGGTATCGATCTACGAGAAGAAGCCATCATGCGTGCGCGAGCGCGCCTGCCGGGTGTCGATCTGCGGGTGGCGGACGCCCAGACGTTCAGCATCGGGCCTAAGACGATCGACCTGATCGTGCTGCACACCGTTCTTAGTTCGATCCTGAGCGACCGGTGGTTCGGGCCATTGTAAAGCAGATAACCGGAATGCTTCGGCCGGAGGGAGTAATCCTAAAGTATGAAGTTTTCATCAAGGATTTCAAAAATCTTCATGTTTGTGCGATCGACCGCCGAGATCTTGGCTGGCATTTTCCTAGATTCAGCTTCAAATTAACCAAGATCACGATGTTCCCGCCGATAGCGCGTCGACTGGGGTTCTTGGTGCCCAAGCTATATCCGCTGCTCGCGGCCCTTCCAATTTTGCGTGGCCAGTACTTTGGTATGATCTTCAGGTCTTGCTTCGCGGCCGAGTCGGACGGCAGCAAGAGCAGGAAAGAAGTTCGGGTCGCGCTTACGCCAAGCTCATGAGGTCATCGATGACAAGAATGAGTACGCGCCTATTTCAGCGCCTCGATCAAAATGGCGTCGCAGGGAATCGGACAGAATCCTTTGCTCAGCGCGGCTGGACGCTAAACGCATCAACAGTGACTCCGGCTCTGCTCCTGTTCCGCCTGATTGTCATTCTCGCCTTCGTCGTTCTCACCAATTCCGGGGCTGTTCAGCGGCTTTACCTGCTGGCTGACCAGCAGCGCTTCGGCACGCTGATCGGCTTCCTCGCCGTCTGGGGCCTTTGCCTGATTGCCCTGCTGATCGGGGCTTTCCAGCCCAATGCAGGTGTGCGGCTTGGTTGGGCAGCGATCTTCTCCATCAGCACTGGCCTGGGGGTCGCCTTCCATCAGGCGAGCGGCAGTGACCTTTCGGTGCTGGACGTCATCTCGATGTGGCACGTCCGTCACGAAGCCTCTCGAGCGGCCGACTTCTACCGGAGCGACATCGAGAAGTTCGCGATGATGACAACCGGGTTCTTCATCGTGTTTGCCGCGGCGCCATCAGGACTGGCAAGCAAGGCCAGGCTGTGGCTCGGGCGGATGTGGTGGGCGCCGGCAGTGCCGGTTGCACTGATCGCCGCAATCGTCTTCCAGAAGGAGGGGGGAGGCGCTTCCGGTCTGCCCCGACAGTTCACGCCGCTGGCGATGGGAGCAGTATCGGGCGCAATCCTGGTGAGCAACCCGGTCCTGCAGCGCCGGGAGGTCACGTGGACCCCTGGTGCGCCTAGGGTGCGCAAGATCGTCCTGCTGGTCGATGAGAGCGTGCGTGGCGACTATGTCGACTGGACGCCCGGCAATTCCTACACGCCCGGTCTTGCCAGCCTCGCGACATCGATCAGCGATTTCGGCCCGGCAGCCTCCGGCGGCAACTGCAGCCATTACTCGAACGCGATCCTGCGGTTCATGGCAGCCCGCAACCATCTCGGGCAGGCGCTGCTGACCAACCCCACCATCTGGCAGTTCGCCAGGAAGGCCGGCTTCCGCACTGTCCATATCGATGCGCAGGCAAGCAGCATCAGCAGTTCTGGCAAGATGCAGAACTTCATGACGACCAGCGAGATGCGCTCCATCGATGCCTTTCATCTGGTCGGCGACGCCGTTGCTCCGCCTGAGCGGGACAACCGCATGCTGGACATCGTCAGAACGGAGCTGGCCTCGGACCAGCCCACCTTCATCTATGCGGTCAAGAACGGGGCACATTTTCCCTATGACCAGAGCTATCCTGCCGAGGAGGCGCTGTTCCGACCGACGATGACCGAGGCGCCCAACGACGATGTCTCGGCCCGGATCCATTCCTTCCGTAACGCGGTGCGCTGGTCGGTCGACCGGTTCCTCGTGCGGATGGTTGACGAGATCGATCTGGATGAGACAGTCATCCTGTACACGTCGGATCATGGCCAGCAGTTCAGGCGCAACCGTCTTTCGCACTGCACCGTCGAGCAGCCGGACCCGCGCGAGGCCCTTGTTCCGCTTTTCGTGATCACGGGCGATGCGGAGCTCAAGGCAGACCTGGATCATAACGCTGCGGCCAGCCGCGGGCACGCCAGTCATTTCTCGATCATGCCGGCCGTGCTAGAACTGCTCGGATATGATACGGCGACGGTGGCTGCCGCCTATCCTGAATCACTGCTGAAGCCAAGCACGATACCCGCCAAGTTTACCAGCGGCGACATCTTTGGGTTGTTCTCTGCCCGGGTCCGCTGGCATACGCTCGATCTTACGCAGGACTACCTGGAGGAGCTTGGACGGTGATACTCTCCGCCTCCGCGTACATCCCTAGTACACTCTGGTAGGAAAAAATTCATTTTTAGTCAAGACGCATCTCACGGTCGAGCGGGGGGTGGAGGCACCGGTCGATGGGAAAACTGAGGCCGGCCGGATCTCTTGCTGGCGTGGAGGGCTGCGGCAGTCGATCATAGATGCACCCGAGCCTCCGGCTCCATCACCCAATGCGTCATCCCCTCACTCAATGACGGGAATTAGATTGGGTTCTTGTTGCCTTTGTTTCACTCCACGAGAGCAGCATGTGATGGAGCGATGTTCTGCAGCAGGCATGCTGCGCAGGAGTGGGCGCGGTTCAAGGTAAGTTCGTGGGCCGATGCCGTTTCGCCGGCCAAGCAGACTACGGCGCTGGGCGGTCCCGTCGTTGTTCGGGCAGTTCAGCCCCTGTCCTGCGAGAAGACCAGGACCGTGTAGGCGCCGATGCCGAGCGTGGCCTGGCAGCCCAGGCCGTCGCGGCCATCCGGCCGGGCGTCGGCGTCGCCGCTCCAGTGGTCGCCAAAGCCGGGGTCGTAGCCGCGCCAGTCGCTGTTGAGGCGCAGCCGCCAGCGGCCGGGGCGGGGGAAGCCGATCAGGTAGTGGGGGAACGGGCGGCCGGACAGGTTGAGGACCACCACCACGTCGTCGCCAGGGCCGCCGTCGCGCCAGCGGTGATAGGCGATCACCTTGTCGGCGTTGTTGACGTGGTGGACATGGACATGCTGGCCGGTGAGGCCGGCGCTGACACCGTCCCGGTCCAGGCGCAGGCGGACCAGGTCCTGGTAGAACCGGAAGATCCCGGCAAAGCGGCTCTTCTTGTCCCAGTCCACCGGGTCGGCGTCGTGGAACCACTCGTCCTCCAGGAACTCCTGGCCCTGGAACAGCATCGGCACGCCCGGCGTGGTCAAGACGATCGCCGCCCCCAGCATCGAGCGCTTCTTCGCGGCATGGGAGGCGGGATCGTCCGGGGAGATGTCGTGGGGCACCCGCGCCCGGCCGTTGGCGACCTCGTCATGGGATTCGGTGTAGACCACCCGCTCGAACGCGTCCGCGCCGTAGCGATGGGCAATGGCATGTCGCAGCCGGTCCATGTCGCGGTCGGCATCGTTGGCGGCGATCACCGTCGCCCGCACCGCATGGACGAACGGCGCGTCCCACTGGCTGTCGAAGCCGGCCCCGCCAGCGCCGGTATCCCGGGTCAGCCAGGGATTGTCCTGCATGTCCTCGGCGATGCTGACCTTCCAGGGAAAGCGCGCCCGGATCTCGTCATGCACCCACTGCATCAGGCTCCAGCCGTCGGGCAGGTCGCCGCCGGGATCATGGTCGCGCCCGTCCACGTTGCGGATAAAGGCGGTCATGTCCCAGCGCAGCCCGTCGCCGCGATACTCCTCCAGCCACATCAGGGCGTTGTCGAGGATGAAGCGGCGGACCTCCGGCCGGCCATAGTCCGGCCTGGTGTCACCCCAGGGGGTGCGGCGGCGCCAGTCGTTGTAGAAATAGATTCCGCCGCCGCCATGCTCGGCCCAGCCGTCGAAACGCCAGATGTCCAGGTCGCTCGGGCCGAAATGGTTGAACACCACGTCGAAGATCACCGCGATGCCGCGCTGATGCGCGGCGCGCACCAGCTCCTTCAGGCTGTCCGGCCCGCCATAGTCGCTCTCGATCGCGAACAGGTGCGCCGGGTTGTAGCCCCAGGAATAGCCGCCGGCGAACTCGGCGACCGGCATGACCTGGATGGCGTTGACGCCCAGCTCCACCAGATGGTCGAGCCTCGCGATGACCCCGTGCAGGTTGCCGGGCGCACCACCCCGGTCGTCGTTGAAGGTGCCGACATGCATCTCGTAGACGACCATCCGGTCGAGGGTCGGGGTGCGGTAGCCGGTGTCGCTGCCCCAGTCGAACCCGTCGGCGACCAGGATGGCGTTGCCGACCGAGCTGCCGACGTTGCGGGCATAAGGGTCGATGCGGCGAAGCTCCGTCTCGCCGTTGCGCACGTAGAAGAGATATTCGTCGCCGGCAGCGGCACCCTCGACCGCCGCCGACCAGAGCCCGTCGCCTTCCGGGGCCAGCGGATGGGCGGTCCTGGACCAGTTGTTGAAGGTCCCGGCGACGCTCACGGCACTGGCGAACGGCGCCCAGGTCCGGAACACCGCCCCCTCCGCAAACAGGGTGGCGCCCATGCGGTCCGACGAAGCGGGATCGAGCAGGTTCGGCATGGCAGGGCTCCCGCGGCCGCCGGCGCCCGACGCCGGGGCGGCCGCTTCCAGAAAACAGCCAATGCACTCCAAAAAAAACGCTCCGGCAATGGTGTGGATGGCACCGCTGGCAGGCGATGGACTTTCCTTTCCGGCCGACGGCATCCTGGCCCTCCTGGAGCGCCCCCGGCGATCGGTCAGCCAAGGCGGAACAACATGATCGTGCTCGTCGTCGCGCTCTGGATCGTCTCGCTCGGGCTGCTGCTCGTGACCCTGCTGCCGCTGGTCAGGAGCCCGCGATGGTGGGTGCGGGTCTGGGACTATCCGCGGCTCCAGGTGGCCAGCGCCCTGGCCCTGGCGCTGGTGGGCCAGCTGCTCCTGCTCGGGCGGGAGGGGCCGGAGATCGCGCTGATGCTGGCCACGGCGGCCGGCCTCGCCTGGCAGATCTGGCGGATCTGGCCCTACACGCGCCTGCACCGGCGGCAGGTCCTGCCGGCGAAGGCGTCCGACCCGTCCCGGTCGATCCGGCTGCTGGTCGCCAACGTCCTGCAGGACAACCGCCGGGCCGACCTTTTGCTGCGCCGCGTCGAGGAAGCCGATCCGGACCTGGTGCTCGCGGTGGAAACCAATGGGTGGTGGGACGAGCGCCTGGCGGTGCTGCGCGAGGACAGACCGTTCGCAGTCTGCCATCCGCTGGAGAACACCTACGGCATGCACCTGTTCTCGCGCCTGGAGCTGAGTGACATCCGGGTCCAGGACCGCGTCAGCCAGGACATTCCCTCGTTCTTCGCCCGGGTGCGGCTGCGCTCAGGAACGCTGGTCAACCTGCATTGCGTGCATCCCGAGCCGCCGCAGCCCGGCAACGACGTGGCGGAGCGGGACGCCGAACTCATGCTGGTGGCGCGCGAGGCGGAGAAGGACGGGCGCCCGACCATCGTGTGCGGCGACCTGAACGACGTGGCCTGGTCGCACACCACCCGGATGTTCCAGCGGATCAGCGGCCTGCTCGACCCGCGGATCGGCCGGGGGCTCTACCCGACCTTCCATGCCGAGCACCGGCTGGCGCGCTGGCCGCTCGACCACGTGTTCCACGACGCCAGCTTCCGGCTGGTCCGCCTGGAAGTGCTGGACTATTTCGGCTCCGACCATTTCGCCATCCTGGTGGAACTGCTGCACGACCCGGCCGCGGTCGCCCTGCACGAGATCCCGGAGGCCGATGCCGAGGATCGGACGGAGGCTGCGGAGAAGATCGCGGAGGGGAGGGAGGCTGCGGCGGAGGCGTCCTGAGGCGGCCGCTGCCGCATGGTCACGGCGGCGGCGCGACCGGCATGTCGAAGCAACCGTGCGCCCGAGGGGTTGACCTGCAGCGAAACATCGATAATTCTGGATACATGGATGACAATGATGCTGTCGCGGCCCTGGCCGCCCTTGCCCAGATCACCCGGCTGGAAACCTTTCGCCTGCTGGTGCGCCACGAGCCGGACGGGCTGCCGGCCGGCGAGATCGCCCGCCGGCTCGGGGTGCCGCAGAACACCATGTCGGCGCACCTGGCGGTGCTGACCCGGGAAGGGCTGGCCCGCTCGGAGCGGCACAGCCGCTTGATCATCTACCGCGCCGACCTCGCGCGGCTGCAGGCGCTCACCCTCTACCTCGTCCAGGACTGCTGCGGGGGCAGCCCGGCGCTCTGCGGCTCCCTGGTCGCCGCCCTGGCCCCGTGCGGCCCGGCCGAAACGGAAACGCGATGACCATCACGATCTACCACAATCCGCAGTGTGGCACCTCGCGCAACGTGCTGGCGCTGATCCGCAACAGCGGCGAGGAGCCGGTGGTCGTCGAGTACCTGAAGACGCCGCCCAGCCGGGACGAACTGGCTGATCTGGTGCGGCGCATGGCCATCCCGCCGCGCGGCCTGCTCCGGCAGAAGGGCACGCCCCATGACGAACTGGGCCTGGGCGATCCCAACCTGTCGGACGACCAGCTCCTGGATGCGATGGCTGCCCATCCGATCCTGATGAACCGCCCGGTGGTGGTCTCGCCCCTGGGCGCCAGGCTGTGCCGGCCGTCGGAAACCGTGCTGGACCTGCTGCCGTCGCCGCAGCGCGGCGCGTTCGCCAAGGAGGACGGCCAGCCGGTCGTCGATACCAGCGGCGGCCGCCTGATCTGATCCCTTCAAACTGGATTTCGCCATGCCCGCGCCGGCTCCAGCCTCCCGGCTGTCCTTTCTCGACCGCTACCTGACCTTGTGGATCTTTGCCGCCATGGCTTTGGGCGTCCTGCTGGGCACCCTGTTCGACGGGCTGCCCGGCGCGCTCGACCGGCTGTCGGTCGGCACCACCAACATCCCGATCGCGATCGGCCTGATCCTGATGATGTACCCGCCTTTGGCGAAGGTGCGCTACGAGGAACTGCCCCGGGTGTTCGCCGACAAGCGGGTGCTGGCCCTGTCGCTGGTGCAGAACTGGCTGATCGGCCCGGTGCTGATGTTCGTGCTGGCGGTGATCTTCCTGCGCGACCAGCCGGACTACATGACCGGCCTGATCCTGATCGGCCTGGCCCGCTGCATCGCCATGGTCCTGGTCTGGAACCAGCTGGCCCGCGGCGACAACCAGTACGTGGCGGGGCTGGTGGCGTTCAACTCGATTTTTCAGATCCTGTTCTTCAGCGTCTATGCCTGGATCTTCCTGACCGTCCTGCCGCCTTTGTTCGGGCTGGAGGGCAGCGTGGTCGAGGTCGGCTTCTGGACGATTGCCGAGGCCGTGCTGATCTATCTGGGCATCCCGTTCCTGGCGGGATTCCTGACCCGGCGGGTCCTGACCGCGCGGCGCGGCCAGGCCTGGTATGAAGAAGTGTTCCTGCCGCGGATCGGGCCGGTCACGCTCGCGGCCCTGCTGTTCACCATCGTCGCGATGTTCGCGCTGAAGGGCGATGACCTGGTGCGGCTGCCGGCCGATGCTGTCCGCATCGCCATCCCGCTCTCGCTCTACTTTCTGATCCAGTTCGTGATCAGCTTCGCCATGGGCCGGTGGATCGCCGCGGACTATCCGCGCACCACCGCCATCGCGTTCACCGCCGCCGGCAACAATTTCGAGCTGGCGATCGCCGTGGCGATCGCGGCGTTCGGGCTGGCCTCCCCGGTGGCGTTCGCCGCGGTGATCGGGCCGCTGGTCGAGGTGCCGGTGCTGATCCTCCTGGTGCACGTGGCGTTGCGCCTGGGCCAGCGCTGGTTCCCGCAGGATCGCGCCGTGGCCGCGGGGGGCACGGCATGACCGGGACCAGCAGGTTGCGGCCGCTGCCCGATCCCGACCACCTGCCGGCCCTGGACCGGAAGCTGGTCCGGCTGCGGCCGGATCCGGCGGGCGACGTCCCGCCGCCCCGCATCCTCCTGCTGTACGGCTCCCTGCGGCCGCGCTCCTATTCCAGGCTGGCGGTCGAGGAGGCTGCCCGGCTCCTGCGCCTGTTCGGCGCGGAGACCCGGATCTTCGACCCGCACGACCTGCCGCTGCCCGACCAGGTCGAGGGCGACGATCATCCCGCCATCCAGGAGCTGCGCGAGCATTCCTTGTGGTCGGACGGCCAGGTCTGGTGCAGCCCCGAGCGGCATGGCCAGGTCACCGGCGTGATGAAGGCGCAGATCGACCACCTGCCGCTGGCCCTGCGCGGGATGCGGCCGACCCAGGGCCGCACCCTTGCGGTGATGCAGGTGTCCGGCGGCTCCCAGTCCTTCAACGCGGTCAACACGCTGCGCCTGCTTGGCCGGTGGATGCGGATGTTCACCATTCCCAACCAGTCCAGCGTCGCCAAGGCCTACCAGGCGTTCGACGAGGCCGGCCGGATGCGGCCATCCGCCTACTACGACCGGATCGTCGACGTGATGGAGGAACTGGTCCGCTTCACCCTGCTGCTCCGACCGCAGGTCGCGGCGCTGACCGACCGTTATTCGGAGCGGGTTGCCGCCGCCCGCACCGCTGCCGGGGAGGATCTGTCCGGGATCGCGATCGCGCCCCAGCCGGCGTCGAGCTGAGGCCGGCCCCGGCAGGGGGGCGGCTGCTGCGGCACCACGGCGGGTAGGCAAGAACCGAGGTTCGACGCATCCTGGCAGTACGTGCGTATGTAGAATGAAAGCCCGCCCAGCCATGGCCAAATATCGACGCCCGCCCCCAGATCCGTGCTCGGAGCCGGAAGTGCAGCGAGTCCGGGTGTGGGGCAGCGAGGACGATCTGGACCAGATCGAGGCGCTGGCGCAGGTCCTTTCCGACGAGGGGCCGGCTTCCGACGCGCTGCGCCGCAGGCTGGAGATGATCCTCGCCAGCGACGCAGCGGGTGTCCAGGACAATCACCTGGCCAACTGGGAATCGATCGTCCGCCACTGAGCAGCCTGCGGGAAACAGGCCGCCGCAGGCAGGCCTGGTCACGGCGGCGCGGTGACCAGGTCCAGTCGATCCAGTTCCACCCGGGTCGCGGCGACGGCCTGCTGCAGCAGGCCGACCAGCTCGGCGATGTCGTCGCCCCGGAGCGCGCGCTCCTCGATCTCCCGCCCGAGCATCCCGATCCGGCGCAGGCCGAAGCTCGGCGCGGTGCCGGCCAGCCGGTGCGCGGACCTCGCCACCCCGGCAAGATCGCCCACCCCGTGCTCGATCACCTCGGCGGTCAGCTGCTCGGCCGAGGCCAGGGCGTTGCGCAGGAACTGGTTGAGCTTGTCCGGGCCGGCCATCGCCCGCAGCCCGTTGATGCGCTCATGGTCGAGCAGGTCCGGCTGGGCAGCCAACTCCGGCTCCGACTCCGGCTGGGGCAGGGACTGGGGCTCGGGCGCGGACGGCGCCGTTGACGCCGCGGCGGAGGTGGCGAGCGGCGTCGGCTGGCGCAGGGCCCGGCTCTGGCGGGCGATCGTGCCCAGGGTCTTGAACAGGTCCTCCCAGTCCACCGGCTTGGTCAGGATCCCGTTCATCCCGGCGGCGAGGCAGCGCTGGCGCTCGGCATCCATCACGTTGGCGGTGAGCGCCACGATCGGCAGCGTGCCCACCGGCGGCGACATCGCCCGGATCCGCCGCGCCGCCTCGATCCCGTCCATGGTCGGCATCTGGACGTCCATCAGCACGACGTCGAAGCTTTGCGCCTGCGCCAGCGCCACCGCCTGCTCGCCATTCTCGGCGAACGCGACCTTGTGGCCATAGCGGGTCAGGGTTGCCTGCAGCAGGTCGCGGTTCACCGCGACGTCCTCGGCGACCAGGATCCGCAACGGCTCGATGGTCGCCGGATCGAAGCTGGCCTGCCCGTCGACCAGCACGATGGCGCCGACCTCCAGGACCAGCTCGAACGAGAACACGCTGCCAAGGCCAGGCGTGCTCTCCACGTCGATCGTGCCGCCCATCGCGGTCACGATCTGCCGGCAGATCGCCAGGCCCAGGCCGCTGCCGCCGAACTTGCGCGCGGTGGAGCGGTCCGCCTGGGTGAAGGCCTGGAACAGCTCGCGCTGGCGGTCCTGCGGGATGCCGATCCCGGTGTCGCGGACCTCGAAGCGGAAGCGCGCCTGGTCCTCGCCGACCATGGCGCAGCGGGTGATCACGTCGACGCCGCCGACGCTGGTGAACTTCAGGCCGTTGCCGATCAGGTTCACCAGGATCTGGCGCAGCCGGGTGGGGTCGCCGCGCACCACCGGCGGGGAATGCTCGTCGAGGTCGAAATGCAGGCGCAGCCCGCGGTCGGCCGCCTGCGGCGCCATGATCGAGCGGACCTGCTCCAGAACCTCCGGCAGCGAGAAGTCGATATGCTCCAGGGTGATGGCGCCGGCCCCGAACCGGGAGAAGTCGAGGATGTCGTTGATGACGCTCATCAGGTGCTGGCCGGACGTCTGGATCGCCCGGACATAGCGGCGCTGCCGCGGGTCCAGCCGCTCGGCCGCCAGGAGGTCGGCCATGCCCAGCACCCCGGTCATCGGCGTGCGGATCTCGTGGCTCATCGCCGCCAGGAACTGGGTCTTGGACCGCTCGCCCGCTTCCGCATGGCCCTGGGCGATCCGGGCCTCCGCCTCGGCGGCCTGGGCGGTGGTGGCGGTGGCGCGCAGCGTCTGCATCGTGCGGTGCAGGAGGCCGGTCAGGAAGCCGGTGATCAGGCTGATCATGACGATCAGGATCCCGGCCAGATAGACCTGCGACCACCAGGCCTGCAGCAGGGTGCTGACCGGAATGCCGGTCACCACCTGCAGGCCGAACCCGGCCACGCTCGCCCGCGCCACCAGATGGTCCTGGACCAGGCCGGTGCCGTCCGGATTGCCGCCGGGCAGGGTCGCGGCGTCGAGGAAGCTCGGCCGCGGCGGCTCCTGGTCGAGGTCCGGCCAGTGGCGCTTGTCCATGGCGTAGAGCCGGCCCGCCGCGTCGGTCAGCGCCACGGTCTGCTCCGGGGCGCTGGTCAGGCTGGCGAAGATCTCGGCGTACAGGCGCCAGCTCGCTCCCACCGCGATCACCCCCGCGAACCGGCCGTTCTGGTCGTGGAGCGGCCAGCTGACCGGGACGATCTCCTGGTCCGGAGCGATCCGCGACACCACCGGCGAGCCGACCAGCATGCCGAGCGCGACGCCGTCGCGCTGCCGGGTGAAGTAGCTGCTGTCGCGGACGTCATAGCCGACCCGGGTGACATCGCTCGTGTAACGGATGATGCCGTCGGCATCGATCGCGGCCACCCCGCGCAGCGCTTCCAGCTGGTCGATCTGCTCGGCCTGCTGGCGCAGGCGGAAATAGACGCCCGGCAGATCGAGCTGGCCGCGGGCGAACTCGTCGATCGCCAGCGACACGGCCAGGTCGAGCGTGACCAGGCCGCGGGCCACGAAGCCGGCGGCCGGAAAGCTGATGGCGTTCAGCTCGTTCCTGGCCTGGTGCAGGATCTGGTCGCGGTCGCGCAGCAGGACGCTGGAGGCGGCGAGGGTGCCGATGACGCAGCTGGCCAGGCAGACCAGCAGCCCGATCTTGGCCGGGCGCTGGTTGCCGATCTTCCGGACCAGCCGGTTGCGCAGCCTGATGAGTGCGGCGGCCTGCTTGCCTGCGGTCACGGCCGGACGGCGCCTGTCGACAAGATCAGCTGGTATGCGCTGCAGGCCATGTCTCGAAATTGATCCCGATATGCCTGTTGGCTGTCTTATGGGCTGGCGACGGATCGACGCCGCGCCGGCGGATGCGTCCCAGATCTGTGAACCATGCGTGGGGATTCATCGATAGGAAAAATCGGAAACAACACAATCCGGTAAAGTGCCCATCGGCGAGTCCATGTCGGCAGTGTGGATGTGGTGCCGGCCGATCGGGACGTAGGGGGGCAAGGGCGACGGCAGCTTGCAGCCACGGCGCCGGCACCGGAGGGGGTGGCGAGACCAGCCCAGTATTGACGAGTGGTGTTCCGAGTGTCGATAAATCCAACTCCTGTGTTATCTTGCGTCCATCCGGAACCCCCTGTCTTCGCCAGGCGCGGGATCGGCAGTCTCCCGCATCAGCTGGAAGTATATGCATGTGGAAGGACATTCGCGCTGGACGGCGTGCGCTGCTTACCGGCATTGCCGGGGCCGCGACCGCGACGGCTTTTGTTCCACGCCACGCTTCAGCCCGGACCAAGATCCGGTTCGCCTGGCCTTTCATCAATGGCCCGAAGGGCATCGAGGACCTGGCCGCCCGCTTCAACGAGCAGAGCCGCTCGGTGGAGGTCGAGGTCGAGATCGTGCCGCAGCTTCAGGCCATCCCGAAGCTCACCGAGGCGTTTGCCGCGGGCACCGGGCCGGACTGCCTGGCGATCTCCGACATCTGGCTGGCCCAGCTGGCCGGTGGTGGCTGGCTGGAAAGCCTGGAGCCCTACCTGGCGGACTCCGGCCTCGAGCCGGAGATCTCGCCGGCCTCGATGGGCATCGCCCGGATGTACCAGCAGACCGCCTATTATGTCGGCTTCGTGGTCGAGGCCTACACGCTCTACTACAACAAGCTGCTGTTCGCCGAGGCCGGGCTGGACGGGCCGCCGATCGACCTGGACGAGTTCCGCATCCATGCCGAGCGGCTGACCGACGCGCGCCGCGACCGCTACGGCTACTATGCCGAGGGCGGTGACGGCTGGAGCTTCCAGCAGTGGACCACCTGGGCGCTCGGCACGGGCGGCCTGGGCGTCGACCGCACCTTCTTCGACGCCAACGGCAAATGCGTGCTGAACACGCCCGCCCACGCGCAGGGCCTCCAGCAATGGCTGGACCTCTACCAGAAGAGCAAGGTGTCGCCGCCGACCTCGGCGGTGGGCACCTTCGTCGACCAGGCCAACGCCTTCAGCGCCGGCCAGGTCGCCATGGTGTTCGGCTGGGGCTCCTACGTGATGACCATGGCCGAGGCGATCGGCCAGGCCAATCTCGGCACCGCCCGCACGCCGGCCGGACCCACCGGCTCCAACTATTATTTCGCCGGCAACGGCTTCTCGATCAACTCGGCCTCGCCCAGCAAGGAGGCGAGCTGGGAGTTCATCGAGTTCCTGCTGCGGCCCGAGAACAACAGCGAGTGGAACCGGCTCTACGGCGCCATCCCGACCATCACCCGGACCTGGGAGGAGGCGTGGCTGACCCAGCCGAAATACCAGGCGATCCTGGCGATGCTGCGCGACGGTCCCTCGCTGGTCTACCATCCCCGCTACATCCCGGGCTATGGCAGCTTCCAGAGCCAGTTCTCGCCGCCGCAGATCCAGAAGACCCTCCTGGGCGGGCAGACCGCCCAGGAGCATCTGGCGGTGATCGCGGCGGCCCTGGACGAGCTGCGCGCCGCCAACGGGTAGGGCGGCCGGCCGCTCAGGCGCCCGCCCGGATCGGCGGGCGCATCTCCGCCCAGGGCCGGGCCTGCTCGATCTGGCCGGCCAGGTTCAAGAGGGTCGCCTCGTCGCCGAGCCGGCCGACCAGCTGGACCCCGATCGGCACGCCGTTGGCCAGCCGGGTGCTCGGCAGCGACATCGCCGGCAGGCCGGAAATGTTGAAGGCGAACATGAAGGCCGCATCCGACCAGCGGGCCAGGTAGCGCTCCCGGTCGCCGTCTTCCATCGACCAGTAGCCGACCGGGCGGGGTGGCTGGGTGAGGGTGGGGGTCAGGAACACGTCGAAGGCGTGAAGCTCCCGGCCGAGCAGCTGGCTGGCCTTGCGGATCCCGGCAAGGGCCGCCGCGTAGCGCGTGGCGGCCATGCCGCGGCCATGGCGCAGCATCGACCAGTTGAACGGTGCCAGCTCGTGCTCCTCGACCGGACGGCCGACGATGGCGGCCAGCCGGTCGAACTCCGCCGCGGTCTCCACCGCCACCACGTCGTTATAGTCCCACCAGGCCCGCTCCAGGTCGCAGCGCAGGCGGTAGGGCTCGATCCGGTGGCCCATGGCCTCCAGGAGCCGGGCGGTGTCGGCCACCGCTTCCGCCACCGGCGGGGCCAGGGCCGGGCCGAACGGCGCGTCCTGGGCAAAGCCGATCCGCAGCGGCTTGGGCGCTTCCGCCAGCAACGAGAGCCAGCTCTGCTGCGGGGTCGGCGGGGTGTAGGGGTCGCCCGGCTCCGCACCGGCGACCGCGTCCAGATAGGCTGCGGTGTCGCGCACCGTGCGGGTCAGGGCGAAGGTGTAGACCGAGCCCATCCACAGGTCGGCATCCTCGGGGCCGTAGGTGATCCGGCCGCGCGACGGCTTCAGCCCGACCAGGCCGCAGCACGAGGCCGGCACCCGGATCGAGCCGCCGCCATCCGAGCCCTCGGCCAGCGGCACCATCCCGGACGCCACCGCGACCGCCGCCCCGCCGCTGGAGCCGCCCGGGGTGAAGCCGGGGTTCCAGGGATTGAGCGTGTTGCCGTAGAGGCGCGGCTCGGTGCCGATGCACCAGCCGCCTTCCGGCGTGTTGGTGCGCCCGAGCAGGAGAAAGCCTGCCGCCCGGATCCGCGCCGACAGGGTGGAGTCGTAGCCGCAGACATGGTCCTTCAGGTAGGCCAGGCCGTGGTCGAGCCGGCTGCCCTTCCATTGCGAGCCGATGTTCTTGAGCAGAAACGGCACCCCGGCGAACGGCCCGGACAGGCCGCCCCTGGCCGCCTCGGCGCGCGCCTCGTCGAAGGAGCGGATCACGACCGCGTTCAGCTTGGGGTCCAGATCCTCGATCACGGCGATCGCGGTCTCGACCAGCTCGGCCGGCGTCACCTGCCCGTCGCGGACCAGCCCGGCCAGCGCGGTGGCGTCGCTGCCGGCATAGAGTTCGACCAGATCCTTCGTGACGGTCGGCAAGGCTCTTCTCCCCAAGGCTCCTGGCCAGTCAGCCTAGGAGCGCTGTCCGGCCGCGGCCAGTCCCGGGTGGCGACGTTTCCATCCGGGTCTCAGCCCTCCGCGCCGATCGCCGCAAGGAAACCGCCGGAATCGGAGACCCAGCCGAAGATGCCGCCCTGGGCGGCGATCATCTTCAGGCCGATCTCGTGGAACTCCGGGAAGTAGGAGCCGCAGCAGTCGGCCAGCACGACGCAGCGATAGCCGCGGTCGTTGGCCTCGCGCACGCTGGTGTGGACGCAGACCTCGGTGGTGACGCCGCAGACCAGCAGCGCCTCGATGCCGCGGTTGCGCAGGATCAGCTCCAGGTCAGTCTGGTAGAAGGCGCCCTTGCCGGGCTTGTCCAGGACCGGCTCGCCCGGAAGGGGCGCCAATTCGGGCACGATGTCGTGGCCGGGCTCGCCACGGACCAGGATGCGGCCCATCGGCCCCTCCGCACCGATCCGCAGCGCCGGCGCGCCGCGGCCGAGCTTGGCGGGCGGCGCGTCGGCCAGGTCGGCGCGATGGCCCTCGCGGGTGTGGATCACCAGCATGCCGAGGTGGCGCGCCGCCTCCAGGACGCGGCGGCAGGCAGGCACCGCCGGTGCCAGCCGCGCCACGTCGTTGCCGAGTGCCGCCCCAAAGCCGCCGGGCTCCAGGAAGTCGCGCTGCATGTCGATGATCAGCAGCGCGGTCCGCGCCAGGTCCAGCCCGACCGGCCCGGGGGCCGCCGGCAATGTCGTTTCTGCCAAGGAGAGCTCCCTTTGCGCCGGACCGTCCGGGAACCGGATATCCAAGAACCGTGCCGTGGCAGCGGGCGGCTGGCCGGTGGCGCGAAGGCAGGCAGATGCTGCACGAGTCTCGGGCAAATCGAGACCGCCCCCTGAAAAGCATATTTGAACGATCACGGGTTCGTGAGAAAAAGCATGGTGTCAAGCATAGCCGACACTGCGGGCGAACCATCGATCAGGCATCCAGGATCGGCAGGTTCGACATCACCAGACCGGCCTGTCTGGAGCACATGGCCGAACGCCCGGCCGCCACAGCTTTTGGGCACGTCCATCAGACCGCCACGATTTCTCGACTTAGCCACGAGCGGACTTCCAGACGTCGATCCTGCCACCTGTCCCAAAAAAGACCGAACAAAGTCACGGAGAGGCCAGCATGCAACCGACCGATCGCCGATCTCCACGCCATTCCGCCAGCACGGCATGGCGAGCCTGGGCGCCCGGCAAGGTGGTGCGGCGCAGCGCCATGGCCCTGACCCTGGGTTGTGCCGCAGGGGCCGCCCCGGCCGGCGCCGACGCGGCAGCCCTCGACCAATACGAGGTCCGCGAAAGCCGGATCCTGCATGGCGCGATCCGCCAGTCGATCCCGGACGTCGCCGATCTCGGCGCCTGCGCCGAGGCCTGCGACAGCCAGTCCTACTGCCGGTCGTTCACCTTTATCCCGTCCAGGCGGGTCTGCGAGCTCAAGGCCGACAACCGGTTCGTCGAGGAGGCCTATGGCGGCTATGTCAGCGGCATCAGCCGGGCGGATGGGATCACCGAGCTGATCGCCGGGATCGCCACCGGGGTGGTCCGCCAGGGCGACGGCACCCAGGATCCGCCGAAGGTCGAGGTGGGCGCCAAGACCAGCCGCAAGGGCGCCACCGCGCCCGACGGCACGGCGTCGGGCTTCGTCTGCCAGCAGCAGACGGTCAGCCTGGAGCAGCAGTCCGAGGAGTTCATCACCCTCAACCCGACCCAGGAATGGCTCTACCCCGGCGCGCTCCTGCAGGGCGCCACCATCCAGGGCGGCACGCCGACCTGGATCAAGACGCCGCGCTCGGCCGGCCGGATCGGCCTGGCCCTGCAGACCGGGTCGAAGTCGGCCTATGTCGAGGACGTGCCGCGGATGGACCGGCTGTCCACGCTGCAGGCCGTCAACAACCTGCTCAGCCGCTACGAGGGTGGGACGCCCGGCGAGATCTCGATCACCCAGAGCGAGGTCCACAGCCAGGAGCATCTGGAGGCGATGCTGGGCGCCAACGTCACCGGCGCCAATTTCAGCGCCGGCGCCAGCTTCAGCATGAATTTCGAGGAAGAGAAGACCCGCCTGCTGATCCGGGTGGTGCAGAAGTTCTACACCGTGGTGTTCGAGCCGCCGCGCTACCCCAAGGACGTGTTCGGCGACGGCGTGACGGTGGGTGAACTGCAGCGCTGGATGGGGCCGGGCAACCCGCCGGTCTATGTCAGCATGGTCAATTACGGCCGGATGCTGTTCGCGCTGGTGGAATCCAACATGTCGGCCCGCGAGCTGAAGGCCGCGTTCGACGCCAACTACAGCGCGATCGTGGAAGCCTCGGCCGAGGGCAGCGCCGACTACCGGCGCGAGCTCAGCAACACCGACATCACCATCATCTCGTTCGGCGCCTCGGCGGCGGGCGGGCTGACCGGGGCCGCCGACGTGGCGCAGTACCGCAATTTCGACGGGCTCTACGACTTCCTGCGCACCAGCGGCGATTTCGGCCCGTTCAATCCCGGCGTGCCGATCTCCTACCAGATGCGCAGCCTGTACGACTCCCGCCCGGTGCGGCTGGCCGCCACCACCGAATACACCAAGAACCTGTGCACCCCGGCCGTGTTCGGCTGCGACGGCGATCCCGGCTCCGGCAAGCGCCTGGACCAGTGCGGCGTGTGCGGCGGCACCGACCGGTGCAAGCGCCCGTGCGGCGAGCGGACGGTCACGCTCGGCAACACCTATGCCTTCGTCTATTTCGACCTGCCGGAAACGCCGATCGGCCAGACGGTGCGCTTCAAGGACGGCCGCTACTGGGTCGGCCGCGGCCTGCGCTGCTACAGCGTCGACTGGGACAGCACCCGGTTCACCTGCCAGGGCAGCCCGAGCGGCGGCAAATGGAAGGATTCGAAGTCCTGGACCCGTGAGGCCTGGTGCCACGGCGCCAGCAACTACGACCAGCCCAACATGCGCGTCGAGAAGAAGTAGGGATGGCCGCGATGACCAGGATCCGGCGGCAGCGCCGCCCGGGCAGGCTCGCCGGCATGCTTCTGCCGCTGGCGCTCGCCGCCGCATTCCCCGCCATGGCCTGCCAGGGCAATTTCACCGCCACCAGCGCCGACAGCTGCTTTGCCATGCGCGGCTGCACCTGGAACAAGACCAGGGCGGCCTGCGAGGTCAGGGCGAACGTCAACGCCCTGGACGGCGACGAGCGGTTCTCGTTCCAGGGCGACCATTTCAGCAGCGCCGGCAACGAGGTGGAGCGCAACCGGGCCGGGATCCGCTCGCCCATGCCGGCCGATTTCGAGAGCCAGCGCCTGGGCCGGGTCTGTCCCGACCCAGTGATCGACGCCGTCCGCCATATCGACGAGGCTCCCGGCCCAGTCACCATGGGCTCGCCCAGCCAGTACTTCACCTGGCAGCGCGCCCACACGATCGAGCTGATGCTGCGGATGCGGGCAGGATGGCTGGCGCTGCGCGAGGAGGGGGCCTGCCGTAAGGCGCTGCGCCTGGGGATGCTGCCCGAAGCCGCGCCCGCCGATTCGCGCCTGGACCTGCGGCTCACCCTGAGCAACCAGGCGCGCCACAACTGGAAGCTCGCCCGGCGCGGCAACCCGTTCAACGGCGTGATCGACTGCACCAACTGGCGGGTCCACCTGCTGCCGCACAACGCGCGGGCATCCGAATCGGCCGACCAGGTCCCGTGGACGCTGGACCAGCTCCGCAAGGCCCGCTGGTCGCAGGCCCGGCCGAAGCTGAAGCTGAGCGATCGCGAGCTGGTGGGCATGCGCAACAACGGCATCGATCACGGCCGGGTCGCCGCGCTGGTACGCGGCCACGACCGCCCGGCGGCGACCTTCGAGGCATGGTGCGTGGAGGAGCGCCAGGTAAAGGCGGACTTCCTGGGGTTCACGGTCTGGCCGTCCCAGAAGGACGGGAGCCCGACCTGGAAGCTGACCAGCCGCCAGCTGAACGGCCCGAACCTGGACCGGATGACCGTGATCGGCCTCACCGCCGATGGCCGGCTCGGGCCCGGCGCCAATCTGGCGGATCCGCAGGGACGGCCGGTCTATGGCGGGGCCCTCCAGTTCCTGCCCGACCAGCGCGCCAAGGCGATCGACCCGGACCTCAAGACCGTGATCGGGGGCCTGCCGCTGCCGCTCAGCGCCTCGCTGGTCCGGCTAGGCAACGACCGCCGGCAGATGCCGCCGCCCCGCAGGTAAGCTGGGGCCGGGCGCGGCCGGTTCAGGCCGTCCGCGCCGCCGGCCGCTGGGTGGGGATCAGCCAGCAGGTCAGGCAGGCCAGCACGGCGATCGCCAGGATCCCCCAGAAGCTCAGATGCAGGGACTGGTGGAGGACCGAGCGGATGCCCGGGTCGCTGGCGGCGTCGGCCAGGCCGGTGCGGCTCTCCAGGACGGCATGGACCCGCCCGACCGCATCGCCGGCGGCGAACCGGGCGATGCCGAGATTGAGGATGGCGCCCATCGCGGTGGCGCCCAGCGTGTTGCCGAGGCTGCGGGCGAACAGGTTCGAGGCGGTGGCGCTGCCGCGGGTCGCCCAGTCGACGCTCTCCTGGATCAGGATGATGCAGGTGATGCTCAGCAGGCCCATGCCGAAGCCCATCACGAACGAGCCCGCGCCCGCCAGCATGGGCGGGCTGCCCGGCGCCAGGAACAGGAGCACCGAGGCGCCGAGCGGGAACATCACCCCGCCAAAGCGCAGGGTGCGCCGGATGCCGAACGCCTTGTAGCAGCGGCTGGACACGGTGACGGCCAGCGGCCAGCCCAGGATCAGCATGGTCAGCGCGAAGCCGGCCTCCACCGGCGAGCGGCCGAGCACGCCCTGGACATAGAGCGGCAGCACGGTGGTCAGGCCGATCAGCGCCATGCCGGCCAGCACTGTGGCGGTGTTGCAGATCGCGACCAGGGGCCGGCGCCAGAGCTCCAGCGAGATCATCGGCTCGGGTGCCCGGCGCTCCTGCCAGAGGAAGGCGATGCCGGTCGCCAGGAACAGGCCGCCAAAGCCCAGGATCGGCCCGGGCGAGGCGCCGGCCTCGGTCAGCATCACCAAGAGCGAGACGATCGCCACCGAGAACAGGCCGGCTCCCAGATAGTCGATGCTGCGGGCGCGGCGCTCGACCCGCTCGTGCAGGAACAGGAGCAGGCCCGCGATAGCCAGGATTCCGAACGGGATGTTCAGCCAGAAGATCCAGGCCCAGTGCAGGCGGTCGACGATCAGGCCGCCGGCCAGCGGCCCCACCACCGCCGAGGACGCCCAGACGGCGGAAAGCATGCCCTGGATCTTGCCGCGCTCCTCCAGGGTGTAGAGGTCGCCAACGATGGTCATGGTGACCGGCTGGATGGCGCCGGCACCCAGGCCCTGCAGCAGCCGGAACAGGATCAGGGACGGCATCGACCAGGCGAAGCCGCACAGGAGCGAGGCTGCCAGGAACAGGCCGGCCCCGCCGATCAGCACCGGCCGGCGGCCGAACATGTCGGACAGCTTGCCGTAGATCACGGTGGTGGTGGTCTGCGCCAGGAGGAAGGCGGAGAACACCCAGCTGTAATAGGAGAAGCCGCCGAGCTGGCCGACGATGTGCGGCATCGCGGTCGCGACGATGGTAGCCTCGATCGCGACCATGAAGGTGGCGAGCGCGATCGAGGCCACGATCAGCGGCCGGCGCAGCGGTGGGTTGGGGGCGGACATCGGGCTTCCCGTGGAACGTTCCGTGCCCGGGAGAGATCTGCCTGGACGGGACGCGGGACAAGGCCGGATCGCTCGGTCCGCAGCGTCCGGGTGGCAATTGATCTGGATCAAGGCGGCAGGGCCTCCCCCTGGGCTAGACAGGATGCGTCGCGTTGAAGCAGCGATGCCATGAACGGGCGGGACCGGCCGATGGACGAGGATCTCCTGCAAGAAATGCGGGATCACGCCTATCTTCTCTGGGAGCAGGAGGGGCGGCCCGGGGGCCGGGTCGACGAGTTCCGGCTGTCCGCCAGGCGTGAGGTCCGCGCCGCGGGCGACGGTCCGGCGCAGGCCCTGGGCGAGAAGGCCGAGCAGGACAACAGCACGGCCGGATCGGCCTGAGCCTTTCGATCCGCACCGGCCGCCGCAGAACGACAGAGGAGAAGGCCATGCCCTATCGGACCATCCTGGCCGGGCTGATCTGCGAGGACAGCCCGGCGCCGGACGCCCTCGTCGCCTATGCGGTCGGGCTGGCGGCGCACCAGAACGCGCACCTGGCGTTCAACCTGGGCGTGCCGCGCATCCCGATGCCCAGCGCGTCGTTCATCCCGATGGTCCGCGAGGTCGTGGACGAGGCCAATGGCCAGCGCTGGAAGGCCGCCGAGGACCTGGCCGCGTCCTGCCGCGACCGGGCGGCCCTGGCGGGTGTCGCCAGCAGCAGCAATGTCCATTTCGACAGCTATCACCTGGTCCGCGCAGAGACGGTGCGCCAGGCCCGCAGCACCGACCTGGTCGTGCTGCAGCGACGCGACGATACGATGTCCCTGGAGAATGACCTGATCCAGGCGGTCCTGTTCGATTCCGGCCGGCCGCTCATCCTGGTGCCGCCCGGCTGGAACCGGCCGTTCGCCCTGGACCGGGTGATGGTCGCCTGGGACGGCGGCAGCAAGGCGGCGCGCGCGGTGGGCGACGCCGCCGCCCTGCTGGGCATGGCCGAACAGGTGGAGGTGGTGAGCGTCGCCGGCGATCCGGACCGGTCCAAGCATGTCAGCGGCCTGCAGATCGCCCGCCACCTGGCGCGAAGCTGCCAGCAACTCTCCTCCACCGAACTGCCGGTGCAGAGCAACGATGTCGGCGCCACCCTGTGCGGCCATGCGACCGCGACCCGGGCGGACCTGCTGGTGATGGGCGGCTACGGGCATTCGCGCCTGCGCGAGATGGCGCTGGGCGGCGTCACCCACGACATGCTGGCGAAAGCGCCCCTGCCGGTGCTGCTGTCCTACTGACGCCAGGCACCCGGTTCCGGTAACCACGAAGGTCCCAGGGCGGCGGCCTGGCCAGGCCGCCGCCCGACCAGGCCGGAGCCGGATGGATGATCGTCGCCATTCTCGTCACCATCCTGCTCGTGGTGACCACGACGCTGGTGCTCTACGAGACGCTCCGCTTCACCTCCAATCATCTGACCGAACTGCCGCTGCCGCCCAGGGCCCGGATCCTGGGCGTGGTCCTGGCGGCCTTCGTCGGCCACACGATCTCGGTGTGGATCTATGCCGTCGCCTACTGGCTGCTCGTGGTGCACTGGCCGATCGGATCGATCGCCGGGCTGCCGGTGCAGGACTTCCAGGACTGCCTGTATTTCTCGGTGGTCACCTACACGACGCTGGGATTCGGCGACCAGGTGCCGGTGTCCCATCTGCGCCTGATCGCCGGGGTGGAGGCGCTGAACGGGCTGGTGCTGATCGGCTGGTCGGTGTCGTTCACCTATCTGGTGATGGAGCGCTACTGGCCGATGCACGCGCCGCGCCTGGGGCGCCGGACGGGCAGGGACCAGTAAGCAGGACCCGGCGGCTCACGGCACCAGGACCGCTGCGCCCTGGATCCGGCCGTGGCGCAGGTCGGCGATCGCCGCGTTGGCTTCCTCCAGGGGATAGACGGTGGTCTGGGTGCGGATGTCCGCCTGGCGGGCGATCTCCAGGAACTCGACCGCATCGGCCCGGGTCAGGTTGGCAATCGAGACCAGCCGCCGCTCCTCCCACAGGAGCCGGTAGGGGAAGCTCGGGATGTCGGTCATGTGGATGCCGCCGCACACCACCGTGCCGCCCTTGCGCACCGCCGCCAAAGCGAGCGGCACCAGGTCGCCGACGGGCGCGAAGATCAGCGCCGCGTCCAGGCGCTCGGGCGGACGCTCGTCCGAGCCGGCGGCCCAGACGGCGCCGAGCTGGCGGGCGAAGATCTGGGCGGCGGCATCGCCCGGGCGGGTGAAGGCGAACACCCGCCGGCCACGCCAGCGGCAGAGCTGCGTCAGGATGTGGGCGGCGGCGCCAAAGCCGTAGATCCCGATCGTGGTGGCCTCGGGGCCGGCCGCCTTCAGGGTGCGCCAGCCGATCAGCCCGGCGCAGAGCAGGGGGGCCGTCGCCACCGGATCGGCAAAGCCGCCAAGGCCGAAGCTGTAGGCGGCGTCGGCGACCACGTGCGAGGCGAACCCGCCATCGCGGGTGTAGCCGGTGAACGCTGGCCGGTCGCACAGGTTTTCCTGGCCCGAGCGACAGTAGGAGCAGCAGCCGCAGGTGTGGCCGAGCCAGGGCACGCCGACGCGCTCGCCGAGTGCCAGGTGGGTGACGCCGCTGCCCAGCATGTCGACGATCCCCACGATCTCGTGGCCGGGGATGACCGGCATCCTGCCCGGCGGCAGGTCGCCGTCGACCACGTGCAGGTCGGTGCGGCACACGGCGCAGGCCTCGACGCGCAGCCGGATCTCGCCTGTGCCTGGGATCGGGTCCGGACGCTCGACCAGCTGGAGCGGCGTGCCCGGTCGCTGAAGCTCCATCGCGCGCATCCAACCAGTTCCCCGTGCTGCGGCCTTCTGTCCCAGGCGGGACAGGCGGCATGCCCCGCGAGTCCCCCCGGACGGACCTTCTCTAGCGCGCCCGCGCCGCGCCTGCAGTGATCTGGATCAATCGGCCCAAGCGCCGGCAGCATTCTGCCTGGGCGGACTTGATCTAGATCAAGGAATCCATGCCGCCGATGAGGCAGTTTCGGCCCCGGCCGCCGGCTGCCGCCGGAGGTCCCAGGTTCATCGGACAGGGAGGATGGCGATGAAGCCGGATGGAGACAGCAGGGCCCAGGACGGGCTTGCCGAGATGCAGTCGCAGATGGTCGGGTGGTGGTGCTCGATGATGGCCCTGCCGCTCTCGATGAGCGTGGAAGCGATGCGCTTCACCAGCCGGCGGCTGTCGGCCCAGGCGGACAGCCTGGCGAAGCTCGCCCAGTGCCGCACCTTCTCCGACGCGGCGACGGCCCAGTCGCGCTTCGCCGAGCGGATGGTCGCCGATTATCGGGACGAGGCGCAGACCGTCGCCCGGGAAGTGCAGGAAGCCATGCCCTCCACCAGGGTGGCATGACGGATCGTCAGGCAGCGGCATGCCCCTACGCCGCTGCCTCGTTTCTTGAAAGGATCGAGGTCATGAACTTGGCAGCGGAACCGGAACTCATTCCGGGGCTGTTCTGGGTGACCTTGCATCGGCCGGAGCCGCCGGGATCCTCCGCGGCCGGCGGGGTCACCGGCTACCACCTGCTGGCCCCGCTGGACAGCACCGGCCGGCTGGACCCGATCAGCCTGCGTCGCCACCGCCATGGCTTTCCGGTGCTGCGCTACTCGGTCGGCGCGCCGGTCCTGGTCGGATGCCTGCGCCACCGGACCAGCGGTTCCGGCTGGACCGGCTGGAGCATCGACCACGACCCGGGGGCGTCCTCGGACGGGGAGGGAAGCTGCCGCCTCGACGGTGAGATCCTCCGCGTGGGAAGGTCGGTCACCCTGATCGGCCAGCGTGGCCCCGGCGTCTACCTGGTCACCGACGTGTCCGACCCGATGCCGGGCTGTGTCCGCCGCGAACTGCTGCGCGCCAGCCACGCCGTGCCGATCCCGGCGGCCTCGCCGGCACCGGGCATCGTCGCCCGGCGGGAACGGCCGGTGCCGCACTTGGCCTTCCCGCCGGGACGATGGACCGGCTGACCTTGAGGATCAGCCGCCCTTCACGTCGATCCGGCGCCGCCGGCTGGCAGCGTCGGATCGCTTGCGGACGGTGATGGTCAGCAGGCCGTTCTTCATGCTCGCGTCGATCTGCTCGGGATCGGCGTCCTCGGGGATCGGGAAGGAGCGCTGGAACGCGCCGTAGCGCCGCTCCGCCACGATGTAGTCGTGGTGCTCCTCGGTCGATTCCTGGCGGCGCTCGCCCTTGATGGTGAGGACGCCATTGGCCAGGGCGATGTCGACATCGGCCTCGGTCAGGCCGGGCAGCTCCGCGGTGATGCGGTAGTCCTTCTCCCGGTCCGCGACATCGACCACCGGCGCCTTGGCGTCGAACATCGACTGCAGGCGGCGCCAGGGATCGGCGTCCAGGCGGTGCCGGCGCAGCATCGCGAACGGCGCGGTCGTGAAGAAGTCGTCGAACAGGCGATCGACTTCCTGGCGCAGCCCGCTCAGCGCGGCGCCGCCCGCCGGCGCCCCCGTCTTGCCGGCTCCGGTGGACTTGTCGGGTTCCGTCGGTTCGCCCGGGCGTTCGTTCTCTTGGCTCATGATCCCGCTCTCCCAGCCATCCTGAAGGAGATGTCCGGCCGACAGGATAGCATAACGGGGAGGTCATGCACGGGATCCGGGCGGGCCGGCCGCGGCGCCTCAGGCGGCGGCCGGCCCGGACCGATGCGCCGGTTGCGGCGCGAGCATAGCCCAGAATCCATGACGGCGGTCTCGGCGACGAAGCGTCGTTGCGCCGCGCCGTCCGTCGGCAGGCCCCGCTCCAGGCACCAGTTCTGGAAGGTGGCAGGGTCGAGATGAACCTTCGGCACCAGCCCGCCGGCGGCCGCGGCTTCCCGGCACCGCGCGTCGGCCGCCTGGACTGGCGTGGTGCCGCAGGATGACCCATGACGGCCTCCTGGGCCTCATCGGCAACATCGTCGCGGCACGACCTGTCAGGGGCGCTGCTCGCCGGTCATCTCGACGACCTGGCCCTGCACCAGGGTGAAGGTCCGGGTTTCGAAGCCATTGCAGGTGTTGGCGAAGTTGTCGGTGGAGCGGCGCTGGTCCGACCAGAAGTAGCGTACCTGGACCACCAGGCGGTCCGGTGCGGAATCGAGGATCTCGGCCCGGGTCACGTCCATCTCCGGCAGGACGCAGCGGGCGCCTTTCTCCCAGGCATGGCCCCGGTAGTAGTCCTCGATGGCGGCGACCGCGCCCGGATGGTCCGGCAGCGGCTGCGTGGTGCTGCACCCGGCCAGGGCCAGGACGATCCCCAAGGGCAGAATGGCTTGCCTGCTCATCTGTGCTCCTACTCGACATGCCAGCGCCCGTGCGAAACGGCCAGAAATCGCCCCGGTGCCAAGAACCGGAGCGCCTGGCCATCACGGCCACCGGATCTTCTCCATGGAGGGGCCAGGCTCGCGCAAGCTCCTGGCCGTCCCCTGTTCAGGCGGCGGCGGCCTGGGCCCGTACCGCGGCGCCGGTCGCCGCCAGCGCGTCGTCCAGGAGGCCCAGCAGGCAGGCCGGATTCTCGTGGCTGCGCAGGCGGTCCTCGACCGCACCGGCCAGGGCGGAGATCCGCGCCAAGCCGAACGTGCCGGCGGTGCCGCGCAGGCGGTGCGCCTCCTGGGCCAGCACCACCGGATCACCCAGTGCCGCGTGCAGGCGGGCGCAGCTCTCGGTGGCTCCGTCCAGGCCGCGGGCCAGCATCTTGGCCAGCATGGCCGGCGGCATCCGTGCGGCCATGCCGTCGATGAGGGTCCGGTCGAGCAGCGGGCGGGCCAGGGCGGCCTCCAGCCCGGACGGCGGCGGCGCCGGAGCGGCCGGGGCGGAGGCCAGGCCCTCCGCCCCGCCGCTGGCGATGGCCGCCAGGGTGGCGAACAGGTCCGGCCAGACCACCGGCTTGGTCAGGCAGTGGTTCATGCCGGCGCCAAGATAACGGGCGCGCTCGCTGGCCATCACGTTGGCGGTCAGCGCCACGATCGGGGTAGCGCCCGCCGGGGCCGGGAACTGGCGGATCCGGCGGGTCGCCTCCATGCCGTCCATCACCGGCATCTGGACGTCCATCAGCACGACGTCGAACCGGTCCGCCGCCACCCGCGCCACCGCGTCGGCGCCGTTCTCGCACAGGATCACCTCGTGGCCCTGCCGGGTGAGCATGATGCTCAGCAGTTCCCGGTTCGCCACCACGTCGTCCACCACCAGCACGCGCAGGGGCAGGGGCGGCAGGGCGGGCTCGGCGGTCTGGGCGACCATCGCCGCCGAGTCGCCGGCCGGCAGGTCGACCTCGACCCAGAACACGCTGCCGCGGCCGACCTCGCTCTCCAGGCCGATCGACCCGCCCATGGCGTCGATCAGGCGGCGGCAGATCGCGAGGCCCAGGCCGCTGCCGCCGAAATGGCGGCTGGTCGAGCGGTCGGCCTGCACGAACGGCCGGAACAACTCGCCCTGCCGCTCGGCCGGGATGCCCACGCCGGTGTCCTGCACCTCCAGACGCAGCCGGTGCGCCCGGTCGCTGCATGGACGCTCGGCCACCCGCACCACGACGGCGCCGCGCGGGGTGAACTTCAGCGCGTTGCCGATCAGGTTGACCATTACCTGGAGCAGGCGCTTGGGATCGCCCTGGACGACCAGGCCCTGGGGCAGGCCGGATTCGACCCGCAGATCCAGGCCGCGCTCGGTGGCCTGGGGCGAGAGCAGGGCGCAGGCCTGTTCCACCAGCTCCGACGGGGCGAAGTCGACCTGCTCCAGCTCCAGCCGGCCGGCCTCGATCCGCGAGAAGTCCAGGATGTCGTTGATGATGCTGAGCAGGTGGCCGCCGGAGCGTCGGATGGTTTCGACATAGTGGAGCTGCTGGCCGCTCAGGCCCTCGGCGGCCAGCAGCTCGGCCATGCCGATCACCCCGGTCATCGGCGTGCGGATCTCGTGGCTCATCGCGGCCAGGAACTCGGTCTTGGCCCGGCTGGCCCGCTCCGCGGCCACGGCCAGCTCGCGCATCTCGCCCGCCTGCTTCTCCAGCCGGGCGTGGGCCTCGGCCAGTTCCATCGCATGGCGCTTGGTCCCGGTGATGTCGCGGGTATGCCCGACCAGCCCGGCGATCCGGCCCTGCCGGTCGCGCAGCGGCACCTTCAGGGCCATCACCCAGCCTTCGCTGCCGTTGGGATAGTAGATCGGCTGCTCGACCATGCCGGGCGAGCCTTCCGCCAGGATGGCCAGCTCGTCCTCGCGATAGCGGTCGGCCAGCTCGGGCGGGTGCAGGTCGCTGTCGGAGCGGCCGATCAGCAGGGCCGGGTCGGCGATGCCGAACGAGGCGGCGGTGGCCTGGTTGGCGACCACGAAGCGCAGCTGGGCATCCTTGGCGTAGACATGGTCCGGCAGGATCTCGACGATCGCCCGGTAGAGCTCGTTCTCGCGGCTCTTCGCCTCCAGCGCCGCCTCGGCCTTCTTCTGCTCGGTGACGTCGATCAGGAAGGAGTCCAGGAAGCGATTGCCGGCGCCGTCGTCGACCAGCCAGTGCACCCCGCGCATCCAGCGGCCCTCGCCGCCGTCCAGGTCGAGCAGGCGGAACTCGATGACGAACGGGATGCCGTCCCGGCGCAGCCTGGCGTCCAGCCGGGCATAGGCCTCCCGGTCGTCCGGATGCATCGCCCGGTACCAGGCGGCCATGTCCGAGCCGCCATGGCGAAGGATCAGCCGGGCCAGGGCCTCGGCATCCGCGCCATAGACTACGACCTCGTCCCCAGTCTCGCCGGTGCGGAACGATTCCCGGGTGAACACGATCCCCTGCAGGTTCTCGACCAGGGAGCGGAAGCGCTGCTCGCTTTCCTGCAGCTGGCGCTGGCTGCTCCAGGCCGCGGTGACGTCGCGGGCGGTGCCCCGGTAGCCGCGGAAGCGGGAGTCCTTGTCGAAATGCGGCAGGCCGTTGAAGGCGATCAGCAGCCGCTCCTGGCGGGCGGTGGCGAGGGCGAACACCACCTCCCGGAAGGGCCGCCGGTCCGCCACCGCCTGGCGGTGGTGATCCAGGCCGCTCTCCGCAGGATCCTGGATGCGCCAGTGATCGATGCCGCGCCCGAGAACCTGTTCCATCCGCAGGCCGGTCACCGCCAGGAACCGGTCGGACACCCAGGTGAACCGGCAGGCCTCGTCGGTCTCCCAGGCCCAGTCCGAGGCGGTCTGGGTGAAGTCGCGGAAGCGGCGTTCGCCGTTCCGGCGGGACTGGGCCTCGTGCCGCCAGCGCAGCGCCAGCAGCACGAACACGAGCATCAGCACCAGCCCGCCGGCCACCGGCGGCACCAGCCAGGTCATTGTTTCCGAGCCGGGACGGTGCGGAGACCAGGCCAGGTAGCCGACCGCCTGTCCGTCCAAGCCAGTCAGCTCGGCCGACGCCAGGGAACTACGTCCCTCCAGGCTGACTGCCAGCAGGGGCGCATCGAGCTCGATGGTGCTGCTCAGGCTCGCCAGGAGGTCCTCGCCGATCTCCTGGCTGAACAGGAGCAGGGGAGTCGGGCCCGGGCGGTTGTCCACGCCGACCCGCGCGGCGCCGGTCAGGAAGAACCGGGAGCCGGCACGTAGGAACGTCACCAGGGGTTGGCCGTCGTCCTGCTGGTCCAGCCCGGCCTGCAGCCGGGCAAGATCCCCGGCCGAAACCAGAACCGCCGCCGGGCCTTCCACACCGCCCCGATGCGCGTAGGCGACCCCGCCCGTCCGGTCGAGCAGGGCGGCGCCATAGCCGTAGATCCCCTCCAGGCGTCCGCCGAGATTGGCCCGCATCCAGGCCAGGTCGACGTGCGGGGGGCCGTGCTCGATCAGTTCCTGCAAGGTGGCATAGTCGGTGGCCACCGCGCGCATCCGCTTGCTCAGGCCGTCGAGGGTGACCTCGACGCTGCGCTGCTCCAGCGCCCGCTGCTCGACATCCTCGTTGTGCAGATGGAGGTAGAGCGCGCCCGAAATCGTGACGACGCCCAGGAAGAACAGGCCGCCGATGAAAGGGAGGAGGCGTGTTTCCAGGACCCTGCCGATTGCCCATCGAGGGGTGGGGTCGCGTCGGGAGGTGGCGTCGAGCGTGCAGTCGGGCATGTTGTTTCGTATGATCCGGAAATAGGCAGGATCGTTTGCTGTCGAGAGTCAAGGAATGAACGAATTTTCTTCGGATGCTGCCCGCAATGATGGAAGTGATTTCCTGGTTCTTGCATCCGTCAAGGATAATGCGGAGGTTTTTGCATAGAGCAACATCGCGTACTGCCGCAGCACGCTCCGGCCGGGGCCGAGCGCGATGGCGGTCGTCCAGGGTGACAAGGGGGTGACACCGGTCGGCTCCTGGGCTCTGCTCCGGCGGCCGACAGGCCGACGCCTGGACGAGCCAGATCACGGGAGCCAGCTCGACCGATGACCCTGACGACCACCGGGTTCGCCTTCGCGGACCTGTTCGCCGCCGGCCTGCCGGCTGCCGCCGCTCCCTGGAGCGGGTTTCCCCGCTTCAACTTCGTGGGCGGCCACAACGACCCGGGCCTGGTTCCGGCCGAGGCGCTGGCCGAGGCGGCGGCCTCCGCCCTGCGCGCCGACGCCGACAAGCTCGCGATCTACAATCTCGGGCAGGGGCCGCTGGGCTATCTGGGCCTGCGGGAGTTCGTCGCCGGCAAGCTGGCGCGGCGCGGGATCGCCGCCACCGCCGACAGCGTGCTGATCACCTCCGGCTCGCTGCACGGGCTGGACTATGTCAACACGCTGCTGGTCGAGCCGGGCGACACCGTGCTGATGGAGGAATTCACCTATGCCGGGGCGATCGCCAAGGTGCGGGCGCGTGGGGCCGAGGTGGCGGCGATCCCGCTGGACGGCGACGGCCTGCGCATCGACGCCCTGGAGGCGAAGCTGGGCGACCTGCGCAGCCGGGGCATCCGACCGAAATACATCTACACCATCCCGACCATCCAGAACCCTACCGGCTCCGTCCTGCCGCTGGAGCGCCGCCACGCCTTGATCGAGCTGTCCCGCCGCTTCGGCGTGCCGATCTTCGAGGACGAATGCTATGCCGACCTGACCTGGGCGATGGAGGCGCCGCCGGCCCTGTTCGGGCTGGCACCCGGCCAGGTCCTGCACATCGGCTCGTTCTCCAAGTCGCTGGCCCCGGCCTTGAGGGTCGCCTACCTGACCGCGGCCGAGCCGGCGCTTGGCACCATCGTCGCGGGAAAAAGCGACGGCGGCACCGGGGCGGTCGACCAGATGACGGTCGCCGCCTATTTCGGCCGGCATTTCGACTCCCATGTCGAGCGCCTGTCGTCGGGGCTGCGCGACAAGCTCGACACGATGGTCGAGGCGGTGGAGCGCGAGTTCGGCACGGCGGTGGAGATCTGGCGGCCCAAGGGCGGCATCTTCCTGTGGCTGAAGCTGCCGGACGAGGTCGACGTGCGCCGGCTGGTGCAGCCGGCCGCGTCGCGCGGGGTGGCGTTCAATCCCGGCCCGGAATGGGCGGTCGACGCCGAGGCCGGCCGCAGCCATCTGCGCCTGTGCTTCGCGCTGCCCGGGTATGACGAGATCCGCCAGGGCGTCGCCGAACTCGCCGCCGCCTGCTTCGAGACCACCGGCATCCCGGCGCGCGGCGCCAACACCATCCGGAGCTGACCCGATGATCGATCTCTACACCTGGTCCACCCCGAACGGCCGCAAGGTCTCGATCCTGCTGGAAGAGCTGGGCATGCCCTACCAGGCCCATGGCGTCGACATCACCAAGGACGAGCAGTTCGCCCCGGACTTCCTGCGGATCAGCCCGAACAACAAGATCCCGGCGATCGTGGACCGGGACCACGGCCTGGCCCTGATGGAATCCATGGCGATCATGGTCCACCTGGCCGAGAAGGGCGGGCGGTTCCTGCCGCAGGCCGGCGAGGCGCGGCTCCGCGTCCTGGAATGGCTGGCCTGGCAGGTCGGCGGGTTCGGCCCGATGCTCGGCCAGGCCCATCACTTCCTGAAGTTCAATCCGGGCAAGGCGCCCTATGCCGAGGAGCGCTTCGGCACCGAGGTGAAGCGGCTCTACCGGGTGCTGGACACGCGGCTGGCCGGCCATGCCTTCGTCGCAGGCGAATACTCGATCGCCGACATGGCGATCTGGCCGTGGGCGTCGCGGTTCGAATGGCAGGGCATCGACCTGAACGACTACCCGAACGTGCGCCGCTGGTACCTGGAGATTGCCGGCCGCCCAGCGGTGCAGCGGGGCTACGACGTGCCTAAAGTCACCGGGCCGATCCCGCTTCCCGCCTGACCTGGCGGCCGCAGGAGCGGATAAAGATTGCGGGCGTGTCATGTAACGGACATACAACACCTCGACAGGGCAGATCCGCTTCGATAGCGTCGCGGACGCCGCCTCCATATTCGCGGCCGCGCCACGCTCCGGCTGGCCGTGATAGGTGTCGTTCCTGGTGATCGAGCGCTGATATGAAGTCCGGCTGCGTCGTGCTTGGGCATGATCCGGAGCCGCCGCAGAGCCGGCGGCGACCGCCGGGACAGCCATGCGCCTGGCCTTTGCCGCCCGGGGACGGACGGGGATGAGCCAGGACGGGGCGCCGTCGCCGCAAGCATCGGCCACCAGGCGACGGCCGCGCGGGGTGTTGGTCGCGTGCATCCTCGCCGCTTTGGTGCTGGGCTCGTTCCTGATCCCGGGCGTGCTCCTCTATCCCGGGCCGCGCCTGTCGCCGGAGGAGCGGGTCCTGATCGCCCTGCAGAAGGAGGCCAACCAGGCGCTGGCGCATCAGGTCGGCCAGATGCGCCAGGACCTTTCCGGCGAGGTCTGCGTGGCCGACTCCCGCCTGCTGCGGCCAGGGCCAGGCGGGGCGGCGGTGCCGGCCTCCGATGCCGAAGCCCAGGCCCTGCTGCCGCCTCCGGTCGAGCGGATCGCGGCGCCGCCCGCCAACGGCAAGGGCACCAAGCCATCCGCTCCGGAACGCTCGCTGGCCGACCTCCTGGACGAGGCGACCGTGCTGGTGATCGCGCGCAAGGCGACCGGCACCGGCTTCGGGACCGGGTTCTTCGTGGCGCCCGGCCTGATCGCCACCAACCTGCACGTGGTCGGCGACCCGCCCGCCCCGGAGGTCTGGGTGACCAGCAAGGCGCTGGACCGGGTGACCCGCGCGCGGCTGGTGGCGCGCTCGGAGCGGATCGAGGTGGGCGCCCCCGATTTCGCGCTGCTGCAGATCGACGACGACGAGGCGATCCCGCCGCTCAGTCTGGCCTCGCCGGCCGAGCGGCTGCAGAACGTGATCGCCTCGGGCTTCCCCGCCCTGGTGATGGACACCGATGCCGGCTTCCGCCGGCTGCGCCAGGGCGAGCTGGACGCCGTCCCGGAGATGGCGGTGAGCCAGGGGATCGTCACTGCCCGGCAGTCGCCGTCCGGCACGCCCTTGATCCTGCACACCGCCGCGGTGTCGGGGGGCAACAGCGGCGGGCCGCTGGTCGATCAGTGCGGGCGGGTGGTCGGCATGAACACCTTCATCCGCACCGAGAAGGACCAGGCGGCGCGGATGAACTACGCGCTGGCGACCGACGCCCTGGCGACCTTCCTGGCCAGCGCCGGGGTCCAGGTGACCGTGGCCTCCGACGTCTGCCGGCCGAACCGGCTGGGGGCGTCGCCATGAACCGGCAGTTCGTGTGCGAGACCAGCTTTGCCGGCCTGCGCCCGCTCGGCATTGGCGGGCGGCGGATCCAGGAATCCTGGCACGAGATCGACG
Organism: Geminicoccus roseus DSM 18922; assembly: GCF_000427665.1. NCBI lineage: Bacteria > Pseudomonadati > Pseudomonadota > Alphaproteobacteria > Geminicoccales > Geminicoccaceae > Geminicoccus > Geminicoccus roseus. The sequence continues at coordinate 4,338,373 of NZ_KE386572.1, forward strand.
CCGCCCTGCGCGCCAATCTGGGCGAGGACCATGCAAGGCTGTTCGCCGAGCCGGTCGCGGGCGCCGGGGTCACCAGCTGGTTCGCCGAGCCGGAAGGCGAGGCCATCGTTTATTCCCGCCTGGACGATGCGGCCAAGCGGGCGCTGATCGCCCGGGTGGAGGAGCTTCTGGCGGCGGTCCGCGCCCGGGTGGCCGACCTGAAGGGTGCTGGCCAGGCAGCGCAGCGCCGGCTGGGCGAGGCGCTGGAGCGGGCCCTGTCGGTGCCGGGCCCGCTGGCCGACCGCGAGTTCCTCTACGCGATCCGGACCATCACCGGCGACCCGGACCGGCCGGTGGTGACCGACCTGCCGGTGCTGGTGAACTGGGGCACTCGCGACGACGTCCCCGACCCGCCCTTGGCCGTGCTGGAGGATTTTTTGCGCGGCGAGGCGCTGCGCCTCCTGCCGCCGCCGGCACCGCCGGAGGAAGCCGACCGACCCCAGGCGGCCTCATCGGTCCAGCCAGCGCCCGGGACGGACCGGCTCGCGCCGCATGAGGCCGCCATCTTGCGAGAGCCGGAGCGCCCGGTCCCGGAGCCGCCGGTGCCGGACGATCCGGCGCCGGACGTCTTTCCGGCAGGGGAGGTGCGGGACGAGACCTGGTCCGATCGCCCCCTGGACGACGACCCCCGGGACGAAAGCCCCCCGGACGAGGATCCTCCGGCCCGAGCCGGGCCGGCGGAGGAGCCGGCGCCGCTCTGGCTCACCCCGGAGCCGGCCCCGGAGCCGACCGGCACGGCGCCGGTGGAGGCGCGGCCGAGGACCTGGCCGTGGTGGCTGCTGCTGGCGGTCCTGCTGGCCACCATCGTGGCGATGATCCTGCCCACCTGCGGGGTGCTGGTGCCGTTTCTGTCCGCCTGCCGGGTGGATTCCAGCGACCTGGCCGGGCTGCGCGCGGAAGGCCGGCAGCTCGAGCAGCAGATCGCCGCCCTGCAGCAGCAGGCCGCCAGCCTGCCGCCCTGCGAGAACGCCGACACCGCCGGCGCCAACGGGCCGCCGCCAGCCGGGGTGGCGACGCCGCCCCCGCCGCCCGAGGCCGCGACCGCCCAAACCATCCCGGTGGTGCCGCCCGAGGAGCAGGGCCGGATCGAGCAGCTCGACCGGGCGGTGGTCGAGGCGGGCGGCAAGGTCGACGAGGTCGCGGTGACGCTGCAATGGCAGGCGGCCGGCGACCTGGACCTGCGGGTCTACTGCCCGAACGGCTCGCTGATCGACTTCCAGCTCAAGAGCCGGCCGCAGCCCTTGTGCGGTCGTGGCCGGCTGGACGTGGACGCCAATGTCGACGACGAGGAGATCAGCGCCAACCCGATCGAGAACGTGAGCTGGCCAGGCAAGCCGCCGAAGGGGCACTACGAGGTGGAGGTGCACAATTTCAAGAGCCGCCCGCCCGTCACGGGCCCGGTGCCGTTCGCGCTGCGGGTGCGCAAGGGCGGCGAGGACCGGCTGATCGAGGGGACCGTCCTTCCCGGTGAGCGGCGGCGTATGTATGAGTTCGAAATTCCTTGAGACTGGTCCGATGCTGAAGACGCTCGTGCAATTTCCCGAAGTGACCAGCCTCGTGATGAACACCGGCATCCAGTTCCTGGACTTCGGGCTGGACGAAGCCCGCGTCGCCCGGCTGACCGGCCATTTCTGGGCGGAGCCGCCCGGCAGCGGCGCGGACGCCGATTCCGCCCGTTTCGTGCTGCATCCGCTGTTCGAGGGGAAAGACGGTTCCTGGCGCTACGCTGCCGACGGCGCGGCGGACGGCATCCCGGCGCCCGAGGAGGGGCTGTACGAATACCGGGCGGCCCGCGCGCTGGACGTGTTCGACGGGACCTGGCTGCCGGTGCCGTTCCTGCGCCAGAAGGAGCAGGCCGGCCCGGGCGGGCCTGGCTACGACAACGGCCCGACCAACTGGGCCAGGGTCCATGTCCGCCGCCAGGACGCGCCGGACCGCGACGGCCACACCCACCGGGTGGTGCTGGCCTTCGACACGGTGCTGCTCGACCGCTCCGCCACCGGCCCCTACGCGGCGCCCGAGCCCAACGACGCGGTCGACGACGCAAGGTTCGCCTTTGTCGCCGACGGGGTGAAGAACCGCTGGTTCCTGGCGCTGGACTGGGTGCGCAGCTGGATCGCCGACGCGTACCTCGCCGGGCGCAGCCGCGACCGCAAGCGGCCCCTGCAGCTGGAGGACCTGGCGGAGCCCGGCGAGTACTGGGCCGCCTACCTGGTGCTCCTGCAGGCCCTGGAGGAGGCGCTGCGCCTGCCGGTGCTGCGCTTCGTCGACACCCTCACCGATTCCCTGCGCAACGAGCCGATCGACGTCGACCTGGTGGTCGATGTCGGCAACAGCCGGACCTGCGGGATCATCATCGAGCAGCCCAAGGACCGCGGCGTGGTCGATATCGGCCAGGCCTACCGGCTGGAGCTGCGCGACCTGTCCCGGCCGGAGCGGGTCTATGCCGACCCGTTCGCCAGCCGGATCGAGTTCGCCCCGGCCAGCTTCGGGCGCACCGACCTCAGCCGGCGCACCGGGCGGCGGCGCGACGCGTTCTGGTGGCCCTCGCCGGTCCGGATCGGCCCGGAGGCGGAATGGCTGGCCTCGTTCTCCGACGGCACCGAGGGCGTGTCCGGCCTGTCCAGCGCCAAGCGCTATCTGTGGGACGACGCGCCAAGGCCGCTGCCGTGGGTGAACAGCCGCGGCCCGCTCCCCAAGAGCCAGCGGGTGCCGCCGATCAGCGGGCCGATGACCGCCAGGCTCACCGAGAGCGGCGAGCTTGCGGTGCAGGGCCAGGTCGGGATGCAGCCGCTGTATTCGCGCTCCTCGCTCTACACGCTGATGATCGCCGAATTGCTGATCCACGCCCTTTGCCAGATCAACGCGGTGGCGGTGCGCGAGCAGCGCGCCCATGCCGGGCTGCCCAGGCGGCTGCGCTCGCTGATCCTCACCATGCCCTCGGCCACGCCGCTGGCCGAGCAGCGGATCATGCGCAAGCGGATCATGGCGGCGATCGAGCTGGTCTGGCAGACCATGGGCTGGTCGGCCGAGGACGGGCTGCACCGGCGCCCGGACGTGATGCTGGACTGGGACGAGGCCACCGCCACCCATCTGGTCTGGCTGTTCAACGAGATCAGCTACAAGTTCCGCGGCAACGCCTTCGACCTGTTCGGGCTGATCGGCCACGACCAGCCGGACGGCCGCACCCTGCGGATCGCCAGCATGGACATGGGCGGCGGCACCACCGACCTGATGATCGTCGAGTACAAGATCCGCCACGGCAACGAGCAGACCATCGAGCCGGCCCAGCTGTTCCGCGAGGGCTTCCGCCAGGCCGGCGACGACATCGTGCAGGCGGTGATCGAGCAGGTGGTGCTGCCGGACCTGGCCCATGCGCTGGGGCGGGCAGGGGTGGCGCGCCCGCACCATGTCCTGTCCGACCTGTTCGGCGGCAACCGGGTCGGCCAGACCCAGCAGGAGCAGGCGCTGCGCGCGCTGCTGGTCAACCAGCTCCTGGTGCCGGTCGCCCTGGCGCTGATCGCCGCCTACGAGCAGTCCGACCCGCGCCGGCCTGCCCCGCCGGTCCATCGCCGCTGCCTGGACCTCCTGGGCCAGGACCGGCTGTCGCCGCCGGTGCGCCAGCATCTGCTGCGGGCGGCCGAGCAGGCGGGCGCGCGCGGCTTCGATCTGGACGAGATCGAGTTCACCATCGACGCCGCCCTGATGGGCGGGGCGGTCCACTCGGTCGCGGTCGGCATGGTCGAGGACCTGTGCGACGTGATCCGCGCCTATGACTGCGACGTGCTGCTGCTGACCGGCCGGCCGTCCCGGATGCCGGCGGTGCGCGACCTGGTCTATGCCAACCTGCCGCTCTCGCCGGACCGGGTGGTGCCGATGGACCGCTACGAGGTCGGCGGCTGGTATCCGTTCCGCTCGCTCGACTTCCTGATCCAGGACCCCAAGACCACCGCCGCGGTGGGCGCCCTGCTCTGCCGGATCTGCGAGGGGATGACCCGCGGCTTCGTGTTCCGGGCCAGCCGGCTGAAGATGCGCTCCACCGCCCGCTTCATCGGCGCCATGGACCTGGACGGCCGGATCGTCGCCCGCAACGTGCTGCTGGCCGATGCCGACCTGGACACCGGCGAGAACGTGGAGAGCTTCACCCTGACCATGGGCGGCCCGGTCCTCTTGGGCTTCCGCCAGCTGCCGCTGGAGCGCTGGAAGACGACCCCGCTCTATTATGTCTACTTCACCGACCCGGCCGGGCTGGCCCGGCTGGCGACCCCGCTCAAGCTCACCTTCGAGCGGATCGAGCGCGCCGACGCCACGCTGGAGGACTTCCGGCTGGCCGAGGTGGTGGACGCCGAGGACCGTTCGCGCCGGGACAAGGTCGGCTTCCGCCTGCAGACCATCCCGATGGACCAGGAGGCCACCGGCGGATACTGGCTGGATACCGGGGTCCTGCGCACCCTGGGGCTGGGCGCGTCATGAGCGGCGTGGACGTGCAGGCTGGGGACATGCCGGCCAACGACGCGCGGGCCAAGGACCTGGAGCTGGCGGCGCGCGCCCGCCGGCTGGCCGAGACCGCGATGGGCGGGCTCGCCTGGTTCCGCGACAATCCGGGCCTGGTCGGCAACCGGCTGGAGGCGCTGGAGCGCACCTGCCGCCAGCATGCGGTCGAGGCGCGCCGGCTGGCCAACGCCGCTGAGCGGCCGATGTCGGTGGGCGTGTTCGGCGCCAGCCAGGCCGGCAAGTCGTTCCTGATCGGCAGCCTGATCACCCCGGCCGGGCGGCCGGCCAAGGTGCTGTTCGGCACCGGCGCCCAGGCGGTCAAGCGCGACTTCCTGGAGGAGGTCAACCCGCAGGGCGGCAAGGAGACCACCGGCGTGGTCACCCGCTTCTCGATCCGGCCGCACCCGACCCCGCCCGGCCACGACGTGGTGCTGCGCCTCCTGCGCGAGATCGACATCGTCAAGATCCTGGCCAACGCCTTCGTGTTCGACCTGGGCGCCCAGGCCGATCCGGACGCGCTGTTCACCGCCGAGCGCCTGGCGGCCCTGGAGGCGGCGATGCCGCCGCGCCGCCGGGCCGGCCGGGTCGACACGCTGGTGGTCGAGGACGTGTTCGAGCTGCGCGCCTACCTGGCGCACAGCCTGCCGCGCCATCCGCTCTCGGAGCGGGCCGGCGCGCCGGCCGCCCGCTACTGGGCCTGCGCCGAGGCGGCGGCACCCTATCTTTCCGCGGCCGACCGCACCGAGCTCCTGGCGCCGCTCTGGGGCGAGCTTCCGGAGTTCACCCGGCTCTATCGCGAGCTGAAGGACGCGCTGGACCTCCTGGGCGACGCTCAGCAGGGTGCTGCCGACTTCGCCTACGTGCCGCTCGACACCATCACCGAGCGAACCCGCAGCCTCGTCCATGTCGACACGCTGCTGGGCCTGGACGGCGACGACCCGGCGGCCGCGGGCCTGGTCCCGGTGCTGGTGCCGGGGCGCCCGGTCGTGCTGCTGCGCAAGCCGGTGGTGACGGCGCTCACCGCCGAATTGCGGGTGGTGCTGGACGAGCCGGCCTGGCCGTTCTTCGAGCACACCGACCTTCTGGACTTTCCCGGCGCCCGCTCGCGCGAGGATTCCACCCCGGACCGTCTGCTGCGCGCCAAGGACAAGCCGCAGGCGCGCGCCTACTGCTTCCTGCGCGGCAAGGTCGCCGTGCTGTTCGACAAGTACGCGGCCGACCTCGACCTCAACACGATGCTGCTGTGCGTGGGCGACAGCAACCAGGACGTGGCCAAGCTGCCGGAGCTGGTCCAGGACTGGGTGGGCGTCACCCATGGCGCCACCGCCGAGGAGCGCGCCCGGCGCGCCGGCCGGCGCACCAGCCTGTTCTTCTGCCTGACCAAGGCCGACAAGCTGTTCGACTTCAGCACCGGCACCGAGCCCGCCCAGTCGGTCGCCAACCGGCTGGACAGCAGCGTCAGCAAGTTCTCCGGCTGGACCAGGCAATGGCTGCCGGGCCGGCCGTTCACCAACCTGTTCTTCATCCGCAATCCCAAGGGCATCCAGCGCGAGGACCTGTTCGACTATGCGGTCGCGCCGGAGCTGCCTGCCGGGGCGATGCCGCCGGAGGCGCGGCTGCGGCCGGACAAGGCCCAGCTGGTCGAGCGCTACCGCCAGGCCTTTCTGGCCGATCCCATGGTCCGCACCCATGTGGCCGACCCGGCCGGCAAGTGGGAGGGGATGCTGGCGCTCAACGACGGCGGCATCCGCCTGCTCGCCGAGCAGCTGGCCCCCGTCTGCGACCCCGACCTGAAGTTCGACCAGGTGGCACCCAGGGTCGCAGCACTGGCCGACGAGCTGGAGGGCGAGCTCGCTTCCTTCCACGAGGCCGGCGACCTGGCCGCCCGGGTCGAGCGGCGCCTGGAGGGGATCGAGCCGGTGATCCTGGCGTTCGAGCACCGGCCGATGCTGTTCGGGCCGTTTCTGGCCGAGCTGCAGGCGAGCACGGCCCGGCTGGCCCAGCGCTTCTTGGAGATCGCGCGGCGGCAGATCCTGGCCGGTCCGGAGCGCTCGGTCCTGGGGCTGCGGGCGGACCCGGCCCGGCCGGCGCCGATGCGCTTTGGCGATGCCGCGGTGCAGGTCTGGCTGGACGACCTGGAGCGCAAGGCCGGCGACGAGGAGCTGGCCCGCGCCTTCGGGCTGACCTGCGAGCATTTCCGGGCGGTGGTGGGCGAATTGGCGGTGGGAGCCAGGCGCTTTGGGGTGGCGCAGCGGGTCGAGGCGCATGTCCGCGCCACCGAGGCCTTTGCCCAGACCGCCGGCGACGTCATGCACCGGGTTGCCTTAGGCAGCGGGCTGATCATCGACCGGCTGGTCAACCTCCTGGGCACCGACCTGCGCCTGCCCGACCAGGCCGAGGTGCCCGTCCTGCGCAAGCCCGCCCCGCTCTCGGTCGGGCAGCTGCCCAGCCTCTCGCCGGACAAGGGCCAGATGGAATCCGAGCGTTTCGAGCGGGCGCGGTTCTGGCTGCTCGCCTTGCGCCTCCTGACGCGCGACAATGCCGCCTGGGGCCAGGGTGGCCTTGTCGATGTCGAGCAGAACCGGCGCCTGGGCCTGCTGCTCGACGGCCTGCGCGGATCGAAGTGATGCGTCACGTCCAAGCGCTGCTGGAAGATGCCGACGCCGGTGCCGGTGGGCGCGCCCGGCTGCGCTTCGCGCCGGTCCCGCCGGAAAGCCGCCACGCCCATCTGGCGGTGCGCCGCAGCGACCCCGCCACCCCCTGGCTCGGGCCGAACGGCTGGCAAGTCGCCGAGCACCGCTTCCTGCCGCTGGAGGCGGCGTTCGACGGCGACGCGCTGGTGCTGACGGTCGGCCGCGAGATCGTGGACGCGGTGCCGGAATTCAGCGTGGTCGAGCTTCAGCTGCCCGAGTTCGGCATCTCCAGCAAGGTGAGCTGGGAAGGGGTGATCCCCAGCTACGGCGCGTTCGAGCCGGACCCGCCGCGCGACTCAGGCCCGGTCCGCCCGCCGGACATGCTGGTGGTGCCGCCAGGGGAGCGGCCTCGCTCGCCTCCGCCTGCGCCCGTGCCGGTTCGGAGCCGGCCGGTCCGGGCGGCGTTCGTGATCACCCCGGCGCGGCTGGTGGTGCTTCGCGCCCTGGACCACGACTTGAAGGAGCCGCTGCCGGCCCCGGATCCGGGCGAGGGCCTGCCCGGCCTGCCGTTCGCGGAGCTGGCCCGGGCCTTTCGCGGCACCCTTCGGATCGAGACCGACGGCACCGCCAGGATCACCGGGCAGGACGGCATGGGGCCGCCCCGGCGCCTGCGCTTCCGGGTGACGCCCGGCGGCGGCAGTGTCGTGCAGGCCCTGGACGGCCATCCGTTCGGCGCCCAGATCGGGCCGTCCGAGGCTCAGGCGGGCGTGTTCGGCCTGAGCCATGCCGCCCTGGCCGCGGCCGGCAGCGGCCAGCTGGTCCTGGATCCCGCCAGCCTCACGGCGACCCTGGTGGAGGACAGCCTCGGCCACGACCCGCTGCCGCCAATCCGCCCCCGCCGCTCTTTGCTGGTGCCGGCCCTGGGCGTGGTGGCGCTGGTCTGCGTGGGCGGGGCGACGGTCCTGCTCTGGTAGCCGGCTTTCCCGGCCAAACCCGCACCTCTTCGTTTGCGGCGGCCAGCCAGATCGGCTAATCCCGTCCCGCCGCGGGCCGTCGCGCCTGCCAAAGGATCCCTAGCTCAACGGTAGAGCGTCCGACTTTTAATCGGCCGGTTCCGGGTTCGAATCCCGGGGGATCCACCACGACGCCGGGGCGCACCGGCGCCTTCGTGATCTGCCTCGAGCTCCAGGATCATCCGCTTGCCGAGCAGGCGCATGCGGTCTCGCGCGGTCCGTCCAGGGCCGCCTCGGCCCGGAAGCGGGCGATCCAGTCCCGGCTGACCGGGTCCGCCATCTTCCTGAGCTCGGGCTCGACCCGGTCGGCCGCCCGCCGGTCCAGGCCCAGGCGATCCAGGAGATGGCGCAATGTCCCGATGGGCGATTCCGAGAGCTGGTCGTAGCAGATGCGGACAGGCTCGATCCCTTGCTGCGTGAACCATCTGTTCCAGCCGCGATCATAGGCGGTCATGGTCTGGACGCAGTCTTTGATCCGCCCGTAGTCGTAGTCTGGGGCACGATGCGGAGCGGTCCGCTCCAGCTCGGAGCCGTCGCTCGCCACATGCCAGAGGCCGGTCTGCTGCGCCTTCAGGTGCGAGACGGCCTGGGCGACCTTGTCCGCCCTCGCCAGGTGGATGAACAGCGTCGGCCCGAAGGCGCGCGCGATGCGCTCGCGGTCGCTTGCCTCGGCGGCATACAGGGTCGCCAGCTTCTCCAGAAGGAAGTCGAAGCCAAGGCGCTGCTGGCGAAGGCCGAAGATCGGGGTGCCGCTGCGCCCCTTCCGGATCGCCGCGCGAAGGATTACTGCGACCAGTTCCGGTTCCGTCGCCGCCGTTCCCGGATCGACGCCAAGCCTCGTCATCCAGTCCTGGAGGGACGGGCGGAAGAACAAGGAGGCGGGCGCCCCGGCCACGGCGGTCGCCGCCAGCATCCGGCACAGCAGCGTGCTTCCGCTGCGCGGCGACGTGCAGATCATGTAGGAGGCGCAGGATGTCATCGGCGGCTCCCTAGCCATCTCCCACGATGATCGGATGACAAAAATGCTGGGAAGCGTCATCCGGGGGATCCTTCCCGGTCCTGCGAGCGCGCTTCGCCCGGCCGCGGATGCCCCACATGCCGCAGGGTCAGCGCCGCGAGGACCGCCAGCCCCGCCACGGCGAGCGCGCTGAAGGCGGACGCGCTGTTCAGCCCGGCGACAAAGGCGGCCTTTGCGGCGTCGAGCAGCCCGGCCGGCAGACGGTCCGCCATGGCCGACGCTGCTCACAGGCTGTCGCCGAGCGCATCGCGCGCGCCCTGGGGGAGGTTGGCCGGCCGGTGGTCCAGCATCGCCTGGCGATAGATGGCGGATGCGAGGCTGCCGAGAAGGGCGATGCCGAGGGAGAGGCCCAGCTCCTGCACGGCCTCGGACAGGGCGGCGGCCGAGCCGGCTTTATGCGGTGGCGCCGAGCCGATCACGAGGTCGGTGCCAAGCGCGGCGAGGGTGCCGAGCCCGGCATAGGCCAGGGCGAAGCCGGTGACGACCACGACGAGGCTGGTCGCGTGGGCTTCTTCGGCGCCGAGCAGGGCCAGCATCAAATAGCCCAGGGCCGACAGCCCGAGCGCGCCGGCCACCACGACGGCCGGCCCTGCATGCCGGGCGGCCAGCGGCGCGCCGATGCCGGCCACGGCCATGGCCAGGGCCGGTGGGCCCATCCAGATCCCGGCCGCCAAAGGCGTCAGGTCCAGCACCAGCTGCAGATGCTGGGTGACCAGCAGCATGGTGCCGCCCACCGGCACCAGGCCCAGCAGCAGCACGACCAGGGCGAAGGTGAAGGCCCGGTGGTTGAACAGGCCCAGATCGAGCAGCGGGTCGGCAAGCCGCCTTTGCCGCCGGACGAACAGAAAGGCGAGGGCCAGGCCTGTCCCGATCGCGGCGAGCACGGCCGGATCGATGCCGTCCTTGGCGGTCTGCTTGATGCCCTGGACCAGCGCCAGCATGGCGGCGATCGCGAGCGCCATGCTGGGAAGGTCGAGCCGCCGGCTGCCCGGCGCGCGGTATTCCGGCAGCAGGACGGGGCCCAGCAGGAGCACGAGGGCGAGGATCGGGACGGCGGGCAGGAAGGCGGCACCCCACCAGAACTGCGTCAGCAGGATGCCGCCTGCGACCGGCCCCATCGCCATGCCGAGCGCGAACATGGTCGCCCAGATCCCGACCGCCACCGCCCGCCGGGAGGGATCCGGGAAGAGCGTGCTGATCAGCGCCAGGGTCGACGGCATCAACGTGGCGCCGGCCACGCCGAGGGCCGCCCGCGCCGCGATCAGCATGGCGGCGCTGGTGGAGAACGCCGCCAGCACCGAGGCGGCGGCAAACGCGGCGGCCCCGATCATCAGCAGCCGGCGCCGCCCGAGGCGGTCGCCTAGCGTGCCGGCCGGGATCAGGAAGCCCGCGATCATGAAGCCATAGGCATCCATGATCCACAGCGCCTGCGTGGCCGAGGGGCGCAGGTCGGCGGCCAGGGCCGGCAGGGCCAGATGCAGCAGGGTCAGGTCGAGACCGAGCAGGACGGTCGGCAGGGAGAGCAGCGCCAGGCCCAGCCAGGCGCGCATCTCCGATCGGCCGCGCCGGCCCGGTCTCGCCCGGCCCGCAAGCGGTGGTTCACAAAGCGTCGTATCGGCACGAGAAGTCATGTCGCCTCCTTGTCGGAGGCGAAGATTCGGGCAGGATCAGCCTGTCACAATGTTGGAACTTATCCTGGTACTGCGAGCAACATCTTGGCCGGCCGCACCCTTGCCTGCACGCGTGGCGAACTCTCCGAGTTCCTGGTCCGGCACCGGGCCAGACTCAGCCCGGCCGAAATCGGCCTGCCCCATGCCGGCCGGCGCCGCACCGCCGGGCTGCGGCGCGAGGAGGTGGCGCAGATCGCCGGCGTCGGGCTGACCTGGTACACCTGGTTCGAGCAGGGACGCGACATCCAGGTCTCCGAAAGCTTCCTGCTGCGGATCGCCCGGGCCCTCAGGCTGGACGACGCCGAGTGCTGCCACCTGTTCCTGCTGGCGCACCGCCGCCCGCCGCCGCTGGAACCCGCGCACTGGCCGACCGTCACGCCGCTGATCCAGCAATTGCTGCACGACCTGACCCTGCGCCCGGCCTATGTGCTGAACCTGCGCTGGGACGTGGTCGCGTGGAACGCCGCGGCCGACCGCCTGTTCGGCTTTGCCGGCCGCGATCCGGCCGGGCGCAACTTCCTGCGCATGGTGGTGGGCGATCCCGGCCTGCGTCGCCGCCTGCCGGCGTGGCCGGAGGACGCCTCGCGGCTAATCGCCCAGTTCCAGCGCGACCTGGCGAGTGCGCCCGACGATCCCGCCATGCGCGGCCTGATCGAGCAGCTGGAAAGCCTGGCACCGGAGGCCGGGCAATGGATCCGCCAGCCGGGTCTGGTCGACCCCGGCCATGGGATCGGCTCCCTCCTGGATCCGGACGGGCGGCGCGTCGATTTCCAGCACGAGACGCTGACGGTGGACGAGCATCGCCACCTGAGGATGATCGTGTATTTCGAAGCGCCGCGTAGGCTGGGAGGTAGCTCGGAAGCGGCCTGAACCGGCGACGGGCCCGGCACAGCGGGCAGGTTCAGCCGCCGCGACGGGGATCCGGGCCAGGGCGGTCGGATGCCTTGGCGGCCAGGTCGCGGATCAGCTGGATGAACTGGCGGTGGGCGCGGCTGTGCGGGTCGGCCAGTTCCTCGGCACCGTGGGCCGCGGTCAGGTGGTTCAGCCGGACCAGGGTGCGGATCCGCTGGCGGCGGTTCAGCTTCAGGTCGCTGGAGCGGTGCCGGAACAGGATGCGGCCGAGCTCGCCATCGCCGAACAGGGCATTCAGCTCCGAGCCGGTGACGTAGACCAGGAACAGCGCCAGGATCCAGGTCTGGACGAACAGGAAGTGACGCCAGGAGAATTCGTCGAGGGTGAAGGGGAGGAAGCCGGACAGGCCGCCGCTCTCGATCAGGTAGTGCACGGCGGCCTCGATCAGCCGGGCGATCAGCACGAACAGCCAGTAGACTGCCGTCTTGAACAGGATCGGCTGGATCAAAGGCGCCGTGTCGAAGCGGCGCAGGAACGGCATCACGTCGGCGACCAGCACCGCCTTGCCGACCACCAGCGCCGCGGTGGTGGCCAGGAGGAAACCGCCGATCCCCTGGCCCTGGTCCTCCAGCGCCAGGTTCATGGTGAAGACCACCAGGTTGAAGCCGACCGCGAAGAACAGCACCGGCGGCAGCATGTGCTTGAACTCGCGGATGACCAGGCGCAGGAGGCGGCGCAGCCGTCCGTCCTGCTGGCCGCCGGTGGCGGTGATCGGCTGGGAGTGGTGCACCATGCGAGCCTCCGTCCCGGGCAGCCCGACCTGGCGGTGCCGGCGGAACCCCCTTTGCAGAGCGCGGATTGACCCGCAAGGGCTACATCGGCGCTCCCGTCCGCGCGTAGCGGCTCCCCGGTCGTGCACGCCTGGCGCAGATCTCGCAAGGGATCGGCAACGGCCTTCGTGGGCCTTGGGCCCGCCGGCAAGACGAAGGAAGCAGGGAAGGCGGAACAGGCCTGGGAGACGGGCTGCCGGTGCGGTCGCGACCAGCCGCGGCCGCACCGATTACTTCGCGGCAGCTTGTTCGAGTATAAGGCCGTTCTTTCTAGAGGCTCATGCAGGTGGCAGCGTGGCAAAATTTGGATGTTTTTGCCCTAATCTGATCTGTCAACCGTGATAACGCCCATCACCCGATGATTTCGGTTCCCCTGACGAATATGAAAACTTGCACTGGTATTCGGCCGGTCGAGCGCCTACTTGTCGTGTCTGGATGGAAGGCTGGGTGATTTTTTTGGCCAGTGCTGATGCGAATCAGCATGTCGGCCCGGGGTCGCCACCCTTGCATGCTTTCGACGAACGGCTCGCATTCCGCGCGAGCCGATTGCGCCTATCTCGAAGAGGATTTCCCATGACCACGGGAACCGTGAAATGGTTCAACCCCGAAAAGGGCTACGGCTTCATTGCGCCGGATGACGGCACCAATGACGCCTTCGTCCACATCAGCGCCGTCCAGCGCTCCGGCATTGGCGATCTGCGAGAGGGCCAGAAGGTCGAGTTCGAGCTGGTCAAGGACCGTCGGACCGGCAAGGTCTCGGCGGAAAATCTCAGCCTTCCGGCGTAACAACGCCGTCGTCGCCCGCGCCTGACCAAGGCCGGGCGATGCCCCGGGACGGCCCTTGGCCCTCCCCGGCCGGAACCGAAACCAGCCGCGATCATGGTCCGGCTGGTCGGTCCGGCAGCGCCGCCCGGCCGGTCAGGCCCGCGGTACCGGCGTCCCCGCCGTTTCCATCGAGCGATAGCAAGCCTCCACCAGCGCCATGGTGTGCCAGGCATCCTCGACCGAGGTCGCGAGCTGCGTGTCCTCGCCAGCAACAAACCGCTGCAGGTTCGCCATCACCCCGATGAAGGCGTCCGGAAACCAGCCGCTTCGCAGCGCCACCTGCTGCCAGTCCCCCTCCTTGCGACTGATCCACACTTCGTCGGGCTCCCCCTTCGGGTAGTCGAGCAGCAGGCCGAGCTTGACCATCGCCGCGCCCTGGTCGCCCTCGAAGCGGAAGCTCGCGTCCTGGAAGCGCCGGCCGAAATCGTGGTGGTGGTTGATCGACAGCGTGACCCGGCGGTCGTCGCCATAGTCCAGGATCGCCGAGGTGCGGGTCTGCGCCAGCTTCGTGGAGGGGTGGCCGAACGAGCGGGCGAACACCGAGAGCGGGTTGCCGGCGAGCGCGCGGATCAGGTCGAGATAATGGATCGAATGGGAGACGATCTCGACCCGGCGGTCAGCCAGCAGGTGCGGGAACATGTCCCAGGGAGTCACCAGGTTGAGGTGCAGCTCGATCTCGATCAGCCGGCCGAGCAGGCCCTGGCGCAGCGCATCGGCCACCGCCTGCATCATCGCCGAGAAGCGCAGCTGGAAGTTGACGGCCGCGGTGAAGTTCCGGGCCCGGCACAGCGCCCGGATCCGGCTGGCTTCCTCCAGGTCGCGGCCCATCGGCTTTTGCAGGAGGATGGCCGCACCTTGCGGCAGCTTCTCCAGGATCGCGTGGTGCGCCACCGGCGGTGCGGCCACGTCGAACACGCAGTCTGGAGTGGCGGCAGCCTCGGCCAGCGAGCCGAACACCTGCGGGATGTCCCATTTCGCCGCGAGCGCCCTGGCCTTGTCCTGGTCCAGGTCGAACAGCCCGGCGACCGGGAAGCCGGCCTTGCGGTAGGCCGGCAGATGCGCGTCGGCGACGATCCCGCCGCTGCCGACGATCACGATCGGCCGGGGCCGGGCCGGGCGCGGATGTTCCTGGCGAAGCTCGAGGCTCATCGGACGATCTCCCGGATCCGCTGTTCGGCCTGGGCCAGCAGGGCCAGGCTCGGCTCGCCGGTGGTGACCGCCTGGGCCAGCATGGCGTCGACCACATGGGCGATTTCGGCGAGCCTGGGGTGGCGCGGCAGCTCGCGCGCCTGAGCGTGCAGGCCGTCCAGCTTGTGGAAATAGGGAATGGTCGTGTTGATCTGCGGGTCGGCCCAGGTCGAGCGGCGCACGCCGATCGCTCCCTCGCTGGTGGTGAGCCGGTCCATGGCCGGGGTCGCCAGATGGCGCAGGAAGCGCCAGGCGAGATCCGGGTGGCGGGAGCCGGCGGCGATCGCCAGGACCCAGAACACGTTCAGCGACAGGCTGCGCCCGCCCGTGCCCGCCGGGATCGGCGCCACGTCGACCAGGCCCTTGACCCGGCTGTCCGGCCAGGTCTCGCCCAGGGCCGCGAAGCCGAACCAGTTGGTCATCAGCGCGACCTTGCCAGCACAGAACAGGAGGCCGGACTGCACGCTGTCCAGGTCCCGGCAGCCGGGCGCGATCGCGCTCTGGTCGGCGGCAAGAGCGCGCAGGAAGTCGAGCGCGGCTTCCGCCTCCGGGGTTGCCAGGTTCGGGCTGGCGTCCGGGCCGAACGGCTCGCCGCCGCGGGTCCAGACATGGATGCAGAAATCGTAGAAGCCGTTATGCCCGTCGGGAAATAGCGCCAGGACGGTGCCGTAGCGCTCCTGGTCGGGCGCATGCAGGGCGCGTGCCGCGGCATGGAAGCCCGCCCAGTCGGTCGGCACCGCGATGCCGGCCGCTTCCAGCAGGTCCTTGCGGTAGATCAGGCATTGCGGCCCGTCATGGTAGGGCATCCCCCAGATGCCGCCGGCGAACGACTGGAGCTGGAGAAGGGACGGGCTCCAGCCGGCGGGAAAGTCCGGGATCGCCTCGCTTTCGAGGAACGGGTGGAGATCGGCGACCGAGCCGTCCGCCTGGGCCTGGGCCAGCCAGTCGGTGGACAAAAACGCGAGGTCCCAGGCGCCGCTCTTCAGCTCCTGGCGCTGGAACAGGGCTTCCTGGAGTGGGTTCAGGTCCAGGGCCTGGATGTCCAGGGCGGCGTCCTCGCCGCTCGTCCGGACGAAGTCGGCGAACTGCTTGGCGATGGCGCTCTCGAAGGCGTCGAACCGGCGGACCGCGATGCGCAGGGTGGTGGTCATCGGTGGCTCCTGGTGCCGGACAGGCCGGCCTCGGTGGCGATGGAACGGGCGGTGTCGTGCAGGCGGGGCAGCATGGCGTCGATGTCCGGCCGGTCCTGGCGCTGGTCCAGGGTGGCGATGATCAGCGCGGCGCCCACCGAGGAGCCGGGCGCTCCCACCGGCACGCCCAGGTCCAGGCCGCCCACGAAGCGCTCGCCCTCGGCCCGCTCGTGGCCGCGCGCCGCGATGCGGGCAAGGCGCTTCAGGAACTCCTCCTTGCCGGCCACCTCCTGCCATGCCGGCAGCCGCTCCAGCAGGTCCAGGCGCTCGGCCTCGGGCAGCTGCGCCAGGAGGATCCGCCCGGAGGTGGTGTGCAGGAGCGAGTGGCGCGAACCGGGCTGGACCGAGAGCCGGAACGGGCGCGGGCTTTCCTCCTGGGCCAGCACCAGCACCTGGTCCTGGTGCAGCACGCTCAGATGGCAGGTCTCGCCGACCTGTTCGGCCAGCCGGCGCATCCAGGGCACGGCGGCGGCCAGGAGCGCCTGGTAGGGGGAGTGGGTGCGCGACAGCTCGAACAGCTTCAGGGTCAGCGCGTAGCCGCCGCTCAAGGCGTCGCGGCGCAGGTAGCCCCGGATTTCCAGGCAGGTCAGCATCCGGAAGATCTCGCCCGGCTGGCGGCCGAGGGAGCGGGCGATCTGCGCCTGGTTCACCGGCACCGCCTGGTCGGCCAGGTATTCCAGCACGTCCAGCGCCTTCTCGACCGCCGGGACCGAGTATTTCGCCCGGCGCTCGGCGCTGCTCAGGACCTTCGCCTCGCTCACGCCGCCGCCGCCGCCGTCCGCCGCTCGACCAGGTAGAGATGCTCGCAGACCATCACCGTTTCCTGGCGCTGGTTGGTGACCTCGATCGCCTCCACCAGGATGCCGTGGCCCGCGCGCTTGGGATGGTCGCGCTTCTCGGCGATCCTGGCGGTGACGGTGATGGTGTCGTTGATGAACACCGGCCGGATGAAGCGCAGCCGGTCATAGCCATAGGACATGGCGCGCGGGTTGATGGTGCTGGCGGTCATGCCGATGCCGACGCTGAACACCAGGGTGCCATGGGCGATCCGCTGGCCGAAATCCTGGGTGGCGCACCATTCCGCGTCCATGTGGTGCGGGAAGTGGTCGCCGGTCTGCCCGGCATGGATGATGATGTCGCTTTCGGTGATGGTCCGCCCGAACGTCCTGCGCTCGAAGCCGACCTCGTAGTCCTCGAAATACTGCTCGACGATCATGGGGCTGCTCCCTGGTCGAGGCCGTGGGCCTGGGTGATCGCGTCGGTGTCGGCGCCGAGTGGGGGCGCGCCCTGGCGCGAGGTGAGGATCTGCCCGTCCACCCGGAACGGGCAGCGGGTGGTGAGCATCCGGCCGCCGCCCGCACCCTCGATCTCCTGGGTCAGCTCCAGGGCCTGGAACGCCTCGTGCCGGGTCAGTTCCGGCCAGTCCAGCACCTCCGCGCACCAGATGCCGTGCGGCTCCAGGAGGCCCAGCCAGTGGCCAGTGGAGGCCCCGGCTAGGTGCTCGACCAGGATCGCCTTGATCCGGTCGCGGGCGCGAAACCAGCTGTCCTTCGGGAAGCCGCCCAGGGCCGGGCAGCCCAGAAGCTCGCCCAGCCGGTCGATCGGGGTCATGGCCAGCGCCAGGTAGCCGTCCGCGGTCTTGTAGATCCCGTAGGGGGCGGCCGCGTGGACGTTGGCGCCGCTGACCCGGCTGCGCTCGGGCTGGATGCGCCCGCCGTTCAGGAAGGTGGTGAACTGCTCGAACTGCAGGTCGAAGGCGGATTCCATCAGGCTGACGTCGATCCGGCCGCCCTGGCCGGTGACGCCGCGCCGGACCAGCAGCGCCAGGATGCCCTGAACCAGATGGGCGCCGGCGGTGAGATCGGCCACCGACACCCCGGCCGGCACGGGCCCCTGGCCGCCATCGCCGGACAGCCAGGCGAAGCCGGAGCGCGACTGCACCAGCAGGTCCTGGCCGGGCTTGTCCTTCCACGGTCCCTGATGGCCGTAGCCGGTCACCGAGGCATAGACCAGGCGCGGGTTGAGCTCCGTCACCGAAGGGTAGTCCAGCCCCAGCCGCTCCATCACGCCCGGACGGAAATTGTGGATCATCACGTCGGCCTTGGCCACCAGGGCCCGCACCCGCGCCAGCGCGTCCGGGTCCTTCAGGTCGGCGGCGAAGCTCTGCTTGTTGCGGTTGATGGTGTGGAACAGCGCGCTGTCGCCCTCGAAGCCCTGGTCGGCGACATAGAGGCTGCGACAGAGGTCGCCGCCGTCCGGCCGCTCCACCTTGATCACCTGGGCGCCGAGGTCGGCCAGGCGCAGGGCGCAGGCGGGACCGGCCAGGAACTGGCTGAAGTCCAGGACGGTGACGCCCTCCAGCGGGAGCATCGACGGCGAAGCCGCCGCCGGGGCGGACGAGGGAGTGGCCTTGGCCATGCCGGTCTCCTGGTCGGTGTCGGGAACGGGTCGGTCAGCGGGAAGCGGAGATCGCCTTGATGCACATCGGCGTGCCGGTGGCGATCGGCCGGCCGGCATCGGCCAGCCTGCCGCTCTGCGGGTCGCGGCGGAACACGGTGATCACGTCGCTGTTCTGGTTGGCGACCAGCAGGTGGCCGCCGGACGGCGTGAGCGCGCAGTTGCGCGGCGTGCTGCCGCCGCAGGGGATGTGCTGGACCGTGGCGAGGCGGCCGCCGTCCTGGTCGACCGCCATCACCACCACGCTGTCATGGCCGCGGTTGCAGCCATAAAGGAAGCGGCCGTCGGGCGAGACCTGCAGGTCGGAGCAGTCGTTGTGGACCGTTGCGCCGTCGGGCAGGGCGGAGCGCGTGTCGATCTCGGCGAGCGCGCCGTCCGCCGCCAGCGACAGGCTGCTGATGGTCGAGCCCAGCTCGTTGATCACAAACACGAACGGCTTGGACGGGTGGAAGGCCAGGTGGCGCGGGCCGGCGCCGGGTGCCGTGGCATAGGACCCGGCGGGCTCCAGGCGGCCATCCGGGTCCAGCCGGTAGCTCACCACCTCGTCGATACCCAGATCGGCGACCAGCACCTGGCCGCCGCCCGGCAGCTCGAGCGCGCAATGGGCATGGGAGCGCTCCTGCCGCTCCGCGTTGGGGCCATGGCCCTCGTGCGCGGCGCTGGAGACCGCCGGGTCCAGGCCGCCATCGTCCCGGATCGGGAACACCGCCACCGAGCGGTCCGGCCCGCCTTCGCCCATGGCGTAGTTGGCGACCAGCAGAAAGCGGCCGCCGCCCGCAAAGCTGTTGTAGGCGGTGATGCTGCCGAGCGCAGGCTGCATGTTGATGTAGTCGAGCCGGCCTTCGCCCAGGTCGTAGCGGTAGGCGGCCACGATGCCTTCCTTGCGGCCGAACACCTCGCTGCCGGCATAGAGGGTGCGCCTGGCCGGATCGACCGAGAGGAAGGTCGGGTTGTCGATGTCGGCGGTCTCGCCCAGCAGTTCCGCCTGTCCGGTCGTGTCGTCGAAGCGGAACAGGGAGATGCCGGTGCCGTTGGTCGCCTGGAAGTAGGGGGCGGCGCGGTTCAGCGATCCGACGAACAGATAGGTCTGGTCCGCCATTCTCGGTTTCCTCCCTGGGGACGGGCTTCGGACTCGCGGGGCATCTTGCGCCCTTCGCTCATATATGAAAGAGAAATTTGCAGAGAAACGAACCGACGGGATGGCCGCGCGTGACGCCAAGTGTCGAACCGGAAGAGGACGAGCGGCCGCTGGCAGGGCTGCTGGTGGTCGACATGAGCCAGTTCCTGTCGGGGCCCTACGCCTCCCTGCGCCTGATGGACCTGGGCGCCCGGGTCATCAAGATCGAGCGGCCGGACGGCGGCGACCTGTGCCGGCGGCTCTACTTGAGCGACACCGAGATCGGCGGCGACTCCACGATCTTCCACGCGATCAACCGCAGCAAGGAGAGCCTGGCGCTCGACCTGAAGGACGCGGCCGACCTGGAGGCCCTGCGCCGGCTCCTGGCCCGGGCCGACGTGGTCATCCAGAACTTCCGCCCGGGCGTGATCGAGCGGCTGGGCCTGGACTACGCCGCGGTGCGGGCGATCAACCCGCGCCTGGTCTATGGCTCGATCAGCGGCTACGGCGACGAGGGGCCCTGGGTGAAGCTGCCCGGCCAGGACCTGCTGGCGCAGGCCCGTTCCGGCGTGATGTGGCTGAACGGCGACGAGGGCCAGGGGCCCGTCCCGTTCGGCCTGGCGATCGCCGACATGCTGGCCGGCGCCGCCCTGGTGCAGGGCGTGCTGGCAGCCCTGGTGCGCCGGGGCGTGAGCGGCCGGGGCAGCCATGTGGAGACCAGCCTTTTGGAGGCGCTGGTCGACTTCCAGTTCGAGGTGCTGACCACCCATCTGAACGACGGCCGCCGACGGCCGCGCCGCTCGGCCTTCCGCAGCGCGCACGCCTATCTGGCCGCTCCCTATGGCGTCTACCCGACGAAGGACGGCTTCCTCGCCGTTGCGATGACCCCGATCCCCAAGCTCGCCGGCCTTCTCGGGATCGAGGGGCTGGAGCCCTATCTCGCCGACGCCTCGACCTGGTTCACCGCGCGGGACGAGATCAAGGCGATCATCGCCCAGCATCTCGCGCGCGAGACCAGCGACCACTGGCTCTCCATCCTGCAGCCGGCCGACATCTGGTGCGCCAAGGTGCTGGAATGGCCGGAGCTGCTGGAAAGCGAGGGCTTCCAGGCGCTGGACATGCTGCAGCTGGTGGAGCGGGCGGACGGCGTGCGGATCACCACCACCCGATCGCCGATCCGGGTCGACGGCAGGCGTCCGGCCATGCCCGACGCCGCCCCCAGGATCGGCCAGCACAGCGACGCCATCCGCGAGGAGTTCGGACTTTGACCGTGACGCTGAAGGGCATGACCTGGAGCCACCCGCGTGGCTACGACCCGATGGTGGCCTGTTCCCGGATCTGGCGGGAGCGGACCGGCGTGGAGATCGCCTGGGACAAGCGCTCCCTGCAGGATTTCGAATCCTTTCCGGTCGACGAGCTGGCGCGGGCCTACGACCTGATCGTGATCGACCATCCCCATGTCGGCCAGGTCACCGCCGAGAACTGCCTGATGCCGCTGGACGTGCAAGGCCGCGAGGACGAGCGCACCGCACTGGCGAAGGCCAGCGTCGGGCCGTCCTACCGCAGCTACACCTGGCAGGGCCGGCAATGGGCCTTCCCGATCGACGCCGCGACCCAGGTGCAGGCCTGGCGCCCGGACCTGCTGCCGAGCGCACCCACCCGGCTGGACCAGGTGATGGATCTCGCAAGGGAGGGCAGGGTGCTCCTGCCGCTGCGCTCGCCCCATGCGCTGATGGCTTTCGACACGCTGGCCGCCAATCTCGGCCAGCCTTGCGCCACCGAGAAGGGCGACCTGATCGAGGAGGCGGCCGGAACCGAGGTCTGGGAGTGCTTGCGCCAGCTTGCCGAACTGGTCGATCCAGCCTGCTTCGCCATGGACCCGATCGCCTGCTCGGAGCGGATGAGCGAGCAGGGCTCGACGATCGCCTGCATGCCCTACAGCTATGGCTATGTCAGCTATGCGCTGCAGGGGTTCCGCCCGCACCGGCTGGCGTTCGCCGACATCCCGGCGGCGGGCAGTGCCGGGCCGGTCGGCGGCACGCTGGGCGGCACCGGCATCGCCGTCTCCGCCCGCACGTCCCAGCCCGAGGCCGCCCTGGACTTCGCCTACTGGATCGCCAGCGCCGAGGTGCAGCGGGGGCCTTATGCCGCCGCCGGCGGCCAGCCCGGCAACGCCCTGGCCTGGGAGGATCCGGCAGTGAACGAGCCGGTCGGCAATTTCTACCTGGACACCAGGGCGACCCTGGAAGGCTCCTACCTGCGCCCGCGCCATGACGGCTACATGGCGTTCCAGGCGCAAGCGTCCGAGCGGATCAGCCAGGGGCTGCAGGCCCGCGAGGCGGCGGCAACGGTGCTGGCCGACCTGAACCGGATGTTCCGCGCGAGCTTCAAGGACAACTGAGGCCGGCCATGGGCGGCCTTTGCTCAGCTATGGGCGAAGGCCGCAGCCAGCACCGTCTCCTCGGCCAGGTCGCGATTGGGCGCGTAGAGCGCTTGGCGGCCCTTGGAGAGCACCAGCACGGTCGAGGCCAGCGCCAGCACTTCCGGCAGCTCGGAGGACACGAACACCACGCTGGTGCCATCCTCCGCCAGGGCCTGGATGGTCCGGTAGATGTCGGACTTTGTGCGCACGTCGACCCCGTGGGTCGGCTCGTCGAGCAGGAGGATCGAGGGCCTGGTCGCCAGGCAGCGGGCGAGCAGGACCTTCTGCTGGTTGCCGCCGGACAGGCTGCTGATCGGCTGGCGCAGGTCGGCGGCGACGATCCCCAGCCGGCCCCGGTAGTCCGCCGCCAGCTGGCGCTCCTCCGGGCGGCCGAGCAGGGCGGGGCCCGCCTGGCGGTGCGCCACCACCAGGTTCTCCTCCACCGAGAGGTCGGGCAGGATGCCGTTGCGCTTGCGCCCCTCGGGCAGGATTGCGATGCCGCTGGCCCAGGCGGCACCCGGATCGGCGGGAATGGCCGGCCGGCCGTCTCGGCGGATCGTTCCGGCGGCGGGGTGGCGGATGCCGGCGATCAGCTCCAGAAGCTCGGTCCGCCCGGAGCCGACCAGGCCGAAGATCCCCAGGATCTCGCCTTCCCCCAGCTCGAAGCTCACCGGCCCGACATGGCGCCCGTCGACGATGTCCTCGACGGTGAGCCGCGGGGCGCCCCTGGCCGGATCGGCCGGGCGCACGAAGCCCTGGAAGATCCGGCCGGTCATGTCGGCGATCACCTGCTCGCGGCTGGTCTCGGCCACCGGCAGGTCGCTCACCACCCCGCCATCGCGCAGCACCACGATCCGGTCGGCGATGGCGAACACTTCCTCCAGCCGGTGGCTGATGAAGATCACGCCCACTCCGCGCGTCCGGAGCATCCGCACGACCCGGAACAGGGCCTCGGCCTCGTGCGGGGTCAGCGCCGCGGTGGGCTCGTCCAGCACCAGCAGGCGGGCGTCGCGGGCCAGCGCCTTGGCGATCTCGACCATCTGCTGCTCGGCGGTGGAGAGCAGGCCGGCCTCTGTGCGCGGGTCCAGATGGCCGGCCCCCACCTCGGCCAGCAGCGCCTGGGCGCGGGTGCGCAGCGCCTTGCGGTCGATCAGGCCGAACGAGCCGGCGGCATAGTCGCCGATGAACAGGTTCTCCATCACGCTCAACGACGAGATGATCGAGAGTTCCTGGTGGATGTGGATGATGCCGGCCCGGATCCCTTCCGCCGCATCGTGGAAGACCACCGGGCGGCCCTCCCAGGCGATGGTGCCGTTGTCGCGGCGCAGGCTGCCGGAGACGATGTTGACCAGGGTCGACTTGCCGGCGCCGTTCTCGCCGAGCAGCGCCAGGACCTCACCGGCGCCCACGTCCAGGTCGACCTCGTTCAGGACGCGGTTGCGGTCGAACGCCTTGGAGACGCCACGCAGGGACAGGATCGGCTCGGGCATGGGTTCCGTTTCGTGAAAGGGGCGCGGCCGGCTCGATGCAACCGCCGCGCCCCGTTCAAAGGCGGCTTCAGGACTTGGCGAGCTTGCCGAACGCGATCGGCGCGTCGATCGCGACCTCGGACGGGTACTCCGCGCCGAACGCCAGCATGTTGTGCAGCATTACCAGCGAGTCGAACGACTGGCGGGCCGGGGCCTGGTCGATCAGCGCCAGGATCTCGCCGCCATCCTTGTACTGCTGCTTTTCCGGCAGGTCATCATAGCCGACCACGCCGACCTTGCCGGTCTGCCCGGCGTCGCGCACCGCCTTGGCCGCTGCCTCCGAGCCGCCGGCGGTCACGTAGATGATCTGAAGGTCCGGGTTGGAGGTCATCGCGTCGGTCGCCTGGGCATAGGCGGTGGCGTCGTCGTCCTTGCACTCGAACGGGCCGACGATCGCGATCTCCGGGTGCTCCTTCTTCAGGTAGTCCAGGGCGCCGTTCATGCGCGAATCATGCTGGGCAGCGCCCAGATAACCGGTGATCACCGCGATCTTGCCCTGGCCGTCCATCTGCCGGGCGATGAACTCCCCGGCCTTGCGGCCGGCGTCGTAGGCGAGCATGCCCATGCCGGTGTTGCGCTGGGACTTCTCGGCGCTGTCGGCGATGAACGCCACCACCGGCACGTCTTCCCGGCGTGCCTCGTCGATCTTGGCGACGGTGCCGTCGAAGATCGGCACCAGCGCGATGCCGTCATACTGCTTGGTCAAAGCCCCATCCAGGCCGGCCACGATGGTCTCGGCGGTGAGCGCCGTGCCCAGCTGGATGTAGTCGACCGTGGTGTTCAGCGGCGCCAGGTAGGAGGTGGCGGCGGCGATGCCCTTGTCGGTCGCCTCCCAGAAGGACGAGCCCTGGAAGGACAGCACCGCCAGGCGCAGCGGGACCGGGGCCGGGCCCTGCGCCTCGATGGTGGCGCCGATCTCCTTGGCCGCTTCGGGCAGGGCGGTCTCCTCGCCGAAGGCGACCCGGCCACCCAGCGGCAGGATCGCGCCGGCAGCGGTGAGCAGGGTGAAGCCGCGACGGTTCAGCATCATCATCATCCTCCATGATCCAGGGGCGGCTCTTGTCGGCCGCAGGAAATGTCAGTCGTCGTCCTGCCGGCGGTTCAGGCTGTCCGCGCCCACCGCGACCACCACCACCAGGCCGATCGTGATGGTCTGCCAGTAGCCGGACACGTTCAGCAGCACGAAGGCGTTGCGCAGCAGGCCCATCAGGGCTGCCCCGATCACCACCCCGCCGATCGAGCCGCGCCCGCCGGACAGCGCCACTCCGCCCAGGATCACCGCGGCAATCACGTCGAGCTCGTAGCCCAGGCCCAGGTTCGGGTTGGCGTTGGTCAGCATGCCGCCCAGCAGCAGGCCGCCCAGGCCGGCCAGCCCGCCGCTGATGGTGAACACCATCAGGCGGGTGCGCGCGATGTCGATCCCGGCCAGCCGGGCTGCCCGGGCATTGTTGCCGACTGCGTAGATGTTGCGGCCGGCGCGGGTGCGGTTGGCGAAGAACCAGACCGCGGCGGTCAGCACCAGCAGCAGGATGAACTGGACCGGCACGTCGCCGATCCGGCCATAGCCAAGCCAGGCCGCCCAGTTGTCGAAGCGCTGCGGGTTGCCGTTGGTGATCAGCAGCGCCAGGCCGCGGGTGACCGAGAGGGTGCCGAGCGTGGTGATGAACGGGTTGATCCGGATCCGGGTCACCAGCAGGCCGTTGACGGCGCCCACCGCCATGCCGACCAGGATGGCGCCGACCAGCCCCACCGACGGCATCCCGGTCAGGCTGGACAGCATCGCGGCGGAGATCGCCGAGAGCCCGATCACCGAGCCCACCGACAGGTCGATGCCGCCTGCGATGATCACCAGCGCCTGGCCCAGCGCCACGATGCCCACCACCGAGATCTGCCGGGCGAAGTTGCCGAGATTGCGGGTGGTGAAGAAATACTCGCTGGCGAAGCTCAGGCCGATGAACACCAGCACGAGCATCAGGAGAACGGTGGCTTCCCGCCGCGTGCGCAGGAAGCGGATGGCGTCAGCAGCCATGTCGGCTCATTTCCTCGAGAACACGGGCTGGCGCTTTTCCTTGAAGGCGGCCCGGCCTTCGGCGGCATCGGCGGTGGCAAAGCAGATCGTCTGCAGGTCGCGCTCGTACTCGATCGCCTTGTCCTGGGGCATCGCGTAGGCGGCGCGCAAATTGGCCTTGGCGGTCTCCGCCGCGATCGGCGCGCGGCTGGCGATGGTGGCGGCGATCTCCTTCGCCCGGTCCATCAGGCGGTCCTGAGCCATGACCTCGCTGACCAGGCCCCAGGCCAGCGCCTTCCCGGCGTCGATCGGGTCGCCGGTCATGATCATCAGCGCGGCGTTGGACGGGCCGATCGAGTGGGTCAGGAAGGTCGCCATGCCGCCGCCGCCGATCCAGCCGAGCTTGATCTCAGGGGCGGCGAACCGGGCATTGTCCGAGGCGATCCGGATGTCGCAGCTCATGGCGGTCTCCAGGCCGCCGCCGAACGCGTAGCCGTTGACCGCGGCGATGGTCGGCTTCAGCAGCCGGCGGATCGCGTCGCAATAGTCCGGGCGGTTGCGGAACTGCCAGGGCGATTCGTAGCTGTCCAATTCCGCGATGTCGGAGCCGGCGCAAAAGGATTTCGGCCCGGCCCCGGTGACGATCACGCAGCGGATCGTGTCGCTGTGGTTGCAGGTCTCCACCGCCGCAACGATGGCGTCGGCCATCTCGGGCGTCACCGCGTTCAGCTTGGCCGGGCGGTTCAGGGTGATCATGGCGACCGGGCCGTCGATCTCGAAGCGGACATCCTCGGTCATGCTCAAACCTCGCCCGCGGCGATGGCGCCGGAGGCCAGCAGCGCGTCGATCCGCGCCTCGTCGCAGCCCATCTCCTTCAGCACCTCGCGGGTGTGCTGCCCGGTGACCGGAGCGCCACGCGCCACCACCGAGGGCGTCTTGGAGAACTTGATCGCGAAGCCCGGCGTCTTCACGTGGCCTTCGGTCGGGTGGTCGTACTCGACGAAGGTGCCGTTGTGCCTGATCTGCTCGTCCTCGACGAGATCGGCATAGCCATAGACCGGCCCGCACCAGATGTCGGCCGCGCGCAAGAGCTCCAGCCACTCGGCCGAGGTCTTGGTCTTCAGCCGCTCGCGGGTCTTGGCGAAGATCTCGTCGCGCCTGGACCAGCTGTCGACCTCGTCGTCCATGGTCAGGAAGGACGGCTCGCCGATCACCTCGCCCAGGGTCTTCAGCTTGGGGAAGGCCACGATGATGAAGCCGTCCGAGGTCGCGAACGCGCCGTAGGGGGCCCGGATATAGACATGGGCGTGCGGCTCGGCGGAGCGGGTCTGCGGCTTGCCGCCCACCGTGAACACCGACAGTTCCTGCATCTGGATCGTGGTGATCGAATCCAGCATGTTGACCTGGACCAGCTGGCCCTCGCCGGTGCGCTCGCGGTGGAGCAGGGCTGCCAGCGCCCCCTCGAAAGCGTTGTAGGCCGTGATCGCGTCCACCAGGTACTGCCCGGCGGCATTGGGCGGCTCGCCCTCCCGCCCGGCCGACAGCATTGCGCCCGACATGCCCTGCAGGACCAGGTCCTGGCCCGGCCGGTTCAGGTAGGGGCCGTCCTCGCCATAGCCGGAGATCGACACGTAGATCAGGCGCGGGTTGATCTTCGACAGGCTCTCGTAGTCGACCCCCAGCCGCTTGGCGACGCCCGGCCGGTAGTTCTGCAGGAACACATCCGACTGCTTCACGAGATCCAGCAGCAGCGCCTTGCCGTCCGGCGACTTCAGGTCGACCGCCAGCGAGCGCTTGTTCCGGTTGAGCGACAGGAAGGAGACGTTGACGCGCTTGCCGCCCGCCCCGCCGGCGGCGACATGGCGCTGCCACTCGCCGCTGGTCGGTTCCACCTTGATCACGTCGGCGCCGAGGTCGCCCAGGCGCTGCGCCGCGAACGGCCCCGCCATGGCGATCGAGCAGTCGAGGACGCGGTAGCCGGAAAGGATGCCCATGGGACGAGAACCTTGGTCAGGAAACGGGAGGACGGGGAGGGCGCGGCATCGGGCGGTCAGTCCATCCACCAGCCGCCGTCGACGTTCAGGGTCTGCCCGGTGACGAAGCCGGCTTCCTCGCTGGCGAGGAACATCAGGGCATGGGCGATGTCGCGCGGGTGGCCGCGCCGCTTGATCGCCTGGCGCTCCAGGATGAACCGGTTGTAGCCCTCGGGGTCGGGATGAATCTTCTCGGCGTCGGTGGGAAACGCGCCGGGAGCGATGGCGTTGGCGGTGATCCCGTAGGGGCCGAACTCCCGCGCCCAGGCCCGGGCCAGCCCCACCAGGGCGGCTTTCGACTGCACATAGGGCGCGAGCAGCGCCCAGCCGCCGCTCAGGGTCACGCTGGCGATGTTGATGATCCGGCCGAAGCCCTGCTGGCGCATGTGCGGCAGGGCCACCTGCACGCAGACGATCCCGGCATCGACATTGACCCGCTGGACCGCCTGGAACTCCTCGATGGTGAAGTCCTCGAACGGCTTGGACGGGTAGATCGCCGCGTTGTTGATGACCACGTCGAACCCGCCGGTCTCGGCGGCGGTTTCCTGCAGCCCCTGCTTCAGCCCGGCCAGGTTCGACAGGTCGAAGCTGCGCACCACCAGCCGCTCGTGGCCGGCCCCGGCCGCCGCCTCCCGGAGGCGGGCGATCTTGGCCGGGTCGTTGTCGACCGCGACCACGGTGGCGCCGGCCTCCAGGAAGGCCAGGCTGGTCTCGATGCCGAGCCCGCCGGCGGCGCCGGTATAGAGGACGGTCCGCCCGGCGACGGTGAGGCCCTTGCTCACGAGCGCCCCCGGATCGGCCGGTGGTCGTTGGACGGCTCCGGATAGTCCTCGTCCGGCTGTCTTGCCAGGTCGGTGATCCGCTTCTCTGCCTCGGCGATGGCGTCCTTGCCGTCCAGGATGCGGAACACCGTGTCGTAGGCGCGCTCGTCGCCATGCTCCAGCCAGATCAGCTCGCCGCGCTCTCGGGCGAAGCCGTGGCCCAGAACGTGGTTGGTCGAGGGCTCCAGCCCCAGCGCGTACTGGCCGGCCTGCAGGTTCTGCCACTCGAACATGCAGGGGAACTGGTCCTTGCGCACCTCCACCTCGAAACCCAGGCCCAGCGCGTCGTTGACCAGCGCCGCCGAGGTGTGGCCGTCGCCGCCGGCCGCCAGCTCGTGCTGCCAGACCTGCTCGTGGAAGCCTTCCTTCGGCCCGCTCAGGGTGCGGTAGCCCACGCCCTGCCGGCGGTAGTCCGCCCCGGCATGGCCGGCCCAGACCACGTCGGCGATCGGCGCCAGGTAGCGGGAGCCCTCGGCCAGCACCGGATGGCCCACGTTCACGTGGTAGCAGTACATGTGCGGCGTGCGGTAGAAGCCGTGGTTGACCACCCGGTCGTGCAGGCGGATCTCGTTGCTGCCGACCTTGACCTCGATCCGGCGCACCAGGTGCAGGTCCTCGGCGAACACCGCCGCCTGCTGGACCACGCCCTCGCACCAAAGCCAGCACTCGTCGCCGTCCCAGCGCTCGCCATAGCCGGTGAGCCTGGCCGGGATGGTGGAGACCCGGCCGTGGATCGAATGGCTGACCGACTTGCGCGGGCCATAGACGAAATGTTCGGCCGGCTCCTCGTCCATGAACAGGACGTGGTCCAGCCCGCAGGTCACCAGCAGGCCGGAAAACGAGCGCAGCCAGGCGAGCCCGCCTTCGCCCTCGTACTCGTGCAGGCCCGGATGGCGGAACCCGGCCGGCGAGTGCCAGCCGATCGCCTTGCCGTTCATCTCGCAGTCGGCGATGTCCAGCGCCCGGTCGACCAGCACGGTGAAGCGCAGCCCGGTGCCGGTGCGGAACTCCAGCATCCTGATGCCGCGCTCCAGCCCGTCGCCGAGCGTCATCAGCCGCACGCCGGCGAACTGGCTGAGCGCCCCGGCATGGGCGGCGACATCCCGCCGCGACATCGCCCGCCCGTACAACGCTACCATGGTGCCCCTCGTCCTCGATCGTTTCCTGGCGGCATGGCCGGGCGGTCCGGCCATGCCCTTGTGGCCCGCGCTGGGGCCCTTACAGCCCGAGCGCCCGAAGCTTGCCGTCCAGGAACTTCTTGGCGCGCGGCACGTCGTCCTCGCTCAAGTGCTCGATGATCATCGGGATGTTCGGGTGCTTCTGCGCCAGGCGCTTGAGGTAGAGGTCGTAGTTCAGCGAGCCCAGGCCGGGGGCCGGCAGCTCGATCTCGCCGACGCCGCGGAAGGTGTGCGATTCCAGCGCATCCTCGTCGCCGATGTCGGCATGCTTCTCCGACTTGTCGTCGCCCGACCGCTTCACGTCCTTGGCATGGCCGATCCGGATCTTGTCCGACAGCGTGTCGAACACCTGGTTCAGGATCTTGTCCATGTCGTCGATGTTGTGGGTCTCGAAATAGTTGGTCGGGTCCATCAGCAGACCCAGGCCCGGATGGTCGACCGCCGCGAACATCCGCACCGTCTCCTCGACCGAGCCCACGACGTTGTTGACGTAGGTCTCCAGCAGGAACACCGCGCCATGGTCATAGGCATGCTGGGCCAAATCCTTGATGACCTTGGCGCAGGTCTCGAAGCCTTCCTCGGTCTTGTTCTTCGGGTCGTGCACCCAGTCGCTCTCGGTGTTGAAGGTACCGGTCTCCGAGATGACGTAGGGCGTGCCCAGGTACTGGGCGTGGCGGATGATCTCCTTCAGGTAGCCGACGCGCCGGTCGCGCTCGGCCGGATCCGGATGGATGATGTTGGTGTAGCCGGAGATGCAGGAGATCGGCAGGTTGTGGTCGCGGAAGGTCTCGCGGATCCGGACGCACTTCTCCTTGGTGATCTGGCCGGCCGAGACGTCGACGTCCTTGAAGTGCATGTCGAGCTGGACGGTGTTGAAGTCCAGCGCGCGGATCTTCTTCGCGGTCTCCTCGAGGCCGTAGGGGAAATAGCCGGTGAAAATGCCGGTCTGCATCATGGTGCCTGTCCTCCCGGATCGTTCAGATCTTGATGTCGTCGAGCTTGATGGCGCGGCCTTCGTCGATCGAGCGGTAGCCGGCCTCGATGAGGGCCATGGTCTTGACGTTGTCGGCCACCGAGAGCGCCGGGGCGGTGCCGGTCGCCACCGCGTGCTGCAGCTGCTCCATCACGCCCACGAAGGCGTGCGGGAACCAGTGCGTGTCCCAGCTGGGCTCGACCCACTTGCCGCCGGTGGCGGTCTTGGACGCGTAGCGCAGGGTGGAGGGGCTGCCGGTCGGCCAGCCGATATGGCCCTGCGCCACCCCCTGCGTGCCCTCGACCCGCCACTTGATATAGATGTCGCTGTCGAACCCTTCCTCGCGGGGGCCCGACCAGACGTCTTCCATCGAGCTGGCGATCAGCCCGGAGGGGAATTTCAGGGTGGAGATGGTGATGCCGTCCTGGTGCGCGAAGCTGGTGCGCGGGTCGGTGCGCGCGGCGGTGTAGATCTCCGTCGGATCGCCGAACAGGAAGCGCAGCACGTCCAGGTGATGCACGCTCATGTTGGCGAGCGTCAGCCGGTCGTACTCCGCCAGGAAGCCCTGCCAGTGCGGGATCGCGCGCATCTCGATGGTGGCGATCACCGGCTCGCCGAGATCGCCCCGCTCCAGGATCTGCTTGAGCACCCGCATCGACTGGTCGTAGCGCATGTTCTGGTTGACCGAGAGGATCTTGCCGGCCGCCTGCGCCTCGTCGCGCAGCTTGCGGGCCTCCTCCAGGGACAGGGCCAGCGGCTTTTGCGCCAGGATCCCCTTGATGTGCGGCTGCGCCAAAGCGTGGCGGATCAGGGCCGGCTGCTGGTCCGGCGGGAAGGCCAGGTCGACGATCTGGATCGAGGGATCCTCGATCAGCGCCTCCGGCGAGGCGTGCACCCTGGGGATGCCCCAGCGATCCGCCACCTTCTGCGCGTTGGCCTCCGTGCGCGAGGCGATGGCGCCCACGGTGAAGCCGGCCTCGCGATAGGCGGCCAGGTGGCACTCGGCCATGATCATCCCGGCGCCGATCGCGCCGATGGTGAAGTCGCGGCTGCGGATCTCGACATCGGGCTGGAAGCCCATCGGGTCGGCCATCCTTGTTCCCCTCCCGTTCCCGTTCGCTGCGTGGCCGGTCCCCCCTTGATCGGTGGGTCCGTGGCGGCACGCCTCGTCGCGTCTGCTGCGCATTGGTCCGAGGAAATGATGGATCCTACCCCATCCTGTCAATCGGATCGGCACTCAATCGCATCATGAAACATCATAATCTGCCCGATTCGGGGGAATGCGAAGTCCTGGCGCCGGTCATAATGATGTGTTTTGATGTATTCGCCGGAGCGGTGCGCCCACCTGCATCGCCGGCGCCTGTTCCCCCTGCTGGCGACCGAACCACGTGCCGATCTCCTCCATTCCCCGCCCCGCCCACGCGACCCTGGCCGACGTGGCCCGGGAAGCCGGCGTCTCCACCGCCACGGTCGACCGGGTCATCAACGAGCGCGAGGGTGTTCGCGCCCGCACCCGCGAGCGGGTGATGGGCGCCGCCCTGCGGCTGGGCTATCTCGGCGGCGCGTCCGACCAGCTCTCCGCCATGCCGCCGCTTGGCCAGGTCCACCTCGACTTCGTGCTGCCGGGCGGGCCGAACACCTTCATCAACAACCTGGCTGCCCTGGTGGACGAGCTTGGCCGGCGCCATCCGCAGGCCGCCGTCCGGCTGCACCGGATCGACGGCTTCGACCCGGAGGCGCTGGCCCGCAAGCTGGAGGAGTTGGCCGGGTCCAGCCAGGGCGTGGCCCTGATCGGGCTGGACCATCCGGCGGTGCGCGAGGCGGTCCGCTCCCTGGGTACGGCAGGGGTGCCGGTGGTGACCCTGGTCTCCGACATCAGCCACGTGCCCAGGGTCGGCTATGTCGGGATCGACAACCGGGCGGCCGGGCGGCTGGCCGGCTACCTGATGGCCAGGCTGCATGGCCGCGCACATGGCAAGATCGCGCTGTTCGCCGGCTCGCTCGCCTACCGCGGCCATGAGGAGCGCGAGATGGGCTTCCGCCACATCCTGGCGGAGGAGTTCCCGCAGATCGAGATCGTCGAGCGGGGTGAGAGCCGCGACGACTTCCAGCGGACCTATGCCGAGGTGAAGGAGGTGCTGCGGCGGGTGCCGGACCTGGCCGGGATCTACAATATCGGTGCCGGCAACCGCGGGATCGCCATGGCGCTGGAGGAGGCGGGGCGGGCGCGCTCGGTCCTGTTCATCGGCCACGAGGTCACCGAGCACACCCGTCGCTTCCTCCTGTCCGGCACGATGGACGCCGCGATCGACCAGTACCCGCGGGTCGAGGCGCGCGAGGCGATCGCAAGGCTGGTCGCCGCAGCCGGCGGCGACACCGCCTTCACCAGCTACATGGTGCGGATGCAGGCCGTGTTCCGCGAGAACATCCCGGACAGCTGAAACGCCTGCCGACGGCCCCGGTGCGCTGGCGGCGGCATCGACTTAAGATCGCGCTGCCGTTTGCCGCCACGGGAGCCGCCGTCGATGCAAGAGCGCCTGTCGCCCCCCGTGGTCGACTTCATACTGGAGGACGCCACCACCCGGGACGACCTGCCCGGCCTCCTGGGCTCGGCCTGCGAGAAGATGGTGGCCCTGGGCGTGCCGCTCTGGCGGATGAGCGTGAGCATGCGCGCGATCCATCCGACCGTGACCGCGCTCACCGCGATCTGGCGGCGGGGCGAGGGGGCCGCCGCCGACCTCGCCCAGTTCGGGCCGGGCGAGGAAGACCGGGCCAGGTACCGGCGCAGCCCGATCGCCTATCTTCTGGAAAGTGGCGAGCGGAGCGCGCGCTGGGACCTCGCGGCTGGCGAGGGCTGCGACCGCTTCACCCTCCTGGCCGAGCTGCGCGCCGCCGGCGCCGCCGACTACCTGCTGCGGGTCATCCCGTTCGGCGGCGACATCCAGGCGGCCTTGCCGGGCGTGGTGTTCGGCATCTCCACCGACCGGGCCGGCGGTCCGACGCCTAGCCAGCAGGCGGTGATTGAGGCGGTGCTGCCGGCGCTGGGCCTGGCCTGCCTCCGCTTCGCCCTGGCGCGCACCATGACCGACGTGCTGGGGGTCTATCTCGGCCCTAAGATCGCGCAGCGCGTCCTGTCCGGCGAGATCCGGCGCGGGATGGGGCGGCGGGTCACCGCGGCGGTGCTGCTGGCCGACCTGCGCGGCTTCACCGCCCTGGCCGGAACCGAGGATCCGTTGCGGGTGGTTGGCTGGCTGGACGAGCATCTGGAGGCGATGGGCGGGCCGGTCGAGGCGCATGGCGGCGAGGTGCTGAAGTTCATGGGCGACGGCCTGCTCGCCGTGTTCGCGGCCGACGGGGAGGGCGGCGGCGAGGCCGATGCCTGCGCCCGGGCGCTGGCCGCCGCCGAGGAGGTCCTGGCGCAGACTGCCCGGCTGAACGGCGCGCGCCGCGCCGCCGGCCTGCCGGAACTGGAGCTGGACGTGGTGCTGCACCATGGCGAGGTGGTGTTCGGCAATGTCGGGGCGCTGCGCCGCCTGGACTTCACCGCCATCGGCCGCACGGTGAACGAGGCCAGCCGCATGGAGGAACTGTGCGCGCGGCTCGGCCGCAACCTGCTGCTCTCGGTCCCCTTCGCCGAGCGCTGCGGCCGGCCGACCGCCAGCCTTGGCTGCTTCCGCCTGCGCGGCGTTGCCGACGACCTGGAAGTCCGCGTCCCGGCCTGATCCGATCAGCCATGGGAAGAGGGGTCGTCCATACGCCCAGCTTTCCGGAAAATTCCCGGAGCGCCGTCCGCGGCGGGTGAGGCCGCAGGGAACGACGTGCTTCACTGGTATGACGATTACCACAAGTCACGGTTGCGCGAACGGGCAGTAAGAATGCGGCTGTTTCCTGTCGTAGATACGAAGCAGGACTGAGATTTCACGGCTTCGTGGTCGCACCCACTTGATTTACAGAGACGAGACCCGGGCGGTTCGTCTATCGTGCTCCAGTCGAGTGCTTCGTTGGGGGGGACGGACGATGAACGCGCTGGGTCTGGGCGACGAGGTCCTGGTCCGCTCGGCGTGCGAGACGGCGGATGGCCCGCCTGCCCGCACCGACATGGTCTGGTCCGGCCGCATCCTGAAAATCGACGACGGCCAGGTGACCATGAGCGTGCGCACCGGCGGCGGCGCGGAGGTCCTGGTGCAGGCCATCGCCCAGGACATCCGGCGGCGCCGCTCCGGGAAATGGGAAGTCGTGCTGCCGATGAGGCATCGCCGGATGGAGGTCGTCCAAGCCTGAGGCGCGGCGGCCGGTCGCACCGGCGGAAGGATGTCGTTTTCTTGCGGTGGTCGCGACCCCAGTTTTCAGGGGTTCACGCGAGCGACACCCAAGCGCGGATCGACCCGATGACCAAGCAGCTCCTGCACCTCGTCTTCGGCGGCGAGCTTGTCGACCCGGCCGGCCTGGATTTCGCCGACCTGTCCAAGCTCGACATCGTCGGCATCTATCCAAGCTTCGCCGAGGCGGAGGCGGCCTGGCGGGCCAAGGCCCAGGCCACCATCGACAACGCCCAGATGCGTTACTTCGTGGTGCATCTCCACCGGCTGCTGGAGCCCGACCCGGCCCTGGTC
This sequence comes from Geminicoccus roseus DSM 18922, assembly GCF_000427665.1. Lineage (NCBI taxonomy): Bacteria > Pseudomonadati > Pseudomonadota > Alphaproteobacteria > Geminicoccales > Geminicoccaceae > Geminicoccus > Geminicoccus roseus. The sequence continues at coordinate 4,373,276 of NZ_KE386572.1, forward strand.
ACGCCCGCCGGCTGAGCAGTCGCCTGTCTCGTCCGGGGCAGGCGACCGCTTTCATGTTCTTCCGCACGGCAGGATCTGCGATGATGCGCAGAAATCCGGATAGCCTGCGGAGATGTCGATGCTGGTGAACTTGCTGGGTGCCGCCCTGGTCCTGGCCGGGCTGCTCTACATGGCCGTCCAGGCGCTGTGGCGCGGGCGGCTGAGCGGAAGAAGCCCCGCGCGGCGAGCCCTGTCCGACAGCCTGGAGCCGCCGGGGCGCACTGGCGCGTTCGGCCTGAGCCAGAACTGGCTGGGGATCCTGATGGTGGTGGCCGGCGCCGTCCTCCTGCTGATCGGCGCTGGCGCCGATCAGCCCGGCTGAGCCTGAAGCTGACCGGCGCTCAGGCCGATGGAGGACGCCCGCCGGTTCAGAGCGCCGCCAGGGCCTTTTCCAGCCGTCCTGCCCGCTCGGTCAGGTCGACCACCCGGGTGCGGGTCTCCGCCACCACGTCCGGGTCGGCCTTGGCCAAAAAGCCCGGATTGTTCAGGCGGCCCTGCGCCGAGGCCGCGTCCTTCCTGGCCTTCTCGATCTCCTTGGCCAGCCGCTGGCGCTCGGCGTCCAGGTCGATCGTGTCGCCCAGGGGCAGCACGAACACCGCCTCGTCGACCACGATCTGGGCGACCCCGCCAGCCGGCCGCGCCGCATCCAGCGCCACATTGCCGACCCGGGCCAGCCGCTCCAGGGCCGGCAGGTGCCGCTCCAGCCGGGTGCGGGTGGTGGCATTGGCCTGCTCGACCTGCAGGTCGAGGATTGCCCCGGCCGGCACGTTGACGTCCGCACGTGCCGCCCGGATCGCCGAGATCGCCCGGATCAGCCAGTCGATCTCCGCGGCCGCCGCCGCGTCCCCGGCATCGGCCGGCAGGTCCGGCCATGGCTGGTCGATCAGCGCGCCGTCCGGGGTGCCGAACAGTCGCGCATGCAGCTCCTCGGTCACGTAGGGGGCCAGCGGGTTGAGGAGCTGCAGCACCGTGGACAGGACATAGCCCATGGTGCGCTGGGTCTCGGCCGCAGCATTGGCGTCGTCGCCGCCCTGGAACAGCGGCTTGGCCAGTTCCAGGTACCAGTCGCAGAACGTGTCCCAGATGAACCGGTAGAGGCCCATCGCCGCGTCGTTGAACCGGTAGGCTTCCAGCGCCTCGGTGACCTCGCGCGCGGTGCCGGCCAGCGCGCCCAGGATCCAGCGGTTCAGCTCCTGCCTGGCCGTACCCGGCTGGAAGGCCGGATCCAGCACCGCCCCGTTCATCTCGGCAAACCGGCAGGCGTTCCACAGCTTGGTGACGAAGTTGCGGTAGCTCTGGACCCGGCTCTCGCCGAACTTGATGTCGCGCCCCTGCGCCAGCGACGCCATGATCCCGAAGCGCAGCGCGTCGGCGCCGTACTGGTCGATCAGGTCCAAAGGATCGACCACGTTGCCCTTGGTCTTGGACATCTTCTGGCCGGCCTCGTCGCGGACCAGGCCATGGATGTAGACGGTGCGGAACGGCACGTCGTCCATGAACCAGTGGCCCATCATCATCATCCGGGCCACCCAGAAGAAGATGATGTCGAACCCGGTCACCAGCACGTCGGTGGGGTAGAACGCCTCCAGCTCCGGGGTGGCTTCCGGCCAGCCCAGCGTGCTGAACGGCCACAGCGCCGAGCTGAACCAGGTGTCCAGCACGTCCGGGTCGCGGGTGAGCTCGACCGCCTGGCCGTAATGGGCGGCGGCGTCGGCCTTAGCGGCCTGCTCGTCCAGCGCCACGAACACCTTGCCGTCCGGCCCGTACCAGGCCGGGATCTGGTGGCCCCACCAGAGCTGGCGGCTGATGCACCAGGGCTGGATGTTGCGCATCCACTCGAAGAACGTGTTCTCGTACTGCTTGGGCACGAACACGGTCTTGCCGGTCTCGACCGCCTGGATCGGCTTCTTGGCCAGGGTCGCAGCGTCGCAGTACCACTGGTCGGTCAGGAACGGCTCGATCGGCACGCCGGAGCGGTCGCCGTGCGGCACGGCATGGCGGTGCTTCTCGACCTGGTCGAGCAGGCCGGCCTCCTCCATCGCCGCCACGATCCGCTTGCGCGCCTCGAACCGGTCCAGGCCCAGCAGCTCGGCCGGGACCTCGTCGCCGGTGATCCGGCCTTCCCGGTCCAGCACCGAGATCTGCGCCAGGCCGTGGCGCCGGCCGACCTCGAAGTCGTTGAAGTCGTGGGCCGGGGTGATCTTCACCGCACCGGTGCCCTTCTCGGGATCGGAATACTCGTCGGCCACGATCGGGATCTGCCGGCCGACCAGCGGCAGCATCGCGTGCAGGCCGTGCAGGTGCCGGTAGCGCTCGTCCTCGGGATGGACCGCCACGCCGCTGTCGCCCAGCATCGTCTCCGGCCGGGTGGTGGCGACGGTGATGAACTCGCCCGGGCGCTCCACGATCGGGTAGCGGAAATGCCAGAGGCTGCCGTCGGTTTCGGTCGGCACCACTTCCAGGTCGGAGATCGCGGTCTGCAGCTTGGGGTCCCAGTTGACCAGCCGCTTGTCCTTGTAGATCAGGCCCTGGCGGTGCAGCTCGACGAACACCTTGGCGACCGCGGCGGACAGCCCGGCATCCATGGTGAAGCGCTCGCGCGACCAGTCCGGGGTGGCGCCCAGGCGGCGGAGCTGCCGGCCGATGGCGCCGCCGCTCTCCTCCTTCCACGCCCAGACCGCCTCCAGGAACGCGTCGCGCCCCATGGCCCGGCGGTCCTTGCCCTCGGCGGCCAGCTTGCGCTCGACCACCATCTGCGTGGCGATGCCGGCATGGTCCATGCCCGGCTGCCACAGGGCGCGCCGGCCGCGCTTGCGCTGGAAGCGGGTGAGGGTGTCCTGCACCGTGAAGGTCAGCGCATGGCCCATGTGCAGGCTGCCGGTCACGTTCGGCGGCGGCATCATCAAGGACCAGGGCCTGCCGTTGCCGCTCGCTACGAAGGCGCCGCGCTCCAGCCACTGGGCATAGAGGCGGGCCTCGACCTCGGCGGGCCGGTAGGTCTTGTCGAGCATCGGCGGAATCCTAGTGACGCCCGGTCAACGGGCAGAAGCGATCCGCGATGTAGGGGAAAGCCGTCCAGGGAACAAGCCGCCGGCACCGGCCGGCGGCTATGGCTCACTGCAGCTCGGCGCGCCGCACCAGCTTCTTGACCTCGTCCTGCACGATCCGCTCGACCACCGCAGGCAGGTTCTTGTCGAACCACTCCTTGAGCATCGGCTCGAGCATGCTGGTGAGCAGCTGCTCCACGGTCATCCCGGAGATCGGGTGCGCGGTCTCGGCGGGGGCCGGGGCCGCCGCGCGGGCGAGCTTGGCCAGCGCCGCGGCGCTGGCGGCGGCGGCAGTACTGGAGACGAGCGGGGCGGGTTCGACCAAGGGCTGCTCCTGGACCGGAGGCGTGGCGGCAGCTTCCTCCGGCTGTTCGGATGAAGCCTTGGCCGGGGCGGCTGCCTTCCCCCCGGCCGGCGGCTTGCCGGACGATGCCGGGGATGCGGGCGCGCCGGGCCCGGCCGGGCTGCCGCGGCCGTCATCGATGCGGTCGGTCAGTTCCAGGACGTCGTCGCCGGCCGGACCGGAAGCCGGTGGCGGGGCGGGCTCGGCGGCGAGCGGCGACCTGGGCTGCGCGGTATCGTCCTCCTCGGCGATGATCCGGCGAATGGAGGACAAGATCTCCTCCATCGACGGCTCAGGCACGTCCTTGCTGGGTTCGCTCATCCTGTCCTCGCGTCGGTGTCGCCTCCCGAAAAGGCGACCGCCGGGCACCCCCGGTGCCGCCCTGGGAAGCATCGTAGAACTCAATCGGGGCGCAGTGCAATCAGGGGTGGAAATAAACCTGGAGTTTCCACCGCCGCCATGGCCAACAACTGCCGTGCGGATCGGCCGGTCAGTAGGTCGGCCAGCTCGGGTCGATCCGCGCCGACCAGGCCAGCACCCCGCCGGTCAGGTTGCTGACATCCTCGCGGCCCTGCGCGCGCAGCCACTGGGTGACCTTCATGCTGCGGGCACCCGAGCGGCACACCACCACGATCGGCCGGTCAACCGGCAGCTCGCCCACCCGCCCGGGCAGGCTGCCCATGGGAATGTCGAGGCTTTCCGGGAAGCGGCAGATTTCCAGCTCGTGCGGCTCGCGCACGTCGAGCAGCACGGGCGCGTCCGGGGCCTGGCGGCGCTCCGCCAGTTCCTCGACCTCGATGGCGATCGGCTGGGCGGTCATGCGGGCATCCTGGATCGGGCTTGGGGGGTGGCGGGATCAGAAGGTGAACGAGGGAGCGACGCGCAGCTCCGGCACCTGGGGAGCGCCGGCGTCGAACGGGGTGATCATGCCGAACGCGTCGCCGACCCGGGTGACCACGGCGACCTTGCCGGCATGGTTCTTCTTGAGGACCGTCACCAGCCGGCCGCCATCGGCCAGCTGCGCCTTCAGGGTCTCCGGCACGGTCTCGACCGCGCCGGCGATCACGATCAGGTCGAACGGCGCCTGGGCCGGGTGGCCCTTGGCCGGGTCGGTCTGCACGGTCACCACGTTGTCGCCGCCGATCTCGGCGAACACCTTCTCCGCCTGGGCCAGGCGGGCGGCGTCGGGGTCGACGCAGAACACCGTGGTGGTCAGCCGCGACAGCACCGCCGCCGAGTAGCCGGTGGTGCAGCCGATCACCAGCGCCACGTCGGACGGCTTCACCGCGGCGGCCTGCAGGAGCTTGCCCAGCACCAGCGGCTCGATCAGCCGGCGGCCATCGCCCAGCTGGATGTCCTCGTCGCCATAGGCGACGCCCTTCAGCGCCCGGGGCAGGAACGCCTCGCGCGGCACCTCGCCCATGGCGCGCAGCAGGTTCTCGTCCTCGATGGCGCTCGGGCGGAGCTGGGCCTCGACCATCAGGTGGCGACGCGCGGCGTAATCGTTCATGGAAGCATCCAGATTCTCGTCGGGCCCAGGACCAAGCTGGCGCAGCGCGCTCATAGCAAGCCCCTGCCGGGTCTGTCGATGCGCCGGGCCGCCGCTCAGGCCCGCTATCCGCGCCTGAACCCGAACGTGCACCCCGAACGTGCACATTGACCGCCGTGCCGGCTCTGCCTAGAACCTTGCCGCGCTGGCCGGATAGCAAAGTGGTAATGCAGCGGACTGCAAATCCGCTATCGGGGGTTCGATTCCCCCTCCGGCCTCCACCATCTCCCAGCCGGTTCTTTCCCGGCTCCCCGGTCATCCGCCAGTCCCCCCAGTGTCAGAGCGTGTCCCGTGCTGGCACGCACCGCATGTCGTCGCGTCCACGGCAAGGCGTTGCTGGAAGCGAGGCCTACCGGCACTGGACCATGTCCGGGTGAAGGGCGGACTTCCGGGCTGGCCTGACCAGCATCGGCGACCGGACTGCAGCCTCCTGCTGCACTTTTCCCGGAAAATCGGGCATCTATCGATCTCCTCGACTTGCATCGGAGATCGGGATGGCGGGCGACCCTCTGGCGCGGATCGATGCGCTGATCGTCTCGGTGGCCCGGATCGCGGCCGAACTCGGCGCGCTCCGGGCCGAGCTCGCCGCCCAGGCCCCGGTCGAACCGCCGCCGCCACCGCCCCCCTACCCGCCGCCCCCGCCGCTGGTCGCCGCATTCCGCGCTTCCGCCACCACCGGGGTGGCGCCGCTCGCCATCCAGCTCTTCGACGAATCGGAAGGGGAGCCGGACCGGTTCCTTTGGGATTTCGGCCGCGGCGCCACCTCCACCGAGCGCAACCCGACCTTCCCGTTCCAGAACCCGGGCTTCAAGCATGTCCGGCTGACCGTCTGGCGCGGCGACGACTGCGCCTCGGTCTACCGGGAGAACTTCATCCATCTCCGGCCGGTGGCGACCCCGGCGCCAAGCCAGGGCCGCTCCGCGATCGAGATCGGCCGGCCCGGCCAGCCCGCCTCCCTGCCGGTGCGGTGGGCGCACGCGCCCTCGGCGGCGGACGTGGAACTCCATGACCGCCAGCCCGGCGAGGCGGCCCGGACCGGATGGCTGGCGGATTATCTCCGTGCGCAATGGTCCGGGCAGGGCTCGACCAGCCTGTTCGACGACCACCAGGCCAACACGCTGGCGCAGACGCGGCTGGTCCTGGCGCCCGACGGCCGGCCAGCCTACCGGTTCGGCCGCCGCCGGCGCAAGGGGTTGGGCGATTCCGATCCGATCAACTGGCGGTCGTCCCAGATCGGGGCGCCCTGGAAGGGCAATGGCGGGAGTTTCGAGGCGGCCACGCAGTTCGAGCTGTGGATGCCGGGCGCGTTCGTGAACTACCTGGACGACCCGGAGAGGAACCCGCGAAGGCTGGGCGCGATGTTCAAGCTGTTCTGGCTGTTCTGGGGCGGGCCCTGGAACGGGCGGGACCTGGACGACCGCTGCCCGGCCTCGGGCGGGGTGCCGTTCGACCGGCAGAGCGACTGGTCGATCCGCGCGCAGTGCAACCAGCTGAACGGTTCGAAGGGGCGCGAGATCGGCTTCAAGGGCTACTGCTACACGCTTGGCCGGGAGGCGACCGGCGCTCCTGGCAACGAGGCCGAGCAGTATGGCTTTGGTACGCCCTACTCGCCGGCGTTCCGGCGCGACGCCTGGAACGAGGTCCGCGCCTATTGCCGGCTGAACACGGTGCGGGACGGGGTGGCGCAGCAGGACGGCATCCTGCGCCTTTGGCTCAACGGGGCGATGTTCGTCGACCTGAACGATTTGAACATCGTCGGCACCAGGCCCTGGAAGATCCAGGGCTGCGGCCCGATGCTCTACAATGGCGGCGACAACCGCAACGAGGCGTTCCTGACCCAGCAGGACCAGTCGCTGCTGATGACCGGGTTCCGGATGGCCGGCTGACGGCGGGCCCGGGAGAGGCCGGGCGCCGCCGCGCGCTCCTCAGATCAGCGACTGGCCGTACTTCATGACCTGCTCGCAGACCGTGTCGGTGAGCTGCTGCTGCAGGCCGTCGGCGCTCAGATCGAGCTTGTCGTCGCTCTGCCCGCCCAGGACGCCGTTCAGGCCCTCCTGGTAACCCGGGTCGGCCTCGGCCTCCTGCTCGCCGCCGAGCTTGCCGATCAGGCCGTCCTTCACCTGGTCGACGTCGCTGAGAGCGTTGTGCTTCGCGCAGTAGGTCAGCACGCCGGCCAGGTTGCCGATGCCGACGCTGTCCAGGGACGGCATCCCCCCGCCGCCCAGGCTCTCCAGCAGCGATCCGCCCGACGCCCCGTCGCCGCCGCCGAGCGCGCCTTCGATCGCATCGGTAAGCTGCGCCCTGGCCGCGGTCGCTCCGGCCAGGAGGAGGGCGGTCGCGAGGGCGAGGGAGGCGACGTTCCGCTGGGTGGACATTGGCATCATGGCTCCATGGGGCAGGGTGTCGTTCCACCCCTATGTAGAACCGAACCCGCGCTGCGGGAACCGCCCCCGGGCAGGCCCCGATCCTGCCGTTTGCACCGATTTCCAGTGGAGGAAGTGACAACCGTCACTGAACCTTTTCCGGAAAGCACTGATCATCGCGGCCAGCCGGGACTGGGCCGCAACGACGTGCCGGGTCCCTTCGAGGGATCCATGCCGTGAGGAGGCGCCGCCCATGAAGATCGGTTTTCCTTGGTTCGAATCGGATGACTACCCGAAGCTGCGCAGCCTGTTCAGCGACGGCGAGCGGCTGCCGGCGACCTTCGAGGCCTGGCATGACGGCGCGGTGGAGGCCCTGCGGCTGTTCCACGACCAGGGCCTGCCGGTGGTCCAGGTCCGGATCGAGCCGAACAGCTTCATCACCTGGTGCACCCGCAACGCGACCCGGGCCGACCACCGGGCCCGCCAGCAATTCGTCACCGAGGCCGCGCGGGCGGCCTGAGCGCAGGCGCCTTTCCCCGCCTCAGTAGCCGAGGTCGCGGCGGACCAGCCCGTCCGGCTCCTGCCCGGCCAGGAAGCGCTGCGCGTTGGCCGCCACGATCCGGGCCGCGCTGCGCGGATCGGTCACCGCGGCGACGTGGGGCAGGATCGTGACCCCGCCATGCTCCCAGAGCGGGCTTTCCTGCGGCAGCGGCTCGGGCTCGAACACGTCCAGCACCGCATGGTCCAGCCGGCCGCTGTCCAGCGCCTCGATCAGGTCCGGCAGCACGAGGTGGCCGCCCCGGCCGAAATTGACCAGGCAGGCGCCCTGCGGCAGCCGGGCCAGCCGGGCCCGGTCCAGGATCCCGGCGGTGCTGTCGGTGAGCGGCAGCAGGTTCACCAGGATCTGGCTGCGCGCCAGCAGGGCGGCCAGACCGTCCTCGCCGGTGTGGATCTCGACACCGGGGACCGGCCGGCCGGTGCGGCTCCACCCCATCACCGGGAAGCCCAGGGAGGCCAGGACGCCCGCGGCGGCCATGCCCAGCTCGCCCATGCCGAGGATCCCCACCGGGCGCTCGGCGGCCTGCGGCTGCGCCAGCGGCTGCCAGATGCGCAGGGCGGCCTGGGCGCGATAGCGGTGCAGCTGGCGGTGCAGGCTGAGCACGTGGGTCGCGACGCCCTCGGCCATCACCCCGGCGAAGGCCGGGTCCTTCAGCCGCGCCAGGGGCACCTCCGGGGGCAGGGACGGGTCGGCCAGCAGCCCGTCCACCCCGGCCCACAGGCCCTGGACGAAGCGGACGCTCGGCCAGTCGGCGAAGCTGCCGGGCGGCGGGTCGGCCACGAACAGGACCTCGACCTTCTCGCGCAGCGCCGGGTCCGGCGTGTCGTGGGGCGGGCCCAGCAGGACCGGCGCGCCATCCAGGGCGGCGCTCAGCAGCTCCTGCCAGAGAAGGACTCTCCGCTGGGGCAGGCGGCTGAGAAGGGCGAAGCGCATCGAAGATACCCGGCTATGGCGACGACATGCGATGATCGATGGCGTGCGACGAGGCACTTGCCAAGCCCGAGATGCGGCCGTACAAGCCACCCACGTTCCCCGGTAGCTCAGTCGGTAGAGCAAGCGGCTGTTAACCGCTGGGTCGCTGGTTCGAGTCCGGCCCGGGGAGCCACCTATTCCATGGCGAGAGAGCATGTGCCCACGTTCCGGCAGACCGGAGCGGAGCTGGCGCACGCTCTCTCGCCATTTTTCGTCGCCCATGCCCGTGACGCCGTCCTGCCGGGCAGGTAGAGGGAACTTCGTCGATGAACGACGCGCGGCACGCTCGCCTGAGCGTGCTTGACAGTGGCTCAGGCCGGATCAATCCGGCCGCCACAGCCGGGGGATGGTCCAACATGCTTCGACGCCGGATCGGCGCGGATGCGCGCATCGTGGTCCTGACCGGGGCCGGAATCTCCGCCGAAAGCGGCCTGCCGACCTTCCGGGGCAAGGACGGGCTGTGGGAAGGGCAGCGCTTCGAGGACGTGGCGACGCCGGAAGCCTTCGCCCGCGACCCGGAGAGCGTGCACCGCTTCTACAACCATCGCCGCCGCCAGCTGCGCGACGCCGCGGTGCAGCCGAACCCGGCGCACCTGGCCCTGGCCGAGCTGGAGCGCCGCTGGCCCGGCACCGTGCTGGTGGTCACCCAGAACGTCGACGACCTGCACGAGCGGGCCGGACAGCGCCGGCTGATCCACATGCACGGCCAGCTCGACCGGGTGCGCTGCACGAGCTGCGCCTGGACCGGGCGCTGGGACGTGGATCTCGGCACCGCCCATGCCTGCCCGCACTGCGCCCGAACCGGCAGCCTGCGTCCCGACATCGTCTGGTTCGGCGAGACGCCGGTGGGGATGGAGGACATCGAGGACGCGCTGGAAGCCTGCGACCTGTTCATCGCGATCGGCACCTCGGGCAGCGTCTACCCGGCCGCCGGCTTCGTGGAGACCGTGCGCAGCGCCAGCCCGGCCCACACCGTCGAGATCAACCTGGAAGCCTCGGCGGTCGGCTCGCGCTTCGAGGAGCGCCGCTACGGCCCGGCCTCCGAGGAGGTGCCGCGCTTCATCGAGGAGCTGCTGACCGTCCACGCCTGACCGGCGGGCTGCCTGTCCACAGGCCGTCCGCCCCGGCCTGTGGACAAGTCTGCACAACGTGGCGCGATCCACGCAGTCAATCGGGAATAAGCGGTATCAGCATGTTGCCCGGATTTCTGCCGAGGGCGGTTCCGGCGCAAGTTTTCCCCAGATCGTCCCCGGATGCCCCGGGAAAAGTCAGGCCGGCATGACCCGCGCCTGAGCGCAATCAGCCGGTTGTCCCGACTTGTCCACAGGCCCTGCCATCCACAAGCTCCAGCGGGTTGTGGAACTTAGCGGCAAATCCATCGATTGAGCGCAAGCTCCCGGCAGGCTGCCGGAAAGCCGTTCTGCGTGCCCGGTCATCCTCAATGGCCACCCGACCCGCCTGGGCCATCGCGGAAGGCCGCCTGCTGCTCCGGCGAGGCCTCGGCCTGGAAGCGCTCCTTCCACTCCTCGTAGGGCATCCCGTACACCACGGTGCGGGCGGTCTCGTAGTCGACCTCGTTGATGTCGCGCTCCTTGGCCGCGGCCGCGTACCATTTCGCCAGGCAGTTCCGGCAAAAGCCTGCCAGGTTCATCAGGTCGATGTTCTGCACGTCGGTGCGGCTGCGCAGATGCTCCAGCAGCGTGCGGAACGCCGCCGCCTCGATCTCGGTCCGGGTCTGGCTGTCCATGGTTTCGCTCTCGTCGCTTGGGTTCGCCGGTCAGCGGGTGCTGGAGGAGCAGCTGACCGCCTGCCGCCAGTGGGTGACCGCCGGCAGGCCTTCCAGGTTGTCGCCGTCCCAGACGCGGTAGAGGTCCGGATCGGCCAGCACCGGCACCAGAAGGTCGGCCAGGCGGTCGCCCCAGGCCAGGGCGGTCTCGGTCCGGTCGATCTCGTTCTGGCGAAGCTCCAGCATCACATGCGGGATATGGTTGCGCTGGGCGTGGAAATTGATGGTGTAGCCGAAATCCTGCAGGCCGGAGTAGGGCTGGTTCTCGCCGACGCACAGATGCGGGTCGCGCTTGAGGCCGTGCAGCAGCGGGTCGGCCAGCCGCCGGTCGCCCCGCCAGAGAACGCCCACCTGCCAGGGCCGGCTTACCCCCAGCATCCGCGGGGTGAAGCTGTGCACCGCGATCAGCACCGGCACGATCCCGGCCCGGCGCTTGGCGCCGATCCAGCGCGCGATGGCGCGGTGGTAGGGCAGGAAATGGCCGCGGATCCGCCGCTGGATGTCGGCCTCGCTCAGGTCCCGGTTGCCCGGGACCACCGTGCCGTCGCTCACCACCGGCATCGAGGCGGCCAGGCGCGGCCGGCGGTTCGGGTCGATCACCAGCCGGCTGACATGGTTCAGCAGCGCCGGGCAGTCCAGCCGGTCGGCCATCCGCCGGGTGACGGTCGCAGCACCGATGTCCCAGCCGATATGGCGGGCCAGGTCGTGCGGGTCGACGCCCAGCTCGATCCCGTCCGGCACCATCCGCCCGGCATGGTCGGCGATGACGAGGCAGGCGGCCTCCCGGTCGGGGCGATAGGATTCCAGCGTGGTCATGCGCCGGTCATGGCAGGATTTCCAGGACCTGCGCAACCGCCGGCGCCGCATGCCCGGATGGCGCCGGCATGGCTGTGGCCGTCTGGCCGCCGCGCCCGGGCGGGCGGGCGGATGCGGCCCGGCGGCGATTGCGCAACGCCGCGTAACCGGGCAAGGCCCAGGGCGAGACAGGACGGCGACAACAGGGAGGGCGCTCTTGGCGGCTGAGGGCGTGGGCCGGCCGGTGCAGGCGGCGGGCAGGGCGGCCCTGGCGATGTGGGGCCTGGGCGCGCTGTTCTACGGCTTCGGCTTCTTTCATCGCGTGGCACCCTCGGTCATGGTGCCGGAACTCATGCGCGACTTCGCGGTTCCGGCCGCCGGGCTGGGCGTGCTGGCGGCCGCCTATTTCTGGGCCTATGCCGCGGTGCAGATCCCGGTGGGGGTGCTGGTCGACCGGCTGGGGCCGCGCCGCCTGCTGATCGGCGCCAGCCTCGTGCTGGCCGCCGGTGCCGGCCTGTTCGCCATGGCCGGCAGCCTGGGGCTGGGCACGCTGGCGCGGGTGCTTCTGGGGGCGGCGTCCGGGGTCGGCTATGTCGGCACGCTGAAGCTCGCCGGCAACTGGTTCCCGCAGCAGCGCTTCGGCCTGTTCGCCGGGCTGACCCTGACCGCGGGGACGCTGGGCGGGGTGCTGGGCCAGGTTCCCCTGGCGGTGCTGGTGGATGCGGTCGGCTGGCGCGCCAGCATGGCCGCCACCGCCCTGGTCGCCCTGGCGATCGCGTTCTCGGTGGCCCTGGTGCTGCAGGACCGGCCGGATGGCGCGGACCGGCACGAGGCTGGCGGTCAGGCCAGCGTCTCGGTCGGCCGGGACCTCCTGGACCTTCTGCGCACCGGGCTCACCTGGAAGCTGTTCACCATCACCGGGGCGATCGGCGCGCCGATCCTGACCTTTGCCGGGCTGTGGGGCGTGCCCTGGCTGGTGCAGGTCCACGGGCTCGGCCGCGCCCAGGCGGGCGGGATTGTCTCGATCCTGCTGGTGACCTGGGCCATTGGCGGGCCCATGTCCGGCTGGCTGTCAGACCGGCTGGGCCGGCGCGCCCCGGTGCTGATCGGCGGCTCGCTCGTGGCGGCCTGCGGCTGGGGCCTGGCGCTGCTGCTGCCGGGCCTGCCGCTTGCGGCAGTGATCGCCTGCCTGGTGCTGGCCGGGCTGGCCTCGGGCGCGATGCCGGTGGCGTTCGCCCTGGCCCGCGACCAGTTCGGCGCCGCCCGCGCCGGGACCGCCGCCGGGATCGTCAACAGCTCGGTGCTGCTGGCCGGTGCCATGGTGCAGATCCTGGTGGGCGCCCTGCTCGACCTGACCTGGGAAGGTCAGGTCCTGGACGAGGTGCGGGTCTATGGCAGCGAGGGCTGGCGGGCCGCCATGGCGGTCCTGCCGGCCTGCGGCCTGCTGGCGACCGGGGCGGCGCTCAGCCTGCGCCGGCGCGGCCGGCGCTTGTGAACATGAGCCGAAAACAAGGAGAGCCCGAACGATGAAGCGCTTTGCGGACAAGGTGGTGGTGGTGACCGGCGGGGCCTCGGGCATGGGCGCTGCCGCCTGCCGCCTGTTCGCCGCCGAGGGCGGCCAGGTGGTGGTGGCCGACATCGACGGCGACGCCGCCACTCGCCTCGCCAAGGAGATCGGCGGCCGGGCCTTCCGGATCGACGTCGCCAGGGAGAACGAGATCCGCGACCTGATGGCGTTCGCGGCCGAAGGCAGCGGCCGGCTCGACGTGCTGTTCAACAACGCCGCGGTCGGCCACAGCGCCACCGGCCGCTACAAGATGGCCAGCATCGTCGACACGCCCGAGGACGCCTGGGAAGGGATCGTCGCGATCAACATGAAAGGGGTGGCGTTCGGCTGCAAGCACGCCATCCCGCTGATGCTGGCGCAAGGCGGCGGTGCGATCGTCAACAATGCCTCGATCCAGGCGATCAAGGGCATCCTCGGCGCCGACGCCTATACCTGCGCCAAGGGCGGCGTGGTCTCGCTGACCCGCACCCTGGCGGTGGACTGGGGCCCGAGGAACATCCGGGTGAACTGCGTCTGCCCAGGCCCGATCGCCACGCCGATGATCCAGGACCTGCTGGACGACCCGGCGGTGGGGCCCTCCATGTATGCCGACGTGCCGCTGGGCCGGGCGGGATGCGCCGAGGAAGTGGCCAAGGTCGCCGTGTTCCTGGCCTCCGACGACGCGTCCTACGTGAATGGCGCGATCGTGCCGGTGGATGGCGGGATGTACGCCCGCTAGGCCCGTCGGCTCAGGCGGCCACGTCGTAGCCGGCGCGCGGGAAGTGCAGGTGGACTTGGCCGACCCGCGGGTCCTGGTGCCGGATCACCACCTCCTGGTCGTCGGCGGCGACCAGCGTGCCGGCCACCGGGTCGCGGCCGGTATCGTCGGGGGTCACCGTCACCGCCGTGCCGGCCTTCAGCCCGGACGGGTCGCCGTCGGCCGGAAGGTCGGTGGCGGCGGGCTCGGCGTCCCGGGCGACATCGAGCGCCGCCGCGCCGTTGATCTCGCTGGGGCTGCCATGGCCGAGCTCGGTGACCCGCTCGTACCAGCCCTGCAGGCGGTCGAGCGGCAGCATGCGCCTGGCCTCGTCGCCGCCGTTGCGGTTCAGGAACCAGAGCGTCGGGTAGGCGCCCAGGTCCGCGGCGGAAACCTCGCTGCCCAGCAGATAGGGCCGCCCGTCCGCCAGCATGCCGGCCAGCCAGCCCAGATGCGCCGCCAGCTGCTGGACGTAGCGGCCGAACAGCGGGCCGACATCCTCCTTGCCGATGATGAAGCCGAACTTCTTGCGCTCGGCGACGAAGTCCGCCGGGAACAGGCCCTCGTTGACGTTGGCCACGAAGCCCAAGGCCGGCATGAACGCATAGCGCTCGATCCACCAGCACAGCGCCTGGGCCTCTCCCTGGCAGCCATGCGGGAACAGGCTGGGCTCGGGATGCCACTGCTCCAGCTTGCGCAGGATCAGCTGGGTGTCGCACCAGACATCGGCGCCGACCTGCAGGACCGGTGCCCGCCGGTAGCCGCCGGTGAGCGGCAGCAGGTCGGGCTTGGGCATCGCGATCGGGGTGATGACCTCCTGGTAGGCCAGCCGCTTCAGGCCGAGCGCCAGCCGCACCTTCTCGGCATAGGTCGAGAGCGGATAGTGATGCAGGATGATCGACGACATGATGGCGCCTTCCCGGCTGTCGGGCGCGCGGCCCGGTCGAGGCGAGCTTCGTGGATCCTGCGCCCTTAGGCAGCGATTCCGCCAGCCGCCGGCAGGAGCGGCGGCTGGCGGGGCCCGGGCCTCAGCTCTTGAGCATCTCGCGGACTGAATCCGCGAATTCCTGGACGTTGGACTGGTCGATGATCTTGGTCGGGATGATCTGCATCTTGTTGTCCGGGACCATCGAGCGGTCGCCCTCGATGTAGCGGGCCAGCGCCATCACCGACTGGTAGCCGAACTCGTAGGGCTGCTGGACGACCGTCGCCTCGATCACCCCTTCCGAGATGCCGCGCAGCGTCAGCTGGTCCTCGTCGAAGCCGACGATCTTGACCGAGCCTTCCTTGCCCGCCGCCTTGACCGCGTTGTAGATCTGCGGGGTGTTGTAGGCCCACAGGCCCGAGAGCAGCTGGATCTCGTCGCCGTACTTGGTCAGCGTGTCCTCGGCATTGGCGCGCGCCTTGGCCTGGTCGCCGCCATCGGTGCGGATGTCGACGATCTCGACCTTGCTGCCCTCCAGCGCCTCCTTGATGCCCTGGACGCGCTCTTGCGCGTTGGCCGCCTCCATGGTGCCGACGAACAGCATGATCTTGCCGCCCTCGGGCAGCGCTTTCAGGATCAGCTTGCCGTGCTCGCGGCCGGCATCGACGTTGTCGGTGCCGATATACATGATCCGGTTGGAGTTGGGGGCGTCGCCGTCCACGGTGAACAGCGCGGCCTTCTCGGCGATCCGGTTGAGGATGTCGGTGGAGTTGTCCGGGTTCACCGGGCTGATGGTCACCCCGGCGACGTTCAGGGCGAGCAGGTCTTCCAGGATCTGCTTCTGGGCGGCCGCGGACATCTCGCCGGGGATGAACATCCGCACGTCGTAGTTCGGCAGTTCGGCCGCGGCCTTTTCCAGGCCGCGTCGCGCGATCACCCAGAAATCCGCCGGCACGTTGACCACGAACGCGATGAGCGGCTTGTCCGCCGCCAGAACCGGCCGCCCGAGCAGCGGGGTGGCCAGGATGGTCGACGCAGCGCCGAGCACGGCCTGCCGCTTGGTGAGCTTCATGATGTGCTTGTCCTCCGCTGATCCGGCACGGCGCCCCCTCCGGCCAGCGGAAGGAACGAGGATCGTGCCTGGGCTCGATGAATGAAGAACGCCGCCCCTGTCCAGGAGATTTCGCGGCAGCCAGCGCCGCGATTGCGGTCCGGGCGGGCGGGAGGAAGGGGCGGCCGGCGCTTGTCTGCCGCTGACGTGCCGGAATTGGCGCGTCGCGGCGGCAGTTCTACAGCCAGACAAGTAATAATGCCGCCAGGTCGTCGTCGGCGCTGCCCGCGCGACTTGCGCACCTCGCAGCATCACTGGTCAAAGCCCTTGGCGGCGGGTGCGCCGGTCTGCATGATCGGCCGGCCGTTCCTGACGGGGGGCAAGGGGCAGGCGGGGAGGCGGAAGCTCCCACCCGATCGTCATTCCTGGCGGCCGAGGACGGCGAGATCATGGTTCTCGCCCGCCTGCGCAGCCTGTCTTCCGACATTCATGAAAGTGCGGATGCTGGATGCCGGCGCCAGCCGCAGACCGCCGTCGAAGGGAGGAAACCCATGTCCGTGACGATCCATGCCCCCGCCGCCGGGGAGATGTCCTCCGCCGAGATCGAGCGCTGGCGCTCCGTGCCGGTCGCGGTGGCGGTCGATGTCGGCCAGGCACTCGGCCAGATCGATCCGGCGATCCGGCCGCTGCGGCCGGCGGGCCAGCAGCCGCGCCTGTTCGGCCGCGCCGTCGCCGCGACCTGCGCGCCGCCGGATTTCGGCGCGGTGCTCTGGGCGGTCGACCAGGTCCAGGCCGGCGACGTGCTGGTAATCGCCGCCGGCGGCCATGCGGAAACCGCCATGATCGGCGAGATCCTGGGCGGCCAGCTGCGCCGGCGGGGTGCGGTGGGCCTGATCTGCGACGGGGCGATCCGCGACGTCGGCACGCTCGCGGCCTGGGCGGATTTCCCGGTGTTCAGCCGGCATGTCACCCCACGCGGCCCGAGTTCGGCCGAGCGCGGCAGCGTCAACGCTCCGGTCGTGGTCGGCGGATGCCTGGTGCACCCGGGCGACCTGATCATCGGCGACGATGACGGCCTGATCGCCCTGCGGCCGGAAGCGGTGCGCAGCCGGATCGGCGATGCCGAAGGCAAGCTGCGCCTGGAATCGGAATGGGAAGCGAGCCTGGCGGGCGGCCGGTCGATCCGGGATACATTCAACCTGGCCGACCCCGCCAAGGCGCCGGCGGTGCCCTGAGCGCGGGCCGGCAGGCTTGCCTCGCCTAAGCAACGTTTCCTTAACTCCCGGCTGGTAGAACAAGGCGCTCCACCTCCATCCCATGGAGCCCGGCCGGTGCGTCATCTTCCCCTTGTGATCCTGGCGGCGATGCTGGCCTGGCCGCTGGCCGGCGCTCATGCCTGCAGCCAGGCCGATGGCGCCGGCAGCTGGAGCGTCGCTGCGGCGGCGCCCGGCCGAACCGGCAGCGCCGTGCCGCTGCGCTGCCGGCTGCTGGTGGACGACCAGGGCGGCTTTCAGAACGGCACTGCCTGCCTCGACCCGCAGAACCGCCGGATCGCGGCGTCCGGCCAGCTCCGCCTCCGCCCAGGCTCTGCCTGCCTGTTCGAGGGCTATCTCGCGGTGGGCGGGCTGGTCAGCCAGGTCCGGCAGGTCATGCTCGACAAGAGCGCCGGCCTGCTGGCGGGCGGGGTGGCGGCGTCCGGCCGGCCGCTGCCTTTCCAGGGCAGCCGTCGGCAGCCCGCCCGGGGCTAGCCGGCGGGAACAGCGGGCAGAGTATATTCATATCTAGCCGCGCGGGGATGGATGCTCTAGGGTAAGGGTTGCGCGGCTCCATCCAAAGTCCTTGGGCATCAGTGTGTTGTGGCCATATCTGCACTGAACGCTCGAAGGGCGGTGGCCCGAAAACCTCGAAAACCGCCGGTCGGGCGGCCGCGCCGGGCCGCGCCCGTCGCCAAGGTCCCCGCTCCGTTTCCAGTCATTCTCAGGAAGATCCTGCTGGCGCCCATCCTGCTGCCGATGATGGCGGGCCTTCTGGAAGATCTCCTGCGGCGTCAACAGTTGGTGACTTTCGCCTTCCTGGAGTGGCTGGCGCTCCTGGTCTTGCTGATGCTTCCGCTGGTCCTGCGCCTGTCGCTGCGCGTCTATCGGAGGCAGCGCTGGCGCCGGGTCTGTCTTGCGGCGATTCGGACCGCATTCCTGCAGCACGCCGACAAGCTCGCCCTGAACCGCGCCCGGCTGGTGCAGGCCGACGACTATGGCGTGGAGGACACGGATCGCTGGCATGCGCATCTGGACCGGTTCGTGCGCAAGGTGGTGGTGCCGCAGCTGAAACCTCGGCAGCGGGCGTTCTTCGAGAGCCAGTTCCACGCCTTCGCCCTGGCCCTGCTCGACGAGGCGGCCCGGCAGAAGAAGACCCAGGCGCTGGGCTCGCTCAAGCCGGCGCGCAAGCTGTCCGGCACCGATTTCGAGCAGTACTGCATGGAGCAACTGCGCAAGCTCGACTGGCGCGCCCGGCCGACCTCGGCCAGCGGCGACCAGGGGGCGGACATCATCGCCGAGCACATGGGCAAGGCGGTGGTGTTCCAGTGCAAGTACCATTCCGCTCCGGTCGGCAACAAGGCGGTCCAGGAGGTCGCCGCCGCCCGGCAGTATTATCGCGCCCATGCCGCCTGCGTGGTCTCCAACCAGACCTATACCCGGGCCGCCCGGGCGCTGGCGGCCACCAACAACGTGTTCCTGATCCATTACAGCGAGCTGGCGGGCTTCCGGCGCATGGCGTTCGCCAGCTGAGCAGGATCGGGCGCCAGCCGGAGGATCAGGAGCTCTTTCCGCCCGGCTCCGACCCGTCCGGCCAGGGGAAGCGGATGTTGCCGGCGCGCAGGCCCGCCCGCACCACCTCGATCCCGCCGGACTTCACCATCCATTCCAGCCGGTGGTCGCGATATTCCCGGCGCCGCCCGCCGGTGGTCAGGAGCTCGGCGGCAGCCGTCATCTGCGCTGCCGCCAGGTCGAACTCGGCGAAGGTGGCGGCGACCGAAGCGCGCTCCGCCACCCGGGCATGCCAGCGCGCCAGGGGACTGCCAGGTTTCGGGCCGAGCCCGTAATGAGCCGAGCGGTTGACCATCGGCGCCGCGGCCGCATCGGCCCAGCCAAAGCGCTCGCCGCCGAAGAACTCGGCCTCCCCCAGCCGTGCTTCCAGCCAGTCCTGCAGCACCCGGGTCTGCCGGGCCGCCTGGGCGCGCAGATGATCGGCAAGCTCGCCTTGGGCGCGGCGGAACCACAGGATCTCGCCAAAGCCCCAGTTCACCGCGTCATACTGCGTGTCGCAGACATCCTCGGTCATCCGCGCCGCCGCCCGCGCCGCCGGGTCGTCCGGCAGGAGCGGCGGTTCCGGCCAGCGCTCCTCCAGATATTCCAGGATCACGGTGGATTCGAAGATCCGCAGCTCGCCGTCGATCAGCACCGGCACCTCGGCGCGTGGGTTGGCGGCGGCGAGCGGGCCATCCGCCTGGCCGGTGCCGAAGGTCGCCGGCAGTTCCGCGCGGAAGGGCAGGTTCTTCTCGCGCAGGGCGATCTTGACCTTCTGGGCATAGGAGGAGAGCGGGTGTTCGTAGAGCAGCAGCATGGAAGCTCCTTCCTAGCAGGTCAGCTTGCCCCGGTAGCACCGGCCCGCCCGCGCAGCCGGTCGGTGATGGCGGCCAGGCTGGCGCGCAGGGCCGCCAGTTCCTGTTCCGCCCCGCCCAGGATGCAGGCAAGGGTGTCGTGGTTCGCCTGCGCCCGGGCCTGCAGGGCGCGACCCTCCTCGGTCAGCCGGATCCGCACCTGCCGCTCGTCCTGCGCATCCCGCGCCCGGCGCACCAGGCCGGCGATCTCCATGCGCTTGAGCAGCGGCGTCAGCGTGCCGGAATCCAGGTGCAGGCGCAGGCCGATCTCCTTCACCGCCAGATCGTCCCGCTCCCACAGGACCAGCAGCACCAGATATTGCGGGTAGGTGAGGCCCAAGGGCTCCAGCAGCGGCTTGTAGGCGGCGGTGAACGCGTGGTTCGCGGCATAGATCGCGAAGCACAGATTGTCCTCGAGCCGCAGGCAGGCGGGGGTGTCGGTCATCGGGCTTCTCGCTCGCCAGGGTGCATGCCGGCTTCCTAGCACAAACCCCGCTTGCAGGCGATTAAGTTGCGCGCTATTGAATTGGACGCGATGTTAATCCGCGGGAGCGTGCTGCTCCCAGGCCGGAGGAAATGCAGATGTCCGTGGACGTGAAGTACACCACCCAGGCAACCGCCACCGGCGGCCGCGACGGCCGCGCCCGCACCGGGGACGGCGCGCTGGAGGTGAAGCTGACTACCCCGAAGGAGCTCGGCGGTGCGGGCGGTGCCGGCAACAATCCCGAGCAGCTGTTCGCGGCGGGCTATGCCGCCTGCTTCCTGGGTGCGTTGAAATTCGTGGCCGGCCAGGACAAGGTCCGGGTGCCGGACGACGCCACCGTCACCGCCAAGGTCGGGATCGGCCCGCGGGCTGCCGGCGGCTTCGGCATCACCGCCGACCTGACCGTCACCCTGCCGGGCATCGAGCGGGCGGCCGCCGAGGCGCTGGTGCACAAGGCCCATCAGGTCTGCCCCTATTCGAATGCCACCCGCAACAATGTCGATGTCGGCCTGACCGTCGCCTGACGCGGGCAGGGCGGCGCTGCCACCCCGGCGCCGCCCCGCCGCAGCCTGCCCTGATGCAGGGGCGACCCGGGGCAACACGGCCGTCGAGGTGAGGATCGCCCGAGGCAGCGGCAAGCGGCGGCGCTCATCCCCGCTTCGGCTCCTCGCCCATCTGCTGCCGGGCATCGGCGTCCACCAGTTCGCGGATCATGCGCTGGTAGGGGACGCGGTGCCTGGCCGCCTCGCGCTTGAAGAAATCGAGGCTGCGCGGGCTGAGCCCAAGCGTCACCTTCACGGTGCTGCCACGGCGCGCGAGCTCCGCCGGGCCTGGCAGGAAGTCCGCCACCTGCCCGCCGACGCTGTCCATCTCGCCCAGGTCATCGGTGTATCGGCCGGACCTGCCCATGGATCTTCCTGCCCTTGCGCCAGTAGCCGGCGCCGACGATGCATGCCGGTGGTGGCGGATGGGCGCAAGAAAGCCAGGCCCGCCCCCCAGCCTTCAAGCCCCCGCGCCGGCCGTCACCGCGCGTCCAGCCCGTCGCGAAAATCGTTGAGGCCGGCGTCGACCGAGGAGGGGGCGTCGATCCATGGCTGCATCGGCAGGCCGGTCACCGGGTCGCGGGCCGGGATCGGCAGCATCATGATCCGCTTCGCCGCCGCCCGGCGCTCCTCCTCGGTGATCTGTTCCTCCTGCATGTTGTCCCAGTCGCGGCCGTCCGGATATCCCCCCACCATCAGGATGTCGGGGCTCGACCCGGTCATCTGGTGCGAGACGCCGGCCGGCATGACGATCACGTCGCCCGCCTCGATCCGCACTTTCGTCCCGCCCCGGCCGAACAGCTCCACCTCCATCCACCCCGCAGCACAGCCCAGGCATTCATGGGTGGTCGAGTGGAAATGCGGGTAGGTGTAGATGCCGGGATAGCTCCAGTTGTTGAGCCAGCCATGCTCCCGAAACCTCGCCTTGACCGCGTCCACCCCGCCGCCCGGGATCCCGGCACGATGGACCAGCAGCGGGAAGCGGCTGTTGGGCAGCATCCCGACCGGTCCCGCCTGGTACTGTTCCATCTGTCCCATGGCTTCCCCCAAGCTTCCTGCTGTCAGATTCATTGGTTAGGGCTTTGCGCCTCACCGTTGACAAAAGCAATTCGACAAAGCCGAAGGGTCATGCCGCCCCGCTTCGCTGAACTGTACCAGGGCTGGAACGTTCAAATCCAGATGCGAACCGGGTTCCCATCCCCCTATCGCAGCTGAAGGAAGGAGGTGATGGGCTCGCTCATGATCGCTTCGCAGCTTGATGCAAGGAAGAAGACCTGAGCCCGTTGCATCCCTCAATATGACAAGAGGCCAACATTATTTTTAGTAAGCAATTTTGCTGTATTATAAGGACCGAGCGAAATCATCTTCATGATCTACAAAGGAATCATTCATGTAACCATCTGCCATCGAATAATGTTTCTCAGCAAGGTCATACACCATGCGAGATATGGTCGCCTTTCCTATATCAAACAGATATAATGCATCAGTTTGAGTCACGTTCACTCTCGGATGAATGATCGGGTTTCGAGATGCGTCTTTAATTTGCTCAAGAAGAACCACAGTCGACTTGTGTGGAGACTTTTCTTCATCTGCTTCGTTGGAGAGTCTGTGCAAATTTGATAAATAGGCACCCCAAGTTTTCAGTCGCTCACTACCGCCAGAATAAAACCGATAGTATTCATGCATAGCTAATTCGATAGCACGACAGACATGGAAGCCTGTAGCAGTGTATAATCCAAATGCCAAACATTTTCCAGCCTGGTCAATCTCAAATCTAACTGTTGGTGGTGTTAGCTTTAATATTTCAGGTGCTAGTGAACATGATGCCCTTTCCACCATGGCTTCTGTGTCGTAAATAGATACAGGAGATATCTGAAAAATCGCTTGGTTCTCAAGTTCTGCTTTGAATACCGCTTCGAAATTTCTTGCAGCATCTTGGATCCCGGGAATCTGCCAGGAATGAACTTTTGTTGGAAAAGGATCGCGAAACTTTCGTTCTTCGTCAAAAAATATTCTTTGTTGCGTATCACTTATCTTAGCAAGAAGGTTTAATGCTGAATTCTTCGCAATTCCAAGTGTGATTGATGTGTCTCCGTTAACACATGCTGTCAGAACAGTAATGGCTTGGTGAAATTGTTGAAATAAAGAGAACGGTTCTTGGTCTCCTTGAATGGAAACGAACGGATGCACTGAATAGGATAAATCATAGACATGAGAGGGATTGCTTTTTCGCATGTATATCAGCTCATTTTCTGCCTAGTGAACCATTGTAGGAAATTTCCTCGATGAACCGTCAAAGACGATATGGGAAAATTTGCCAAGCCGATTTATCCAATGATTCTAGATATTTTATTCAATCTAATGAATTTTCGCTCAGTACCATATACAGGGATTTTACTTGTGCCTCGGTTAAGTTATCCTACACATGGCTTGCCACCCGCTGCATCCAGGCTTCCGTGCCAAAGCGGCCGCTGACCAGACCCGCAACGCTGAAATCCGCATCAACGGCCGGGAAGTGAACTCCCTCGCCGCCAGGACTGATCTCGATGTGCTCCAAGTCGGCCGGATCGGCGTCGGCCAAGCCCTGCACGAGGCGCACCGGCACAGCGAAGCTGGCGCCGCTCGTCAGCTTCAGGACCAACTGCCGGGTCTCCGGATCGTAGCGGGCGGATTTGGCCCGGGCTTCGACCTTGGCCGCCCGTCGGCCCTCGGCGACGGCCTGCCGATAATGACGCTCCGCATCGGTCATCCGTGGATTTCCTTCCAGCATGCCCGGCAAAGCTCGATGTTCTCGGCGACCAGCCGCAGCGTCGTCGCCGCCTCCGAGCGGATCATCCCTACGTTCGTCAGGTGGAACGTTCCAACAGCGCCTTTGCCGAGCGCGGTCTTCGTTTCGCCACTCGCGCCGATGACATGGACGTGCGGCGGCGCGTGGTCGTTGAGATAGATGCGGACTGGGAAGCCGGCACTGCGCAGGACAGTGCGGTCTTCCCGGTCCCGAGGATCAACGGATCAGCTGCAACCCGTCGTCGACCCGCACGTGTCGCACTTCAAGCAAGTCCCGTTCCGCACCAGCGTGAAGTGCGCGCAGGACGGGCAAGGATCACCCTCGTACCCCTTCAGCCGCGCCATCTGCGCCTGCTGGATCCGCTCGGCCTTGGCCTTCTGGACCGGGTCGACCGCCGCCGGGGCGGATGCCGCCTTCGGCCGCTCCATCACCGCGACGTCGCCATGGGCGGCCTCGGCCAGGCCGGTGTTGGCCGGGGCGTGGTGGCCGTTGCCGTTGCCGTTGCCGCCGGCGAACAGGCGCAGGTTGCCGCGCACGAAGCCGACGCTGGCGTACTTCTTGACCTCCTCCTCGTCGTCGACCAGCTCGCCCTCCTTGGTGCCCTTGCCGATCGCGTCGTGGCGCAGATCAGCCGGGTCGACCGAGGCCAGGTCGGTGCGGTCCAGATACGAGATCGCCAGCTCGCGGAAGATATAGTCCAGGACCGAGGTCGCCATCTTGATGGTGTCGTTGCCCTGGACCGGGCCGGACGGATCGAACCGGGTGAAGCTGAACGCCTCCACCAGTTCTTCCAGCGGCACGCCGTACTGCAAGCCGATCGAGACCGCGATGGCGAAGCTGTTCATCAGCGAGCGGAAGGCAGCACCCTCCTTGTGCATGTCGATGAAGATCTCGCCGAGCTTGCCGTCTTCGTACTCGCCGGTGCGCAGATACAGCTTGTGCCCGCCGACCACCGCCTTCTGGGTGTAGCCCTTGCGCCGGGTGGGGAGCTTCTTGCGCCCGGCCATGTGCCGCTCGACGATCTTCTCGACCACGTTGACCACCCGCTGCGGGGTGGGCTGGGCCTCCTCCTCGTCCTCGCCGACATCGTCCAGCGCGATCGAGTTCAGCGGCTGGGACAGCTTCGAGCCGTCGCGGTAGAGCGCCAGCGCCTTGATCCCCAGACGCCAGCCCAGGAAATAGGCCTCCGAGCAGTCGTCCACCGTGGCGGTGGCCGGCATGTTGATGGTCTTGGAGATGGCGCCCGAGATGAAGGGCTGGGCGGCGGCCATCATCTTGATGTGGCTCTCGGTGGACAGGTAGCGCTTGCCCTTGCGCCCGCACGGGTTGGCGCAGTCGAACACCGAGAGGTGCTTGTCGTCCAGGTGCGGGGCGCCCTCGACGGTCATCGAGCCGCACACATAGGTGTTGGCCGCCTCGACCTCGTCGCGGTTGAAGCCCAGCGCCTTGAACATGTCGAACTTGAAGTCGTTCAGCTGTTCGTCGGTGAGCTTCAGCACCTCCTTGCAGAAGGCCTCGCCCAGCGTGAACTTGTTGAACACGTAGCGGATGTCGAACGCCGCGGGCAGCGCCTGCTCGATCTTCGCCAGCACGTCGGCGGTGAATCCCCGCGCCTTCAGGCTGTCATGGTTGATCCCGGGCGCACCTTTGAGCGTGCCGTGGCCCACCGCATAGCGGATGATGTCCTCGATCTGCTCAGGCGTGTAGCCCAGCGTCTTCAAGGCTTCCGGCGCCATCCGGTTGATGATCTTGAAGTAGCCGCCGCCGGCCAGCTTCTTGAACTTCACGAGCGCGAAGTCCGGCTCGATCCCGGTGGTGTCGCAGTCCATCACCAGGCCGATCGTGCCGGTGGGGGCGATCACCGACACCTGGGCATTGCGCACGCCGGCAGCCGTCGCGGTCTCGACCGCCCGGTCCCAGGCCTCGCGGGCCGCGGTGACGATCGAGGGCTGCGGGCAGTGCCCGGCATCCAGCGGCACCGGGCGGGTGTGCAACTCCTCGTAGCCCTCCGCCTTGGACCAGGCGGCGTTGCGGTGGTTGCGCAGGACGCGCAGGGTCGCGTCGCGGTTCTCCGGGAAGCCCGGGAAGGGCCCCTGCTGCGCCGCCATCTCGGCGGAGACCGCATAGGCCTCGCCGGTCATCAGCGCGGTGATCGCCCCGCAAAGGGCCCGGCCTTCCGCGCTGTCATAGGAGTAGCCGGACGCCATGAGCAGGCCGCCCAGATTGGCGAACCCTAAGCCCAGCGTGCGGAACTTCCAGGACAGTTCGGCGATGGTCTTCGAGGGGAACTGCGCCATCATCACCGAGATCTCGAGGACGATCGTCCACAGGCGCACGGCGTGGCGGAAGCCCTTCACGTCGAAGCTGGCGTCCGGCTTCTTGAAGGTCATCAGGTTCAAGGACGCCAGGTTGCAGGCGGTGTCGTCCAGGAACATGTACTCGGAGCAGGGATTGGACGCGTTGATGCGCCCGGATGCCGGGCAGGTGTGCCAGTCGTTGATGGTGGTGTCGTACTGGATGCCCGGATCGGCCGAGGCCCAGGCGGCCAGGCTGATCTTGTCCCACAGGTCCTTGGCCTGGATGGTCTTCTTGACCTTGCCGTCGGTGCGCCGGGTGAGCTGCCACTCGCCGCCGGTCTGCACCTTGCCGATGAACTCGTCGGAGACCCGCACCGAGTTGTTGGAGTTCTGGCCCGACACGGTGACATAGGCCTCGCTGTCCCAGTCGGCCTGGTAGGTCGGGACCTCGATCTCGCGAAAACCCTGGCGGGCGAACAGGATCGCCTGCTGCATGGCGCCCGGCGGCAGGTTGGCCTTCTTGGCCTCGCGGACCGCCTTGCGCAGCGCCGGGTTCTGCAGCGGGTCGAAGCGGTCCTTGCCCTCGAAGGAAGCGTCGTGGCAGGCGTTGAGGATGTGCTGGACGTGCTGGCGCAGCAGGATCGAGCCGGCGACCAGCGCGGCGACCTTCTGCTCCTCCACCACCTTCCACATCACGTATTCTTCGATGTCGGGATGGTCGACGTCGACCGTGACCATCTTGGCGGCGCGCCGCGTGGTGCCGCCGGACTTGATCGCGCCGGCCGCCCGGTCGCCGATCTTGAGGAAGCTCATCAGGCCGGACGACTTGCCGCCGCCGGACAGGGGCTCGTTCAGGCCGCGCAGGCGCGAGAAATTGGTGCCGGTGCCAGACCCGTACTTGAACAGGCGCGCCTCGCGGATCCACAGATCCATGATGCCGCCCTCGTTCACCAGGTCGTCGTTGATCGACTGGATGAAGCAGGCATGCGGCTGCGGCCGCTCATAGGCGGAGGAGGAGGCGGATACCGCGCCGCTCTTGTGGTCGACCCAGAAATGCCCCTGGGCCGGGCCGTCGATGCCATAGGCCCAGTGCAGGCCGGTGTTGAACCATTGCGGCGAGTTGGGGGCGGCCATCTGGCTGGCCAGCATGAAGCGCAGCTCGTCGAAGAAGGTACGGGCGTCCTCCTCCGTGTCGAAATAGCCGCCCTTCCAGCCCCAATAGGTCCAGGTGCCGGCCAGGCGGTCGAACACCTGCTTGGCGGAGTGCTCGCCGGTGGTGCGCTCATGGGCGGGCAGGTCGGCGGCGGCCGGGTCGGGGACGTGGCGCTGCAGCCAGGCCGGGACGCCCTTCTCCTTGGCGGCGACCAGCCGGGTCGGCACGCCGGCCTTGCGGAAATATTTCTGGGCCAGCACGTCGACCGCCACCTGCGACCAGGAAGCCGGCACTTCCGCGTCGTCCAGGCGGAACACCACCGAGCCGTCCGGGTTGCGGATCTCCGACACCGCGGAACGCCATTCGATCCGGGCGTAAGGGTCCTGGCCAGCCTCGGTGAATGAACGCTCGATCCGCATGTCCCGTTCTCCCGGTCTCGTGATGCTCGCCTGCTGGCGAAGATGTTCTCTGTCCGTTCCCGTGGGAAGCCCGATCTTATCAGAACTTATCCACAAGGCATGCACCATCGCACCGACTGAGCACCCTGGACGGGTGCCATCAGTCGCCGCTGATCGTGCTCAATGTCTCTTGATCGTCTGTCGATGCTACGACCGTCTCCGGCGCGTCTCAATCGGCGGTTCTAAGTCATCCACAGGAAATTTGCGTCTAGCGCGATATCCCCGTCAATCCGTCGCTTTCCCGCCACGTTCGGACGGGGCAGGCGGCGGCTATTGGCCGCCGGATCGCCGTGAACGACGCCCGAGAACTAGATATAGGGCATTTCGGCCCGTCCGGCAACGATATCTGGTGTGCTTGAGTCGCTGACAAAGCGCGATTGATGCTGCGGCGCGAAGAGGCTGATTTGGCCGCGGCTGATGGGAGAATCAGGATTGATCGCGATCAGCAGATCTCAATAACAGCCCTCAATCCCCAGGAACACGATCCTCTGTGGGCATTTTTCTGCGCGCCCTGCGTGGGTTTGCCCCAGGCCGGGCGCATGTGCGTCCGGTCGGGGAAGGGGTGCCGGCCGGGCGCGGCCGGTCGCGGCGCTGGACATTCGGCGCCGTCGCAAGCACATGTCGCGGCGATAGCGGCCCGGACGGAAATCGTCCATCCGGGTGGTTCGGATTTCTCGCGGAGTGCGACCTTGCTGAAGTGGCTGAGCTTCAACGCCCTGGGCACCTGGCTGTTCACCCGTCTCCACGGCGTGGAGGTCGGCACCGACGACGTGGGCAACCGCTACTTCCGCCAGGCCCCGGCCAAGGGTGCCACCGGCGGCTGGCGGGCCGAGCGGCGCTGGGTGGTCTACCCGGACGGCATCGAGCCGGAGCCGACCCTGGTGCCGGCCGGCTGGAGCGGCTGGCTGCACAAGAGGTTCGAGCACCCGCCGACCGTGGCGCCGCTCAAGGTGAAGTCCTGGGAAAAGCCGCACGAGCCGAACCTGACCGGCACGCCGTTCGCCTATGTGCCGCCCGGCAGCGAGCGCGGCCGCGGCCAGCGCGACCACGCCACCGGCGACTACGAGGCCTGGACCCCCTGAGCCGGGGCGCGCAGCGGCGCTGCCGCTGAGGCGGCGCCGGAAGCAGGGGCGGGCCGGCACAGCGCCAGCTCGGCGAACATCGCGATGCTCTCGATCGGCTGGCAGCCGACCAGGGCGTCACCGCTTGCATTCAGGATCACCGGCACCGCCCCCACCGCCGAGACCGCCAGCGGGATGGTCGGCAGCTCGCCGCCATGGCGGCGCACGCCCAGCTCCCGGGCGATCCGGTCCAGCTCGGCCGGGTCGCCGATGTCGCGCCCCTGGGTGAAGAACGCCTGGAACAGGCGGTCGACCGCCTGCGCGCCCCGGCCGCTCCTTGCCGCCGCGGCGACCAGACGGTGGGCGGCGCCGGTATGGGGCTGCACCCGGATCGCCGCCAGGTCGAAAACCAGCCGCTCGGCCGCCGCCGCGGCGCGGATCCGCTGCAGGCCGGCCTCGGCCGCAGCACCGCCGCCATGGCGGCGGACCAGCCAGGCACGGTAGGGCGCGCCCCCCGTCGGCAGGGTCGGGTCGATCTGGAACGGCAGCCAGCACAGCCCGATCCGCCGCCCGGCCGCCACCAGGCGCAGGCGGTGCCAGGCCAGCCGGCACCAGGCGCAGGCGAAGTCCCCGGCAAAGCCCAGCTGGACGGCGTCGGCCTGGCCATCCAGCGGCAGGCCTATCTGCATGGCGCCGCTTTCCAAAAAGGCGCCACTCCCTGATCCGCCTGATCGGAGTTGATCGGCCGATCAGGCGGCTTGTTCACTTGTCCACAGCTTGTGAACAAGCGGGTTCCGGCCGTCTGTTGCATTTCAGCCACGGGCCTCGGCCATCCCCCAGATCCGCGGGCTGGCGATCTCCAGGCTGTTGCCGGCCGGGTCGCGGAAATAGAAGGACCGGCTGCCGCGCGGCCAGGCCTGCTCGTGCTCGATGGCGACGCCGAAGCGCTCCAGCCGCGCCTTCCAGCGATCCAGCGCCGCCTCGGGCATGGCGAAGCAGGCATGGCCGGGCCCCTCGGCGCCATGGGCCGGCACGCTGGTGCCGGCCCGCACCGCCTCGGCGCGGAACAGCAGGAGCATCCCGTCGCCCAAGCGGAAGAACACGAAGATCCCGTCCTTGCGGCTGTCCAGCTCCAGCCCCAGCACCTCGCCATAGAAGCGCTGCGCGGCGTCCAGGTCGTCGACATAGAGGACCGTCTCCAGGATCCGGTCGAGCTTCGGCTCCTGGTCGCCGTGCGGCTGGCCGTCCATCGGTTGCCTCCCTTGGATGATCGCGCGTCACCCCTTCATCTAGGTCGCCCGAGCCTCAGATCACGGCCCGTTCCACCAGGGGCCGTCCTTCCGCCAGGCGCCGGGGCGAGAGGTCGCTCAAGTTCAGGCTCCGGTAGGCCCCGGTCAGCATCAGTTCGGCCAGGCCCCGTCCCACCGCCGGGGCCTGCTGGATGCCGTGCCCGGAAAAGCCGGTGGCGAGGAAGAGATTGTCCAGCCCGGGCCAGGTGCCGACCAGGCCGTTCTGGTCCACGGTGTTCATCTCGTAGTAGCCGGCCCAGGAGCTGGCGACCTTCAGCCGCTCCAGGCTGGGGACGCGCCCGGCCAGAGCCGGCCACAGCTTCTCCTCGAAGGAATCGTGGGCGACCTCGAGCGGCAGGTCGTCCGGGTCGTCCTCCCCGGCCAAAGGCGACATGCCCGAAAGATAGAAGCGTCCCTCCGGGCGCAGCCAGAACCCGGACGGATCGATCAGGAGCGGGCAGGGCTCCAAGGGATCGGGCGTGTCCAGCACGAACACCGAGCGGCGCCTGGCGCGCACGGGGATGTCGATGTCGAGCATCGCGCCGACCTTGCCGGACCAGGGCCCGGCGGCGACCACGATTTCCTGCGCCTCGATCCGGGTGCCGTCGGCCAGGCGGACCGCCAGCACCCGCGCCCCGCTGCGCTCGAACCCGGCGGCCTCGCCGGCGACGAACCTGGCCCCGTCGGCGATTGCCCGCTTGCGGAACGCCTGGAGCAGGCCGTAGCCGTCGAACCAGCCCTCGCCGCTCAGGCCGAGCGAGGCCAGGGCGATGCCCTCGGTGGACAGCCAGGGAAAGCGCACCTGAAGCTCCGCCGGGTCCAGCAGCGCCACCTCGGCGCCCTGCGCCCGCTGCAGTTCGTGGACCTCGCGCATCGCCGGGGCGGCCGCCTCGGGTGCGAGGAACAGGTAGCCGCCGTCGCGCAGGCCGATGTCCGGCATCTCGCCGTCCACCGCGAGATGCCGGGCGGCGTCCTTCAGGAAGGCATAGCCATAGGCGCCGATCGCCATGTTGACCGGCTGGGAGAACTGCCGGCGGATCGAGGAGGCGGACAGGGCCGAGGAGGCCTGCCGGTAGGTGGCGTCGCGCTCCACCACCACGACCTCCCGCTCCGGGGCTGCCTGGCGCAGCGACGCCGCCACCGCGCAGCCCATCACACCGCCGCCGACGATCACCACCCGAGAGGTGCCCATGCCGCACTCCGCAAACCTGCATCCGGCCCGTTCCATGGGCCGCTCAGCGGTTGGTCGGCAAGTCCATCCATCGTCGCCCGGCCTTTTCTTGCGCGGTTCTTGTCGGGGTGGCTCAACTGGCTGGCGCAAGCAGGACAAGCCAAGCCCGGACGCCTGCTCTAGGCTCCGGCAGTTCGTTCGTCGTCGTCGAGGGAGGCGGGGTCGTGGTGATGGTGGCTGAAGGCAGGCGGGGCGGTCGTGGAGCCAGGCGTGCCGAGCGGACGTCGATGCGGGTCACGAGCCTGCCGGCGCTCAAGCGGCAGATCCCCCTCTACGAGGTGCTGAATGCGGAGGGGCTGGAGATGATCCACGACGCCTCCTGCCAGATCCTGGAGGAGATCGGCATCGATTTCCGCGATGCCGAGGCGCTGGCCTTGTGGAAGGAGGCCGGCGCCGACGTGCAGGGCGAGCGGGTCCACATCCCCCGCCAGCTCCTGATGGAGCTCCTGGCCAAGGTCCCGGGCGAGTTCACGCTTGCCGCCCGCAACCCCGAGAGGTCGGTCACGGTCGGCGGCGACAGCATGATCTTCCTGCCGACCTACGGCTCGCCGTTCGTGCGGATGGAGGACGACGTCCGCCGCTATGGCACCATGGACGACCTGCAGCGCTTCCACCGCCTGGCCTATATGAGCCCGGCGATTCACAACACCGGCCTGGTGATCTGCGAGCCCACCGACATCCCGGTCTCCAAGCGCCACCTGCACATCGTCCGCTCGCTCATCACGAACAGTGATAAGTCCTTCATGGGCCCGGTCACCGCCCCGGAACGCGCCCAGGACGCGGTCGACATGGCCAGGATCCTGTTCGGCCAGGACTTCCTGCCGGACAACCCGGTGATGGTGTCGCTGGCCAACTGCAACTCGCCCCTGGTCTGGGACGAAACCATGCTGGGCGCGCTCAAGGTCTACGCCCGCGCCGGGCAGCCGGTGATCTGCGCGCCGTTCACGCTGGCCGGCGCCAACACCCCGGCCTCGGCCACCGCCACCGTGGCCGAGCTGAACGCCGAGGCGATCTCGGCCCTGGCCTTCTCGCAGCTGCTCCGCCCGGGCTGCCCGATGGTCTACGGCCATTTCCTGGCGGCGGTCTCGATGAAGTCCGGCGCGCCCATGGCCGGCACGTCCGAGCTGGCGCTGATGAACCTGATGATCGGCCAGCTCGCCCGCAAGTACGGGGTGCCGTTCCGCTCCTCGGGCATGCTGACCGGCTCCAAGGTCACCGACGCCCAGGCCGGCTACGAAAGCGCCTTCAACATGATGCCGATCATGCTGGCCGGGGCGAACCTGGTGATGCACACCGCCGGCTGGACCGAGGCGGGGTTGTGCGCCTCGCTCGCCAAGTTCGCGCTGGATGCCGAGCAGATGGAGATGCTCTACAAGTTCGCCCAGGGGCCGCAGTTCGGCGACTTCGACGAGGCGATCGCCAGCATCCGGGATGTCGGCCCGGGCGGCCATTTCCTGGGCACCGAGCATACCCAGGCGAACTTCCAGAGCGCCTTCTTCATGCCCGAGCTGATGGACAACAACAGCTTCGAGCAGTGGTCGCTGGAGGGCGAGAAGTCGGCGCAGCAGCGCGGCATCGACGCGGCGATGAAGAAGCTGGCCGCGTTCGAGCCGCCGCCGATCGACCAGGGCATCGTCGAGGCCCTGGACGCGTTCATCGCGCAGCGGGAGGCGGAGCTGCCGGACACGCTGACCTGATAGGCGCGCTCACCGCGCCGCTGCGCATGAGCGTCGGCCAGACGAGCACGCAGGCCAGCACCGCCAGCAGGCCCACCGAGGCCACCAGCACCACCGCGGCGCTGGCGCCAAGCCAGCTGGCCGCCAGGCCGAACTGCAGGAAGCCGAACGGGGCGAGGCCCATGGCCCCCACCAGGATGCCCAGCGCCCGGCCGCGCAGCAGCGGGTCGGCGCCCTGCAGCATCAGCACGATCTGCATGGTGTTGAACCCGGCCATGCCCACCCCGGCCATGATCAGGAACAGGGCGGCCACCAGCGGCGAGGTCGACAGGCCGAACAGCACCACCGCCACCAGGAACAGGAGCGTGCCCAGGCTGTAGATCCGCCGGAACCAGCCGGGCGGGGCGGCCACGGTGATGAAGATCGAGGCCACGAACGCGCCGATCCCCTCGGTCGCGACCAGGAGCCCGGTGCCGACCGGGCCCAGCCCCATCACCTCATGCGCGATCACCGGGACCAGCGAGACATAGGGAAAGCCCCAGAGATTGATCGCGGCGGTGACCACCACCGTGCCGATCAGCACCGGCGTGGCGCGGACATGGCGCCAGCCCTCCTGCAAGGGCGCCAGGATCCGCACCGGCCCGGCCGCCTTGGGCACGGACGGGCCCGGCGGGCGCAGCCCGAGGATCGCGAGTAGCGCCAGCCCGTGCAGGACCAGGCCCGCCAGGAGCACCCCGGAAAAGCCCAAGAGCGCCACCAGCGCGCCGCCCACCGCCGGGCCCACCATCCGGGTGACGTTGGCGGTGAGCAGTTCCAGCCCCATGCTGACGCCCACCCGCTCCATGCCGGCGATCTCGGCCAGCAGGCCCCGCCGCATCGGCAGTTCCGCCGACCAGAACAGCCCGCCCACCACCGACAGGAGGAAGGCCACCGGCAGGTGCGGCTCCCCGTCCAGGCTCCACCAGGCGCCCAGCCCGTAGCAGGCGCAGACCAGCACCAGGCTCGCCGCCAGCATGCGCTGGCGGTCGACCCGGTCGGCCAGGGTGCCGGCGACGCTGCCGAAGAACAGGAGCGGCAGCATCCGGGTGAACAGGATCGCGGTCACCGCGAGCGGCGAGGCGGTCCATTCCAGCACCAGCACCCCGAACGCCAGGATGTCCAGCCAGCGCCCGCACTGGATGACGGCGCCGGCCGCCCACAGGCGCCGCACCGCCGGGTCGCGCAGCAGTTCCGCCACGGCCCTGGGCCCCAGCCGGGCCCGTTCACCTTCAACCACGTTTCGTCGACGCCTCCGAGATCGGATGCGTCGCTACCGCTTCGCGGGCCGCGGGGGAAGGAGCTATGGGCCGGGCGAGGGAGGCAGCGCAGGCCAGATCGGTCGTGGCAGGTCAGGCGTGCTCCCGTTCCACCACAACCGACCGGCCGCCGCTCAGCCGAACGAGCGTTCGACCTCCGCCAGCGTCTTCTGGATCGAGCCGGCGAACTTTTCCATCACTGCGGGGATGGTGGAATCCGGGCCTTCCCAGTTGACCACGAAGCAGAACGTCACCGGTGTCTTCGGCTGACCGCGGCGGGCCGGCGGCAGGATCATCTGCCCAGGCACGCACAGCGCATGGAAGTTGTTCCAGTCGATGCTGCCGCCCTTGGCGTAGGCGGCGAGGTCGGGCGGAACGACCAGGGCGATCGCATCGGCCATCGCCTGGATCCGCTTGAACTCGGTCAGGGTGGTAGCCTGCTGGAAATAGCGGCCCTTGAGCGCCTTCGTGTAGTAGGAGACGAACTCGTTGCAGGTGCTGAGCATGCTCTCGACCGGGTTGATCGGGTCGCGCGGCTCGCCGAACAGTTGGCCCGCCTCGATCAACTCCATGCCCTTCCAGCCTTTGTCGACCCCGGCCGGGGCGCCGGCCAGGTAGGAGAACAGCCGCCGGGTCGAATCCGGGATCACGGTGTTGCGCAGCCCGATCGAGCGGATCATCGCGCGCACCCGGTCCGGCCCGACCTGGGCAAGCGCCGCGTCGGTGGCGGTGTTGTCGCTGTGGCTGATCATCGCCTCCAGCACCGAGCGGGCCGTGGTCGTTCCGGTCATGTTGACCATCACGGTGCTGCTCAGGCTCCGCACGCTGTCGTCGATGGTGATCTGTGCGGATTCGTCCAGCCGGCCTTCCTCCACGTCCTGCAGGTATTTCAGCAGGATGAAGGTCTTCACCGCGCTGCCGACGAAGCGGACCTGGCTGCCCTTGTAGGAGGTGCGGAAGATCTTGCCGTGATCGCCGACATCGATCTGGTAGCTCTTGCCGCCCGGCAGTTCCAGGAACTGCCGCAGCCCGGCCAGGATGCCCGGGTGGTCGGTCAGCGCGGCGGCCGCGCTGCCGCTGGTGAGCATATCGCCGGCGGTGATGCCGCCGGCCGCCAGCGCCACGCCGGGCAGCGCCGAAAACAAGGTCTTGCGCCTGCTGAAATCCATGGTCGTTCCCGATCCTGATCCGCGCTTGTGGCGTCGCGTTCCGCCCGATCCCGGGTTGATCCGGGGCTGTCCGGATAGGGATCGCAATAAGCCCGGCATTAGCAGCGGATCGCACCCAGATGTAAACGTTGATCATCATCGTCCTCATCTGGACAGGACGGCGAGACATCTCGCGGATGCACGGCATCGCGGCCCGGTCACATCCGGCCGCCGCGGCAGACCTTGTGCGGGTGCGCGACAACCCGGAAAACCCGCTTCGGACGCCGCCCAGGGATCATCTTGCCTTGGTTGGTGATTGCGCGCAGGATTCAGGCGGGCAAACGGCCTGGGACGCGGGCTGGCCGCGATGACCATGCGGGCCTTGGCCACTGGAACAGCACTTCCGATGACGACGCAGCGGGCGAGGATCTGCAAGGGCTGCTGGCAGCAGATGCGGGTGCCGGTGCCGCTGCACGGGGTTCTTTCGCTGCCGTTCCGCATGGTGGGGATCCGGCCGAGCCGGATGAACCCCAACACCTGCACGATCTGCGAGCTGATGTTCACGCGGGTCATGCGCGCCCGCAAGATCTCCATCGACGCGACCGTGCTGTTCGCCGACCTGCGCGGCTACACGACCCTGTCCCAGTCGCTGCCCGACGATGCCGTCTCCGGCCTGCTCGACACGTTCTACGACGAGTGCGCCAGCGCCATCTGGGACTTCGACGGGCTGCTCAACAAGACCATCGGCGACGCGATCATGGCGATCTTCAACTTCCCGATCCAGCAGCCCGACCATGTTCGCCAGGCGGTGCTGGCGGCGCGCGAGATCCATCGGCGCTGCCACGCCAGGCGCGCGGACCTGGTGCGGGCGTTCGGGTCGCAGGGGGATCAGCTTGGGGTCGGGATCGGCATTGCCACGGGCCAGGTCAGCTTTGGCGAATTCGGCCGCTCCCATCGCGATCTCACCGCGATCGGCACGGTGGTGAACACCGCCTCGCGGGTGCAGTCGGTGGCCGGGGCCGGGCAGATCCTGGTGACCCGGGCAGTGCGCGACGGCGCCGGGCCGGAACTGGCGGAGCGGGAGGCGCGGGCCTACCAGCTCAAGGGATTCGAGACGCCGGTCGAGCTTTTCGCGGCCTGACCGGCTTGCGCTGGAGGGCGGCCCAGGCACCCGCAGGCAGCTGGACCAGGACCCTCCAGGCAAGTGAGCAATCCGGGCTACGGGGCTTGGCGGCTCGGGTCCTTTCTCGGAAATGCTCGACCCGCCGGGCCGCTCAACCCTTCGCGGCTTTCCCGGCTGCCTCGCCGCTGCCCTTGGGATTGGCGATCTGCTCGGCGACCTGCGAGAGCAGGTCGTCGGTCCTCTTCTCCTCCTCCAGGGTCTCGTCCAGGAGCTTGGCGGCGTCCTGCAGACCCAGCTGGGTCGCCCAGGACTTCAGGGTGCCGTAGCGCGCGATCTCGTAGTGCTCGAGCGCCTGGGCGCAGCCGATCAGGACGGCATCGCCGGCGGGCCCGCTGCCGAACTCCTCCAGGTCGTCGTCCATCTCGGCGGTCAGGCCCTGGGCGGCCTCGCAGGTCTTGCCGCGGGCCGGCTTGCCCAGGATCTCGAAGATCTGGGTCAGGCGCTCGACCTGGTTGCTGCTCTCCTCGCGATGCAGCTCGAACAGCTTTCTCAGTTCGTCCGCCTGCGCGCTCTTGG
This sequence comes from Geminicoccus roseus DSM 18922, assembly GCF_000427665.1. Taxonomy (NCBI): domain Bacteria; kingdom Pseudomonadati; phylum Pseudomonadota; class Alphaproteobacteria; order Geminicoccales; family Geminicoccaceae; genus Geminicoccus; species Geminicoccus roseus. The sequence goes on from NZ_KE386572.1 coordinate 4,409,787, forward strand.
CCGCCTTGCCCAGCGCGCGCACCGATTGCTTCTCCGCGTAGAAGACGTCCTTCAGCGTCTCGTGGAAGGCGTCCTCGAGGGTCTTTTCTTTGGCTGCCATCGGGTTGGCTCTCCGAATAGGTGGGAAGGGGCCGTTCGGTCGGCCGTCAGTGGCTGGCCTGGGCGCCGGCGCCGGAAAGCTGCAGGTAGCGCTCGGTGACAGCCGGGAGGTGCTGGTCCAGCCAGGCGGCCATGGCCTCCTCCTCGCTCAACGACGCCTCCAGCAGCGGAATCGCGCTCTGGAAGCCGCCCTTCTTGGCCATGGCGATCAGCGAGCGGTAGCTGGCCGCCTCGTAGTTCTCGAACGCGAAGTTGGCGAACGAGTTCTTCAGGATCTCGTCGCCGGCCACGCTGTGCGTCAGGGACGCCATGCTGCCCATGAAGGATGCGCCCATGTCCTTCATGGCGGAGGGCGATTCGTCGAGCGATTCCAGGACGGTTCTCAGCCGGTCGATCTGGCCGTTGGTTTCCTCGACATGCGCCTGCAGCCGCGCTGCGACGTCGGGATAGCTCTCCAGGCGCTCCAGTTGGCGGTTCATGATCGACAGGGCCTGGTTCTCCAGCGCATGCGCATTGCGCAGGCCGGTGATGAAGATCGAGCGGATATGAGGAGCCGAATCCATGGCGTTCTCCTGATCTGCCGATGTTGTGACGCCAGAAGGAGCCTGGAAGATGACCGGTTCCATCATCTTCGGCGAAAACCGAGTAAACAAATTTTAATTACTCTAAATCGAATGTGCAGCAGCCGAACTGTGCAAGCCGTTTCTACAGGCGACGTTCCCTGACCGGCATGAATGTCCGATTTTGCTTGATTGGACTGGAACCCGTTCTGGGGGGGCGGGTTACGGGGCAGCACGCTGCGGATGTACGTGCGTGTGCCCTGCAAGAGGATGACCCCCATGTTCTATGCCGACGGAAAGCTGCAGTATCCGGTCCGCGTCGAGCGGCCCAACCCCGTCTTCGCCAAGGCCCTTCAGCAGGCGATCGGCGGCATCGAGGGCGAGATCCGCGTCTGCCTGCAGTACATGTTCCAGGCCTGGGGCGCGCGCGGCCCCTCCAAGTATCGCGACATGCTGCTGAACACCGGCACCGAGGAGATCGGCCATATCGAGATGCTGGCGACGGCGGTGGCGCTGAACCTGGAGAAGGCGCCGCTGTCGCTCCAGGAGGAGGTCTCCGCGAACCCGGTTGCCGGCTCGGTGCTGAACGGCATGAACCTGCGGCACATCCTGTCGTCCGGCCTGGCCGCCATGCCGGTGGACAGCAACGGCGTGCCGTTCGACTGCTCGCACATCTATGCGTCGGGCAACATCGCCGCCGACATGCACGCCAACGTCACCGCCGAATCGTCCGGCCGCGCCCTGGCAGTGCGCCTCTACAACATGACCGACGATCCGGGCATGAAGGACATGCTGTCCTTCATGATCGCGCGCGACACCATGCACCAGCAGCAGTGGCTGGCCGCCATCGAGGAACTGGGCGGCGCCGCGACGCTGCCGATCCCGAACAGCTTCCCGCAGGAAAAGGAGAACACCGAGTTCTCCTATGTCTATCTGGGCCACATGACGGACGGCTCGATCCCGCAGGGTCGCTGGTCGTCGGGTCCCTCCATGGACGGCAAGGGCGAGTTCTCCGCCGCGGTGTCCGAGCCGCTGGGCGGCGTGCCGAGCCTGGCTCCGGCCCGGCCGGATTCCGGCGCCCAGGAGGGGCAGACCTCGAAGTCCGGCATCGGCGGCGTGGTCGGCTCGGTGGAAGGCGCCATCGAGCGCAAGCTCTAAGACGAGCGCAAGCTCTAAGAGTGCGGGTGTGCCGGCCGGTCTGTGATCCAGATCACAGGCCGTCGGCGCCTGCCGTTGCTAGAGGGACGGTAATGGGATCTCTCCCTGCGCCCTCCCGGAGAACTCGATGAGCCCTGTCCCGCCGTTCGTCCGCCACGGGCTGGACGTGCAGCTGATCCCCCTGCCCGAGATCGGGATCGACATCAACGTGCTGATCCCCGCCGCCGCCAGCGGCGGGACCACCTGCATGTTCGAGGAGGTGACCCGGCCGGGCGGCGGGCCGCCGATCCATGTTCATGCCGGACAGGACGAGTGCTTCTACTTCCTGGAGGGCAGCTACCTCCTGCATGTGGACGGCCAGGAATGGCGGGTGGGGGCGGGCGACGTGGCGGTGGTCCCGCGCGGCACCCCGCACGGCTTCGCCAATATCGGCACCACGCCCGGCCGGCTCCTGTTCACGCTCACGCCGGCGCTGGACGGCGAGCAGTTCTTCCTGGAGCTGGTCGAGGTGCTGAAGGAGGGCCCGCCGGATCCGGACCGGCTGAACCAGCGCTTCGCCCGGATGGGCTTCTCGGTGGTCGGCCCGCCGCTGCTGGCCAGGGGCTGAGGCCGTTCAAGCACTGAAAGCCGCCGGGCCCGGTCGCCGGCGAGGTTTCCCTGCCGCCGGGATCGCTCTATCCCGGGCCGCAGGATCCACGCGACCGGAGGTTGTCCCGATGCTCTACGCCCTTGGCGACCATGTTCCACAGGTGCACCCCGAGGCCTGGGTGGCGCCCAGCGCCGTGCTGATCGGCAAGGTGGTGGTAGAGAAGGGTGCCTCGGTCTGGTTCGGCGCGGTGCTGCGCGGCGACAACGAGACCATCACGGTGGGCGAGGGCTCCAACGTGCAGGAGAACTGCGTCCTGCACACCGACCCGGGCTATCCGCTCACCATCGGCAAGGACGTGACGGTCGGCCACCTCGCGATGCTGCACGGCTGCACCATCGGCGACGGCGCCCTGATCGGGATGTGCGCGGTGGTGCTGAACGGGGCGGAGGTCGGCGCCGGAACGCTGGTGGGCGCCAAGGCGCTGGTCGGCGAGAACAAGCAGATGCCGGGCGGCAGCCTAGTGCTGGGCGCGCCGGGCAAGGTGGCCCGCGAGCTCGGCGAGGCCGATCGCGAGCGGATGCGCCAGGGGGCGCGGGTCTATGTCGAGCGGGCCGCCCGGTTCCGCCAGGAGATGCGCGCCGTGGAAGCGCCCGCCGCCTGAGGCTTCCGGCAACTTTGCCTACCATGATGCGTGGACGGAGATTTGATCCGCGCGCCGACTTGCACCGGGTCCGGTCCGGGCGGATAAGATCGGTCCATTGCCGATCCCAAGCCGATAAGTCCAGGTCGTGGTCCGGATCACGACCTTCATAGTCTCCGACAGGTCGTTCCCGTTCGGGGCGTGCCCGGCATTTTGATCGCGGAAAAGGACAAGTTTCTGTCCCTTTCCGCGAGCCGCGCCGGGACTTTGTTTACTCCAGGTTGGTGTGGCGGGCGCGCATCGTCTCCGCCGTCTCGCCGACCCGCGCGCGCATCTTCAGGATCACGAACTCGAAGAACAGCATCTGCGCGGTCTCGAACAGCGAGCCCATCGGCAGCACCGAGCCGGTGGCGCCCTGGTCGTTGGCCATGGTCTGGGCGGGCAGGTGGACGACGATGTCGGCCAATTTCGCTGCGGGTCCGTCCGGCTGGGCGGTGATCAGCGCCACCCTGGCCCCGGCGTCGCGGGCGATCTGCATCAGGGTCTCGGTGGTGCGCAGCTTGCCCGGCCCGATCGAGACGAACAAGAGGTCGCCCTGGCCCAGGGGCGGCACGGTCATGTCGCCGACCACGTGGACGGGCCGGCCCATGTGGAACAGGCGCATGGCGAAGCCGCGCATCTGCAGGCCCTCGCGGCCAAGTCCGTGCAGGGCGCTGGTGCGGGCGGCGATCAGCGCGTCGATCAGCTCGTCGGCGGCCTGCTCCGGCAGGCGGGCGAACAGCTCGCCGAGTTCCTGCAGGGCGCCCTGGCTGAGTGTCTGGAAGCTGGTGTCCATGGTCGTTCCCCCCTGGATGGTCGTGTGGTGGGGGAACGGTTAGCGGTGTCGGCAGGGACTGGCCAGGACCGTCCCCGCGGGGGGGAACGGTCCCGGCCGTCTCAACAGGGAAGGATCCCTCAGAAGCCGCGCGGCCTCTCCCGGATCGGCGTCTCGTCCATCTCGCTGGGCGAGGCGAGGAGCCATTCCTTGAAGGTGAGGGGCGTCCGATTTGGAACGACGTTGTCGATGGCCGAGCGAAGTCCCTTGGCAGTCTTGTCGTCGTTGATGAGCGCCTTCGCTACCCGGCGGATAAGACTGACATCTGTTTCACGGACGCAGACCTCGACCCGCTTCATGCCCCGCTCGGACAAACGGCGGCGATGTTCTTGGAGCGCCTGACTCATTTTGCATCTCCCACTCGGTCAATTCGGACGCAGAGTTCCCGATACCTGAGCTCACCGAGCGTGTTCCCGCTCTGGTGGATTAACAGGTAACTCAGGATGCGGAGAAAGTGAACAATATCGTCGCGGCGATTAGGTGGGATGATCCGGTCCGGGCCAGTCGCCGCCCGTCGCCATGACAATGCTGCACCTGGGATTTGCCGGAGGGAGCCGCGCCGGCCGCATGGCCGGAAAACCCGCCCGCCCCCTTGTTTCGTCAGGAAATTTCGACGCCGGGCCGCCCGGTGATCCGTCTGGGCCGGGCACGCCCCCAGCCATGATCCGCCTGCGCCGACAATCACCTAGAGCAAGTCGGCCCGCGGCATCTTCCAGCAAATATGTGACAAAAATCTCATCAAGTCGCCACGACTGTGAAACACTACCTTGAAAGCCGACCGGGATGCAATCGATTCGACCGTATCCGGGTAAGTGTTGGTCACCGCCGCGCCGTTTCCGGCCAGGGGAAGTCTTTCGCCGGAACGCGCGCCCGCCTATGCCAGCCGCCGCGGTGGCGACCGTCGCCCTGCTGTCCGCCGAGGCTTCCCATGGCTCCTGTCGCACCTGAGCGCCGACCCCGTTCATCCGCCGTCGGCTCCGGCCGGCGCGAGCGCTTCCGCTGGCTGATGGCCGCGACCGTTCTGTTCCTCGTCAGCAGCGCGGCGATGCTGCACTGGGGGATGGGAGTGCTGTGGGGCGAGGTGCCCAACCGCAGCGACGTGATCTCGCCGGGCGACCACGCATTCGCCGAGCGGCTGCGCGCGCGGCTGCTGGCCGACCACCGGGTCGACCTGGCGACGGAGACCGATTTTGCCTGGGACACGGTCTGCCTGATCGAGCCGTTCGAGCTGGACCAGGCCAGCCTGGCCGAGGCGCTGCGCGCCGGCGGCCTGATGGGCGCGCCGCCCGACCTGCCCGATGGGCCAAGAGCGATCGCCCAGCCGAACTGGATGTTCGCCTTCCTCCAGGACCGGCGGCTGGTCCGCGCCATCGAGTTCCACCATCGCGAGATCGAGCCCCGCCACGGCGCCTATTGCGTCCCGCGCGACCGGGCCGAGTTCGTTCAGGTACGTCAGCTCGCCCGGGCAGTCTGGATCGACTTGGCCCGCCCCTGAGCCTGTCCCCTCGACCATCCTGGCCGTGAACAGCGGCGCTATCTGCCGCGCGCCCGCCGCCCCGGGTGGTGCTGCGCCGAAGGGCTGACGCGGCCGACCCGGCGCTGCGGGCCGGCAGCGCCGGCGCCAGCGGGAAGGGACGGCCGACCGCCTGACCCGCCCACCTGCCCGTGCTTTCCTGATCCAGGGCCAGCCCGCGCTTCCGCTCATGATCCCACGCCCGTCCATCTTTTTAAATAGATATATCTTTTCAAAAAATGAGCTTTTTAATAAGCATGTTGTATCCCAATCCATTCTCCGGTCCGCCCATGAATCCCGCCGCCGAACCGCTGCCCGCCCGCGCTGCCGACCGGGTGCTGCACGCCCTGAAGCAGAGCGGCCCGCAGCCCGCGGCCGGGCTGGCCGGGCGGCTGGGGGTCACGCCGGTGGCGGTTCGCCAGCATCTGGACCGGCTGGCGGAGGAGGGGCTGGTCGCGTTCGAGGACCGCCGCGAGGGGGTCGGCCGGCCGCGGCGCTACTGGCGGGTGGAGGACGCCGCACAGGGCCGCTTCCCCGAGCGCCACGAGCGGCTCGCCCTGGAACTGCTGGCGGGGATCCGCAGCGTGTTCGGCAGCCATGGCCTGGACGAGATCCTGCGCCACCGCGCCGATTTGGCGGTGGACCGCTACCGGGCGGAACTGGCGGGCTTGGCCTCCCTGGCGGAGCGGGTCGGCGGGCTGGCGCGGCTGCGCGCGGCGGAAGGCCGGATGGCCGAGGCCCGCCCGGACGGGCAGGGCGGCTTCCTTCTGGTCGAGAACCACGACCCGATCCCGGCGGCGGTCCAGGCCTGCCCGGCGCTGGGCCAGCCCGAGCATCGCCTGCTGGCCCGGGCGCTCGGGCCGGACGTCCAGGTCGAGTGCATAGAGCATGTCGCAACCGGCGGCCGGCGCTGCGTCTACCGCATCGCGCCGGCCGCCTGAGGGAGGATGCCTACTTCACGCCGCCCAGCGACAGGCCGCGCACCAGGGCGCGCTGCATCAGCGCGAACACCACCGCCACCGGCACGGTCGCGGCGAAGGTTGCCGCCATCACGTGGTGCCAGTTGATCTTGTAGGCGCCGCCCACCAGGGTGAAGATCTGCAGGGTGAGCGGGTATTTCTCGTTCGAGCGCAGGATGGTCAGCGCCAGGACGAACTCGTTCCAGCAATTGATGAAGGTGAAGATCCCGGTCACCGCGAGAGCCGGCAGGGCCATCGGCAGGAACACCCGGACCAGCGACTGCAGCCGGGTGGCGCCATCGATCCAGGCGGCCTCCTCGATCTCCTTGGGGATCGTCTTGAAGTAGCTGGACATCATCCAGGTGGCGAAGGCCAGGTTGAACGCCGCGTAGCCCAGCACCAGCGCCCACTGGCTGTCCACCAGCCCCATCGCCGCCATCAGGCGGAAGATCCCGATCACCAGCACGATCGGCGAGAGCATCTGCGTCACCAGCAGGAACTGGCGGTAGAAGCCCTGGCCGTGCCAGCGCAGCCGCGCCATGGCATAGGCGGCCGGGATCGCCACCAGCAGCGAGAGCACGGTGCCGGCGGTGCTGATCCAGAGCGAGTTGAACAGCGCCACCCCGAACCCGGTGGCGCTCCACATCTCCACGAAGTTCTCGAACGCCAGCCGGGTCGGCAGCCAGGTCGGCGGGAACACGAAGATCTCGTCGGCGGGCTTGAGCGCGGTGCTCAGCATCACCGCGAACGGGAACAGGGCGACCACCGCGAACGGGCCCAGGATCAGCCAGTAGAGGATCGAGCGCTTCAGCTTCGGCGTCATGCGCCCTTCTCCTCGGATCGGGCGGCCAGGATGATGTAGGCGGCGGTGAACACCAGCAGGATCGCGAACATGATCAGCGACATGGCCGCCGCGACGTCCAGCTTCCCGTAGCGGAACGCGAGCTTGTAGAGATAGGTCACCAGGATGTCGGTCGAGTTCGCGGGCTCGCCCTGGGTCAGCACCCAGATGATCGGGAACGAGTTGAACACGTTGATGACGTTCAGGACGATCGCGATCTGCAGGAACGGCTTCATCAGCGGCAGGGTGATGAAGCGGAAGCGCTGCCAGCCGGTGGCGCCGTCGATGGTCGCCGCCTCGTAGACGTCGTTCGGGATCGAGGACAGGCCGCCCAGCAGCACCGTCGAGGTGAACGGGATCGAGACCAGGATGCCGATGCCGATCTCGATCGGGAAGGCGGTGTCGAAATTGGCCAGCCACTCGGTCGGCCGCTCCAGGATGCCCAGCTGGAACAGGGTGGCGTTGATCATCCCGTACTGGCCGTTCAGGCTCCAGCGCCACACGATCGCGGTCATCGCCAGCGAGATCGCCCAGGGCAGCATCACGATCACCCGCGCCACGCCGCGGCCGTGGAAGTCCTCGTTGAGCATCACCGCGATCGGGATCGACAGGAGGATCGTCCCGCCCACCACCGTGACGGTCCAAAGGATCGTGCGCCAGAGCGAGCCGATGAAGATCGGGTCCTCGAACAGCCGGGCGAAGTTGGCCAGGCCAGCGAAATCCTGGACCTTGCCGAACCGGTTGACCGCGTGCAGCGAGGTGTGGGCGACGTCGTAGATCGGGTAGCCGATGATCCAGAACGCCAGGGCCACGCTCGGCAGGATCATCAGCAGCGCTGGCAGGGTGCGCGTTTTGTCGAGCATGAGGCGCCCCTAGCGGTCGTCGTGGATCGGAACGATGGGAAGTGCGTGCATCAGGCCGTGCTCGTTGATCGCCGGGCGGCCTGGTGGCCCACCTCGGCCGGACGGGGAAAAGCGAACCGGCGCTGCCAAGGGCGGCGCCGGCTCTTCAGGATGCGGCCGGGATGTCTGCCCTGCGCATGGCCCTGTGCGGGCGGACCAAGCAGGAACCGTGCCTGCCGGGCCCGCCCGGTCGCCAGACTACTGCTGGATGGCCTGGTTGATGACCTCGACCGCGCTGTCCAGCGCCGGCTTCGGCTCCGCCTCGCCCTGGTAGATCCGCTGCAGCGCGGAGGTGGCGGCGTCCGACGCCAGCTCCCAGTTCGGGATCAGCGGCGCGAACTTGGCGTTCGGCAGCAGGTCGGTGAACGCGGTGAGCTGCTCGTTGTCGGCGAACTCCGGCGCCTCGGCCACCGCCTTCAGGACCGGCAGGAAACCTTCCTTGGCGGAGAACTCGGTGCGGTTCTTCTCGCTGAACGCCGCCTCCTCCAGGAACTTCCAGGCCATCTCCTTGTTCTCGGAGCTCTTGAACAGCATGATCGTGTCGGTCACGCCGTAGGTGGCCTCGGTGGTGCCCTTGGGGATGCCGGCCAGGCCGTAGTTCAGGTCAGGCGCCTCGCTGGCGATCTGCCCGCGCAGCCAGGGGCCGGACAGGATCATCGCCGCTCTGCCCTGCTTGAACAGGGATTCGATGTCCTGGCGGTTGGAGCCGGTCGGGCTCGGCTGGGTCAGGCCCTGGTCGATCATGCTCTTGTAGAGCTCGGCCGCCTGCACGCCGGCATCGCTGGCGATGCCCGACTTGCCGTCCACCACCAGCTCGCCGCCATGGGTCCACAGCGCGTAGTACCAGTAGATGTCGGTCTCGATCTCCTTGCCCTGGAGGCCGAAGCCGTAGGCGCCTTCGCCCTTCTCCTTCACCGCCTGGGCGGCCTGGACCAGCTCGTCCCAGGTCTTGGGCGGCTCGGCCACGCCCGCCTTCTCCAGCAGGTCCTTGTTGTAGTACATGGCGCGCGCCGAGGCGGCGACCGGCAGGCCGTAGGTCACCCCGTCGATCACCGAGGGCTCCAGGAAGGCGTCGATGAACTTCGCCTTGAACTCCGGGGTCATGTAGTCGTCGATCGGCTCGGCGATGTCGTTGGCGGCGTAGTCGAGCAGCCAGCGGGTGCCGATGATCGCGATGTCCGGCGCGGTGCCGCCGGCGATGTCGGTGGTCAGGCGCTGCTGGAGGTTGTCCCAGGAAACGTCCTCGAGCTTGATGTCGACCTCCGGATGGGCCTGCTCGAAATCCGCCTCCATGGTCTCGAAGATGCCCATGGTCTGGTCGCTGTAATGGGCGACGATGACCCGGATCTGGGTCTTGTCCTGGGCGAGGGCCGGGCTCATGGCCAGGAGCGCCGTGGCGGCTACTCCGCTCATCATGACGGCGAGACGTCGGTTCATTTTAGGCCAATCCCTTATTCTTGCTCCCTTGGGCGGGAGCCTTGCCGCCGCTGACCTTAAGGGCAAGGATGCGCGGGCAGCAACGATGTCGGCGGGGGAAGCGGCATGGCCGGACGGCGGGCCTATCGATCGATCTATGCATATGCCTGGGACCTGGCCGACGAGGGGCCCGGCTCCTTCGGCGAGCGCATCCAGGCGACCGGGGCCGGCGCCGTCAGCCTCGCCGCCGCCTACCATGCCGGCAAGTTCCTCCGGCCGCACGGCCGCTCCGGGAAGGTCTACTTCCCCGAGGACGGCACCATCTATTTCCGCCACGATCCCGCCGCCTACCAGCGCGTCCAGCCGCTGCCGAACCCGCTCCTGGCCGAGCACGACCCGTTCGCCGATCTCGCCGGGCACCTGCCGGAGATGGAGCGCTATGGCTGGGTCGTGTGCTTCCACAACACCCCGCTCGGCCGCCTGCATCCCGACCTGGTCGCCCGCAACTGCTATGGCGACCCCTACTGGTATTCGCTCAACCCCGCCCATCCGGAGGCGCGCGAGTATGTGGTGGCGCTCTGCCGCGACCTGACCCGCACCTACGACCTGGCCGGCCTGCGCCTGGAAACGCCCGGCTGGCTGCCGTTCGACCATGGCTACCACCACGAGTTCGCCCTGGTCCGGATGGACGCCTGGACCAAGCTTCTCCTGGGGCTGGACTTCTCCGAGGCGACCGTCACCGCCGCCGCGGTGGACGGCATCGACGTGCTGCACGTGCAGAAGCGCGTCCGCGACGCCCTGGACGTGTTCCTGTCGGCGGAGGTCGCCATCAGCGAGGCGCAGGCCGCCGACTGGATCGCCTCGGACCTGATCGCCGACCCGGACTTCGCGGCGTTCCTGCGCTGGCGCTGCAAGCTGGTGGCCGAGGTGGTCCGGGAGATCCGCGACGTGGTCCCGGCCGCGGCCGAGGTTCGGGTGATCCCTTCGGTGCAGCGGCCCTCGGCGCGCGGCTGGATCGAGGGCTCCGACCTGAAGCTCCTGGCCGCCGCCTGCGACGGGCTGGAGCTGTGCGCCTATGAGCGTTCCGCTGCCGACGTGCTGGCCGACATCCACCAGGTCCGCCGCCAGGTCGGCCCGGACGCCAGCCTGTCGGCGATCATGCGGCCGAGCTTCCCGGACCTGGCCGACGGCGCCGACACGGTGGCCGCCGCCCGGATCCTGGCCGGCCACGGCGTGGATGGGCTGGCCTTCTACAATGACGGCCACATGCGCGCCGGCTACGTGCACACCGCCCGCGCAGCCTTCCAGGCCTTCGACGAGGTCGCCGAGGACATCCAGGCGGAGGCAGGCCGGTGAACCGCTTCATCGCCAAGACCGTGCTCGTCACCGGTGGCGGCCGCGGCATCGGCCGCGCCACCTGTCTGCGCCTGGCCCAGGAGGGCGCGGCGGTGGCGGTGGCCGACCTCGACCTGGCGCCGGCCCAGGAGGTGGTCCGCGAGATCGCCGCCACCGGCCGCACCGCGGTGGCGCTGGAGGCCGACGTCACCAAGGCGACGTCGGTGGAGGCCATGGTCCGCAACGCCGAGAAGGCGCTGGGCCCGCTTTCCGTGCTGGTCAACAACGCCGCCGCCACCTCGGCCTCCACCGTCGAGGCCACCGGTGAGGCCGACTGGGACGTGGAGTTCGACGTCACCCTGCGCGCTGCCTACCTCGTGATGAAGTCGGTCATCCCGGGCATGGCCGAGCGCGGCAAGGGGGCGATCGTGGCGATCGGCTCGGTGAACGGCCGGGTCTATGTCGGCAATCCCGCCTACAGCGCCGCCAAGGCCGGCCTCGCCATGTGGGTGAAGGCCATGGCGGTCGAGTACGGGCCGCAGGGCATCCGCACCAACATGGTCAGCCCCGGCACGATCCGTACCCAGAACCGCTCCTGGACCGACCGGATCGCCCGCGACCCGCAGATCTTCGAGAAGCTGGCCCGCTGGTACCCGGTCGGCCGGGTCGGCAACCCGGAGGACATCGCCGCGGCGGTGGCCTTCCTCGCCAGCGACGAGGCCGGCTTCGTGAATGGCGCGGACCTGGTGGTGGATGGCGGGCTCACCGCCGGGATGGGGCCGTTCGTGCAGGAGATCAACGGCTGAGCCGGCCGCCAAACTACGGTCTGACCTTGGACAATCCGGCGCTTGAAGTCTATCATCCTCGATGGAGTCCGTCGCTGCTGCGGCGCAGGCGATCCTCGAACCCGAAAGGAAACAAGATGCGGATCCGGGCTGCCTTGGTTCTTTCGCTGCTGGCGGCGCCCGCCCTGGCGGCCGACTGGCCGGACCTCCGGGGAACCTGGAAGGGCACCAGCCGGGCGGTGACGATGGGCGAGGGCGGGCATTACGGTGCCACGGACGGCAAGACGCCGGTGTTCAGCGAGGTCGAACTGACCATCGAGTTCACCGACCAGAAGGACGGCCGCCTGTTCGGCACCATCAGCTCGGCCCATCACCGCGAGCCCAAGCTCGCCGTCATCTCGGTGGACCAGCAGCTCGTCGTCACCGCCGACGGCGACGGCCAGTCGGTCGGCAAGCTCATCGACGATGATCACCTGGAGCTGTGCTACACCCAGACCTCGAGCGCCGACTCCCAGATGATCGCGTCCTGCGTCCTGTTCGAACGCCAGCGCGGCGGCTGATGCGGCAGCCACAATTGGAATAGTAATAACGATAAAGTAAAAATGCAGCGCTCATTACAGCGAGTATAAATAACATCTAGTAGATGTTGTTTGACCGCTTGCGATCTCGTGATTACTGACTTCGTCCGCTCGTGCTCCATCATGACGGACGACAGATCATGGCGACGAAAAGCAACCCGTTGACTTTCCTGGTCGGCGACCAGGGCAGCGAGGCGCTCTATCTGCTCCACGACCGCAACGGCGACGGCGACACTGCCGATGTCGGCGAGGTCGGCGTCTTCTTCGACGGCCACAACGCCGCCGGCCTGGCCGACCCGCTGGCCTCGGTCCTGGACACCTTCCAGGGCAAGGACGGCTCGGTCTATGCCGGCGACAACGGCACCGACAGCGTCTACCGGCTCTACGACCGCAACGGCGACGGCGACGCCACCGATGCCGGCGAGGCCTGGGCCTGGTTCTCCGCGGCCGGCAATGCCGGCGGCCACAGCCTGGTCACCCCCAACGGCATCGCCGGCGACGACGACGGCAACATCTACATCGTGACGCCGGGCGTCCTGTCCGGCGAGAGCCGCGACCTGATCTACAAGACCACCGACCATAACGGCGACGGCGACGCCCAGGACGCGGGCGAGGCCGGCATCTGGCTGGACCTGCAGACCATCAACCCGAACTCCTCGGCCTTCGAGATCTCGTTCGACGGCGACGTCGCCTATGTCACCGACACCAACGGCCGCGACCCCGACACGATCTACCGGATCGAGGACAAGGACCGCAGCGGCGACATCCAGGCGGACGAGGTCTCGGTGTTCATCGCCGACGGCAACCCCTTCGGCGTCAACCCGGACTTCGCCCACGACATCCATGACGGCTCGGTCTACGCGTTCGAGTTCACCGGCGGCGGCGACAACCGGGTGTGGCGGCTGACCGACCTGGACGGCAGCGGCTCGATCGACCAGGCGGGCGAGGTTCAGCAGATCTGGAACGCCGGTCTCCTGCCACAAGGCTACGCCGCCTCCGCCGGTCCCGGCATGGACGTGCTGGAAGACGGCTCGATCCTCCTGGCGCTGAACGGCGGCCAGCCGACCCAGGACAGCGTCGTCCATCTGGTGGACGGGAACGGGGACGGCGACTTCCAGGACGAGGGCGAGACCCGGGTGCTGGTTTCCCGGGCCGACGGCGCCGCCTGGCTGGACCGGCCGCGCCCGGTCGAGGAATACCAGGCCTCGTCCGGCCGCCACGAGCCCGCCGCGCGCGGCACCGAGCATGATGATCGCTGGGTCGGCGGCAAGTCGGCCGACAAGTGGTCGGGGAGCGGCGGCAACGACGAGGCCCGGAGCGGCGGCGGCAGCGACAAGATCTATGGCGACGGCGGCAACGATGTCCTGTTCGGCCAGGACGGCGACGACCATCTGTTCGGCGGCGCTGATCAGGACCTGCTCGACGGCGGCAACGGCCAGGACCGGCTCTATGGCGGGGCCGGTGACGACCGGCTGGCCGGCGGGGCGGGCAATGACCGGCTGGATGGCGAGGATGGCGAGGACCATCTGGCCGGCGATGCCGGTGCCGACCAGCTGTTCGGCGGTTTCGGCAACGACATCCTGGAGGGTGGGACCGGCGACGACCATCTCTACGGCCAGGAAGGCAACGACACGATCCGTGGCGGCGCCGGCAACGACGTGGCGCGCGGTGCCGAGGGCGACGACCTCGTCGATGGCGGCGCTGGCGACGACTTCGTCTATGGCGCCGACGGCAACGACCGCGTCCAGGGCGGCGCCGGCGACGACCAGGTGCGCGGCGATGCCGGCGATGACGTGCTGAGCGGCGATGCCGGCGACGACCGGGTCTATGGCGGGTCCGGCGACGACATCCTCTATGCCGGCTCCGGCGCCGACCAGCTGTACGGCCACGAGGGCGACGACATCCTGGTCCTGGACGTGCTCGACCCCGGCGCCGGCCAGGACCTGTTCAACGGCGGCAGCGGCGAGGACGTGCTGGAGCTGCACCTCTCGGCCAGGGTCGCCAACTCGGGCGCCTTCCAGGCCGAGCTCGACCGGTTCGAGGAGGTGATCGACCCCGGCACCAACTACAGCTTCGAGTTCAGGTCGCTGGGCCTGGTGGTGCAGAACATCGAGAGCTACGAGCTGGTGGTCGGCTGATCCGGCTTCACCGGCGGCGGCCGGGGGGCTTCTAGTCCCCGGCCGCCCCATCCGGCTGGCAGCGCGCACAGAAAAAGGTCGCCCGGTTGCCCTGCACCATGCGCAGCACCGGCTCGGCGCAGACCGGGCAGGGCAGGCCCGCCCGGTCGTACACCTTGAACAGGTTCTGGAAGTTGCCGAGCTCGCCATCGGCCTGGACATAGTCGCGCAACGACGAGCCGCCGGCGTCGATCGCCTCGGTCAGCACCGCCCGGACGTTGTCGGCCAGCTCGTCCAGCCGCGCTTCCGGAACCGATCCGGCCTGGGTGGCCGGGTGCAGGCGGGTGCGGAACAGCGCCTCCGAAGCGTAGATATTGCCGACCCCCACCACCAGCTTCTGGTCCATCAGCGCCAGCTTCACCGCGACCACCCGGTTGCGGAACGCCGCCGCCAGCGCCTGGCCGGAAAACGCGTTGCCGAGCGGCTCCAGGCCCAGCCCGGCCAGCAGCTTGTGGCTGGCCAGCTCCTGGACGGTGGTCAGGTCCAGGGCGCCGAACCGCCTGGGATCGACGAAGCGCAGCACGGTGCCGTCGTCGAAGCAAAAGGTCAGGTGCTCATGGGCGCCCATGGGATCGCCGTCGAACACCAGGCGGCCGGACATGCCCATGTGCAGCAGCATCACCTGGCCGTCGTCCAGGAAGACCTGGATGTATTTTGCCCGCCGGGCGAACCCCTCGATCCGGCGGTTCTGGAGCCTGAAGGCCAGGTTCGGGGGCAGGGGCCAGCGCAGGTCGGGGCGGCGCTGGACCGTCTCGGCGAAGCGCCGTCCGGTCAGGCGGAGCTCCAGCGCGCGCTTGATGGTCTCGACTTCGGGCAGCTCAGGCAAAATATCATCCGGGAATGCGGGGAACGGGTGCTTGTTGAGCATCCAGGTGCCATCACCTAGAACCGCCGGGCAAGCGTGGCGAGGATAGTGCGTAAGATGACGGACGCGGCGGACGAACTCGCACGGTCGTTCGGGTACGAGACGGTCGATCCCGAGCAGAAGGCGAAGAAGGTCCGCGAGGTCTTCGACCGGGTGGCGTCGCGCTACGACCTGATGAACGACCTGATGAGCGGCGGCGTGCACCGCCTGTGGAAGGACGCGCTGGTCGACTGGCTGGCGCCGCGCCGGGGCCTGGTGCACCTGGACGTGGCGGGCGGCACCGGCGACGTGGCCTTCCGGATCATGGACCGGGTCGGCGGCGAGGCGCAGATGACGGTCTGCGACATCAACCACGCCATGCTGGAGGTCGGCCGCGACCGGGCGATCGACCGCGGCCAGGTGCACGGCCTGTCCTGGGTGACCGGCGACGCCATGGCCCTGCCGTTCAAGGACCGGTCGGTCGACAGCTACACGATCGCGTTCGGCATCCGCAACGTGACCCATATCGACCAAGCGGTGAAGGAGGCCTACCGGGTGCTCAAGCCCGGCGGCCGCTTCCTGTGCCTGGAGTTCTCCCGGCTGATCATCCCGCAGCTCCGGCCGATCTACGACCAGTACTCGATGCGGATGATCCCGCTGATGGGCAAGCTGGTCGCCAACGACGCCGAGAGCTACCGCTACCTGGTCGAGAGCATCCGCCGCTTCCCCGACCAGAAGAGCTTCGCGCAGCTGGTCGCCAGGTGCGGCTTCGGGCTGGTCAAGGTCCGCAACCTCTCCGGCGGGGTCGCGGCGATCCATTCCGGCTGGCGTCTCTGATCTTGTTCGCCCCGATCCGTCACGGACTGCGCGGCCTCAGGGTCGTCTGGGTCCTCATGCGCCACGAGGCGCTGTTCTTCGTCGACCTCCTGCCGATCCCGCCCCTGGCGCGGCGGGTCGCCGGGCCCTGGGCCGGGCGGCGCGCCACCCGGCGGCCGGGCCAGCGCCTGGCCGATGCGCTGGTCGAGCTGGGCCCGAGCTTCGTCAAGCTCGGCCAGACGCTGGCGGTGCGCCCGGACGTGATGGGCAGCGAAGTCGCCCGCGACTTGGCGAGGCTGCAGGACCGGCTCGACCCGTTTCCGGGCGACCTCGCCATCGCGCTGATCGAGCGCGAGCTGGAGCAGCCGATCACCCGGCTGTTCCAGCGCTTCGACAAGATCCCGATCGCGGCCGCCTCGATCGCCCAGGTCCATTTCGCGGTGCTGCCCGACGGGCGCGATGTCGCGGTCAAGGTGCTGCGCCCGGGGGTGGAGATCGCGATCGAGCGCGAGCTGGCCTTCTTCACCTGGCTGGCGCAGACGGTGGAGTACCTGTTACCGCATCTGCGCCGCCTCAAGCCGGTGGCCACCGTCGCGGTGCACAGCCTGTGGACCCGGCGCGAGCTCGACCTGCGCCTGGAAGCGGCGGCGGCTGCCGAGTTCGCGGGCAACTGCGCCGGCGACGAGGGCTTCCGGGTCCCTTACGTCGACTGGGAGCGGACCTCGCGCCGGGTGCTGACCCTGGAGCGGGTCGGCGGCACGCCGTCGGACCAGCGCGAGAAGCTGTTGGAGCAGGGCCTGGACCCGGACGTGATCCTGGACCGGGCCGCGGTGGTGTTCTTCAACCAGGTGTTCCGCGACGGCTTCTTTCATGCCGACATGCATCCCGGGAACACCTTCATCGAGCCGGACGGCACCATCGTGCCGGTGGATTTCGGGATCATGGGCCGGCTCGACCTGGAGAGCCGCAAGCATCTGGCCGAGATCCTGGTGGGCTTTCTCAGCCGCGACTACCGGCGGGTGGCCGACGTGTTCGTGCGCGCGGGCTTCGTGCCGCCCGACGAGGACCGCGACGCGTTCGCCCAGGCGGCGCGCGCCATCGGCGAGCCGATCCTGGGCAAGCCGCTCGCCGACATCTCGATCGGCCGGCTGTTCGGCCAGATCCTGACCGTGGCCGAGCAGTTCCACATGCAGCAGCAGCCGCATCTGCTCCTGCTGCAGAAGACCATGGTGGTCGCCGAGGGGGTCGGCCGGGCGCTGAATCCCTCGGTCAACATCTGGCAGACCGCCGAGCCCCTGGTGGCGGACTGGATCGCACGCCATCTCGGGCCTCAGGCACGGGTCATCGAGATGGCCCAGGACCTGCAGGGCCTGGCCAGCCGGGCGCCCACGGTGATGCGCCGGCTCGACCGGGTCCTGGAGCGGTTCGAAAAGGAAACGCCGATCCGCTCCGAGCGGCGCTGGCTGTGGGTGGCGGGCATGGCCGCGGCCTTCTTTCTCGGATGGGTCATCGGATAGCGGGAGCGGACGACCATGGACGATGCGGAGTTGGGCCTGCCCAGGGGCGGGCCGGGCGGACCTGGGCGCATCCTCCTGGTGATCGGCGGCGGAATCGCCGCCTACAAGAGCCTGGAGCTGATCCGGCGGCTGAAGGAGCAGGGCGTCGCGGTGCGCTGCGTGATGACCGGATCCGCCGCGCAGTTCGTTACGCCGCTGTCGGTTGCGGCGGTCTCGGTGGAAAAGGTCTATAGTGAGCTGTTCTCGCTGACCGACGAGGCCGAGATGGGCCATATCCGGCTGTCGCGCGAGGCGGACCTGGTGGTGGTGGCGCCTGCCACCGCCAACCTGCTCGCCAAGATGGCGCACGGGATCGCCGACGACTTGGCCTCGACCGTGCTGCTGGCCACCGACAAGCCGGTGCTGGTGGCCCCGGCGATGAACCCGATGATGTGGAACCATGCCGCGACCCGGCGCAACGTCCGGATGCTCGCCCAGGACGGGATCGGCTTCATCGGGCCGAACGCCGGGGACATGGCGTGCGGCGAGGTGGGATCCGGCCGGATGGCCGAGCCCGCCGAGATCGTGTCGGCGGTGCTGGCGCGGCTGCGGCCGGCCGCGCGGCCGCTGCACGGCCTGCGCGCCCTGGTGACCAGCGGCCCGACCCGCGAGGCGATCGACCCGGTCCGCTTCATCATGAACCACAGTTCCGGCAAGCAGGGCCATGCCATCGCCGAGGCCTTGGCGAGGGCCGGGGCCGAGGTGACCCTGGTGTCCGGGCCGGTAGCGCTGGCCGATCCGGCGGGCGTGCGGGTGGTCAAGGTGGAGAGCGCCGAGGAGATGCTGGCGGGCGCGCTCGCGGCGCTGCCGGCCGATTTCGCGGTGATGGCGGCCGCGGTGGCCGACTGGCGGCCGGAGGCGGTGCCGGACCACAAGATCAAGAAGGAGCCCGGGGGCGCGCCGCCGGCGATCCGGCTGGTCGAGAACCCCGACATCCTGATGACAGTTTCGCGACAAAATGATAAAAGACCGCGTCTGGTCATAGGGTTCGCGGCAGAAACGGAGAATCTGGTGGAACACGGGTCCGCCAAGCTGCAGCGCAAGGGATGCGACTGGATCCTCGCCAACGACGTCTCGGCGGGGTCGGGGACGTTCGGCGGCGACCGCAACCGGGTCACCCTGATTCGGGCCGGCGCCGAGCCGGAAGCCTGGCCGGGGGGAAGCAAGGCCGAGGTGGCGGCGACCCTGGTCCGGCGGATCGCCCGGGAGTTCGGGCGTGGCTGAGGTGATCGTCCAGGTGCGGCGGCTGGAACACGGTCTTGGCCTGGAACTGCCGTCCTATGCCACGGCGGGGTCCGCCGGGATGGACCTTCTGGCGGCGATCCCGGCCGACGCGCCGATCCGGCTGCTGCCGATGGCACGTATCATAGTACCGACAGGGATCTGCATAGCTCTGCCGGAAGATCATGAAGCTCAGATCAGGCCGCGGTCTGGTCTCGCTGCGCGGCACGGCATCACGATCCTGAACGCGCCGGGCACGATCGATTCCGATTATCGCGGGGAACTCGGGGTGATCATGGCCAACCTCGGGGAGGAGGCGGTTTCGATCGAGCGCGGCATGCGGATCGCGCAGCTGGTGGTCGCGCCCGTGTCGCGGATACTTTGGCAAGAGAATAAGCTCCTGTCGGAAACCCGGCGGGGAGTTGGCGGTTTTGGCTCTACTGGAGTAGCCGGTGCTACTGGAGGGCAAGGATGAACAGCTTGTCCGCCACCACTGGGAGGGTGGCCTGATGCTGAAACCTTCAAAGAAACTGTCACTGGCTCTCGAGGCCGTCACCGATATCGCCTTCCACGGTGGAACCGATCCGGTGCAGAGCCAGGACATCGCGCGGCGGCTGAACCTGCCGCGCCGCTACCTGGAACAGGTCATGCAGCAGCTGGTGCGCGCCGGGCTGCTCAAGGGCGTGCGCGGGCCGCGCGGCGGCTACCGCTTGGCGCGGGAGCGACGACGCATCAGCGTCGGCGAGATCGTCCGGGTGGTGCAGGGCGACACCGACCTGACCGGCACGGCGCTGCACAACATGATCGGCGGCAACGAGGAGCAGAGCGCTGGCTCGCCTCTGGGCGCGCAGGTGATCCTGCCGTTCTTCGAGCGCACCGAGCGGGAGTTGATGCAGCGCCTGGACGAGGTATCGATCGAGGACCTGTGCCAGGAGGCCCGCCGTGCCGGGCTGGTGGGTGACCAGGTGCGCAGCGCCGATTTCGTGATCTAGGCGAGGTCGGGAGCCGGGTTCTGTTGGGCCGCCGCGAGGCCGGTCGAACAGGGCTGGTTGCGCGCCGCGCACTTGCCACTACATTTCTGCATAAGCTCGCGTGGGTTAAAGGGAGTTATGCAGAATGGAAAGTGTAGAAAGTACGGTGCGAATCGACATGAACGCCCGCGGCCGCATCTATGACAGCATCGTCGACACGATCGGCGGGACGCCGCTCGTCCGTCTGCACCGGATCGCCGAGCAGCGCGGCGTGAAGGCCGAGATCCTCGCGAAGCTCGAGTTCTTCAATCCGCTGAGCTCGGTCAAGGACCGGATCGGCTATGCGATGATCGAGGCGGCCGAGCAGTCCGGCAAGATCGACAAGAACACCCTCCTGGTCGAGCCGACCTCGGGCAACACCGGGATCGCCCTGGCCTTCGTGGCCGCGGCCAAGGGCTACCGCCTGATCCTGACCATGCCCGAGACCATGTCGGTCGAGCGGCGCAAGATCCTCAAGCTCCTGGGCGCGGAACTGGTGCTCACGCCCGGGCCCAAGGGGATGCGCGGTGCGATCGAGGAGGCGCAGCGGATCGTCGGCGAGCATGACAACGCGGTGATCCTCCAGCAGTTCGAGAACCCCTCGAACCCGGCGATCCACCGGATCACCACCGCGGAGGAGATCTGGGCGGACACCGGCGGCAAGCTCGACGCCTTCATCGCGGGCGTCGGCACCGGCGGCACCATCACCGGTGTCGGCGAGGTGCTGAAGCCGCGCCTTCCCAACCTGAAGATCATCGCGGTGGAGCCCGAGGACAGCCCGGTGATCTCCGGCGGCAAGCCCGGCCCGCACAAGATCCAGGGGATCGGCGCCGGGTTCATCCCGGAGAACCTGCACACCGACGTGCTGGACGAGGCGGTCCGGATCGGCAATCAGACCGCGTTCGAGACGGCGCGGGCGGTGGCCAGGATCGAGGGCATCCCGATCGGCATCTCCAGCGGTGCGGCGGTGGCCGCGGCCCTGGAGGTCGGTGCGCGCCCGGACTATGCCGGCAAGCGGATCGTCGTGGTGCTGGCCTCGGCGGCCGAGCGTTACCTGTCCACCGACCTGTTCGCCGACCTGGGCTGATCGTCCGGGCTCGGAGATTGTTGGGAGAAGGCCCCGGGCCGTATGGTCCGGGGCCTTCTCATTTCATGAAATGACATCGGTTGCCTGAAGATTTTCATTTGGCCTGCGGCGTAAAGGGTGCGTTAACCATTGCAGGCGCATCCTCCGGTCGTGCCGGCGGGGGGATGCGTGGACGAAGCGCAGGACTTGCCAACGGCATAGGGACTGTTATCCTAGGACAACGAGCCTAGAGAGGTTGCCGTGATCGTGGAACCAGCCATCCTTCCCATGCCCGCCCTGCCGCTGCCGGCCCGGATCCTGCAGATGGTCCTGGTCGGAACCGGCGAACCGGTCGACCTGATCCATGTCGAGGACGATGATCATGGCCGACGCTATTTCGTCGAGCGGCCGTGCGGCAGCCAGATCCTGATCGAGGAAGAGCAGCTTGGCTGCCGCGGGTTCCGCCTGAACTGAGGGTTCAGGCGGTCAGCATCCTCCGCCTGGGCGTCAGGGCTGCTCGCCGGCAGCCAGGCGCGCCTCGATGGCCTGCACCACCGGCATCAGCTCCGCCACCGAGCCGATGACGTAATGAGCGCCGGCCGCGCGCATGCGGGCCTCGGCCCGGGCGACGAGCGCCTTCTGCCGCTCCGTCGGCAGCCCCGCCCATTCGGCTGGGGCCAGCCCCACCTCGTTGCCCGACCAGGTCAGGCCGACCGTCCACATCCCGGCGGCCAGCCCTTCCTCGATGCCCGGGATGGTGTCGTCGACCTTGATGCAGGCCGCCACCGCCGGCGCCGCCAGCTCGGCGGCGTTGCGCAGGCACATGGCCGGGTATGGCCGGGCGCGCGGCACGTCCGAGGCGGCCACCGCGCTGTCCAGCTCCAGCCCCTGCCGGGCCATCGCCGCCTGCACCACCTCCATCATCTCCCGGTTGTAGCCGGTATTGGCGCCGATCCGCACGCCGCGGGCGCGCAGCGCCGCCACCGTCTCGGCGGCACCCTCGATCAGGTCGGAGAATTGCGGCAGCGTCTCGATCTGCAGCGGAATGAAGTCCTGGTAGATGGCATCCACGTCCGCTTCCGCGGAGGGCCGTCCATGCCGCTCGACAAAGCGCGCCTGCACCGCCGGCATCGCCAGGAGCTCGGCGACATGCGCCCGCTTCTCCGCCCCCATGGGCCCGCGCGCCTCGGCCAGGCTGATCTTCACCCCATGGCGCCGGAACACCTCCACGAACACCCCTGCCGGCGCCCGCGACCCGAAATCGACAATGGTCCCGGCCATGTCGAAGATCACCGCCGCCACCGGCCCCCGATAGAACCGCCGATACCCGAAGCTCATCCACGTCCCTCCGCCACCCGGCCCATCGCGGCCGGAACCCCATCCCACCATCGCCCGGCCATCCGCCCCGGACGCATCTCCCAAACGAACCCGAGCACGCGCCCGCAACCGCCCACCGGCACGAACGAACCCGGGCGTCCGCACCATGCCCGGCTGCGGCAGCCGCTTTGCACGAACGAACCCAGGCTCGGCTGCGCCTCCCGCCGCCCATGGCCGGACGCGCCCGCCCGGCTCCGCGCCCGCGGCCAGCCGTCCGGCGCGTTTTGCACGAACGAACCCGAGCCTCCGCCGCACCATGCCCGGTCGCGGCAAACGGTTTGCACGAACGAACCCGGGATCGGCTGCCGCCCGTCGCCCATGGCCGGACCCGGCCGCTCCCTTGCACGAACGAACTCGAGAATGCCGGCCTCCCCCGGAAGCGCCCCAGGTGCTGGCCGGTCCTCCGGCAGCCCCGCGCCCGGACCCGTCCGCTCAGGCAGCGGCCGGCCGGGCCAGACCCATCTCGGCCGCTACCTCGCCGATCGCCGCCACCGCGGCACGCATCTGCTCGGCACCCAGCGCGCCGATGCAGCCGACCCGGAAGGAGGGGGCCACGGTCAGCTTGCCCGGATAGATCGCATAGCCGCGCTGGCGCAGCGCCTCGTAGAACCGCTCGAACGAGAAGCCGGGCGCGTCGGGCATCCGGAACGTCACGATGATCGGCGCCTGCACGGCATCGTCCAGCAGCGTCGCGAAGCCCAGCGCCCGCATCCCCTCGACCAGGATCCGGCAGTTCTCCCGATAGCGCGCCCCCCGTCCGGCGACGCCGCCCTCGGCCCGGTGCTGCGCCAGGGCCTGCGCCAGGGCGGCGACCACATGGGTGGGCGGGGTGAACCGCCACTGCCCCGTTTTCACCATCGCCTCGTGCTGCGCCTGGAGGTCCAGGCACAGGGCCGGTGCCTGGCCGGCGCAGGCCGCCAGCGCCTGTTCCCGTGCCACCACGAAGCCCATGCCCGGCACGCCTTCCAGGCATTTGTTGGAGGAGGCCGCCATCGCGTCGAACGGCACGGCGCCGGCATCCAGCGGCAGGGCCCCGAACGCGCTCATCGCATCGATCAGCAGGCTTCGCCCACGGGCCGCCACCGTTCGGGCCACGTCCTCGACCGGGTTGAGGATGCCGGACGTGGTCTCGCACTGGACCACCGCCACATGGGTGATCGCCGGGTCGGCGGCCAGCATCCGGTCGAGCGCCGCGACGTCGGTGGGCTGGTCCTCCGGCTGCTCCAGCACCGTGACGCTCCGCCCGTGCCGGCGCACCATATCGACCATCCGGCTGCCATAGGCGCCGTTCACGCAGACCAGCAGCCGACCGTATGGGGGCAGGAAGGTGCCGAGCATCGCCTCGACCGCGAACGAGCCGCTGCCCTGCATAGGCACCGCCACCATGCCGCTGCCGCCGGCCAGGGCGGCCAGCTGGTCCAGCACCGCACGGTTCATGCCGATGAAGGCCTGGTCGCGCGAACCCCAGTCGCGCAGCATCGCCTCCTTGACCGCCCGGCTGGTGGTGAGCGGTCCCGGCGTGAGCAGCAAGGGTTCGTCGGCAGAAGCGTTCATCGCCTTTTCTCCGCAGCAGCGGCCCGAGACTTGTGCCGCTGAGGGCGATAAGTCAAATCGATGAAAAGTATGTCGACATAAGGAGAATTGATGAACCTCGCCAGTCTGCGGGCGGTCGACGCGTTGCTCGCCACCGGCGGCTTCGCCCGCGCCGCTGAGCGCCTGGGACTGACCCAGCCGGCGGTAAGCGCCCAGATCCTGGCGCTGGAGCGCGCCTATGGCGTCGAGCTGTTCCGCCGCGGGCCGGGCGGGGCCGTGCCGACCGCGCTGGGTCTCGAGCTGGCGCCGCATGTCCGCCGGGTGCTGGGACTCCTGCGCGACCTGGAGCAGCTTCTGGGCAGTGCCCGCGACCTGGAGGCAGGCCAGCTTGCCCTGGCCGCTGACGGCCCGTTCGCCGTGATGCCGCTGCTGCGCCGGCTGAAGGACGCCTATCCGGGCATAACCGCCAGCCTCGCCACCGGGAATACCGCCGCCACCCTGGCCGCGGTGCGCGAGGGCCAGGCCGATGCCGGGGTCGCCACCCTGACCGAGCCGGCCGCCGACCTGACCCGGCTGCGCCTTGAGAGCGACCGGGTCGTGCTGCTGCTGCCGGCTGGCCATCCCTGGGCGGCGCGTGGCCCGGTCGGGATCGAGGCAATGAACGGGGTGCCGGTGGTGGCGCGCGAGGAGGGCAGCGCCACCTTCCGCCTGTTCGCCGCCGCCTGCGCCGAGGCCGGGGTGCGGCCGGAGCTGGCGCTGCGCCTGGGCTCGCGCGAGGCGATGCGTGAGGCGGTCGCCACCGGCTTCGGGGTGGGCGCGGTGTTCGCCCGCGAGGCCGGCAGCGACCCGCGCCTGGTGACCGTGCCGCTGCAGGGTGCTGCGCTCTCCGCCGACACCTGCCTGGTCGCCCTGCCGGAGCGCACCGCGCTGGGGGTGGTCCGCGCGCTGTTCGCCCTGGCCGGCGATCAGGCCGGAAGCCTGGCCTCCTGACGAGCGTTCGCCGGCGCCGGGATCGCCGGGAAGGTCATGCTGACCCGCAGGCCGGGGCGGGCGTCGTCCAGGGACAGCTTGGCCTCGTGCAGCCGCGCCACCGCCGCCACCAGCGACAGGCCCAGGCCGTTGCCGGGCGTGGTCCGCTCGGGGTCCAGCCGCACGAACCGCTCCAGCGCGCGCTCGCGCATCTCCGGCGGGATGCCCGGCCCGTCGTCGGACACGATCAGGCTGGGCCCGGGCCGCGCCCGCACCTCGACCAGCACGTGGCCGGCCTCGCTGCCATACTTGATCGCGTTGTCGACCAGGTTGGCCAGCGCCTGGGCGACCAGGTGGCGGTTGCCGATCACCTGGACGTCGGCCGGCGCGTTCAGGAGCACCACAATGTTGCGCTCCTCGCCGAGCGGCTCGTAGAGCTCGGTCACGTCCTGGGCCATCTCGCGCAGGCTGAACGGCTCGAACTCTGCCTGCTGCTCGCCGCTTTCCGCCCTGGCGATCGACAGGATCGCGTTGAAGGTCTGGATCAGCGAATCGGCGTCGCGGACCGTGGCCTCCAGCAGCTCGCGCGCCTCGTCGGTCTGCTCGCCCATCAGCGCCACCTCGATCCGCGAGCGCAGCCGGTTGAGCGGGGTGCGCAGGTCATGGGCGACGTTGTCGGTGACCTGGCGCATCCCGGCCAGCAGCCGCTCGATCCGGTCGAGCATCCGGTTGAGGTTGCGCGCCAGCTCGTCGAACTCGTCGCCGCTGCCCTTGTCGGCGAAGCGCTGGGTGAGGTCGCCCATCATGATCCGGGTGGTCGCCCGGTTCACGTCGTCCAGCCGCCCGAGCATCCAGCGGCTCATCACGAGGCCGCCGGCGACGCCCAGCACGATCATGATCCCGCCGCCGATCACCAGCGTGTTGAACAGGGTCGCCTGGATCGACAGCCGCTCCTCGATGTCGCGGCCGACCAGCAGGCGGGCATTGTTCTGCAGCAGGAAGCCGCGCGCGATCGCCCGGTGGAACACCGGCTCGTCGTTCTCGTCCACCCCGGTCTCGATCGGGAACAGGACATAGCCCTCGTCGGTCTCCTGTCCCTCCGGCCAGCGGTCGATGTTGCCCGCCATGATCCGGTCGGTCCGGTCCACCAGCAGGTAGATGGAGGCTCGGTCCGGCCTTGCGGCGGCACGCTGGGCGATGGTGTTGCGCAGGCCGCCCAGCCCGCGCAGGCGGTACTGGTCGACGAAGCCGGTGATCTCGGCGGTGATGGTCTCTTCCGTCTGCCGCTCCATGTAGGTGGAGGAGGCGACGTAGATGAAGCCGAACAGCACCCCGGCCGACACGCAGAACAACGCCAAATAGACCAGCGTGAGCCGGAAGGTCGAAGCCTTAAGAAGCTTTGTCGGCAACACGGAGCGAGTACCCGGCGCCACGGACCGTGTGGATCATGGGATAGGAGAAGCCACGGTCGATCTTGTGCCGGAGGCGGCTGATATGGACGTCGATCACGTTGGTCTGCGGGTCGAACCGGTAGTCCCAGACCTTCTCCAGGAGCATGGTCCGGGTCATCACCTGGCCGGCATGGCGCATCAGGGTCTCCAGCAGCCGGAACTCCCGCGGCTGCAGGTCGATCTCCTTGCCGGCCCGCTCCACCCGACGGCCGAGCAGGTCCATCATCAGGTCGCCGTAGCGAAGCACCGTCTCCGGCGTGTCCCCGGCGGTCGAGCCGCGCCGGGCCAGGGTCTCGACCCGGGCCAGCAGCTCGGAGAAGGCATAGGGCTTGACCAGGTAGTCGTCGCCCCCGGCGCGCAGGCCCTTCACCCGGTCGGTGACCTCGCCCAGCGCCGACAGGAACAGGACGGGCGTGTGGTTGCCCGTGGCCCGCAAAGTCTTCACCAAGGAGAGCCCATCCAGGCCCGGCAGCATCCGGTCGACGATCAGGACGTCGTAGCCGTTCGCCGCGGCCATCAGAAGGCCATCCTTGCCGGTATGCGCGACATCCGCCCCATGGCCGCTCTCGACGAGCCCCTTGGCCATGTACTGAGCGGCGTCCTTGTCGTCCTCGATTACTAGAATGCGCATCGCAGCGTTTCGCCCTACCGGATGACGGCCTTTCCTGCCGTTCGGGCGAAACTAGCCGAACATGAAGCGGCGCGCGAGATCATCGCGCGCCGCTTTGCTTGCTACCGCATGAACCTCTGGTCAGGACTGGGCGAACGGCACCGCCACCCAGCGCTGCGCCTCGCCGCGCGCCACCAGCAGGCGGATCGTATTCGCCCCGTCCTTGGCGGCCTCGCGCACCGCATCGATCACCGGCTGCGGCCCGTCGACCTCCTGGTCGCCGACCGCGACGATGACGTCGCCCTGCTCGATGCCCTTCTCCTCGGCCGGGCTGCCGGTGACGACCTGCTGCACCAGGGCGCCCTCGACGTCGTCCGGCACGCCCAGCTGCGAGCGGGCCTCGTCGTCCAGCGGCGCCAGGGCCAGGCCCAGTCGCGGCTGGTCGGCCAGCTCGGCCTCGTCGGCCGAGGCGACCTGCTGCTCGGACGGCATCTCGCCGACCTGGATCGACAGGGTCTTCTCCTTGCCGTCATGCCAGACCACGAGGTCGGACTTCTCGCCCGGATCGGTGTCGGCCACGGCGCGGGTCAGCTGGGTCAGCCGCTCGATGTCATGGTCGCCGAACTTCAGGATCACGTCGCCTTCCTCGACGCCGGCCTTCTCCGCCGGACCGCCCGGGGTCACCTGGCTCACCAGGGCGCCCTCGCGATCGTCCAGGCCGAACGAGGCACGCAGGTCGTCGTCCATCTGCTGGATGCCGACGCCGATCCAGCCACGCTCCACCGAGCCCTTCTCGATCAGCTCCGCCGACACCGACTTGGCGAGGTTCGAGGAGATCGCGAAGCCGATCCCGACGCTGCCGCCGGACGGGGAGAAGATCATGCTGTTGACGCCGATGACGTTGCCGTCGAGGTCGAAGGTCGGGCCACCCGAATTGCCGCGGTTGATCGGGGCGTCGACCTGGATGAAGTCGTCATAGGGCCCGCTGCCGATCTCGCGGCCGGTCGCCGAGACAATGCCGGAGGTGACGGTGCTGCCCAGGCCGAACGGGTTGCCGACCGCCACGATCTTGTCGCCGACGCGGACCTTGTCGCTGTCCGACCATTCCAGGGCGGTCAGCGGCTCCTTGCTTTCCACCTTGAGCACGGCCAGGTCGGTCTTGGGGTCGATGCCGACCAGCTCGGCATCCAGGCGGTCACCGTCCTGGAACACCACCTCGATCTTGTCGGCCCCGCCCACCACATGGGCGTTGGTGACGATGTAGCCGGACGAGTCGATCACAAAGCCCGAGCCAAGGCCGCGCATCTTGCCCGGCGGGCGCTGCTGCTCGGGCGCCGGCATCGGCTGGCCGAAGAAGCGCTCGAAGAACTCGCGCTTCTGCTCGTCCATCGGCGAGGAAACGGGCGTGGTGCCCTTTCCGCTGCCCTCGACCTGGACCGACACGACGGAGGGCATCACTTTGGCGACAAGATCGGCATAACCGCGCTCGTAGTCCTCGGCATGAGCCGGGGTGGGCGCGAAGGCCGGAAGGGCAGGAATGGACCCGGTCGCAAGGGCTGCCGCCGCCACCGAGCCCAGGGCCAGGTTGCGGACAAAGGAAGGCCGGTGGGTGAGGGAAGGTTTCATCATCAATCTCCAGCGATCTCCTGCACGTCCATCAGTGTTGGGTGCGGGTTCGGAAATCTATTTAGGGGGTCGTGACGGATTTGCACCACGTGAACCGCGATCTCACGCAGCTGTTTTTCGAATTCACGTGAAGATCGCGGATCCGTGATCCGCTTGTTACAAAGGTTTGCTGATGCGTATCGCTGCGTTTCCTTCTGCAACACGTCTTGATCAACTGGAACCTTTGCACGATCCGGCCGCAACGGCCCTGGCGGTCCTGCCGGAACAGTGGTCTGGAGGGGACGCCCAGGCGGAGGCGGAGCTGTCGGACGGTCCCTGGGCCCGCGACGTGGCGCGTGTCGCGGTTCAGAAACATTGCGCAATCATCGCTCCCTACCTGGAGCGGGAGGGGGAGAAGCAGTTCTCCAGCGTCCTGTTCGTCAACCGGCGTGGCCGCGGCCTGTGCAGCTACCGCAAGACCCATCTTAGCCTCGCCGATGAGGCACAGGGATTGGCGCGGGGCAACTGGATGACGATCGTGCCGTTCATGGACCAGCGGATCGGCCTGTTGCTGGGCGAGGACATCCTGCACCCGGAGACCAGCCGATGCCTGGCGCTGGAAGGGGCGACCCTTTTGGTCGCGTCGAGCACCCTGGAGCCGTCCCTGCTGGCGGCCCTCACGCGGGTACGCGCGGTCGAGAACGGCGTGACGTTCCTCGCCGTCAGTGGCGGTGCTGCCGGCCGGATGGTGGCCTGTGATCCCGAGGGGCGCGTTCTGGCCGACGCGCCCACCCCGGCGACGATCGACCTTCACCCGGTCCCGTCGGAACGACCGAATCCGTTTGCCGCGCGCCGCCGCGCCGAACTCTACCGCGCGATCGTGGAGCCGCCGCCCAGGGGTTGAGCCGTGGCCGCCAGCGCCTCCATGACAAAGCGTTGGTAGCGCGCGCGGAACCGCTCCTCGCCAAACCGGGAGGCGTTGCGGATCAGGGCCTGGGGCTGGAACGCCGCCTCGCCGTCCTGGAACCGGCGCAAGGCGGTGCAGATCGCTTCGACCGTCTGCTCGGAAAAGAACAGCCCGGTGGCGTCAGGCAGCGGGGCCGGCCGTACCGAATCCAGCACGCCGCCCCGGCCATAGGCGATCACCGGGGTGCCGGCGGCCTGCGCCTCGACCACGGTGATCCCGAAATCCTCCTCCGCGGCGAATATCAGTGCCCGGGCGCCGGCCAGGAGCCGTGCCACCTCCGCCCGCGGCAGCGTGCCGAGCAGCTCGACGTTCGGACTGCGCTCCACCCGCGCCATGCCGGCGCCGTCGCCGATCACCTTCAGCTTCAGCTCCGGCATCTTCGCGAAGGCGGCGCAGATCAGCTCCGTACGCTTGTAGGGCACGAACCGTGAGATCGCGATGAAGTAGTCGTCCTTGCGCGCCGCCGGCGCGAAGTCCTGGAGGCGGACCGGCGGGTGGATGACTGTTGCGTCGCGCCGGTAGATCTTCTGGATCCGGCGGCGGATGAACTCCGAGTTGGCGATCATCCGGTCGGGACTGGCACCTGTCCGGTAGTCCCAGTTGCGGATCCGGTGCAGCTGCCAGCGCAGGAGCCAGGACAGGGCCCCCCGGTCCAGGCCGGCCTCGCGCAGGTACTGATGCTGGTATTCCCAGGCATAGCGGATCGGCGCATGCACATAGGACACGTGGAACTGGTTGGGCCCGGTCAGCACGCCCTTGGCGAAGGCGTGGCTCGACGAGAGCACCAGGTCGAACCCGCCCAGGTCGAACTGCTCGATCGCCAGCGGCATCAGCGACAGGTAGCGCCGGAAATGCCGCTTCGCGAACGGCAGCTTCTGGATGAACGAAGTCTCGACTTCGAGGTCCTGGAGGAAGCCGCGCGCCTCCTTGGGCATCACGTCGACAAGCGAGAACAGCCTGGCCTGTGGAAAGCAGGCGAGGATCTGCTCGACCACCCGCTCGGAGCCGTACAGGCTCTGCAGCCAGTCGTGGACGATCGCGACCTTCAGGGCGGACGGCGCAGGCACGGGCGGCTGGGGCAAGCCTCGGACACTCCCGGAGATGCTTTGGGAAACGCAGGCATGTGTTTCACACACTGCCGGATGCGGGCCCCGCTGAACTGCCTTAAGATGCCTCCACATACAACGACGACGAGGGACCCCCGGCATGAAGACCATTCTGGTGAACTTGGAGGTGAGCGCCGCGCTCGATGCGACGCTGGCCTGCGGCATCGGCGTGGCGCGGGAGTTCGGTTCCTACCTGGAAGGGCTGCATGTCCGGCCGGTGCAGCCCGACGTGATCGCCGCGGGCGCCGACGGCTTCATCGCTGCTGCTCCCGACCTGGTCGCCGGGTTCGAGAAGGACGCCCGCGAGCGGGCCGACCGGCTGCGCGACGCATTCGAGGCCGCCGTGCGCGGCGCCGGCCTGCCGCGCTTCACCGAGCCCGGCAGCACCGGCCCGGCCGCCGACTGGCACCTGGGAGCGGGTGCCGCCGCCAACGTGCTGGGCAGCTATGGCCGGATCTTCGACATGATCCTGGTCGGCCGGCCGATGGCCGATAGCCTGACCCCGTCGACCGCCGCGCTGGAAGGCGCCCTGTTCGAATCCGGGCGGCTGCTGATGATCGTGCCGCCGACCGCGACCACCTTCCGGATGGATCGCATCCTGATCTCCTGGAACGGCAGCACCGAGACCTCGCGGACGATTGCGCTGGCCATGCCGATGCTGGACCGGGCCAAGTCGGTGATCGTCCATTCGGTGGAGAAAGGCATGGTGCCCGGTCCCTCGGGCGAGGCGCTGGCGCGGATGCTGGAGCGGCGCGGCCAGACGGTCGAGGTGGTCGACCATCCGGGCGACGACCGCCCGGTCGGCAAGGTCACCCTGGACGAGGCGCAGCGCCTGGGCGCCGACCTGATCGTGAAGGGCGCCTATACCCAGTCGCGCCTGCGCCAGATGATCTTTGGCGGCGCCACCAGCTACATCCTGTCCAACGTCGAGGTGCCGGTCCTGATGTCGCACTGAGGATCATCGGTGCTGCTCTGGCTGCATGCCGCCCTGGCCGTGCTCTGCGTGGTCCTGCTGGCGCGGCGGTTCGTGGCGGTCCGTCCGGGCAGCGGCGGCCGCCTCGGGATCTCGCTGGCGCTGGCGGGCGTGATGGCCACCGGGCTGGTCATGCTGTTCCTGGCCGGCGGGCTGCACGCCGCGCGGCTGTTCGGGCACGTGATGCACTGGCTGGGATGGCTAGCGGTGCTGACCTGGGCGCATGCCGTGGCCCGCGGCCACGGGTCGGGTGCCACGGCGCGGGTTGGCGTGCCGCTGTTCCTGGTGCTCGCGGCCAGCGCCGCCGGCATCCTGGCCCTGGTCCAGGACCGGATCTGAGCGTTGGGCCGCGGCCCCCGATCCGCTATGTAACCCGCCGATGCCGCCGCGCTTCGTCCCCGTTGGCGCGCCGGCCTTCGCCGCCTCTTTTGCGGGAGAATCCAAGGATGTCGCGTGCATGCGCCTGCTCGTGAAGCGCCACCGCCTGGGCTTGGCCGGGCTGGTCACCTTGATGTCTTCGGCCTCCTGCCTGGCCGGCGTGGCGCCGGCATCGGCGCCGCCGGACGGTGCCGGTCCGCTGGTGCTGGCCCAGGTCGAGCCGGAACGGACCGCCCGCGATCTGGAGGCGGCGATCGAGGAGATCCGCAACAGGCTGCGCGACGCGCGCCCGGCCGGGCCGGAGCAGGACGAGCGCGAGAAGCTGGCGCTCGCCCTAGCCCAGGTGGAGGAACTGACCGAGCGGACGCGTTACCTGGAGCAGGAACTCGAGCGGGCTCGCCAGTCATCGGCCGCCGCCGATGCGGCGGCCTTGGCCGCCGATGCCGTGAGCGACGACCTGGCGGCGCGGCTGGCGGCTGCCGAGCGCGAGCGCGAACTGCTGGCAGCCTCCTCGGAACGTCGGGAACGCGAGGTGCAGGCGGCCCTGAGCGCCAGCGAGCAGGCGCTGCGCGCGGAGCAGGACCAGCGCCGGGGCATCGAGGCCGCGGCCGAGCAGGCGCGCCAGGCAGCCGCC
The DNA here is from genome assembly GCF_000427665.1 of Geminicoccus roseus DSM 18922. NCBI lineage: Bacteria > Pseudomonadati > Pseudomonadota > Alphaproteobacteria > Geminicoccales > Geminicoccaceae > Geminicoccus > Geminicoccus roseus. The sequence continues at coordinate 4,442,329 of NZ_KE386572.1, forward strand.
AGCCAGGAGGTGACCGCCGCGGCCACCACCGCGAAACTTCAGGCCGAGCTGGAGGCCACCGTCCAGGAACTGGTGCGCCTGCGCGTTACCCTTGCCGAGCACGACAGCCTCCTGGCGGAACTGCGTGGCGGCCAGGGCGAGGCCCAGGAGAGGCAGCAGCAGACGGAGCGCGAGAGCGCGGAGCTGAGGCAGCGGGTCGACCAGCTGGTGGCGGAGCGCGACAAGGCGCATGCCGAGGCCGCAGCCGCGAGTGCTGCCCTGGAGGCCCGCCTGGCCGATGCCGAGCGGCAGCTGGAGGCGATGGGCGAGGAGGTCCGCCAGGCCTGGAGCGACCGCGCCGCTGCCGAGCGGCGGATCGAGCAGGTCACCGCCCGGGCCGAGGCCGACCGCGCCGCGGCCGAGCGGGTGCGCTCGGGCGAACGAATGGCCGCCGACCGGAAGATCACTGCCCTGAGCGATGAACTCGGCCAGGTCCGAGCCCGTGCCGCTGCCCTGGACAGCGTCGCGGCGGCGGTCGGCGCCAGGGCCGAGGCCAATGCCATCGAGCTGGAAAAGATGCGCGCGGTCGCATCCTCCGCCGTGGGCGAGGCGGCCGATCTCGGCCAGCAGCTCCTGGAGGCGCTTGCCGAGATCGAGACGCTCAGCCAGCTGGTGGCGCGCATCGATCTCGCCAAGATGACGTCGGCGGCCAGCCTGGATCCGGCGTCCGGCGAAGAGGCTCCTCCCGAGGACGGGTTCGGCCGGCTGAAGGGCCAGGTCTGGCCGGTGGTGGCCACCGTGGAGCAAGAAGCGCCTCCGGTGGAACGTCCGCCGCCCTCGCTGGAGGTCCTGAAGCGGTTGAGCGGGCTGGACCTGGACAGCGGCAGCGACGGCTGGGTCCGGACGGTCGCGGAAGGGATCGAGTTCGAGCTGGGAGGGGACCAGATCGGACCGCGTTCCGAGCGCGGCCTGCAGCGGGTCGCTGTCTTGCTGCAGCTCACCCCGGGCGCTCCAGTCCGGATCGTCGGCCATACCGATTCCCAGGGCGACGAAGCGCGCAATCTCGAACTGTCGCAACTGCGTGCGGCAGCGCTGCGCGATGCGCTGGTCGAGGAGTTCGAGATCGATCCGGCGCGGATCGTGGTGGAAGGGCAGGGTTCGGCCGAGCCGATCGCCTCCAACCGGACCGCCGAGGGCCGCAGCGCCAACCGCCGGGTCGAGGTGTTCGTCGCCCGGTGATCAGCCGTGGTCGGCCAGGACCACGCCGGCGAAATGCAGGGAGCCGCAGACCAGGATCAGGCTCGGCTCATCGCTGCTCAGTGCCACGATCGCCCGCACCGCATCGACATGGTGCGCTGCCTGCCGGGCCGGATGCCCCAGCTCGGCGGCAGCCGCCGCCAGTTCTTCCGGCGGGCGGGACAGGGGCTCGTCCGGAATCGGCACCATGGTGCAGGTGCTGGCGCGCGCCAGGAGCGGCGCCAGGAAAGCCGAGGCATCCTTGGTGTTGAGCATGCCGACCACCAGGTGCAGCGGCCTGGGCGGGAGCATGTCCAGCGTCGCCGCCAGTGCCAGCGCCGCCGCGGGATTATGGCCGCCATCCAGCCGCAGTTCCCAGCCCGGCGGAAGCAGGTCGGTCATCGGCCCGGACCACAGCCGCTGCCAGCGTCCGGGCCAGCTGGCCCGGGAGACGCCCGCGGCCAGGGCTGCCGGCCCCGGGCAGAGCTTCGGCGGAAGACGCCGGAGCGCCACCACCGCGGTGGCGGCGTTGGCATACTGGTGCGGGCCGTCCAGGGCAGGGCGCGGCAGTTCCAGCCGCTCGCCGTTATCCTCGACGATCAGCGCCTCGGGGTGCTGCTCGAACCACCAGTCGCGGCCATGGACCAGCAGCGGCGTGTCCAGCATCGCCGCGCGCCGCTCGATCGCCCGAAGCCCCTCCGGGTCCTGCGGCGCCACCACGCACGGCACCCCCGGCTTCAGGATCCCGGCCTTCTCGGTGGCGATCAGGTCGATCGTCCCGCCCAGATAGGTCTCGTGGTCCAGGAATACCGGGGTGATGATCGAGACAGCCGGGCGGTCCACCACGTTGGTGGCGTCCAGCCGCCCGCCCATGCCGACCTCCAGGACCAGGGCATCGCCCGGAAAGCGCGCGAAGGCCAGGAACGCCATGGCCGTGGTGATCTCGAAGAAGGTGATCGGCCGGCCGGCATTGATCCGCTCGACCTCCTCCAGCAGCTCGGTGAGGCGCGCCTCGTCGATCGGCCGGTTGTCCAGCATGATCCGCTCGTTGAAGCGGACCAGATGGGGCGAGATGTAGCGGTGGACGCGCTGACCCTGGGCTGCGAGCGCTGCGGCAATGCAGGCGCCGGTGGAGCCCTTGCCGTTGGTCCCGGCGAGGTGGATCACCGGCGGCACCTTCCGCTCCGGATGGCCCAGCTCCGCCAGGATCTGCTCCATCCGGGCCAGGGAGAGGTCGATCTTCTTGGGATGAAGGTCGATCAGCCGCGCCAGGATCTCGTCACTCGACGGGCTGCTCACTCGCCTTGACCAGTTCCAGGGTGGGCGCTTCGCCGACGGTGGCGGGAACAACGGGCTCGGCGGCCGGCTCGGCCTTCAACTCGCGCCGCTTGCGCAACAGCAGGTCGAGGATCCGGACCAGGGTCGGGCGCAGGTCGAACCGGTGCACCACCATGTCGACGATGCCGTGGTCGCGCAGATACTCGGCGCGCTGGAACCCCTCGGGCAGCTTCTCGCGGATGGTCTGCTCGATCACCCGCGCGCCGGCAAAGCCGATCATCGCACCCGGCTCGGCGATCTGCACGTCGCCCAGCATCGCGAAGCTGGCGGTGACGCCACCAGTGGTGGGGTCGGTCAGCACCACGATGTAGGGCAGCCGCTTGTCCTTCACCATCTCCACCGCGACGGTGGTGCGCGCCATCTGCATCAGCGACAGCGCGCCTTCCTGCATCCGGGCCCCGCCGGAGCTGGTGAAGACGATGAAGGCCGCTTCCTGCAGCACCGCGAGCTTGGCCGCGGCCAGAAACGCCTCGCCCACGGCGGTGCCCATCGACCCGCCCATGAAGGCGAAGTTCATCACCGCGATCACTGCCGGCATGCCGTCGATCTTGCCGTGGGCCGCCTCGAGCGCGTCCTGCCGGGTGGTCTTGGTCTGGGCCTCCTTCAGCCGGTCCGCGTACTTCTTCTGATCGCGGAACTTCAGCGGATCGGCGGCGACCTTGGGCAGCTCGATGCGCTGCCAGCTGTCCGCGTCGAACAGGGTCTCGAAGCGGAACGACGGATCGACCCGCATGTGGTGGCCGCAATGCGGACAGACCCGCTGGGCCTGCTCGAAGTCGCGGTGGAAGATCATCCGCTCGCAGGACGTGCACTGCCGCCAGAGATCGTCCGGCAGGTCCGGGTTGCGGCTCACCAGCGCCCGGATCTTCGGGCGGACATAGTCGGTCAGCCAGTTGCTCATGCCCGTGCTCCGCGCACGCCCGCGGCCAGGTCGCGGACCAGGGAATGGACCGTCTCGACCAGGCCCGGCCTGGCCTTCCCTGCCTCGTCCAGGTTTGATGCAACCAGGTCGACCAGCGCCGATCCCACCACCGCCGCATCCGCATGGCGCGCGATGGCCGCGGCCTGCTCGGGCGTGCGGATGCCGAAGCCCACCGCCACCGGCAGGGTGGTCGACGACTTGATCCGCCGGACCGCCTCGCCGACCTGGTCGGCCACCGGCGCCGCCGAGCCGGTGATGCCGGTGATCGACACGTAGTAGATGAAGCCCGAGGCGTTGTTCAGCACCACCGGCAGCCGCTTCGCATCGGTGGTGGGTGTCGCCAGCCGGATGAAGTCCAGGCCTGCCGCCTTGGCCGGCAGGCAGAACTCCTCGTCCTCCTCCGGCGGCAGGTCGACCATGATCAGCCCGTCCACGCCGGCCTCGACGGCGCTTTGGATGAAGCGCTCCTTCCCCATCTGGTGGACCGGGTTGTAGTAGCCCATCAGGATGACCGGGGTGGCTTGGTCCTCCTCGCGGAAGCGGCGGACGAGGTCCAGGACCTTCGCCAGCTTCATGCCGCCCGCGATGGCGCGCAGGTTGCCGGCCTGGATTGCAGGGCCGTCGGCCATCGGGTCGGAGAACGGCATGCCGATCTCGATCAGGTCGACGCCGCAGCCGGGCAGGCCGCGGATCAGCGCCAGCGAGGTCTCCGGGTCCGGGTCCCCGGCACACAGATAGGTGACGAGGCCGGCACGGCCCTCGGCGGCGAGCGCAGCGAAGCGCTCGCGGATCCGATCGCTCACAGCTTCACTCCAAGATGCTCGGCTACCGTGAAGATGTCCTTGTCCCCGCGGCCGGACAGGTTGAGGACGATGACCTGGTCCTTGTCCATGGTCGGCGCGATCTTGGCGATGTGCGCCAGGGCATGGGCGCATTCCAGCGCCGGCAGGATGCCCTCGATCCTGCCGCAGAGCTGGAAGGCCTCGAGGGTCTCCGCGTCGGTGGCCGGTGCGATCTCCAGACGGCCTTGCTCCTTGAGCCAGGAATGCTCGGGCCCGACGCCGGGATAGTCCAGGCCAGCGGAGATCGAGTGCGGCTCCACCACCTGGCCGTCCTCGTCCTGGAGGAGGTAGGAGCGCGAGCCGTGCAGCACGCCGGGCGTTCCCGCCGCCATCGCCGCGGCATGGCGGCCGGTCTCGATCCCGTCGCCGGCCGCTTCCACCGCGATCAGGCGGACATCGTCGTCCAGGAACGGATGGAACAGGCCCATCGCGTTGGAGCCGCCGCCCACCGCCGCAATCAGCACGTCCGGAAGCCGGCCCTCCTTTTCCAGGATCTGCTGCTTGGTTTCGCGCCCTATCACCGACTGGAAGTCGCGCACCATCGCCGGATAGGGGTGGGGACCCGCCACCGAGCCGATCACGTAGAAGGTGTCGTGGACGTTGGAGACCCAGTCGCGCAGGGCCTCATTCATGGCGTCCTTCAGCGTGTGCGAGCCGGACGTCACCGGCCGGACCTCGGCGCCCAGCAGGCGCATCCGGAACACGTTCGGCTGCTGCCGCTCGATGTCCTTCGCACCCATGTAGACGATGCAGGGCAGGCCCAGCCGCGACGCCACCGTGGCAGTAGCGACGCCGTGCTGGCCGGCCCCGGTCTCGGCGATGATCCGGGTCTTGCCCATGCGCTTGGCGAGCAGGACCTGGGCGACGGTGTTGTTGATCTTGTGGGAGCCGGTGTGGTTCAGCTCCTCGCGCTTGAAGTAGATCTTGGCCCCGCCGAAATGCTCGGTCAGGCGCTCGGCGAAGTAGAGCGGCGAGGGGCGGCCGACATAGTCCTTGAACCAGCCGTCCAGTTCCTTCCAGAAGCCCTCGTCCTTCTTGGCGGCCTCGTAGGCGCTTTCCAGCTCAAGGATCAGCGGCATCAGCGTCTCGGCAACGAACCGGCCGCCGAAAATGCCGTAATGCCCGTTCTCGTCCGGCATGTTGCGCAGAGAATTGCGCTGGCTCATCCGTCGTTCCTCCCAAAACTCTTGGCCATGGCGATGAACGCGGCGAGCTTGGCCGGATCCTTCACGCCAGGAGATGTCTCCACGCCCGAACTGACGTCCACGCCCGGCGCGCCGGTCACGGCCAGCGCAGTCGACAGATTGTCCACCGTCAGGCCGCCAGCAAGAAGCCACGGACAATCGATCTCGACCTGCTCGAGCAGGCGCCAGTCGAACGGCAAGCCGTTGCCGCCCGGCAGCACCGCCCCAGGTACGGGCTTCGCATCGAACAGGATCATGTCGGCGGTGTCGGCATAGGCCGCCACGGCCTGCAGGTCCTCGGGCACCGCCACCGGCAGGGCCTTGAGCGTGCGCACCCCGAAGCGCAGGCCGATCTCGGCGACCCGCTCCGGACTTTCTTCGCCATGCAGTTGGATCACATCCAGCGGCACCGACAGCAAGGTCGTCTCGATGATCCGGTCGTCCGGATTGACGAACAGCCCGACGCTCTCCACGGTGCCGGAGACATGGCCGGCCAGGACCCCGGCCTGTTCCGGCGTCACGTAGCGCCGGGAAGCGGGAAAGAACACGAAGCCGACATAGTCGGCGCCCGCAGCGCAGGCCTGTTCGATCCGTGCCGGCTCCGTCAGGCCGCAGATCTTGACCAGGGTCATGACCCGGCAGCGCCCTGCAGCAGGGCCCGGGCGGCGGAGGCCGGATCGGCGGCGCCGGTGATCGGCCGTCCCACCACCAGCACGTCCGCCCCGGCGGCCAGCGCTTCGGCGGGGCTCATCACCCGCTTCTGGTCGTCCCCGGCGGACCCGGGGGGACGGATCCCCGGCACCACCAGCTTGATCCCTGCCGGCACCACCCGGCGCAGCCTGGCGATCTCGTGCGGGGAGCATACCAGCCCGTCCACACCGGCCTCGACCGCGAGCCGGGCCAGCCGCTCGACCTGCGCTCCGGTATCGCCGGCGATACCCATGGCACCAAGGTCAGTGTCGTCCAGGCTGGTGAGCACGGTCACCGCCAGGAGCCAGCTGGAGGATCCGGCCTGACGCTTCGCCTCCACCGCCGCCCGCAGCATGGCGCTGCCGCCCGAGGCATGCAGCGTCAGCATCGCCGGCTCCGCAACCAGGGCGGAGCGGACGGCGCCGGCCACCGTGTTGGGAATGTCGTGCAGCTTCAGGTCCAGGAAGACCGGCAGCCCTTCGCTGGCTACGGCACGCACCCCCTCCGGGCCTGCAGCACAGAAATACTCCAGCCCCAGCTTCACGCCGCCCACGGCGCCCTCCAGCGATCGCGCGAGGTCCAGCGCCCCGGACGGATCGGGACGGTCGATGGCGCAGAAGATCGGGGAGGTGAACAAGCGGTGCTTCCGGTCCAGGGTCCAAGCCGCTGCGTTGCTTGGCAGAGCGTCGCAGAGGCGTCAACGCGATGCGCCACCGGCAGTCCGGTGGCAGTGATAGAGTGGTGGTTCCTGCCGCCGGTTCAACTCGGACGCGGTCAGTCCTTGGGCAGCCGCGCCCCGACCACCGCCTCCGCCGCGACCAGATCCTCCAGCGCGGCGCCGACCGACTTGAACAGGGTCACCTCGTCCACCGACCGCCGTCCCTGGGCTTTCCCGAGAACCAGCTCCCGCAGGTCGCCCCGGATATCCTCCGGCGCAAAGGCGCCGGCGTCGATTGCCTGGAGGAGGTCGCCCGCCTCGGCGAGCGCCCCCTCGCGGGTGTCCACGTACACCGACGCTAGGCCGACCAGCGCGTCGTCGCTCTCTCGCATCGCGCGGGTATAGGCGCCCACCAGGTCGACATGGGTACCGGGGCGGACATCCGCCCCCCGGATCAGCGGCGCGGTGGAGTTGGTGGCCGCAGAGATGAGATCCGCCCGCCGGACCGCAGCGGGGAGGTCCGCCACCGCTTCCGCATCGAGCCCCTGCTCCTGCAGGCGCTGGGCGACGCCTGCCGCCTTCTCCGGCCGGCGGTTCCAGATCAGCGTCTTCGTCAGGGATGGCCGGACCGCCCGGTGGGCATGGACGAAGTTCGGGCAGAGCGCGCCCGCCCCCACCACCAGATGCGTGGCGACATCGTCGCGGGCCAGGAACGAGGCGGCGAGCGCCGAGGCGCCGGCCGTGCGCCGCAGGGTGAGCGCCGCACCGTCCAGGACCGCGCGCGGCGTCCCCGTGGGGCCGTCGAACAGGATATAGAGACCCTGGATCGACGGGATCCCCTTGGCCTCGTGGCCTGGCGCCACATGGACGATCTTGATCCCGGTCGAGGAGCCCGGCCGCCAGGCCGGCATGATCAGGAGATCGGCCGGCCGGTCCATGCCCGGTCGCGGCACCGCGTGGTGGTGCCGCACCGGAGCCTCGGCGCCGGCGGCGAAGCCTTCCCGCAGCGCCTCGACCATGCGCGGCCAGGGCAGCGCGGCCTCGATCTCGGCGGGCCCGAAAAAGGCAGGCTGGCTCACCTCAGCGGGCCGTCGCCAGCGCGCGCGTCGGCGTGACGTTCTTGGCGGCCAGGGCCGCGGCCGAGGCTTCCTCGTCGCGCCGGCGCTTCGCCTCCTGTTCCTCCATCAGCGCCAGCTTGCGCCGGCTGCGCGACGCCTCGGCGCGCTTCTGGTGGCCGCCCAGCCAGGAGGCGATGCCGCCCAGGATCACGCCCAGGATCATGGCCACCAGGAACACCCCATAGACCGGCAGGTCGATCATGAACGGCGTCGGCCAGAGCGAGATCTCGATCGGCTCGCGGTTGCCGATCGCGAACAGGACGATCACCAGGAGCCCGATCAGCCCCAGGATCGTACGGAGGAACTTTACCATCGACGCCTCGCAAGGTTGAGGTCGGTGCATATCAGACGGAGCGTGCCCTGGACAGCAGCCCCGGCCGGAGAGGAGCGGGCGTCACTCGTCGCCGACGTTCAGGCGCTCGCGCAGCTCCTTGCCGGTCTTGAAATAGGGCACTCGCTTGTCCGGGACATCCACCTCGGCCCCGGTGCGCGGATTGCGGCCGGTGCGCGCCGAGCGGCCGCGGATCGAGAATGCGCCAAAGCCGCGCAGCTCGACGCGATCGCCCCGCTCCAGCGCCTTGGTCAGTTCCTCGAACACCGTCGCGACGATCTTCTCGACATCGCGCAGGTAGAGATGGGGGTTCGCCTCGGCGATGCGGCGGATGAGGTCGGAGCGGGTCATGCCGGCTATCGCTTTCCTCGGACTGCCAAGCTTTCCGGCGTCTTGTCGGCCCAGGTGCCGGGCACGTCAAGCGAAAGCACAAGGCAACCCGTTGAAGCATAAGGAGAAAGGATCGAACACCTGCGTCAGCTCCACCGCGGCTGACACAGGCGGCGTGCGGCACCTGGGCGAACTGGACCAACAAGCGGCCGGCCTGTCCGGATGCGGCGGCAGTGCCGCTTGCCTAGAACAGGCTCCTAATGGAGAATGGCGCGGTTGTGCCTCCTGCCCGTAGCCGGAAGACGGCGTCGCGCGTCGGTCACGGATTTGTCGACGATCCGTGTGCCTCGCTCGCTGGTCATCGGCGGCAGAATATTCACCGGATCCCATTAGTCATGAACGCGACCATGCTCCGCCACGCCGTGATCCTCGGCCTCCTGATCGCGGTCGGACCATTCGCAGTGGATGCCTATCTGCCGGCGTTCGGGGTGATCGCCAGCGATTTCCGCAGCGACCAGGGCGTCGTCCAGCTCACCGTACTCTGCTTCGTGGCGGCGGTGGCCGCAGGGCAGGTGATCTATGGCCCGATCTCGGACGCGGTCGGCCGCAAGCCGCCTGTCTATGCGGGCCTTGGCCTGTTCGTCCTGGGCTCGCTCGGCTGCGCTTTTGCCGGCAGCATCGAGCAACTCCTGGCCTGGCGGGTGGTGCAGGGACTTGGTGCCTCGGCCGGGATGGTGCTGGCGATCGCGATCATCCGTGACCTGCATACCGGCGTCGAGGCAGCGAGGCTGCTGTCGACCGCCATCCTGGCCTTGAGCGTGTCGCCAATCCTGGCGCCGCTCGCCGGAGGGCTGCTGATTCAGGTGGCATCCTGGCGGATGATCTTCCTGGCGCTGACGCTGGTGGCGGTTGGCGTCGGCGTGCTGATGGCGACCTCGATGCCGGAAACGCATCCGCACGAACGGCGCGCGCGGGCCGACATCCTTTCGATCCTGCGCGCCTATGCCTCGCTGTTCCGCGACCGGACCTTCCTCAGCGCCGTCTGCACCGGCGGGTTCGCCCAGGCGGCGCTGCTGGCTTATGTCGCGGGCTCATCCTTCCTGTTCATCACGCTCTACGGCACCACCCCGCTGACCTACAGCCTGATCTTCGCCGGCAACGCAGCGACCATCATCGGTCTTGCCCAGCTCAACGCGACCATCATCCAGCGGATCGGCGCCCACCGCCTGCTCACGTTGGCGGTCGGCTGGTTCACCATCATGTCGGCCCTGATGTGCCTGGTGATCCTGTCGGGTCAGGCGACCCTGCCGGTCGCCATCATCATGGTGTTCCTGAGCCTGGCGACGCTCGGCATGATCATGCCGAACGCGACCATGCTCGCCCTGGAGCCGATGGGGGAGAAGGCCGGCACGGCTTCGGCGCTGTCCGGGTTCCTGCAGGGGATGCTGAGCGCTCTCGCGACCCTGCTGGTCGGCGCCAGCTTCGATGGCACGGCCCGGCCGATGGTGATCGTCATGGCGCTGAGCGGGCTGTGCTGCCTGATGAGCTGGTGGGTGCATACCGGCCGCCTGCCGATCCGCGGCCGCGCCTGCCCCTCGGCGTAAGGCCCCTCCGGCCCCGGAGTGCAGCCGGGGCCGGAGGCAGGCCGCTTCAGGCCGCCGCGTCCCAGACCGGCGAGAAGTCGAAATCGCAGATGCGGTAGTTGGTGCGGCGTAAGGTGGAGATCTTCTCCATCTCCTCGGAGGTCAGCTCGAAATCGAGGACCTTCAGGTTGCTTTTCGCGTTCTTCTCCGAGCTGGTGCGCGGGATGGCGCCCACGTCCTCCTGCTGGATCAGCCAGCGCAGGGTCACCTGGATCGGGTTCATGCCGTGCGCGTCGGCGATCTCCTTGATCACCGGGTCGTCCATGACCTTGCCGCGCGCGCTGGGGCAGTGGGCGACGGTGGCGATGCCGAGCTTGCGGTGGAACGGCAGCAGGGCGTCCTGGGACAGGTAGGGATGGTACTCGACCTGGTTGGCGACCAGCGGGATCGGCGAGAGCTCGGTCGCCATCCGCAGCAGCGGGATGGTGAAGTTGCTGACGCCGATGAAGCGGGTGAAGCCGCGCTTCTGCGCTTCCACCAGCGCCGCCATGGTCTCGTCCAGCGGGATCGACTTGGACGGCCAGTGCAGCAGCAGGAGATCCGGCGCCGTGCCCAGGTTCTTGGTCGACTGCTCGGCGCTGCGCAGGAAGTCGTCATGGCCGAACTCGTCCGGCCAGATCTTGGTGGTCAGGAACACCTGGTCGCGCGGCACGCCCGACGTCGCGATCCCGCGGCCGACCTCGACCTCGTTGCCGTACATCCGGGCGGTGTCGATGTGCCGGTAGCCCAGGTTCAGGGCGGTGGCGACCATGTCGGTGCCGAGCGTTCCGGTGAGCTGGTAGGTCCCGAAGCCCAGTGCGGGGATGTTGGCGCCGTTCGCCTTGATCGTGGTCATTACCTGCCCTGTCATGCCTCTGGATGGAACGGCCGCGCCAAGGAGGCCGGCGTGTGCAAGCGGATACGGGTGGCGTCGCGGGAGATCAAGACGAGCACGATCACCGTGGCCAGATAGGGAGTCATTGCCACCAGGTTGCTGTCGATGCTGGCGCCGGCCGCCTGGAGCTGCAGCCCGAGGATGGTGACGCCGCCGAAGATATAGGCGCCGAGCAGCACCCGCCAGGGCCGCCAGGTCGCGAACACCACCAGCGCCAGCGCGATCCAGCCCCGTCCGGCGGTCATGTTCTCGGCCCATTGCGGCGTGTAGATCAGGGAGAGGTAGCCGCCGCCGATGCCCGCCATCGCCCCGCCGAACAGGGTGGCGAGCCAGCGGATCCGCAGGACCGGGTAGCCCAGCGCATGGGCGCTCTCCTGGTTCTCGCCGACCGCGCGCAGGGTCAGCCCGGCGCGGGTGCGATGCAGGAACCAGGCGACGGCGCCGACCGCCAGGATCGACAGGTAGACCAGCCAGTCATGGCCGAACAGCAGCGGCCCGGCGATCGGGATCTCCCGCAGCGCTTCCGGGAACGGCAGGGACATGGAAGGCAGGGGGATGCCCACCCAGGACTGGCCGATGAAGGCGGCGATCCCGGCGCCGAAGATCGACAGCGCCAGCCCGGTGGCGACCTGGTTGGTCATCAGGTTGAGCGCCAGCACCCCGTAGATCGCCGACGCCGCCATGCCGGCGATAGCAGCCGCCACGAAGCCCATCGGGGTGAGCCCGGTGGTGGCGGCCACCATGAAGCCGACCACCGCCCCCACCAGCATCATGCCCTCGATGCCGAGATTGAGCACCCCGGCCCGCTCCGCAACCAGTTCGCCCACCGCGGCGAACACCAGCGGGGTACCGGCGCGCAGGGTCGCGGCGATCACCGCGATCGCCATGTCGAGTTCGTCGCCCATCAGCGCTTCTCCCCGATAACCAGCCGCCACCGCACGAAACTGTCCGCGCCCAGCAGGAAGAACAGGAGCAGGCCCTGGAATACGCCGGTAATCGCGATCGGCAGCTGCAGCTCGAGCTGCGCGATCTCGCCGCCAAGGTAGAACAGGCCCATCAGCAGGGCCGCCGCCACGATGCCGATCGGGTGCAGGCGGCCCAGAAATGCTACGATGATCGCGGCAAAGCCGTAGCCCGGGGAAATCGAGGGCTGCAGTTGGCCGATTGGCCCCGTCACCTCGGCCGCGCCGGCAAGCCCGGCCAGCCCGCCGCTGATCAGAAAGCTGCCCCAGATGACCTTGCTCCGGCTGAACCCGGCATAGGCTGCGGCCTGCTGGGCCTCGCCCGACAGGCGGAACACGAAGCCCTGGTAGGAGCGGGTTACGAAGATCCAGGCCAGCACGGCGGCGAGCAGCGCCAGCGCGAAGCCCAGATGCAGGCGGGTGGTCTCGACCAGGATCGGAAGCCGGGTGGGATCGGCGAACATCGGCGACTGCGGGAACCCGAAGCTCATCGGGTCGCGCATCGGGCCGCGCACCAGGTATTGCAGCAGGAACCCGCCGACATAGACCAGCATCAGGCTGACCAGGATCTCGTTGGCGTTGAAGCGGGTTCGCAAGAAGGCGGGAATGGCTCCCCAGGCCATCCCGCCGACAGTGCCGGCCAGCAGCGGCAGGGCCCAGGGCAGCGGCCCACTGGCGTCCTCGCCGAACTGCAGGGCCACGGCGCTGGCGGCGATCGCACCCACGATGAGCTGGCCCTCGGCGCCGATGTTCCAGACCGCCGCCCGAAAGCCGATCGCCAGCCCCACGGCGATCAGGATCAGCGGGGTCACCTTCACGCCGAGCTCGGTCAGCCCGTACAGGTCCTGGACCGGCCGCCAGAACATCGCGGCGAAGGCCTGGACGGGGTTCTTGCCCAGCGCCACGAACAGCAGCGCCGCCACGACCAGGGTGAGCGCCACCGCGAGGAGCGGCGCCGCGATCTCCAGCGTGCGCGACGGGTTTGTTCGCCTAGTGAGCCTGAGCATGCCGGGCGCCCTCCTCGAAGCCGGCACCGCCCATCAGCAGGCCCACGCTTTCCCGGGTCAGCCCGTTCGTGGCCACCGGCTCCGACAGCTTGCCGTCGAACATCACCGCGATCCGGTCGGCCAGCAGGAACAATTCGTCCAACTCCTCGCTGAACAGCAGCACGGCACCGCCCCGCTCGCGCAGCGCCAGCATCTCCTCGCGGATCAGGGTCGCGGCCCCCACGTCGACACCCCAGGTCGGATGGGCGGCGATCAGGAGCTTCGGCTCCTCGTAGAGTTCCCGGCCGACGATGAACTTCTGCAGGTTGCCTCCCGACAGGCTGCCCGCCTCGGCATTGGTGCCGGCCGCGCGCACATTGAAGCGATCGATGATGTCGGCGGCGCGTCGCCGGATCGCGGAGCGGTCGATCAGCCCGCCCCGGCTGAGCGCCCGGCGCTGACCGGTCAGGAGGGTGTTCAGGGCCAGGCTGAGCTTCGGTGCGGCGCCACGCCCGAGCCGCTCCTCCGGGACGAAGGCCAGGCCCAGGTCCCGGCGCCGCCTAGGTCCCAGGTGGCCGACCGGAACCCCGGCCAGCCGGATGCTGCCCGATTGCGCCCCGGCATCCTCGCCGGACAATGCGCGCAGCAGTTCGCGCTGCCCGTTGCCGGCCACCCCCGCCACCCCGACGATCTCGCCGGCGCGCACGGTCAGCGAGACATGCTCCAGATCGGTGCCGTGCGGATCGGGCGACGCCAGGCTCAGGTCGTGCACCTCGAGCACGGGGGGACCGCTGCTCGGCATCGGCCGGTGCTCGATCTCCCGGGGCGACTTGCCGATCATCAGCGCGGCCAGGCTGCGTGCTGTCTCCAGGGTCGGATCGCAGCGCGCCACCACGGTGCCGCCGCGAAGCACGGTGGCGGCATGGCAAAGCGCCTGGATCTCCTCCAGCTTGTGGCTGATGTAGAGGACGGCGCAGCCCTCGGAGGCCAGCCGGCGCAGGGTGGTGAACAGGCCTTCGGCCTCCTGCGGGGTGAGCACCGAGGTGGGCTCGTCCATGATCAGCAGCCTGGGCGACTGCAGCAGGCAGCGGACGATCTCGACGCGCTGGCGCTCGCCGACGGAAAGCGACCAGACCGGTGCTTCCGGATCCACCGCGAGGCCATAGCGGGCGGCAAGCTCGCGGATCCGCCCGGGCAGGTCCTTCCCTGCATCCCGCGGGTCGAGCCCGAGCGCGATGTTCTCGGCCACGGTCAGCGTCTCGAACAGGGTGAAGTGCTGGAACACCATGCCGATGCCGCGCTGGCGGGCCAGCACCGGCGAGTTGGCGGTGACCGGCACGCCCTTCCAGCGGATCTCGCCCTCGTCCGGCCGCACGAGGCCATAGACGATCTTCATCAGGGTGGACTTGCCAGCACCGTTCTCGCCCAGCAGGGCCTGGATCTCACCCTCCTGCACCGTCAGGGAAACATCCTGGTTGGCGACGACGCCCGGATAGCGCTTGGTGATGCCGGCAAGTTCCAGGAGCGCCGGCATCAATAGGCCACCTTGTCGGCCTTCGCGCGCCAGCGCTCAAAACCTTCCTTGGCCTCGTCCGGCAGGGTGCAGGTGAAGCGCAGTCGGCGGCTCTTCATCGGCACGCCCATCTCCTGATAGAGGAAGGCGTCGTCGAACCCGATCGCGGCGGCGGCGTCCTTGTCGTTGCCGTAGTGGACCTCGTCGAGCCGCGCCCAGTAGATCGCCGCCATGCACATCGGGCAGGGCTCGCAGGACGTGTAGATGGTGGCGCCTGCCAGGGAGAACGTGCCGAGGGCACGGCACGCCTCGCGGATCGCGACGATTTCGGCGTGGGCAGTCGGGTCGTTGCTCGTGGTGACCTTGTTCCAGCCTTCGCCGACGATCCTGCCATCCTTCACGATCACCGCACCGAACGGACCTCCTTCGCCCGCCTCCATCTTCTCGATGGAGAGCCGGATCGCCCGGCGCATGGCTGTCTCGTGGTTCACGCGTGCGGCTCCTCGGGGATGGGCAGCGACAGGAGTTCGGCGGCAACCGCGATCGCGATCGCCGTCGGGTGCTTGTCGTGGATGGTGGGCAGGCCCATCGGGCATATCAGCCGCGAAAGCACAGATGAAGAGTGCCCGCGCGCCATCAGGCGGCGCTCGAAGGTCGCGCGCTTGGTGCGGGAGCCGATCAGGCCGAGCCAGCGGAAGTCGCCCCGGCGCAGCACGGCATCCACCACATCCAGATCGAGGTCATGGGAGTGGGTCGCCACCACCCAGCAGGCCGCAGCCGGGCCGCCGGCCACGAGGCCCGCCGGATCGTCGCTCTGCCGGACCACCAGCCGGGGCGAGGGCGCGGGCAGGAAATCTGCCCGCGGGTCGACCAGGGTGAGCCGCCAGGGCAGGGGCGCCAGGACCTGGAGCAGGGCGCGGCCGACATGGCCGGCGCCGAACAGGACCACCTGTGGCGCATCGACCGGCAGTTCCTCGACGAACGGGGCATCGCTGGCATCGAGGGTGAGGGTCACCCGCCCGCCGCAGCATTGGCGCAGGCTTGGGCCGAGCGGCACCTCCATGTCCAGATGGGTGGTGCCGTCCTCGAGCATCCGCCGCGCCGCCTTCACGGCCTGCCATTCGAGCTGCCCGCCGCCGATTGTTCCTGCGATCCGCTCCAGGGTCACCTCCATCGCGGCGCCGGCTGCACGGGGCGTCGACCCTTCCGCCCGGACAACGCGGATCCGGACGGCCTTGCTCATTCGGCGGCCGTTGGCAAAGCCTTGCGCTGCGTGCGCGCCCGCAGCTCCTTGACCGCGAACAGGATCCGCTCGGGCGTGGCCGGCGCGTCCAGCCGCGGCGAGGCCTGGCCGGCGCCGACCGCCGCCACCGCATCCTTGATCGCCTGGAAGGCCGCGATCGCCAGCATCAGCGGCGGCTCGCCGACGGCCTTGGAGCGGTGCACGGTCGGCTCGCGGTTGCGGCCACCCTGCCAGATCCGGACCCGGAAATCCTTGGGCAGGTCGGAGGCGCAGGGGATCTTGTAGGTGGAAGGCGCATGGCTCGCGAGCGCTCCCTCCCGGGTCCACCAGAGCTCCTCGGTGGTCAGCCAGCCCATGCCCTGAACGAAGCCGCCCTCGATCTGCCCCATGTCGATCGCCGGGTTGAGCGAGCGGCCGACGTCATGAAGCAGGTCGGCGCGCAGGATCCGGCTCTCGCCGGTGAGCGTGTCGATCACCGCCTCGCAGCAGGCGGCGCCGTAGGCGAAATAATAGAAGGGCCGGCCGGCCGCCTCGTCGCGGTCGTAATGGATCTTGGGAGTCGCGTAATAGCCGGTGGCGGAAAGCTGGACGCGGGCCATCCAGGCCTCCTTCGCCAGCTCGCGCAGGCTGATCGGCCGCTCGCCCAGGAGCACCACGCCATCCTGGAAGACGATCCGGTGCGGCGGCAGGCCGTACTTCTCGGCGGCGAAGGCGATGAGGCGCTCCTTCAGCGTCCGTGCCGCCGCCTGGGCGGCTATGCCGTTCATGTCGGTGCCGGACGAGGCGGCGGTGGCCGAGGTGTTGGGGACCTTGCCGGTGTCCGCCGCGGTGATCCGCACCAGGCTGGTCGGGATCTGCAGTTCCTCGGCGACGATCTGCTGGACCTTCACGTAGAGGCCCTGGCCCATCTCGGTGCCGCCATGGTTCAGCAGGACCGAGCCGTCGGTATAGAGCTGGATCAGCGCGCCAGCCTGGTTCAGGTGGCTGGTGGTGAAGCTGATGCCGAACTTCACCGGGGTGAGGGCGATGCCGCGCTTGAGGAGCGGGCTGGTCTCGTTCCAGCGCTCGATGGCCGCGCGGCGGGCCCGGTAGTCGGAGCTCGCCTCCAGCTCGTCGAGCAGTTCGGGCAGGACGAAGTCCTCTACCTCCATGTGGTAGGGGGTCTGGTTGCGCGGGGCTGGGCCGTAGAAGTTGACGCGGCGCACGTCGAGCGGATCCCGGCCGAGATGGCGGGCGATCTCGTCGACCACCTCCTCGATGCCGATCATGCCCTGCGGGCCGCCAAAGCCGCGAAAGGCGGTGTTGCTGACCGTGTGGGTCTTCATCCGCCGGGAGCGGATCCGGACATGCGGAAAGTAATAGGCGTTGTCGGCGTGGAACATCGCCCGGTCGGCGATGGCGGCGGTGAGGTCGGCGGAGAATCCGCCCCGCGCCGCCTGGTCGAACTCGATTGCCTCGATCCGGCCGCTCTCGTCGAAGCCCACCTTGTAGCCGATCAGGAAGTCGTGGCGCTTGCCGGTGAGGGTCATGTCGACGTCCCGGTCCAGCCGGAACTTGACCGCCCGCCCGGTCCGGCGCGCCAGCACTGCGGCGATCACCGCGATCTGGTTGGCCTGGGTCTCCTTGCCGCCGAACCCGCCGCCCATCCGCCGGCACTCGACCCGCACCTTCGCGTCGATGACGCCCAGGCAGCGGGCCACCACATGCTGCACCTCGGTCGGATGCTGGGTGGAGGCATGCACGTCCATGCCGCCATCCTCGGACGGGATGGCCAGCGCGATCTGACCCTCCAGGTAGAAATGGTCCTGGCCGCCCAACCGGAACTGTCCGCTGAGCACGTGGCGGGCCTTGACGAAGGCCGCGTCGGGATCGCCGCGGCCCATTTCATGGCTGGGCAGCAGTTCCAGGCCCTGTGCCAGCGCGTCCTCCAGCTGGACCGTGGCCGGCAGGTCCTCGTAGGTGATCTCGGCAAGCGTCACCGCCCGGCGTGCGGCCTCGTAGCTGGTGGCGGCCACCGCAAACAGCGCCTGGCCATGGTAGTCCACGCTGTGCTGGGCGAGGGCCGGCTCGTCCAGGATGACCGGGCCGATCTGGTTCAGGCCGGGGAAATCCATTCCGGTCATGACCGTCACGACCCCGGGCGCCGTCGCAACCCGGCTCAGGTCCATGCGCACGATCCGGGCATGCGCACGGCTGGACTGGCCGACTGCCGCATGCAGGCAGCCATGGGGTTCGGCCAGGTCATCGACATAGCGGGCCCGGCCGGTGACGTGCAGTTTGGCGGAATCGTGCGGGAGGGCCGCCTGGACAGCCTGGATCCTGGTCATGCCGCTGCCTCCAGGTCGAGGACACGGGTCGCGACGTCGGGCCTGACCACCTCGTAGAACAGCCGGCGCAGCAGGTTCTGGCCCGCTTCGGTACGGTATGCAGCACTGGCGCGCACATCGTCGATCGGCTGGAAATCCACGGCGAACGCGGCGCACGCGGCTTCAATCGACCCCTCGTCGAGGCGGCGGCCGATCAGGGCCGCCTCGCAGCCCGGGGCCCGCCTGGGTGTCGCGGCCACGCCGCCGAAGGCCAGCCGGGCCTGGGCGACCAGACCGTCCTTCATCACGAGGCGGAAAGCTCCCATCACCGCCGAAATGTCCTGGTCGAAGCGCTTGCTCACCTTCATCGCCCTGAACACTTCGCCCTCGAGAGGGCGCGGCACGATCAGCATCTCGGCGAACTCGCCCGGACGGAGCGCTGTCGAGCGGTAGCCGAGAAAGAACTCGTCCAGGGGGAGCGTCCGGCGCGACGCGCCGCTGCGCAGCACGAGCGAGGCCCCGAGCGCCAGGAAGGCCGGCGAACCGTCGCCGATCGGCGAGGCGTTCATGACGTTGCCGAGCACGGTGCCGGTCTGGCGGATCTGGGCGCAGGCGAACCGGCGCAGAAGTTCGCCCAGGTCCGGCCGGTCCTCGGCCAGGACCGGATGGGCGTCGTAGAGGCGCACCCCGGCACCGATGCGGATCTCGTCGGCGGTGACCTCGATGGACTGTAGGTCGGCGCATGTGCCGGTCCAGACGAGGTCATCCACGTCGCGCAGTGCCTTGGTGACCCACAGGCCGATATCGGTGCCGCCGGCGAGGATGGTGGCTTCGGGCGTCTCGGCCAGACACGCCGCCAGTTCATCGCCACTGCGCGGCGCCCGGAACCGTCCGCCGGCGGCGGCATAGTCGAGCATCGCCTCCCCCTCCGGCAGGACCGGGACCACCGGCACGTCGTCGCCTAGCCCCGCATCGGCGGCGGCATCCAGGATCGGACGGTAGCCGGTGCAGCGGCAGAGATTGCCGGCCAGCACGTCCTCGGTGGTGAGGTGGCTGCTGTTGGTCCGGTCCAGGCGCTGCGCCACCAGCGCCATCACGAAGCCCGGCGTGCAGAAGCCGCACTGGGCGGCGTGATGGTCGACAAACGCCTGCTGGACCGGGTGGAGCGGCTGGCCCTCGGCGCCCAGGCCCTCCACGGTCAGCACCGAGCGTCCGTGCAGGGCTCCCAGGAACAGGATGCAGGCATTGACCGCCCGCCAGCGAACCTGCCCGCCGGTCGTCTCGCCTACCGCCACGGTGCAGGCTCCGCAGTCGCCTTCCGCGCAGCCTTCCTTGCTGCCGGTCAGGCGGCATTGGACCCGCAGGTACTGCAGGAGTGTGGTGGTCGGATGCAGGTCGGTCACCTCGACCGGTGCGCCGTTCAGCCGGAACCGGATCGCCGTCATGGTTCAGCTCCCCCGGTAGGTGGAATAGGCCCAGGGGGAGACCAGCAGCGGGACGTGGTAATGGCTGTCGTCCGCCATGGCGAAGCGCAGGGGAACCTCGTCCAGGAACGGCGGATCCGGCAGGTCCGAGCCGACCTCGCGGAAATAGGCCCCAGCCTGAAACAGGATCTCGTAGCGCCCGGCCTGGAACTCGCCACCCTGGAGGAGAGGCTCGTCGCAGCGGCCGTCCGCATTGGTACGGCGCTCGGCCACCAACTGGCGGTTTCCGTCCGCCAGGATGCGGTACAGCGCCAGCGCCATGCCTCGTGCGGGCCGGCCATGCGCGGTGTCCAGAACATGGGTGGTGAGCCTGCCCATCGCTTCTTCCCTTGCCAGGCAGGGAGCGTCCTGCAAGGTCCGGGCCGTGGTCAAGTGATACCGGAGACAGCGATGGCGGCGACACGATGCTGACGATGGCCCAGGTGGACGCCATGGACCGGGCGAGCTTCGTCGCCGCGCTGGGCGCCGTGTTCGAGCACAGCCCCTGGGTGGCGGAACATGCCTATGACCGCCGGCCGTTCCGCAGCCTGCCCGGCCTGCACGGTGCGATGGCGGACGTGGTGCGCCACGCCCCGCTCGACCATCGCATGAGCCTGATCCGGGCTCATCCCGACCTCGCCGGCAAGGCGGCGCGTGCCGGCGCGTTGACGACCGATTCCACGAAGGAGCAGTCCTCGGCCGGCCTCGATCGCCTGAGCGACGCCGAGTACGATCGTTTCCATGCCCTGAATGACGCCTATCGGGCGAGGTTCGGCATGCCGTTCATCATGGCGGTGCGCGGCGCCGGCAAGGTCCAGATCCTCGAGGCGTTCGAGCGCCGTCTGGCGAACGGGCCGGAGACTGAGATCGCCACTGCGATCGAAGAGATCGTGCGGATCGGCCGCTTCCGGCTGACCGACATGATCTCCGGCTGAACGGTCGAAATGATGGGCAATTGCCAGCCTGCCGCGCAGATCTGACCGTCGGCGCGGCAGGAAGAAACGCTGCTATCGTGACAGCGGCGCTTGTCAGGGGCGGGTGGCACCGTGTTTGCTGGCACGGGCCAGAGGGCGCAAAGGACCGGCACCGATGCAGACACAAGTGCAGAATAATGGCCCCGTGCAGGCGGACAATGGCTGGACCGGCGCACTTGGCGGCTATGATCCGGGTCACTTCTACTGTGAAATGCTCCGCTCTGCCGAGAAATCCGGCGCCATTGCGCGGGTAGCCGCCAAGCTGGACGCGCTGCCGCTGGAGACATTGCGTGCCCGTGCCGGCGACGCCGAGACCGAACTCTACAATCTCGGCATCACCTTCACGGTCTACAGCGAGAAGGACGCCATCGACCGGATCCTGCCGTTCGACGTGATCCCCCGGATCCTCACCCGCGGCGACTGGCGGCATATCGAGCAGGGCACCATCCAGCGGGTCCAGACCCTCAACCTCTTCCTGCACGACATCTACCACGACCAGAAATGCATCAAGGACGGGATCATCCCGGGCGACCTGGTGCTCGGCAACGCCAACTACCGCAAGGAGATGGAGGGGCTGGACCTGCCGTTCGGCACCTATGTCCACATCAACGGCATCGACCTGGTGCGCGGCCATGACGGCACCATCATGGTGCTGGAGGACAACGCCCGCTCGCCGTCCGGCGTCTCCTACGTGGTCGAGAACCGCCACCTGATGATGCGCGCCTTCGCCGACCTGATGGAGAATGTGCCGATCATGAAGGTGTCCGACTACGGCCAGCGCCTGCACCATGCCCTGTGCGAGGTGGCGCCGGAGGCGATCGAGGAGCCCCAGGTCGTGCTGCTCTCGCCGGGCGTGTTCAACTCGGCCTATTTCGAGCACGTCTTCCTGGCCCGGGAGATGGGCGTGCCGCTGGTGGAGGGCCGCGACCTGTTCGTGGACGACGACCGGGTGTTCATGAAGACGATCGCCGGGCGGATGCCGGTGGACGTGATCTACCGGCGGCTGAACGACGACTTCCTCGACCCGGAGGCGTTCAACCCCGACTCCATGCTGGGCGTGAGCGGCCTGATGCGCGCCTACGCCAAGGGCAACGTGCAACTCGCCAACGCGCCAGGCACCGGCGTCGCCGACGACAAGGCGATCTACGCCTACCTGCCGCGTCTGGTGCGCTACTACCTGGACCAGGACGCGATCCTGCCGAACGTGGAGACCTTGATCTGCCGGGAGAAGCCGGCTCTGGATCAGGTGCTGGACCGGCTCGACCAGATGGTGGTGAAGCCGGTCGGCGAGTCCGGGGGCTACGGCATCACGATCGGGCCGAAGGCCACCAAAGCGGAACTGGACGACCAGCGTGCCAAGCTTCTGGCCAATCCCGCCAATTTCATCGCCCAGCCGATGATCGACCTGTCGGTGTCGCCGACGCTCACCGAGGACGGGATCGAGCCGCGCCATGTCGATCTGCGGCCGTTCGCGATCACCGGCAAGTCAACCTGGGTGCTGCCCGGCGGCCTCAGCCGCGTGGCCCTGCGCAAAGGCTCGCTCGTGGTGAACAGCTCGCAGGGTGGCGGCTCGAAGGACACCTGGGTCCTGAGGGAGGACGTGCTGTGACCCGGCTGCTTGCCCGCTATGCGGAATGCATCTTCTGGATGGGGCGCTATGTGGAGCGCGCCGAGAACCTGGCGCGTATCCTGGACGTGCAGGAGACCTTCTCCCGCGACAGCCGCGGCGCCCACGACTGGGGCGTCGTCCTCGACATCAACGCCGACCGTGCCCGCTTCGAGAAGAAGCACGGCCAGCCCAACGCCCGGTCGGTGCTGCGGTTCTACGTCCTGGACCGGGACAATCCCAATTCCCTGGTCAGCGACATCTGGGGAGCCCGGGAGAATGCCCGTGCCCTGCGGCCGCTGATCACCACCGAGATGTGGACGCAGCTCAACGTGTTCTACAACCGTGTCCTGACGCTCGGCATCGACGATCTGGCCGAGGAACGGCTGTCCCGGCTGTGCGCGCAGATCAAGGATGGCTGCGACGCGCATTACGGGATCACCGCCGGCACGTTCTACCGCGACGAGGCCTGGAGCTTCTACGAACTCGGTCGCGCCATCGAGTGCGCCGATCAGACCACCAGGCTCCTGGACGCCAAGCTGCTGGCCGCCGCGCTGCGCGAGGGGGATGATCTCGCCGGCGATGCCAGCTACTGGACGGCCCTCCTGCGCTCGGCCGCTGGCTACCAGGCGTTCCGGCGCCGGCACCCGCGCGGCATCACCCAGGAAAAGGTCGCGCTGTTCATGCTGTGCGATCCCTGCTTCCCCCGCTCGGTCGCCCACCATCTGGCGTCGATCGAGGAGCATCTGCACCAGTTGCGCCGCCGCTACGGCCTCAAGGCGGCGAACCGGGCGATCGAGCACCTGGATGGGCTCTACGACGACCTGGAACCGACCAAGGTCAGCAAGATCATTGCCGCGGGGACGGTTCACGCGCTCGACGATTTCATCCAGAAGAGCCTCACCGATCTCACGGGGATCCTGGGGCGCAGCTTCTTCGGCTGGTCCCTGGAGGAGCCCGACAAGGAGCCAGTTCAAGCGGCATGACCGTTCCCCTCAAGACCCGGCTGGCCCCACCCGCGGCACGGCGCAGGCTGACCGAAGACCTGGTCAGCCGCGTCTACCGCCAGGTTCCCGATCCCGGCCCGCATCTCGACCTGGTACCGCTGGAGGATGACGACTACCGGCGGATGACCGCCCGGCTGATGGAGGAGATCGACCCCCGGCAGGGTCTGTGGATCTTTGCCTACGGCTCGCTCTTGTGGAACCCGACCTTCCGCTATGCCGAGCACCGGGTCGGCACCGTGCATGGCTGGCACCGCTCCTACTGCCTGCATCTCACCCGCTGGCGCGGAACGCCGGAGGAACCTGGCCTGATGCTGGCCCTGGAGCGGGGCGGCGCCTGCAAGGGTGTCCTGTTCCGCCTGCCCGCCGGCGAGGAAGCCAAGGACATCGAACTCCTGCTGCGCCGTGAGATCGGGTTCAAGGAATCAGGCAACCGCTGGCGCTGGTTCGATGCCCGCACCGACCAGGGAATGGTCCGGGCTCTCGGCTTTGTCGCCAACCATGCCTGTTCCTATTACCGCCCGGAGCCGCCCCTGGAGCAGACCGTGGCGATGCTGGCCAGGGCCTGCGGGCATGGCGGCTCCTGCGCCGAATATCTCTACAAGACCGTGGCGTCGCTGGAGCAGTACGGCATCCACGACCGCCATCTCTGGCGCCTGCAGGACCGGGTCGCCGAGCAGATCGCCATTGAAACAGGCGGTGGAATCTGAGCTCGTTTCGGACCTCCTGAACTCCCATGTTAGAATTGATGACGTTGCCCAGCCTGGAGAAGGCGGAGTAGAGATCCCTGCTTCGTCAACGAACCGATTGCCGATCGGGAACGGGGCGGCAGGTACTGGTGTTCGGCAGGTCGAATGGCCCGAAGGGCGCGTCGGAGGCGACAGGATGACCATGGCAGCCACGACCAGGCAGAAGCATCTGGCCCTGGTGTCGCCCGAAGCGCAGGGCGATCTCTCGGACACGCTTTGGCGGCGATTGCGCTGGGAGGCCGAGGAGGCATGCGCCAAATCGCCGATGCTGGCGCCGCTGTTCCTGGATTCGATCATCAACCAGCCGAGTTTCGAGGGCGCGATGTTCCATCGCATCGCGGCCCGGCTGAAGAACGATGTGATCTCGCAGCCTCTGATCCTGCAGGCATTCCACCGCGCGGCCAGCAACGATCCGAACATCGCGCTGGGCCTGCAGGCCGACATCAGCGCCGTCTACGACCGTGATCCGGCCTGCGAGCGGCTCATCGAGCCGTTCCTGTACTTCAAGGGCTTCCACGCCATCCAGGTGCACCGCCTGAACCACTGGCTGTGGAACTCCGGCGAGCGGGATTTCGCGCTCTACCTGCAAAGCCGCACTTCCGAGGTTTTCCAGGCCGACATCCACCCGGCCGCGCGGATCGGCAAGGGCATCCTGCTCGACCATGCCACTGGCCTGGTGGTCGGCGAAACTGCGGTGATCGAGGACGATGTGTCGCTCCTCCAGGGCGTGACCCTGGGCGGTACCGGCAAGGAAGCCGGTGACCGGCATCCCAAGGTGCGTCGCGGGGTGATGATCGGCGCAGGTGCCAAGATCCTGGGCAATATCGAGATCGGTGCCTGCGCCCGGATTGCCGCCGGCTCGGTGGTTCTCAACCCGGTCCCGCCGCGCACCACGGTGGCCGGGGTCCCGGCGCGCGCGGTGAAGGTGGCCCCGTCCTGCGACACGTCCCGCAGCGCCGACGAGATCCTGAGCGAGATGTCCTACGCGGCGTTCGACTACGCCATCTGACGCCCGGTCCCATCCGGCCGGGCGGCTGTCTGCCGCTCAGCCGCGATAGGCGACCAGAAGCGCACCGGCGCCGATCAGCATGACACCAGCCCAGTTCGCGGCCGAGAGCCGCTCGCCCAGGAACAGCGCGCCGAACAGCGCCACCAGCACGACGCTGAGCTTGTCGATCGGCGCCACCCGGCCGACTTCCCCAAGCTGCAGGGCCCGGAAGTAGCAGATCCAGGAAGCCCCGGTGGCCAGCCCGGAAAGGACCAGGAAGAGCCAGGTCGAGCCCGGGATGGCGCCCTGGTGCCGCCACTTGCCGGTCGCCGCCAGGATGCCGGCCAGGGCCGCGACCACGACCAGGGTGCGGATGAAGGTGGCGAGGTCAGGATCGATCGCCTGCACGCCGACCTTGGCAAACAAGGCGGTGAGTGCCGCGAAGCAGGCCGCCAGCACCGCCCAGAACTGCCAGGAGCCCACCAGCGCCGCCATCATCCCAAATTCCCGTTACCGCGTCTCAGAGCTGGTACCAGCGCATCGCATTGTCGCGGAAGATCGCGCGCCGCTCGCTGTCGCTGAAATGGGCGGTGGCCCGCTCGACCGTCTCCACCCAGCGCTCGTAGGGCAGGGCCAGGACGGAAACTGGCCAGTCGCCGCCGAACATGATCCGGTCAACGCCGAAGCAGTCGACGGCGCGGTCCATGTAGGGACGCAGCTGCGCTTCCCGCCAGTTGCCATGGTCGGCCTCGGTCGCGACGCCGCTCAGCTTGCAGATCACGTTGGGAAAGGCCGCCAGGGCCTTGATGAAGGTCCACCAGGGCTCGATCCCGCCGGCCTTGATCGGGGGCTTGCCAATATGGTCCAGGACGAACCGGACCTGCGGATGCCGGGCCACCAGCTCCAGCACGGCGGGGAACTGGTGGTGGAAGACGCAGAGCTCGAAGTCGAAGCCGTACTTGGGAAGAAGCGCCAGGCCTGCCTGGAAGTCCGGGCGCAGGCAGAAGTCGTTGTCCGCTTCGTTCTGCAGGAGCCGGCGCACGCCCTTGACCAGCCCGAGCCCGGCCAGCGCCTCCAGATGCGGCTCGACGACAGCACCGTCCTCCAGCGGCGCATGGGCGACGATGCCGCCGAGCCTCGGGTCGTCCTTGGCGAGCCCGGCGATCCGGCGCGCCTCGTCCAGGCTGCGCCCCTTGGCGACGTCGCACTCGACGAACACGAACTTCTCCAGTGCCACCCGGCCGCGGTGCCGGTCCAGCTCCGCGATCCCGAACGGCTTGTTCAGTGCAGGGACGCCCGCGCACCACTCCATCGGGATCAGGCTCGGCTCCCAGAGATGGATGTGGGTGTCGACGATGGCGAAATCCGGCATGAAGTCCTCCCGTTGTTCGTTCATGTGCAGCCGCTTCAGGCGTCCCAGGGTTCGACCAGGCGGTGATGCCGGTGCGTCGGTATCATCCGCCGCGCCTGAACGACACGGTCATGATCCAGCCGCGCGGTCACCCAGCCCGGGCCGTCGCTCGCCTGCGCGATCACGCTGCCCCAGGGATCGACCACCATCGAGTGGCCCCAGGAGGTCCGCCGGCTGGTCGGGTGGGGACCGGACTGGCCCGGCGCCAGGACATAGGCGCCGTTCTCGATCGCCCGGGCGCGCAGCAGCACCTCCCAATGGTCCTTGCCGGTCTGCTGGGTGAACGCGGAGGGGACCAGGTACACCTCGGCCCCCTGCCGGGCCAGGAGCTGGAACAGCTCGGGAAAGCGCAGGTCGTAGCAGATCGTGCAGCCCAGGCGAAAACCGCCGAGCTCGTAGGTGGCAAGCTCCGTGCCCGGGGCGATCCCGTCGCTTTCCCGGAAGATCCGGCCGTCCGGGGCGGTCACGTCGAACAGGTGGATCTTGCGGTAGCGGACGACGATCTCCCCGTCCGGCCCGACCACGATCGTGCTGTTGTAGGCGCGGCTGTCCGGCCCTTTTTCCAGGAAACTGCCGCCATGGATGGTGATCCGGTGGCGGCTGGCCAGCTCCTGCAGCATCCGGGAGGCGGGGCCGTCGGGAATGGTCTCGGCGGCCGCCGCCCGCGCCGCCGCGTCGCCCCCGATCAGCGTGAAGGTCTCCGGCAGCACCACGAGGTCCGGCTGGTCGGCGGCAATGGCGTGCTCGACGAGATCCCGGGCCTGGGCGAGGTTGGCCTCGAGGTCGACGTCAGCCGCCAGCTGGATCAGCGATACGCGCATCAGGCGTCTCCAAGCTCGACAAGTGGCCGGCCGCAGCGCTACCGCGCACGGTCCGTGACGATGTCGTGACAATCATGTGGCGGATCGCTCCGGCGGAGACCCGTGCCCATGGCTGTGACGGTGTTCGCGGTGGTGCTCGCCGCGGCGGTACTGCATGCGAGCTGGAACGCGGTCGTCAAGACCGGCGGCGAGCCGGAGCTGCGTCTGGCGCTGGTCGGTCTCACCATCGCGATCATGGTGCTGCCCTTCTGCCTGTTGGTGCCACCACCGCCCGCAGCCGCCTGGCCATGGCTCCTGGGCTCGCTCGCCTCGCACCTGGCCTATTACGAGCTGCTCGCCCGCGCCTACCGGCTGGGCGACCTTTCGCAGGTCTATCCAGTAACCCGGGGCCTTGCGCCGCCGGCCGCGGCCCTGCTGGCCTGGCTGTTCGTGGGGGAGACGCTGGAGCCCGCCGGCGTGGTGGCCGTGCTGGTGATCGGCCTCGGCATCGTCGCGCTGGCCGCTGCCGACCGCGGCGGACTGAGCGGACGGCGCGCCCTGGTGCCGGCCATCCTCAATGCCGGCGTGATCGGGATCTACTCGATCTGCGACGGCATGGGGGCCCGGACTGCGGGCGACCCGTTCTCCTACATCGTCTGGCTGTTCGTCCTGGACGGCCTGCCGTTCGCCACGCTGGTGCTCGTCCGCCGCAGGATGGCCCTCGTCCGGGCGGTGCCCACCCTCTGGCGTCCCGCGGCGGTCGCCGGTGCCATGTCGCTGCTGGCCTACGGGCTGGTGATCTGGGCGATGGCCCGGGCGCCGATCGCCTATGTCTCGGCCCTGCGCGAGACCTCGGTGGTGCTGGCAGCCTGGATCGGCACGCGCGTGCTCAAGGAGCCTTTCGGCCGGCGCAGGATCGCCTGCGCCGCCCTGGTGGCGCTGGGAGTCGTGGCGCTGCAACTGAGCCGCATCCCGTAGCAGGGTGGATCCTGCACGGCCGTGGGGCAATGTTATTTCACTCCCTGAGACAGAGGTGCCGAGTGGAAACAGGGCGCGATCATGGTCATGAGCGCACGGCGGTCCTGGCCAGTCCACCTGCGGCCCCGACATTGCCGAGGCCCTATTCCTCCATCGTCTGCTGATGCGCCTGTCACCGATCCTTTTTGCTTCAATGGCCGCCGCAAGTTCCGCAAGGCCCGAATGTCCTGGCAGGTTGGGCAAATGATGCTCGCGCCCACCAGAGCCCCGCTGTCTCCCCACCAGCCAGACCGCCTCGCCCGGGAGGCCCCGCCAGACCTGCTCGCCTTCGGCCGGGCGATTCGCCGCCCTTTGGCAGGAGCCAGCGCGTGGCCGGCGCCCGATCCTCGCTGGGATGTTGGCCAGGGCAGTTTGATGGCGGGCAGGTCGATTTTCAGCACTTTGGCCATGCCGACGGTCACGGATGAGGCCGCGCCTGCTCAGGCCAGAACGCAAGGCGGCGCGGGCGCCCCGGCCGGCATCGGCCACCGCGGGACCAAAGCGGCCACCGGCAACCAGGAGCCGTTTGATCTCCACCAGGGCGGGTCATCGCGCAAAAAGCTGCCGATGCCCTGGCGACAGCCCGTCCTCTGCACAGTGTGCGACATCGGGCACCCAAAGCCTTCAGCATGCCTGCTCGCGCAGACGAACAAAGGCGCAGGCGTACCGGAACCTCATCATTGGCAAGGGTGAGGGCCTCCAGCACCTGGCGGCTGGCGCGCCTGCCCAGGCACCCGGCCGATGGACGCGCCAGGTCCACCGCGTGCCCGCCCAGCTGGGCAGAACCGGATCGCCGACCACCGGCGCAGCATCCGGCCAGCCCGCTCATTCCGCCAGCTGCCGCAAGGGGCTTCATCCAAGCGTGGACTGGTGACGACGTGATGAAGCGAGTCATGCCCGTCCATGCCCAGCCGGGCATTTGCCGATTGCTGGCCCTTGCGCTCATGGCAACCGATCGGCCCCTGCCGGTGGGGAGGAGCCCAAGACCGCCGCCTCCGGTGCGTCATCTCCCACAGGAATGGCGCCAACCATTCTTCCAGCGTTCCCCGCCGGCCTAGCTCCGCCATCACCTTTGTCCAGCCAAGCGCATAGGACAGGGCCGCGGATCACGCGCCGAAAGGTCTCCGCCTTGCTAGACCGAAATCCGACAAACCTCCTGCCGCCTCATGATCGGCCAGGTCGGCCAGATCTCGAGGCGCGGCGGGTGCTCCACGGAACCCCGCCCGTTCTTGAGACCGGCTGCAGCCCGCCAAGATTTCTTGGCCCCGGTTGCAGTGGGAATGGATGATCCGCCTCGTGCGGATCATGGCGGCCAGCCGACCGTCCGGCCATGACCATCTCCAACCGCTACAACAGATGGGCACGTCGTGGTTCGCGGCAGCGTTGGTTGCAGTAGCTTGCTGGTGCAAAGTGAAGTCGCGATCGACAAGATCCACGTCAGGGCACATCACTGCCTTCCGGGCGGCAAGAGGGCGAGCGGCGCCCGGCCATCGGCCGCTTGCGCGGCGGCCGCACCTCGACAACTCTTTGTGGCCGATGAATGCGGCCGACCCGGCGCGTTCGCCCGGACCCCCAACAGCATCGCCATCCCGCTGTCGAGCACCTTGTCGCCGCCCAGGCGCCTGATCGCCGACACGACCGATGATGCCGATAATCGCCACGATTGGCTTGAGGCTCAGAATGTCCGGTCCGCCATGCCGTCCGCCGCCCACCGGACCATCCCTTGGCTGCTCAAACTGCAATGCCTAGACCCGATGCAACCTGATCGAGCGGCTTTGCGGCCGGCTCCAGAACCGGCGGCGCATCTCCGTGCACCATGACTGCCTCGCCCTGAACTGACTGGCCGCGCTCGCACCCGGCGCCATCGCCTCAGCATGGGCTGAATGAGCCTCTACCGAGTGGTTTGAGTTGGAGGTCAGCTTGCACTCTGTATGACGTGGGCGAGGGTGGCTGCCTCGGTGGAGGAGGCTGCCATGGCTCGTGGACCGAGGACGATTGCGCTTGAACGACCGGGCGGCGCTGGCGAATCTTATCCGGCGTCGGAAGGTGAGCCAGGCGCTGGCCAAGCGTGCTCGTGTGGTGCTGGCGTGTGCCGAGCTGGGGGCCACCGATCTTAGAGTAGCCACGGGGCTGGGCGTGACCCGGCTGACAGTGGCCCTGTGGCAACAGCGTTTACCCCCCTGCATCGGCTGGAGAGCCTGGCTGATGGGCCACGTGCGGGAGTGCCCCAGGCAGATCGACGATCAAGCGGTCGAGCGTCTAATTGCGCCGACGTTGGAGGAGATGCCGGAGCAACGCCACCCATTGTAGCACCCGATAGATGGCTAGGCGGGCCGGGCGGCGGTGCGGCCGGAACGCGCGGTCCCGCAGCCCCGCCTCACCCTCCTCGACCTGGTCCTCGCGCCCCTTGCGGACAATGCGTGCCAAGACGCCCAAGCGAGGCCGCGACCGCAAAAATCGTCCAGCCTTCCGCCAAGCGTCTCACGAACAGCCTTCGACGATGCGGCGTCGTACGCGCCTTCTGATGAACGTCCATCCGGAACTCCCGGTCGAGGATTGCAGCTGTGGCAACGACAGCTTTCCTTCCTGGCCCGGGGGAACAGCCTCCATGGCGGCGACAGCTAGGGCATGCTCTTTAATCTGCAGCTAGAGCATGATGACAGCGAACTGCAGCATGGCTCGGCAGTTGGTGGACCTCTTCTCGGTGCGGGTTGCGATGCTTCGACACGGCTTGAGAGCGCCATCAGGCGCTCGGTCTGTTTGTGCCGAATATTGACCTGCCAGCCGATCAGGGCGCGAGGGTCTTGGCGCGTGGGCTGCCGATGCCGCACTGGTGGCGCACGTAGCGGTTGCTGTAGCTGCGGTTGGCCATCGGCCGCTCTTGCCGCTTGCGTGTCCGACATGCGGCGAAGCCGTAAACCCGCTCGCCATGCAGCAGAGGCGGCATCGCGGGGAACTCCAGACCGGCAGAAGATCGCGGCAGACCGGAGCAGGTCGGAAGACCAGGCAGTGCTCTCCGCCGCACGACGTGAAGCTGGTGGGCGGCGGAGGATGACGAGCGTCAGCGGTCCTGGCTTGACAGGGATTGGCGACGCGAAAGTGCCTCCCGGTAGGCCTGCAGCACTGATGGCCACGATCTGTACCGGGCGAGGTGTGGGGAGGCCGGCGAGGCTCGTCGCCCAGATCGCGATAGGCTCGGTCGGACGAGCGGAAGCAGCAGGTCATTCGCCATCCTTGCCGGCCGTGCAGGTTCGACTTGCTTCCCGCCTGCGACTGCGGTTCGCCGGAGCACTGGCGGCCATGTCGGCATGAGCCCAGTGCAAGTGGTGTCTGCGACAGTCGATCCGGCAAGGGCCCAGGGCGCTGGTTCCGGAAGGTGCCGCGCAAGGCGCGGTAGCGAGCCGACCATGACCCGCCGCTGCTCCAGGTGGTTGCATGGATTGACCGGTCGCCGGCCGCCCCTGCCTCTACCGCCAGAAGTGCGACGCCGTTCAAGAATTGGCCTTCTGGCCTCGGCATCGTGCTTTCGTGGAGGCTTGCCGCCATCTAGGCTTCGTGGCTATGAATCTGGTGCCCGCTTCAGGGTCAGCGCGCGGGGGCTCGTTGAACCGCAACCTGGCGATCCTGGCCGTCTGCCAGGCGTTGTTCTTCATCGCCAACACGATCATGATCAGCACCTCGCCGCTGGTCGGGTTGAGCATGGCGCCGGCGCCCATGCTGGCGACGTTGCCCCTGGGCGTGCAGTTCCTCGGGACCATGTCGGCCACTTTGCCGGCTTCGCTCCTGATGGAGCGGTTCGGCCGCCGGTTCGGGCTGATGGCCGGATGCGGGTTCGGAGGGCTGTCCGGCCTGTGCGGCTTCGTGGCGATCATGCAGGGCTGGTTCTGGCTGTTCTGCCTGGCCGGTGTTCTCTACGGCGTGTTCTCCGCCTTCTGTCAGTATTTCCGGTTCACTGCCGCCGATGCCGCGGATGCGTCCTGCTGCGGCGGCGGAAGCCATGTGGGCATGGATGCGGGCAGGCTGCGGGCGAGGGCGATCGGCTGGGTGCTGGCCGGCGGAATTCTGGCGGCCATCGCCGGCCCGGAGGTGGCGAAGGCGACCCGTGACATGTTCGCGCCGATCATGTTCGCCGGCAGCCAGCTGGCGGTTTTCGCCGCCGCCGCCCTGGGCGGCCTGGTGCTGACCATGCTGGATGTGCCGTTGCCGCCGAAAAGGGTCCGGCAGGCGGCGGGGCGCTCGACCGTGGCCCTCCTGGCCGACCCCGCGATCCGGCATGCCTTCCTTGCAGCGCTGGTGGCCTATGTCTCGATGAACCTGCTGATGACCGCCACCCCGCTCGCCATGCTGGGCTGCGGCTTTGGCTTCGACGACAGCGCCACGGTCATCCAATGGCATGTGCTCGGCATGTTCGCGCCGAGCTTCGTGACGGGCAGCCTTGTTGCCCGGTTCGGGCCACGCCCGGTCGTCCTGGCCGGGGCTGCGACCATCATGGGCTGCGTCGTCGTGGCC
Organism: Geminicoccus roseus DSM 18922; assembly: GCF_000427665.1. Lineage (NCBI taxonomy): Bacteria > Pseudomonadati > Pseudomonadota > Alphaproteobacteria > Geminicoccales > Geminicoccaceae > Geminicoccus > Geminicoccus roseus. The sequence continues at coordinate 4,475,005 of NZ_KE386572.1, forward strand.
CTCTCCGGCCAGCAGGTCGCCCACTTCGCCGTCGGGCTGATGCTGCTGGGGCTTGGCTGGAACCTGATGTTCGTGGGGGCGACCACCATGCTGACCGCCGCGCACGCCCCGGAGGAGAAGGCACGGGTCCAGGGGCTGCACGACCTGGCGCTCTTCACCTGCGTCGCAACTTCCGCGACCCTGTCGGGCATCCTGCAGAACACGATCGGCTGGCAGGCCATGAACCTCTCGGTCTTGCCCGGCCTGCTCCTGGTGACGCTGATCGTGGCCCGGAAGAGCCCGCAGGTCCGCATCGCCTGAGGATCCGCTCCGGCCGGCCGCCTCGGGGGGCCGGAGGACAGCGCGGATCTATGGCAGATCGGCCTTGCCGAATCCCAGCCCGAACAGGGGCAAGGCATGGGCTGCCCGCAGCAGCATCCCCTCGATCTCCAGAGGGGAATCGCCCGAAAGGATCCGGGTGCGCAGCCGCCATCCAGAGACGTCGTAGAATACGTCCGGCTTCAGCCGGTTGCCCTCCGGGCGCAGGGAGACGCCGAGAGATCCCGCCTGGATCGCCAGTTCCATCCGTTGCTCATGGACCAGCCCGGAACGTCCGATGCTGCTCTGCCCGAACTCGGACGAGGTCAGCCCGCTGTCGCGAAGATGAATGTCCAGGGGACGGATGGTCAAATCAAGCGAACGTTGCTCGACCGCTGCCCTGGCCTCCGGTGCCGCCGGCCCCAAGAGGATCGCTCCGACACCGAGCAGGAGGCTCGCACTCCTCCGCAGGATCGCAATCGCTGATGAATGTCGCCGACGGGTCCATTGTGTTGGATGGAGTATCATCTGCATCCCCCCGACACGATCTACCCTCAACGACTACTCATCGACGTGATCCGGTCAAGAGACATCACACCAACGGATGCTTTATGGGCCGCAGTTGCGGGGGATGTGGCGCCAGTACCTCCATTGTCCGGGATGTGAAGCTCCTGATCCCGTCAGGGTTCGGCCAGGCGAGCGCTCAGGGCACTCGCCCGGTCCGGGGACATGTGCTGGATGACCAGGGCCGCCTTGCCGTCGCGCATCCGCCGGGCGATGGCGGCCACGTCCTCGGTCGGCGTCTGATCAAAGATCGTGGCGGCTCGCTTCGGCTTCATGGTCTCGTACAGCCGGGCGAGGCGCTCGGCCCGCTCCTGCTGCTCGCGGACCAGCAGCGCCTGCCCGGCCTCGATGGTCCGGGTGCGTCCCTGCAACTCGGCGAGCTGCGCCTGCAGGCGCCGCGCCAATGCGCGCAGCATCTCCTCCCGCGCCGAGAGTTCCTGCTCGCGTTCTTCCAAGGCGGCCCGCTGCGCCTCGACTTCCTGAGCCGCCACCGCCAGGAGATCCGGCATCCGTGCCGGACCCGCGTTCGCATCTCCTGCCGCAGGCTCGATCTCGTCCAGGGTCACGGACCCCAGCTCCGGAATCGCCGGATAGGGGACCGGCATGGTCCAGCAGACGACACCTCCGCCAAGGATCGCCGCAATCATCAGGAACCAGCGAAACCGCATACCGGCCCCCTCGGCGCTGCCCCTCTGGTCCGCCAGCTCACCCGGGTCCTCCTGCAGGGGCAGGTCCGAGGTCCGAGCCCGTGGACGGTATGGCCGCATCGTCATCGCAGCGCCCGTACCGCTTCACGGATCCGCTCGTGGGAGGAGGGACCGGGGCTATTGTTATCCGAGCGTGCCGGCGGCCGCTTTCCGGTGCTCGGGACGCCCTGGCTGTCCACCGGGAGGTCGATTGGTAGCGGGCTTTCGCGCCGCAACTGCTGCATGCGTCCCTCGGCCTGCAGGACCAGCTGCCGCAACTCGGCGAACGCCGCCTCGCTGTCGGCTCGCTGCCGCTGCCACTGGCGTCCGAGGTCCTGAGCCTGATTGCGCATGTCGCGAACCACCACCTCGGCACGGGCGGTGGCGGCCACCAGATCGTCGACGAACCGCGCGATCCCACCACCGTCCTGCCGCAGGCTCGCCAGGCGCCGGTGCAGCAGCGCGCTCCAGCCGATCGAGAGCGGCAGCAGGACGATCAGCACCACCTGCAACAGCATCTCAAGCACCTCCGTCCTCCTCCCCTCGCTCGACAATTCCTTCCACGAGGACAGCGAGCCTCTCGCCCTGGCGGCCCATGCGCCCCTTGAGCATCGGCACCGCCCCGCAGCAAAGCGTGACCTGGCTGTCGGGACCGGCGCCGAGCAGCAGCAGCGAGCCCACCTCGAGCCGCATGACGTCCTGCAGGCTCACCACCTGCTCGTCCAGAACCGCATCCAGCTGCACGCTGGTCAGGCGCATCTCCCGGACAAGATGACTTTCCCAGATGGTGTCTCGGCCAAACTTCTCGCCCATGAACATCTGCAGCAGGGCGTCGCGCGCCGGCTCCAGGGTCGCGTAAGGCAGCAGGAACTCGATCACGCCGCCACGGGTCTCCATGCCGACCCGCATCCTGACCACCACGCATGCGTTGCCGGGCCTAGCGATCGCGGCGAAGCGCGGGTTCGTCTCGATCCGGTCGAACCGCATGTCGATCCTGGTGACCGGCGCAAAGGCCGTCGAAAGGTCGGTCAGCACCAGGCGGATCAGCCGCTCGACCAGGGCCGCCTCGATCGTGGTGTAGGGCCGGCCGTCGGTCCGGACGGCCGGATCGCCCCGCCGGCCACCCAGCAGCACGTCGACGATGCTGTAGATCATCGGGCTGTCGAGGGTGATCAGGCCGTAATTGTCCCACTCCATCGCCCGGAACACGCCGAGCATCGCGGGGGTCGGGACGCTCTCCAGATAGTCCCCGAACCGGCGCGCCGAAATGGATTCGATGCCGATCTCGACATTCTCGGCGGTGAAGTTGCGCAGGCTCGTGGTCAGCATGCGCTCGAGGCGGTCGAACACGATCTCCAGCATCGGGAGGCGCTCATAGGTCACTCCTGCCGGACTGATCAGCGCCTGGATCCCGCGCCTGAGCCCGCCGGCACGCACCGTGCGAAAGCCCAGCAGGTCGTCGATCTCGTCCTGGTTCAGGATCGGACCGCCATGGGGTGGATCGGCCGCCGTCGCACCGCCATTGGACTGCGGGCCGGACCGGCCGAGAACTTCGTGGGCTTCGCTCATGGTGCCGCTCCCCGCCTGAGGCCGCTTCACTGCACCAGCATTTCCTTGAACAGCACGTCGTCGACGCGGCTCGGATCCAGCGCGAGGTTGATCCGTGCGAGCATCTCCTGCTTGAGGCGGTACAGGGCCGAAGGTCCGCCCAGATCCTCGACGGTCAGCCCGCGCAGATAGAGCTGGAAGCTGTCCATGATCCGGGGAGTGAGCTGCTGCACGGTCTCGGCGGTCCTGGTGCTCGAGACCTCGACGGCCAGGCGAAGCTTCAGGAATCGCATTCTCCGTGAATCCGAGGACAGGTTGACTAGGACTTCCGGCAGGTCGACGAAGATCACTGCCGGCGCCGCGGCCGGCATCGACCCGCTCCCGGCATCGCCCTCCGCTGGCTGATCCGCATGCCCGTCGCCCGCGCCCGCTCCTTCGCCCGCCGGCTCCACGGCAGGGACCGACGCCGCCGAAGCCTTGGAATCGAACATGCCGAGGAAATAGGCGCCGGCTCCGCCCGCACCGGCCAGCGTCGCTAGGCCCGCCAGCAGGACGATCATCATCCGCCCGCGGCCACCGCCGCTCTTGCCTGCCGCCGCATCCTTCGTGTCCGCCATGCCGCTGCCCGTCCCATGCATGCCCCGGCCGTGAGCACGGCCTCCTGTCGCCAATGAACCTAGCCGCAGCAGGTTAAGAAACTCTTTCACGCCGGGCACATCCGCAGGCTGGACAGCGTCCTCCATCCTCCTCTCAGATCGGGCGGGCGCATCGCGGGAGCAGGCCATGCTGCGGATCGAGACGGTGGAGATGCATACCGGGGGCGAGCCGGTCCGCATCGTGACGGCCGGGTTTCCCAAACCCACCGGCAACACGATCCTGGCCAAGCGGCGAGAGGTCCAGGAAAGGTCGGATGCGCTGCGCCGGCTGCTGATGTGGGAACCGCGCGGCCACGCAGACATGTACGGCGTCTTGCAGGTCGAGCCGGACCTGGAGGACGCCGATCTCGCGGTCCTGTTCATGCACAACCAGGGCTGGTCCACCATGTGCGGCCATGCGGTGATCGCGCTTGGCCGCTTCGCGGTGGATCACGGCCTCGTTCCACGAAGGGAGCCGGAGACGCTGCTGCGCATCCAATGCCCCTGCGGCCTGGTGGAGGTCCGGGTCGAGGTGAGGGATGGCCAAAGCGGCAGGGTGAGGTTCCGCTCGGTCCCGGCCTTTGCCGCCGGCCTGGACCGGGTGCTGGAGGTGCCAGGCATTGGCCCGGTCATGGTCGATATCGGCTACGGCGGTGCCTTCTACGTCATCACCGCGGCCGACCAGTTCGGGCTCGACCCGCGCAGCTCCAGGCTCCGCGACCTGGTCGAGGTCGCCGACGCGATCAGCCAGGCCGGCCGCGCCCAGCTCGCGCTGCACCATCCCGAGGATCCCGATCTGGCCTTCCTCTACGGCACGATCCTCACCGATGGCGGCGATGGCAGCGGCGAGCCGTCGGCCAATGTCTGCGTGTTCGCAGACCGGGAGGTCGACCGCAGCCCGACCGGATCGGGTGTGACCGCGCGCCTGGCGGTGATGCATCGCCGGGGCATGACCGGCATCGGCCAGACCTGCCGTTTCCAGAGCGTGACCGGCGCCGTCTTCGAGGGCAGGGCGCTACTGGCCGAGCGCTGCGGCCCCTACCCGGCGATTCGCGCCGAGGTGGCGGGACAGGCACACTATACCGGCCAGAGCGTCTTCACGCTCGAGGAGGACGACGAGATCGGCCGGGGCTTCTTGCTCGGCTGACGTGGCGGGGCGCTAGCGGTTCACGATGCCGGACCATCCGCCGGCGATCAGCGCGGTGATGTCCGGCAGGACCCGGCCCAGCGAAATGCCGGGATAGAGCAGATAGGCAGGCCGCCAGGTGGGCTCGAACTTCGACTTGAAGGCGCGCAGGCCCTGGAAGTTGTAGAGCCGTCCGCCATGCCGCACCGCCATCCGGCCGAACTTGGACCAGAGCGAGGCCAGCCGATGGCCCGGAAGCCCGGACAAAGGCGCCATGCCCAGGTCGAACCAGGCGAAACCCTGCGCCTTGGCCCAGAGAATGGTCTCGACGATCAGGTAGTCCATCGTCCCGGAGGGCGCATCGGGCTCCGATCGCATCAGGTCGATGCTGGCTTCCTGATCGTCGGCCGATCGCCAGATATTGGCAAAGGCCACGATCCGGCCCTGCTGGCGCACCACCGCGCATGGCGTGGCCGCGAGGTAGGCCGGGTCGAAGCGGCCCAGCGAGAACCGCTTCTCCCGGGTCTTGCGCTCGCCTAGCCAAGCGTCGGAGACCCGGGCGAGTTCCGCCAGTTCCTCCTCGACCCGCGCCGGAGGCAGGAGCTCGAAGGTCAGCCCGGCCCGCGGGGCCTTGTTGCGCACGTTGCGCAGCTCGGCCCGGTGCCTGCCCTGCAGGTCGAAGCCGGCAAGCGCGATCCTGGCGCTCTCGCCGATCTTGACCGGCCGCAGGCCCAGGTCGAGCAGCCAGGGAAGCGCGTCCGGGCCGACCTGGTAGAACACCGTGCGGCCGCCATGGCGGTCGACCTGGGAATGGAAGTCCCAGAGCAGCTCCGCCCAGCGCTCCTTCGGCCCGACCGGCTCACCCATCACCACCCAGGAGCGGCCATGGACGGCATACATGATGAACGCCTCGCCGGTGCGGTCGAAGAAAAGCGCCTTGTCCCCGGTGAACACCAGCATGGCGCTGGCGGCACCGTGGCGAGCCACGATCGGCCGCGCCCGCTCCAGTTCCTCCGCGGTCGCCGGGCGCGGCGCCGCGGGCGGCTGGCGCAGCAGCTGCGCCAGGCCGAGGAGCGCGGCAGCGATCACCGCGACCGTGGCCCCCCGCATCGAGCGGGACACCTCCGCCTCCAGCGCGAAGCTCGCCCACAGGCTGTGGTCGTAGTCGACATGGCGATAGGCGAAGAACAGGATCCACACCATGGCCGCCAGGACCATGGCGACCGCGACCAGCCAGCCCGCCGACAGCCGCTCGTCCAGCAGCGAGCTGCGGCGATAGAATTCGGAGCGGCAGGGCAGCAGAAGCACCAGGACCAGCACCAGATAGGCGGCTTCCTCGTAGTCGAAACCCTTGGCGAGGGAGGCGAGCGCTCCCGTGGCAAGGCACAGCACCGCGAGCAGCCACGCCCCCTGGACCCGGCGATACAGCCCGCGCGCGACCAGCAGCAGGGCGGCGCCCATCAGGCTGTCCCAGATATGGCCGAGCTCGATGACCGCGAGCGGCAGGTAGCTGGCCAGCTGGTCCAGGCGCACCTGCCTCGCCGGGGTGGCAATCGACAGGAGGAGGATGACGCCGGCGACGCCGGTCAGGATCGCGAACAGGGTCGGCGCCATCGGACCGACCGCGCGCACGGTCAGCTGCCCGACCGAGCCCAGCCAGCCGCGGATCCGCGCCACCTCCAGGCCGCCCATGATCGCGGCGCCCAGAAGCAGCGGAACCAGATAGTAGCAGATCCGGAACAGCACGAGGGCGCCCAGCACTGCGACCACCAGGTCGTCGGACGGATGCAGCAGCACCATCACCGCACCCTCGAACACGCCGAGGCTTCCCGGCACGCTGCTCACCACCCCGACCATGATCGCGGCGGTGAAGATCGCGATCGCCGAGGGCAGGGACAGGCCGAGTTCGGGAGGGAGCAGGACCCAGAACGCCGTGGCGGCGGCACCCAGGTCGAGCAGGCCCAGGCAGATCTGGATGATGGTGATGCCCGGGCTGGGCGCCTCGATGCGGTGTCCGCGCACCTCGATGCTGCGCGGCTTCAGCCAGCCCCAGAAGATGTAGCCGCTCACGGCGATCAGCAGGAGGCAGCCGATCGAGAACCAGACGGCCGTCGGGATCTTGGTGGCGGCGCCCAGGGTCTCCGGGGTTGCCACCAGGATGATGCCGGAGAGCGTCGCCACGCCGATCGAGAAGGTGAAGGTAAAGAACGCCTGGACCTTCGCTACGTCCAGCGCCCCCAGCCCCTGGCTGACATAGAACCGATAGCGCACGCCCGCCCCGACGAACGGGGCAAAGCCGGTACAATGGGCGATCGACTGGGTGACGAAGCTCGCGGTGGCGATGTGCAGCAGGGGCAGCCTCTTGCCGGCCCAGCGCACCCCGTAGATCTCGTAGCCGACCAGGGTGACGAAGCTGAACGCCGTGAAGCCGAGGGCGAGGATGACCCGGTCCCAGCCGATCCGGGCGATCTCCTCGGTCACGTCGCGCCAGTGGAACGAGCCGACCATGCGGTGGAGCACGGTGATGGCCACGATGAAGAGCACCCCGCCGACGACATAGGGCGCCATGGCTTTCAGGTAGAACAGCCATGCCCGGTTCGTGGCCGGGGCTTCCTCCGTTCCGACGGCCGCCCCGGGCGACTGCGGTGTCCTCACCAAGCTCACTCACTTCTCCGTTCGAGACCTGCGAGAATGGTCTGCGCTATCGTGGCATAGTCGCCATCGAAATGATGCCCGCCCGGGCGCTCCACCCGTTCGGTTCCTGCCGCCTCCGGGCTGCGGCAGCCCGTTTCCTCCGGACTTTCGTCCGCGCCGAAAAAGCACTGCACGCGGCGTCTGTCCATGCGAGCGAGGTCCGGCGGGATCGGGCGGGCGTCGGGATCGTCCCAGCCGACCCAGGATCCGACATGGAACTCGAAGGCAGCCTGGGTCCCCAGCGCCAGGAGGCTGACCTGGGTCACCGCATGCCGGGTATCGTCCGAAAGGAGCGGCCAGACCGCCGGGAGGATGTCGGCGCCGAAGCTGTAGCCGACCAGCAGGACGTGGTCTGCCGCCCATAGCTCCCGGAAGTGGCGGACGATCCGATCCAGGTCGGCCGCCACCTGGCCAGGCTCGTGGCGGTTCCAGAAATAGCGCAGCGAGTCCAGCCCGACGGTCGGCAATCCATCCTCGACGAACACCGCCGCGATGCTTGCGTCCAGATCTCGCCAGCCGCCATCGCCCGAGAGGACGATGGCAAAGCTGTCGGAGAACCCGGATGCGGGGAAGGCGACGAGCGGCAGGTCGGCGAGAGCCGCTGCGGGTTCCGGAGGCCGGGACCGGGATGACATCCCGGCCTGAAGGGCCTCGACCAGGGCGGCGGCCAGGCTGCTCGCTGGAGGCAGCCGGATGTCGATCGCCGCGGCACCGTCCGGCCGATCAGGAGCCTTTGCCTCCTCCGCGCGCCACTGGCCGCGGACCAGCCAGCCGGGCAGGGTCCCGGACAGACGATAGGCGTAGCCTCCCGGCTCGCCCTCCACCTCGCCGGGATCGTTTAGGCAGAAGGGGCGCTCGGAGCGGAGAACTGGCGCAGGATCGAGCGCGACCGCGCCCGCAAGCGTCGCGGCTGGGGCATCGCCCAGCGCGGCCATCGCGACGGTGGCGCCGCTTCCCAGCCCAAGCAGAACCGGGTGGCGGTACTGTGGGTTGTTCCAGCGGCGCTGCAGGTCCTTGCTCGCACTCTCCAGGTCTCCGACCAGATAGTGGCAATTGTCGCCGGGGGGATCGCCCGCAAGGTTGAGGAGCCAGCCCGGAAGATCGATGCCGGCCACGTCGAACCCGGCCGAAGCGAGTTCGTCGGCCGCTTCATCCAGGTGCTGGTTCCATCCGGTGCGGTCGGAAATCAGGAACAGGAAGGCCTGGGAGGCGCCCTTTGCGGGCGCGACATGCACCGTCCCCAGCCGGTTGTCGTCCGGAAGGGTCACCGGCTCGGCCGCGTGCAGGGGGAACGGCCAGCAGGCCAGGGCGCACAGGACCAGTCCCATAAGGTTCATGAGGGGCTGCATGACCGTCTTGGAGCGTATGGATCGGGAGTAGCGGCAAGCGGATGCTGCTAGCAACATGCTTAAGGAATTGAATACAGACGGTGACGGATCTGTCATCGGCGGCGCTCGCGGTGCCGGGAACGTCCGGCGCGACAGGGTGTCCAAAGCTCGGCTGGGCTCACTTCACCCACCGGGCAAGCTGCGCCATATGGGAAAGCATGAGCGAGAAGTTACCAAGCAAGCCGGGCGGCAAGGACATTGCCGCATTCGTTGCCGAGGCAAGGTCGCTGGCGGCGGTCGGAAGCGGACGCGCGGATTCGGCGCGGCTGATCATCGGGATCGATGCGACCCAGTCCCGTGAGGCCACCTGGGATCTGGCCAGCGGGCTGCAGATGCAGATGTTCGAGGCGGCCGCCTCCCATGGCGGGCTGTGCGTGCAACTCGTCTATTTCCGTGGCCTGGACGAGTGCCGGGCGTCGCGCTGGCACGACCAGGCCCGCCCGCTGGTGGACGCGATGGAGCGGGTGCGCTGCCGGGCCGGCCACACCCAGATCGCCCGTGTCCTCCGTCATGCCCTGCGCGAACGAACAAGCGGCAAGGTGGCGGCCCTGGTCCTGATCGGAGACGCGTGCGAGGAGGAGGCCGACGAGGTGGTCGGTTTGGCCGGACAGCTCGCAATGGTGTCGGTGCCGGTGTTCGCCTTCCACGAGGGACCCGACCCGGGCGCGCGTGCTCTGTTCCAGGAGATCGCGCGCGTCACGAGAGGAGCCTTCCATCGCTTCGACCACAGTGCACCCCGCGCACTTGCAGATGCCCTGCGGGCGGTCGCCGTCTATGCGTCCGGGGGCGATGAGGCGCTGCAGCGCCTGGCCGCGCAGGAAGGGGGAGCCTTCCGCCAGATCGCGTCGCAGGTCGGCCGATGATCGTGCTGGGATGGTTGCTGGCGATCCTGGCGCTGGCCGGGATCGGCTGGTGGCTGCTGGGTGCCTTCGCCTCCGCCTCGCCCAGGTCGGTCGTGAGCGCTTTGAAACTGTTCATGGCGAGTTTTGCGGCGATGGCGAGCATGGGGCTGCTGGCACTGGGCCGGCTCGGGATCGTGCTGGCGTTCTTTGGCGCGCTGGGGCTCACGGTGACCCGGCTGCGCGCGAAGAGCCGGCCACCGGATCCACTGGATGGGGAGGCCGCGGGCTCGGCGGGAGAATCCAGCATCGAGACCGGCTGGCTTTCGATGCGCCTGGACCGGGCCAGCGGCGCGATGAGCGGCCGGGTCAGGACGGGGCGGTTTGCCGGCCGTACCCTTGACTCCCTGGACATTGGCGAGGTGCTGGCGCTGCGGGAGGAGTTGTCGGCGTCCGAACCGGCATCCCTGCCGCTGATCGACACCTGGCTGGATCGGATGGCGCCTGGTTGGCGTGCCCAGGCCGGCGGATCCCGTGGCTCCGATGCCACAAATACCACCGAAGAGATGAATGAAACGATGGCCCTGGACATCCTCGGGTTGGGGCCTGGCGTGGGGCGTGCCGAGGTCGAGGCCGCCTACCGCCGGGTGATGGCGCAGGTTCACCCCGACAAGGGCGGCTCCGATCGCCTGGCCAGCCTCGTGAACGCCGCGCGCGAGTTCCTGCTGAACCGCATCTGACGCCCTGACGGCCCGCCGGACCGCATGATAGAGGCGGCTTCGTGGTGATGTGGCAGCCAAGCGAGGGCCCTGATGCCGGTGAACGCGGCGATCCAGTTCCACGACGACAGTTTCAGGACCGACCAGCCGCGATTGATGGGCCGCCAGGCAGCCACGGAAAGCTTCTTTCGCGCCTGGCTCGAGCATGCCCGGGTCGACGTGGCGGTCGGCTACGTGGAGCGGGCCACCGATCGCGCCGCCTTCGTGGAAGCGGTCCGGCGAATCGACGGTCACGATCGCCGGCTGGTGGCGCTTGCCAGCCCTACCGACAGCACGGCCATCCAGGCGACCGGCACCCTGTTCCGCCCGGATCCCCAGCTGGGAGATCTCGCCTTTCGCCGGCGCCGCGGCGATCCGCGACGCTGGTCGCTGGTTGGGGTGACTCACACCACCGCCTCGGTCGGGGCCATGGAGGCGCTCAGCGACCTTCTGCTGGCGCCGGTCGAGCCCTGGGACGCGCTGATCTGCACCTCCACGAGCGTGCAGGCGATGGTCAAGCGCCAGGTGGATGGCGTGTACCGCTATCTCCAGGAGCGGCTGGCGGCCGGACGGCGTCCCAAGCTCCATCTTCCGGTGATCCCCCTGGGCGTCGACACCGCCTCCCTGGATCCATCCCAGCCGGCCTCGCAGGAGGCGCGTGCCGGCTGGAGAAGCAGGCTCGGCATCGGCGAGGATGACGTTGCCGTCCTCTATTTCGGCCGCCTCAGCGCCTACGTGAAAGCCCATCCGCTGCCGATGTTCGTCGGGCTGGAGGAGGCTGTCGCAGCCCTGGGGCCGCGGCTGAAGGGCAGGGTGCACCTGATCCAGGCCGGCTGGTTCACCGACGAGAAGCGCGAGGCCCACTGGATCGAGGCCCAGCAGGCCCTGGCGCCCTCGATCGTGCATCACGTGCTGGACGGCCGCCGGCCGGAATTGCGCGCCGGCATCTGGTTTGCCGCCGACCTGTTCGTCAGCTTTGCCGACAACATCCAGGAAACGTTCGGCCTGACCCCCGTAGAGGCGATGGCCGCGGGCCTGCCGGTGGTCGTTTCGGACTGGGACGGATACCGGGAGACGGTGGATCCTTCCTGCGGGATCCTGGTCCCGACCCTGGCGCCGGACCCCGCGGCCGGGCTGTGGCTGGCCCAGCGCTTCGAGGACCAGCTGGAGAGCTACGATACCTATTGTGCGGCCGCCGCGCTGGGAACGGCGGTCGACGTGTCCGCGGCGCGCGAGGCCTTCGTCAGCCTCCTGGCCGACGGCGACAAGCGCCGCGCCCTGGGAGCCGCCGGTCAGGAGCGGGCGCGGGCAACCTATGACTGGGCCACGGTGATCCGCGCTTACCAGGCGCTGTTCCTGGATCTCGAAAAGCTGCGCAAGAAGGCGCTCTTCCACCCGCGACGATCGGCGATCCATCCGTGGCGGCGCAATCCCTACGAACTGTTCCAGGGTTATCCCAGCCGGACCATGCAGCGGGGGATGCGCCTGCGCGCGACCGGCCGGACATCCACCGGCCACGGGACCGACCCGATGAGCCTGGACGTCGTGCAGCTGCGGAACCGGACGCCCTGCGACTCACCCAGGAGCCGCACCCTCCTCCAGCGCATCGTCGCGGCCGGCCTGCCCGGGATCGCGTACGAGGAACTGCTGGGCGGTGCGGCCGACGAGGCCGCCGCGATGCTCCAGCTTGATCTGGGTTGGCTGATGAAGATCGGTCTGGTGGAACTCGTCGCCTAGAAGTGGCGCTTCGTCACCGCATGTTTCTGCGTTGTTCCCGGTGACACCCCCGCGCATATAGATAGCACTCCAACGACCGACGACCGTTCAGCGCCGCCCGGCCCGGAGAAGCATGCACCACGCGCCCCTGCTCGCCACGATCTGCATTGGCCTGGTGCTGGCCTTCTTCTTCGGCGCCATTGCCCAGCGGCTGCGGATATCCCCGCTGGTGGGATACCTGCTCGCCGGGGCGGCGGTGGGGCCTTTCACGCCCGGTTTTGTTGCGGACCAGGGGCTGGCCAACCAGCTGGCCGAGGTCGGCGTCATTCTCCTGATGTTCGGCGTCGGCCTCCATTTCTCGATCAAGGACCTGCTGTCGGTCCGGCTGATCGCGGTGCCGGGTGCCATCGTGCAGATCTCGGTCGCGACCCTGCTCGGGCTGTCGCTGGCGCTTTACCTCGGCTGGCCGCTCGCGGGCGGCATCGTGTTCGGCCTGGCCCTGTCGGTCGCCAGTACCGTCGTCCTGCTCCGCGCCATGCAGGAGCGGCGTCTGGTCGAGACCGAGCGCGGCCGCATCGCGGTCGGCTGGCTGATCGTCGAAGATCTCGTGATGGTGTTCGCGCTGGTGCTGATCCCGGTGATCGCCCACGCCGTTCATGGCGGCAGCGGCACCGAGCAGGTGGAGGTCGGGGCAGGGCCCCTGGTGACCCGGCTGAACCTCGGCCTGTGGGGGATGCTCGCGCTCACGTTCGGCAAGGTGATCGCGTTCGTGGCGCTGATGCTGCTGGTTGGGCGGCGGGTGATCCCGATGCTGCTGCACTGGGTGGCCCATACCGGCTCGCGCGAGCTGTTCCGCCTGGCGGTGCTCGCGATCGCCCTGGGCGTGGCCTATGGCGCCACCGCCCTGTTCGACGTGTCCTTCGCGCTGGGCGCCTTCTTCGCCGGCATGATCCTCAGCGAATCACCGCTCAGCCAGCGGGCCGCGCAGGAAACCCTGCCGCTGCGCGACGCGTTCGCGGTGCTGTTCTTCATCTCGGTCGGCATGCTGTTCGACCCGGGGATCGTCGTGGAGGCGCCCTTCCTCCTGCTGGCGACCCTGGCGATCATCCTGGTCGGCAAGTCGATCGCCGCCTGGCTGATCGTGCGCGCCTTCGGCCGCCCGGCCTCCACGGCCTACACGATCTCGGCAAGCCTGGCGCAGATCGGCGAGTTCTCGTTCATCCTGGCTACCCTGGGCATCCAGACCGGGCTGCTGCCGGAGATCGGCCGCGACCTGATCCTGGCCGGCGCCATCATCTCGATCCTCCTGAACCCGTTGCTGTTCGCGATGGCGGATCGTGTGGCGCCGGTGCAGGCGCATGAACGGCCGGATCATGGCCCGGCGGCCATCCAGACGCCGCACAGTCGGACGGTGCCCGAACCCACCGGGCTGGCCGACCATACCGTGCTGGTCGGCTATGGCCGGGTCGGCCGGGTGGTGGGCGGCGGGCTGCGCGATGCCGGGGAGCCCTTCCTGGTGATCGAGGACCGCGACGAGCCGGCCGAGCTGGCGCGGCAGGACGGTGCGGACGTGATGACCGGCAACGCCGCCGACCCGAGGGTCCTGGAAGCCGCCAACCTCGCCAATGCGCGAAGGCTGTTCGTGGCGATCGCGCAGAGCTTCGAGGCCGGCCAGGTGGTCGAGCAGGCGCGCAAGGCCCATCCCGGCCTGGAGATCCTGGCGCGCGCCCATTCGGACGCCGAGCTGGACTATCTCAGCCAGCTGGGCGCCACCGAGACGATTCTGGGCGAGCGGGAGATCGCCCGGGCGATGCTGCGTCACGCCGGAGTAGATCCCGACCGGCCTTCCACCGGCGAAGGCCCCGCCTCGCCGGCGCAGGCAGATGCGATGGCCGAGGAAGGACCGGCCGACCCGCGGGACGGCCGGTCCGCCTGATCAGAGGATCTCGTCCAGGAGGCGACGATAGTCTTCCGCCGAAGCGGGCCTTGGGTTGGTGGCGTGGCTGTGATCCGCCAGGGCGCGCTCGATGGTGATGTCGAACACGTCACGGCCCACGCCCAGCGCGCCGAGCCCGGCCGGAACCCCCAGGTCGCGGTTCAGCTGGGCGAACGCGTCGGCCAGGTCGTCCGTCGCCGCGATCCCCATGGCCGCCTTCAGGCGCTCCATCTTGTCGCCGACATGGCCGGCGTTGAAGCGGATCACGCCGGGCAGCAGCAGGGCGTTCAGGGTGCCGTGATGGAGCGCGTGGGTCTTCAGGCCGCCCAGGGCGTGCGACAGGGCGTGGACGGCACCCAGCCCCTTCTGGAAGCACAGGCCGCCCTGCAGCGAGCCCATCATCAATTCCGCCCGGGCGTCCCGGTCCTGGCCGTCCTGGCAGGCGCGGCGGATGTTCCGCCAGATCCGGCCGGCACCGTCCAGCCCGATCGCCTCGGCCGGCGGATTGAAGCGCGGCGACAGGAAGGTCTCGACGCAGTGCGAGAGTGCGTCGATCCCGGTGACCGCGGTGAGGCCCGGCGGCAGCGCCAGGGTCAGCTCCGGGTCGCAAACCGCCTTCTTGGGGATGACGTGGGGGCTGATGAAGCCAAGCTTGCGCCCATCATCCAGAGTGATCAGCGCCGCCCGGCCGACCTCGGAGCCCGTTCCGGCCGTGGTCGGCACTGCGATCACCGGCGCCACCCTGCTGGTGATCCGGGAGAGTCCGCCCAGGATCATCGCATAATCGGCAAGCTGGCCGTCATGGGTCGCCATCAGCGCCACGCCCTTGGCGAGGTCGATGGGAGAGCCGCCGCCCACGGCCACGATCCCGTCGCAGTCCGCCATCCGGTAGGCCAGGGCCGCCGCCTTCACCGCAGCCTCGGTCGGGTTGCTCGGCACGTCCAGGAAGACCGGCACGTCCGGCCCGAGCAGGTCGCGGACCCGGTCGACCAGGCCGACCTTCTCCAGGCCTCGATCGCTGACGAGCAGGGGTCGCATCACCCCCAGCGCCTTCAGGTCGTCGGCGAGCCCGTTCACCGCGCCGAACTCGAACCGGATCGCAGTCAGGTAATTGATGTCGGCCATGCGCCCCAGGAGCCTCCGTTTGACCAAGCCTTGTGCCGGGGCGGTACTACGGCGTTGGTCGGAAAGGAACCACCTGAACGTTCAAGCTGCCCGCGGTCACCATGCGGTAACAGGGCTGGTGCGGAACCTGCGATGGGCCTTCCGCGTTCTCATGACCAGACATCCGCAGGAGCGACTGCAAGATGCTGCTTCAGATAACCGTCGGCGCTCTGGCGACTGCAGCCATCGTTATGCTGTCCCTGGCACCGGTTCATTCCAAGCCTGCCAGGGCGAACAGGCGCCGTCGCTGACCAGCAGCGCAAGCCGAACGCGCAAGACGCCACCGATCAAAGTCGAACCTCTGAGACCCGGCGGCGGTGGCATCGACCAACACGGGAGCACGATCCATGGCCACCAGCATCGGCGTCGAGAAGCGTCTGCTGACCGAATCCGAGTTCGAGCTCGTGGTCCAGACGCACTACCCGCAGGTGACCGAGCTCGGGCGCAGCCAACTCATCGAGGCGGCCAAGCGGATCCGCGGGTTCCGCGACAAGGCCGGCGACATCGTGCGCCAGCGCCGCCGCGAGCACCGGGGCAAGTCCGACCAGCGCGGCGCCAATCCTGCGCCGAGCGAAGCCGGCGTCTCACGCAAGAAGCAGGTGTTTGCCAACGCCCTTCGCCGGATCAACAACGAGATCCGCAGGCTGGGCGAGGAAGGCAAGCCAGGCGGTCAGGCCCGGATCGCGCGCCGCGCCCTGGCCATGAAGCGCGCCGGACGGACCCGCCATCATCCGGATCCCGGGCGCACCGCCGACGCCGGCATGCGCTCGATCCCGAACGAAGGCGACACGGTCCAGGTCGACCCGCGCGAGGTCGGGCGTGTCTCCCAGTTCGTCAAGGACGCCCAGGCGAAGCGGGACAGCTGAGCCCGCTTGCCCGGGAGATCCATCGCCCTGGTCAGCCGCGCCGCCGTCGCCGGCGGCCCTCGCCTTCCTCGCCCGCCAGTTCCTTGGGCTCGGGCAGGGTGACAGCCTTGGTCAGGTGGACGTAGCTGCCGGTCTTGTGCGGGAACGCCATCGCCTCAACGAAGTGCTGCTGGAACTTCGGCTCGATCGCCGTCTCAATCTTCTCGATCCGCTCGACGACCTGCTCGATCTCCCTGCGCGCCGCGCGGTTCAGGAGCGCGATCCGCGCCCCGGTTCCAGCGGCGTTGCCGGCCGCCTGCACCTTGTTCAGGTCGCAGTCGGGAATCAGGCCCAGCACCATGGCGTAGGTCGTGTCGATATGGCTGCCGAAGGCGCCGGCCAGCATCACGCGGTCGACCTGCTCCACGCCGAAATGCTCCATCAGGAGCTTGGAGCCCGCATAAAGCGCGGCCTTGGCCAGCTGGATGGCGCGCACATCGGTCTGCGTGATCCGGATGCACGGCTCCCCGTCATGCAGCAGGTAGGAGAAGGTGCGCCCTTCCGGCTGGACACGTGCGGTGCGCCCCGCCATCCCGCCGTCGATCACGCCGTCTTTGCTGACGATTCCGGCCAGGAACATCTCGGCCAGCACTTCGATGATGCCCGAGCCGCAGATCCCGGTCACGCCGGTCCTGCCGATCGCCTCGGCAAAGCCTGCCTCGTCCGACCACAGGTCGCAGCCGATCACCTTGAAGCGTGGCTCCAGGGTTTCCCGATCGATCCGCACCCGCTCGATCGCGCCCGGTGCTGCACGCTGCCCGCCGGAGATCTGCGCGCCCTCGAAGGCCGGACCGGTGGGCGAGGAGCAGGCCAGGAGCTTGTTCTTGTTGCCCAGCACGATCTCGGCGTTGGTGCCGACATCGACCACCAGGCTGACCTCGTCGCGCAGGTAGGGCGTTTCCGACAAGACCACACCCGCCGCATCCGCGCCGACATGGCCGGCGATGCAGGGCAGCACGTAGATGCTCGCCCCCCGGTTCATCGCGTCCTGCAGGCCAAGCTCGGCCGCGCGCAGGTCCAGGGCGCTGTCGAGCGCCAGGGCGAACGGAGCGCCACCAAGTTCGGTCGGGTCGATTCCCAGCAGGAGGTGATGCATCACCGGGTTGCCGACGAACACCGCGTCCATGATCTTGTCGGTCTCGACCCCCGCCTCCTTGGCGACCTCGCGGGCCAGGGAGGCCAGGGCCTCGCGCACGGCGGCGGTCATCTCGACCTCGCCGCCCGGGTTCATCATCACGTAGGAGACCCGGCTCATCAGATCCTCGCCGAAGCGGATCTGCGGGTTCATCAGGCCGGAAGAGGCCACCACCTCGCCGCTGGCCAGATCGCACAGATGCGCGGCGATGGTGGTCGAGCCGATATCGACGGCCAGTCCGTAGATCCGGTCGGTGAAGCCCGGCCAGACCGCCACGATCCGGTTGCCGCCATGAACCGCGGCGGTGACCTTCCATGCCCCTTTGCGCAGCGCCTTCTGCAGGCCCTGCAGCACATGCAAATCGGCGCTCAGGCCTTCAAGCTGCCACTGGGTGCGCATGGCCTCCAGCAGCCGCTCGAGATCGCCCCGGGGATCATGCATGTCCGGCTCCTGCACCTCGACGAAGTGCAGGGTGGTCATCGGGTCGATCGCGATCTCGCGGACCTCGGCCCGCTTGCGCACCACCTGCTTGTGGACCTGGCTCTCGGGCGGCACGTCGATCACGACGTCGCCTTCCAGCAGGGTCTGGCAGGACAGGCGGCGACCGGCGGCCAGGCCCTTGCGGGAGCGGTACCGCTCCTCGGTGGCGGTGAATCCGCTCAGGCGCTCCGCCGACGAATCGATCCCGTGCTTGGCGAACGAGCCCTCGCCGACATTCACCTGGCAGCGGCCGCACAAGGCGCGGCCACCGCACACCGAATCGATGTCGACGCCCAGCCGGCGGGCGGCTTCGAGCAGCTTGGTGCCGACCGGGAAGCGGCCACGCTTGCCGGATGGCGTGAAGACGACGAGGGCTTCGCTCACGACGGCAGGGTCTCGCTCGCGGCTGCGTCGGCGGCCGGTGCCTCGGCGGAACGACGGCGGCGGCGCTCGGCGCGGTCGCCCCGGCCGCCTTCGGAGGCGGGTTCGCGGAACTTGGTGAGCCACTTCGAGCAGTGCGGGTCGTTGCCCAGCATCACGTCGGCACCCATGATGCCCTGCATTTCCGGGTCGTGCAGCGGGTTCATGATCGCCGAGGTCATCCCGGCGCCAGCCGCCATGGCCAGGAAGATCGAGTTCAGCCCGTGCCGGTTGGGCAGGCCGAAGGAGACGTTGGAGGCGCCGCAGGTGGTGTTGACCTTGAGCTCCTCGCGCAGCCGGCGGATCAGCCGGAACGCAGCCGTCCCGGCATTGCCCAGCGCCCCGATCGGCATGACCAGCGGGTCGACCACGATGTCGTGGGGCTTGATGCCGTAGTCGGCGGCGTGGCGGACGATCTTCTTCGCCACCTCGAAGCGCACGTCCGGATCCTCGGAGATGCCGGTCTCGTCGTTGGAGATCGCCACCACGGCGCAGTCATACTTCTTCACCAGCGGCAGCACCGCTTCCAGGCGCTCCTCCTCGCCGGTGACCGAGTTGAGCAGCGGCCGGCCCTCATAGGCGGCGAGGCCGGACTCCAGGGCCGCCACGATCGAGCTGTCGATCGAGAGGGGCAGGTCGGTGAGCGACTGCACCAGCCGGATCGTGTCGGCCAGGATCGCCGGCTCGTCGGCCAGCGGGATGCCGGCATTGACGTCGAGCATGTGCGCGCCGGCGGCGACCTGGGCCAGCGTATCGCGCTCCACGGTGGAGAAGTCGCCGGCCGCCATCTCGGCGGCCAGCTTCTTGCGCCCGGTGGGATTGATCCGCTCGCCGATCACGCAGAACGGCTGGTCGAAGCCGATGATCACGGTCTTGGTCTTGGAGGACACGATGGTGCGGGTGGTCATCTTCTGGTCCGATAGTCGATGGGCTGCAGGAGGCTTTCGCGGGATCAGGCGGATCCGGTCTCGCTGCCAAGATTTCTCACGAGCTCGCGCACCCGCTCCTGGGGATAGGCGGCATCCAGCTCGTCATGCGCGCGCTGCGCTTCCGCCTCCAGATCGTCGCCGCAGGCGACCGGGTCGGCCCGGCGCCACTGTTCCAGATAGGCGTCGGTACCCGTCATCTTGGCGCGCATGGCCGCCATGTCGATCGCCTCGGAGAAGCGGGCCGGCAGCTCCCGCTTGGCGGTCTTGCGCCCCTGCTTCACGATCACCTGGGCCGGGATGTCCCGCCAGAAGACCACGATACGATCCGCCATCTGCGTCTCCGTCTGCGGCGGCCTTCACGAAGTCCTCGAGCATCCCGTAGCCGACCGGCACGTGCTGGAACTGAAGGCCGAGTTTGTCTGCGGCCGCCCGCGCCCGATCCAGGCAGGCGGGATCGTCCGTCTGGGCCAAGTACACGACGCGGCGGTAGTTGCCGAAATAGAGCTCGAGCAGCTCCGGGTGGCGGTCCAGTCCCAGGCCCTGCCAGACCAGGGTGTCGAACTGCCGGGCCAGGAAGTCGGTCAGCCAGAACGTGCCGACCTCCTGCTCGGCCAGCGCCGCGAAGCGGTCGAACCCGGCGAAGAAGGCATAGCAGTGCACCCCCTCGATCCGCGCCACGCCTTCCTCGGCCAGCACCCGGTCGAGCTCGCCGCCGGTGCCGCAGTCGCCATAGGCCACCAGGATCCGGTCGTGATGCGGCCGGTGCCGGTGGATTGCCTCGCGGACCGCGCCCGGGATCTGCTGCGGCCGGTTGTGCAGCTGCGCCGGCAGGCAGTGCAGCCGGACATGCTCCAGCCCGTTGGCCTCGATCAGCGCCAAGATCTCGCGGGCGAGCGCCCCGCAGGCCAGGATCAGGGTGCGGGGCGGCGGGTTCACGACCGCAGTCTCTCCTGTTCCGCCGCTCAGGCCGCCGCCCCGCGCTGGTTGTGCCGGCGTGCCATGAACTCCTTGGCGGTCTCGACCGCGACTGCGGCATCCCGGCAGTAGGCGTCCGCGCCGATCGCCTTGGCGAACGCCTCGTTCAACGGCGCGCCACCGACCAGCACGATGAAATCGTCGCGGCGGCCACGCTCGATCAGCGTGTCGATCACGACCTTCATGTAGGGCATGGTGGTGGTGAGCAGCGCGGACATTCCCAGGATCTCGGGCTTATGCTCGTCCAGGGCCGCGATGTACTTGTCGACGTCGCAGTTGATCCCGAGGTCGATCACCTCGAACCCGGCCCCTTCCATCATCATGCCGACCAGGTTCTTGCCGATGTCGTGGATGTCGCCCTTGACCGTGGCGACCACCATCTTGCCGACGCTGGGCGCGCCGGTCTCAGCCAGGAGCGGGCGCAGGATCGCCATGCCCGCCTTCATGGCGTTGGCGGCGAGCAGTACTTCCGGGACGAACAGGATGCCGTCGCGGAAGTCGATGCCGACCACGGTCATCCCGCCGACCAGCGCCTCGGTCAGGACCCTGTAGGGCGTCCAGCCGCGCTCCAGGAGGATATTGGTGCCCTCGACGACCTCGTCCCTGAGCCCGTCATAGAGGTCGTCCTGGATCTGCTTGACCAGCTCGTCGTCATCGAGCTCGCGAAGGTCCAGTTCGTCGCCACCGTCGCTCATCGTCCCGTCCCATGAGGGCTAGTGCTCATCGCATCTATAGCGAAGCCACCCGTGGCGACACTTCTCACGGTACGACCGGCGCTGACCGGTTCGCGACGAAGCATCGCCACAAGCGCATAACGATATCTTTATACGTTTCTGCCGATCTTGGCCAGAGCCGCCAGGCCCGGCTCCAGCGCGCTGTCGTCCTCCAGCTCGCAGAGCGGCGGGCGGACGCGGCGCCAGGCCGGATCCTCCAGGCGATGGGCGAGCAGCGCCTTGATGATCGGGATCAGCGGTCCGCCCTCGACGGCGCGCCGCACCGCTGTCACCGAAAGCTGCGCCTCCTCGGCCTGGACACCATCGCCGGCGCGGAACAGGTCGAAGACCCGGCGGCTGCCGGCGCCGTTCAGGTTGGCGGCGGCGGAGATCGACCCGGCGCCGCCGGCCTGCAGCGTGGTCAGCAGGTGATGGTCAGCACCCGGGAACACCGAGAGGTCGGGGAACGCCTCGATCATCCCGAGCGTGTGCTCGAGGTCCGCGGTGCTGTCCTTGATCCCGACCACCATCGACCCGAACCGCTCGCGCAGTGCTCGGACCACCGGCTGGGTGATCGGGACCGCCGACACCTTGGGGAAATGGTAGAGGATGATTCCCGCTTCCGGCGGCAGGCGCTCCAGCACCTCGCTGTAGGCCGCGATGACGCCGGCGTCGGAGACGCCCTTGTAGAAGAACGGCGGCAGCATCAGGAGGTGCCGGCAGCCCAGGTCCAGGGCATGCAGCGCCAGTTCCAGCGTGTCGTCGCGGGCGCAAAGCCCGATGCCGGGCAGCACGCGCTCCGCAGCCACGCCGGCCTGCACCAGATGGCCGAGCATCGCCTTGCGCTCGGCGATGGTGAACGACGCCGCCTCGCCGGTGGTGCCGAACAGGGCCACGCCATGGCATCCCTGGCCCAGAAGGCGTTCGGCGTGCTGCTGGGTGCGGCGCCGGTCCACGGCGCCGTCCTGGGTCACCGCGGTCACCGCGGCGGCGAAAATGCCTTCGAGCTTCACCGGACCTGATCTCCTGTGGGAAATGGGCAGGCGGCGCGGATGATCGTGCCAGGCCTGGTCGCGCCACGGAGATCCTGGCTGGCATCCTCCCTGATGGCGGCGACGGCGCCATGGTGGCCCGCCCGCCGGCACTCCGCCAGGGGGCGCATGCGCGCTGCGGGCGGCCGCTCAGACCTCGATCTGCGTCCCCACCTCGATCACCCGGTCCGGCGGGAGCTCGAAATAGGCGGTGGGATCGGTGGCCGTGGCCGACATGCTGATGAACAGCCGTTCCTCGAACGGCCCCAGATAGTCGCGGGTCGACGGGACCAGCGTCTCGCGGCCCAGGAAGTACGAGGCCCTGGACGGATCGACCGTCAGGCCGGCCTGGGCCGCGACGCGCAGCGCCGCCGGGATGTCCGGCCGGTCCATGAAGCCGAACCGCACCACCACCGTCCAGAAGCCGTCGCTCAGCTTCCGCGCCTCCACGCCCTGGTGCAGCGGCACGCGCGGCACGTCGTCGGTGCGCACGGTCAGCAGCACGACCTGCTCGTGGAGCACATGGTTGTGCTTGAGGTTGTGCAGCAGGGTGTTCGGCACCACGGTCAGGTCGCTGCAGAGCACGACCGCCGTGCCCGCCACCCGCTGGCAGCGGGAACTGCTGGTGACCGAGCGGATGAACAGGTCGATGCTCATCGCATGGGCGGTGCGCAGCGTCGCCAGGACACGCCGGCCCCGTACCCAGGTCCGCAGCATCAGGTACACGACCGCCGCCAGCAGGAGCGGCATCCAGCCGCCGGCGGGGATCTTCAGGCTGTTGGCGATGATGTAGGCGGCGTCGAGGCAGAGCAGGCTGCCGAACACCAGGACCGAGGTCAGCCGGCTCCAGCGCCACAGCCAGATCGCGACTAGGCCTGCCAGGATCGCGTCGATGCCCATGGCGCTGGTCACCGCGATCCCATAGGCCGCGGCCAGGCCCGAGGAGTTCTCGAACGCCAGGACCAGCGCCAGGACACCCACGGCGAGCAGCCAGTTGATCCGGGGGATGTAGACCTGGCCGATCTCGTGCTCGGAGGTGTGGCGCATCGCCATGCGGGGCAGGTAGCCCAGGCGCACCGCCTGCGAGGTCAGGGAGAACACGCCGGAGATCACCGCCTGGCTCGCCACGATGGTGGCCAGCGTCGCCAGCAGGATCAGCGGCACCAGGCCCCAGTCCGGGACCATGTGGTAGAAGGGCGAGACGATCGCCTCGGGCTGGTTCAGGATCAGGGCGCCCTGGCCGAAATAGTTGATCACCAGGGCGGGCATCACCGCGCCGAACCAGGACATCCGGATCGCGCCGCGGCCGAAATGGCCCATGTCGGCATAGAGCGCCTCCGCCCCGGTGACGCACAGGACGACGGCACCCATGGCGACGAAGGCGTGCAGCCCCTCCTCGTGGAGGAAGTGGATCGCCCAGGTCGGGTCGACCGCGCGCAGCACCGAGGGGTGCTGGACGATCTGCACCAGCCCCAGGACCACCAGCACCGAGAACCAGACCAGCATGATCGGCCCGAACAGCCGGCCGACCATGGCCGTGCCCTGCCGCTGGATCATGAACAGCGCGAGCAGGATGGCGACCGCGATCGGCACCACGTAGGCCTCTAGCCGCGCATCCAGCGTCTGCAGGCCCTCGACGGCAGACAGCACCGAGATCGCCGGGGTGATGATCGCGTCGCCGTAGAACAGTCCGACCCCGATCATCGCCAGGGTCAGCACCACGAACTTGCGGGCGTCGCCCCGGGCTCCGCCGCTGCCCAGGGCCAGGGCGGCCAGGGCCAGCACCCCGCCTTCGCCCTTGTTGTCGGCGCGCATGATCAGGACGACGTACTTGATCGCCACGATCAGGGTGAGGGACCAGAACACCAGCGAGAGCACGCCCAGGACATGCGGCTCGTCCAGGACAAGGCCGCCGGCATGGCCGAAGGCTTCGCGCATCGTGTAGAGCGGGCTTGTGCCGATGTCGCCGAACACGACGCCGAGTGCTGCCAGCACCGTGCCTGCGCGCAGCTTGCCCGCGCCCGGATCCTTGGGGTCGGCGGTCGAAACGGCCGGAGATTGGGCCAAGCGCGGCACCTTTCGGATGGGCGGAGCGCGCGGCTCATACACGAGCTGTGGCCGGAAGCAATCGGCTCGCCGCAACTCGCCGTGCGGGCATCCGGTGCATGCTCCGCAACCTGGACGAACTGTGGATTTCTCGCCCGCGCCTCGGTGCGGTGCCGCCGGACGTCAGGGGACGAACTGCTCCTTGAGGATCCGCTCCTCCAGGTGGTGCTCCGGGTCGAACAGCAGCTTCAGGTTGATGCTGCGGTCCTCCCAGATCTCGACGCGGGCGACGTCGCGTACCTCGGTATAGTCGGACACCGCGCTCACCGGCCGCTTCACCGGATCCAGCACGCGGATGCTGAACCTCGCCCCGTTGGGCAGGAGCGCCCCGCGCCACCGGCGCGGACGGAACGGGCTGATCGGGGTCAGCGCCAGGAGGTTGGCGCCGAGCGGCATGATCGGCCCGTGGGCGGAGAGGTTGTAGGCGGTGCTGCCGGCAGGGGTCGCAACCAGGACGCCGTCGCAGACCAGTTCCGGCAGGCGGGCGACCCCGTCGATCTCGATGGCCAGGCGCGCCGCCTGCCGGGTCTCGCGGTAAATCGATACCTCGTTGATCGCGATGCCGGACACCTGGGTGCCGTCGGTGCCGGTCGCTTCCATCCGCAAGGGATGCAGCGACACCTCGTGGGCGCGGGCCAGACGGTCCGGCAGGTCGTCGATTCCGAACTCGTTGAGCAGGAAGCCCACGGTGC
Source organism: Geminicoccus roseus DSM 18922 (assembly GCF_000427665.1). Classification (NCBI taxonomy): domain Bacteria; kingdom Pseudomonadati; phylum Pseudomonadota; class Alphaproteobacteria; order Geminicoccales; family Geminicoccaceae; genus Geminicoccus; species Geminicoccus roseus. The sequence goes on from NZ_KE386572.1 coordinate 4,499,742, forward strand.
CGAGGTTCATGCCATAGATCGGCAGGCCCCGCGGCATCTGCCCGTGCAGGGTTTCCAGCATGAAGCCGTCGCCGCCAAGCGCGATCACCAGCTCGGCCTCGTCCGGGTCGACGGTCGGCCACCGGCGCGCCAGGATCTCCATGGCGGCCTGGGCCTCGGGCGTCGCCGCCGCGAGAAGCGCCATCTTCGGCAGGGCTGGTCTGGCCATCTTCAGGTCCGGCCCTCCCGGGGCGCCGATCGCACGATTCTTGTCCCCGTGCCGGACGGGGGCCTTGGATGATTGCGTCGCGTTCGGCGGCCAGGGCGGTTCACTTCCCGCCGCCGAATGCCTAAGTTCGCTGGAGGAAGCATAGACAGGCGCAGCGCCGCTTACCAGCGGGGCGCCGGTTCGTGCCGAGGTACCGCCCGCTCTTTGGGCCCGTTGCTGGACATGCGATGCTGATCGACCCGTTTGCGCGGAAGATCTCCTACGTGCGAGTCTCGGTCACCGACCGATGTGATTTCCGCTGCGTCTACTGCATGGCGGAGAACATGACGTTCCTGCCCAAGGCGGAACTGCTGACGCTTGAGGAACTCGACCGCCTGTGCAGCACGCTGGTGGCCATGGGGGTCCGCAAGCTGCGCCTGACCGGCGGGGAGCCCCTGGTCCGGCGCGACGTGATGCTGCTGATCGAGAGCCTGGGCCGTCACCTGAAGACCGGCGACCTCGACGAGCTGACCGTCACCACCAACGGCAGTCAGCTCGCCCGGCATGCCGAGGGGCTGGCGCGGGCAGGGGTGCGGCGCATCAATGTCTCGCTGGACACGATGGACCCGGCCAAGTTCCTGGCGATCACCCGCTGGGGCAAGTACGACAAGGTCATGGCCGGGATCCAGGCGGCCAAGGAGGCGGGCCTCGCCATCAAGATCAACGCGGTGGCGCTCAAGGGCGTCAACGAGGACGAGATCGACGACATGGTCGCCTGGTGCGGCGGGCAGGGCTTCGACCTCACCCTGATCGAGACCATGCCGCTCGGCGACATCGACGGCGACCGCACCGAGCAGTACCTGCCGCTCTCCCTGGTGCGCGCCCGCCTGGAGAAGCGCTGGACGCTTTCCGACCTCGACTACAAGACCGGCGGGCCGGCCCGCTATGTCCAGGTCGCGGAGACTGGTGGCCGGATCGGCTTCATCACGCCGATGACCCATAATTTCTGCGAGAGCTGCAACCGGGTCCGGGTCACCTGCACCGGCACCATGTACATGTGCCTGGGCCAGGAGGACGCCGTCGACCTGCGCACGCCGCTGCGCTCGTCGGAAGGCAATATCGCCCTGGAGCAGGCGATCCGCGACGGCATCGCCCGCAAGCCCAAGGGCCACGACTTCATCATCGACCGCCGCCGCAAGGTGCCGTCGGTCTCCCGGCACATGAGCGTCACCGGGGGCTGATGCGCTCCGCGAGGCCAGGCAGCTCGGCCAGGATCGTGAAATGGTCGCGGCCCGGGCAGCTCAGCTGCTCGACCCGGTTGCCGAGTGCGCCGGATGCGGCGGCGTAGCGGCTCGCCTGCGCGTGGAAGGCCTGGCTTTCCTCGCCGCCCGCCGCCAGCACCAGGGGAGGCTGGCCTGGCCGGACCTGGCGCGCCGGACTGAGCTGCTGGACCTGGTGATGGTCCAGCTGCAGGACCGGCTGGAGCCAGCTCCATGCCAAGGGCGCCAGGTCGTAGATCCCGCTGAGCGCCACCGCCGCCTGGACCGGCCGGCTGGGCATGTCCCGCCAACGGCTCCAGTCGGTCGCCAGCATCATGGCGACCAGATGGCCGCCGGCGGAATGACCGGAGATGGTCAGCCGCCGGGGATCGCCGCCATGGACCGCCTCGTTCAGCACCACCCAGCGCAGGGCGGCGCGCATCTGCCGGACAATCTCGGCGATGCCTACCTGGGGGCACAGCGCGTAGTTCGGGACCACCACCGTGTGCCCCTGCTCGACCAGCGGCCCGGCCACGAACGAGAAGTCCTTGGCTGAAAAGCGCCGCCAGTACCCGCCATGGATGAAGACATGCACCGGCCCGCCGGCGGGGCCGGGGAACACGTCGAGATACTCTTCCGCCGTCGGCCCGTAGGGCAGGTCGGCCAGGTGCCGCAGCCGCGCCCGCGCATCGGCACTGTCGCTGGTCCAGCCGGCGGTGTGCCGGGCGCTGTCCGCCACCGCCTTCCCGGCATCGTAGAGGCGATCGACCTCGGCAGGATCGCAGATCAGGTCCGGCAGTGTCATGCTCCGGCTCCCCGAAAGCCGTAGATCCCGCGATGGCGCAGCAGGTGGTCCGCCAGGACCACCGCCATCATCGCCTCGCCGACCGGCACCGCCCGGATCCCGACACAGGGGTCATGGCGCCCCTTGGTCAGGATTTCCGTCTCCGCCCCGCTCCGGTCGATGGTCCGGCGCGGCGTCAGGATCGAGGAGGTCGGCTTGACCGCGAAGCGCACGATCACGTCCTGGCCGGTCGAGATCCCACCCAGGATCCCGCCGGCATGGTTGGCGGAGAAGCGCGGTCCGTCGTTGCCCATCCGCATCTCGTCGGCGTTCTCCTCGCCGGAGAAGCCGGCTGCTTCCAGGCCAGCACCGATCTCCACCGCCTTGACCGCGTTGATGCTCATCATCGCCTTGGCGAGGTCGGCATCCAGCTTGTCGTAGATCGGCTCGCCCAGGCCGGCCGGAACCCCGCTCGCCACCACCTCGATGACGGCGCCCACGGAGGAGCCGGCCTTGCGCACCTGGCCCAGCAGGTCCTCCCAGCGCGCGGCGGTGGCGGCATCCGGGCAGAAGAACGGGTTGCGGTCGATTTCCGCGTCCTCGAACCGGGCCCGGTCGATCCGGTCCTTGCCCATCTGCACCATGTAGCCGCGGATCCGCACTCCGTCGCCCAGCACCTTGCGGGCGATCGCCCCTGCGGCGACCCGGCTCGCGGTCTCGCGCGCGGACGAGCGCCCGCCGCCGCGATGGTCGCGGATGCCGTATTTCATGTCGTAGGTATAGTCGGCGTGGCCCGGCCGGTACTTGTCCTTGATGTCGCCGTAGTCCTTGGATCGCTGGTCCTGGTTGCGGATCATCAGCTGGACCGGCGTGCCGGTGGTCATGCCCTCGAAGACGCCCGAGAGGATCTCGACGCTGTCCGGCTCCTGGCGCTGGGTGGTGAACTTGGACTGGCCCGGCTTGCGCTTGTCGAGCCAGATCTGGATGTCGGCTTCGCTCAAGGAAAGCCGCGATGGCACGCCGTCGACGACGCAGCCGATCGCCGGGCCGTGGCTCTCGCCCCAGGTGGTGAACCGGAAAAGCTCGCCGAAGCTGCTGCCTGCCATCGATCCTCGACCCTGCGCGTGCCCGTGGAGGCGGCAGGTGCGCGAAACGGTGCCGGCGGGTCAAGAGGCTGCTTGAAGGTGCCCGGAACAGGAATGGGCGGGCTGGTGCCGCCGGCCGAGCCTGTTCCGGGCTGAGGTCAGCTCAGGGCGTGTCGGTTGCCGCGGGCGGCGTCTCGACCGTTCCTGGCGTGGTCGCGGTGGTAGGCCAGAAGATCCAGGCGAGCAGAATGACGACAATCACCGCGATGATGATGTACCAGGTTCGCTTGTCCATCGTTCTCGTTCCTCCCTGCCAGAAGAGCAGAACGATAAGATGGATGCGCTTGTGGCGTGCGTCGACTGTCCAGCATGGGAAAGGAACGAGCGGACTAGCGGTGTGTTCGCACCGCCACCCAAGAGACGGGCGGGATCAGACGACCGAGATGTCCGGTGCGTCCGCCGCCTTCATGCCGACCACGTGGTAGCCGCTGTCGACATGCACGATCTCGCCGGTGGTGCCGGCGGCAAGGTCGGAGAGCAGGTAGACGGCAGCACCGCCGACATCCTCGATCGTCGTGTTGCGCTTGAGGGGCGCGTTGTACTCGTTCCACTTGAGGATGTAGCGGAAGTCGCCGATCCCGGACGCGGCCAGCGTCTTCACCGGCCCGGCCGAGATGGCGTTCACGCGGATCTTCTGGCCGCCCAGGTCCACGGCCAGGAAACGCACCGACGCTTCCAGGGCCGCCTTGGCGACGCCCATGACGTTGTAGTGCGGGACCACCCGCTCGGCGCCGAGATAGGTCAGGGTCAGCATCGACCCGCCGTCCGGCATCAGCTTCATGGCGCGGCGGGCGAGGTCCGTGAAGCTGAACACCGAGACGTTCATGCTGTTCTGGAAGTTCTGGTAGCTGGTGTCGACGTAGCGGCCCTTCAGCTCCTCCTTGTCGGAGTAGGCGATCGCGTGCACCACGAAGTCCAGCTTGCCCCACTTGGCGCCGATCTCCTCGAACAGCGCATCCATGGATGCCGAATCGGTGACGTCGGCCGGCAGCACCAGTGGCGCGCCCAGCCGCTCGGCCAGCGGCACCACCCGCTTCTTCAGCGCCTCGCCCTGGTAGGTCACCGCGAGTTCGGCCCCATGCGCGGCCACCGCTTCGGCGATACCCCAGGCCAGTGACCGGTCGTTGGCGATGCCCATGACCAGCCCGCGCTTGCCGGCGAACAACGGCCCGGAGGAGGGGGGCTTGATCGCGCTCATAGGCAAAGATCTCCGATGGAAAAGCGGCGCTGTGTGGAGCGGTTCTTAACCGTGAGCCAGCGGCGCCGAAAGAGGGCTGGGCGTGCTGGCGCGATCGACGGCCGCCGCCAGCTCCGCGCCAAGCAGGAAGATCACTGCGGACAACCAGAAGAAGAACATCGTCACCACCACTCCTCCGAGGCTGCCATAGGTGACGCTCATGCTGCTGACGTTGCGCATGTAGTACGAGAAGGCGAAGACCAGCACGTTCCAGACTACCGCCACGAACAGCGCGCCGATCGCCAGCCGGGTCAGCGGGATGCGCCGCCCGGGTAGCAGCCGGAACAGGGTCATCGAGATCACGAACAGGATCGCGACCCCGGTCAGGTGGCTGGACCAACTTCCGACGATCATGGTGATCTCCGGGTCGTGCAGGAGCTGGGCGGCCAGTTGCAGGCCGATCGGCAGGACCAGGGTGAGGGTGGTCAGGGCGATCGCGCAGAACCCGGCGAAGAAGGTCAGCAGCAGCCCCTGCAGCCGGCGCATCGGCCAGTCTTTGGCGCTCACTGTGGCATCGAAGATACGGTTCAGCGCGTTGCGCACCGCTTCGACCGCACTGGAAGCGACCCACAGGGTCCCGACCATGGAGAGGGTCAGGATGCTGGGATGCGCCCCGCGCCGGACCTCGTTCACCAGCGGCTTGACCCAGCCGGCCACCTCCGGCGGCAGGAGGGTCAGCGCCAGGTCGATCGACTGCGTGGCGGCCTCGCTCTGCCCCACCCAGCCGGCCAGGGTGAGGAGGAAGATCAGGAACGGCACCAGGGCGAAGAGCGAATCGAACGCGATCGCGGCGGCGTGGGTCAGGCCGTCATCGATCAGGAAGCGCGTGAAGGCCCGTTGCGCGATCTTGCGCACGGAAATCGGCGGGCGCGGGGCCAGGGCGTGGGCGGCATCCATGGCGTTGAAGTCGCATCGCCAGTCTCGCGCGGCAAGCCGCAGCTTGTCCCAGCTTGGCATGCCTGGGCGGTTGATCGTCTCGCTGGCCACGCGACCGGGCGATGACTATGGTTCGCTCCACAATAATGGGGTGGCACGGCAATGACCTCCGCCCCCGGGCCATCAAGTGAGGAGTTGGGCGACGTGGCGCGCGTGACGATCTTCGACAAGACCAACCTGCCCTCGCGCTACTCCACCACGGGGCCCCAGCGCGCCCCGCACCGGTCCTACTACTACGCGATGGGCCTCACCTCGGACGACATCAAGAAGCCGTTCGTTGGCGTGGTGACGACCTGGAACGAGGCGGCACCCTGCAACATCGCCCTTGGCCGGCAGGCCCAGGCGGTCAAGCGTGGCGTGGTCAAGGCGGGCGGCACGCCGCGCGAGTTCACCACCATCACCGTCACCGACGGCATCGCCATGGGCCACCAGGGGATGAAGTCGTCCCTGGTCTCCCGCGAGGTGATCGCGGATTCGACCGAGCTGACCGTGCGCGGGCATGCCTATGACGCGCTGGTGGGGCTCGCCGGCTGCGACAAGTCGCTGCCCGGACTGATGATGGCCATGGTCCGCCTGAACGTCCCTGCCGTGTTCATGTATGGCGGCTCGATCCTGCCGGGGAAGTTCCGCGGCCGGGACGTGACCGTCCAGGACGTGTTCGAGGCGGTGGGCAAGCATGCGGTGGGCGCCATGTCGGATGCCGACCTGGACGAGCTGGAGCGGGTCGCCTGCCCGTCGGCCGGCTCCTGCGGCGGCCAGTTCACCGCCAACACCATGGCCTGCGTTTCCGAGGCCATCGGCCTGGCGCTGCCCGGCTCGGCCGGCACCCCGGCACCCTACGAGGCCCGCGACGCCTGGGCGGAACAGTCCGGCGAGGCGGTCATGGAGCTGCTGGCCAACCGGACCCGGCCCCGGGACATCGTCACCCTGAAGGCCCTGGAGAACGCCGCCCGGGTCGTCGCCTGCTCTGGCGGCTCGACCAACGGCGCCCTCCATCTGCCGGCCCTGGCGCACGAGGCCGGCATCAAGTTCGACCTGCACGACGTCGCCGAGATCTTCCGCTCGACCCCCTACATCGCCGACCTGAAGCCCGCCGGGCAGTACGTGATGAAGGACCTGGCCGATGTCGGCGGGGTGCCGCTGATCATGCGGGCGCTGCTGGATGGCGGGTTCCTGCATGGCGACTGCATCACCGTCACCGGCAGGACCATCGCGCAGAACCTGGAGAGCTTCCCCTGGCGGCCCGACCAGACGATCGTGCGCGCCACCACCAACCCGATCACCGAGGTCGGCGGCGTGGTCGGCCTGAAGGGCACGCTGGCCCCGGAGGGCGCCATCGTGAAGATCGCCGGCCTGCCCAGCCTGAAGTTCCGTGGTCCGGCCCGCTGCTTCGACTGCGAGGAGGACGCCATGCAGGCGGTCCAGGAGCGCAAGTACGAGGATGGCGAGGTCCTGGTGATCCGCTACGAGGGCCCCAAGGGCGGTCCTGGCATGCGCGAGATGCTGGGGGTGACCTCGGCGCTGTACGGCCAGGGCAAGGGAGATGCCGTGGCGCTGATCACCGACGGGCGCTTTTCGGGTGCCACCCGCGGCTTCTGCATTGGCCATGTCGGTCCGGAAGCGCAGGTCGGCGGGCCGATCGGCCTGTTGAGAAACGGCGACATCATCGCGATCGATGCCGAGAAGGGCACGATGGATGTCGAGCTGTCGGAGGAGGAACTGGCCAAGCGCCGCGCGGAGTGGAAGCCGCGACCGACCTACTATGCGGCGGGTACGCTCTGGAAGTATGCCCAGACGGTGGGTTCGGCCGAGAAGGGCGCCGTCACCCATCCGGGCGGCGCCGCCGAGGTGCATGTCTACGCCGACATCTGACGGCGCAGGAGCCTGCGCTCCCGGGCAGGGCCCGGGAGCGCAGCGCGGACATCACATGGTGGCGTTGTCGCCCATGTTCTCGGACATCAGCTGGCCGGCGAGGTCGTTCGCCTCGTTGAGATGCTCGAGGACCATCTCCTTGTTGTCTTCGGCGAACTCGTTGAAGTTCGCGAGCGAGCCGCGATCAGCCATGGCGTTGAGCAGCTCGTAGGTGTCCTTGTGGGACTGCCGCATCATCTCGATGTAGAGCTGGTCGAACTCCTCCGCGGAGGCTGCCTCCAGCTGGTCGATCATCGCCTGATGCTTGGCGTCCAGCGTTACGGGAACCGTGTAGGTGCTGCCGGCGATGCTGGCCTTGCTGTTCAGCTCCAGCCCCATCATGCCGTGGTCCTCGACCATTTCGCGACCGTAGGCGCGCACGTCCGGGTTGTTGGACTTCTCCGATGCGATCGTGCCGGCCTGGATCTCGAACATGTTGCCGACGCCGGCCATCTGCAGGAAGGCATCGGCCGGAACGGTCGCGCCGTCGATCAGCTCGTTGACCTCGGGCGACAGGGTGATCGGCGGCAGGTTGGCCGGTGACTGCACCGCCGTCGGCGTGGCCGGTGAGGTGGTCTCGGTCCTCCCGCAGGCAGCGAGCGTGGAGGCCAGCAACAGGGCCGTGGCGGCAGCAATAACGGGCTTTTTCATCATCGATCTCCTTGGCCGGCGATCTTGGCCGGTTGCTTGACCGGCCGTTCCGACTTCCGCGGCTAGAACCGGCTTTCGAGTCGGATGGTTCCGCAGGCAGAACGATCCCGCTGTACCGAACCTCGGCTGTCGCTCCTGGCGGGATCGGCGTGGCAGGTCTGGCCGGCCTCTGCTAGATCTCCGCCGGCCCGCATTCGCGACTGCAGGAGATCTTCGACGATGGACTGGTTCACCGAGACGCTCTGGCCAAGCTGGGCGCAGAAGATCAAGGTGAAGGAGGTGCTCTATCACGACCAGACCGAGCACCAGGACCTGATCGTCTTCGAAAGCGACGCGTGGGGCAGGGTGCTGGCCCTGGACGGCGTGGTGCAGACCACCACGGGCGACGAGTTCGTCTACCACGAGATGCTGGTGCATACCCCGATCCTGGCGCACGGGCAGGCCGAGGAGGTGCTGATCATCGGAGGCGGCGACGGGGGATGCCTGCGGGAGGCGCTCAAGCATCCGGGCGTCCGGCGGGTCACCCAGGTCGAGATCGACGGCGGCGTCATCGAGTTCTGCAAAAAGTTCCTGCCGACCCTGTCGGATGGGGCCTTCGAGCATGAGAAGGCCCGGGTGGTGATTGCCGACGGCGCGAAATATGCGGCGGAGACCGCCGACCGCTACGACGTGGTCATCGTCGATTCCACCGATCCGCATGGCCCTGGGGCGGTCCTGTTCACCGAGGAATTCTACCGGGACTGCCGGCGGATGCTGAAGCAGGGTGGCGTTTTGGTCACCCAGTGCGGCAATCCCGCGATCCATCCCGACGAGCTGGAGTTCACGCAGGCGCGCCAGCGGGGCGCCGGCTTCGCTGATGTGACCTATTATTTCGCCGCGGTCCCCACCTATGTCGGCGGCAGCATGGCGCTGGGGTGGGCCTCGGACGATCCGGCCCTTCGCCGGGTCGGCGCCGCGGACCTGGAGAAGCGGGGGGTGCCCGCCGACCTGCGCTACTACACCCCCGAGATGCATGCGGCCGCCTTCGCCCATCCGGCCTGGATGAAGCGCCGGGTCGGCTACTGAGGAAGGATCCCGCGATGGCGCGGATCGCGGTCGGCGGGCTGCACCACGAAACCAACAGCTTCGCGCCGCATGCGGCCGACTGGGCCGCCTTCGAGCAGGCCGACGGCTGGCCCGGCCGGCAGCGCGGAAGCGCGATGTTCGCCGGGATTGCCGGGATCAACCTCGCGATCACCGGGTTTGTGGACGCCGCCCGGGCGCGCGGCCACGAGCTGGTGCCGCTGGTCTGGGCGAATGCCTGCCCGTCCGGACCGGTCACCACCGACGCGTTCGAGCGTCTGGCCGGCCAGATGCTGGAGGATCTGGCCGCGGCGGGTCCGCTGGACGGGATCTTCCTCGACCTGCACGGTGCGATGATCACGGAGGAGCTGGACGACGGCGAGGGCGAGCTGCTGGCGCGGATCCGGCGGGTCCTTCCGGCCACGCCGCTCGTGTGCGCGCTCGACCTGCATGCCGACGTGTCCGAGGCCATGGTCCGCCATGCCGACGGGCTGGTCGCCTACCGCACCTATCCCCATGTCGACATCGCCGAGACCGGAGCGCGCTGCCTGCCGCTCCTGGAGCGGCTGATCGAAGGGGAGCCTCAGGCCAAGGCCCACCGCAAGCTCGACTTCCTGGTGGGGCTGCCCTGGCAGTGCACCATGATCGAGCCGGCGCGCGGGCTCTACCGCCTGGCGGACGAGCTGGCGCTCCGGATCGACGGGACGGTCTCGGTCGCGATGGGCTTTCCGCCGGCCGACACCTCCTGCGGAGCACCGTCGGTGCTGGCCTATGGGCCGGATGCCGCAAGGGTCGAGGCGGCAGCCGACGAGCTGGCCGCCGCGTTCCGCGCCGCGGAGCCGGCCTTTGCCGGCCGGCTGTGGACGCCGGCGCAGGCGGTGGCCGAGGCCCTGGCTAGGCCCTGGAAGGGACGGCCGGTCCTGCTGGCCGATACCCAGGACAACCCGGGCGGTGGCGGCACCTCGGACACCACCGGGCTTCTCGCGGCGCTGATCGACGCCGGCGTGCCGGACACGGTCCTGGCGATCCTGACGGACGCGGCCGCCGCGGCGGCGGCACATGCGCTCGGAGCCGGCGGCTGGCTGCGTGGCCTGGAACTGGGCGGTCGGCATGGGCCCGATGGTGTCGCCCCGTTGCGGGGTGACTGGTACGTCCAGCGCCTTGCCCCGGGCCGGTTCACCGCCACCGGCCCGATGTACCGGGGCAGCCGGATGGATCTGGGGCCGATGGCGCTGCTGCGGGCCGGGCGACCCGACGGGCCGGGAGTGATCGTCGCGACCCGCCGCGTGCAGGCCGCCGACGCCGCGATCTTCCGGCATCTGGGGGTGGAGCCCGCCCGGCAGCGCATCCTGGGCCTCAAGAGCTCGGTACATTTCCGCGCCGATTTCGAGCCCATGGCCGCCGATGTCCTGGTGGTCGAGGCGCCGGGGGTTAATACCGCCGACCCGGGGCGGCTGCGGTTCCGGCGCCTGCCGCCGGGGGTCCGTCGGCGCCCGAACCAGCCCTGATCATATTCTCGTATGGCGGATCGACGGTAGCTGGCGGTTCTGGAAAATCCGCCGGCAGTTCGGCTTGTCGCAACGATTTGTTAACCATATCAGTGCAACAACAGGCAGGAAGGCCAACCAGCGACGGACAACCCGTTGTCGGACTGGGGGTCGAGACGATGGTTGGACAGGACGTCAGACGATGAGCGACGCGGCGATCAAGTGGCTTCCGGCGGAACTGGACCTGGGTCCTCTCGAGTTGGCGGGTGGCGGCCCGGGCGAGGCGGCGGATGCCGGCCCGGTGGTGGAACTGGCGCTGAGCGACCTAGTCCAGGATGCCGGCGGGGAGGTCGTGCTCTACAACGACAGCGGCATGCGGGCGCTCGGGCTGGTCGCCGAGGCCCCGGTCGTCGGCGAGGGACAAGCCAGCCCGCACATCACCGCTTCGGGCGACGACGTGACCGGGTTCCGCTACGTCAGCTTCGCCAACGGCCTGACCCTCTACTACCAGGACGGGCTGGACCTGATCGTCCGCACCACCTGAATCCGGAAAGCCACCGCGGGGCGAGGGCGCCGCGGTGGCCGGTCCGCGCAGGAATGGACGGTCTAGCGGGGCTCGCCCTGCCGCTTGTATTCAGCAAAGGCCTCGACCGAGAGCCCGTCCAGGAATTCGCCGAGAGCGTCCACCTTGATGGACTTCTTCTCGTCGACGGGTGCGTTGAGACCGAGCAGCTCGCTCAAGTGCAGGGCGAAGCGGTAGTCCAGCTTCTCCGCGCTGGCCGCCCTGTTCTGGAAAATGTTGAAGATCAGCATCCAGAGCCAGGCTCGACGGGCCTCCAGGTCGTCGAGGGTGAAGGGCGGCGGGACGAACCCCGCCGGCCGGTCCGGTGCCGGGAGGATGGCCGGGGGAGGATCCGGCTGCTCCGGCGGCAGGATGATGTCGCTCGGCTCCGACTTTCGTGAGGACGCTCTCGGTTTCATGCTTCTTGTCCTTGTTGGCCGGGCGCTCCCGGCAATAGGAAGATAGTCCGTTTCTTGATCTGATTTCAACTAATACGTTGGTTGTGTCTTCAACTTGTGCGCGGGTCGCGCTACGTCGCCTTGCCGGCCTGTTGCAGCGGCCGGTGGCAAGGCGGGCAGGACCATGGACAGGACCGGGCGATCGATCGGCAGGCGGCTGGACCGGCGCGGGCGCAGGAACAGGCGGGCAGGTCCGCTGGTGACGGTAGCGGCGGTGAGCCACGAGCTGCGCGAGCCGATGAACGGCGTCCTCGGCATGGCCCGGCTCCTGGGGGAGACGCAGCTTTCCGACGAGCAGCGCGGGCTGGTCGCCGCCATCACCGATTCGGCCGAGGCGCTCCTGACCGTGATCAACGACATGCTCGACCTCTCCCGCGCCGAGGCCGGCCGGCTCGAGCTGCTGGATACCGTTTTCGACCCGCGCCTCCTGCTGGAGCGGATCGTGGCGCCTTTTCAGGTGAAGGCCCGGGCCAAGCATCTGCGCTTCGAGACCATGGTCGCCCAGGACGTCCCGGCACGGCTGCGGGGCGATCCGGGCCGCCTGCGTCAGATCCTGGGCAACGTGATCGGCAACGCGGTCAAGTTCACCGATGCCGGCGGCGTTACCATCAGGATGCGGGTCCATCCTGCCCGGCCGAACGGGTTCGTGCTGTTCGAGATCGCCGACACCGGGCCGGGCTTCGATGCATCCAGCATGGCCAAGCTGTTCTCCGGCTATAACCAGATCGGCGGGACCACGGCGCGGGCGTTTGGCGGCAGCGGCCTGGGCCTGATGGTGTCGATGCGCCTGATCCGCGCCATGGGCGGCAAGGTCGCGGTCGATGCACGGCCGGGCCGGGGAGCCCGCTTCGTCATCGACCTGCCGCTGGCGGCTGCAGGAGCAGCGCCCCACGAGGGCGCGCCAGAACCGGTGAGCCTGGCCGGCCTGGAACTGCTGGTGGTCGAACCCCGGCCGGAACTGCGCGAGCGGCTTCGGGCGGCGGGGCTGGCCTGGGGCATGGGCGTGCGCGGGGCCGCCGGGACCCAGGACGCGCTGCGGGAGATCCAGGAAGCCGGTACGCGCGGGGTGCGCTTCGACCTGCTGATCGCCAGCGCCGCCATCACCGACGACGACACGGTACGACTCCTGCAGGTGATGCGGGACCGGCCCGGGGCCGGGTTCCGCGCGGTCTGCCTGGCCGGGTCCGGCCTGCGCGGCGACGCGGTGCGCGCACGGGCGCTGGGCTATGATGCGTATCTGGCCGCACCCTTCCACAACGACGATCTCATGCAGATCCTGATGGGGATCGTGCAAGCATCGGAAAACACGCAGCTTCTGACCCGTCACCATGTCGACGAACAGGGAGGGCGGGCCCTGCGCATCCTGGTGGCCGACGACAATCCGGTGAACGCGAAGCTCGCTACCCTGCTGCTCGGCAAGGCCGGCCATGACGTCACCGCCGTCCCGGATGGCGCCGCCGCCGTGGCCATGGTCGGGGAAGGCCAGTTCGACCTGGTGCTGATGGACGTGCAGATGCCGGGAACCGACGGCCTTGCGGCGACTCGCACGATCCGCCGGCTGGCCGACCCGGACCGGCAGAAGATTCCGATCGTGGCGCTCACCGCCGATGCCATGCCCGGCGACGAGGCCGCCGTGCGTGCCGCCGGGATGGACGCCTACCTGACCAAGCCGATCGACCGGCCCAAGCTTCTTTCCACGGTGCGCTACTGGGGCGAGCGATCCCTTCGCCGCCGGCAGGACATCACCTCAACCATTACGTGAAGTCCCGACCTACATTTCCCTTGAAAAGCCATTTCAGGCCGGTTCATATAACCAGTAGTTGAATTCTGCCGTCGACCGCGGGTTGCGGCTCTGGGGAGAATAGTCATGACACGCGCAGCTTGCTGGGCCGCCGGGCTGCTTGGCACCGTGGTGGTGCTGCTACCCAAGCCGGCACCGGCGCCCACCACCACCGGAACGCTGGCCGTATCCGCCGTGGTCCAGACCAGTTGCTCGCTCACCGGCGGCACGTTGAACTTTGGCACCTACACGTCCGGTCAGACCAGCAACCTCGACGTCGACGGCCAGATCACCTTCGCCAACTGCCCCACCGGCAACCTGGTGTTCGAGCTGGACGGCGGCGGCACCGGCAACACCACCGCGCGGAAGATGACCTCGGGCAGCAACCAGCTGGCCTACCAGCTCTACCGCAACACCACCCGCTCGGCGATCTTCGCCACCGGCTCCAACGCCTACACCGAGATCCGCCTGGTGGCCGGCGGCGGCACCATCCCGGTCCATGGGCGGATCAACGCCAACCAGACCGTGCCGGCCGGCAACTACGCCGACACGGTGAACGTGACGCTGACCTTCCCGTGACCGGGATCCCTACCGGCTCCCGGCCGATCGCCCGGCCCAGCTGCCGCCGGCATGCCCTGGCGCTCGTCCTGGCGCTGGGCCTGCTCGCCCCGCCGCTCGTCCTCAGCGCCCCGGCGCACGCCGCGGGCAATCTGGCGGTGTCGCCGACCCGGGTCGACCTGGGCGAGACCGGCACCGCCACCATCGCGGTGCGCAACGATGGCGATGAAGGCAGCGTGCTGCAGGTCAGCGCCATGCGCTGGCTCGATTCGCCGATGCCGGACGCGCTGGAGCCGGCGCCGGAGATGATCGCGGTGCCGCCGGTCTTCACCCTGAAGCCCGGCGCCCAGCAGGTGATCCGGCTGGCGCTGCGCGACCGCAGCCGGCCGCCCGTCGAGCGTAGCTATCGCCTGCTGATCACCGAGGTGCCGGCACCCGCCTCGGGCGGGGCGCAGTCAGGCGGCGTGCGCTTCGCCCTGGGCTTCAACGTCCCGGTCTTCCAAAGGGCGCCGGGCGCCCTGGCCGACCCGGTCTGGACCATCCAGTCGGCGGTGGGCGGCCCGATCCTGGCGGTGCGCAATGCCGGCCAGGCTCATGTCCAGGTGAGCGGGATCGCCGTGCAGGACGATGCCGGGCGCTCTCTGGCCCAGGTGAAGGAGGCCTTCTACCTGCTGCCCGGACGTTCGCGGAGCTGGCCGCTGCCGGCTGCCGCGAAGGGTGGCCTGGTGACGGTGGTGGCGGACACGAATCTTGGCACGCTCGAAGAACGCCTGGCCGCTCCGCGCGACTAGGGTCTGGGCCGCTGTTCTGCTGGCCACCGTCTGGTCCGGGCTGAACGCGCAGGAACCCCCCGACGCGGGCCAGTCCGGCCAGGATCCCGTCGATCGCGGACCTCCGGCCGACCTGCAGCCGCCGCCCGCTCCCGGTCCGGCAGGGCCGCCGCAGCCCCTGGAGGCGCTGGCCGCCCCTCCGCCGCGCTTCGTTCCCGCCGCCGGGGAGGTGGTCGTGCCGATAATCCCCGCCGCCGGCCGGCCGGAGGCGCCTCCCGTCCTCCCGATGGTACGGCGCACCACCGCCGCGGTGCCGGCGACCCGGGTCGAGATGCCGCCGAGCACCGAGGCCTGGTCGGGGCCGCCGCCCCGCAGCTTCCATCGCGACCCGATCCTGCCGCCGCTCGACCCGCAGCAGGCCTGGACCGAGCAGCTCTATGCGGTGATCCTGAACGGCCAGCCGGTGAGCGACGCCGCGATCTTCGCGCTTGAGACCGCCACCGGGCGCCGGGTGGTGGAGCTGGCCGAGGCACGACGCTGGCGGCTGGTGATCGACGAGGACCGGGTCGTCACCCTCAACGGCCAGCCCTTCTATCCGCTGGACGCCATTGCGGGTGCCAGGGCCGAGGTCGACGAGATCGACCTGGTCCTGTCCTTGAGCGTGCCCGCCGAGGGCCTGGACCCGACCCGCCTGGACGGGGAGGCCGACGATCGGCCGCCGGTGGTGGTCGGGTTCGGCGGCTTTCTCGACTACGACGTCCAGTATCTGGCCGGAGACGGGATCGACGGGCGGCTGGATGGTTTGTTCGAGGCCGGGATCTTCGGGGCGGGCGGCGTGCTGACCTCCAGCCTGCTGGCCGGCGATGCCCTGTCCTCCGATGGCAGCTTCGTGCGGCTGGAGACCGGCTTTTCCCGCGACTTCCTGGACAAGCGCGCTTCCCTGCGCCTGGGTGACGCGCTTTCCGTCGGCGGCGCGTTCGGCCGCCCGTTCCGCTTCGCCGGCATCCAGTGGGCCAGCAATTTCGGCACCGACCCGTCCTTCGTCACCTTCCCGCTGCCGACGATCGGCGGCCTGGCCGAAAATCCTTCGGTGGTCGACGTTTATGTCGATGATCTGCAGCGCTACACGAGCGACGTGCCGGCGGGTCCCTTTCAGATCGACCAGCTGCCGGTGGTGACCGGGGCCGGCGAACTGCAGGTCACCGTGACCGACCTGCTCGGCCGCGAGCGGATCGTCACCCAGCCCTATTATGTCAGCGCCCGGATGCTGCGCGCCGGCCTTCACGATTTCTCCTACGAGGCGGGCCTGCTGCGCGAGGACTATGCGGAGGAAAGCTTCTCCTATGGCGATCCCTTCGCCGCGATGACCCACCGCTACGGGTTCTCCGACCGCCTGACCGGCGAGATCCATCTGGAAGCGTCGAAGGACATCCAGAACCTGTCCGTCGGCGGCTCGGTGGCACTGGACCGCTTCGGCACCCTCAGCGGCGGGGTCGGGATCGGCCGGGGCCGCGACGGCGACACCGGGACCCAGGCCCAGCTGGACTATGAATATCTCGGCCGCCCGTTCAGCCTGGGCATCGGCACCCGGCTCGCCAGCGACGGCTGGCAGGAGCTGGGCGACCTGGAGAATGGCGGCCAGCCGGCCAGGGTCGACCAGGCCAGGGTCGGCCTGGACCTGGGCTCGCTCGGCAATCTCGGCCTGTTCCTGGTGCACCGCGACGAGCGCGAGGGGGAAGACACCCTGTCCGCCAGCGCGTCCTGGTCGGGCCGGCTCGGGCCGGGCTCGGTGGTGCTGACCGCGGCCAAGCTGATCGACCCCTCCGACCAGGCCGCGTTCTTCCTGAACTACGTGCTGCCGATCAACCGGCGCGACAGCGCCTCGGTCGGCCTCGCCCGTGATTCCAGCGGCACCTTCGCCGATGCCCTGTATCGCCGTTCCAAGGGCGACAGCGACCTTGGCGCGGACTGGCTGCTTGCCGCGCGCGGCGGCGAGGACGACAGCCGGCTCTCGGGCAGCTTCGGCTATGACTGGAGCCGTTTGTCGACCCGGATCGACGCCGAGATCGGCGAGGACTCCAGCGCCATCCGCCCGAATGTCTCGGGCTCGGTCGCGGTGGTGGACGGCCGCTTCAACGCCTCGCGCCGGCTCGGGCGTGCCTTCGGCCTGGTCGACCTGCCCGACATGCCGGACGTGCGGGTCTATCTGGAGAATCGCGAGGTCGGCCGCACCGACGCGGACGGACAGCTGCTGCTGCCAGGCCTGCTGCCGTACCAGAAGAACCGGCTGCGGGTCGAAGTGGAGGACCTGCCGCTCGATGCGCAGGTCGGCGATCCCCAGGTGGAGGCGGTTCCAGCCGACCGCAGCGGGATGACCGTGGATTTCGGGATCCGCCGCGAGCGGCAGGCGACCGTCCGCTTGGTGGACATCAGCGGCGCGCCGCTGCCGGGCGGCCTGCAGCTGGCCGACGACTCCGGGCAGGTGGCGGTCCTGCTCGGGCGGGACGGCTTCGGCCATGTCCGCGGCCTGGACGGCCAGTCGGCCGAGGTTGCCGCCAGCCTTGGCGACGCCCGCTATGTCTGCATCCTGCCGGCCGCGGGCGGGGACGAGCCGATGCCGGATCTGGGGGAGATCGCCTGCCGATGAAGCCTGCAGCACTGCTCGCCAGCCTCATTCTCCTGGCGCCGGGAGCGGCACGGGCCGGCTGCGACGTCCAGGTGGCGGCGCTGGCCTTCGGGGTGATCCAGACCGGGCGCACCAGCCAGGCGACCGGCAAGGTCACGATCCGCTGCGATGCGCCGCAGAGCCTGCAGGTCGGGCTGTCCGGCGGGGGTGGCGGGGCCGAGCGCCGCCTGGCCGGCCCCGGCCCGGACGTCATCCCCTATTTCGTGTTCGCCGACCCGGGAGGCGCGATGCCCTGGGGCGACGGCATGGTGATCGGCCCGGCGCTGGGGGTCACCGTGAGCGGCACCCAGCCGGTCGACCTGCCAGCATATGGCGTGATCCCGCCGGTACCCGGTACGCCGCCCGGTACCTATGTCGACTCGCTGATGGTGACGATCACTTTCTGAACAAAGCGCCACAACCGTCTGCCGTGTCTCAGTAATTGGTGGAGCCGGCCTGCGCGCCGTGTGAACGTGGTGAACGTCCGTTGACGCATCCGGCCATCCGATGCGCTAGAAGCATTTCCGGGCCCCGCTCGAAGGGCCGCGAGGAAATGTCTCATGCGTCGCATCCCGGCCGTGCTGGCCCTGCTCGTGCCCGCCCTGTCGCTGCTTCCTGCCGCGGCCTCCGCCGGACAGGCCTCGGCCAGCCTGACGGTGGGCGTCACCGTGGTGGCGGCCTGCCCGCCCGGGAGCGGCAGGCCGTGCAGCCAGCCGCTCGCCGGCGACGGCTCGCCATCCGATGCCGGGTCCGCCGCGGGCCGGAGCGAGCCGCCGATCGCCGTGCTGCGCGACGAAAACGCCCGGACGCTCACCTACGTCTACTGACGCGCCCGCCCCCTCTGGCATCCCGACCGGACCGGCCCTAGAAGCCGGGTGGTCGAGGATGCACCACGGCGGCCGGTCCGCGCGGCGCCGGGGATGAGGGAGATCACGTGGCGAATCGCGATCGCGTTCATTGGTCGAGGCGGGAGGCAGTCCGCCGCGCGCTTCCGGTGCTCGGGCTCGCTGCCTGGGCATCCACGGCCCTTGGCGGCAGCGCCCGGGCTGCGCAGCAGTCATGGTCGGAGTTCCTCGATCAGATCGCGGTCGAGGCGCAGCGCCTGGGCATCTCGCCCTACGTCACCAAGAGCGCGCTGGCAGGGGCCGAGCGCCTGGAACAGGTGATCGAGCTGGACCGCCGCCAGCCGGAGGGCCGCCTGACCTTCGCCGAATACGCGCGGCGGGTGATCGACCGGAACCGCATCCGGCGCGGCCAGGAACTGCTGGAAAGCCGCCACGACCTTCTGGAGGCGGTCCGCTTCCGCTACGGGATCCCCAACCAGGTGATCACCGCGCTCTGGGGAGTGGAGAGCTCCTACGGACGCAACATGGGCAACTGGTCGGTGATCTCCACCCTGGCGACCCTCGCTCATGACGGGCGCCGCTCGGAGTTCTTTCGCGGCGAGCTGATGGCGGCGCTGCGGATCCTCGACGCCGGCGACATCGTTCTTGACGGGTTCAAGGGCTCCTGGGCGGGTGCGATGGGTCAGTGCCAGTTCATGCCCTCGACCTATCTGCGCCACGCGGTCGACTGGGACGGCGACGGCCGCCGCGACATCTGGACCTCCGAGGCCGACGTGTTCGCCTCGATGTCCAACTTCCTGGCGACCTCCGGTTGGCGGCCGGGCGAGCGGTGGGGCCGGCCGGTGCAGGCCCCGGCCAGCCTGGAGACCGGCCAGCGCGGCACCGTGACCGAGTTCGGCCAGGCGGGCGTGCGCGCCGAGGACGGCGGACCGTTGCCGAATTCGGACATCCCGGCGGTATTCCTGCGCATGGACGGCGAGGAAGGGCCGGCCTTCTTGACCTACCACAACTTTCAGGTGTTCAAGATCTGGAATCGCTCCGACTACTTCGCGCTCTCCGTGGGCATGATTTCCGACCAGCTGAAGGCGTCCTGAGCCGTGATCCTTCAGGAGATTTCCCGGTCCGGCATGAAGTGCCGCCCGACCGGGTTCATGGCGCTGGGGCTGCTGCTGGCGCTGGCCGCCTGCTCGTCCAGCCCGCCGCCACCGCCGCCCGGGCAGGTGGCCGACCGCGCTGCCGGCCGGCCGGCCGGTGCCTACAAGATCGGCAAGCCCTACCAGATCGCCGGGCGCTGGTACCACCCGGCTTACGACCCGGACTACGACAAGGTCGGCACCGGCTCCTGGTACGGCGAGCAGTTCCAGGGCCGGCTCACCGCCAACGGCGAAATCTTCGACAAGGAGCTCATCTCGGCCGCCCATCCGACCCTGCCGCTGCCGTCCATCGTCCGCGTGACCAACTTGGAGAACGGGCGCACCGTCGACCTGCGGGTGAACGATCGCGGCCCGTTCGTCGATGACCGGGAGATCGACCTGTCGGAGGCCGCTGCCCGCAAGCTCGGCTACCAAGGCAAGGGTCTGGCCGAGGTGCGCGTCCAGTTCCTGGGGATCGCTCCTGATGCCCTGGACGTGCCGCAGGAGCTGAAGGAGCCCGAGGTGCAGGTCGCCTCGGCCGAGCTCGCCGCGGGCGAGCTCTACGAGGAAGCCGGCTCAAAAGCAGTGGCGGAGGAGCGTCGCGAGGAAGCGGCCCCGTTCCGCGCCAGCACCGTGGAGGTCCGCCAGGCGGTCGAGGCCGCCTCGGTTCCGGCCGACTGCGCGTCCAGGGGCGATCCCCTGTTCGTCCAGGTCGGGGCCTTCTCCGACCCGGCGCGGGCCGAGCGGTCCAGGCTTCAGGTGGCGCCGTTCGGGCAGGCCAGGCTGGAGCCGGTGTTCGTCCGGGGCGAGGCACTGTTGCGCCTGCGCGTCGGTCCGGAGACAGACCCGGGCCATGCCCGGGCGCTGCTTGCGAAAGTCCAGGCGGCAGGCCACCCTCAGGCCTTCCTCACCGAGAACACCGGCCCGTCGAAGCCGGCCATCATCTGCGGAACCTGACGGGCCGACCGACCCCAGAGGAGGGCAGGTACGTTGATCCTTGGCACCATCGCGCGCCGTTGCCTGCCGCTCCTGGCGGTTGTCCTGCTGCTGGCCACCCCCGCCGCCGCCCAGCCGGTCGCCTTCGAGACCAAGGCGCGCGCGGCCATCATGATCGATCACCGCACCGGCACCGTGCTGTTCGCCAAGGAGCCCGACCTGCGCCTGCCGCCGGCCTCGATGAGCAAGCTCATGACCGCCTACATGGTGTTCGACGCGATCCGCGCCGGGCGCCTGAGCGAGGACGACGAGCTGCCGGTCAGCGAGAAGGCCTGGCGCACCGGCGGCTCCAAGATGTTCGTCGAGGTCGGCAAGCGCGTGAAGGTCGGCGACCTGATCCGGGGCGTGATCATCCAGTCCGGCAACGATGCCTGCGTGGTGATCGCCGAGGGCATGGCCGGCAGCGAGGAGGCGTTCGCCCGGCAGATGACCGCAAAGGGCGAGGAGATCGGCCTGACCGGCTCCAATTTCGCCAACTCCAATGGCCTGCCGGACCCGGACCACTGGATGACCGTCCGCGACCTGGCCACGCTCGCCCGGGCGCTGATCGCGGAGTTCCCGGAGTACTACTCGATCTACTCCGAGGAGGAGTTCACCTATAACGGCATCCGCCAGTTTACCCGCAACCCGCTCCTGCGCAGTGGCGTGCCCGGCGTGGATGGGCTGAAGACCGGGCACACCGAGGAGGCCGGCTACGGCCTGGTGGCCTCGGCCATGCGCGGCGACCGCCGCATCATCCTGGTGATGGCGGGGCTGGATTCGGTGCAGGAGCGCGCCGGCGAAAGCGCTCGTCTGCTGGAGTTCGGCTTTCGCGAGTTCGAGGAGTTCCTCCTGTTCCGCGAGGGGCAGACGGTCCAGGAGGCGCCGGTCTGGCTGGGCGAGCAGCCGACCGTGGCGATGGTCCCGGCCGACGATGTCGCCATGACCCTGTCCCGGGGTGCCAGGCCCGGTCTCACCGTCAAGGTCGCCTGGGACGACCCGATCCCGGCACCGGTCGCCAAGGGCCAGCCGCTCGCCAACCTGACCGTCGTGGCCCCCGGCCACGAGCCGGTCGTGGTGCCCCTGGTCGCCGGGGCCGATGTCCCGTCGGCGTCCTGGTTTGGTCGCATCTGGAGCCTTAGCATGTACTATGTGCGCGGGATCGTCTGACCCGGTGGCTCATTTCATCACGTTCGAAGGGGGCGAGGGGGTCGGCAAGTCGACCCAGCTGCCGCGGCTGGCCCAGATGCTGCGCGCGCGCGGCCACGACGTGGTGACCACCCGCGAGCCCGGCGGCACCGAGGGGGCGGAGCGGATCCGCGACCTGGCGGTTGCCGGCGACGTCGACCGCTGGTCGCCGCTCACCGAGCTGCTGCTGATGACCGCCGCCCGGGTCGACCATGTCGAGCGGGTGGTCCTGCCGGCGCTGCAGCGCGGCGCCGTCGTCCTGTGCGACCGGTTCATCGACAGCACCCGGGTCTACCAGGGCATCGCCGGCGGCCTGGGCCAGGCCCGCATCGACGCGCTGCACGACCTGCTCCTGCCGGAGCCGCGCCCGGTCCTCACCCTCGTCCTGGACCTGCCGGTCGAGCAGGCCGCTGCCAGGCGCGCCGCCGCCGGCGGCGGCGGGCGCTTCGAAGCCAAGGGCCGGGCGTTTCACGAGCAGGTGCGCGCCGGGTTCCTGGCGATCGCCCGGCAGGAGCCAGGCCGTGTCCGGGTCGTTGATGCCGCGGCGGAGCCCGGCGCCGTGGCCACCGCCATTGCGGGCCATGTCCTGGCCCTGCGGGATATGGGGCGTTGAGCCTGCCCGAGCCGCGCCAGGCGTTCGAGCTGGCCGGGCACGACGCCGCCGCGGCCAGGCTCGCAAGGATCGCCGCCTCCGGCCGGATCCCGCATGGCTGGCTGTTCAGCGGGCCGCGCGGCATCGGCAAGGCCACGCTCGCCTGGAGGTTCGCCCGCGCCCTGCTGGGGGCCGCGCATGATGCGCAGCTGCGCAGCGAGCCCACCGACCGGGTGTTCCGGATGCTGGCCAGCGGCGGCCATCCCGACCTGCACGTGCTGGAGGTCGAGCCGTCGCGCGGCAAGCGCGCGGTCATCAAGGTCGACCAGGCCCGCGACCTGAAGGAGGCGTTCGGCACCACCGCGGGCCTTGGCGGCCGAAGGGTGCTGATCGTGGACGCCGCCGACGACCTCAACCCGCAGAGCGCCAACGCGATCCTCAAGCTCCTGGAGGAGCCGCCGCCAGGCGCAGTGCTGCTGCTGATCAACCATGTGCCGGGCAGGATCCTGCCGACCATCGCGTCGCGCTGCATCCGGCTGCGCCTGAAGCCCCTGGACGAGCTGACCCTGGCGCGGCTCCTGGCCGAGGCGCTGCCCGAGCGTTCCGCAGCCGATCGCTCGGCCCTCATCCCGTTCGCTCAAGGTTCGATCGGCCGCGCCCTCTGGCTGGACGCGGTTGGGTTCCTGCGGCTCTACCAGGACGTCCTGCAGGGATGTATCGAGGCCCTGCAAGGCGGCAGCGTCATGGAGCTGGCGGCGAAGATCGCCGCGGCCCTGCAGGCGACCGGGGCCCAGGCGCCGTTCGAGGTGCCCCGCGCCATCCTGCACCGCGCCCTGCAGAACGCGGCCGGACGGGTACCGCCGGGCAGCGACGAGGCGGAACGGGCGGCCCTTTCGACGCTGGCGGCGCGCCGCCCGCTTGATGCCTGGGGGGCGCCGTGGGACAACCTCGCCCGGCTGGCGGCACGGTTCGAGCCCCAGAGCCTCTCTGCCGACGCCGCATCGCTGGCTGCGGCCACGATGCTCATGGGCGATCCGGGCGATCGCATCGTCCTGCCCGAACCCTGGTAGTTGCGCCCTGGCGAGTTTTCGAAGGATCCGATCGACATGAGCGCGGGCGAGCGTTTCTACATCACGACGCCGATTTATTACGTCAACGACAGCCCGCATATCGGCCATGCCTATACCACGCTCGCCTGCGATGCGTTCGCGCGCTTCGCCCGGCTGGACGGCAGGCAGGTCTGGTTCCTGACCGGCACCGACGAGCATGGCCAGAAGGTCGAGAAGGCCGCCCAGGCCGCCGGCAAGGATCCGCAGGCCTTCACCGACGAGGTCAGCCAGCGCTTCCGCCGCCTGGCCGACGCCATGGGTTTCTCCCACGACGACTTCATCCGCACCACCGAGCCCCGCCACTACCGGGCGGTCCAGCATCTGTGGAACGTGCTGGTCGAGAAGGGCGAGATCTATCTCGGCAAGTATGCTGGCTGGTACTCGGTCCGCGACGAGGCATTCTTCGACGAGAGCGAGATCAGGGACGGCAAGGCGCCCACCGGCGCCCCGGTGGAGTGGGTCGAGGAGCCCTCATACTTCTTCCGCCTGTCCGCCTGGCAGGACCGGCTGCTGGCCTTCTATGAGGCCCATCCCGACTTCATCCTGCCGCCCTCGCGCCGCAACGAGGTGATCAGCTTCGTGAAGTCGAACCTGCGCGACCTGTCGGTCTCGCGGACCACCTTCAAGTGGGGCGTGCCGGTCCCGAACGACCCGGACCACGTGATGTATGTGTGGCTGGACGCGCTCACCAACTACATCACCGCGCTTGGCTACCCGGACGACACCGAGGCATGGCGGACCTTCTGGCCGGCCGACGTGCACGTGGTCGGCAAGGACATCCTGCGCTTCCACGCGATCTTCTGGCCGGCCTTCCTGATGGCCGCCGACTTGCCGCCGCCCCGCCGCGTGTTCGCCCATGGCTGGTGGACCAACGAGGGCGAGAAGATCTCGAAGTCGGTCGGCAACGTGATCGACCCGTTCCAGCTGATCGACACGTTCGGCCTGGACCAGACCCGCTACTTCCTCCTGCGCGAGGTGCCGTTCGGCTCGGACGGCGATTTCAGCCGCGCGGCGATGGCCCGGCGGATGAACGCCGATCTGGCCAACGACTACGGCAATCTCGGCCTGCGCGTCCTGTCCTTCATCCAGAAGAACGCCGGGGCGGCCGTGCCGGAGAAGGGCGAGCTGCTGCCGGTCGACCGGGAACTGCTCGACGCCGCCGCTGGGCTGGTGGAACGGGTCCGGGCGGAGATGGCGGTGCAGGCGCCGCATAAGGCGCTGGAGGCGATCTTCGCCGTGATCGCCGACGCCAACCGCTGGATCGACACCCAGGCCCCCTGGACCCTGCGCAAGACCGATCCGGTCCGGATGAACACCGTCCTGTGGGTCCTTGTCGAAACCATTCGACGGATCGCGATCCTCACCCAGCCCTTCATG
Organism: Geminicoccus roseus DSM 18922; assembly: GCF_000427665.1. Lineage (NCBI taxonomy): Bacteria > Pseudomonadati > Pseudomonadota > Alphaproteobacteria > Geminicoccales > Geminicoccaceae > Geminicoccus > Geminicoccus roseus. The sequence goes on from NZ_KE386572.1 coordinate 4,524,413, forward strand.
CCGACCTCCTCGGCCCGGGTGCTCGACCAGCTGGCGGTGCCGGCCGACCGCCGCCAGATCGCCGAGGTCGCCGATCCCGCGGCGCAGCTGGTGCCCGGCACGCCCTTGCCCAAGCCGGAGGGCGTGTTCCCGAAATGGCTGGAGCCGGCGGCATGAGCCTGATCGATACCCACTGCCACCTGGACTATCCGGGCTTGGCCGAGAGCCTGCCGGACGTCCTGTCGCGCGCCCGCGAGGCGGGGGTCACCCGGATGATCTCGATCGGGACGCGGCTGTCCGCGTTCGATCAGGTGCGCGAAATTGCACGAACGAACCCGGGCGTGTTCTGCACGGTCGGTGTGCATCCCCATGAGTCGGGAAGCGAGGGGCTGTGCGACCCGACCCCGCTGATCGAGGCGGCGGACGATCCGCACGTGGTCGGGATCGGCGAGAGCGGCTTCGACTATTTCTACGACAAGGCCCCCCGGGACGCGCAGCGGCGCTCCTTCCTGGCCCATATCCATGCCTGCCAGGAGACTGGCCTGCCGCTGGTGGTCCACACCCGGGATGCCGACGACGACACCATGGATCTCCTGGAAGCGGCGATGGCGCACAAGCCGTTCACCGGGGTGATCCACTGCTACTCCTCCTCGCACCGCCTGGCCGAGCGGGCGGTGACCATGGGCCTGCATCTGGGGATCGGCGGGATCGCCACCTTTCCCAAGAGCGAAGCGATCCGCGCGACCATCCGGCAGATGCCGCTGGATGCGCTGATCCTGGAGACCGACGCGCCCTACCTCGCCCCGGCGCCCAAGCGCGGCCGGACCAACGAGCCGTCCTACGTGCCGTTCGTCGCCGTCCGGCTCGCCGAGCTGTTCGGCCTGACCGTCGCGGAGATCGGGCGGGTCACCACCGCCAATGCCGAGCGGCTGTTCCCGCGGATCAAGCAGGCCGCATGAAGATCACGGTGCTTGGCTGCGGCACGTCCTCGGGCGTGCCGCAGATCGGCTGTTCCTGCGCCGTCTGCCGTTCCGACAATCCGAGGAACAAGCGGCTGCGCAGCTCGATCCTGGTGGAGGACCGGGGCACGCTGATCCTGTTCGACTGCGGTCCGGACCTGCGCATGCAACTGCTCGCCGCCGGGGTGACGCGGCTGGACGCCCTGGTGTTCACCCACGCCCATGCCGACCACATCCACGGCATCGACGACATCCGCGGCGTGAACAACGCGATGGACGCGGTGCTGCCCGCCTATGGCGACGCGCTGGTGCTGGACCAGGTCCGCAGCCGCTTCGACTATGCGTTCCATCCGGATCGTCACCCCAGCGGCGGGTTCTGGCGGCCGTCCATGGAGCCGCGGGTGTTCGACGGCCCGTTCACCGTGGGCAGCACCACCCTGGTCCCGTTCCGGCAACGCCACGGCCATACCGACAGCTGGGGCTTTCGGATCGGCGACTTCGCCTATTCCACCGATGTCGACTGGCTGGACGAGGCGGCCATGGCGCAGCTTGCCGGCATCCGCTTCTGGATCGTCGACTGCCTGCGCGAGCGCCCGCACCCGACCCATGCCCATCTGGAGCGTACGATGGGCTGGGTCGAGCGGCTGCGTCCCGAGCGTGTCTGGTTCACCCACATGAACCACGAGGTCGACTACGACGCCTGGTGCGCCCGGCTACCGGCCCATATCCGGCCGGCTTATGATGGCCAGGTGATCGAACTGGAGGATGCATGACCGAGCTCGAACTCGACGCAGGCTTCTACCTGCTGCCCAAGGGCATGCTTCCCTCGGTGGTGGTCTGCCTGGAGATGACCGAACGTCCGCCGCCGCGCGCCTGCGCCGCCCCAGACGGCGTCACGCTGCGCCATGTCGTCCGTCCCGATCTTGCCTGGTACCGCGACCTGTTCGCCCGGGTCGGCGAGCCCTGGCTCTGGTACGGCCGTCGCCTGCTGACCGACCAGGGTCTGGCCGGGATCATCCATGATCCTGAGGTCGAGGTCCGGGTGGTCGAGCGGGACGGCGTGGCCGAGGGGCTGATGGAACTCGACTTTCGCAAGGAGGGCGAGGTCGAGCTGGCCTATTTCGGCGTCACCAGCGCGCTGATCGGCTCCGGCACCGGCCGCTGGCTGATGGAGAACGCGATCGAACGGGCGTTCCGCCAGCCGATCCGGCGCTTTTGGGTCCATACCTGCAACTACGATCACCGGGGCGCGCTGGCGTTCTACCAGCGCGCCGGCTTCGTGCCCTACCGCTTCGCCCTGGACCTGGATCCCGACCCGCGCCTGACCGGCGTGCTGCCCCGCGAGGCAGCACCGCACGCTCCGGTCATTCCGTGACGACCGGCACATCCTCCCGGCCACCCCACTCGGTCCACGATCCGTCGTAGACAGCCAGGTCGTCCTTGCCGAGCTGGTAGGCAGCCAGCGCCAGCACCGCCGCCGACACGCCGGAGCCGCAGGTGGCGGTCATCGGCAGCCGCAGGTCGACCCCCGCCCCGTCGAATGACATCGCCAGCTGGTCGTTCGGCTTCATGCGTCCGTCGGTGTCGACCAGGTCGCCGAACGGCAAATTGGCGGAGCCTGGGATGTGGCCGGCGCGCAGTCCGGCGCGCGGCTCCGGGTCACGGCCATAGAACCGACCCGCCGAGCGGGCGTCCAGGATCTGCTCGCGCCTGCCGTCGAGCGTAGCACGCACCTGCTCCAGACTGCGCACCAGCTCCGGCTGGTAGCGCGCCACGAACCGACGCGGCTCCACCGCCACCTCGCCGCTGTCCAGCGGCTGGCCGGCTGCCGTCCAGGCGGACAGCCCACCGTCCAGCACCATCACCTCATGGTGGCCCATGGCGCGGAACATCCACCAGGCCCGGGCCGAGGCGAGGAAGCGGTCGGCGTCGTAGACCACCACCCGGTCGGCATTGTCGATCCCGAGCGATCCCACCTGCTGCCCGAACTGCTCGGGCGACGGCAGCATGTGCGGCAGCTCGCTGGACCGGTCGGCGATCTCGTCGACGTCGAAGAACACCGCGCCGGGAAGGTGGCGCTGCAGGTACTCCGCCCGGGCGTCCCGGTTCTGGTTCGGCAGGTAGAACGACGCGTCCAGGAGGCGGACGTCCGGATCGTGGCGATGCCGGATCAGCCAGTCGACGGAGACCAGGGCAGGGGTGCGGTCCATCTCGGCGTTCCTCACCCGGGAATCCAGGCCGGCACCGGCAGGTTCTTCGAGCGCAGGAAGGCCGGGTTGTAGAGCTTGGACTGGTAGCGTGCGCCGCCGTCGCACAGGATGGTGACGATCGTGTGCCCCGGCCCCATCGCCTCGGCGACCCGGATCGCACCGGTCACGTTGATCGCCGAGGACCCGCCCAGGACCAGGCCTTCCTCCTGCGCCATCTCGAACAGGATCGGCAGCGCCTCCTCGTCGGTGATCTGGACGGCGTCGTCGATCCGCGCGTCCTCCAGGTTGGCGGTGACCCGTCCCTGGCCGATCCCCTCGGTGATCGAGGTCCCGCTGCTCTTGAGCTCGCCGGTCTTGATCCAGGAATAGAGCGCGGCGCCCATCGGGTCCGCCAGCACGATCCGGACGTCCGGACGCTGCTCCTTCAGGTAGTCGGCCACGCCGGCCAGAGTGCCGCCGGTGCCGACCGCGCAGGTGAAGGCGTCGATCCTGCCGCCGGTCTGCCGCCAGATCTCGGGGCCGGTGGTCTTGTAGTGGCCCCGGCGGTTGGCGACGTTGTCGAACTGGTTGGCCCAGAGAGCGCCTTCGGGATGGGTCGCCGCCAGCTCCTCGGCCAGCCGGCCGGAGAACTTCACGTAGTTGTTCGGATCCTTGTAGGGCACGGCCGGGACCGGGCGCAGGTCGGCGCCGGCCAGGCGCAGCGCGTCCATCTTCTCCTGGCTCTGCGTCTCGGGAATGACGATCACGGTCTTGTAGCCGCGCGCCGAGGCGACGTGGGCCAGGCCGATCCCGGTATTGCCGGCGGTGCCTTCGACGATGATCCCGCCCTTGCGGATCTGTCCCTTGGCCTCGGCATCCTCGATGATCGCCAGGGCAGCGCGGTCCTTGATCGAGCCGCCCGGATTCATGAACTCGCACTTGCCGAGGATCTCGCATCCGGTGCGTTCGGAAGCGAGGCGGAGGCGCACGAGCGGCGTGTCACCGATCAGGTCGGTGAAGCCGGAGCGGATGGAGGTCATCTTACCCTGCTCAATCCCACGAAAAAACGTCGCGGAGAGGGTAGGGTCAAGCCGGCTGTCGAACAAGCCGGCCCGTTCCAATCAGCTCAGCCCGCTGGGCGCGAAGAAGCGATGTCCGCCCAGTTCCAGGGTCTGCCGGACATTGTTGCCCAGCCATTGCGGCCGCTCCCGCCAGGATTCCCAGAACCAGACCGCCCCCTTGGTCGGATCGGCGCCGCCCCGGAAGAGCAGTTCCGCGGCGACGGTCTGGGCCTGCTGCCACGCCGAGGTCCGGTCCAGGCCCTCCTCGAAATTGCCGCAGGCCCATCCGAACTGGCACTTGCCCGAGCGGGTCGGCTCGACCACCACGTCGCGGATCCCGTCCGGGAAGCCCTGTGCTCTCGTCCGGTTGAGGACCACCCAGCCAACGGCGCGCATTGCCTCGGGGCTCTGACCGCGCGCCTCGTGGTACATGGTCAGCGCCAGGAAATGCTCGGCCTTCAGGACCGGTGGCGCCGGGATTGCGACGGTGGGCACATCGAGGGCAGGCGGCGGCATGGTCGCATCGTGCCGCATCCGCGCCCCCATCACGGCAGCAAGGCTGAGGATGGTGATTCCAAGCGCCGCCGCGACGAAACCTACGCTCAGTCTCATGTCCCTCTCCGCGCCGCCCGATCCATGACCCTGCAATTGTCGGGTAATCTTGGTGTGGAGATGAAGCAAGTGAAGGATCATCCATGCATAATCTGCAATGCTGGTATCCTGATCACACTCCGGTTCTTTGCTCGCGTGGGGCTGTGTTCGTCCCACCGATGGTCCAGTTGTCGGCTACGACCGTGGAGGATGATGCACGATGTCTGGACAGATCCGGGCCTTCAACAATTTGATGACGATGCTGACCGCGTCCGGCACCACGATCGGGGCGAGGGTGGCGCGCATGGCCGCCGACCCGCACAAGGTCGCCGCCGATCCCGAGACCATGCTGATGGTCACCGAGAAGATGAGCGCGATGGGCGAGGCGGGCATGAAGGCCGTGGCCGCGATGCCGGCCTGGTCGGCGGCATGGCAGCGCTGGTGGTGGTCGCGCGCGTTCGCGTTCCACCCGCAGGCGGCGAACCGGGCCGATCACCAGCTCATGGACGACCTGCGCCGGGTGATGGAGCAGGCGTCGGCGGCGATGCAGACGCCGTTCCGGCGTCGCGCCGTCGCCAACGCCCGCCGCCTCAGCGTCTGATCTCGATCCGGCTGACGGCGTAGGCGTCCAGCCGGATCGTGTTGTTTTCCACGGGCGTCCGGGCCCGGGCCAGCAGGTCCGGGTCCTGGCACGCCTGTTCGAACTGCGCTGCCCCCAGCACGGCGACCTCGCCGCCGGCCATTCCGTGCAGCCGCACCACCTGCTCTTCCTGGGTCAGGTTGCAGAGCCAGACCGCATGCAGGCCGTCCTTCTCCACGGCCAGGGCCTGCACGGCCCGCGGCACGCTGCTGTGGGCTGCCCGCACCTTTCCGCCCGCCAGCGCGGCGTGGCCGGCCAGCACATGCCAGGACGGGACCACCGGCGCATCCGCCTCCTCGACCCAGGGCTGCGGATGGGGCTGGCGCGTCAGGGCGATGCCGGACGGGCCGACCGCGGCTGCCAGGCACAGCGTGTCCAGGCCATGTGCCGCCGCCCCGGCCATCAGCCCGGCATACCAGGCGGCCGCAAACACCCCGCGTTCGCGCGGATCGACCCGCGCCATCGCGACCCGCCCCTGGCGCGGGTTCTCGGCGGGAGCCGCTCCGTAGGGGTTGTGCCGCATCGAGAGGGCGGTGGGATAGAGGATGTAGGGCAACTCGCCGCCGAGGATGGCTCGGGCGGATTCCAGGATCGAGGGCAGGGCTTCCAGGCCCTCGGTGGCCGAGACGTCATCGGCGGCATGAACTGTCGGGAAGATCGCGTGGCCGGCGAAGTCGAACAGGCCCTCGGGCGGGCGCTTGCGGTTCAGTTCGGTGAAGCTGCCATAGAACCCCCCGCCGATCTGGCTGGTCGGAAAGGCCGCCCGGCCACCTGCGGCGATCGCCTCGAAGGATGGGGCCTTTGGCCAGGTCCCGCCCGGGGTCGTCGATTTCAGGTCGCAGGCCGGGGACAGGGCGATCCGCTGGAAGGTCACGCCGGATCGACGCACGGCAATCGCCAGGAGGTCGAGGTCGCGGGCAAGGGTGGTCGGGTCGTCGGTCGGTACCCCCTGCGCGTCACGGCATGGCAGCACCGCTTCCAGCAGCCGCTCGACCTCGTCGCCACCCAGCGCCCCAAACGCTTCGAGCTGGCGCACGGTGGTGTCGAGGGAGCCGATGGTGACACCGTCCAGGAGCGAGAAGGCATGCACCGGGAACGGCGCCTTTCTCAGGATATCGGCATGATCCAGCGCCAGGGCAGCCAGATGCGCCGGCACCACCAGGGCCAGCTTCGGCATGGTGCCGACCACCTCGGCGCCGATCTCGACCTCGATCTCGCCAGCATTCTGCGCATCGGCCGGCTCGGGCAGGCTCCCCTCGACGGCGAGCGACACCTTCAGGTCCAGGACGTCGCCCTTGGCGAGCGTGTAGGGCCAGGGCAGGGCCAGGGGACGGATATAGGTCTTGTAGGAGGCATCCATCCAGTTGCGCTGGTCCTCCATCTCGTACGCGTCGCCTTCCATGCGGCAGGTCACGCGCACGCCCGGAAAGACCTCGTGGGTCAGGGCCCGGATGTCCTTGAACGGCTGGACCGGGTCGATGAGCTCCGGGAACCGGCTTTGCTCCGTGCTCCCGTCCACATGCTCGACCTCGACCGGCTGGCCGACGATCCCCTCCACGCCGTGCAGCACCACGAACCCGGCCCGGTTGGTCACGAAGTCCGTCAGCGCCTCGCCGCGGGCGGCGAACACGAGGGACCCGTCGGCGCGGCCGTCGATCTCGGCTTGGTAGGCAAAGCTCTGCTCGCCGTCGGAGCAGACGGCCCGGTAGCGCACGCTGAAGCCGTCAGCACCTTCGTTGACCACGAGATCGCGGATCTCCGGCGCATAGGTTCCCCAGTTGCGGTCGCGCACGATCATCGAGATCGCCCGGATGGCCTCCCGCCCGCCCAGCTGGATGTAGCGCAGGTTGCCGGCCTCGAACGCGCAGGTGAGCGGGCCTGCCCGCAGGATCCGGGGCGGATCGACCTTCTCCTCGGTCCCGAACAGGGCGATCGCCCGGCTTGCGGTGCTGCTGCTCATCTTCTGGCTTCCCCCCTCAACCCTTGACGGCACCCAGCGAGATGCCACGGACCAGATAACGCTGCAGGAATGCCACGGCCAGGAAGATGGGCACGGTGCCCAGCACGCTCATGGCCGAGATCTTCGCCCAGAAGTTGGACTGCCCGCCGAAATAATGGGTGACTTGCACCGGGAACGTGGTGATCGCGGAGCGGGTCAGCACCAGGGCGAACAGGAACTCGTTCCAGGCGAACACGAAGGTGAACACGGCGGTGGCGAACAGGCCGGTGCGCGCCAGCGGCAGCACGATCTTGGTGAACACCTGCAGGCGCGAGCAGCCGTCCACCAGCGCGGATTCCTCGATCTCGCGCGGGATCTCCTGCAGGTAGCCGCGCATCATCCAGACCACGTAGGGCAGGTTGAAGGCGGTGTAGAGGATGATCAGCCCCAGATAGGTGTCGACTAGGCCCAGCTGCACGTAGAGCAGGAAGATCGGGAACACGACCACGATCGGCGGGACCATGCGCTGCGAGAGCACCCAGATCGAGAAGTGCTCACCGCCGGTGCGGAATCGGGCGATCGCATAGGCGCACATGGTGCCGATCAGCATCGCCGCCACCGTGGAGACCGACGCCACCACCAGGCTGTTCCAGATGGTCAGCACGTCGCCGTCGCGGAACAGGACGGTGTAGTTGGAGGACTGAAGGTTCTCCGGCCACCAGACCGGCGGGTAGCTGAAGATCTCGTCCGGCGTCTTGAAGGAGATCGTGAACAGCCAGTAGATCGGGAACAGGAACAGAACCGTCACCAGGACCGCGGCGACGAAGCGGATCGTGGTCTTCATCGGGCGATCTCCACGCGCTTGAGCGCCGCGATCACCAGGATCGACAGGATCACGATGATCACGAAAGCCATGGCCGCGGTGTAGCTGGTCTCGAACTGCTGGAAGCCCTGGACGTAGGCGTAGATCGAGATGGTCTCGGTGCGGGTGCCGGGTCCGCCCTTGGTGAGCGCCCAGACCACGTCGAACAGCCGGAACAGGTCGAGGCCGCGGATCAGGAGCGCGATCACGATCACCGGCCGGATCACCGGCAGGGTGATCGACCACAGGATCCGCCAGAAGCCGGCGCCGTCGATGCGCGCCGCCTCACCCAACGATGGGTCGACATTGGTGAGCGAGGCGAACAGCAGGAGGAACATGAACGGCGTCCACTGCCAGACCTCGGCGATCAAGATCGCCGCGTAGACGAAGTTCGGGTCGTTCAGCCAGAGGATCGTCACCGGCTCGCCGGCGAACCAGGAGATAACCTGGTTGATCGGGCCGAACCGGTTGTCGAACAGCAGCCGCCAGGCCGCACCCGCCACGATCGGCGAGATCACCGTCGGCATGACCAGGAGCGCCACGAAGATCTGCCGGCCCGGCAGGTGGTCCAGGAACAGGAGCGCCAGCAGGAGGCCCAGCAGCAGTTCCAGGGGCAGAGCGATCCCGGTGAACAGGAGGGTATGGCCCAGCGCCTCCCAGAATCTCTGGTCGAACAGGAGCCGCCGGTAGTTCATCAGGCCCTGGAAGCTCGTGTCCTCGTCGATCAGCGAGATGTTCTGCACGCTGACCAGCAGCGTCCAGACCAGCGGGAACAGGCCGATGAACAGGATCACCACCACTGCCGGGGTAATCATCGCATAGCCGAACCGCCGGTCGTGGCGGTGGACGGGAGGATGGGTGGTCATCGGAGCTCCGAGAGCCGGCGGTCGCGACTGAAGGCAAGGAACGCCATGGCGAGGGCCAGGAGCCCGGCCAGGCTGAGGAAAACCGGGGTCCAGACCGGCGCTGCCACGCCCGCGGCGACCTGGCCGGTGACCGCCTGCAGGAGAGCGGCGCCGCCAAAGCAGGCGCCGTTCAGCAGGGTCAGACCGCGGCCCATCTCGTGCGGCCGGAAGAACCGGCGGCCCTGCGCCATCACCATGTTGAACACGCTGCCAAAGCAGCCGATCAGCACCAGCGCCAAGGTGGCCACCACCAGGTTCTGGGCGAGCGTGAGGGTGGCGAGAGCGGCGAGCGTGATGCAGGAGCCCAGCAGGATCGGCAGCTTGCGCCGGTCGGTGCGCCGCTCGATCCAGGCATAGAGGAGCGGCCCGCCGATCATGCCGAGCGACATCAGCAGGAGCACGTTGCCGCGCTCGACTGCGTCCAGCTGGAAGATGTCGGCCAGATAGGGCCCGCCCCACAGCCCGCGCACGGTGATCATCACCCCGTAGCCGATCAGCGCCATCGGGATCAGCGGCCATAGGTCCGGATTGCGCGCGACCTGGAAGGTGCCGATCAGCGCGCGCAGCGGGTGCTCGCCCGAAGCCGGCGCGGGGCCGCCGTCACGTGTGTCCCGGACGAACAGGAAGACCAGGAGCGCGGAGAGCGCCACCACCGCCGCCACCACCACCAGCGCCATCCGCCAGCCGAGCAGGCCGGACAGCCAGGCCAGGGGTGCTGTGCCCATCAGGTTGCCGAGGCTGCCCAGCGCCAGCACCACCGACGCCAGGCTGGCGAACTGCGCGGGATCGTACCAGCGGGTCAGCAGCACCAGCGTGCCCATGTAGACGGGCGCGCAGCCAAACCCAATCACTGCCTGGGCCAGGATGCCGACCTCGAGGTTGGGCGCCAGTGCCAGGAGGATTGCGCCCACGGCCGCGACCAGCACCATGGGGGCGACGAGCCGGCGGATGCCGTACTTGTCCAGCGCGATGCCGACCGGGATCTGCATGATCGCGAACGCGACGAACCAGACGCTGGACAAGAAGCCCAGGTCCTGGGTGGTCAGGTCCAGGTCGCGCGAGATCTCGGGCGCGATCACCGCGAGCGAGGTGCGGAAGAACTGGCTGAGGATGTAGGCGAGCGTCAGGGCCGCGAGGCTGGCCAAAGGCTGCTTCATGAAGGATCCGAGCTGGCGCGGCCGATGGGAGCGACGCCGCCTGGCCGAGCGGGCCAGGCGGCGTCCGTCACCTCAGCTCTTGGGCGGGTAGGCGTTGGGCTTGGACGCCCAGTCCTGGTAGGCCGCCTTCTGCTTGTCCAGGCCGACGCGCTCGGTGGTGGCGTCCCACTGCGCCGCGACGTCGTCCAGGATCGCCTGCGGGTCCTCGCCCGACCAGAGCCGCGAGATGCCCTGGCGGATCGACTCCTCGTAGCGGTCGGTCTGCAGGATCGACAGGTCGAGCAGGCCGGTGTTGGCTGCCTCCTGCAGCGCCGCCAGGTATTGCGGCGCCTCTGGCCAGCGGCTCTTGTATTCCTCGCTGGTGAAGTGACCGTCGCGGAACGGGTCGCGCAGCGCGAAGGGGAGCTGGACACGCTGGACCGAGATGTCGCGCGAGTTCAGCCACTGGATGAAGAGGTAGGCGGCGTCCTTGTTCTGCGAGGAGGCCGAGATCGACAGGGCGAAGCCTGCGGCCAGTTCGGGATGGCCACCCGGGGTGACCGCGTAGCCGACCTTGCCGGCGATCGTGCTCTTCGGCACCCAGTTCAGCGCCGCCTCGTCGGTGCCGTAGCCCGCCGCCCAGCGCCCGTAGGGCGGCCAGGAGAGGGTCATGGCGGTGTCACCCTGCAGGAACGCCGCCAGGTTCTCGACGAACCCGAACGTCTCCACGCCCGGCGGCATCCACTTGTTCTCCGCCACCCAGTCCGAGAATACCTTGACCCCGGCCGGCGAGTTCACCTGCGCCTTCATGGTGTCGGCGTCGAAGAACACGCCGCCCTCGTTGCGAAAGCGCTCCTGGAACATGAACTGGCCCTGGGCCGGGTCGCGGATGAACGCAGCGCCATAGGGCTTGCCGCCGGTCACCTCGGTGATCAACGCGCCGACCTGGTCGAATTCCTCCCAGGTCTTGGGCGGTACCGGCAGGTCGGAACCGTACTTGTCCTTGTAGGCCGCCTGGATCTCCGGGTCGCCCAGGATGTCGGTCCGGTAGTACATGATGAAGACGTCGCCGTCGTCCGGGAAGCCGTAGATCTCCCCGTTCACCGTCATCTGGTTGTCCCGGTAGACCGGGGCGATGTCCTGCAGCTCGTCGCGATAGTTGTACTTGTCGACATAGGCGTCGAGCGGCTCCAGGGCGCCCGCCCGCACCAGGTCCGGCATCCAGGCCGGGATCACGTTCAGCGCATCATAGGCGCCGGTGCCGGCACGGTGCTCCTGGAGGATCTTGGTGAACATCTCGGAGGTGGGCACCTCCACGACCTTGACCTTGATCCCGGTCTCCTTCTCCCAGAGCGGCCCGCTGAAGTTCAGCGGATCCAGCGCCTGCAGGCCCGCCTCCCAGACGATCGAGATCTCGGTGCCGGCGTACTGCTTGGCCGCCTCGACCGCCGCCTTCGCCGCCGATTCGGCGGCGGCGAAGGACGGCCGGGCGATCGCCGCCAGCGCGCTGGCCATCGCGGTGGCTTCCAGGAATCTGCGTCGCTGCATCATGTTCTTGTACCTCCCCGAAGTTCGCCGGCCCGTCGTTGCGGGCCGGCTCGTTGACCTCAAGCGAACGATGACTTGGCCTTGGCGAGCTTTTCCTTGAAGCGCGGGTCGTCCAGGACTTCCCGGTTGACCACGCCCCTGGGGCTTTCGCCGTTCAGCACCGCAAGCGCGCCCGCCACGTCGCCGGCGCCATTGCCGGCGAAGCACTGGTCGGTCCAGCACAGCGCGTGCGGCGACACGATCACGTTGTCGAGCTTGAGGATCGGCTCGTCCGCCGGCACCGGCTCGACCTCGAACACGTCCAGCCCGGCGCCGGCGATGGTGCCGTCCGTGAGCGCCCGGTAGAGCGCCTTCTGGTCGACGGTTGGCCCGCGCGAGGTGTTGATCAGGTAGGCGGTGGGCTTCATCAGCTTCAGCGCCTGCTCGTTGACGATGTGATGGGTCGCCTCCGACAGCGGCACCGACACCGACAGGTAGTCCGAGCGCTGGAACAGCTCGTCGAAGCCCACCAGCTCGACGCCCAGCTCCTTCGCCACCGCCGGGTCGGCATAGGGGTCGTGGGCGATCGTCTTCATCTCGAACGGCTTGAGCAGCCGCAGCGCCTCCGCCCCGATATTGCCGATGCCGAGCTGGCCGAAGGTCCGCCCGACAATGCCCATGCCCATGTGGGCCGAGCGGTCGTTCCAGCGGTCCTCGCGGGTCATCCGGTCCTTGATCAGGAGCTTTTGCGAGAGCGCCAGCACGAAGGTGACGATCGAGACCGCCACTGGCCGGCGGATCCCGTCCGGGGTGATCACCAGGGCAATGCCGTTGGCGGTGCAGGCCGGCACGTCGACGCTGTCGTAGCCCACGCCGAACCGGCATACCGCCGCCAGGCGGCCGTCCTTGGGCACGCTGGCGCCGGTGAATTTCGGCACCAGCAGGATCAGGACGTCATAGCCCTCCAGCCCCTCGGCCGGCATCACGCCGTCGACCGGATCGACATAGCCGACCTCGATCCGGGGATCGGAGAGCAGCGGGGAGAGATCGAAGGAGGGATAGGTGGGCGAGCCATCCGGCTTGCGGAAGTCGGAGGAGAGCGCCACCCTGAACTTGTCGGCCATCGTCACTTGCCCTTCTTCTTTTTCTTCGCCGGCTTCTCGGGAGCCGCCGGCGCCACGTCCGCACAGCCGGCGCGCAGCCCATCGATACCCGCCTTCACGGCAGCCTGATAGGTCCACACGTCGCCGGCATAGCAGAGGAACTCGAAGCCTTTGGCGCGATACTCGACCCCGGTCGCGACATCGGGCACCAGGCGACCCAGCTGCTTGCCGTGCTTGCGGCAGGCGGCGGCCACCGTGTCGATCGCGTCCAGGAAGGTCTTGCTCTGGAACTGGCCGGGTTCGCCCAGCGAGCAGGACAGGTCGAAATGGCCCACCCACAGGCAGTCGATCCCGTCCATGGCGGCAAGCGCGTCGGCATTGGCGACGCCTTCCTTGGTCTCGATCTGCGCGAACACCACCGAGCGCTGGTTCTGCGCCGCCAGCTTCGCCAGGACGTCGCCGCCGCGATAGGCGTCATGGGCGATGCCCAGCGCCACGCCGCGCTTGCCCTCGGGCACGTACTTCACCGCGTCCAGGATGGTGCGGGCCTCGTCCGGGGTCGAGACCATCGGCAGCATGATGCCTTCCGCGCCCATGTCCATGGCGCGGGCGATGTGCTGGTACTCGCGGGACGGCACCCGCACGATCGCGGGCAGCCGCGCCGCCTCCAGGTAGCGGATCGCCGACTTCACCGTCTCGAAGCCGAAGCCGGAATGCTCGCAGTCGAACAGCACGAAGTCGCAGCCGGCGTTCTTGAGGATGTGCCCGATCCCGGGCGTGGCGAATTCGACGACGAAGTGGCCGAACTTCGGGTCGTGGTTCTGGCACATCTGCCGGAGGGTGGGATCGCTCATCAGGCTGCTCCTGCGCTTGGCTTGCAATGTTCGCTCAGGTCCAGGAGATGGACCGTCGAACTGGCCACCATCGACGCGGAGCCTTCCTTGAACCGGATGTAGTGCGGCGTGGTGACGTGGTGGTCGAACGCCGCCCGGTCGTCATAGATCTCGTACAGAAATACCCTATCCGGCTGGTCGGGAGAGGTGGCGACGTCAAAGCGGCGGCATCCCGGCTCGTCGGCGACCGAGGCGCGGGCATTGGCGCCGACCAGTTCGGCGAATGCCTGCTCACTTCCCGGTCTTATCCGGAAGTCCACCAGGACCACCAGTCCTTGGCTCATCGCTTCTTTCCTTTTTTGTCCGTATTCCAGTAAAGGCCTGCCACCTCGGCCAGGTGGTCCGCCATCTCCCGAGCGGCGCGGTCGGGGTCGTGCGCGACAACCGCCTGGTAGATCCGCTCATGCGCGGCATAGGCCACCTTGAAGGCGTTGCTGCTGGTGAGGGTGACCCGGCGCTGCTCGGTGAGCCAACCGACCAGGGCCTCGTGCAGCGCCGTAAAGATCGGGTTCGCCGGGATCTCTGCGAGGCAGAGATGAAAGGCCACGTCAGTGCGGGCGAATTCGACCGGATCGCCGATCTGCTCGCGGTTGGCTTCCAGGGCGGCCGCAAGGGTCGCCACCTGCTCAGGCGTCGCCCGCAGCGCTGCCTGGCGGGCGATCCCCGTCTCGAACAGGGAGCGCGCTTCCTGGAAGTGTCGGACATTGTCCGGCTGGGCCAGCATCCGCCGGACCGGCAGGGTCATCTGCGAGACCACGTCGGCAGCACTGGGCGTCGCGATCCTGGCCCGTTCGCCGTTGCGGCGCTCGATCAGGCCACGCTGCTGCAGGGAAAGGAGCGCCTCGCGCACGGCCGGCCGCCCAACGCCGTAGCGCGCCATCAGGTCCCGCTCGGAAGGCAGGCTGTCGCCGGGGCCGAGTGTGCCGGCGGTGATGGTCGCCTCGATCCTGGCCGCAACTTCCTCATGCAGCCGGCGTGTCCTGATCGGCATGTCGACGCGGGCAGACCCTCGACCCGCGACGTCGGTGCTCGCTTCGCTGGCCACCGTTGTTCCTCCCCGGATGTCGCTGGCGGACATCGTTTGCGGCCGGGCGGCATCGGGGATGGTCATCCCTTCCTGGCCCCCGCTTGGCATGATTGTGAACCTGTCATACCAGTGGCGTCAACAGCCAGCTTGCAAGGTGCCGGCGTAGAATGGGGCAGGGGCTAGCAGCGGCCGTACGTGCGACCCGTGGCGGGCGCACGTACGGCATCGAGCTTGGCTATGGCTGCGATGTGGCGCTTGGCCGGTCAGGCAGGCCGCACGATGCAGTGGATGGTGCCGGCATCGTCCACGAACTCGGCAGCGTCGCCTTCCACGTGGAAGATCGTCGTCCCGGTCTTGTACTTGGCGCCCTGTTCCGAGAGGACGCCCCGCAGCTGCTTCTCTTCACCCTCGGTCTCGACCGTCACCGACTCCTGGCCCTGGAAGGTCGCCCGGAGCGACTTGCCGTTGTCGCAGTCATAGGTGACGGCCGAGCCGGACGCCGGGACATGCCGGTCGATGCCCTTGATCCGCTCGCTGCAGGCCGTGAGGGCGAGACCGCCCAGCAGGCCCGCCACCAGGATGGCCGCTCTCAAGGGACCTGCGCCCCGGTCACCGTCACATGGACGGCGTAGAGGGAGGTCGTGCCGCAGATATAGAGGCGGTTCTTCTTGAGGCCTCCGAAGCAGACATTCGCCACCACCTCCGGCACCAGGATCTTGCCGAGCAGCTGGCCGTCCGGCGCGAAGCAGTGCACCCCGTCGCCCGCGGAACTCCAGATCCGGCCCTCGGTGTCGAGGCGGAAGCCATCAAACAGGCCGGCGTCGCATTCCGCGAACACCCGGGAATTGGTCAGCTTGTTGTCGCTGGTGACGTCGAACGCGCGGATGTGCCGGGGCCCATCCGGCTCATGCGAGGCGCCGGTGTCGGCGACGTAGAGGATCTTCTCATCGGGCGAGAAAGCGATGCCGTTCGGCTTGAGGAAGTCGTCGGCGACCACGGTCAGGCTGCCGTCCTTCGGGTCGAAGCGGAACACGTAGCAGCCGCCATACTCAGGCTCGGCCTTCCAGCCCTCCAGGTCGGACAGGATCCCGTAGGATGGATCGGTGAACCAGATCGTGCCGTCCGACTTCACCACCACATCGTTGGGCGAGTTCAGCTTCTTGCCCTGGTAGCTGTCGGCGATGACGGTGATCCGCCCGTCCAGCTCGGTGCGCGTGACCCTGCGGGCGCCGTGCTCGCAGGAGAGCAGCCGCCCTTGCAGGTCGCGGGTGTGCCCGTTGGTGTTGTTCGCCGGCTGACGGTACACCGACATGGTGCCCTCCAGCCCGGAGAAGTCCGGCACGAACCGCATGATTCGGTCGTTGGGAATGTCCGAGAACAGGAGATAGTTGCCGTCCCGGAAGAACACCGGGCCTTCCGCCCAGGCGGCGCCCGTCCAGAGCTTTTTCAGCCGCGCATTGCTGTTGGTCAGATGCGCAAAGCTCCTGTCGAGCACGAGATATTCGCTCACTACCGTCGGCCTCCCTGATGACGTCGCCCGAAATCGTAGAAGGTTTTCCGAGGCTGTGGAATCGCCCTTGGGCGAAATCGCATGCCGGCGCGCCGCGGGAAGCTGCCCGGACGCACCGGGTTTACACGAACGAACCCGAGCGATGGGCGAGATGCTCTCAGGCGCGAAGGTCGACCGCGCTGCCCGTGCTGGCGCTCCGGTAGGCTGCATCCACCATCCGCAGCGTCTTCAGGTTGTCCCGTCCCGAAGTCTGCGGCTCGCGACCCGAACGCAGGCAGTCCACCCAGTGCGACTGGATCGCCTGCACGCTCTCCTGGATGTTGTGCCAGGGCCGCTCCGCCCAGGGCAGGAGGACCGGGGATGCGTCCAGCTCCCGGGTGCCGCCCGGGCCGTGGACGGTCAACCGGTAGCCCTCGGACAGGCGGATGGTGCCGGTGGTCCCGTCGACCTCGACCATGGTCTGGGGGAAAGGCTCGACCGGCAGCCTAGTTGCGTAGGAGCAGTCGACCACGCTGCTGGCCTCGCCATGCCCCAGCAGGATCGTCGCCACGTCCTCGCCCCTGATCGCCGGGTTGACCCGCTGGATGCGGCAGGCCAGCGAGGTGGCGTCGCCCATCACGAACCGGGCGATGTCCAGCGTGTGGATGCCCAGATCCTCGATGATGAACCGCTCGCCCTCGGCCAGGTAGGGCTGGCGGCTGAACACGTCGAAGCCGGAGCGGAAGGAGAACCGGCCGAAAAAGGGCTGGCCGATGGTTCCCTCGTCGATCAGCCGGCGGACGGCCTGGATCGGCGCCTGCCATCGGAAGTTCTCGTGCACCATCAGGGGCACGCCGGCGGCAGCGCAGGCCGCCACCATCGCCTCGGCGTCGGCCATCTCCACGGCGAACGGCTTCTGGCAGATCACCCCCAGGCCATGGCGCGCCGCCAGCTCGACCAGGGGCCGATGGGTGGGCGCGGTGGTGGCGATGTCGACGAAGTCGAGCTCCTCGCTCTCCAGCATGCGCGCTGCGTCGGTGTAGCGGCGGGCGATCCCGAACCGCTCACCGGATGCCTGCAGCCGGGCTTCGTCCCGGTCGCAGATCGCGACGATCTCGACCCCCTCGATCGCCGCCCAGGCGTGGAGCTGGTTCTGGGCAAAGAACCCGCAGCCGATCAGTCCACCCTTGATCATCATGCCCCCTTGGCGACGCGGGTCAGCGCCGCGCGTGCCTGCAGCCTGCGTTGTGCCTGATCGACCACCACGGCGGCGATGATCACCAGCCCCTTGATCACCGTCTGCCAGAACGAGCTGACGCCCATCATCACCAGCCCGTCCGACAGGATGCCGATCACGAACGCGCCGACGATGGTGCCGCCGATGGTGCCGCGTCCGCCCGACATCGAGGTTCCGCCGAGCACCGCGGCGGCGATGGCGTTCATCTCGAAGGTCTCGCCGGTCGCCGGGTGGGCGGCCTGCAGCTGGCTGGAGATCACCAGCCCGACGATCGCGGCGCACAGGCCGGAGAACATGTAGACGAACATCTTCACCCGGTTGACCCGGATGCCGGAAAGGCCGGCCGCGCGCTCGTTGCCGCCCACCGCATAGATGTGGCGGCCGAGCGGGGTCTTGGCGGCGAGGTAGGCGGCGCCCAGCGCCAGCACCACCAGGATCCAGATCAGCACCGGCAGGCCCAGGATGGTGCCGGCGCCGATCCAGGTGAACCCGCTGGTGCCGTAGGCCTCGCTGCCGGTCAGGTTCGGGAAGGTGCGGCCGTCGGACGAGAGCAGGGCGAGGCCCCGGGTCACGTAGAGCGTGCCGAGCGTGGCGATGAACGGCGTCACCCCCAGCCGGGTGATCAGGATGCCGTTGACCGCGCCGATGAACACGCCAAGGCCCAGCGTGATCAGCACGATCTCATAGACGTTGAAGTAGATGGTCCAGCCGAGCTGGGTGTCCAGCCCGTTCAGGAGCAGCCCGCCGGCGACCATGCCGGCCAGGCCCACGATGGATCCCACCGACAGGTCGATGCCGCCGGTGATGATCACGTAGGTCATGCCGATCGCCAGGATCGCGTTGATCGCGACATGCTTGCTCATCAGCACGAGGTTCGCGGCGCCCAGGAAATTGGGCACGGCCACGGTGAAGAAGATCAGCACCGCGAACAGCGCGATGAACGTGCGCAGCTTCAGGATCTGAAGCAGGACCGTGCTGCCCGACGAGTCGGGCTTCTGGGCGAGTGCGGTCGGGGAAGCGGCCATCAGTGCCTCGCGTGCGAATGGGACAGGCCATGCCCTTGAGCGGAAGCGGCGATCACCGCCTCTTCCGTCGCGTCCTTGCGGTCGAAGATCTGGATCAGCTTGCCGTTGCTCATCACGGCGATCTTGTCGGACAGTGCCATGACCTCCTCGAGGTCGGAGGTCGCGAACAGGATGCCCAGGCCGTCGGCGGCGAGCTTGCGCATGGTCTTGAACACGTCCGCCTTGGCGCCGACATCGATCCCGCGCGACGGCTCGTCCATCAGCAGGACCTTGGGGTCGGTCATCAGCGCCTTGCCGATCACCACCTTCTGCTGGTTGCCACCGGACAGGGATGAGACCTCGAAGGACGGGTCGGCCACCTTGATGGCCAGGTCCTTGACGAAGCGCCTGATGGCGCCGTCCTCGGCGTTGCGCCTGATGTGGAAGCCGGTCGTGAACTTGGGCAGGCTTGCCAGGGTGAGGTTGGTGGCGATCGACAGGATCGGAACCAAGCCTTCGCGCTGGCGGTCCTCGGGGATCAGGGCCAGGCCGTGGCGGATGCGCGTCGCCACGTCGTGCCGGGTGATCGGCTGGCCGTCGACGAAGATCGTTCCCGCCGAGTTCGGGTGGCGGCCCATCACGCAGTCGAAGAACTCGGTGCGGCCCGCACCCATCAGGCCGTAGATCCCGATGATCTCACCGGCATCCAGCTTCAGCGAGACATGATCGACCGCATAGCCGCCCGTGGCGCGCGGCAGGCAGATCCCCTCGGCCCGGAACACCTCCCGCCCGATCACCTCGTGCCCGACGGTCTTGGCGAAATCCTTGGCGTCCTGGCCGATCATCTGCCGGACGATCCAGGGGATGTCGACATCCTCCATGGTGCGGTGGCCGGTGATCCGGCCGTCGCGCAGCACGGTGATGTGGTCGCCGATCCGGATCAGCTCCTCCAGCCGATGCGAGATGTAGACGATCGCGACCCCCTGCGCCTTGAGGTCGGCGATGACCCGGAACAGGATCTCCACCTCGGCGGCGCTGAGCGCCGAGGTCGGCTCGTCCATGATCAGCACCCGCGCATCCTGCGCCAGCGCCTTGGCGATCTCGACGATCTGCTGCTCGCCGACCCGGAGTTCCTCGACCGGCGTGCGCGGATCGATGTCGTGCTCGAGGCGCTTGAGGATGGAAGCGGCGCGGCGCTCCTGCTCGGCATGGTCGATATGCCCGGCCCGGGTGATCTCGCGGGAAACGAAGATGTTCTCCGCGACCGACAGGTTGCCGAACAGGTTGAGCTCCTGGAAGACGATGCCGATGCCGTGCCTGGCCGCGTCGTCGGTGCTAGACAGATGGACCTCCTGGCCCCGGACCAGGACCTGCCCCTCGGTCGGCTGCTCCACGCCGGCGATGATCTTCATCAGCGTCGACTTGCCGGCGCCGTTCTCGCCGACCAGCACGTTGACCGCGCCTTCGTAGACCCTGAAGTCGGCGTTCCTGAGCGCCACCGTCCCCGGATAGACCTTGCTGACGCCTCGGACCTCGAGTGCCACCGCGCTCATTCGATCGTCGCCTCCACCGGCGTCACCAGCGGCGGCTCATCCGGCTTGGCGGCGGTGAAGACGCCCAGGAGCGTCATTCTCTTCCCGACCAGGTCCTCGCGCGGCAGCTTGGAAAGGACATCCTCGTCGGCCCGGCTGTTCAGCGCCTTGCCGTAGTTGGCATAGGTGATCTGGTTGCTGAAATCCTCGAACCGGACGAAGTCCAGCACGTCGCGGATCGAGGTGCCGCGGATCACGGGACCAATCTGCGCCACCAGGTCGACCTGGCCGTCGCCGTCCACGTCGACCCCCGCCGTGGCCGCCCGCGACTTCGTGTTGGCCTCGACGATCTCGCCGCTCGCCCGGACCACGATGTTCCAGGGCGTTCCTTCTTCCTTCTGCCGGTAGCCGTGCTGCCGGCCAGCCTCGTCGGGCGAGGCTTCCATCTGCGCCCGGACCGCCTCAAACTCGCCGGCCTTGCCCTGAAGATAGGGCAGGATCTCGCTGGTCCAGCTGGACGCCACGCGCTCCACCGGGTCCATGGCGACAGCGCCGCCAGCACCAGTGTCGGCCGGGACGGCGGAACTCTCGCCTGTCCGCTCGATCCGGCAGCCCGAAAGCAGGCTGCCGGCCAGCGCCAGGGCGGATACCATCAGCAGGGACGTGCGCATCTTATCCGGTCTTGACTGAGGCGGTCCGAAACGAAGCGACGCGGAGGCGGCCAGGTGGCACGCCCCCGCGTCCCCGGGTCGAGAGATCAGTCCTTCAGGCCGAAGGTCTCGAGCTTGTCGGCGTTGTCGGCGTTGATCAGGATGCAGTCCATGAGCTGCTTCTCGTCGACGCCGGTGGAGCCGGTCTTGATGTACTGGTCGGCCTGCTCGACCGCGAGCTCGGCCTGGCGGTAGGCCGGCTGCAGCACGGTGGCCTTGATGCCGCCCTTCAGGATGGAATCCCGGACATCGTTGCTGCCGTCGAAGCCGACCACGATCACGTCGGTCCGGCCGGCCGCTTCCAGCGCCGCCCAGGCGCCCATCGCCATGGTGTCGTTGCCGGAGATCACGCCCTTGATGTCGGGGTGAGCCTGCAGCATCGATTCCATCTTCTCGAAGGCCTCGGTCTGGCTCCAGTTCGCCGACTGCTGCGCGACCATCTCCATGTCCGGGTACTGGTCGATGACGTCGTGATAGCCCTGCGAGCGGATGCCCGCATTGGTGTCGGACTCCTTGCCGACCAGCTCGACATACTTGCCGGCCTCGCCCATCAGCTGGACGAACTCCTCGCCGCCGAGCTGGGCGCCTTGGTAGTTGTTGGAGACGATCTGCGACACCGCCACGCCCGTGGCGTTGATCTCACGGTCGATCAGGAACGACGGCACGCCGGCGTCCTTGGCCTTTTGCACGGCGGCCACGGTGGCGTCGGCGCCGGCATTGTCCAGGATGATCGCTTTGGCGCCGCGCGCGACCGCGGTGTCCATGAGCTGCGACTGCTTGTTGGCGTCGTCGTCATGGACCAGCACCAGGGTTTCGTAGCCCAGCTCCTTGGCCTTGGCGGAGGCGCCGTCGGCCTCGGCCTTGAAGAACGGGTTGTCGTGCGACGGCGTGATGATCGCGATCAGGTCGGCCGCCAGGGTCGAGCCCGTGGCGCCGACGACCAGCGCGCCGGCCATCGCAGCGGAAAGCAGCAACTTCTTGAACGTCATGAAAGACCTCCCCGGTCGCAAGTATTGCTCTTTGCTGACTTGGCTCTTTGCTGGAAGGCCGAATCAGGTGATCCGGCGGATGCTCGCCATGATCTCGTCTGGCTCGAACACCCGCTTCCAGTCGTCCTTCATCAGGACCGGCTTGCCGAACTCGATCGCCTTGTTGCAGGCGTCCGAGAACACGCCGTCCACCTCCTTGAAGATCACCGAGCCCAGGACATTCATGTGGCCGAGCAGGAAGTCACGGGCAGCCTCGGCAGGCACGCCGCGGGCAATGGCCTCGTCCATGGCTTCGCGCATCACCTCCAGGAGGGTCGCGCAGACCGTCTCCGACAGGCCGGGCTCCAGGATCGCCATCTGCTCGACCGTCACCCGGTGGGAGCGCATCACCGGCTTCCAGATCACCTTCGCGACCGCCTCGCCGACCGCGTAGTGCTCCTCGGGCCCCTGCATCAGGGCGCTCACGATGTGCTGCTTGGCGGCGACGCCCCCGAAATGGTCCTTCTTCGCGGCCGGATCGGTCTCGTCGTTGAAGATAGGCGGGTGGCAGGGATGGGTGACGAAATAGGTGATGTCGTCCCGCTTGGGCAGGTGCCCGGCATGCGGCGCCGCGGCATCCAGGATGATCACGATCGTGCCAGGGACGAGCTTGTCGATGATCCCGCCGGCGACCTTGCCGATCGCCGTGTCGGGAACCGCCAGGATCACCACCTCGGCATTCTGGAGGGCGGCGTCGGCGGAAACGCTTTCTACGCCAAGCTCGGTCCGCAGGCGCTCGCGTCCGGCGTCGCTCACCTCGACATGGCGTACGTCGTAGGGCGACCCGACCAGGTTGCGCCCCAGGCGCATGCCCATTTTTCCGCCCGCACCGAACAACGCGATGGACGTCATCTGCTCCCACCTTCCCCGATCGATCGACAACCCAATGCCGGTAAAGCTAGGTGGCACTGGTATGATGAGTCAATGATCTGATGGGGCTAGGCAGCATGGAAACGATCCTCCCCCTTGCTTCCTCCCGCCAGGAGCAGGAAGGAAGATGCCCACAGCGGAGGTCGGGCATGGACGAGATGGTGATCGAGACGGCGGCGACGCAGGTGGCGCAGGCACGCCGCCAACGGACGGTCCTGGCCGGACTTCCAGGCATCGCACCCGGCGACATCGCCTCTGGCTATCAGGTGCTCCAGAAGGCCAATGCCATGCTGGTGCCGGATCTGGGTCGAGTGGTGGCCTACAAGATCGGGGCGACCAGTCCTTACATGCGGGACTATCTCGGGGTGTCCGAACCGGTGTTCGGGGAAGTGTTCGCCTCCACGGTGCAGTTCGTGAACGGGCAGGTGCCCTTCTCCCGGTTCCGGCGCCTTGGGATCGAGACGGAGATCGCCGTCGTCCTCGGCGCGGATCTGACCGCGACCGAGGCCCGCCACGACCGCGCCTCGGTCGCCGGCGCCATCGAGAGCATCCATGCATGCGTGGAACTGGTGGACGACCGCTACGCCGACTTCCGGACGGTCGGCCCAGCGACGCTGGCCGCCGACAATTTCTTCGGCGCCGGCTGCGTCGTCGGGCGCTCGCGCGGACCGGGCTCGATCGAGCGGCTGGATCGCCTGGGGGCGCGCACGATCCTGGACGGCCAGGAAGTGGCGAGCGGCACCAGCGACGCGCTGCTCGGCCATCCGCTCGATGCCCTGGCCTGGTTCGCCAATTGCCGGGCACGGCTTGGTCTGCCGGTACCGGCCGGTACCCTGGTGACGCTCGGCTCGATCACCCCGGTATTCTGGCTCGACCGCCCGCTCACGGCGCGGATCGAGATCGAGGCGCTGGGCGCCGTGGACGTGCATGTCGAGGCGGGCTGACGGCCGCTGATCCGGTCGCTTCGCCGGGGCCGCATCCGCCTGGATGCCCGCGATCCTGCTGGCGATGTTCCAGACGCTGATCCACCTGCGGATCCAGGAATACGGGGCTTGGCAGGCCGTATCTCCGTCGGGAAGCTGACGTTCTCCGGGCGTCCGGTGCGATCTGGTTGCCACCTCCGATCGTTACTCTAATAGTCGGCGCAGTCGCACTTCAGGGACGGTAGTTATGACCACGAAGATCAGACGCCGTGGCGTCGTGGCCGGGGCCGGACTGGCCACGGCGGGATTGGCGGCAGCCGCATCCAGCTTCCCCAAGCCGGCGATCGCGCAGAGCGCGCCTGAGGTGAAGTGGCGCCTGACGTCGAGCTTTCCCAAGTCGCTCGATACGATCTATGGCGCCGCAGAGCTGTTCTCCGAATCGCTCTCGGCGGCGACGGACGGCAAGTTCAGCGTCCAGGTGTTCGCAGCCGGCGAGATCGTGCCGGGTCTGCAGGCGGCCGATGCGGTGACCAACAGCACCGTCGAGATGTGCCACACCTGCTCTTACTACTATTTCGGCAAGGACCCGACCTTCGCCTTCGGAACGGCTGTCCCGTTCGGCCTCAACAGCCGTCAGCAGAACGCCTGGATGTACGACGCCGGCGGCATCGACCTCCTGAACGAGTTCTATGCCCAGTACAATTTCCTGGGCTTCCCGGGCGGGAACACCGGCTGCCAGATGGGCGGCTGGTTCAGCAAGGAGGTCAAGACCGTCGAGGACATGAACGGTCTGAAGATGCGCATCGCCGGGCTCGCCGGCCAGGTGATGTCCAAGCTGGGCGTGGTTCCGCAGCAGATCGCGGGCGGCGACATCTATCCGGCGCTGGAGAAGGGCACCATCGACGCCGCCGAGTGGGTTGGCCCGTATGACGACGAGAAGCTCGGCTTCTACAAGGTCGCCAAGTTCTACTACTACCCGGGCTGGTGGGAAGGCGGCGCCATGCTGCACTTCTTCATCAACCAGGAGAAGTGGAACGAGCTGCCGCCCGCCTACCAGGAGGCGTTGAAGAACGCCGCGGCTTCGGCGAACCTGGTGACGCAGGCCCGCTATGATGCGCGCAACCCACGGGCGCTGAAGGGGCTGGTCGCCAACGGGGCGCAACTGCGGCCCTACAGCCAGGAGATCATGCAGGCCGCCCTGGAGGCGGCGCAGGAGGTCTACGCCGAGACCAGCGCCAGCAACCCGGCGTTCAAGAAGATCCATGACAACATGATGGCCTTCAAGAACGACGAGTATCTGTGGTTCCAGGTGGCCGAGTACGCCTTCGACACCTTCCAGATCCGGTCGCGCTCCAAGAGCTGAGCGTCACCTCAGGGATTGCATGTAAAGAGGGCCGGGCGGAGTGATCCGCCCGGCCCTTGTTCGTTGCTGGATCCTGCGACCCGGTCCCGCTGCGGCGGGACGCCCTGATCAGGGCTGGGCCGGCTGCGGATCGGCCGGTGGCACCAGGTCGGCTGGAGGTGCAAGGTCCGCCGGGGGAGCAAGCTCGGCGGGCGGGGCCAGGTCCGCTGGTGGCGCCAGACCATCCAGCCCCTCCGGCGTGCCGAAGTCGAAGTCTCCGGGCGGCGCGATGTCGATGCCAGGGATGTCGAGCTGGTTGATGCTCTCCGGGTCGACCCCGGTCCCGGCATCCTTGTAGTGCATCACCATGTTCGGGAAGAGGATCACCAGCGCCACCATCAGGCACTGGATCCCGACATAGGGAACGGCGCCCCAGTAGATCTGGCCGGTGGTCACCGGTTCCATGCGCCGGCCGGTGACCTTGTCCAGGTAAGCCGTCTTCGGCGCCACCGAACGCAGGAAGAACAGGGCGAAGCCGAAGGGCGGGTGCATGAAGCTGGTCTGCATGTTCACCGCCAGGATCACCCCGAACCAGATCAGGTCGATGCCCAGATGCTCGGCTGCGGGGCCCAGCAACGGCACCACGATGAAGGCCAGCTCGAAGAAGTCGAGGAAGAACGCCAGGAAGAACACCATGATGTTGACGACGATCAGGAACCCGACCTCGCCGCCCGGGACGGAGATCAGCAGTTCCTCGACCCACCGGTGCCCGTCGACCCCATAGAAGGTCAGCGAGAAGACGCGCGCGCCCACCAGGATGAACACCACGAAAGCCGACAGCTTGGCGGTGGAGTCCAGGGCCTGCCGGAGCAGGCCGAAGCTCAGGCGCCGCTTGGCGAGCGCCAGGACCAGCGCACCCGACGCCCCCATGGCGCCGCCCTCGGTGGGGGTAGCAATGCCCAGGAAGATCGTGCCGAGCACCAGGAACACCAGCGCCAGCGGCGGGATCATCACGAACACGACCTGGCTGGCCAGGCGCGAGAGCAGCCCGAGCTTCAGGTAGTAGTCGGCGACTGCCGCGAGGTAGGCGACCGCCACGGCGACCGCGACGCCCACGATCTCCGCACCCTGCTGGACATGCGGCGCCAGGAGGATGTCGGCGACGTATCCGATGATGACGACACCGACGAGCAGGACCAGCAGGGAGCGGGTACCGCGCCGGCCGTCCGCCTCCTTGATCGTCATCGCCTCATCCGGCAGGGCCGGGGCCTGCTTGGGCGCCACGAGGGTCATGATCAGGATGTAGGCGGCATACATGCTCGAGAGGATCATCCCGGGCAGGAAGGCGCCGGTGTACATGTCGCCTACCGAGCGGCCAAGCTGGTCGGCCATCACGATCAGCACCAGCGAGGGCGGGATGATCTGGGCCAGCGTGCCCGATGCCGCGATCACGCCCGTGGCCAGCCGGCGGTCATAGCCATAGCGCAGCATGATCGGGAGCGAGATCAGGCCCATGGAGATGACCGAGGCCGCGACCACGCCGGTGGTGGCGGCCAGCAGGGCGCCCACGAAGATCACCGCATAGGCGAGGCCTCCGCGGATCTTCCCGAACAGCTGCCCGATCGTGTCGAGCAGGTCCTCCGCCATCCCGGATCGCTCCAGGATCAGGCCCATGAAGGTGAAGAACGGGATCGCCAGCAGCGTGTCGTTGTAGATGATGCCGTAGATCCGCTCCGGCATCGCCTGCAGGAAGTTGGTCGGGAACAGGCCGAGCTCGATGCCGATCAGCGCGAACAACAGGCCGTTGGCCGCCAGCGCGAACGCCACCGGGTAGCCCAGCAGCAGGAACACGACCAGGGCCCCGAACATGATCGGCGCCATGTTATGGATCAGGAAATCCATCGCTTTGAGATTCCTCGTCGCAGGCGATCAGATGTGTTCGTGCTCGAGCGGCGTCTCATGGGCGTCGTCGCGACGCTCATGGGGATCGGGGATCCGGCCCCGCATCACCGCGATCCGCTTGATGATCTCGGAGATCCCCTGGATGAACAGCAGCAGGAACCCGAGAGGGACGAGGAACTTGGCGGGCCACTGGGGCAGCCCGCCGGCATTGAACGATTGTTCGTTGCCCAGATAGGAGCGCACGAAGAACGGCCAGCCATCGACCAGCATGAGGATGGTGAACGGCATCAGGAACAGCGTGTGCCCGACCAGCTCGATCCAGTTGCGCATCGCCTTGGGGAAGCGGCTGTTCAGGATGTCGATCCGGATATGCTCGTTCACCAGCAG
Source organism: Geminicoccus roseus DSM 18922 (assembly GCF_000427665.1). Classification (NCBI taxonomy): domain Bacteria; kingdom Pseudomonadati; phylum Pseudomonadota; class Alphaproteobacteria; order Geminicoccales; family Geminicoccaceae; genus Geminicoccus; species Geminicoccus roseus. The sequence goes on from NZ_KE386572.1 coordinate 4,551,648, forward strand.
CGTGTAGGCCGCCGCCAGCATGAAGACGCAGCCGAACAGCTGCCACTGCATCTCCAGCCACATGTTGGAGCTGACGTCGAACGCCTTGCGGACGATCGCGTTGACGGTCGAGATGACGACCGCGAGCAGGATCAGCCACATCACTGTCCGGCCGATCAGCGTGTTGATTCGATCGATGCCGCGACTGAGCGCGAGGAGCATGTCCACCCAGTTGCCTCCCATCATCCACTGCGGCGCCGGTCGCCGGATTGTATCGAGACGATCCCGGGCAGCGCGGCGCGACATTGGCGGCGGCGGGGCCGGGCATCAAGTCCGCAGCGTGTTATAACATGACTGCCGGAATGAATTCGCGCCTAGGCGATGCCGGCCCGGTCACTCCCGCCTGTTCCGGCCGAAGGGAAGTCCCGGCGGATGCTCCTGGAAGCCATCCCAGGGCGATGCGGCACCGCCGCAGATCGGGGATCTGCGTGCGGTGCCGCCCAAACCAGGAGGTGGGCGATGCTCAGGCGAACCGCCAGGGCGTTAGAAGGGGGCGGCCGGCATAGTGGGCGTCGAGATTGTCCACCACCAGCTGGGCCATGGCGTCGCGGGTCTCCTCCGTCGCAGAGCCGATATGCGGCGTCAGCACCACGGTCTCAAGGTCGTTGAGAGGCGCCGGGACATTCGGCTCATCGGCAAAGACGTCCAGGCCCGCACCGGCGATCCGGCCTTCCACCAGCGCCTCGACCATCGCCGGCTCGTCGATGACCGAGCCCCGGCTGATGTTGACCAGGAAGCTCTTGGGCTTCATCGCGCCGAGCACCGCCCGGTTGACCAGGCCTCGCGTGGCGGGCCCGCCCGGACACGCGACCATCAGCAGGTCGACCGCGCCCGCCATCTCTTCCAGGTCCGGATAACGGTGCCATGCGACATCCGACTGGGCGCTGCGGCCATGCCAGACGATCGACATGCCATGGGCCTCGGCGCGCCTGGCGATCGCCTTGCCGATCCGGCCCAGACCCAGGATCCCCATGGTCTTGCCGGCCAGCCGCGTGGACAGCGGCAAGGGGCCGTTTTGCCAGGCACCCGCCCGGACGAACCGGTCAGCCGCCACGATCCGGCGCATGGTGGCGATGGTCAGCCCCATGGCCAGGTCGGCCACGTCGTCGGTGAGGACATCCGGCGTGTTGCTCACCGCAATGCCGCGGGCCTTGCAGTAGTCGAGGTCGACGCCGTCCACCCCGACGCCGAAGCAGGCCACCAGCTCCAGTTTCGGCAGGCGGTCCATCAAGGCAGCGTCGCAGGTCAGTTCGCCCGAGGTGAGGATCGAGGTGACCCGCCCGGCGACCTCGCGCAGCATGGCTTCGCGATCCTCGGCCAGATCGAGCCGGTGGCCGGCATAGCGCTCGTCGAGCTGGGCGGTCTGGCGCGGCAGCAGCCCGCGCAACATCAGGATCTCGGGCTTCAAGAACGCCTCCAGCGGCAGGAAGGGGAGGCGCAACCTAGCCGCGGGGCGTCGCGGGTAGAAGTGCCGTGGTGCAGCCGCGTTGCCAGGAAGGACCAGCTCGGGTGAGATCGGCCGGTATGCGGCGAGACCGGGATGCCCGGCATGAGCCGGAGTCCAACTACGTCCTGGGAGCGGCATGTTGAGCGAGGTAGTGGATTTCCTGGAGCAGGGCGGCCTCGGCGAGCCCGTCGAGCGCGTGGACACCCATGGAGCCCACCTCTTCCTCGGGCGGGACACGGTCTGGAAGATGAAGCGGCCTGTGAAGTTCCGCTTCCTGGATTTTTCGACGCTGGAGCAGCGTGAACAGATCATCCGGCAGGAGCTCGAGTTGAACCGGAGGACCGCGCCCTCCATCTATCGCGCGGTCGTGGCGGTGGTCCGGCGGGACGATGGCGAGCTGGAAGTCGGTGGCTCAGGCGCGCCGGTGGAATGGCTGCTGGAGATGGCCCGGTTCGAGCGTAGCGACCAGCTCGACCGGATGGCCGCGGACGGACGCCTCTCCGCGCAAACGATTGAGGAGCTGGCAGGCCGGGTGGCGGCGTTCCATGCACAGGCACCGTTGGTCAGGGATGGGGGCGGCCACGCCGCCCTGGCGGATGTGGTCGCGGGCAACACGGCCGACCTGCTCGACCTCGCGCCCGCCATGGTCGATCGCGCCAGCGTCGAGAAGCTCGACCGGCTGTCGCGCGAGCACCTGGAGCGTCATCGCGACCTGCTCGACCGGCGCCGGGAGGACGGGCGGGTCCGCCACTGTCACGGCGACCTGCATCTGGGCAACGTCGTGCTGCTGGACGGCGCACCCACGCCGTTCGACTGCCTGGAGTTCGACCCGGCCCTGGCAAGCGTCGACGTGATCTACGACTTGGCCTTCCTGATCATGGACCTGCTGCATCGCGGCCTGCCCGTCCACGCCCAGCGCGCCCTCCAAGGCTGGCTCGACGTCACCGAGGACGACCAGGCGGTGGCGCTTCTGCCTCTGTGTCTGGGGACCCGCGCGGCCGTCCGGGCCAAGGTGGAGGGGTTCCAGGACAATGCAGCGGCGGCACGCAGCTATCTGGACCTGGCGCTTACCGTGTTCGCGACCCGGCCGGCGACGCTGGTGGCGCTGGGCGGGGTCAGCGGGACCGGGAAAACCACGGTGGCGCGCGGCCTGGCGCCCGACCTGGGGCCGCTGCCCGGCGCGGTCGTGCTGCGCTCGGACGTCCTGCGCAAGGGCATGTTCGGCAGGCGGCCGGAGGACAGGCTGGATGCGGATGCCTACCGGCCGGAGGTCAGCCGACGCGTGTTCGCGCGGATCGCCGAGCGTTCGGCGTGCCTGCTGCAAGCAGGTCAGGCGGTGATCGCGGATGCGGTCTATGGCGAGCCGGCGCAGCGGGACGCCATCGCCCAGGTGGCCGCGCGTGCGGGAGTGCGCTTCCGCGGCCTGTGGCTGGAGGCTCCGCCGGCTGTCCTGGAAGCGCGGGTGGCCGCCAGGACCGGCGACGCCTCGGACGCCACGGTCGAAGTGCTGCGCCGTCAGCTGGACCAGATCGATCGCGCCGCCGTCAGCTGGACCCGAGTTGATGCTTCGGGCAGCCAGGCGGCGACGCTGGCGGAGGCGGTGGAGGCCGTCAGATGCGGCGGGTGAAGTTGTCGGCGTAGGATTTCGGCTTCACGATCCGCTCGTGCGGCTCGTAGACCTGGAAGGTCAGGCCGTGCCGCTCGGCATAGGCGATCGCCGCGTCCTTGCTCGGGAACTTCAGGGTGACCTGCTGATCGGTGTCGTCGGAACCGACCCAGCCGATCAGCCGGTCGGCGTCCTTGCGCGAGCGCGGCTCCATCTCGAGCAGCCAGTAGCGGGTCTTGGCGCGACCGGACTGCGCGGCGGTCTTGGCAGGCTGGTAGATGCGAGCGTCCGGCATCGGTTTCCGTCTGGCAGGTTGGTGCTGGCGAATATTCAGGCGTTGCGGAGAAAGGCAAGCATCAAGACGCCAAGCCGATCTCCCGGCGGTAGCCCTGCCGGCGCAAGGCCAGGGCCTGCAGCCCCACCAACGCCGTCACGCCCAGGATCCTGCGCTCGTCCAGGCCTGCCATGGCCTGGTCGAACCGCATGACGTGGGTCAGGATGTCCTCGCTCTCGTCGGCCAGTCCGAACACCGCCCCCTGTTCGGGAAGGTCCGCCAGGCCCAGGAAGACATGGACCCGCTCGGTCGTGCAGCCGGGCGACGACATGAACTCGGCGACCTTCTCGATCCGGTCCAGTTCCAGGCCGGCCTCTTCCAGCGACTCGCGCCGCGCGGTTTCCTCCAGCCCGTCCTCGCCATCGACCATGCCGGCGATCGCCTCGAGGACCCATGGCCCCTCCGGCGCGTCGATGGCGCCGGTGCGGAACTGCTCGACCAGGAGGACCCGGTCGGTGCGCGGATCATAGGGCAGCACCGCGATGGCGCGCCGCTGGATCCACAGCTCCCGGGAACACTCCACGCTGCCGCCGTCGAAGCGTTCATGCCGGATCTGGAGCGCCTCGGCCCGGAAGAAGCCGTGCCAGACCTCGCGCCGCTCCAGGATCTCGAAGCGACGCGGTCTGCGGGTGCTCACTCTTCGTCCGCAGGCTTGATGGTCTTCGGCACGACGATCCGCATGAAGGCCGGGACCGCATCGCCAAAGCCCAGAACCTGCTGGCCTTCGCGTCCCTCGCTGCGGCCGCGCTCGCGGGCCGGCGGCTCGTCCCGCGACGGAGTCGGCGCCCGCGGGGCGTCGGCCCGGGCTTCCTCGCGGGAAGCGTCGCGGCGGGACCGGCCACGGCTGGATGGCCGTGCAACAACCTCCTGCGGAGCAGTCTCCGGCTCGTGCAGGTCGGGCTGAGGCTCGTCGGTACCCATGATCCTGGGTTCGGGAGCAGGTGCTGCCGGCGCCGGCCGCGAGCGGGTCCGGCGCGGCTTCTTGTCCGAGGCCTCGTCCGCCAAATCCTTCGCATCCGTCTCCGCCGCTCTCGCTGCGGGCGGTGCGGCATCCTCCTTGGCCTTCTTCGGCCGCTCCGACTTGGCGCCGCCAGAGGATTTCTTGCGTCCGCGCTTGGGTTCCGCCGCTTCGACCATCTCGTCGAGGCCGGAAATGCCCTCCAGTTCCAGCGCGGGAATTTCGCGACCCACCAGCCCGGTGATCGCCGCGAGGTATTTCAGCTCCTCCGAGGTCACGAAGGTGAAGGCGCGGCCCTTGCGGCCGGCGCGGCCGGTCCGGCCGATCCGGTGGACATAGTCGTCCGGGTGGGTCGGCACGTCGAAATTGATGACCACCGGCATGTCGGAAATGTCGAGGCCGCGCGCGGCGACGTCGGTGGCGACCAGATAGTCGAGGTCGCCGCGCTTGAACGCGTCCAGCGTCGCCTGGCGCTGCGACTGGTCGAGGTCGCCATGGATGTCGCTGACGTTCAGCTTGCGCCGCTTCAGCGTCCGGTTCAGCTCCGCCACCGAGCGCTTGCGGTTGGAGAAAATGATCGCCTTGTCGATGTCGTGGCTGCGGATCAGCTTGACCAGCCCCTCGACCTTGTCGCGCGGCGCGGTCATCACCACCACGTCCTCGATGTTGGTCGAAGTGGTGGCCGGCCGGGCGACCTCGATCACCGCCGGCTCGCTCATGAACCGGTCGGCCAGGCTGCGCACTTCCTTGGGCATGGTCGCCGAGAACAGCAGGGTCTGCTGGCGCGCCGGGAGCAGCGAGATGATCCGCTCGACATCAGGGATGAAGCCCATGTCAAGCATCCGGTCGGCCTCGTCGATCACCATGATCTGGACGCCGCCCAAGAGGATCCGGCCGCGCTCGAACCAGTCCAGCATCCGCCCGGGCGTGGCGATCAGGACGTCGACGCCCTTCTCCAGCTGCTTTTCCTGGTCGCCCATGCCCACGCCGCCGATCAGCAGCACATGGGAGAGCTTCAGGTACTTGCCGTAGGTCTCGAAGTTCTTGGCGGTCTGGGTCGCCAGCTCGCGGGTCGGCGAGAGGATCAGCGAGCGCGGCATGCGTGCCCGGGCCCGACCGGACGACAGCTTCTCGATCATCGGCAGCGTGAAGGACGCCGTCTTGCCGGTGCCGGTCTGCGCGATCCCCAGAACGTCCCGTCCGGCCAGCACCACGGGGATCGCGGCGGCCTGGATGGGGGTCGGGGTCGTGTAGCCGGAATCTTCGATCGAGCGGAGAATCTCTTCCCGGAGCCCCAGCGATGCGAAGGCGGGGCTCGAAGGGGCTGTTTCGGTCAAGGTGGGAGGGCCGATCAGACGGTTGAAACTGTGCGGCTACTTAAGAGATCGGGCAAAAAAGTCAACGATGGCGCCCGGTTTCCTTCCGGTGAAACCCGCTGGAATCCGGGCGCACGACGTTGCAGGAAGGACCAGAGGTTGAAGTGGGAGCGCAGAGATGGCGACGATCGTCCTGATTCCGGGACTCTTGTGCAGTCCGCGACTTTGGCAGGCACAAGTCGAGGCCCTTTCGGGCGAGCACGAGGTACGCGTCTTCGATCATCGTCGCGATGCCGATTATGCGGCCATGGCCGACAGGCTCCTGGCAGAAAATCCCGGCCGGTTCGCCCTGGTCGGGCTGTCGATGGGGGGATATCTCGCCCAGGAAGTCGCGGTCCGGGCACCGGAGCGGCTCGAACGGCTGGCCCTGACCTGCACCCGTGCCGAGCCGGACAGCGCGGAGGGCCGCGCCCGGCGCATGGAGCTGGTCGAGGCGGCGGAAGCTGGCCGGTTCACGGAGATTGCCGCCGAACTCGGGCAGGGCTGGGTGGCCCAGGAGAACCGGACCTCGGCGCTCCTGGCGGTCCTGGCCGAGATGGCGGCGTGGGTCGGCCCCGAGGCGTTCCGCCGCCAGCAGACTGCGATCGCATCGCGGCGCGACATGCGCCCGCATCTGGCCGGCGTCGGCTGCCCGACCCTGGTGCTGTGCGGGCGGAGCGACACGTTGACGCCGCCCTCCGGCCATCTGGCCATGGCCGAGTCCATCCCGGGCGCCGACCTGGTGATCCTGGGCAGTTGCGGCCACCTGGCGCCGCTGGAGCGGCCGGCGGCGGTGACGGATGCGCTGCGCAGCTGGCTGGCCCGTTGAGCGGGCGCTCGGGTTCGTTCGTGCAAAAGCCGGGACCACTGTCGGGACCAGCTCAACCCCGGCCCAGGAAGAGCAGGCGGCGGCGCATCCCTGCGGCGATCGGGTCCAGGACCTCTGGCGGGAAGTCGGGTGGAAGCTCCCGGACGACGCGTTCGAGGGCGGGGCCCGCGGAGCCCGCCAGGTCGTCGAAGATCGCGTGCACCACCGACCGGCTGAGGCCGGCGCGGGCGGCCGCCTGCTCGAAGTGGCGCGGGACGATCTCGTCGACCGCATAGTGGCGGCGGTCGCCCACCGACATGGCGAGGCGCATCTGGCGCCGCTGGATCTGGCCGGCGTCGAGGCTGGGCTGGGCCGAGAGCACGTCGTAGAGCGGCGACAGGGTGAACCGGCCGCCGGCCCGCAGCGCCAGGCTGAAGTTCTTGGCGTGGCCATCGGTGGCGGCCAGCAGCCAGAACACCAGCGTGGCGCGCAGGAACACAGCCCGGTCGGCGCCCGGCTGGTCGCTGCCCTTCAGCAGGTCCAGGACCTCGGCCATCCCTGGTCCCCCGTCCGCCTGGTACTTGCGCGTGGGCGGGACCGACAGGGCCTGGCAGCAATCCTCCTGCGGAAGCCGGAGCAGCCGGCCGTCCCGGGTCCAGCGCCGGTCGAAGCGTTCCACCACCAGGGCGCGGGTGCCGGCAAAGGCCTGCATGGAGACCCGGGCGCTCGGCAGCCCCAGCGCCTCGGTCAGCCGCAGGCAGAGGAACTCGTTCTCGATGCTGTGGGAAAGGTCGATGCCGTTGGACAGCCGGCCGATCGCGGGCTTCAGGATATGGGTGGTAGCGGTGGCGCCGGCGGGCTTGCACCAGCGCCCGTCCAGGAAGGTGAGGGCGGTCTTCTCCTGGGCGCCGGCGATGGAGATCCGGAAGTCCAGGTCGCGGTCCAGGCCCAGCGGGGCCGCGGACAGGTCGTCCAGCAGCCGGGCGATCCCGGCTTCGTCCAGCGGACGCGCCTCGATGCCGCCGGCCGGGCCCGGCTCCACCCCTTCCTCCAGGAACTGCAGCGCACCGACGCAGTCATGGCCGATCGCCGCCAGCAGACTGTAGGCGTCGGCGCCCTCGGCTCCCATCCGCTCCGCGACGCGGCGACGGATCCGCTCGTCGTCCGGCAGCAGGTTCTCGAGCACCGCGCGGACCGGCGCGCCGTGGAAGCGCTCCTCGCGCAGCGGCATGGACAGCGAGACCGGGATGGCGTCGGGCAGCTCCAGCCAGCCGGGATTATAGACGAACGCGATCGCCCCGTCCGGCTCGCGGCGCAGCAGGCCGACCCGGCGGCCGTTCATCCAGACGCCCAGCCGCTGCGAGCGGCGGCGCCGGCCCATCAGAACATGTCCTCGATGTCCGATGCCTGGCTGCGGGGACGGACCGCCAGCTCCAGGTCGAGGGCGGCCAGCAGGTCCAGGATCGTGTCCAGCCGGGTGCCGGGTTCCCCGGCCTCGACAGACGAGACCGTCGCCTGGCGCAGGCCGCTCGCCGCCGCCAGGGCGCTCTGGGTCAGCTTCAGGCGGCGCCGCTGGGCGCGCAGGATGGCTCCCAGCTGGTCGGGACGGCGGGCTATCCGGTCCATGCTCCCTCCGGCGCGGCATGATACGCTGCGGCGGATAACAAGCTAAGATACGCCAAGCCGTATAATCAAGAAAAATACGCTTTGACGTATAGGTTACACGTCCAGCTCGGCGACGCTGGCGGCATTGGCCTGGATGAACGCCAGCCGCAGCTCGGGCTTGCGCCCCATCAGCTCCTCGACCAGCTGGCCGGTGGTCTTGCCCTCCAGGTCCTCCAGGCGGACCTGCAGCATCCGGCGCCGGGACGGATCCATGGTGGTTTCCTTGAGCTGGCTCGGGTTCATCTCGCCCAGGCCCTTGAACCGGCCGATGTCCACGTTCTTCTTGTTCTTGAAGACCGTGGCCAGGATCCGGTCCTTGTCCTTGTCGTCCCGGGCATAGGCCACCGTGCTGCCGTGGGAGAGCCGGTAGAGCGGCGGCTGCGCCAGGTAGAGATGGCCGGTCTCCACCAGCCGGCCCATCTCGCGGTAGAAGAAGGTCATCAGCAGGGCCGCGATGTGCGCGCCGTCGACATCGGCGTCGGTCATGATCACGACCTTGTCGTAGCGCAGTTCGTCGCTGCGGAAATGCTTGCCCGAGCCGCAGCCGAGCGCCGTCACCAGGTCGACCAGCTCCTTGTTCTGGGCGAGCTTGTCGGCGGTGGCCGAGGCGACGTTCAGGATCTTGCCGCGCAGCGGCAGGATCGCCTGGGTTTCGCGGTTGCGGGCCTGCTTAGCTGAACCGCCGGCGCTGTCGCCCTCGACCAGGAAGATCTCGGTGCCGTCGCGCCCTTCCCGGGAGCAGTCGGCCAGCTTGCCCGGCAGGCGCAGCCGGCGGGTCTCGCTCTTGCGCTGGACGTCCTTCTGCTTCTTGCGGGCCAGCCGCTCGTCGGCCCGGTCGCAGACATGGTCGAGCAGCCGGCTGGCGGCGGCCGGATGCGAGGCGAGCCAGGTCTCGAACCGGTCCTTCAGCCGCGATTCGATCGGGCGGGTGATCTGCGCGGAGACCAGCCGCTCCTTGGTCTGACCCTGGAACTGCGGCTGGGGGATGAAGGCGGACAGCATCAGCACCGCACCGCCCTGCACATCCTCGGCGACCAGGTTGCCGGCGCGCTTGCCGCTGCCCACCCGGTCGGCATGGGCTTTCAGGCCCTTGAGCAGCGCGCCGCGCAGGCCCTGCTCATGGGTCCCGCCGAGCGGGGTCGGGATCGTGTTGCAGTAGAAGCCCTCATAGCCTTCCTCGTCGATCGGCCAGGCCACCGCCCACTCGATCCGCCCGGCCGCCTCGGGCAGCTCGGCCTCGCCGGTGAACGCGTCCTCGACCACCCGTTCCCGGTTCTCCAGCTGCGCCGCCAGGAAGTCGGCCAGGCCGTTGGGGAAGTGGAAGGTCTCGGTGGCCGGGGTCCTCGCGCCGTTGATCAGTTCCGGCGCGCAGGACCAGCGGATCTCCACGCCCTTGAACAGATAGGCCTTGCTGCGCGCCATCTTGTGCAGGGCGGCCGGCGAGAATGCCGCGTCGTCGCCGAAGATCTCGGTGTCCGGGACGAAGGTCAGGGTGGTGCCGCGCCGGTTCGGGGCGTTGCCGATGTTCTCGATCGCACCCTGCGGCACGCCGCGCGAGTAGACCTGCCGGAACAGCTTGCGGTCGCGGGCGACCTCGACGACCAGCTCCGAGGACAGCGCGTTCACCACCGACACGCCGACGCCGTGCAGGCCGCCGGAGGTCTGGTAGGCCTTGTTGGAGAACTTGCCGCCCGAGTGCAGCGTGGTGAGGATCACCTCCAGCGCCGACTTGTCCGGGAATTTCGGATGCGGGTCGATCGGGATGCCGCGGCCGTTGTCGCGGATCGTCACTCTCGTGGCCGAGTCCAGGCTGATCTCGATGCGGTCGGCATGGCCCGCGACCGCCTCGTCCATCGCGTTGTCCAGCACCTCGGCGACCAGGTGGTGCAGGGCCCGCTCGTCGGTGCCGCCGATATACATGCCCGGGCGGCGCCGGACCGGCTCCAGCCCCTCCAGCACCTCGATGTCGTGCGCGGTGTACTCGCCGCGCGTCTCGCCGCTCTTCTGCTCGAACAGGTCGCTCATGCTCGCTTCCGGCCGGCCCGATCGGGCCGGCCCATCAGGGTAGGTCGTTGCCGCCGCTCAAACTGCGCAGCGCAAGAAGCGTACCGGAAGCGTTCGCGTCAAGCCGAGCCCGCTCAGTTCGACCAGTACAGCCTGAGTTCGGCGGGATGCGGGATCGCCGCGATCTCGTCGGACTGGATCCGCTTGAGCGTCAGGTAGGTGTCGACCATGCGCGGGGAGAACACCTCGTCGCCGGTGAGGACCTCGCGGTGGCGGTCGAGCTCGTCCAGCGCCTCGTCCAGGGTCCGGGGCAGGTGGCGCAGCGCATGTTCCTCGGGCGGCAGGTCGTACAGATTGCGGTCGAGCGGGTCGTCCGGCTCCAGCTTGCGGTCGATCCCGTCCAGCCCGGCCATCAGCGTCGCCCCGATCGCCAGGTAGGGGTCGGCCAGGGGATCGGGGAAGCGCAGCTCCAGCCGCTTCTGGTCCGGCCGGGCGGTAAGCGGGATGCGCACCGCCGCGGTGCGGTTGTTGGCGGCATAGGCCAGGACGGTCGGCACCTCCTCGCCCGGCCGGAGGCGCCGGTAGGAGTTCGTCGACGGGTTGGTGAAGGCGGCGAGCATCCGGGCATGTTCCAGGATGCCGGCCATGAACGACAGGCAGAGCGGGCTGAGATCGGCATAGGAGGAGCCGTGGAACAGCGGCCGCCCGGCGGCGAACGCCGCCACCGACATCACCAGGTCGACGCCATGCTCGTCCTGGGACGGCTTGGGCAGGAAGGTGGCGGTCTTGCCGTAGCCGGCGGCCACGCTGCGGACCACGTAGCGGGCGAGCTGCAGGCGGTCGGCGGCGATCAGCGCATCCGTCGGCGGCAGCGTCAGCACATGCTGGCAGGCGCCGCGGCCATGGCCATGGGTCATCCCCTGGATGCCGCAGCCGGCCAGGATCGTGGCGACCTCGCTGCGCAGGTCGGAGAAATGGTCGGGCGGCGGCGCGGCCAGGGCCGCATGGCGCGGCACCGGGCGGTGACCGGGATTGCCGCCCTGGTAGGCCAGGCCGGCGGCACTGGGCGCTTCCATGGCGCTCAGCCGGTGGCCGACCCGGTAGGGCTCGACATCGAACTGGGCGTCGTCGAACAGCGAGAAGCCGATCTCCAGGCCGACCGCGATCCGGTCGGCGCCGATCTTGCGCTGCACGTGCTCCAGGCTGCGCTGCAGGGTGCTGCGCGGGCAGGTGTCGTAGGCATGCCCGGTGCCGGCTTCCGCCGCCGAGCAGAACAGCACCAGCGTCGGCTGCGCCGCGAACGGGTCGATGAACCAGGACGAAGGGTCCGGGCGCAGCACCGGGTCCGGCTCGGTGGGCGCATGCCAGCCGGGGATGGCCGAGCCATCGATCATCAACCCGTCGGTGAACAGGGCCGGGTCGAGCCCGCTGGTCTCGATCGCGACCTGCCGGACATGGCCCAGCGGATCGGTGAAGCGGAGATTGCAGATGCGGATGCGATTTTCTTCGATCGCCTGCATCAAGGGTTCGACATCGGACAACGGTCTGCCTCCCGGCGCGCATCGGCCGTCCTGCCGCCGCACCATCGCTGTCGCCCGAGTAACCATTCCCACGAAAAAGAAAAGGGGCGGCCCGAAGACCGCCCCCGTTCCACGCCGGCCGGAGCCGGTGCGGCTCAGCAGTCGTAGTAGAGCACGAACTCGTAGGGGTGCGGGCGCAGGGCCAGTGCCTCGACCTCGTTGGTGCGCTTCATGGCGAGATAGTTGTCGATGAACTCCTTGGAGAACACCTCGCCCTGCAGCAGGAACTCGTGGTCGTCCTCGAGCGCCTGCAGCGCCTGGGAGAGCGAGCCCGGCACGGTCGGGATGTGCGCCAGCTCTTCCGGCGGCAGGTCGTAGATGTTCTTGTCGGTAGCTTCGCCCGGGTCGATCTTGTTCCTGATGCCGTCGAGGCCCGCCATCAGCATCGCCGAGAAGGCGATGTAGGGGTTGCACGACGGGTCGGGGCAGCGGAACTCGACCCGCTTGGCCTTGGGGCTGTTAGAGTACATCGGGATGCGGCAGGCCGCCGAGCGGTTGCGCGCCGACCAGGCCAGGTTGACGGGGGCCTCGTAGCCCGGGACCAGGCGGCGATAGGAGTTGGTGGTCGGCGCCGCGAAGGCCAGCAGGGCCGGGGCGTGCTTGAGCAGGCCGCCGATGTACCATTTGCACATGTCGGACAGGCCGTGCTCCTTGTCGCCGGCGAACAAGGGCTTGCCCTCGCTCCAGATCGACTGGTGGCAGTGCATGCCCGAGCCGTTGTCGCCATGGAGCGGCTTCGGCATGAACGTCGCGGACTTGCCGGCCTTGGCCGCCACGTTCTTCACGACGTACTTGTACTTCATCTGGTGGTCGGCCATCGCCAGCAGCGAATCGAACTTCATGTCGATTTCGCACTGGCCGGCAGTCGCCACCTCATGGTGCTGGCATTCGACCGTAAGCCCGATCTCGATCATGGTCAGCGCCATGGCCGTGCGCAGGTCGTGCAGCGTGTCGGTCGGCGCGCAGGGGAAGTAGCCTTCCTTGGGCCGGATCTTGTAGCCGAGGTTCGGGCCCTCGGCCTTGCGCATGTTCCACCAGCCCTCGACGCTGTCGACGAGGTAGGAGCCGGAATTGATGTCCTGGCCGAACTGCACGTTGTCGAACACGAAGAACTCGGCCTCGGGGCCGAAGAACGCCGTGTCGCCGATGCCGGTGGACTTCAGGTAGGCCTCGGCCTTCTTGGCGATGCCGCGCGGGTCACGGTCGTAGAACTCGCCGGTCACCGGGTCGACGACGTCGGCGATCATCACCAGCGTCTTGTGCTCGTAGAACGGGTCGATGAACGCGGTGGTGGGATCGGGCATCAAGAGCATGTCCGAGGCTTCGATGGTCTTGAAGCCGCGCACGGACGAGCCGTCGAAGCCCAGGCCTTCCTCGATCTGGTCCTGCTCGAAGACGGCCGCCGGATAGCTGATATGCTGCCAGGTGCCGGGGACATCCGTCAGGCGGATGTCGATCATCTGAACGCCATTGTCCTTGATGGCCTTCATGACATCGGCAGACGTCTTACAACCCAGAGTCATACTCGTTGCCTTCCTCATCCTTGACGGATGGTTCTTGGTTTCCACCTAGCCCACGCCGCCCCGCCTTGGCCGGGACGACCTCGAACGAACAAAAACGACGGTCCGGACCTCAGGGTTCGAGCCGCCGGGACATCCACCGCTCAGGCGGCACCTTGCCGAGCTGCCGCGAGCCAGTCGGCAGGCTCATGAAGGCCGAGGCGCTCGAGAGCAGGCCGGAAGCACCCCTCCGGCTCGCTTGAGCGGCCTTCTTAAGCACCGGCCACGCCTTTGAGAAGGCGGCTCGGCGGATCGGAAATCCGGGAGAGCCGCCCCCTTTGCGAACGCCGGCGGCACCCATGCCGACCCCGGTCCCCCGGGTGCCGGGCCCTCGCCGGACCCCGCACCGTCAAGATCAGACGGAACCCAGCCTCACGCAGCCGCGGCCACGTCGCCCTTCTCGGCGCCGGTCGACACCGAGGCGATCGTCTTCAGGATCTGCGAGGCGATCTGGTAGGGGTCGCCCTGGGAGTTCGGGCGGCGATCCTCGAGATAGCCCTTGTACTCGTTGCGCACGAAGCTGTGCGGCACGCGGATGGAGGCGCCGCGATCGGCCACGCCATAGCTGAACTTGTTCCACGGCGCCGTCTCATGCTTGCCGGTCAGACGCATGTGGTTGTCCGGGCCATAGACGGCGATGTGGTCGTCGAGGTTGGTCTCGAACGCCTTCATCAGCTGCTCGAAATAGGCCTTGCCGCCGACCTCGCGCAGGTAGGACGTCGAGAAGTTGCAGTGCATGCCGGAGCCGTTCCAGTCGGTATCGCCCAGCGGCTTGCAATGGAACTCGATGTCGATGCCGTACTTCTCGGTGAGGCGCAGCAGCAGGTAGCGCGCCATCCACATCTCGTCGGCCGCCCGCTTGGAGCCCTTGCCGAAGATCTGGAACTCCCACTGTCCCTTCGCCACCTCGGCGTTGATGCCCTCGTGGTTGATGCCGGCGGCCAGGCAGATGTCGAGATGCTCCTCGACGATCGTGCGCGCCATGTCGCCGACATTCTTGTAGCCGACGCCGGTGTAGTAGGGGCCCTGCGGTGCCGGGAAGCCCTGCTCGGGGAAGCCGAGCGGCCGGCCGTTCTTGTAGAAGAAGTATTCCTGCTCGAAGCCGAACCAGGCGCCGTCGTCATCGAGGATGGTGGCGCGGCTGTTCGACGGATGCGGGGTCACGCCGTCCGGCATCATCACTTCGCAGAGGACCAGCACGCCGTTGGTGCGGACCGGGTCCGGGAACACGCGGACCGGCTTCAGCACGCAGTCGGAGCTGTGCCCCTCGGCCTGCAGCGTGGAGCTGCCATCGAAGCCCCAGAGCGGCAGTTCATCCAGCGACGGGAAGGAGTCGAACTCCTTGATCTGGGTCTTGCCGCGGAGGTTTGGCACCGGGGTGTAGCCGTCGAGCCAAATATACTCCAGCTTGTACTTCGTCATGGCCGCTCTCTCGTAGGAAGTTGATGCGGGGAAGGGCAGCGTCCTGCGTCGTGCCTGCCCCCGTGTTGTGCATGCGTGGCCTGCGGTGGCTGCCCAAAATCATGCAGGAACCATGCCAAGCCGGAGGGTGCGCCTGCCGCGTCGCGAAGTCCGGCACGGTCGGCGGCCCGAAAGGGGCGGCGCCGGCTGGATCCTTGCCGCCCCCCGCCGGTTGGTCGGGGGAAGTCTGCATAGTGCAGCAGACTTCAGCGCCGAAGTACTCGCCGATAGGCAGCGAATGCTTCGTAAAAATGCAGCGCGAGCACTTGCCTACTAGTTAGGCGATCAGAGGTTTTAAAATAGGCATATTGCACATTCGCCGTGCATGCCCCATAGAAGCCCTCTGTACCAAGCGCCGGATGTTCCCCTCGATGGAGTGACCCACCATGACCAGAAGCCTTCACCAGGATTCCGCCAAGATCTACCAGTTCCCCGTCCGGGCCAAACCCGCGGGTGCGAGCTTTCGCGGACCGTCCCTGCCAGTTACCGACATCCGGACAACGCAGTACGTCCATGTCGATTGCGGTGCCGGCTGGTATCACGAGGCGGCGGTACAGGATGCCGAGCGGGCAGCCAGGCGCAGGAACGCTGGTCGCGGCGACTGATCTTGGATGCGCCAACAGCGCGACTTGCAGCTTCCTGGGCTGAACAGGGCCTGCGGGTCACACGAAAAAGGCCGCCGAGTAGCCCCTCGGCGGCCTTTGTCTTGAACCTTGCCCCACCCAGGAGGTCTGGCGCCTCTCTCGGCTGAACCGGCCCGGTCGGCAGACCGTCCGGTCGGGACAGGTGAACGATCAGAGCGCGTCGTTGCCGCGCTCGCCGGTCCGGATCCGCACCGCGTCCTCCACGGAGTAGACGAAGATCTTGCCGTCGCCGATCCGGTCGGTTTTGGCGGCCTGCTGGATGGCCTCGACCGCCCGCTCGGAAAGCTGATCGTCGACGACCACCTCGATCTTCACCTTGGGCAGGAAGTCGACGACGTACTCTGCGCCGCGATACAGCTCGGTATGACCCTTCTGCCGGCCAAAACCCTTCACCTCGGTCACAGTCATGCCCTTCAGGCCGATCTCCTGGAGGGCTTCCTTCACCTCGTCCAGCTTGAACGGCTTGATGACGGCTTCGATCTTCTTCATTGCGCGTCTTTCTCCACGACAAACGCTGGCAGAGCGAACTTTCCCGCGCCGACGTTGCACGCCGGCATTCATGCAGGAGGCGTGCCAAGAACCGGGGGTCCGGTCCGTTCCTCCCTGGGAAGGGACGGGCGCCACTTGTACGGGCAGTACTGGTCAAGATATAGGCAGAACGCCATCGGATTGGGCAAATTCGCAGCCCGCCACTGAGGGCTTGACGAACCCGCCGCGTCCAGGCATTCCCCAGCCCGGGATGGCGGGCGTAGCTCAGTCGGTAGAGCGCTAGGTTGTGGTCCTGGATGTCGCCGGTTCGAGTCCGGTCGCTCGCCCCACCCCCCTGCTTCTTTTGTGATCCGCACCGCCACTGCCACCAAGTGGCAGGTTCCTGGGTGGCGATCGCGCTGCCTCCCTGTTGCTGATCCGCTGAACCTGACACACCAATGATGGGACTGGCCGCTTGCGCGGGCGGTCCTTTCGGTGCTGCCGGTACCGTCTCCCGTCATGGCCACCCGGCCTCCCAAGACTGATGCCCGGCCGGCGCCGGCCAATCCTCGGAACATGACGACTTGAGGCAACGCGGGCCGGACACGGTCCAGGAAAAGATGCAGCAAGCAATCCCGCATGGGCCGAGCATGATGGAATAGTTCTAATTCAATGAAGTGTTGGGATCAGGTTGCGGTGGAGGGCATCCGTCCCTAGGCCAGCCGGAACGAGCGAACCCGTCGCTCGCCGCCGTACCTGTCCACTGCAAGGGGCCGTCTCGATGCGCCGATCCACCACCTTCATGGTCGCTGCGGCCGCAATCGCCCTGACGACATCCGCCAGGGCCGCCGAGCCGGGCCAGGTCGTGGCCACCTATGCCGACATCGCCGCCGCGATGTATGCGGACGCGCTTGCGAGCGGCCAGGACCTGCACGCGGCGGTGGACGCCTTCCTGGCGTCGCCCTCGGAACAAACCCTCGCCCAGGCGAAGGATGCCTGGAAAGCGGCCCGGAACCCCTACCAGCAGACCGAGGCGCTGCGGTTCGGCAACCCGCTGGTGGACGAATGGGAAGGCAAGGTGAATGCCTGGCCGCTCGACGAGGGGCTGATCGACTATGTCGACGCCTCCTATGGCGACAGTTCCGACGAGAACCCGCTCTATACCCTGAACGTGGTGGCGTCGCCGAAGCTGCGGATTGGCCGCAACCTGGTGGATGCGAGCACGATCACGCCGGAGCTCCTGGAGAACGAGCTGCAGGAGGCCCTGGACGTCGAGAAGAACGTGGCGGTCGGCTACCACGCCATCGAGTTCCTGCTCTGGGGGCAGGACCTGAACGGCACCGGGCCTGGCGCCGGGGCGCGGCCCTGGACCGACTACAGCCTGGAGCAGTGCACCAACGGTCATTGCGAGCGTCGGCGTGCCTATCTGGAGGCGGCGGCGGACCTGCTGGTGTCCGACCTGCAGGAGATGGCGACCTCCTGGCAGGAAGGCGGCGAGGCTCGCGCCGACCTGCTCGGGATCGAGCCGCAGGCCGGGCTGGGCAGGATCCTGACCGGCATCGGCTCGCTGTCCTATGGCGAGCTGGCCGGCGAGCGGATGAAGCTCGGCCTGCTCCTGAACGATCCGGAGGAGGAGCATGACTGCTTCTCCGACAACACCCACAACTCGCACTACTACGACCAGGTCGGCATGGTCGCCTTGTGGAACGGCCACTACGAGCGCACCGACGGCAGCGTCGTCGAGGGCCCGTCGATGGCGGACCTCACCAGGGAAAAGGATCCCGAGCTGGCCGAGCGGATCGAGCAGCGGATGAACGACACCACCGAGAAGCTCGGCCAGATCCGCGAGACCGCCGAGAGCGGGCAGATGGCTTACGACCAGATGCTCGCCGCCGACAATGCCGAGGGCAACGCCATGCTGCAGGCGGCGATCGACGCGCTGGTCGCCCAGACTCGGGCTGTCGAGGAGGTGGTGCCGGCCCTGGGCGTCGCCATCACCGTGGAAGGATCGGACAGCCTCGACGATCCGGGCATGGTGGCGCCCTGATCCGGGATCCGCGATGAAGGCCGCCAGGCGACCGTTTCTCCTGGGCGCCGGCGCGTTCCTTGCCGGCGCCGCCCTGCCGGAGACAGGCCGAAGCGGGCCGCTCGCCCGGCCCCTAATGCCCACCGGCCGCACCGTCGAGCACTGGCTGGTGGCGGCCGAGCGCATGGTCCGCATCCCGGCCGACGCGGGACCCGAGGTGCCGGCCTGGACCTTCGGCCCGGAGCCACTGCCGATGATCCGGCTGCAGCGGGGCGATTCCCTGCGCGTCCGGGCCGAAAACCGCCTCGACCAGCTCATCTCGATCCACTGGCACGGCATCCGGGTGCCGAACGCCATGGACGGCGTGCCCTACCTGACCCAGGACCCGATCCGGACCGGCGGCAGCTTCGACTACACCTTCACGCCGCCCGATACCGGGACGTTCTTCTTCCACACCCACTGCAACACCATCGAGCAGCTGGGCCGGGGGCTGGCCGGCGTGCTGATCGTCGAGGGCGACGAACTGGTGCGGCACGACGCGGACTTGGTCTGCGTGCTGCGCGACTGGCGGATCGACGGGCAGGGTGGCTTTGCCGAGTTCACCAGCAACGCCGCCGCCGCCAAGGCCGGCACGTTCGGCCAGGTGCGCACCGTCAACGATCGGGTCGAGCCGGTCCTGGAGGTGCCGGCCGGCGGCGAAGTCCGCCTGCGCATCCTCAACATCGACCCGACCCGGATCGCCTTGCTGGGGTTGGAGGGCACCCCGGCCGCCGTGATCGCCATCGACGGCAACGGTCTTCCCCCAGTGCCGCTGGAAAGCTGGCGGCTGGGCCCAGCCATGCGGATCGACCTGTCGGTGCGGGCGCCCGGCCCCGGCGAGGAGGCGGTCCTCTATGACTATTTCTCGGCCGAACCGGTCCCGCTGGCGAGGCTGCGAGGCATGGGCCCACGTCTGGATCGCGGCAGGTTCGACCCGGCACCCCTGATCCCGTCGGACTTCCCGGCGCCCGACCTGGAGAAGGCCGAGACCTTCCGCCTGACCTTCCAGTCCACCGCGGTTGCGAGCGACCTGGTCCTGCCCGACGGTCAGGTGCTGCGCTATGCCGACAGCATCTGCCTGTCCAGCGCCACCCTGTGGGCGATCGACCGCAAGACCTGGCCGGAAGCCGGGCACCAGCAGCTTCCGCCGCCTCTGTTCGAGCTGGTGAAGGGCAGGAGCTACGTGATCGAGCTGGTCAACCTGAGTCAGTACCAGCACCCGATCCACCTGCATGGCGTCACCTTCCAGGTGCTGGACCCGCGCCAGGGCGAGTCCGGCCAGCGGGCCGACACGGTGCTGCTCGGCCCGCGCGACCGCGTCCGGATCGCCTTTGTCGCCGACAATCCGGGTGACTGGATGCTCCACTGCCACATCATCGAGCACCAGGAGACCGGCATGATGGGCTGGTTCCGGATCGCATGAGAACCGCTCTGCGCGCCTGCGCCGCGCTGATGATCCTGGTGGGTCTCGGCGGCGGCGTTTCGCCGACCTCCGCCCGCGATCTGGATGCGGTGATCGGCGAAAGCCTGTTCGACCGGGTCTGGACCGTGGCCGGAGCCTCGAACCGGGGCAGCGACGGGCTGGGCCCGCTGTTCAACGCCCGGGCCTGCGTCAGCTGCCATGCCGGGGGAGGTGCCGGCGAGCTGGAGGATGGGCGCGGGCTCGTTCTCCGCTTTCCCGACGATCCCCATTATGGCCGCCAGCTGCAGACCGGGGCGGTGCAGGGGCAGGAGGCGGAAGGCGGGCTCGCCGTGTCCTGGCGCCGGGAGGAACGGGTGCTGGACGACGGGACGCGCGTGGAGTTGCGGGCGCCGGTCTGGCGGATCGAGGAGCCCGGGGCCGGCCCGGTGCCGGCCCACGGGTCGCTCCGCCTGGCGCCCTCGCTCGCCGGGCTCGGCCAGGTCGAAACCGCCCTGGGTGCGGCGACCCAGGAGGAGGCGGCCGGCCGCGGCTTTGGCCTCAAGGCCGACCATGCCAGCCTGGCGGGCCCTGTCCGGGAGGCGCTCCTGCTGGATCTGGGGCTCTCGACCCCGGAGCAGCCCGCACCCTGGGGAGACTGCACCGCGCTCCAGCCGACCTGCCGGACCGGGCCGCATGGCGTCGAGCCGGGCGACGCGGGTGCCGAGCTGTCGCCGACCATCGTGAACGCGCTCCTGGCCTATCTGCGAGACCTGCCGGCACCCCGGCCGCTCGCTGGCCCGGATCCGGAAGGCGAGCGTCTGTTCATGCAGAGCGGCTGCGCCGCCTGCCATCAGCCGAGGCTGGGCGAGCTTGTCGCCTTTTCCGACTATCGGAGCCACGACCTGGGCGAAGGCCTGGCGGACGGCGATCCGGCCGATCCCCAGGCCGCGTTCTGGCGTACCGCTCCTCTGTGGGGCCTCGGACGCAAGCTGGCGAATGGCGGCTTTCTGCTGCACGACGGCCGCGCCCGCGACGCCACGGAAGCGATCTTGTGGCATGGCGGCGAGGCCGAGGGCGCCGTCGCGGCCTTTTCGGTGATGCCGGCTGCGGCGCGGGCGCGGCTCCTGAAATTCCTCGAAGGACTCTGATCCAATGCGAATGGTGACGCTTGCGGCCAGCTGCCTGGTCTTGTCGACCTCCCTGGCGCAGGCCGATCTGGTGGAGCGGGGCAAGGCTGCGGTGATGGCCTGGAGCCAGTCCGCGCAGGCCTTCGCGGAGGCTACTGCCGCGGCCTGCCCGGTGCCGCCAGCGACCCCCGATCCCCAGGCGATCGAGCGGGCGCGCGCGGCGTTCCGCCAGCTGGTGCTGAACTGGCAGGCGGCGCGGCCCTGGCTGGTCGGTCCGGGGGCGCCACGCGACCTGCCGAGCCAGGTCTGGTTCTGGCCGGACCCGCACGGCTCGGCCAGCCGGCAGCTCTCCAAGGCGCTGGCGACCGGCGAGCCGCACGGCATCGCTCCCAAGGGCCTGGGCATGGCCGAGGAGATCCTGTTCGACGTGGCGGACGGCGCGGAGGGGCTCGATGCCACGGCCTGCAAGCTGCTGAGCGAGGTCGGCCGCTTCCAGGCCGAGCTGGCGCAGAGCCATGCCGCGACCTTCATCGACACGGCACTTTCCGACAACGACCGGCGCCGGCTCCTGCTGATCTCCATGCGAGACACGCTGGACCGGATCTCCCAGGAGAAGATCGCCCGTCCGCTCGGGCTGGACATCGACACCGCCAGGGGCCAGCGGGCCGAGGCCTGGCAGAGCGGCATGTCGCTCGACGCCATCGCGGCTTCGCTGGAGGGGATCCAGTCGATCTACCTGCCGCCCGACGGCATCGCCGTCACGCTTCTGGAGAAGAAGGACGGGGCCGGCCTGGACCAGATCATCCGCGACCAGTTCCTGGCGACCCGCAAGGCGCTGGATGCGGTGGACGAGCCGCTGGACCAGGCCGTGGTCGACCCGGCGGCGCGTCCCCAGGTGGAGGCGCTGCTGCGCGAGGTGCAGCAGCTCCGCCTCCTGCTGGTCGAGCGGCTGGCGCCAGCACTCGGCATCAGCCTCGGCTTCAACGCGCTGGACGGAGACTGACATGGACCAGGCACGCCGCTCGACCCTGGCCATGCTGGCCGGCCTGCCGTTCGCCGACCCGGTGCTCGCCATGGCGGCGGCGACCGACCATGGCGGTGCGGCGCCCCGCTGGCTCGGCTGCCGCACCGAGCCATTGGCCGGCGACGGTGCTGCCGGGATCAGGCCCGATGGCAGGAGCCCGTTCGCGATGCCGCTGCCGGCGCGCGGGCACAGCTTCGCCGTGCATCCGTCCCGCGACCTGGCGGTGGTGTTCGCCAGGCGGCCGGGCGTGTTCGCGGTGGCGTTCGACACGGTCACCGGCGAGCGGCTGGCCGTGTTCGAGGCGGAGGAGGGGCGTCATTTCGCCGGCCACGGCACCTTCAGCCCGAACGGCCGCCTGCTGCTCTCCGCGGAGAACAAGTTCGACACAGGCGACGGCGTTTTGGGCGTCTATGACGTCGAGGACGGCTTTCGCAAGCTGGCCGAGCTGCCGGCCCACGGGATCGGGCCCCACGACGTCGCGGTGATGCCGGACGGCAAGACCCTGGCGGTGGCGGTGGGCGGGATCCTGACCCACCCGCAGAGCAAGCGGCTGAAGCTGAACCTGGACACGATGCAGCCCTCCCTGGCGCTGATGGAAATGGAATCGGGCCGGCTGGTCGAGCAGTTCCCCCTGGAGGGCCAGCTGCACCAGCTGTCGCTTCGGCATCTCTCGGTCAACGAGCGGGGCGAGGTGGCCTGCGCCTGCCAGTTCCAGGGCGATCCGGAGGCCGCGGTGCCGCTGGTGGCGATCCTGGGGGATGGCAGCCTTCGCCTGGCCGACGGCTTCCGGCGCCGGGCGGCCGAACTGCACCAGTACACCGGCAGCATCACCTACGACACGAGCGGCGACTGGCTGGCGGTCTCCTGCCCGAAGGCCGACCGGATCCTGATCCTGGACCGGCAGGGCGAGATCCACCACGAGGTCGCGGTGGTGGACGGCTGCGGCGTGGCGGCGGAGGGGCAGCCCGGGCGCTTTGTCGCCAGCGGCGGCACCGGCCGGCTGGTCTCCATCGACGCCCGGACCGGCCAGGCGACGCAGCTTGTCAGCGAGCCGCTGGCCTGGGACAACCATCTGGTGCCCCTGCACCTGCGCGGCTGAGCGCTCGGCGGTTCGCAATCCTTCTCCGTCCGTGCAGGATCAGCGCGCGGGAACGGAGGGGGAAGAGCGTGCAGGCAGCCATCAGCGTCCGGATCGACTTTCCGGAGGGCAGGCGGATCGGCCCGGGCAAGGTCCGGCTCCTGGAAACGATCGACGAAGCCGGCTCGATCAGCGCCGCCGGCCGTGCCATGGGCATGTCCTACAAGCGCGCCTGGTCGCTGGTCGACGAGCTGAACCGGATGTTCACCGAGCCCCTGGTGGCGTCGCGCCATGGCGGCGCCCAGGGAGGTGGGGCCGAACTGACGCCGTTTGGGCGCAGCGTGGTCGACGCCTACCGGTCGGTGGAAACGGAGGCCGGGCGAGCAACGGCGGCGGCGATGGCCGCCATTTCGGAGAAACTGGCGCAACGATGAACTGGAGCGGGTGAAGGGAATCGAACCCTCGACACGCAGCTTGGGAAGCTGCTGCTCTACCACTGAGCTACACCCGCGTTCGCCCCTGGATAGCCGTACGGCGCGATGGGCGCAATCTCCTCGACGCAGCATTGGACCGCCCTTCGGCGCGCGCTGGACCGGCTCCGACAATTCCTCCCGGAAAGATGCGACAGGGGTGTTGACGCCTCCGGCGCCTTCCCCTATCTCCCGGGCCACCGCCGGTGGGTGTATAGCTCAGTTGGTAGAGCAGCTGACTCTTAATCAGCGGGTCCACAGTTCGAGTCTGTGTACACCCACCAACCGGCGGTCTTCCTCTCTTTTCGATCCTGCGTCTGGCCGATGCTGTTCCGGCCGGATGATTGTCTTCAGCCGAAGACGAGGCCGGGCCAGATGGCCAGGAACACCAGGACCACCGCCAGGATCCAGGCAAGCACCACGAGGCCTGCCGCGAGCCGGCTGACCGGCCGCTCCGACCGTCGTTCAGCCTCGCGGCGGAACTCGTCCAGCAATTCGCGC
The DNA here is from genome assembly GCF_000427665.1 of Geminicoccus roseus DSM 18922. Classification (NCBI taxonomy): domain Bacteria; kingdom Pseudomonadati; phylum Pseudomonadota; class Alphaproteobacteria; order Geminicoccales; family Geminicoccaceae; genus Geminicoccus; species Geminicoccus roseus. The sequence goes on from NZ_KE386572.1 coordinate 4,575,243, forward strand.
GGGATCAGGCGCACCGCCAGCAGGATGGCGAGCGGGACCAGCACCAGGTCGTCGAGATAGCCCAGGACCGGGATGAAGTCGGGAATGAGGTCGATCGGCGAGAACGCATAGGCGGCGATTGCCACGCAGAGCCATTTCACCGGCCGGGCGACCCTCGGATCGCGTGCGGCGATCCACAGCGCCAGCACGTCCCGCCGGACATGGCGGGCCCAGGAGGCGGCTCGGTGCAGCCAGGCGGGACGGGGCAACGATCGCATCCAGAAAGTTCCTCGGCCGGCATGGCGTAGCATGTGCGCGCAAGCAGCGCGCGCTCGTCCGACCTCGGTGCGCCGTCCGCCGCCTGGCGATGGAGATCCTGTTCGGGCTCTTGATGTTCCTTGTTTGTTCTCATATCCTCGCGGCATGACGAACAGATCCGACATCGGTATCGCGGAACTGAGGGCGGTCGGCCGCGATCACCTGGTCCATGTGATCGCCCGGGTGCTGAACGGCAGCGCGCGATGGCCGCACCGCTCGACGCCGATGGCGGGCTACGACGTCGCGGAGAAGGTCGCCGACCAGCTGGAGGAATTCGGCTGGCAGGTGTTCCGGCCGCATGTGGAGCCGACATTGCCCAAGGAGCGCTGGCCCCGGCGCTAGGCTCTCGGCAGCTTTTCCTGCTCACGCCTGTTCCTGGTCGAGCATGGGTGCCCGGTCTATCTTTGGAACTATCGGGCAAGGGTGCGGTTGGTGCTGCGCTAGGCTGACAGGAGGACTGGAATGAGTCGCGGATTTCCATCGATGACGGCGCTCTTGGGGCTGCTCGCGGTGGCCGGCTACCAGCACCGGGACAAGCTGGCCGAGTTGCTCAGCGGGTCCGGGCAGGGCACGGCCGGCCGTGACGACCCGGCCGGTCGACCGGGTGGCGTGGGGACCTCCGCCCATCAGAGCGGCGGCCTTGGCGGGCTGCTCGGCAGTCTGGGGGGCATGCTCGGCGGCGCCTCGGGCGGCAACGTCCTGAATGGCGGGCTGGGCGAACTGGTCGAGCGCTTCAGGCAGAACGGCCATGGCGAGACGGCCGATTCCTGGGTGGCCCACGGGCCGAACCGGGAACTTCCACCGGACCAGCTGGAACGGGCCATCGGCGAGGATACGCTGGCGGATCTGTCCCGGCAGACCGGCCTGTCGCGTCAGGAACTGCTGGCGAGGCTCAGTCGCGAACTGCCGAACGCAGTCGACCAGTACACCCCCGACGGGCGCCTTCCGACCTGATCCCCGGGGCAGTGCCGCGGCTTGCCCGGCGGCACTGCCCGCAGCGCTTCCGGTGCTTTGTCAGGATCGCCGCTGGCAGGTTCAGGGTTCGGCCGGCCCGTCCTCGCCGGCCAGCAGGGCGCTTTCTTCCTCTTCCAGGAGGGCTGCGTTCTCCGTCGCCAGGCCGAAGCGCCCCGCCACGTCCGGGGCATAGCGCAGCAGGTCCAGGCGGAGACGGATCAGCGCCAGGTCCTTGACCTTGGCCTCCAGCATCACGTCGAACATCAGGCCGTCCGCCAGCCGCATGAAGCCGATGAACTCGAACGGCTGGCAGAAATCGGCATGGCCGGTCCAGACCGGCGCCAGGTTCACCGTCGTTGCCTTGCGGCTGCCGGGCCGGGTGCGCTGGATCTGGCGCATTTCCGTGCGCGGCGAGGAGAAATGCACCTTCGGGCGCACGTTTTCCGGCCAGGTCCGCAGGATCGCCTCCAGCGTCGGGCGCATCGGCCGTTCCTCGGGGTTCAGGCACAGGAAGTGCTGGTGGTCGAAGATCAGCCGGACGCCGGTATGCTCGTGGATCCACAGGATGTCGGCGGCCGAGAAGCGCAGGTCGTCATGTTCCAGGACGAGGCGGCGGCGCACCGGCTCCGGCAGGGTCTTCCAGGTCTCCACCCAGCGGGCAGCGCTCGCCTGCCGGTCGCCATAGGTGCCGCCCACATGGATCACCAGCACGGCTTCCGGGCCCAGTTCCATCAGGTCGAGCATCTCTGCCTGCGATGTCAGGTCCCAGACGCTCTTGGCGACCAGCTTGGGGTCAGGGCTGTTCAGCACGACGTATTGCGACGGATGGAAGGACAGGCGGATGTCCAGGTCGCGCGCCTTTTGCCCGATCGCCCGCAGTTCCGCGGCGCTTTCCTGGACCATGCCGTGAAACTGCGGCAGGTCGGGATGGGTCGCGTAGGGGGCCAGGTCCGACGACATCCGGTACATACGGATCCGGTGTCGCTGGAGATGGTCCAGGATCTGGTCGACCATCTCCAGCGACACCTTGAGGTGCGGGCCGCTGGCATGGCGGCGGGCGTCGTTGCTCTTCAGGTCGGGGCGCGCCATCACCTTGACGGGAAAGCCGAGCCGGGCGGTGGGCGTCGTCAATATCGGGCTCCTGGTCTGTGCATCCGCATGGCCCACCAACGCCCCGGCGGGCCGATCGCTCCGGCCAGGCCACGCGGCAGAGTTCCTGGCTGTACGATTGGCCGAGGCTTCATGGCTCCTCGGGAACAGCCTAGAACCGGCAGAGCGGGAACTCAGGGGGAGACGATTTTATGAGCGAGCAGGCGTCGCCGGACTGGCGGGAGAACGGGGTGCGGGTGGTGCCGGGCTCCAGCCTCGACAGCAACACCGCGCAGACACCCGGCATGGACCGGGCCGCCGCGATCAACTTCGCCCGGGTGGGGGCCCGGAAGATCTGGGCCGGCACGGTGACCATCCATCCCCATGCGAAGACCGGCGCCCACCATCATGGCGAACTGGAAAGCGTGATCTATGTCCTGCGGGGGCGGGCCCGGATGCGCTGGGGCGCGCAGCTGGAGTTCACCGCGGAGGCCGGGCCGGGCGACTTCATCTACGTGCCGCCCTTCGTCCCGCACCAGGAGATCAACGCCAGCGACACCGAGCCCCTGGAGTGCGTCCTGGTGCGCAGCGATCAGGAGGCGGTGGTGGTCAACCTGGACATTCCTGCGGTCGAGCAGCCGGAAACGGTGCCGTGGGTCGATCCGATCCACAAGGCACCCTGACAAGGTCCTCGCGCCTGGGAAGTGCTTAACCCTGGGTTCAGGATTTCCCGGTTGCGGACCCGGGGCAGCAATTGACATAATCGACCCGTAAACTGAATTAAATGACATTCGTCAAGATGTTCAATCCCCTGCCCGCGCTGGCGGGGCGGAGCGACGGATGCTGCAAGTGGACGGGACGATGAAGCGGCGCACCCTGGTCGGCACCATGCTGGCGGCACCCCTGGCGGCGGCGCTGCCTGGGATCGCACGGGCCGAGGTAGGCTCGATCCTCAATGCCTCCTACGACATCAGCCGCGAACTGTTCGCCGCGATCAACCCGGCCTTCGCCGAAGCCTGGAAGGCCCGGAGCGGCAGCGACATCACCATCGAGCAGTCCCATGGCGGCTCGTCCCGCCAGGCCCGCGCGGTGCTGGAAGGGCTGCAGGCCGACGTGGTGACCTTCAACCAGGAGGTCGACATCCAGATCCTGCACGACCGCGGCAACCTGATCCCGGCCGACTGGAAGCAGCGCTTCCCGCACGACAGCTCGGCGTACTATTCGCTGCCGGCGTTCCTGGTGCGGGCCGGCAACCCGAAGAACATCAAGGACTGGGACGACCTGGTCCAGGACGGCGTCCAGGTGCTGTTCCCCAACCCGCGCACCTCCGGCAACGCCCGCTACACCTATCTTGCCGCCTATGCCCACGCGCTGGACAAGAACGGCGGCGACGAGGCGGCCGCGGAAGAGTTCGCGGCCAGGCTGTTCGCCAATGTGCCGGTGTTTGACACGGGCGGGCGGGGCGCCACCACCACCTTCGTCGAGCGCGAGATCGGCGACGTGCTGATCACCTTCGAGGCCGAGGTGAACGGGATCCGCCGCGAGTATGGCGAGGACCGCTTCGAGGTGGTGATCCCGACCTCCAGCATCGAGGCGAACTTCCCGGCGACGGTGGTGGACGCCGTGGTCGACCAGCGCGGCTCCCGCGACGTGGCCACCGCCTATGTCGAGTTCCTGTACTCGCCCGAGGGGCAGACCATCCTGGCGGAGAACTACAACCGGGTGCGCGACGAGAAGGTGATCGCCCAGTTCGCCGACCGCTTCCCGCCGGTCCGCCTGTTCACCGTGGACGAGGTGTTCGGCGGCTGGGCGAAGGTCAACGAGGTCCACCTGGCCGAGGGTGGGGTGCTCGACCGGATCCTGGTCGGACGTTGAGGCCCAGATAGCAGCACGATGATTTCGGTGAAGAGAAGCGCCCTGCCGGGCTTCGGGCTCTCGCTCGGCCTGTCGCTGACCTATCTCGCGGTGATCGTGGTGCTGCCGCTGGCAGCCCTGGTGCTGAAGGCGGTGCAGCTGGGACCATCCGAGCTGCTCGCCATCATCACCGGGCCCCGCGCCCTGGCGAGCTACCGGGTCACGCTCACCATGGCGGCCGCCTCGACCCTGTTCAGCGGCCTGTACGGCCTGCTGCTCGCCTGGATCCTGGTCCGCTACGACTTTCCCGGCCGGCGTTTCCTGGACGCCCTGGTCGACCTGCCGTTCGCCCTGCCGACCGCTGTGGCCGGCTTGGCGCTGACCGCGCTGTTCGCCAAGAACGGCTGGTTCGGCAGCGTGCTGGAGCCGCTTGGCCTCCAGGTCGCCTACGCGCCGGCCGGCATCGCGGTGGCGATGGCGTTCACCAGCTTTCCGTTCGTGGTCCGCACCGTCCAGCCGGTCCTGGAGGATCTGGACCCGGACGCCGAGGAGGCCGGGCGGATGCTGGGGGCAGGGGATCTCTCGATCTTCTGGCGGGTGATCCTGCCCATGGTGCTGCCGGCCTGGATCGCCGGCTGCGCCTTAGGCTTCGCCCGTTCCCTGGGCGAGTTCGGGGCGGTCGTGTTCATCGCCGGCAACCTGCCTTACGAGACCGAGGTCACAGCATTGCTCGCCTTCATCCGCCTGGAGGAGTTCGACTATGCGGGGGCAGCCGGGCTTGCCTGCGTGATGCTGGCGGCGGCGTTCGTCATGCTGAGCGTCACCAACCTGCTGCAGGCCCGCTGGCTGCGCTTCACGGGCAAGGACTGATCCATGGCGATGGCACACCGGCCACGGGCGGTCGGCGATACCCCCTGGGTGCGCCGCACCCTGATCGGCGCCGGCCTGCTGCTCACCCTCCTGTTCCTGCTGGCGCCGGTGGCGGTGGTGTTCGTCCAGGCCTTTCAGGCCGGCCTTGCCGCCTATTTCAGCAACCTGGCCAGCCCCGACACCCTGCACGCGATCTGGCTCACCGTGCTGACTGCCGTCGTGGTCGTGCCGGTCAACGTCGTGTTCGGGATCGCGGCGGCCTGGGCGGTCACCCGCTTCGCGTTCCGGGGCAAGCGCCTCCTGGTGACGATCATCGAGCTGCCGTTCTCGATCTCGCCGATCGTGGCCGGCGTGATCTACCTGTTCCTGTACGGCGCCCAGGGCCTGCTCGGCCCATGGCTGCAGGAGCATGGAATCCGGATCATGTTCTCGATCCCGGCGATCATCCTGGTCAGCCTGTTCGTGACCAGCCCGTTCGTGGCGCGCGAGCTGATCGCCTTCATGCAGACCCAGAGCTCCGAGGACGAGGAGGCGGCCCGCTCGCTGGGCGCCAGCGCGTGGCAGATGTTCTGGCGGGTGACGCTGCCCAACATCCGCTGGGCGCTGCTCTACGGCGCGATCCTGTGCACCGCACGCAGCATCGGCGAGTTCGGCGCGGTGTCGGTGGTCTCCGGCAACATCCGCGGCCAGACCAACACGCTGCCGCTCCAGGTCGAGCTGCTCTACAACGACTACAACGCTGCCGGAGCCTTCGCCGCCGCCTCGGTTCTGGCGCTGATCGGCCTCGTCACCATTGTCATCAAGGCGCTGGTGGAGCAGTTCGGACCGGAGGCGCACGACCGGCGCGCCTGACCGGGAAAGGAATCCGAGCGTGGCGGAACTCTACATCACCTGGCTGAACGCGCTGGACGTGGAGCAGCTGGCGCTTACCGACGAGGAGATCATCGGCGCAGTGGAGGGCGGCCTGCGCGCCCAGGGGCGGGGCGAAACGGTGATCGAGCCGCGCATGCACCTGGTTCCCGACCCGGCGTTCAACGGGCACTTCAATGTCCTGCGCGGCTATGTGGCGCCGCTGGACCTGGCCGGCGTGAAGGTGGTCGGCGACTATGTCGACAACTATAAGCAGGGGCTCCCCTCCGAGTTCGGCATCCTCAACCTGTTCGACCCGCGCACCGGCCGGCCCGTCGCGATCCTGGACGCCACCGCGATCACCGAGATGCGCACCGGCGCGGTCACGGCGCTGGGTGGCAAGTACCTGGCTTCGCCCAAGTCCAAGGTGCTGGGTCATGTCGGCGCCCGCGGCACCTCATACTGGAATGTCCGCCTGCTCGACCGGCTCTACGATTTCGAGGAGATCCGGGTCCATTCCAGGCGCAAGGAAAGCCAGAATGCGTTTGCCGAGCGGCTGTCCCGGGATCTCGGCAAGAAAGTGGTCGCGGTCGACGACTGGCGCAGCTGCGTGGAGGGCGCCGACATCGTGGTCGAGGCGTCCCGGCTGAACGCGCCGGAGCCGATGCTGCGCACCGAGTGGATCAAGAAAGGCGCGCTGGTGATCCCCTACGGCACCATGAGCGCCGTCGAGCTGTCCCTTACCGACATCATGGACAAGATGGTGGTCGACGACTGGGGTCAGGCCCGGGCCGGCAAGCTCGGCGCCATGCGCGCCCATGTCGACAGCGGCCGGCTGTCGGAAACGACGCTGCATGCCGAACTCGGCCAGATCGTCGCCGGAACCAAGGCCGGCCGCGAGCGCGACGACGAGACCATCCTGTTCTGGCATCGCGGCCTGTCCTTGAGCGACATCGCGGTCGGCCACGCGCTGCTGGACAAGGCTGCCCGGCAGGGCATCGGCCAGCGGCTGCGCTACGCATGAACAGGATCCGTCTCGGCACCGGCACGGTCGCCGCATCCGACATCGTCGCCCTCGCCAGCGGCCAGGCACGTACGGAAGTGCTTCCCGACGTGATCGAACGGCTGCAGCAGGCGCGCTCCGCCCTGGATCAGGCCGCGGCGTCGGGCAGCCGGATCTACGGCATGAACACCGGCCTTGGCGCCAAGGTCGGGATCGACCTGGCGGAGGATCCGGCGGCGTTCCAGAACCAGCTGGTGCGCGGACGAGCGATCGGCGTGGGCGAACCCCTGCCGACCCGGGTGGTGCGGGCGATGATCGCAGCGCGCTGCGCCATGCTTGCCCAGGGCGGCTCCGGGATCTCCGTCCCGGTGTTCCAGGCCCTGTGCGCGCTGCTGGACAAGGATGTCCATCCAGTCGTGCCGGCGCGCGGCTCGATGGGCGCGAGCGATCTCGGCCTGCTCGCCCATGTCGCCCTGGTCCTGATCGGGGAAGGGCAGGCGGAACATCGCGGGGAGGTGCTTGCGGGGGCGGAGGCGCTTCGGCGGGCCGGACTTGCGCCGGTGGCGCTGGCGCCCAAGGACGGCCTGTCGCTCATCAGTTCGTCGGCGCATGCCGTGGGCCATGCCGCCCTGGCGGTCCAGGCTGCCTCCGCGCTGCTCGCCTGGCAGGAGGGAGCCGCGGCCCTGGCCTTTATCGGGATGCGCGGCAACGCCGCCATCTTCGACCCGCGCCTCCAGCTGGCTCGCCCGGCCGGCGGTCAGGTCGACGCCGCCGCACGGCTCCGGCAGCTCCTGGAGGGCAGTGCCGCTCCCGCTGCCAAGCTGCAGGATCCCCTGTCGTTCCGCTGTCTGGCGCCGGTGCTCGGCGCCGCTTCCGAAGCGATCCGCCGCGCACGCGACGAGGTCGAGGTCGAGCTGAACGCGGCGGCGGACAATCCGCTGGTGCTCTCCGCCGCGGGCACCGCGCTGTCGACCGGCAATTTCGCCAATCCTTCCCTGGCTCTTGCCTTCGAGAATCTCGGGCTGGCGCTGGCCCAGGCGGCGCAGTCGAGCATGGCCCGCTTCCTCCAACTGAGCGGAGGAGGACGGGCCGGACTGCCCGGCGCCCTCAGCAATGCCGGCGGCGCCGCGGCGGGATTCGTGCCGCTGCAGAAGACCGTCATGGCGCTGATGGCCGATATTCGCCGCCAAGCCGCCCCGGCGATGCTTGACTACTGGCCGATCGCCGAGGGCGTGGAGGACCATGCGACCCAGGCGCCGCTGGTGGTGGCCAAGACCGAGGCGATCGTGGCCGCCTGGCGGCATCTGGTCGCGATCGAACTGCTGGCGGCCGCCCAGGCGGTCGACCTCCAGGAAGGCTTAGCCCTGGCTGGGCCCCTGGACCCGCTGCACCAGGCCGTTCGCAGCCGGGTCCCGAAGCTGGAAGCCGACCGTCCGCTCGGACCGGATGCGCAGCTCCTCCACGACTGGATCGCCCAGGCGGGTTCCTGATCGGTCGGCTGCCGAGCGTTTGCACGAACGAACCCGACGTGGCCGGATTGACGAAGCGGCGTGCCAGGATCAGCCTCCGCCCGTTCGCCGGGAGGTTAGATCTTGTCTATGAAGCCTAGGAAGAAGCCGGAAGAGCTGCGCTCGCATCGCTGGTTCGGCGTGCACGACCTGCGCGCGTTCGGCCATCGCTCGCGCATGAAGCAGATGGGAAGGGATGCCGCCGACTATGCCGGCAAGCCGGTGATCGCGATCGTGAACACCTGGTCGGACATCAATCCCTGCCATTTCCACTTCAAGGAGCGGGTCGAGGACGTGAAGCGCGGCATCTTCCAGGCGGGCGGGTTCCCGCTGGAGCTGCCGGCGATCTCGCTGTCCGAGCCGTTCGTGAAGCCGTCCACCATGATGTACCGCAACTTCCTGGCCATGGAGACGGAGGAGCTGCTGCGCTCCCACCCGATCGACGGCGTGGTCCTGATGGGCGGCTGCGACAAGACCACGCCGGCCCTGCTGATGGGCGCGATCTCCATGGACCTTCCGGCGATCTACCTGCCGGCGGGGCCGATGCTGCGCGGCCATTGGGGCGGCAAGACCCTGGGATCGGGCTCGGACGTCTGGAAGTACTGGGCGGAACTGAAGGCCGGCAACATCACCGAGCAGGACTGGGAGGAAATGGAGAACGGCATCGCCCGTTCGTTCGGCACCTGCATGACCATGGGCACCGCCTCGACCATGACCGCGATCGCCGAGGCGATGGGCTTCTGCCTGCCGGGCGCCTCCTCGATCCCGGCCCCCGACAGCGGCCATGTCCGGATGAGCGCCGCCTGCGGCCGGCGGATTGTCGAGATGGTCTGGGAGGACCTGAAGCCGTCCGACATCGTGACCCCGGCCGCGGTCGACGATGCAATCCGCTGCCACATGGCGATGGGCGGTTCCACCAACGCGATGATCCACGTGATCGCGATGGCGCGCCGCGCCGGGGTTCAGCTGGATCTCGACCGCTTCGACCAGCTGGCTGGCGACGTGCCGGTCCTGGCCAACATCCGCCCGTCCGGCGCCCTGCTGATGGAGGACTTCTTCTACGCGGGCGGCCTGCGGGCCCTGCTCAAGCGCCTCCTGCCGGTCCTGGACGGCAGCTCGATGACCGTGAACGGCAAGACGCTGCGCGAGAATGTGGAGGATGCGCCGATCTGGAACGAGGACGTGATCCGTCCGCTGGACAACCCGGTGAAGAAGGAAGCCACCGCGATCCTGCGCGGCAACCTCTCGCCGTTCGGCTGCGTGATGAAGCCTTCGGCGGCGGAGCCGCATCTGCTCAAGCATCGCGGCCCGGCGCTGGCGTTCGAGGACTATGACCACATGGCGGCCGAGATCGACCGGGAGGACCTGGAGGTTACCGCCGACCATGTCATCGTGCTGAAGAACGCCGGGCCCATCGGCGCGCCGGGCATGCCGGAATGGGGGATGCTGCCGATCCCGCAGAAGCTGCTGCGCCAGGGTGTGCGCGACATGCTGCGGATCTCCGATGCCCGGATGAGCGGGACGTCCTATGGCGCCTGCATCCTGCACGTCTCGCCGGAAGCGGCGGTGGGGGGCGTGCTGGCGCTGGTGAAGACAGGCGACCTGATCGAGGTCGATGTCGAGGCACGTCGCCTGGAGCTTCTGGTCGACGAGGCCGAGCTGGAGCGCCGCCGCTCAGAGTGGAAGCCGCCCTACGTGCCGTCGCGCGGCTACTGGAACATGTTCGCCGCCCATATCCGCCAAGCGCATGAGGGCTGCGACTTCGACTTCCTGGAAGGCACCGAGCGGCTCCCGGAGCCGCCGATCCACTGAACAAGCGAACGCCCCGGCCAGGGATGTCCTGGCCGGGGCGCCGTACCTGAATGAGCCGTCCTACCGGACGTCGGCCTTGTTGAGGGGGCCGAACGACCAGGGCGTCTGGCTGGCCAGGCCCCGCAGGGTCACCGGTGCGCCGTCGGGCAGGGCCGCGAACCGCTCCTCGGTGATCCGGAAGCGGATCTGGTCGGTCCTGCCGGGCTGCACGAAGCTGCCGCCCTGGACCCGCAGCTTGCCGATCTGCAGGATCATGCCATTGCCGGTGACCGGGAAGGGCCGGTCCGAGCTCGCCACGATCTCGATCAGCGCGCGGGTGCGCCCCTCCTTGTCCTTGCCCTGGCTGCGCCGGAACTCGAGCTGCGTGTCGTCCTGCGCCGAGCCGGCCCGCACCAGCCCGGGTGCCGCGGCGGTGCTGCTGCGGCTGGCGGCCGCCTCGGCGGCGGCCACCGCCACCGTGCGGCGCGCAGGCTTGGGCTTCATGCCCCAGGGGAAGGTCGCGTGCGACCGGGACAGCCGGATGTCACCCAGATAGGCCACGCCCTTGGGCGTGCCGCCGAACGAGATCTCGATGGCCTTCATCCGGGTCCGGTCGATCCCCTGGAACGCCGAGGAGGGGATCCGCAGGGTGCTGAGCACCGGGTGGCGGATGAAGTAATAGTCCTCGTAGTCCACGCCCACCGGGGCGTAGATGCTGGCATAGGGGGCGATCGGCACGCGCGAGGAGCGCTTGCCGTCCGTGTCGATCAGCACGAGGTCGCCCTCGAGCATCGCGCCGTCCTTCATCGGCGGCGCCTCGAAGCAGTCGGGATCGTGCAGCGAGCCGCCGCAGCCGGCGGTCATCCGGATCTCGACGCTCGACCAGCCGGTCATGTCGATCGAGCGACCCGGCTTGGCCAGGGTCACCAGCACGCTGGAGGGCTTGCGGGACGAGGCATTCCGCCAGGAGAGCGCCAGGCCGCGCTTCTCGTGGTCGGGGATGGTGATCACCGCCGCCTTCATGCGGGTCAGCTTGTGCTCGATGCCCGCCTTGCTGCGCAGCTTGCTCTGCTCGAAGTCCTCGACCAGCCAGCTCCAGTCCGCGTCAGGCGTGGTCGACCAGCTCCGCTCCAGGCCGGTCAGGTCACGGAACGGCGCAGCCGGGTACCAGCTGCTGTCCAGGATCCGGGCGAACACCCGGTTGGCGTTGCGGCCGACCGTTGCCCGGAAGAAGCCCATCACCGGGTGCAGCGCGGTCTCGCGCTGGGCAGCCGAGCCACCGCTCATGTCGAACAGCGGCTTGTGGCCTACGCAGCCGCTGGCGTCCGATTCCTGCCACTCGGAATTGTAGTAGTTGTGGTTGGTGCCCCAGACCGCGAACGTCGCCTTCAGCGACTTGCGGCCTTCCTTGGTGGATTGCATGGCGCGCTCGAAGAAGCGCAGTCCCTGCAGGTCGGAAACGTCGCCGTCGCACATCGGCAGCAGCACGGCATAGGCGGTGTTGAGCGGCCGGGGCTGGCTTTCCTGGGCGTCGGTGGGCGCGATCGCGAACAGCCCGCGGATCATCGTGTTGGGCGGCAACCGCCGCGCCCATGGCTCGGACTGGTCGCCCAGCAGCTCATGGGCCGCCACGATCCCGTCGCCGCCGCGCGAGTGGCCGAACAGGCCGATATTGGCGAAGTCAAGCCGGCCGCGCAGGTCGATGCCCACCGATTTCGGGGTGCCGCCGGCACGGTCCCATTCGCCCAGCTTCTCGAGGTGGCGCAGGATCAGCCTGCCACGGCGCAGCACCAGGTAGGGGTCGTCGAAGGTGTCCGGTGCGGCGTTGACGCCGCGGTTCGCGTTGATCGACACGACCACATAGCCCCAGCCGGCCAGCCGCTCGGCGAGGTAGGCGAAGCCCAGATGGCTGGGCACCTGGACATAGCCCTTGGGGCACTTGCCGCTGTAGGTATAGCTGGTGTCGTCGTCCACCCGGATGCCGAGTTCGCGATCGAAATACCCGCAGGTCGAGTGGTTGCCGTGCAGAAACGCCAGCAGCGGGCGCGGCACGCTGACCGGAGCATTCTTCGGGTACCAGACGGCAGCCGCGAGATCGGTCTTGAACTCGTCTGACAATTCACGATCGAGCTTGGCCGGAAGGGCATAGCTGCCACGGCCGACGGCATACGGACCGGGCCGCGTCGGATCCGGCGCCGTCGCCGCATTGGCGGCGGAAGCTGAGAACAGAACAACGGCCACCAGCACCAGCCATCGTATCATTTGAACGGCCACGGCCGTTTCCCCCCGAGAAGCTGCACATCCATCGGTGAGGTATATGCAGCGGGACCTCTTTCAACGCGCGAGCTGATCGCTTTTTGCAGTGATCATGTCAAACAAGAGTTGGGCTGGCACCGATGAATTTCTGTCGAAGTTGATTCGAGGTTTTTCCTACACTTCCTAGCTGTCCGAAATGCGCGGCCAGCGCTTGTTCGCGTCGATATCGTCCAGCACCAGATGGCTGCGGACATAGGCCGAGCTGGCGTCGGTGACGGGCTGATGGTCCCAGGCGGTCCAGGCCCCCTTTCGCATCGCAGCATCGACCAGCCGGCGGCGCTTCTGACTGGCGATGACCTGCTCGCGGATCCGATGCGGGTCGAAGCGGGCCAGGAGCTCGTCCTGGAACCGGGCGACCGTGCCGGCATGGGCAGGATCGTCCGCCAGGTTCCGGCGCTCGTGCGGATCGGAGACGAGGTCGTAGAGCTGGTCCGGATCGGGCAAGGAGGCCACGAACTTCCATGGCCCCTGGCGGATCATGAACAAGGGCGCCACGGCGCCTTCGCCCAGATAGACGCCGATCGCCTCGTCATGGCCGCCGCGTCCGACGAGGTGCGGCACCAGCGATCGCCCGTCCAACGGCACGGAGCCGTCCAGCGTTCCGCCGGCGATCTCCACCAGCGTCGGCAGGAGATCGACCAGCGAGACAGCCTGTGCGACCCGGCGCGGCCCGAACAGAAACGGCGCATGCACCAGGAGCGGCAGCCTGGCCGACGGCTCGAACCAGCTCATCTTGTACCACAGCCCGCGCTCACCCAGCATGTCGCCGTGGTCCGAGGTCAGCAGGATCACGCTCCGCTCCAGCCGGCCGGTTTCCTCCAGCGTCTGCAGGAGCAGGCCGAGCTGATGGTCGACATAGGCGATCGAGGCGTAATAGCTCCGCCGCGCCCGCCGGATCATCTCGTCGGTGATCGGCATCTCGTCCATCGCCGAAACGTGGCGCAGCCGGGCCGAGTGAGGATCGAGCGGGACGTCATCGGCCCGGGTCACCGGCAGGTCGATCTCGTCCAGCGGGTAGAGGTCGACATATTCCGGCCGCTGCACGTAGGGATCGTGCGGATGGGTGAGCGAGACCATCATGAACAGGGGCCGCCCGTCCTCCGACCGCGCCACGTCGAACAGCTCACGCCGCGCGGCGTGGATCACCTCCTCGTCGTAGTCGAGCTGGTTGGTCCGAAACGCGGTGCCGGCGTCCCGGACATTGACCATGTTATGGTACCAAGACGGCCGCTTCTCCGGATGCTCCCAGTCCGGCGTCCAGCCATAGTCGGACGGGTAGATGTCGGTGGTCAGGCGCTTCTCGAACCCGTGCAGCTGATCCGGGCCGCAGAAATGGGTCTTGCCGGAGAGCACGGTGCGGTAGCCCAGCAGGCGCAGATGATGGGCGATGGTGGGCGTGTCGGCGGGGAAGTCCGAGGCATTGTCATAGGCTCCGATCCGCTGGGGCAACGCTCCTGCGAGCATCGAGAACCTTGAGGGCGAGCATAGCGGCGAGTTGCAGTAATTCGCCGAAAACACCACGCCTTCACCGGCAAGACGATCGATGTTCGGCGTCCGGACCAAGCTGTGACCATAGATCGGCAGCCATTGCGCGGCGAGCTGATCCACCTGGAACAGGATGATGTCCGGCGACATGGGCGTTCTTCCGGGAGCTGTCGGGAACGCCAGGATGGCACGCCGCCCTGGTCCGGCAAATGGCGCTCGAGCGGTCGCGGAATGGCCGCGCCCACTTGTCGCCCCATACCCCGACATTGGTTGGTCGCAGGGTCCGCCGCTCCCTGGGTCAGGCCGCACACAAGGCACGTTGTCGCCCCAGAAAGGCCAAGGTCATGGCAGGGCTGCTGCTGCGCCGGACATCCCCAGACTGGCGGCAGTGGCCGGCCAGGCGATGCTCAGGGCAGGGGTGCCACAGTTCCTGTGGACAATCCAAAGGCACCACCAGGGTCGCATCCGCGTCCATGGTGGCGCCTCGATCGGGATCGGTTCTGTGCACCCACCAAAGCGAGGTGCGACCGTCTGGTGCCAGAAGGCGGAGCGGAGCCGGGCGATCGGAGTTCAGGATCTAGGCCCGGAGGATGAAGGCTCCACCAGATCAAGTTGCCGGCAGGCCACGGCAACATGATTCCCGGATCAGCTCGCGACCCTGTGGTCGGCATGCATGTAAGCGTTCAGATCATCGAGAGCGCTGTCCAGCATGAACATGATCCGCGCCTCGCCATAATCGTAGAACACGTCGTTGGGGTCGGTGGAGACCTGCCGCCGCAGCCGCTCGACCGCCAGGCGGAACACGGTCTCGACCCCCTCGAGCGACTTGTGCCGAAAGGAGATCAGCTGGTTCTCGATCTCCTCGATCTGCTGGTCGATTCGTTCCATGGTCTGCTCGATCTCGCCGATTCCGTTCTGCTGCTCGGTGGCGGAGATCTCGGAGACCATCGTCTCGATCTCGCGGGCCGACATGCCTGCCAGCTTGAGAGGTTCGATCGTCCACTCCGGCAGAATGCTGCGCATGCGGTCCTGCCGCTCGGCAAGCTCATCGCGCTGGCGCTGCAAGTCGTTGATGCGACGCACCAGAAGCATGTTGTTCACGATCACGGTCATATGCATCCACCCCCGTCCAAAGACGCGCCGGTCTTCTATGATCTTTTGCATGTTCTTGATGTTGCTTCATGAAAATGATGTCAACAAAACGGTATTCTGACAAATAACGGCAGGTGTTGATCGAAATATCTCTAAAATTTGACGGATATACCTGAATAACCGTAGCAGCTCGACTAATCGGTTATGCAAACCATTGAAATTACGAGGTTATTCGGCAAGGGTCCTTCGCGGCTCACCTCATGCGCGAGCCCGGCAACCTCTCAAGTCGTGGCCTAGCTCCCGAGAAGCAAAATTCGAGGGTGGACGAGCACGGAAGTCTGAACGTATTTTTATCTCCATCACGCAGGTTTTGTTGCGCCAATGCCACAAGCCAACCGCGATTCGGGATCTGGAGCCAACCGCCTCACGATGCATCATTCCCGCCAGCCTCTCGGTGCGCGGCTTCGGAACTGGCTTCTCGCCGGGATGATCGTCACCGCACCGCTCCTGATCACTGCCTATGTCGTGTGGCAGGTGGTGGACTTCTTCGACGGCTGGATGAATTCCATCCTTCCGTCCCAATGGAATCCGGAAACGTACCTCCCGTTCAGTCTGCCCGGGGTCGGCCTGCTGATGGCGATGGCCATCCTGGTGCTGATCGGCTGGTCGACGGCCGGGTTGATCGGCCGGACCGTGGTACGGTGGGGGGAACTGCTGCTGGCGCGGATGCCGGTGGTGCGGTCGATCCATGCTACGCTCAAGCAGCTGTTCGAGACCCTGTTTGCCCAGCAGGCCAAGGCCTTCCGCGACGTGGTGATGGTGGAATTCCCCACCACCGGCCAGTGGTCGGTCGGGTTCATGACCGGCGAGGCCCCAGGCGCCCTGGTCGACGAACTCGAGGGGCCGCATGTGTCGGTGTTCGTGCCGCTCACCCCGAACCCGACCTCGGGCTTCATCATCTTCGTGCCGCGCAGCCGGATCAAGGTGCTGGCGATCACCGTCGACGAGGCCTTCAAGCTGATCCTGTCGTTCGGCATCGTCGGGGGCGGGCGGACGCCGCCGCCGTCACCCGCCATCGAGGAGCCCGAGAGCATCCGTACGCCGGAACAGGTGTAGCAGCAGGCGCAGCGCCCGGCCGCGCTCGCTGGCGAGGCCGGGATCGTCGGCCAGCGAGCGGCGGGCCGATGCCGCCGCCAGCGGCACCAGATCCGCATGCCGCTGCAGATCGGCCAGGCGCAGGTTCGGCACGCCGCTCTGGCGATCGCCCAGGATCTCGCCCGGGCCACGCAGCCGCAGGTCCTCCTCGGCCAGCACGAAGCCGTCATTGGTCGCGCGCAGCGCCGCGAGCCTGCTTTTCGCCGTGGCCGACAGAGGCGGCCGCCAGAGCAGGACGCAGGCGGAGGCGCCGCTGCCCCGGCCGACCCGGCCCCGCAGCTGGTGCAGTTGGGCCAGGCCGAACCGCTCGGCGGCCTCGATCACGATCAGGGTCGCCTCGGGCACGTCGACCCCGACCTCGATGACGGTGGTGGCGACCAGCAGCGGCGTCTCGCCCTGGGCAAACGCCCGCATCGCCAGATCCTTGGCATCGTCTTTCAGGCGGCCGTGCACGAAGCCGACCGCCCCGCCGAACATCGCCCGCAGCTCCTCGACCCGCGCCTCCACGGCGGCCTGATCCTCGCGCTCGCTGACCTCGACCAGCGGGCAGACCCAGTAGACCCGCTCCCCGCGGTCCAGGCGGCGCCGGACCGCCGAATAGATTTCCTCGATGCGGTCGACCGGCACGGCGGCGGTGGCGATCGGCTGGCGGCCGGGCGGCCGGTTCGCGATGATGCTGGTGGCGATGTCGCCATAGGCGCTCATCGCCGCGGTACGCGGGATCGGCGTCGCGGTCATCAGCAGCAGGTCGACGGCGTGGCCCTTGGAGCGCAGGGTCAGGCGCTGGCGCACCCCGAACCGGTGCTGCTCGTCGACCACCGCCAGCGCCAGGTCGGCGAAGACCGCATCGTCCTGCAGGAGCGCATGGGTGCCCACCACCAGGGCAGGCTCGCCAGAGCGGAGACGCTCCAGCAAGCGGGCGCGCTCCTTGCCCTTGATGCGGGCGGCCAGCAGCAAAGGCTGGATGCCCAGCGGCTCAAGCATCCGGGCGAGGCTGCGGGCATGCTGGGTCGCCAGCACCTCGGTCGGCGCCATCAGCGCGGCCTGATGGCCGGCCTCCAGCGCCGCCAGCATCGCCTGCACGGCGACCAGGGTCTTGCCGGCGCCGACATCGCCCTGCAGGAGGCGCAGCATGGCGCTGGGGGCGGCCATGTCCGCCAGGATCTCCGCCACCGCGGTCCGCTGCTCGCCGGTCGGCTCGAACGGCAGTGCTGCCAGCAGCCGCGCCTGCAGGGTGCCGTCGCCGCGGATCGACCGGCCGGCCGCCCGTTCCCGGCTGCGGCGCGCGATCAGGAGGCCCAGCTGGCCGGCCAGCAGCTCGTCCATCGCCAGCCGCGCCAGCGCCTTGTCGTCCGGGCCGGCATGGGCGGCCCGCAGCGCCTGGTCGAGCGGCGGCCAGCCGGCGGCGCGCAAAAGATCGGGCTCGTGCCATTCGGCGAGCGGCGCGAGCTTGGCCTGAGCCCGGCGCAGCAGGCCGCGGATGGTGCCTTGGTGCAGGCCGTCGCTGGACGGGTAGACCGCCAACGGCCGGCCCGCCTCCTCCGGCCGCAGCGTGTCGGGGTGCGCCATCTGCCAGCGCTCGGCAAAGCGCTGCAGCCGGCCCTGCACCACGCGCTCGGCGCCGAGCGGGAAGCGCTCCTCGATCATCCGCTGCACCGCGCCGAAGAACACGAGGTCGATGTCGCCGGCCGGTCCGGTCGCGGCCACCCGGAAGGGACGGTTCCCGGACGGGGGCGGGTGGTGGCCGGCGATCCGGACCAGGAGCGTGCGCGTACACCCCTCGTCCAGCGGCGTCAGCTCCATCGCCGGACAGGTGTCCAGGAAGGAGGCGGGCAGGTGGGTCAGCAGGTCGAGCACCACCGGATCGGCGCTGCCGAGCAGCCGTGCCAGGCGGCGCTCCAGGGCGGGGCCCACCCCCTGCAGGCCGCGCACCGGCGCGAACAGCGGCAGCAATGCCGCCGGCCGCTCGTGCGTCGGCGCGACGACGGCATGCGCGCCCTCCTTGGAACCGTCCATCATCTCCGCTAGACCGCTCGCCTCCGGCGCGTCACCCACTATGTCCACCCGCATCGTCCAAAGGCATGCGCATGACCGAGACGACCGAAGATCGCAAGAAGCGGCTGCACTACCAGAGCCATCACCGCGGCCAGGTGGAGAACGACCTGCTGCTCGGCCGATTCGCGCGACGGCATCTGGACAGACTGGAGGGCGAGCGGCTGGATGCCTATGAGAACCTGCTCGCCGAGGCGGACGTGGACATCTGGGCCTGGGTAACCGGCATGCAGCCTCTGCCGGCCCGGCACGACAACGAGGTCTTCGCGCTCCTGCGCGCGGAGGCCGAAGGGAAAAGCTGATCCGATGACGACCGCAACCGTGGCGCAAGCGCCTGCCTCCAGCGCCACGAAGCCGCGCCGGCTCCTGCTGGCCCGTGCGGCGGTCGGGCTGGATGCCCTGCATCTGGCCAGGCGGATCGCCAAGAACGGCGCCTCCACCATGTTCGTGGCGCGCGACGCCGAGCGTGCCGCGCAGTTCGCCGCCCAGTTCCGCTTCTTCGCGCCCTCGATCCAGATCCTGCCGTTCCCGGCCTGGGACTGCCTGCCCTACGACCGGATCTCGCCCAATGCCGGGATCATGGCGACACGGCTCGCCACGCTCGCGGCGCTGGGCGAGAAGGCCAGCTCGCGCCTGGTGCTGACCACGGTGAACGCGCTGACCCAGCGCGTGCCGGCACCGGAGACGGTGCGGGGCGGCCGGCTGGTCGCCAAGGCGGGCGGCCGGATCAAGCGCGACGACCTGGTGGTCCATCTGGAGCGCAACGGCTTCCGGCGGGCCGGCACCGTGGTGGAAGCCGGCGAGTACGCGGTGCGCGGCGGCCTGCTTGACCTTTGGCCGACCGGGCAGGCCGAGCCGGTCCGCCTGGACTTCTTCGGCTCGGTGCTGGAATCCATCCGCGGCTTCGACCCGCTCACCCAGCGCACCACCGACAAGCACCAGCAGGTCGTGCTGCAGGCGGTGAGCGAGGTCACCCTCGACGCCCAGTCGGTGGAGCGGTTCAAGACCGGCTACCTGCAGCGGTTCGGGGCGGTGACCGACGACCCCTTGCTGGAGGCGGTGGGCGCCGGCCGGCATTTCCCGGGCATGGAGCACTGGCTGCCGCTGTTCCACGACAAGCTGGTGTCGGTGTTCGACCATCTGGGCGAGGGCTGGACGGTCGCCTTCGACCACCATGCCGACGAGGCGATCGCGGCGCGGCAGGCGCTGGTGGGCGAGCATTACCGGGCGCGCCAGGAGCCGGCCCCCAAGGGCACCAGCTTCGGCACCACCGTCTACCGGCCGCTGCCGCCGGAACTGCTCTACCTGGACGAGACCAGCCTGCGCCGGCAGCTCGACCCGCTGCCGACCATCACCTTCTCGCCGGCCCCGCCGCCGGTGACCAAGCCCGAAGGGGTCGACCTGGTGGTCGATCTCGGCGCCAGGCCGGCGCGCGACTTCACCCAGGAGCGGCAGAACCGCGACATCAACCTGTTCCAGGCGATCGCCGACCATGTCCGCGACCTGACCAAGCAGGGCAAGGACCCGATCCTCGCCACCCACAGCGAAGGCTCGGCCGACCGGCTGAAGACCGTGCTGGGCGACCATGGGCTGCCGGGCCTGCCGGTGGTGCCGGACATGGCGCGCGCCCTGGCGCAGCCGGGTGCGAAACTCGCGGTGCTGCCGATCGAGCGCGGCTTTGTCACCACCGACATCGTGGTGCTGGGCGAGGTCGACCTGCTGGGCGACCGGCTGCAGCGCTCGGTGGCCAAGCGCAAGCGGGCCGACAAGTTCATCCAGGACCTCTCGGTCCTGTCCGAGGGCGACCATGTGGTCCATGCCGAGCACGGGATCGGCCGGTTCGAGGGGCTGATCACGCTCGAGGTCGGCGGGGCGCCCCATGACTGCCTGAAGGTGGTCTATGCCGGCGGCGACAAGCTGTTCGTGCCGGTGGAGAACCTGGAGATCCTGTCCCGCTACGGCCATGCCGACCAGGCGGTGCAGCTGGACAAGCTGGGCGGGGCCGGCTGGCAGTCGCGCAAGGCCAAGGTCAAGCAGCGGGTGCGCGAGGTCGCGCAGGAACTGCTGGCGATCGCCGCCCAGCGCGCCCTGCGCAAGGGACGGCCGCTGGAGGCGGCGCACGGCCTCTACGACGAGTTCGTGGCCCGGTTCCCCTACGAGGAGACCGAGGACCAGCTGAACGCCATCGAGGCGGTGCTGACCGACATGGCGAGCGGCCAGCCGATGGACCGGCTGATCTGCGGCGATGTCGGGTTCGGCAAGACCGAGGTGGCGCTGCGCGCGGCCTTCGTCGCGGCCGCGGCCGGCAAGCAGGTGGCGATGCTGGCGCCGACCACGCTCTTGGCGCGCCAGCACTACCGCGTGCTAACCGAGCGCTTCGCCGACCTGCCGATCCGGGTCGAGCAGCTTTCCCGCTTCGTGCCGGCCAAGGCACAAAAGCAGATCAAGACGGAGATGGCCGAGGGCAGGGTCGACATCGTGGTCGGCACCCACGCCCTGCTCGCCAAGGACGTGCAGTTCAAGGACCTGGGCCTGGTCGTCATCGACGAGGAGCAGCATTTCGGGGTGGTGCACAAGGAGCGGATGAAGCAGTTCCGCGCCGAGGTGCACGTCCTGACCATGACCGCCACCCCGATCCCGCGCACGCTGCAGATGGCGCTGGGCGGGATGAAGGACATGAGCGTGATCGCGACGCCGCCGGTCGACCGGCTGGCGGTGCGCAGCTTCGTGATGCCGACCGATCCGGTGGTGATCCGCGAGGCGCTGATGCGCGAGCATTACCGCGGCGGGCAGAGCTTCTATGTCTGCCCGCGGATCGCCGACCAGACCAAGCTCGCCGAGGACCTGCGCAAGCTGGTCCCGGAGCTGAAGGTCGGGATCGCGAATGGCCGGATGGCGCCCAAGGAGCTGGAGGCGGTCATGGGCCAGTTCTACGACCACCAGATCGACATCCTGCTGGCCACCAACATCGTGGAGAGCGGGCTGGACATCCCGTCGGCGAACACCCTGATCGTGCACCGCGCCGACCTGTTCGGCCTCTCGCAGCTCTACCAGCTGCGCGGCCGGGTCGGCCGCTCCAAGCTGCGCGGCTACACCTACCTGACCACGCCCGACAAGCAGCTGGCCGAGACCGCGGAGCGGCGGCTGAACGTGATCCAGTCCCTGGAAGGGCTGGGCGCGGGCTTCCAGCTGGCCAGCCACGACCTGGACATCCGGGGGGCCGGCAACCTGCTGGGCGACGAGCAGTCCGGCCACGTCAAGGAGGTCGGCTTCGAGCTGTACAACTCGATGCTGGAAGAGGCGATCGCGGCGGCCAAGGCCGGGGCCGAGGGCCAGGAGGAGGCGGTCGACTGGACGCCGCAGATCACCGTGGACGCGGCGGCGCTGATGCCGGAGAGCTGGATCGGCGATGTCGACCTGCGCCTGGCCATGTACCGGCGGCTGGCCTCGCTCACCGAGCGGGAGGAGATCGACAGCTTCGCCGCGGAACTGGTCGACAGGTTCGGCAAGCTGCCGGAGGAGACCGAGAACCTGCTCTCGATCATCGCGGTCAAGCAGCTGTGCAAGAAGGCCAACGTGGCCAAGCTCGACGCCGGTCCCAAGGGCATCGTGCTCAGCCTGCACCAGAACCGGTTCCCGCAGCCGGAGCGGCTAATCGGCCTGATCGCCGAGAGCAAGGGCCAGATGAAGGTCCGGCCGGATCACAAGATCCTGTACCTGCAGGAGACCAAGAGCCCGGCCGACCGGCTGCGGGTGGCCAACAAGCTGATGGACCAGCTGGCGCGGCTGGCGGCCTGAGGGAGGGCGCCGGCAGGCGCCCATGCGCCGCTCGGGTTCGTTCGTGCAAAAACACGACGGGACGTTGGCCGGTGCTGCCTGGGCGGGACGCGGCTCTCGGGTTCGTTTGTGCAGCTCGGTGATCGGCAGGCGGCACGCCGGGGAGAACCGGGGCTCGGGTTCGTTCGTGCAAAAACGGCGGGACGCCGGCCGGCGCTGCCCGGGCGGGACGCGGTTCTCGGGTCCGTTCGTGCAAATCGGTGATCGGCAGGCGGCACGCCGGGGAGAACCGAGGCTTGGGTTCGTTCGTGCAAAAACATTGGGACGTTGGCCGGTGCTGCCCGGGCGGGAAGCGGTTCTCGGGTTCGTTTGTGCAGATCGGCGGACGGGCGTGAGTGATGCGCCCTTCCGGGTGCCGGAGAGGCGGAAGACGCTTTGGTGGTTCGGCGGCAAGGGGCATCGGGACCATGACCTCTTCGGAGGTATGGATGATACCAGAACCAGGCTGATAGTCCTACACCTGGGCCGGGCCGGCTAGCTGCGGCCCTCGCGCCACCAGGCCAGGACGGTGGTGCCCAGCAGCAGGACCAGGGCCAGCCAGGGCGGCATCAGCGGCACCAGCTCGGTGCGGGTGACGCGGTAGGCGGCGTGGTCGACCAGGCCCATCCAGCCGCGGCCGGCGGTCTGGCGGCCCTCGCCGACCCGGCGGATGTCGGGGACCGGCTGATCGGCGATCCAGGTGACGGTGCCGCCGGTGGCGCGTACCACCGGGGCCAGCGGCTCGGCGGTGGCGGTGACCGCCTCGCCCTCGATCCGCGCGACCGGGCGGGGCGAGGCGAAGGCGACATGCTCGCCATCGTCGATCCGCCAAAGCCCGCCTTCCTCGGCGTCGATCTCGGTGCGGGCCACCCCGGTCTCGTCGGGCACCAGGGTCAGGCGCTGGATGGCGCCGGACGGGGCGGTGACGGTGATCTCGCGCGGGATCCCGGCCAGGGAGTGACGCTCGATGGCGAGCCGGCGGTCCGCGCCGCTCGCCTCCAGGTCCTCCTCCTCCAGCTCCGGCTCCTTCATCAGCCAGTGCACCAGGCGGCGCAGCAGCAGGCTCTGCGGGCCACCGCCCTCGTAGCCGCGCGCCCACAGCCAGGCATGGTCGGACAGCAGCTGGGCGACCCGGCCCTCGCCCTGGCGCTTGAGCAGCAGGAGCGGCTGGTCGGCGGCGCCGGCCAGCACCACGCTGGCATCGGCCGGGTCGACCGGGACCTGGCGGAACCAGCGGCCCCAGCGGCGACCATCGGCGTCCAGGCCGCGGGTGACCGGGTGGCGGCGGCCGAGCTCGGTGATGGTGGGGGTGTAGGGCAGCTCGATCACGTCGCCGGTGGGCGCACCGGGCAGGACCCGGGCCAACGGCGTGCGGAACAGCGAGGAGGAGCCGGCGAACTCCGGGCCGGCCGCCTCGAGCAGCGCCCCGCCGCGCTCCACCCAGGCGGCGACATTGTCCAGGTAGATCGAGGGCAGCAGGCCGCGCCGGGCGTAGCGGTCGAAGATCACCAGGTCGAACTGGTCGAGCTTCTCCTCGAACAGCTCGCGCGAGGGAAACGCGATCAGGGCCAGCTCGCGGATCGGGGTGCCGTCCTGCTTTTCCGGCGGGCGCAGGATGGTGAAATGGACCAGGTCGACGGAGGCGTCAGCCTTGAGCAGGTTCCGCCAGACCCGCAGGCCCGGATAGGGCTGGCCGGAGACCAGCAGGACGCGCAGGCGGTCGCGCACGCCGTTCACGAACACCACCTGGCGGTCGTTCTGGGCGGTGATCTGGTTCTCCAGCGGGTCGACCTCGATCTCCACCGCGGCCTCGCCGCCACGCTCCAGCCGGAACGGCACCTCGGCGCTCTCGCCCGGCACCAGCGCGGTGCGGGTCACCACCTGGCCGTCGATCGACAGGCGGACCGGCACCGGGTCGCCGTTCTGGCCGGGCTCGTCCTCGACCCGAAGGGTCATGGTCTGCGGCTCGCCGACCATGGCGTAGGTGGGCGCGCGCTCCACCACCAGCCGGCGGTCGCGCTCGCCCTCCCGCCCGGTCAGCAGGACATGCAGGGGGGCGTCCAGGCCGAGGCTGGCCGGGTCGGCCGGCACGTCGTGGACGCGGCCGTCGGTGACCACCACCACGCCGGCCAGGCGCTGCCGGTCGATCTCGCCCAGCGCCCGCTCCAGCCGGTCGAACAGGGCGGTGCCGCGGTCCGGATCGGCCTCCAGGGTCACCTCGCGGACATCCAGGTCCTCGGCCTCGGCGAAGCGCTCGCGCAGCGCCGCCAGCGCTTGGTCGGTGCGTAGCGCGCGGTCGTCGATCTCCTGGCTGGGGGTGCGGTCGGCGACCAGCAGCAGTTCGTCGGGCAGCCGGTCGCGCTGCTCGGCGATGATCGAGGGGCCGAGCAGGGCGGCCAGGATCACCGCCAGGGCGAGGGCGCGCCAGCCAAGCCCCGAGGAGCGGCGCCAGGCTCCCAGCGCCAGGACCAGCAGGCCCAGCAGGGCGCCCAGCGCGATCACCGGCCAGGGCAGCAGGGGGTCGAACACGAGGTCCACGCCGGTCATTGGCCAAGGCGCTCCAGAAGGGCGGGCACATGCACCTGGTCGGTCTTGTAGTTGCCGGTCAGGGCGTACATCACGACGTTGACGCCGACCCGGCGCGCCATCTCGCGCTGCTCCTCACCGCCGGGCGTCACCGGCAGGAGCGCCGTGCCGTAGCGGTCGACCGCCCAGGCCCCGGCAAAGTCGGAGGCGCCCACGATGATGGTGGAGACGCCGTCGTTGACCTGGCTGCGCGGGTTGTCGACCCACAGGGTGCGGGCGGCGAAGCGGCCGGGAAAATTCGGCAGCAGGTAGAAGGATTTCCCCAGGGCATGGCCGGCATCGACCGGGCTCAGCGGCGGCAGGTCCAGTTCGGCGAAGATCGCGGCCAGCCGGTCGGCGCCCGGGCCGGCCTCGTCGGCCATGGTCCGCTGGGCGTCGGCGGTGTCGAACAGGATCATGCCGCCCTGGCGCAGATAGTCGCCGACCTTGCGCACCGCCGCCTCGGACAGGTCGGGATGCTCGGGCGGGACCGGCCAGTACAGCAGCGGGTAGAGCGCCAGGTCGTCGCTCTCCACGTCCACCGGCAGGGGCTCCTCGGGCTCCACCGAGGTGCGGTCGCGCAGCACCAGCGACAGGCCTTCCAGCCCCGCCGCCGACAGCTCGTCGACCTTGGCGATCCCGGTGCGCACCCAGGCCAGCCGGGTCACCTCGGTGGCCTCCATGGCGCGGGCATCATCGCCCGGGGCGCTCTCCTGGGCCCGGGCGGGAGCGCCCGGCAGCGCCAGGCACAGCAACGCCAGGACGGCGGCGGTGCCGGCGACGGCGACCTGGCCCGGCCGCCGCCAGGGCAGCAGCCCGCGCAGCATCATGGTCGCCACCAGGTCGAGCAGGGCCAGCAGGAAGGCCGCGGCCAGGAGCCAGGGGCCGAGCTCGGTCTCGCTGGACGGTCCGACCCGGATCTCCGGCACGCCCAGGAGCGGCCCGTCGACCGCCTCCAGCGGCGGCAGGTTCTGGGAGACGTCCAGGGCCTGGCGCGGGATCTCGGTGTCGCCCGGCTGCAGCTCGACCGGCGACCAGAAGCCGGGCGGGGTGGCGGCGGTGGCGCGGATCTCGCCGAAGCCGGCGGCAGGCACCGCCTCCATCCCGGGCGGCGGCGCCGCGAGCAGGCCGGGGCCGGTCAGGAGGGACAAAAGGCGCAGGTTGCCGCTGGCCCGCTGCTCGTCGCCGCGCCCGAGCGCGGTCAGCCGGCGCAGCATGTCCACGAACAGGCCGGACAGCGGCAGGTCGGACCAGCTGGGATCGGCGGTGCTGTGCACCAGCACCAGCCAGCCATCGTCGCGGCGGGCCCCGGTGACCAGCGGGGTGCCGTCGGCCAGCGCCGCCAGGATCGCGTCGGTCAGCTCCGGGCCAGGCCGGGCCAGCACCTGGCGGCGCACGGTGACGTCGTCGGGCACCGCCAGGCCGGCGAACGGCCCGTCGGTGGGAAACGGCGCCAGCTTCAGCGGCTTCTCCCAGGTGAGCGCCCCGCCCAGCTGGCGGTCGCCGGTGCGCAGCGGCACCGGGACCAGCGGGTCGTCGCCGGCGGCGAGCCTGGGCCCGGCGAAGCGGACCAGCACGCCGCCGCTCCGGATCCACCCGGCCAGGGCGGCGCGGTCCTGGTCGGTCAGGGTGGCGGCGTCGGGCAGCACGATCGCGGCGGGCTCGCCCTCGATCAGCCCGGCCACGGCGCCGCGGCGGACCTCGGCATAGGGGCCGAGCGCCCGCTCGATGTACCAGGTCTCGGCCAGGAGCGGCTGGTCGGTGCCCTCGTCCGGGGGCGCCACGATGCCGACGCTGCGCCGGCGCCAGCGCTCGTCCACCAGCACCACCTCGCCGGCACCCCGGCGGCCCTCGATCTCCAGCCGCTCGACCTGGTTGCGCAAATCGATCGGCAGCTGCAGGACGCCCGAGGCGCTTCGTCCATCGCCCGCGATCGGCGCGTCGACATGGGCCAGCACCTCGCCCTTGCCGGCAAGCGCCAGCACCCGCAGCGGCCGCTCCTGGCCGGTGGCGGCGGCACGCTCGACGCTGAACGCCAGGCCAGGCGCCGTGGGATCGCCCGGGCGCAGCAAAAGCGGCGCGTCGCCCTGCTCCGGCAGAACCAGGCGCACGGGGGCCAGGGCGCGCAGGCGCTCGGCCAGGGTGACGGCGGCGGCCTGGCCCTCGGGCCCGGGCGCGATCCCGTCGGAAAACCACCAGACCGCCGCCGGCAGGTCCTGCAAACCGGCCAGCGTCGCCAGGGCCGCCTCCCGGTCGACCGGCCAGCCGGCCGGGCCGCGCCGCTCCAGCTCGGCCTGGGCGTCGGCGGCGGTGGTGGCGAGCAGCTGCAGGCCGGCTTCGCTTCCGGCGGTGCGCAAGAGCAGGACCGGGCGGTCCTCGCGTCTGGCCGAGATCAGCACCCGCTCGACCGCGTCCAGCATCCGCGGCCAGCCGGGTGCTGCGCCGAAGCCGTCATCGACCACCAGCAGCAGCGGGCCGGGACGGCCGGCGCCGGGCACCGGCTGCAGCACCGGGCCGGACATGGCCAGGATCAGCAGGGCCGCGATCAGGGTGCGCAGGGCCAAGAGCCACCAGGGCATCCGGGCGGAGGTCTTTTCCTCGTCCGGAATCCCCAGCAGCAGGCGGATGGGTGGAAAGTAGCGTTTCCTGGGGCTCGGCGGAATCACCCGCAGCAGCAGCCAGATCGCCGGCAGCGCCACCAGGGCGGCCAGCAGCAAGGGCTGGGCGAAGGCGAGGGAACCGAGCCAGGGCAACGGTCAGGCACTCCCGGCATGGGGCAGGGCCAGGGCCTGCCACAGGGCGACCAGGGCGGTGGTGGCCGGCTGGTCGGTCCGGTGCACCAGGTGGATCCAGCCGCGCCGGCGCGCTTCCTCGGTCAGGCTGGCGCGATGGGCCTGCCAGACCGCGCGGTAGCGGGCGCCCAGCTGGGTGGCGTTCTCGACCATGCGCTGCCCGTCGCCCTCCAGGCCCTCGACCAGCATCCGGCCGTCATAGGGAAAGGTCTCCTCGGCCGGGTCGACCACCTGCACCAGGACGCCGTGCACCCCGGCGGCGACCCTGGGCTGCAGCCAGGCGCGCAGCTGCTCGGGCCGCTCCAGGAAGTCGCCGAACAGCACGGCGCGGGCATGGCCGGGGATCCGGGCCTGGGGCAGGTGCTCGGCCGGGTCGAGGCGGGCGCTGGTGGAGAGCGCGCGCAGGATCCGGCCGGGGATGGTCTTGCCGGTCACCGCCCGCTCGTCCTGGCCGAGCACGCCGACCCGCTCGCCGCCACCGGCCAAGAGGTCGCCCAGCGCGATCATCAGCACCGCGGCGCGCTCCAGCTTGCGCGGGACCGCCTTGGTGGAGCGGAACGCCATGGACGGGCTCTGGTCGCACCACAGCCAGGCGGCCTGGGCGGCTTCCCATTCGCGCTCGCGCAGGAACAGCCGGCCGCCGCGGGCGGACTGGCGCCAGTCGATGCGCTGGGCCGGGTCGCCCGGCTGGTAGGCGCGGAACTGCCAGAAGGTCTCGCCCGGGCCGGCGCGGCGGCGGCCGTGGACGCCCTGCACGATCCCGGCGGCGATCCGGCGGGCCTCCAGCTGCAGGGCGGGCAGGCGGGCCGCCAGGGACGCCGCCTCGGCGCGCTGCTGGAGCGGCTCGCGCAGCGGCTCAGAGCGCATGGGCGACCAGACGGGAGATCAGCTCGTCAGCATCCACCCCCTCGGCGCGGGCGGCGAAGCTGGGCGCGATGCGGTGGCGCATCACCGGGCGGGCCAGCGCCCGCACGTCCTCCACCGAGGGCGCCATCCGCCCGTCCAGCAGGGCGCGGGCGCGCACCGCCAGCGCCAGCGCCTGGCTGGCGCGCGGGCCGGCACCCCAGGCCAGCAGCCGGTCGAGGTCGGGCAGCACCCCGCTGCCGGGCCTGGCGGCGCGCACCAGCCGCAGGATCGCGTCGACCACCTGGTCGCCGATCGGCAGGCGGCGCACCAGGCGCTGCCACTGGTCCAGCGCGCGGGTGTCGGCCACCGCCGGGGCGACCGCCTCGGTGCCGCCGGTGGTCACCAGCACCATGCGCCGCTCGGCGGCCTCGCTCGGGTACTCCACGTCGATCTGCAGGAGGAAGCGGTCGAGCTGGGCCTCGGGCAGGGGGTAGGTGCCTTCCTGCTCCACCGGGTTCTGGGTCGCCAGCACGTGGAACGGGCGCGGCAGGTCGTGGTCGTCGCCGGCAACCGTCACCCGGCGCTCCTGCATCGCCTGGAGCAGGGCGGCCTGGGTGCGCGGGCTGGCGCGGTTGATCTCGTCGGCCATCAGCAGCTGGGCGAACACCGGGCCGCGGATGAAGCGGAACGAGCGCCGCCCGTCGACCGCCTCGTCCAGCACCTCGGAGCCCAGCACGTCCGACGGCATCAGGTCGGGGGTGAACTGGACGCGCTTCTGGCTCAGGCCCAGCACCACGCCCAGGGTCTCCACCAGCCGGGTCTTGGCGAGGCCCGGCACGCCCACCAGCAGGCCATGGCCGCCCGCCAGCAGCGTCACCAGGGTCTCCTCGACCACCCGCTCCTGGCCGTACACGACCGTGGCCACCGCTTCCTTGACCCGGGCCAGGCTCTCCACCGCGGCCTCGACCGCCTGGACCGCCACCTCCTCGCCGGGTTCGTTCACCACGCTCATCCGTTCCCCATCCCGAGAAGTGGCATCCGCCCCGGTCCCGTCCGCGAGGATCCGGCGCGGCCTGGCATCGCCGGCCATCCAGCCGCCGGCATCGATCCGCCGGCATCGTCGGGACGGCGGCCGGACTTGCCCGCTGCCCCGCACCCATCACACATAGACCCACAGGATCGGGCTTTCCACCTCCACGCGCATTGCCGTAGCCATGGGGTGGTTCGCGAAAGGAAAGGACGGGGATCTTGGCGCAATCTGGGGAAGCGGAACCGGAGCAGGCGGGCGGGGGCGGGCCGCCGTCCGGCGGGGAAAGGGCGCTGCCCGATTGCGGCGATCTGGACATGCGGATCGCCGCCGACGGCAGCTGGTACCACCAGGGCGGCCGGATCGGCCGGACCCAGCTGGTGAAGCTGTTCGCCGGAGTGCTGCGCCGGGAGGAGGACGGCAGCCACTGGCTGGTCACCCCGGTGGAGCGCTGCCGGGTGGCGGTGGAGGACGCGCCATTCTTGGCGGTGGAGGCGCTGGCCGAGGGGGAAGGCCAGGCCCGCCGGCTGCGCCTGCGCACCAACATCGACCAGTGGATCGAGGTCGGCGACGCCCACCCGCTGCGGATCGGCCAAGCCCATGATGGGCAGCTGCGGCTCTATGCGGCGGTGGAGCGCGGCCTGGAGGCGGCGCTCGCCCGGCCGGTCTGGTACCAGATCCTCGACCTGGCGCTGGCCGACAGCGAAACCGCGGCGAACGAGGCGGCAACGAGCCGCGGCGGGCAGGGGGAGGCGATCGGGCTGTGGGCCGGCGGGCGCTGGTTCGACCTGTCGCCGCTGGCCGGAGCGCCGGATTGAGCGCGCCGCCCGAGGACCTGGCCGCGGTCTGGCGCGACCCGGAGGAACTGCGCCGCCGGCTGGATCACGCCGCCCCGCTGCACCGGCGCCTGGAGCTGACGCTGCATCGCGGCGACGACGGCCACGAGATCCTGCGCCCGCCGGGCCTGCCCCGGGAAGCGGCGGTGCTGGTGGGCCTGGTCGAGCGCAGGAACGGGCCGTTTTTGCTGCTGACCACGCGCGCCGCCCATCTGCGCCACCATGCCGGCCAGGTCAGCTTTCCGGGCGGGCGGGTCGAGTCGTCGGATCCGGACGCGGCCGCGGCGGCGCTGCGCGAGGCGGAGGAGGAGGTCGGCCTGCCGCCCGCCAACGTGCGGGTGCTGGGCGAGCTTCCGCCCTACGATACGGTGACCGGGTTCCGGATCCAGCCGGTGGTGGGCTGGATCCGCCCGCCGGCCGCCTGGATCCCCGATCCTTTGGAGGTCGCCGACGTGTTCGAGATGCCGCTGGGCTTCGTGCTCAACCTCGCCAACCACCGGCGCGAGCGGCGGATGCGGGATGGCCGGATGCGCGAGTACTGGACGCTGCCGTTCGACGGCCGCCATGTCTGGGGGGCCACCGCCGGCATCATCGTGAACTTCGTCCGCCTGCTGCACTGGCGACCATGAACAAACCGCCCCGCCTTGCCGCACCCTGGCTGACCCTGGCGCCGACCCGGCGGGTGATGGCCGCGCTGGAGGAGGCCGGCGGCCGCGCCTGGTTCGTGGGCGGCTGCGTGCGCGACAGCCTCCTGGCCGGGGACGCGGTCGATCCCGGCCTGGACATCGACATCGCCACCGACCTGGTCCCGGACCGGGTGATGGCCCTGGCCGGCGCCGCCGGCCTGAAGGCGGTCCCGACCGGGATCGAGCATGGCACCGTCACCCTCATTGTCAACGGCCGTCCGTTCGAGGTCACCACCTTGCGCCGCGACCTGGAGACCGACGGCCGCCGCGCCCTGGTGGCGTTCGGCACCAGCCTGGAGGAGGACGCGGCCCGGCGCGACTTCACCATCAACGCCCTCTACGCCCAGGCCGATGGCCTGGTGGTCGACCCGCTGGGCGGGCTGGCCGACCTGGCAAGGCGCCGGGTGCGCTTCGTGGGCGATCCGGACCGGCGGATCGTGGAAGATTACCTGCGGGTGCTGCGCTTCTTCCGCTTCCACGCTCGGTTCGGCGGCAGCAGCCCCGATCCCGAGGGATTCCAGGCCTGCGTGCGCCACCGCGACCGGCTGGGCAGCCTGAGCGCCGAGCGGGTGGCGCGCGAACTCCTGAAGCTCCTGGTGGCGCCGAACGCCCTGGCGAGCCTGCGGGCGATGCGGGACGGCGGCATCCTGGCGGCGCTGGATCTGCGCGGCGCCGTGCCGGAGGGGCTTGAGGCCCTGCTGCGCGCCTGGCCGGCCAGCGACGCCCTGGTGCGGCTGGCGGCGCTGTTCCGCCAGGAGGAGCCAGCGCCGGGGCAGGGCATTGCCCTGGCCGGCCGCCTCCGCCTCTCCACCGCCGAGCGCGACCGGCTGGAAGCGATGCTGGGCCTGCCGCTGCCGGCGCTGGAGGAGGACCCGGCCGAGCGGGCGCGCGGCTGGTACCGGGGGGGCTCGGCGACGCCCTGGCGGGACCGCTTCCTCCTGGCGGCGGCCCTCCATGGCCTCACGCCGGACCAGGTCCAGCCGCTCGTGGACGGCGCCGCCGCCTGGGTGCGGCCGCGCTTCCCGCTCAGCGGCGCGGACGTGCTGGCGCTGGGGGCGCCGCCCGGCCGGGCGGTGGGGGTGCTGCTGCGCCAGGTGGAGGCATGGTGGCTGGCGCGGGACATGCTTCCGGACCGGCAAGCCTGCCTGGATGAACTAAGATCGCGTTACCGGGTTGACGAACTTCTCCAGCCCCCCTAATCACCCGGCACGGCCGTTGGGGGATAGTTCAACGGTAGAACGACCGGCTCTGACCCGGTTAATCCTGGTTCGAATCCAGGTCCCCCAGCCAGCCTCCCTCCCTGTTTCCCCACCAGATCGAGCTGATGCCGACCCGCGTGCCTTTTCGGCAGGCCGGGCGATCGCGTGCGTCCACAAGCCAGCCGGAGCGGGTGCGGCCTGAAACGGAAACGGCCGCCGGCATCCCGGCGGCCGTCTCGGCACCATCCAGTGCCGCCAGGGCTCAGCCCTGCATGATGTCCTTGAACTTCGCGAACCACTCGCTCTCGTTCTCGACCTGGACCTTGGTCGGGATCGAGATCAGCCGGGCGAAATCCTCCGGGGTGGTCGGGTAGGCCGGGTCGCCCACCAGGTCCGCCGGCGGGGTCAGGCCCGGCACCATGCCCGGCAGGCCCAGCGCCGCGCACCAGACCTGCTGCGCCTCCTTGGACAGGGCGAAGTTCACGTATTCCTTGGCCCAGTACAGCTCGTTCTCGGGAAGGCCCTTGGGCACCCACAGCCCGTCCGTGTCGACCTTGGCGCCTTCCTTGGGCACGGTCCAACTCACCGGGATGCCGTTCTGCTTGGCCTCCCGGGCGTTGCTGATGATCGTGCAGGCCAGGTCGATCTCGCCGTTCTGGAACCAGGTGGTGAAGTCGGGGTCCTCGCCCAGGAGCGGCTCATTCTGCTTGACCTTGGCGATGAAGTCCCAGGCCGGCTGCATGTTGCCGGGGATGTCGGCGACGCTGCCGCCGCCGGCGACCTGCGCCGGGAAGTGGAAGCCGATCCCGTCGTCGTAGAGCGCGATCCGGCCCTTGTGCTTGGGATCGGCCATCTCCTGCCAGCTGTCCGGCGGCCCGTCCGGGAAGGCCTCGTCGGCATAGGCCATCACGTAGACATAGGAGTAGGTGTTGACGATCGGCACCCCGTCCAGCCCCTTGGGACGGGCGCCCTCGAACGCCCCGGCCAGGTTCGGCAGCCCGGACAGGTCCTCGGTCACCCCGCGCAGCGCCGACTTGGTGGCGTTGACGGTGGTGTCCCAGTTCACGTGGATCGGCGGCACCCGGTTCTGCGCCACTGCCTGCCAGATCTTGGGCTGGATCTCGTTGTCCTCGGTGAGGTCGTGGCGGATCTTAATGCCGGTGGCCTCGGTGAACGGCTGGCTGACGCCCTTGTCCAGCGCGTCGACCCAGACGCCGCCCCAGGCGCGCACGATCAGCTCGGCCGGCTTTTCCGGCTCGGCCTGGGCAAAGCCGATCCGCGGCAGGAGGGCGGCACCCGCCAGGGCGCCAGCACCCCCCAGCAGCCCGCGGCGTCCGGTTCGATAGATCGTCATGCGTTTCCCCCTCGTTGATCGGCCGGGAACAGCAGCATGTCCTCCGGGCTCCAGGTGATCCTGATGCTGCGACCGGCCATGAAGGATCCCCGGTCGAGCTGCGAAAAGTCGAAGAGCTGCATGCGCGCGTCGCCAAGCTCCGGCAGGCGCACCCCCAGGACCCGGCGGTCACCCTCGAAGATCGCCTCCTCCAGGATCGCGACATGGCCGCCCTCCTGGCAGACCCGCACCCGCTCGGCCCGCACCGCCAGGTCGACCGGCGCGCCCGGCACGAGATCGATCGCCGGGGCGCGGGCCTGCAGGTCCTGGCCGCCGACCCGCACGCTGGCGTGGCCGTCGGGCCCGCGGCCGACCAGCTCGCCGCGCAGAAAGTTGGTCAGGCCCAGAAAGCTCGCCACGAACCGATCGGCCGGGCGGCCGTAGGTCACGTCGGGGGGCGCGTCCTGGCGGACCCGGCCGCCCTCCATCACGATCACCCGGTCCGACATGACCAGGGCCTCGCGCTGGTCATGGGTCACGTTGATGGTGGTGACGCCCAGCTCCTGCTGGATCCGCCGGAACTCCAGCTGCATCTCCTCGCGCAGCTTGCGGTCCAGGGCGGCCAGCGGCTCGTCCAGGAGCAGCAGGTCCGGCTCGAACACCAGCGCCCGTGCGATCGCGACCCGTTGCTGCTGGCCGCCGGACAGCTGGTGGATCCGCCGCTGCCCGAGCCCGCCGAGCTTCACCAGCTCCAGGTAGCGCTCGACCCGCTCCGGGATCTGGTCTTTCGGGAAATGCCGCATGCGCAAGGGATAGGCCACGTTCTCC
This sequence comes from Geminicoccus roseus DSM 18922, assembly GCF_000427665.1. Taxonomy (NCBI): domain Bacteria; kingdom Pseudomonadati; phylum Pseudomonadota; class Alphaproteobacteria; order Geminicoccales; family Geminicoccaceae; genus Geminicoccus; species Geminicoccus roseus. The sequence goes on from NZ_KE386572.1 coordinate 4,609,486, forward strand.
GCGGCGGAGAGGTGCGGGAACAGCGCCAGCTTCTGGAACACCATGCCGACCTTGCGCCGGTAGGGCGGCAGGTTCTCCACCGGCACGCCATGCACCTCGATGCGGCCCTCGTCCGGCACCAGGAAGCCGGCGATCGCCCGCAGGATCGTGGTCTTGCCCGAGCCGGACGGGCCCAGCACGGTCAGGAACCGGCCCCGCTCCAGCTGGAACGACACGTCCTGGCACGCCACCGCCCCCGCATAGCGCTTGGTCACCCCCGCGACCCGGACCATGACCTCGCCCGCCTGCACCAAGATGCCCGTCCTCCGGCTCTGCTCTTCGTGGGGATGCTGTAATGCCGTGGCCAGCCCGCGCAAGCCTCGCGCGGGCCAAAGCCCGGTTGCAGGGCAGGGAGCGCCCGCCGCTTGTGGGCGGGGCGATCGGGTCCTAGCCTGATCATCCGGGCCCCTCGCCGACGGCAGGGGCCGGTACGGGGAATATGGCCCGCAGGCCGGGCCCGGGATCAGGGGGGAGCGAGATGCAGCTGACCGGGATCCACCACCTGACCGCGGTGACCGCGGATGCCAGGGGCAACCACGCCTTCTACACCGGCACGCTCGGCCTGCGGCTGGTGAAGAAGACGGTCAACCAGGACGACGTGCGCGCCTACCACCTGTTCTATGCCGACGGGATCGCCGCGCCCGGCACCGATCTGACCTTCTTCGACTGGCCGGTCAGTCCGCATGCGCCCGGGACCCGCAGCCTGGTCCGCACCGGCCTGCGGGTGGCCGGTGAAGCCGCGCTGGCATGGTGGCGGGACTGGCTGGCCGAGCGGGGCGTGCCGCAGGGCGAGATCGCCTTAAGGGACGGCCGCGCGACGCTGGACCTGCTGGACCCGGAGGGCCAGCGCCTGTCGCTGGTCGACGACGGCGGTGCCGGGCCGGCGCATCCCTGGCAGGCCAGCCCGGTCCCGGCGGGGCACCAGATCCGCGGGCTGGGCCCGGTGGCGATGAGCGTGCCCGACCTGCGGCCGACCGATCTCCTGCTCACCCAGGTCCTGAACATGCGCGAGGAGCGCAGCTACCAGGGGCCGGGCAGCGGGCCGGAGGGCGGCCAGGCGCCGACTCATGTCTATGCCATGGGCGAGGGCGGCCCGGCCGCCGAGCTGCACGTGCGGGTCGAGCCGGGCCTGCCGCCGGCGCAATCGGGGGCCGGCTCGGTCCACCACCTGGCCTTCCGGATTCCCGACCGGGACTACGACGCCTGGGTGGAGCGGCTGCAGCGGCTGCGGATCCCGTCCAGCGGCCCGGTCGACCGCTATTATTTCCGTTCGCTCTACCTGCGCGAACCGAACGGCGTGCTGTTCGAGATCGCCACCGACGGGCCGGGCTTCGCCGCCGACGAGCCGCTCGACCGGCTGGGCGAGACCCTGGCCCTGCCGCCGTTCCTGGAGCCGCGCCGCGCCGAGATCGAGGCGGGTCTGAAGCCGCTCTGACCCGCTGCGGCTGCCGCCTTCGCCGCTCCCGAAGGCGCCCGGACGCGGCAGGATGGTCCCGGCGGCGCCTGCGAGAGCCGGAGCCGTCTCCGAAGGGGACCTCACGGCGCCCGGGCTGTCTTGAGCGCCGCCAGTTCCTCGGCGGAGCGCTGCTGGCGGGCTAGGTATCCGGCGCGGGCCGTGTGGCGCTGCTCCTCCAGGACCAGCTCGACCTGGCGGCAGCCCAGCAGATCCCGGGCGGCCTGATCCTCCAGCTCCTGGCGCAGTTCGCGCAGCCGGCCGATCTCGACGGCCAGCGCCTGGCCATGCCGGCGGCCGGCTTCCAGCAGGCAGCCGCGCAGCGCCAGCTGGCCGCCTTCCGTCATGGCTTCCCCGACCCCGGTCCCGTGCCCGGCCAGGGCAGGGCTGGCCCAGATCTCCGCCGCCGCGGCCTCGGCCGCGGCAAGGGCCCGGCCTGCCTCCGCCAGGGAGCGGCGTGTCCCGTCCAGGCCGATCCGGCGCAGGCGCGCCAGCACCTCCAGGCCCGGCCCTCCGGAACTCGGCCGCCGGCTCATGCCTGGACGGCCGGCAGGCCGCAGCCGAGTGCCTCGGCCAGCTCCTCGAACGCCCGGCCGGGCCGCCACGGCTCGTCCGCCTCCTGGCGCAGCAGGGCCTCCAGGGCCGGGCGGCGCAGGATCGCCTCGTCGATCTGCGGGTCGGTCCCGCCGCGATAGGCACCGAGCTGGATGAGCTCGGCCATGTCGGCATGGGCGCGCATCAGGCCGCGGGCCTGGGCCACCAGCTCGCGCTCGTGCGGGGCGTAGCAGCCCGGGGCTGCGCGGGAGACCGAGCGCAGCACGTCGATTGCCGGGAACCGGCCGGCCTCGGCGATCCGGCGCGACAGCATGACATGGCCGTCCAGGATGCCGCGCACCGCGTCGCTGACCGGCTCGTCGTCGTCGTCGCCTTCCACCAGCACGCTGAACAGGCCGGTGATGGTCCCCTGGCCGCTTCCGGGACCGGCCCGCTCCAAAAGGCGCGGCAGCTCGGCGAACACCGAGGCCGGGTAGCCGCGGGTGGCCGGCGCCTCGCCGGCGGCGAGATAGATCTCGCGCAGCGCCATGGCGAACCGGGTGACGCTGTCGACCAGGCAGAGCACCTGCAGGCCCTGGTCGCGCAAGGCCTCCGCCACCGCCATGGTCAGATAGGCGGCGCGCCGGCGCAGCATCGCCGGCAGGTCCGAGGTCGCGGCCACCACCACGCTCTTCCGGCGCCCGTCCTCGCCGAGCGTGCGCTCCAGGAACTCGCCGACCTCGCGGCCCCGCTCGCCGATCAGCCCGATCACCAGGGCGTCGGCATTGCTGTGCCGGGCGATCATCGACAAAAGGGTCGACTTGCCGACGCCGGATCCGGCGAAGATCCCCAGGCGCTGGCCCTGGCAGCAGGGCGTGAACAGGTTGATCGCCCGCACCCCCAGGTCCAGGCGCGGCCCCAGCGGCCGGCGTCCGAACGCGGCCAGGGCGCGCGCCTGCAAGGGATAGGGCCAGTCACCCTCGGGCAGCGGTCCCTGCCCGTCCAGGGGGTGGCCCATCGGGTCGACGACCCGGCCGAGCCAGCCCGCCGAAGGCCGTACCTCGCCGAGTGCCGGGTCCGGCCGCACCCGTGCGCCGAACCGGATGCCGCCCAGTTCCTCGAACGCCACCAGCCGCACCCCGTCCGCGCCGAAACCCACCACTTCGGCCAGGATCGCGTCGTCCGGATCGAACAGGCCGCCGCCGGCGCTGCCCGGGCGCCGCTCGATCCGGCAGACCTCGCCGATCCCGACCCGATCGTTCAGGCCTTCGGCGACCAGGCTGCCCGCCAGGCAGCGCCGCACGCGTCCGCCTTGCAGCGGCGCGGCCGCCACCGCCATGGCCTGGCGGAAACGGGCGACCGCAGCGCCCTCGCAGCCGACATCCTGGTGAATATTTCGCGTTACTTGCTCGCCCAGGATGTAATCTTCCGGTCCATGCACTTTTTCGTAGCCCCGCCTCGGCAACCCATGGTTGTCTTCGCTTCGTCAGCCGGTCGGTCCGCAGGAACGGGCCGGCAACGGGATGGAAGATAGCGCGGCTCCATTAACAGAGATTTAAGAAAGCCGCGGTAGATTGGCATTCCAGGGACGGAAACTGTCCGTGGTTCGTTGGAGAAGACGATGCGTGCTCTGGTGATCGAGGACGATCCGGTTTCCGCCAAGCTCGTCGAGAGCGCGCTGACCGGCGAGAACATCGTGATCGAGCCGGCCGAGCGCGGCGAGGACGGGATCGAGCTGGCCAAGCTCTATGATTTCGACATCATCGTCCTGGACCTGCGCCTGCCGGACATGGACGGGCACGAGGTGGTGCGCCGCCTGCGCGCCGCCCGCGTCCAGACGCCGATCCTGATCCTGTCGGGCAAGAGCGAGATCGACGAGAAGGTCCGGGGCCTGTCGACCGGGGCCGACGACTACATCACCAAGCCGTTCGCCCGCGCCGAGCTGCTGGCCCGCATCCAGGCGGTGGTGCGCCGCGCCAAGGGCCACAGCGAATCGGTGATCACCACCGGCCGGATGGTGGTCAATCTCGACACAAGGCTGATCGAGGTCGACGGGATGCGCCTGCACGTCACCGCCAAGGAATACAGCATCCTGGAGCTGCTCTCCCTGCGCAAGGGCACCACCCTGACCAAGGAGATGTTCCTGGATCATCTCTATGGCGGGATCGACGAGCCCGAGCTGAAGATCATCGACGTGTTCATCTGCAAGCTGCGCAAGAAGATCGCCGCCGTGACCGGCGGCGAGCACTATATCGAGACGGTCTGGGGACGCGGCTACGTGCTCAAGGAGGCGGAGCTGGCGCGGTGCGCGTGACGGCTGCGCCGCTGCGCGGCCGCCAGGGGACGCTGATCCTCAAGGCGGCCGGCGGCAGGACCGCCGCCATCGCCCGGGCAGCGCCGCCGCGGCCGGCCGCCGGCTCCGCGTCAGCCCTGAACGAGGCTGCCGACCCGCTCCAGCGACGTCGGCAAAGCGTGGCCGTACTGCTTGCAGAGCGGCGCCACCAGCCGCTCGACCTCGGCCCGGCCGAGTTCGTCCATCAGCGCGCAGGGCGGCCGGCCGAACTTCAGGGCCTCGCGGGCGCCGTGGTCGACCTCGGCGGGCGTCGCCACCCCCTCGTCCAGTTCCTCCAGGACCGGCAGGAATGCGCCGGCGCGCAGCCGGTCGCCCACCAGCCGGGCGGTGTCCGGGTCGACCGCGCCCGCCGGCTCGATCGTCCAGGACGCCTCGGCGTCGCCGGTGACCGTCATCGAGCGGGCCGGCGCGTAGAACGGCCCGAGCGGCGCCAGGTTGCGGATCGCGTGGAGATTGATCCGCGGCTTGACGATGTTCATCACCATGAACGGGCCGGCGGCCACGCCCAGTGCCTCCTTGGCGATCTGGTCGATGGCGCCGGGTGCGGCCACGCCCTCGTCGACCAGGCGCGCCGCTTCGTTGGTGTAGGGGCAGAAGAAGCGGTTGATGCAAAAACCCCATTGGTCCTTGCAGGCGAGCGGCTGCTTGCCGGTCCGGCGGGTGAACGCCAGCGCCGTCTCGATCGCGGCCTCGCCGGTGTGCTCGCCCCGCACGACCTCCACGATCGGGTTGACCTGGGCCGGGCTGAAATAATGCAGGCCGAGGAAGCGCTCGGGGTAGGTCACCGCCCGGGCCAGCTCGGACACCCGCAGGCAGGAGGTGTTGGTGGCGATCAGGGCGTCGGCGCGGACCACCGCGGCGATCTTGCCGAGCACCTCGTTCTTCAGCGCCATGTCCTCGAACACCGCCTCGATCACCAGGTCGCACTCGGCCAGCCCTTCCAGGGCGGCCGCGACCTTGAGGCGTGCGCCGGCGGCCTCGGCCTCGGCCGGGGCGAGGCGCTTCTTCTCGACGGCGCGGGCATAGAAGGACCGGGCCTGCTCGAGCGCGGCAGCGGCGGCCCCGGCGCGCGCGTCGATCAGGACCACATCCACCCCGGCCTGCGCGGTGGCGGTGGCGATGCCGCCGCCCATCGTTCCTGCACCGACGATGCCGATCCGGGTGATGCTCATGGTCGGGACTACCTCGCTAGGTTCTCGCTGAGGCAGCCCTCTAGACCTACGCCGGCCCGCGCGGAAGGGGGGTGGCCGGGCAGCGGCCGGGGAGACCGGTCGGCGCGACCCGGCTCCGCCGCATTGTTCCGCCCCGGTTCAGGCCGCCCGGGCGGTGCGGCGCGGATCGGCCGAACCGGCGCCGCGCGTCTTCAAGACGGTCACGATCGAGGCCAGCGAGATCAGGGCGATCGTCCAGAACGCCGCGCGCGCCATGCCATGGTCGAGCAGGTAGCCGAACAAGGGCGCGCTCGCCAGGGCGCCGGCGTTGAAGCCGATCGTGACGAAGCCGAACACCCGGCCGGACGCGCCGGGCGGGGTGATCTGCTTGACCATGAGGTCGCGCGCCGGGCTGACCGCGCCGCCGAACAGACCGGCCAGGAGAAACAGGATCTCGATGGTCCAGAGCCGCACCGGCAGCACCGCCAGGGCGATCGCGGCCAGCGCGATGCTGGCGAAGCACAGCGCCACCACCAGGCCGTGGCGGCGGGTGCGGTCGGCGACCTGCCCGCCGATCAGCACCCCCACCGCCGAGGCGGCCAGATAGAGCAGCACCGGCAGCCCGGCGGCTTCGAAGCCGATCTCCGGCAGAAGGTCGAGGATCGAGGTGCCGAAATTGCCGAACCCGCCCTGGCCGGCCGCGATCAGCGCGAAGAACAGGAACGCCATCGCCACCGGCCAGCTGGCGAACAGGGCGAGGGTGCCGCTGGGACGGACGGTCCCGGCGGTGCCGGCCGACCGCTCGTCCGCCAGCACGCGGCGGCAGGCGACCAGCACCAGGGCGAAGCCCAGCCCGGCGAGCGAGGTCCAGCCCAGCGCCGCCTGCCAGCCGAACCAGCTGGTGAGCGGCAGCAGGAGGGCCGGGGCGGCGGCGAAGCCCAGATAGCCGCCGAAGGTGTGGATCGCGTAGGCGCGGCCCAGGCGCTCCGGGCTGACCCTGGCCGCCAGAATCGCGTAGTCGGCCGGGTGGTAGACGGCGTTGCCGAGCCCGGCCAGCACCATCAGGCCGAGAAACGGCCAGAAACCGGGTGCCACCGCGACCAGGCCGATGCCCAGGGCGAAGGCGACCTGCCCGGCCAGGAGCGGCCAGAACGCCCCATAGCGATCGACCACGACGCCGACCGGCACCTGGGCCAGGGCAGTGGCGAGGTTGAGCACCGCCAGGCCGATCCCAAGCTCGGTATAGCTCAGGCCGAGCCCGCCGGTCAGGACCGGGAACAGGGGCGGCAGGGCGAGAATATAGAAATGCGCAAAGAAATGCCCGACCCCGATGACCGACATCACCTCGAGATCGCGCCGTCCCCGGACCGGGACCGCTGCCGTCGCCATCGGATTGCTGGCACCAAGATTGTGATTGCGGCTGCCAGCATGGCGGGTCGCGGCACGGAAGGCCAGACCGCAGCCGGGAAGCGCCTTGCCGGAGACGGGTTCTCAGCGGCGGAATTTTCTGCGACTACCCGGGCCGGTCGGGGTGGGCCCGGCCGATCTTTGAATCATGTGAATGAAGGTGCGGGTGTGACGACCAGAAGAGCTCTCGTCCTTGGCGCGGCCGCTCTGGGCGCGCATCTGGCAACCAGCGGCGCGGAGGCCCGGGACTTGGACAATACCCTGATCATCGAGTTGGCGACGGGCAAGGTGACGGTCGAACTGCGGCCGGACCTGGCACCGGACCATGTCGCCCGGATCAAGGAGCTGGCGAACGAGGGCTTCTATGACGGGATCGTGTTCCACCGCGTGATCCCGGGCTTCATGGCCCAGACCGGCGACCCGACCGGCACCGGCACCGGCGGCTCGAAGAAGCCCAACCTGAAGGCCGAGTTCTCCAAGGCGCCGTTCGAGCGCGGCACGCTGGGCATGGCGCGCAGCCAGAGCCCGAACAGCGCCAACAGCCAGTTCTTCATCTGCTTCGACCGGGCGGACTGGCTGGACGGCCAGTACACCGTGTTCGGCAAGGTGGTGGACGGCATGGATCTGGTCGACCGGATCGCCAAGGGCGAGCCGCCGGCCAATCCCGACAAGATGGTCAAGGTCTACCTGGCCTCGGCGGCTCCCGCCGGCAACTGAGCGGCGGCCGGTCCGGTCCGGCGGAGGGCCTGCCTCCGAGCAGCCTTGCGCCGGTGCCGGCCGACCCCGTCCGCCCCTGCCGGCCTGGTCCGGACCCAATGGTCGCGCCCCGTTTGCTGTGAGATGTCATCCATGGCCGTGCTGGTCACCGGCGTTGCCGGGTTCATCGGTTTCCACGTCGCCCAGGCCCTGCTGGACCGGGGCGAGGAGGTGATCGGCGTCGACATCGTCAACGCCTATTACGACCCGAGCCTGAAGGAGGCGCGGCTGCGGCAGATCGAGGGCCGCGACGGCTACCGGTTCGTGCGGGCCGACATCGCCGAGCTGGAGCAGATCCGGGCGATCGCCAAGGAGAACGCCGAGCGGATCACCGGGGTGGTGCACCTGGCCGCCCAGGCCGGGGTGCGCCATTCGCTGACCGCCCCCTTCGACTATGTGCGCTCCAACCTGGTCGGGCACATGGTGATGCTGGAGGTGGCGCGCCACGACCTGCCGAACCTGAAGAGCTTCGCCTATGCGTCCAGCAGCTCGGTCTATGGCGGCAACGACAAGATCCCGTTCTCGGTGGACGACCAGGTCGACCGGCCGGTCTCGCTCTATGCCGCGACCAAGCGCGCCGACGAGCTGATGTCCTATGCCTACAGCCATCTCTACGGGCTGCCGCAGACCGGCCTGCGCTTCTTCACGGTGTACGGGCCCTGGGGCCGGCCGGACATGGCCGCCTACATCTTCGCCGACGCGATCGCCAAGGAGCGGCCGATCACGCTGTTCAACCATGGCGACATGAAGCGCGACTTCACCTATATCGACGACATCGTGGCCGGCGTGCTGGCAGCGCTGGACCGGCCGCCGGAGCCGGACGCGCAGGGGGTGCGCGCCAGGGTCTACAACCTGGGCAACAACCAGCCGAACGACCTTCGGACCTTCGTGCGGATCCTGGAGCGCGAGATGGGCCGGGACGCGGTGGTGAAGCTGGCGCCGATGCAGCCGGGCGACGTCCCCGCCACCTTCGCCGACATCGAGGCCAGCCGCCAGGACCTGGGCTTCCAGCCGGTCACGCCGCTGGAAGAGGGCCTGCCGAAATTCGTCGCCTGGTACAAGCGCTACCACGGGGTGAACTGAGCCAGCGAGCCGGCGCCCTGGGCGGCCATGCACGGGCGGCGCCCGGAGCTTTCGAGGTTGCTGCCAGCGGTGGCCTTCTGGGCCCTGTCAGCTCTTGAGCCAGTCGAGAGCTGCGGCGAGGCAGAGGACGCCCATGAAGGCGTGGGCGGTCTTCTCGTAGCGGGTGGCGATCGTCCGCCGCTCCTTGAGCCTGGCCCGCAAGCGCTCGACCCATCGGGAGCGCTGCTCTCGGTCAGTTGCGGTAGGTCCAGGAGGGGCAGGCCACCGGCGCCTCGTGCGGTTGGGCAGGGATACCGGTCGGCTGCCCCTCGGCGGTGTGCCGACCGGTGATCCTGGGGAGATCGGATCAGCCTTCTGCCGAAGGCTGATGGTTTCAAACGCGCCCGCGCAAGGCATGGCTGGCATAGCCGTGATCCGCCACTACCCGGCGTGGTACGCCCGGCAGACGTTCCAGCAGGCCGATGGCCTGAGGCGGTTCGCGGGCCTGTCCAGGTGCCAGGCTGAAGGCAACAGCCCGGCCGGAACCGTCGGCGATCACGCAGGCCTTGGTGCCATGGCCGCCACGAGATCGGCCAGGAGCTTCACCCGCAGGGCGCCGGGTTCCGCCGCCCCTTTTCGAGCAGCACCGGCCGCTTGCCGGCGGGCCCGGATGTTGCTGCCGTCCAGAAAAGGCCATGCCCAGCTGCACGCCTAGCTCTCAGGGCCATTGCCAGAAGCCGCTCTCGCATGCCGGGCTTGCCCCAGCGCATGAAGGTCTGCGCCGCCATCCGCCATGATCCGCCAGCAGGCCGCAGGCTGCGCCACTTCGCGCCATGCTGGCAGCGCCAGATGATCGCCTGTGCGTCTCAGATCGTGATGCTGCGACCTGCGGTGCGGGCGGCAGGCCTCGATCAAGGGTGCCAGCATCGCCCATCGCGGATCTGTCGGCACGCCCGCCATCCACCATCCCATCCGCCGCTCATGCCGCAGATGGGGGAAGTGATCAGGAGCTGACGGGCCCTGGTCGACCTGAGCGGCTTGGCCTGGGGCACGAACAGGTCGTGCGGCAGCGGAACCGGTCGGGCGAGGAGGCCGACCAAGACTGCGAAGGGGAAGCATCCATCCGGGACGAAGATCAATGTGCAGCGCTAGCTGTTCGGTCCCAGGGTGTAGTGGGTCGGATCTGCGGTAAATCTGGCCGGCTGTTCGGTCCAGGTCTTGCAGATGAACTCGTAGGGCGTGAGGCCGCGCAGGCTCTTCAGGCGCCTGGCGTGGTTGTAGGCGTCGAGGAAGAGCTGCAGGTGGTGCCGGAGCTCGTCGTGGCTGCCATAGTGGTAGCGTCGGACGGTGGCATCCTTCAGCGTCCGGTTCATCCGCTCCACCTGACCATTGGTCCATCGATGGCCAGCAGGCCATCGATCCGACTCCTGCAGGGACCGCAGGCAGGAGCCTGCGGAGGGGGTGTGCCGGCTTGGTGGTGCGGTGCTCGATGCCGTGCTGCTCGCAGGCATGGTCGAAGGCGTGGACCAACCAGACGCGCGGCTCGCCCTTGGCGGCCCAATAGGCTTCCGCAGCGGCCTCGGCCACCGTGTTGGTGGGCGTACGGTCGACGAACTGGGTGCCGTTATCGGTGAGCACCGTGTGGATCCGGTACGGCACCGCCGCGACCAGGGCGTGGAGGAAGTCGGCAGCGGCTCGGCGGGTCGCCCGCTCATGTAGCTGGGCGAAGGCGAACTTGGAGGTCCGGTCGACGGCGACGAACAGGTAGAGCCGGCCCTGCTCGGTATGCATCTCGGCGATATCCAGATGGAAGAAGCCGATTGGATAGGCCTTGAAGCGGGAGCGCTGGGGTCTGACGCCATCGACCTCCAGTAGCCGGGCGATGCCATGCCGCTGCAGGCAGCGGTGTAGTGATGATCGGGTCAGGTGCGGCAGGGTCGGCTGCAGGGCGTAGAGGCAGTCGTCGAGGGGTAGGAGCGTGTAGCGTCGGAAAGCGACGATGACCGCTTCGTCCTCGACACTCAGCACGGTGGACCGCGCTGTCTTCGGTCCCATCGGCGAGTCGGTGGTGCAGGTCCGCCTGCGCCACTTCTGCACGGTGGTCGGACTGATGCCGTAGCGCCTGGCCAGTGCTCCTACGCTCGCTTCACTAGCTTGGATCGCGCGACGCACTGCCTCTGTCGTCGTGGCGCGGCCGTGAAGAACCTGGCCCATAGCGCGTCCTTCCAGCACGGCTGTTCAAGTGTAGATGCCGTAACGGGCCCACGCTGGCTCTGACTGGCGGGCCGGCTGTCCCTCAGAGTGATGGCGTGTGCGGGGTCCGCACGGGTCGGCCCCAGGCATCATCGAGGGACAGCCATGGAGCATGATGCCGGGATCGACGTGTCGCTGGAACGGAGCAGCGTGTGCGTGGTCGACCGCAGCGGCCGGATCATTCGCGAGGCCAAGGTAGCGAGCGAGCCGGAGGCGCTGGTCGGCTTCTTCGGCCAGCTCGGCCTGCCGCTGGTCCGGATCGGGCTGGAGGCGGGGCCGCTCTCGCAGTGGCTGCACGCCGGGCCGACGGCGGCCGGGTTCGAGGCGGTGCTGCTGGAGACCCGGCACGTGAAGGCGGCGCTTTCGGCCATGATCGTGAAGACCGATCGCAAGGACGCCCGCGGCATCGCCCAGCTCTTGCGCATGGGCTGGTTCAGGCCGGTGCACCGGAAGTCTCCCGATGCCCAGGAGGTCCGGGCGTTGCTGGTCGGCCGCAAGCTCCTGCAAGCCAAGCTGCGGCCTGCAAGCCAAGCTGCGGGATGTCGAGCTCAGCATCCGCGGCATCCTGCGCGGCTTCGGGCTCAAGGTGGGCGAGGTCAGCAAGGGCCGGTTCGCTGCCAAGATCAACGAGCTGGTCGCTGGCCACGAGATGCTGGAGACAGTTGCCGGCGCGATGCTGCAGGCGCGCGAAGGTTTGCAATCCGAGTTCATGCGCCTGCACCGGCGGATGCTGGCCATCGTACGTGGCGATGCGGTCTGCCGACGGCTGATGACGGCACCCGGCGTGGGCGCCTTGGTGGCGGTCACGTTCAAGACCGCCGTCGATGATCCGGAACGGTTCCACACTGCCAAGGCGGTGGGGGCTCACTTCGGGCTCACGCCGAAGCGGTACCTGTCGGGCGTGACCGATGTGAGCGGCGGGATCAGCAAGGTCGGGGACGCGATGGTGCGCACTGCCCTCTACGAGGCGGCCAACGCGATGCTGACCCGGACTGTCCGCGTCTCAACCCTCAAGCGCTGGGCCCTTGAGGTTGCCAAGCGACGCGGCACGAAGCGGGCCAAGGTGGCCTTGGCCCGCAAGCTGGCCGGTGTTCTCCATCGCATGTGGGCGAACGGCACCGACTTCCGCTAGGACAAGGAGGCTGCCGCGTAGCAGCGCACCAAGAAGAGCAGGTTTGGGACGGGGCCGAGCGGTCCCGTTCCTTCGAGGTCCCGTCGCCGGGACGCAGGAACCGGTGAGGCCGGGGGTAGTGCTGTGGGCGCTCAGCCTGGGTGAACCACGCGCCTTAGATTGGCCCACCGGCTCCTTTCTGACCGCATGATGTGGCGGCCCTGATGCCGACCACGGACGGAAGCATGAGACCGGCGACAGGATGATCGCTCGGGGGACTTGACGCCCAACGGCCCATTACGGAAGCACTACACCCTGGGACCGAACATCTAGGTTAGCGGGGAGCGGCAGGACCGAGGGGCTTCGGGATGGCGATGGCGGATCCTCGGTTCTGCAATCCGCGGGGGTGGATCGTGCGGTGGCAGCGGGCAGCAGCGCAGGCCAGGCGGCGGCGCGGTTCGTGATCAACCCTTTGGCGGCCATCTGGCGGATACAGCGGGTGCGCCGCACCGGAAGCACCGCGTTGACCAAGCTCCTTGGCTGTCGGTGTTTGATACCGGCTGCCCCTGGGGACGTCTTGCGGATGGCGGCGCGCACGCCGGACAACGCCCTGGCCGAGGATGCAGGCGGAACTGGCCGGGTTGAGGGTGGGCGCTGCCGTGTCGACCCTCCACCGCATCTTTCGGCGCCCTGGCCTGCGGCCCGACAGAAGAGCCCCAGAGCGGTGGAGCCGGTTGGTCCGGATCAGGACGCGCCGTTGTTGTCGCGGGCGGACCGGACAGTGCTATCTGGATGTCGGTCGTTTCTGTTCCTGGACGCTCGATTGCCAGCGGCGATCTGGGCGGCCGCCACTCACACAAGGCCTGGGAAGCCTCCACCTCGATCGCTGGCCGGCGCCAGAGGGGCATCACCGCCCGCCTGGTGCTGAACGGGTCCAAGAACGGCAGGGCGTTTCGGCCGGTATCGGCTGTTTCTCGCCTTTGTCCTGGCTTTGGGTGACATCGGGGCGCTCGACCATCGGGTCGCTTCCCAAGGGCATGGGCGCCAGGCGGCGATCGCTGCTGTCGGCGTTGGTCCTCGCTGCCTGCCGCCGCAGCCCCTACCTGAACCGGTCCGAACGGGGGGCTGCCAGGTTCGAGGCCGCGCGGCGCAGGACAGCCACGTGGATCCGGCTGCGGTGCCATGGAGGATGAAGCCGTTCTACGCCGAGCAGACCTCCCGGACGCATGACCGCAGCCAGCGATGGGCCGGATCGGCGTCCAGGCGCGGGTGCCAGAGCAGGGACACCGTGATCTCGGGCACGGGGAGGGGCAGCGGGAAGCTGTGCATGCCCGCCCGCAGGTTGCCGGTGTGCCGCTCGGGCACGCTTGCGATCAGGTCGGAGCCGCGGGCGAGCGCGAGCGCCGCCGCGAAGCCGCCGACCAGGGTGGCGACCTGCCGCGCCAGCCCCAGCTGTTCCAGCGCCTGATCCACAGGTCCCAGGGCAAGGCCGCGCCGCGACGCTGCGACATGCCGGCCGGCAGCGAAGCGCTCAGGCGTGATCCGGCCCTGGCCCAGGGGGTGCCCGGCGCGCACCACGCCCAGGAAGCGGTCGCGGAACAGGGCCTGCGCCCGCACCTCCGGCCCGGTCGCAGCACCAACCACGCCGGTCTCCAGGTCGATGCTTCCATCGCGCAGCCCGGCGCTGTCCCGCTCCGTCTTCGCGACGAAGTGAAGCCGCACGCCGGGCGCCTCGCGCCCGACCCGCGCCACGAGGCCCGGCCCGAAATTCTCCACGAAGCCTTCGCTGGTGCGCAGCGTGAAGGTGCGGGCCAGCCCTGCCAGGTCGAGCGTCCCGACCGGGCGCAGCACCGCCGCCGCGTCCTCGACCAGCCGGCCGACCCGGTCGCGCAGCTCCAGGGCGCGGGGCGTGGGCACCAGGCCGCGCCCGGCCCGGACCAGCAGCGGGTCGCCCATCGTCTCCCGCAGGCGGGCCAGCGTCCGGCTGGTGGCCGAGGGGCTGAGCTGGAGCCGCCTGGCGGCGCGCGCCACGCTGCCCTCGGACAGGAGGACATCCAGGGCGACCAGCAGATGGAGGTCGGGAAGCGCCATGGGCGAAGCCTAGCACGGGCCGATGCCGATGTGGCGTCGAATGCACGGACAGACTGCAAACGATGCGCCTTCCGCCATGCCAAAGGCCGGCTCACCTTCGCTCAAGGGCGATCCCCTTTTCGGGACGCGGCAAAGCGGGGCATGCGATGAAGCCGGCGATCTTGGTGGCGGAACAGGAGGCAGTCGGGAGGGCGGCTGGACCCGGCCAGCTGCGCTGGGCGCTGGCCGGCCTTTGCTTGTCGATGCTGCTGCCGGCACTCAGCACCAGCATCGCCCAGGTGGGCCTGCCCGCCCTGGCACGCTCGTTCGACGCCTCCTTCCAGCATGTCCAGTGGGTCGTGCTGGCCTATCTTCTCGCGATCACGACCCTGATCGTCGGGGCCGGGCGCCTGGGCGACCTTGCCGGGCGCAAACGGCTGCTGCTCGCCGGGATCCTGCTGTTCACAATCGCCTCGGCGGCCTGCGGCATGGCTCCCACGCTGGGAGCGCTGATCGCGGCCCGGGCCATGCAGGGCGTGGGTGCGGCGATCATGATGGCCCTGACCATGGCGCTGGCCGGCGGGATCGTCCCGAAGGCGCAGTCCGGAAGCGCCATGGGGCTGCTGGGTGCGATGTCCGCAGTCGGTACGGCTCTCGGTCCCTCCCTCGGCGGGTTCCTGATCGCCGGCCTGGGCTGGCGCGCCTTGTTCCTCGTGACCGTTCCCTTAGGCATCCTGGCCCTGGGTGCCGCATGGCTGAGCCTGCCGGACGAGCGGCCTGGCCGGGAAACGGCGCGCACCGGGTTCGACATCGCCGGCACGGTGCTGCTGGGCAGCGCGCTTGCCGCCTATGCCCTCGCCATGACGATCGGGCGCGGCCAATTCGGCCTGCCCAGTCTAGCGCTCCTGCTGGGGGCGGCCCTGGCCGGCTGGCTCTTCGTCCGGGCCGAAGGGCGCACTGCGTCGCCGCTGATCCGGCTGCCGATGTTCCGCAATCCCGTGCTGCGGGCGGGGCTTGCCATGAGCGCGCTGGTCGCCACCGTGATGATGACCACCCTGGTGGTCGGGCCCTTCCATCTGGTGAGCGGGCTCGAGCTGGATGCGGCTTCGGCGGGACTGGCGCTGACAACGGGGCCGCTGGTCGCCGCGCTGGTGGGCATCCCGGCCGGGCGGTTCGTGGATCGCCTGGGCGCGCCGCGCATGACCGTCCTGGGCCTTGCCGGGATGACGGCCGGTTGCTGCGCCCTGGCCCTGCTGCCGGCGGACCTGGGTGTTGCCGGCTATGTCCTGCCGGTCGTGGTGGTGACTGCCGGCTATGCGCTCTTCCAGACGGCGAACAACACGAGCGTCATGGCGGAAGCGGGCCTGGACCAGCGCGGGGTCGTCTCCGCCCTGCTCAACCTGTCCCGCAACCTCGGCCTCATCACCGGCGCCTCGGTCATGGGCGCCGTGTTCGCCCTGGCCTCGGGCGCGACCGCGATCACGGCGTCCCAGCCCGCTTCCGTCGCTGGCGGCATGCGCATCACCTTCGCGGTGGCGGCCCTGCTGGTCCTGGTGGCGCTGGTCCTGGCGTTGGCGACCGCCAGGCGCACCAGGGGCGTGCAGTAGCGGGCCGGCTGCCCCCTGGCCTCAGGCCGGCCAGGCGGCGGCCAGGGCCAGGAGGCAGGCGGTTTCGCAGAGCTGCTCGGTGCCGCCCACCGTGTCGCCGGTGAAGCCGCCCAGGCGGCTTCGGGTCCAGCGCTCGGTGGCGGCGAAGGCCGAAGCGGCGGCGAGGAGGGCTGCCAGGGCAGCGGCGGGGGAGGAAGTGGCCAGGGCCAGGAGGGGGATGAGGCCCAGCAGGGCGGCAAGGCCGGCGCGGGCGGGTGCCACCCGGCCGCTGGCTGCACCCAGGCCGTCGGGGCGGGCGGGGTGCTGCAGGGCCATCAGGACAGCCATGGCGGCGCGCGACAGGCAGGCGGCGGCGAGGAGGGCGGCGGCGACCCTGGCCGGGGCCTGCAGGCTGGCCAGCGAGGTGGCGCGCAGGGCGACCGTGACCAGGAGGGCCAGGGTGCCATAGGTGCCGATCCGGCTGTCGCGCATGATCTCCAGGGCGCGGGCGCGCGGCGCATGGCCGCCCAGGGCGTCGAAAAGGTCGGCCAGGCCGTCCTCGTGCAGCGCGCCGGTGACCGCGATGGTGGCGGCCAGCGCGAGGATCGCGGCGGGCAATGGCGGCAGGCCGGCTGCATCGGCCAGGGCGTAGGCCAGGCCGCCGATCGCCCCCACTGCCAGGCCCGCCAGCGGGAACGCCCAGGCGGCCCGGGACAGGCCTTGCATGCCGTGGCTCGCAGGCGCGCGGACCGGCAGGCGGGTCAGGAACTGCAGCGCTGTCTTGACGTCGTCGAGCAAGTCTTGTGTCCGTGCGGCCGGTCGGCGGGCGTGCAACCTGCCCGCGCGGCCACGGCCGGTAAATCCTCCAGGGCGCTTCCGCCCTGGGCGGATCCAGCGAGGCGGGATGGACATGGCGGACGCGATCCTCGACGTGGCGGACCTTCCGGAGCCGGATGGGGAGGCCAGGGCGCTGGCGGCAGCGCGGGAAGCGGTGCTGACCAAGCCCGCCGGCGCGCTCGGCCGGCTGGAGGAGGTGACCGCGCACCTTTGCGCCTGGCAGGGCCGCCATCCGCCCAGGCTGGAGCGGGTCGAGATCCACGTGTTCGCCGGGCGGCACGGCGTCACGGCCCAGGGCGTCTCGGCGTATCCTGCCAGCGTCACCGACCAGATGGTGCGCAACTTCCGGGACGGCGGTGCGGCGATCAACCAGCTGGCGCGCCAGGCCGGCGCCCGCCTGGCGATCCACGACCCGTTCCGCCACTGGACCACCGGCGACTGGTCGGAGAAGGAGGCGATGGACCGGGCGGAGATCGCGACCGCCCTTGCCGCCGGTGCCAGGGCGGTGGGCGAGGAGGCCGACCTGATCGCGGTGGGCGAGATGGGGATCGGCAACACCGCCACCGCGGCGGCGGTCTGCGCCGCCCTGTTCGGCGGCCGGGGAGCGGAATGGTGCGGGGCCGGCACCGGGCTGGACGCGGAGGGGGTGCGCCGCAAGGCGGAGGTGATCGACCGGGGCCTGGCCCGGCATGCGGCACGGCTGGACGACCCGCGCGAGGTGCTGCGGGTGCTGGGCGGGTTCGAGCTGGCCGCCATGGCCGGCTGCATCCTGGAGGCGCGCAGGCGGCGGGTGCCGGTGATCCTGGACGGCTTTGTCGCGGGCGCTGCCGCGGCCGTGCTGTTCCGCCTGGAGCCAAAGGCGATCGAGCATTGCCTGGCCGGCCATGTCTCGGCCGAGCATGCCCATCGCGCGCTGCTGGGCCGGCTCAAGCTCACGCCGCTTTTGGACCTGGACATGCGGCTGGGCGAGGCGTCGGGGGCGGCGCTGGCCATCCAGGTGGTGCGGGCGGCGGTCGCCTGCCATGCGGGCATGGCGAGCTTCGACGACGCGGGCGTGGACGGCCGGCTGTGAGCCTCACTCGGCCCGGTCGACCAGGTGGATGAAGCTGCCGCAGATCCGCCCGATCGCGCAGCCGGCATCGGCCAAAATGTTGGCCCTGGCGTCGGTCAGGCCGAACAGGCGCGGGCCGCGCGCCTCCAGCTCGGCGGCATAATGGAACTCGTGCGCCCGCCAGGCAGCACCGGGCAGCCCCAGCGGCGAGGAGCGCCGGCCGACCGCGCGGCGGTAGCCCAGATGCAGGCGGGGTGCGGCGAAGCTGGTGACCACCGGCAACAGGCCGGCCATGGCGTGCGCCGTGCCCGCCCGGTCGACCAGCGTCTCGCCCAGCGCCATGTAGCCGCCGCACTCGCCATAGATCGTGGCCCCCCTGGACGCAGCAGCGCGCAGGCCGCGCCGGAAGGACTGAGCGGCGGCGAGCTTGCCGGCATGAAGCTCGGGATAACCGCCCGGCAGGTAGACCGCGTCGGCGCCGGGGTCGGGGGCCTGGTCGGCCAGCGGCGAGAACGGCAGGATCTCCACGCCGCGCGCCCGCCAGCCCATCAGGGTGGAGGGATAGACGAAGGCGAAGGCGTCGTCCTCGGCCACCGCGATCCGCTGGCCCAGCGGGTTCAGCGGCGCCACCTTGTAGGTCAGCGCCGACACCACCGGGAAGCGCGCCAGCCGGATCAGGCGCGGCAGGTCGAGATGGCGCTCCACCAGGCGGGAGGCGCGGTCCAGCCGGCTCTCGATCCCGGCGATCTCGCGGGCCTGGACCAGGCCGAGATGGCGCCCGGGCAGGCGCAGCGCCTCGTCGTCGGGCAGAAAGCCCAGGATCGGCAGGGCGAAGCGGGCCTCGCAGGCCTCGCGCAGTAGGCGGGCATGGGTGTCGGTGCCCACCCGGTTGAAGATCACCCCGGCCACCACGACGTCCTCGCGATGGTCGCGGAAGCCCTCGATCAGGGCGGCGGCGGACGCACCCATGCCCTTGGCGTCGACCACCAGGATCACCGGCACCGCCAGGGTCGCGGCCAGGTCGGCGGTGGCGCCGGTGCCGTCGGCGGCGCCGTCGAACAGGCCCATCACGCCCTCGCCGACCAGCAGGTCGACCTCGTTGCCGGCCTGCTCCAGGATCGAGGTCTGGGTGGAGACCCGCATCGCCCAGGGATCGATGTTGACGCAGGGGCGCAGGCTGGCTGCCGCATGGAAGGCCGGGTCGATATAGTCCGGCCCGACCTTGAACGCTCCGACGGTCTGGCCGCGGCGCACCAGCGCGCGCAGGATCGCCGCCGTGATGGCGGTCTTGCCGGAGCCCGAGGCGGGGGCGGCGATCAGAAGGGTGGGCGCGGACGTGATGGGCTTCTCCAGGCGCTGCCGGACACCGGCAGGATAGGGGCAGGATAGCGGACCGTGGCGAT
This sequence comes from Geminicoccus roseus DSM 18922, assembly GCF_000427665.1. Lineage (NCBI taxonomy): Bacteria > Pseudomonadati > Pseudomonadota > Alphaproteobacteria > Geminicoccales > Geminicoccaceae > Geminicoccus > Geminicoccus roseus. The sequence goes on from NZ_KE386572.1 coordinate 4,628,552, forward strand.
GGAACCGAGGGCTGGCGAACCGAAGGAGCTTCGACGCGGCTGGACGACCGGCACCTGTGCCACCGCCGCCGCGAAAGCGGCGTTCAGCGCGCTGGCAGGCGCCGGCTTTCCCGACCCGGTGACGGTGTCGCTGCCGCGCGGCGGCACCGTCAGCCTGAAGCTCGCCGATGCCCGCCTGGGCGACGATGACGTGTTCGCCGCCGTGGTCAAGGATGCCGGCGACGACCCGGACGTCACCCATGGCTGCCGGGTCGAGGTCCTGGTCCGGCGCGGCCCGCCCGGCAGCGGGATCGTGTTCCGGGCGGGCGAAGGCGTTGGCACGGTGACTCGGGCGGGGCTGCCGGTGCCCCCTGGCGAGCCCGCGATCAATCCGGGGCCACGCGCGATGATCACGACGGCGCTGGAGGAGGTGGCGGCTTCCACCGGGATGCCGGCCGACGTCGTGGTGACGGTCGGGATCGAAAACGGGGAGGCGATCGCGCGGAAGACCTGGAACCCCAGGCTCGGCATCGTGGGCGGCCTGTCGATCCTGGGCACCACCGGGATCGTGGTGCCGTTCTCTTGCTCGGCCTGGATTCATTCGATCCACCGGGGCGTCGACGTGGCCAGGGCCGCCGGGCTCGCCCATGTGGCGGCGTCCACCGGCTCGACCTCGGAAGCCGCGGTGCAGGCGCGCTACCGCCTGCCGGACTTCGCGCTCCTGGACATGGGCGACTTTGCCGGCGGCACCCTGAAATATTTGCGCGCCCACCCGATCCCGCGTTTGAGCCTGGCCGGCGGGTTCGCCAAGCTCACCAAGCTGGCCCAGGGCGGCCTGGACCTGCATTCCTCGCGCAACCCCATGCGGCCCGACGCGCTGGGTGCCTTCCTCCACGCGGCAGGCGCGCCGGACGAACTGGTCGCCAAGGCGGCGCAGGCCAACACCGCCCTGGAACTGCTGCAGGAGGCCGACCGGATCGGCTTTCCGCTGGCGGCCAGGGTGGCGGCCCGTGCCCGCGAGGTGGCGCAGGAGACGGTCGGGCCCGCGGTGGCGGTGGAGGTGCTGGTCTATGACCGCAAGGGGAAGGAGATCGGGTGGGCGCCCGGCTGGTCCTGATCCTGGGCGGCACGGCGGAGGCAGCCGGGCTGGCCCGGACCCTGGCCGGTCGCGAAGACTGGCGGCCGCTTACCTCGCTGGCCGGGCGCACCAGCCGGCCGGGCCAGATCGCGGGCGAGGTCCGCACCGGCGGCTTTGGCGGCATCGAGGGGCTCGTGGACTGGCTGGTGCGGCACCGGCCGGCGGCGCTGGTCGACGCCACCCATCCGTTCGCCCGGCAGATGCCGCATCATGCCAGGGCGGCCTGCGCGCTTGCAGCTGTGCCGCGGCTGCGCCTGCTGCGTCCGGCCTGGCCAAGAACCGCAGGTGACCGCTGGATCGAGGTCGAGAGCGTGGACGAGGCGGTGCGGGTCCTGCCGAGGCTCGGCCGGACCGCGTTCCTGTCGACCGGCCATGAGGGGCTGGCGGCGTTCGCCGGCCTCATGCCCGCCATGCGGCTGGTGGTGCGCACCATCGAGCCGTTGATGGATGTCCCGGACAGCGTCGTGGCGATCCGGGGGCGGCCGCCGTTCACGCCCGACGGCGAGACGGAACTGCTGCGCCGGCACGGGATCGACGTGCTGGTGAGCAAGATGGCGGGCGGGGACGCCACCGTGGCCAAGATCGAGGCGGCGCGCGCCCTGGCGCTGCCGGTGGTGATGCTGGCGCGGCCGGCCCTACCCGACGGGCCGCTCGTCCACGACGTCGAGGACGTTGTCCGCTGGCTGGCCGGCCTCGGGGCGTAGCACGTGGGTGTGGTCGGCGGCGTAGAGGCGGCTGTCGGCGAACTCGCCCGGATCCAGCACCCTGCCCACCATGATCAGCGCGGTACGGGTCAGGCCCAGCCCCTTCACCCTGGCGCGGATGTCGCCCAGCGTGCCGCGCACGATCTGCTGGTCCGGCCAGGTCGCCCGGTAGATCACCACCACCGGCATGTCCTCGCCCAGGACCGGGACGAGGCTGCGCACGACGTTGACCAGGTTGTTGATCGAGAGATGGATCGCGAGGGTGGCGCCGGTCTTGGCGAAGGCGGCCAGGTCTTCGCCCTTTGGCATCGCCGAGGCGCGCATCGCGGTGCGGGTCAGGATCACCGACTGGGCGATGCCGGGCAGGGTCAGCTCGGTGGCGAGTTCGGCGGCGGCGGCGGCGAAGGCCGGGACGCCCGGGGTGCTGGTGAACGGGATGCCTAAGGCTTCCAGGCGGCGGATCTGCTCGGCGATGGCGCCGTAGATGGAGGGGTCGCCGGAATGGACCCGGGCGACGTCCTGGCCGCGCGCGTGGGCGGCTTCCATCAGGGCGATGATCTGGTCGAGATGCAAAGGTGCCGTGTCGACCACCTCGGCACCGTCGGGTGCGGCCTCGACGATGGCGCGCGGCACCAGGGAGCCGGCATAGAGGCAGACCGGGCAACGCCTGATCAGCTCCAGGCCCCGGACGGTGATGAGGTCGGCGGCACCGGGGCCGGCGCCGATGAAATGCACGGTCATGACGAGGACTTCCGATCGTAGCCGCGGGGCGTGAGGACCAGCGCGCGGCCGGAAGGCAGGGTGACCTGCCGGGAGTTGGAGGAGCCGACCAGGACCAGCGAGAGCATGTCGACCTGCTCGGGATCGAGCGCTTGCAGCGTCGTCACCTCGATCGCCTCCTCGGACCGGCCGAGGCTGCGGGCGATCGCCACCGGGGTCGAGGCCGGGCGGTGCGCCAGCAGGATCGCTTTCGCCAGGGGCAGGAGGTCGCGGCGGCGGCGGCTGACCGGGTTGTAGAAGGCGATCACGAAGTCGCCTTGCGCCGCGGCATGCAGGCGCCGCTCGATGTCCGGGCGGGGGGTGAGCAGGTCGGACAGCGAGATCGCGCAGAAATCATGGCCGAGCGGCGCGCCCAGCCTGGCCGAGGCGGCCTGCATCGCGCTGATCCCGGGGGCGACCACCAGCTCGATCCTGGCCCAGGCGGGATCGGCGGGCGCCTCCAGGAGTTCCACCAGCGGCGAGGCCATGGCGAAGATGCCGGCGTCGCCGGAGCAGACCAGGGCGACGTCCCGGCCGGTGGCGGCCAGCGCCAGCGCATGGCGGCAGCGCGCCTCCTCCTCGCCCAGCGCGAAGTCGTGGCGGACCGCGTGGCCGATCCGGTCGGCGACCAGGTCCAGATAGAGGCCGTAGCCGACGATGTCGGTGGCGCGCTCCAGGAGCTGCTCGGCCTCGTGGGTGCGCCAGGCGCGCTGGCCGGGCCCGACCCCGATCACCGCCAGCCGGCCGCGGGCCTGGCCCAGGGTGGCCGGGTCGAGCGGGGCAGCCGCCAGCGCCACCGCGCAGGTGACCCGCTCGCCGCGGCGCTTCTCGACCAGGAGCCGGCCGGCCGTGCCCGCGGCGGCCAGGGCGGCACCCTCGGCCACGCCGTAGCAGCCGACCTCGCGGAACACGATCTCCGAGCGCGACGACAGTCGGTCGGTCTCCGCGAGCAGCCGTTCGGCCGGGAAGAACCGGGCCGGCACGCCCAGGCGCGCCGCCAGCGCCGCCAGCGCCGGCTCGTCGGCCTTCAGGTCGATGGACGCGATGCAGGCGATCGATCGGGGCGCAAGGCCGGCCTCGTCCAGCGTCGCCAGGACATGGTCCACCAGCAGATCGGCCGGGGCGTTGCGCTCGCAGCCGACCCCCAGCACCAGGGTCCTCGGGTGCCAGGTCAGGCAGTGCGGTGCGGGGGGACGTGCCTCGTGAGTGAGGGCGATGGTCCAGGAACTGGCCGGATCGGTGCGCAGGTCGGCGAGACCGGCCTGTCCGGCCAGTCCCTGCGGGTCGTCCAGCGCCACCGCGCCGTCTTCCAGGAGATGCGCGGTGATCGGCTTGGCCGGGCCCGGATCGGCGCAGGCGAAGCCCGGTGGCGGCTCGTCCAGGGCGACGCCCAGGCTGAGGTCGCCGGCGGTGGTGACGGCAGCCTGGCCGCCGATCCTGGCCGCGATCTGCCGGGCAAGGGCATTGGCGCCGCGATGGCCGCCCAGGAGCGGCACCACCACCGAGCCGTCCTCGGCGACCGCCAGGAGCGGCGGCTCGGCGCGCTTGTCGGCGAGCGCCGGGGCGGCCGCCCGGATCGCGATGCCGGCAGCACCGATCAGGATGGTCGGGACGTTCTGCCGGTAGAGGGCCAGGATCTGGTCGGTGGCCCGGACGAAGCGCTGGTCGGCCGGGGCGGCGCAGCCGGCCGGAGCGTGGATCTTGGCACCGGGCAGGACGGCTGCGACCTGCTCGGCCAGGCTGCGGCTGCGAGCGCCCAGGATGACGATCGCGGTCATCGTGCCTCGCGGGGATGGCGGGTGAGGATCAGGGCGAAATAGGGCAGGCGTTCCTCGGCCACCTGGTGGAGCGGGCGGACCGCTTGCTCCGGGCGGCCGACCTCGGCCACCACCAGGGCCCGCCCCGCAAGGCCGGCCTCTTCCAGGAGCAGGCGGATCCGCGGCAGGTGGCGGCCGACCTTCAGGATGGCGACGCTGTCGGCTGCCGCCAGGGCTGCGCGCAGCCGCGCGTCCGGGGCGGTGGCCGGCAGGACGGCCAGGATCTCGTCGCGCAGGGCCAGGGTGTGGCCGGCGCTGGCGGCCGACGCGGCGATCGACGTGATGCCCGGCACGATCGTGACCGGGACCCGGCCGACCAGGCGGTCCAGGATCGCCACGAACGAGCCGTAGAGCAGCGGATCGCCCTCGCACAAAAAGCCCACGCCGTGGCCCTGCGCGATCTCGGCCTCGATCCGGCCGGCCAGATCGTCATAGACCGGCCGGGCCGCCTCGGGGGCGAAGCGCATCGGCATGTCGACGGACAGTTCGCGCACGCCAGGTCGGATCAGCCCGGCGGCGATCCGGCGTGCCCGGCTAGGGCGGCCGTCGGCACCGATATGGGCCAGCACCGGCAGGGCGCCGATCAGCCGGGCGGCTTTCAGCGTCACCAGCTCCGGGTCGCCCGGCCCCACGCCGATGCCGAACAGGCCGGTCACGGCCTGATCCAGGACCACTGGGTGACCGGGTTCAGGGCCCGCCAGGCGATGGCGCCGCCGACCTTCTGGGCGCGGGAGACGTTGAGGCGGGCAAGCTCGCCGCCGCGCGCGGCATGCACGGCGAGGAGCGCCGCCTCGCCGTTCACGGTCACCGCGTTGGCGACCAGCCGGCCGCCCGGAGGCAGGCGGCCGGCCAGCAGGTCGAGCAGGCCGGGCGTGGCGACGCCGCCGCCCAGGAAGATTGCGTCGGGCGGCGGCAGGCCGTCCAGGGCGGAGGGTGCCGCGCCCTCGACCACCAGCAGTTCCGGGGTGCCGAGCAGTTCGGCGTTCTGCCGGATCCGGGCGACCCGCTCCGGCTGGCGTTCGATCGCGACGGCGCGGGTGCCGGGCTGGGCGCGCAGCCACTCGATCGCGATGGCGCCGCTGCCGGCACCGACGTCCCACAGGCGCTGGCCGGGCAGGGGCGCCAGCCTGGCCAGGGAGGCGGCGCGGACCTCCTGCTTGGTGATCTGGCCGTCATGGAGGAAGGCGTCGTCGGGCAGGCCCGGCACCAGCGAGCGGACCGGGCGGTCGCAGGGCGGCACTTCCAGGCCGACCACCACCAGGTCGCGGAAGCTGCCGGCCAGGGTCTCGTCCAGGTCCAGGTCCGAGACCCGCTCCTCGGGCCCTCCCAGATGCTCCAGGACGCGCAGCCGGGCCTGGCCGAAACCGTGCGCCCGCAGCAGCGCCGCGATCCGTGCGGGGCAGTTCCGGTCGGCGCACAGGATCACCAGGCGGCGGCCGGGCTGCAGCCAGCGGGCCAGCCGGGCGATCGGGCGGCCGTGGATGGTCACCACCTCGGCCTCGGCCAACGACCAGCGCAGGCGGGCGCAGGCCAGCTGCATCGAGGCCACGCCCGGGACCACAGTGACCGCGTCGCCGCCAAAGCGGGCGACCAGCCGGCGCGCCACGCCGAACCATAAGGGATCGCCCGAGGCCAGCACCACCACGCGGTGGCGCTTCAGCCCGGACAGGTGCTCGATGGTGGGATCGAGCGGGATCTGCCAGGGCAGGCGCGGACGTGGGTCGTCGCCCAGCATCGACAGGTGGCGGCTGCCGCCGATGAACAGGTCGGCCTTCGCCACCAGGTCCGCCGCCTGCGGGTTCAACGCACCGATCCCATCCTCGCCGATGCCGACGATCGAGAGCCAGGGGGCGCTCATCCGGCCCCCACCAGGCAGGCGTTGAGGGCGGCGGCGGCCATGGCGCTGCCGCCGCGCCGACCCAGCACGGTGACGAACGGGATGCCGAGTTCCGCCTCAACCAGGGCCTGCTTGCTCTCGGCCGCGCCGACGAAGCCCACCGGCGTCGCGATGATCGCGGCTGGCCGGGCGGCGCCCTGCCGCAGGTCGTCCAGGAGCTGGAACAGCGCGGTGGGCGCGTTGCCGATCACCACGACAGCGCCGTCCAGATGCGGCCGCCAGCGGGTCACCAGCGCGGCCGAGCGGGTGGTGGCCATGGCGGCGGCGGCATCGGCCAGGGCGGGATTCTCCAGGCCGCACACGATCCGGGTCGCTGCCGGCAGCCGGTCGGCCAGGAAGCCGGCGGCGACCATCCGGGCATCCACGAGGATCGGCCGTCCGTCCCTCAAAGCCGTTCCGGCGGCGGTCGCGGGATCGCCCCCGGCGCGCAGGTCGTCCGCCAAGTCGACCATGCCGCAGGCATGGATCATCCGCACCGCGATCGGCCGCACCGGCTCGGGCAACCGGTCCAAATGGGCTTCGGCGCGGATGGTGGCGAACGAGCGCCGGTAGATCTCCGCCGGATCCTTCAGCCAGTCGCTCATCCGGTCCGGCGCGTCCCGCCGTCCTTGTCCAGGGACACGACCTTCTGGTCCGCCGGCTCGTGCGGATGGTCGTGATGGTGATGGCCATGGCCGTGGCCATGATGGTGATGATGATGGCCGTGATGGTGGTGGTGATCGGCGTCGGTGCCGATCCCCTCGACATGGTGATGGTGGCTTTCCTGCGGCGCGCCCTGGTCCGCCTCAAAGCCCAGGATCTGGGTGCGGTACTTGCAGAGCTGGCAGTTCATCTGGGTGTCGCCCTGGCCGACCCCCTCGATCCGGTCGACGAAGGTCTCGACCACCAGCGGGTGGTCGTTCAGGTACCCGGCCTCGATCACCTCGACCTCGGGATGCAGGGCGGCCACGGCCCGGGCCTGCTCGTAGATCCGCTGCACCAGCACGCCGGTGAACAGGAAATAGGGGAACACCACGATCCGCTTGTAGCCCAGCCGGATCGCCCGGCGCAGGGCCTCGTCGGTGCGCGGGTGGGCCACGCCGGAATAGCCGGTCTCGGCATGGCCGAAGCCCATGCCCTCCCAGAGCATCCGCGTGACCTTGGCGACGTTGCCGTTGGCGTCGCTGTCCGAGGTGCCGCGGCCGACCACCAGCAGCAGGGTCTCGGCCCGGACGATCTCGTCGGACGCCATGGCCAGCGCCGCCTCGATCCGGTCGGCGGCGGCGCGCAGGAGCTTGCCGTCGATGGCGAGGTCGCGGGCCATGGTCACGGTGACGTCCGGGTTCTCCGCCGCCCAGGTGTTGAGCACCGAGGGGACGTCGTTCTTCACGTGGCCGGCGGCGAACAGCATGGCGGGCATCGCCCGGATCTCGGTGACGCCCTTCTCCTTCAGCCGGTCCAGCCCGTCGCGGATCACCGGGCGGGCGAACTCCAGGTAGCCGGCCTCGACCGGCCGGTCGGCATAGTGCCGCTTGAGGTGGGCCACCAGGGCGGCGAACTCGTGGGTGGCCTCCACGTCGCGCGACCCGTGACCGCAGACCATCACGCCGATCCTGCTCATGCCGTCCTCGCCCATGATGATGATGCTTGCGCTTGCGAACGTCGGCGGTGGATAGCAGCGTCGCCGTCCGGTCGCCACTGGCCTGCAGCGACGGAATCATCGTGGAAGCGGCATCGCCTTGCTGGTCGATCATCCCGAACGCCTGCTCGCCTGGCTGACGCTGGCCCTGCTGCTGGACGCAGTGCTGGGCGACCCGCCCTGGCTGTGGCGGCGCCTGCCGCATCCGGTGGTGCTGATCGGCCGGGCGATCACCCGGCTGGAGCGACTCCTGCTGGACGAGGCGGCCCCGCCGGCCAGGAAGCGGCGCCTGGGTGCCCTGCTGGTCGCCCTGATGGTGGCGGGCGCGTTCGGGCTGGGGCTGGCGGTTCACCTGATCGCCGCCGGGATCCCGCATGGCTGGCTGGTCGAGGCGCTGCTGGGCGGGGTGATGCTGGCGCAGCGCTCGCTGCACGACCATGTGCTGGCGGTGGCGCGGGGGATGGACCAGGGCATCGAGGCGGCTTGCCGGGCCGTGTCGATGATCGTGGGCCGCGATCCCGAGCGCCTGGACAGCCCGGCGGTCGGCAGGGCGGCGATCGAATCGGCGGCGGAGAACTTCAGCGACGGGGTGATCGCACCCCTGGTCTGGGCGCTGCTGCTGGGGCTGCCGGGGCTGCTGGCCTACAAGGCCATCAACACCATGGACAGCATGATCGGCCACAAGAGCCCGCGCTACCTCGAGTTCGGCCGCGCGGCGGCAAGGCTCGACGACCGGGTGAACCTGCCGGCGTCGCGGCTGTCGGCCGTCCTGGTGATGCTGGGCGCGCTGCTGTTGCCCGGTGCCGCGCCCGGGGCGGCGTGGCGGACGGTCCGCCGCGACGCCCGGCTGCACCGCTCGCCGAACGCGGGATGGCCGGAGGCGGCGTTCGCCGGCGCGCTGGGCATCCGGCTGTGCGGCCCGCGCAGCTATGGCGGGGTGCCGTCGGTGGCGCACTGGATCGGCAGCGGCCGGGCGGAGGTGACGGCCGGGGACGTCCGGCGAAGCCTGGTGCTGCTCTGGCTGGCATGGGCGGTCGCGGCGGGCGCGGTCGGGGCCGGCTGGTGGGTGCTCGCCGCCGGATCATGACCTCCTGGCGCTTGCCCGGCTGCACCCGGCGCCGGGCCGACGGTCCCGCCTGAGCCGGATTGAAGACCAAATGGCGCCAGAGGCGTGATGGCGCCGCCTTGCGGAGCCAGCTTGCTCGCTGGATGAACCGCCGCCCCCCAATGACCTGGAACGGGTTCAGCCCGCCACCGGGTGCCGGTGGGCGGCTTCGGCGATCACCGGGGGCAGGCGGCAGCCGGGCGGGTGGCGCCGGCTCAGCCAGAACCTTTCCAGCTCGATGGCCGGCATCGGCCGGGCATGGTGGAAGCCCTGGATCCGGTCGCAGCCGATCCGCTCCAGCGCCGCCAGCTGGCCGGCATCCTCCACGCCTTCCGCGACCACCTCGATCCCCAGCCGGTGGGCCAGCGCCACCACCGACCCGGCGATCAGCCGGCCGGGCGTCTCGCCCGGACAGCCGCCGAGGAAGCAGCGGTCCAGCTTGAGCTCGTCCACGGCAAAGCCGGCCAGGTAGGCCAGGGACGAATGGCCGGCGCCGAAATCGTCGATCGAGATGCGCACGCCGGCCGATTTCAGCCGCTCGATGGTCCGCGCGGTCGCCTCGACGTCGCGCACCAGCAGGCCCTCGGTGATCTCGAGCGTCAGGCTGGCCGGGTCCAGCCGGGCCTGCTCCAGCACCAGGCAGACCTCGTCGTAGATCTCGGGGTAGGTGAACTGGATCGGCGACACGTTGACCGAGACGTCTACCGTCCCGAGGGGCCCCGCCGCCCAGCGCGCCGCCTGGCGGCAGGCAGCGAGCAGCGCCAGCCGGCCGATCGGCAGGATCAGGCCGTTGTTCTCGGCGATCGGGACGAACTCGGCCGGCGAGACCGGCCCGAAGGCCGGATGGTTCCAGCGCAGCAGGGCTTCGGCCCGGGGCCGCCGCTCGCCGCGCAGGGCAAGCTGCGGCTGGTAGACCAAGTGCAGCTCGCGCTGGGCCACCGCGTGCCGCAGGGCCTGGCCCAGCGCATGGGCGCGCCGGCGCCGCTCGGCGGTGCCCGGGCGGTAGGGAAGATAGCGCCGGCGGCAGCCGGGATCGTCGTCGTCCAGCGCGATGCGGGCATACGCCAGAAGGTCGGCCGCGCGCGGGACCGGCGTACCGTCCTCGCCGCCGCCGCAGGCGGCGCCGATCCGCACCCGGCAGACAAGCTCCTGGCCGTCATGGCGGACCGCCCGCTCCAGCCGGGCGGCCAGGGCCTCGGCGCGCCAGGCCAGCTGGCTGGGCCCCGGTGCGGGGTGGAGCAGGAGCAGGAACTTGTCGCCGCTCAACCGGGCCAGCCGGTCCGGCGCCTGCGCGGCGTCGCGCAGCTGTTCGGCAGCGGCCGCCAGCACCGCGTCGCCGGCGCCCCGGCCCCAGACCTCGTTGATCGAGCGCAGGTCGCTGAGCTCGACGCAGAGCACTGCCACGGCGGCGTCTCCGGCAACGCCCTCCAGCAGCGTGGCCAGCACGCGCTCGGCGTCGTCGCGCCCGGGCAGGCCGGACGGCAGCGGCAGGGGCGTTCGAGAAGGAGGAGGGAGGGTCGGCACCAGCGCATGTCCGGTCGGCTTCACTGCCTCCCGTTCTACGCCAGGCTTGCTTAACGGCCCGTTAACGCTGGCGGCGCTGCCGCCTGCAGCAACCGGTCCAGGTCCAGGCAGCTCTCCAGATGGGCGGCCAGGACGTCCAGGGCCGCCTCGACCCGGCGGCCCGCGTCCAGGGTCGACCGGACCTCGGGGTTAAGGCTGCGCAGGTAGCGGCCGCGCCAGGCGTCATTCGCGAGCAGGCCGTGCAGGTAGCAGCCTGCTACCCGGCCGTCCGCCGACACCGCACCGTCCGGGCGCCCCTCGATCCGCAGCATCGGCCGCGCCGTGGCAGGTCCTTCGCTGCGGCCCAGATGGATCTCGTAGCCGCGCAGCTCCGTGCCATCCGTCCAGTCGCTGGCCCGGACCTCGCGCACGGTCTTGTCGCGCTCGAAGGTGGTGGCGAGGTCGAGCAGGCCCAGGCCTGCCACGGTGGCGGGCGGGCCTTCCAGGCCCAGCGGGTCGGCGATGGTGCGGCCCAGCATCTGGTAGCCGCCGCATAAGCCTAAGACCCGGCCGCCGCGGCGGACATGGGCCAGGATGTCGATGTCCCAGCCCTGAACGCGCAGGAAGGCCAGGTCGGCGATGGTGGACTTGGAGCCCGGCAGGAGCACCAGGTCGGCTTCGGCCGGGATCGGGCGGCCCGGCTCGACGATAAGCAGCCGCACCGCCGGCTCCTGGGCCAGCGGATCCAGGTCGTCCAGGTTGGAAAGGCGCGGCAGGCGGGGCACCGCCACCAGGATCGGGGCATCGGGACGGGCGCGGGCGATCTCCGAGAGGCCCAGCATGTCCTCCTTCGGCAGGTCGCCGGCGGCCTCGCACCAGGTCACCGTGCCGAAGCTGGCAAGCCCGGTACGTTCCGCGAGGATCGGCAGGGCGCTCTCGAACAGGCCGGGATCGCCGCGGAACTTGTTGACCAGGTAGCCCCGGACCAGGGCGCGCTCGGCTGTCTCCAGCAGTTCCCAGGTGCCGACCAGCTGGGCGATCACCCCGCCGCGCTCGATGTCGCCCACCAGCACCACCGGCACGCCGGCCGCCTGGGCGAAGCCCATGTTGGCGATGTCGCCGGCGCGCAGGTTGACCTCGGCCGGGCTGCCCGCACCCTCGACCAGGACGAGATCGGCCTCGTCCGCCAGGAGCCGGAAGCTGTCCAGGACCCTGGGCAGCAGCAGGGCTTTCATCCGGTAGTAGTCGCGGGCGGCGGCGGTGGCCTCCACCCGGCCCTGGACCACGACCTGGCTGCCGCTGTCGGTCTGCGGCTTGAGCAGCACCGGGTTCATGTGCACCGACGGGGCCACGCGGCAGGCCCTGGCCTGCAGCGCCTGGGCCCGGCCGATCTCGCCGCCATCCGCGGCCGGGGCCGCGTTGTTGCTCATGTTCTGCGGCTTGAACGGCCGCACCTTGAGGCCGCGCCCGGCAAAGGCGCGGCACAGGCCGGCCACCATCAGGGACTTGCCCGCGTTGGAGCAGGTCCCCTGGATCATCAGCGCCCTGGCCGGCATGGGCGGGCTCAGAACTCGATGCCAGCCTGCGCCTTGATGCCGGCCCGAAACGGGTGCTTGACCAGCTGCATCTCGGTGACCAGGTCGGCCGCCTCGATCAGTTCCGGCTTGGCGTTGCGGCCGGTGATCACGACGTGCAGGTCCGGACGCTTGTTCCGGAGCGTCTCCAGCACCTCGTCCATCGGCAGGTAGTCGTAGCGGAGTGCTATGTTCAGTTCGTCCATGACGACCATCCGCACCTCCGGATCGGCCATCATCTCCTTGGCGGCGTCGAACGCGGCCCGGGCCAGCGCGATGTCCTTCTGGCGGTCCTGGGTCTCCCAGGTGAAGCCCTCGCCATGGGCCACGAAGCGCAGCTGGTCGGCGAACTTCTCGAAGATCACCCGCTCGCCGATCTCGCGGGCACCTTTGACGAACTGGACGATCCCGACCTTGTAGCCGTGGCCCAGGCAGCGCAGCACCATGCCCCAGGCCGCCGTCGACTTGCCCTTGCCGGTGCCGGTGTGGACGACCACCAGGCCCTTCTCCTCGGTCTTGGAGGCGTAGAGGGCGTCCTTCGCGGTCTTGATCTTGGCCTTCTTGGCGGCGTGGTCCTGGTCGATGGTCGCCTCGCTCATGCGCCGGTTCCCTTGATGCCGTAGGGGGCCGCCCAGCCGAGGCCGTCCTCGGTGCGCCCGCGAGGACGGTACTCGCATCCGACCCAGCCGGCATAGCCGACCCGGTCGAGGGCCGCGAACAGATGCGGGAAGTTCAGCTCGCCATCATATGGCTCGTGGCGGTCGGGGACGCTGGCGACCTGGACGTGGCCGACCTGGGCGACCTGGCCCTCCAGGCGGCGGGTCAGGTCGCCCTCCATGATCTGGCAGTGGTAGAAGTCCATCTGCACCTTGGCGTTGATGGCGCCCGAGCGCTCGATGATCCGGCGCGCCTGGCCCTGGTAGGAGAGGAAGTAGCCCGGCATGTCGCGCTGGTTGATCGGCTCGATCACCACCGTGATCCGCTGGCCGGCGCAGGCCTTGGCGACCGCGGCGAGGTTGGCGGCAAACGTCGCCTCCAGCTTCTCGTCCGGGACGTCCGCCGGCTTGATCCCGGCCATCAGATGCACGGTCTTGCAGTCCAGCGCCTCGGCGTAGAGCAGCGCCTTCTCCACGCCGGCCATCAGCTCCTTCTCGCGCCCGGGCAAACAGGCCGTGCCGCGCTCGCCCTCCGCCCAGTTGCCGGGCGGCATGTTGAACAGCGCCTGGGTCAATCCTGCGCCCTTGAGGGCCGACGCGACCTCGTCGACCGGGAACTCGTAGGGGAACAGGAACTCCACGCCCTTGAAGCCGCAGGCGGCAGCGGCGGCGAAACGGTCCAGGAAGGCATGCTCGTTGAACATCATGCTCAAATTGGCGGCAAAACGCGGCATCTGATGTGCCTCCCGGACGCTGTTCATCTTCGGCGTGAGCTAGCCTTAGGCGCTGGTCGCGCCAAGATAAACGGTCATGAGACGACGCGCCTTCCTGGCAGCACTGGCCGCCGGCCCGGCGGCGGCGAGCGACGCGCTGGAAACGGTGCAGGAGCTCCACCGCGACCAGCTGGCCGGGCTCGGCGACTGGTCGGAGCGGCCGGGGCTGGGTGTGGCCTGGCGGCCAAGCGACGTGCCGCCGGGCTGGCGGCCGTTCTCGGTTGGCCGCTGGATCTGGACGATCGAGGGCGGCTGGTACTGGCAGGGCGACCTGTTGTTTTCCCGGATCGCCGAGCATCGCGGCCGCTGGCGGCGCCTGGAGGGTGCCTGGTGGTGGCTGCCGGGCAGCCGGTTCGAGCCGGCGCCGGTGGCCTGGGGGCAGGCGGAAGAGGAGCGGATCGCCTGGGCGCCGCTGCCGACCGGCGGGCGGAGCGTGGAAGGCTGGTCGGTGCTGCCGGTGGCGGCCCTGGCCGACCCGGCCCCCCCGATCCGGCCGGCCCCGGCCGACCTTTCCATCTCGCGCACGGCGCCGCCGGACCCGCGATGGGTGGAGGCCGCCAGCGGCCGGCCGGTGGTCTCGGCGAGTCTCGCTGATCTGGCCGATCCGGCCGACGTGCGGGCCTGGTTCGCCACCGACACCCGCTCGCTGCGCGGCATCGCCGACCCGGCCCCGCTGCTGTCCGGCCCGGCCCCGGCCATGCCTTCGACCAGCGGGCCGGTCGGCGCCGACGACGCGGCCGAGGCGTTCGCGCGCCAGCACCGCCAGGACCTGCGCCAGAGCGAGCGTCTGCGCGAACGGGACCGTCAGCGCGAGCGCGACCTGGTGCGCTAGGCGGTCAGGGCTGCTCGCGCAAAAACGCCTCGACCTCGGCCAGGGTGGGGGCGCCCGGCCCGCCGCCCTTGCGGGTGCATTTCACCGCGGCGGCGGCAGCGCCCAGCCGCAGCGCCGGCTCGATGGCGCTGCCCCGGGCCAGGGCGTAGGCGAAGCCGCCATGGAAGACGTCGCCGGCACCCAGCGTGTCGACCACCTCGACCCGGAACGCCGGCATCCGCCGCAGGACGCCGTCCTCCAGCCAGGCCATGCCGTTCTCGCCGAGCGTCACCCCGACCCAGCCGCCATGGCGCTCGGAAACCGCGCGCAGGCCGGCCTCGGGATCGTCCAGCCCGGTCAGGCTGCGCAGGCCCTGGCGGCTGAACGCGACGTGGCTGGCCAGATCCAGGATCTCGCGGCTGCCGGTCTTCGGGTTGACGTCGAAGTCGACCACGCCCGGGATGCCGCGCTCCTTGGCGGCGCGCAAAGCCGGGATCGCCGCCACCGGGTAGATCGTGTCGGCCAGCACCGCACTGAAACGTTCCATGTCGGGGATGCGGCTCGGTGGCGCCTCGTGCAGGCGCGGGTCGGTGTAGTTGACGATCTGGCGCTCGCCGCCCGGATCGACCGCCACCGCCGAGAAGGACGAGATCCCGCCCGGCAGGACGTCGACGCTCTCCACGTCCAGGCCCGCGGCGCGGAACCCGTCCAGGATCGTGCCGCCGACCCGGTCGTCGCCCACCCGTGAGAGCAGCGCCGCCTGGCCGCCCAGCCGGATCGCCGCCAGCCCGCCGATGGCGGCGGGCCCGCCGATCGCCTCGCTCAGGCCGTGGCCCAGCATCTTCTCGCCGCCGCTCGGCAGCTCGTCGACCTGGAAGATCACGTCGAGCACCAGCACGCCGACGCACAGGATCGCGGTCATCAGGAAAGCCTCACCAGGTGGTTCGATGGATCGCGTAGAGCGGGCTGGTCTCGTAGCGCTCGGCCAGTTCGCGCACGCGCACCGCCAGCCGGTCGGCCGGCAGATCCTCGGGGAAATGGTCGGCATGGATGCCCTGCATCACGAAGCAGGAATCCATGCCCATGCCGACCGCGCCGGCGATGTCATGCTCCAGGCTGTCGCCGACGCACAGGATCCGGGCAGGGTCGACCCCGGCCAGCACCTCCAGGCAGGCCTCGTAGATCGGCCGGTTCGGCTTGCCGAAATAATAGACCCGGCCGCCCAGCTCCTCGTAATGCGCGGCGATCGTGCCGGGCGCGATCAAGAGGCCGTCGGCGCTCACCGCGATCCGGTCCGGGTTGGAGCAGATCATCGGCAGGCCCAACTCCTGGGCGGAAGCGAGCAGCGGCGCGTAGTCGTCCAGGGTCTTGGGCGGGCTGTCGACGCCGGCGAGATACACGAAGTCGGCCTGGGCCGGATCGCTGGTGAGGGTGAGCCCCAGATCCTCGACGACCTCGAAATCGTTGTCGCGGGTGATCAGCACCGCCCGGTGGCCGAGATCGTGCAGGCGCGGGTCCTTGCGGCCGCGCAGGCCCAGCCAGGCCGCCTCGCCGGAGGTGATCAGCCCGTCATAGCTGTCCGGGGGGAACCCCATCTCGTCCAGCCGCTCGCGGTTCATCCGCGCCCGCCGGCCGCTGTTGGTCAGAAGGCAGATCTTCTTGCCGCCCTCGCGCATGGTCCGCAGGGCGTCGACGACGCCCGGATAGGGAGCCTTGCCGTTGTGCAGCACGCCCCACTGGTCCAGAATGAAGGCATCGTATTGCTCGGCGATGCTGCCGAGCCCCTCCAGGATTCGGGGCTCGCTCATGGGTCTGGGCTCCAGGAAAAGCAGTAAGGGACGACAGGTGACAGGCGGTTACGACGGGTTCGGACTGGGCGGCAAGCGCGTTCTGGTGACGGGCGGCTCGATCGGCATCGGGGCCGCGGCGGCGAAGGCGTTCGCCGAGGCGGGTGCCAAGGTCGCGATCCACTACAACAAGAACAAGGAAAAGGCGGAAGCGCTGGCGTCCGAGATCGGCGGCGCGCCGGTGTTCGGCGGCGACTTTTCCAAGACCGAGGGCGTGACCTCGGTGATCGAGGCGGCCATCCAGAAGCTGGGCGGCCTGGACGTGCTGGTCAACAATGCCGGCCACATGGTCGGCCGCTTCGCGCTCAACGAGAGCGACGACGAGGCCTATGACCGGATCATGGACCTCAACGCCCGCTCGGTGATGACCGCCACCCGCGTGGCGATGCCGGCCCTGCTGCAGAGCAAGGGCAACATCGTCAACACCAGCTCGATCGCGGCCCGCAACGGCGGGGCCGCCGGTGCCGCGCTCTATGCCAGCGCCAAGGGCTTCGTGTCGTCCTACACCAAGTCGATCGCCACCGAGTTCGCCACCCAGGGCATCCGGGTCAACGCGGTTTCGCCGGGCGTGATCGCCACCTATTTCCACGACATCTACTCGACGCCGGAGCGGCTGGAGCAGACCCGCCAGCGCATCCCGATGCAGCGCCTGGGCGTCAGCGAGGACTGCGCCGGCGCCTTCCTGTTCCTGGCCTCGAACAAGCTCGCGGCCTACGTCACCGGCCAGGTGATCGAGGTCAACGGCGGCCAGCTGATGCCGTGACCGATTCGCGGCTGACGCCCGACCAGGCCGAGCTCGTGAAGGTGGCGCGCGCCACCTTCGTCGAGGAACTGCTGCCGCTCTTGCCGGCGGACAAGCGCCTGACCGGGCTGATGGTCGCGAACGCGCTCGCGATCGCCCTGCGGATGATCGAGCATCCGCAGGGCGACGAGGGCGGTGTTCCGGAACTTTGCGCGGAAATTCGCGCCGGTGGGCATGACGAGGATGACGCAGGCAGGTTGCGTGCCCATCTGATCAAAAGGACCCTGGCCCGGCTGGCGCTGAGCAACCCGAAGCAGCTGGCCCAAGCCGAGCTCGCCCTGACCGGGGACGGGCGGTCCTAGGAAGCACCAGGGAGAGTTCGAGGATGACGGACCTGCAGACGGTCGGCCTCGACGACAAATATCTGAAGCCGTCGGGGCGGGTGTTCCTCACCGGCGTCCAGGCGCTGGTGCGCCTGCCGCTGGAGCAGCGCCGGCGCGACCAGGCGAGCGGGCTGAACACCGCCGGCTACATCTCCGGCTATCGCGGCTCGCCGCTCGGCCAGTACGACCAGCAGCTCACCCGAGCGAAGAAGCTGCTCGACGAGCACCATGTCGTCTTCCAGCCGGGCGTGAACGAGGACCTGGCCGCCACCGCCTGCTCCGGCACCCAGCAGATCGGCCTGGACGGCGAGCACAAGTATGATGGCGTGTTCGCCATCTGGTACGCCAAGGGCCCTGGCGTCGACCGTTCCGGCGATGCGCTGCGCCACGCAAACCTGTTCGGCACCGCCGCCCATGGCGGGTTCCTGTGCCTGCTGGGCGACGACCATACCTGCGAGAGCTCGACCACGGCGCACCAGTCCGAGCCGGCGATGATCGACCAGATGATCCCGGTGCTGAACCCGGCCAGCGTGCAGGAGATCCTGGACTACGGCCTGCTCGGGATCGCGATGTCGCGCTATTCCGGCGCGCTGGTGGCGCTGAAATGCGTGCACGACACGGTGGAGAGCACGGCCTCGGCCGAGATCGACCCGCAGCGCCTGCCGATCGTCGTGCCGGATGACTTCCCGCTGCCGGAAGGCGGGCTCAACATCCGCTGGCCGGACGCGCCGCTCGCCATGGAGGAGCGGCTGCACCGCTTCAAGCTGGAAGCAGCGAAAGCGTTCGCGCGCGCCAACCGTATCGACCGGCTGGTGATGGGCGGCGAGGATGCCTGGCTGGGCGTCGCCGCCACCGGCAAGGCCTGGCTGGACACGCTGCAGGCCCTGGACGACCTGGGCATCGACGAGGCGCGGGCCAAGGCGCTGGGCCTGCGGGTCTACAAGGTCGGCATGAGCTGGCCTTTGGAGCCGCGCGGCATGGAGGCGGCGGCGCACGGCCTGTCGCGGCTGATCGTGGTCGAGGAGAAGCGGCCGCTGGTGGAGGAGCAGGTCCGCTCGCTCCTGTACGGCCAGCCGAACGCCCCGCAGATCGAGGGCAAGCACGACCGGATGGGCGGCAGCCTGTTCCCGTCCTGGGGGGCGATCAACTCCAACCAGGTGGCGCTGGCGATCGGCCGCGCGCTCCTGGAGCGGAGCGACGATCCCGAGCTGGCGGCCAGGGTCGCCGAGGTCGAGGCGCGGGTCCGGGTGGTCACCGAGAACCCGGCCATGCTGCGGCTGCCCTATTTCTGCCCGGGCTGCCCGCACAACACCTCGACCCGGGTGCCGGAGGGCAGCAAGGCCCGGGCCGGCATCGGCTGCCACTACATGGCGCAGTGGATGGACCGGGACACCGCCCGCTTCACCCAGATGGGCGGCGAGGGCGCCTCCTGGCTGGGCGAGGCGCCGTTCTCGACCCGGCCGCACATCTTCCAGAACATCGGCGACGGCACCTTCTACCATTCCGGCTCGCTGGCGATCCGGGCGGCGATGGCGGCCAAGGCCAACATCACCTTCAAGATCCTCTACAACGACGCGGTCGCGATGACCGGCGGCCAGAAGATGGAGACCGCCAACCTCGACGTGGCCGAGGTGACCCGCCTCTTGCACGCCGAGGGGGTGACCGAGATCCACGTCGTCACCGACGAGCCGGACAAGTACCCGCAGGGCTACGACATGGCCCGCGGCGTGACCGTCCACCACCGCGACGAACTGGACGCGCTGCAGCGCCGGATGCGCGAGATCCCCGGCGTCACCGCGATCATCTACGACCAGACCTGTGCTGCCGAGAAGCGCCGCCGGCGCAAGCGCGGCGAGTTCCCCGACCCGGACAAGCGGGTGGTGATCAACGAGCTGGTCTGCGAAGGCTGCGGCGACTGCGGCGTCCAGTCGAACTGCGTGGCGGTGCAGCCGGTCGAGACCGAGTTCGGCCGCAAGCGCCATATCGACCAGTCCGCCTGCAACAAGGATTTCTCCTGCCTGAAGGGCTTCTGCCCGTCCTTCGTCACCGTCGAGGGCGCGGTCCTGAACAAGGGCGAGCGGGCGGCGGCCAAGCCCGCCGAGATCGACCTGCCGGAGCCGGCGCTGCCGGCGATCGAGGGCAGCTACGGGATCGTGGTGACCGGGATCGGCGGCACGGGCGTGGTGACCATCGCGGCCCTGCTCGGCATGGCGGCGCATCTGGAGAACAAGGGCGTCGCCGCGATCGACATGATCGGGCTGGCGCAGAAGGGCGGGGCGGTCCTTTCCCACCTCAAGATCGCGAACCGGCCGGACGAGATCGGCTCGCCCCGGATCGCGGCCGGCGGCGCCAGGCTGCTGCTGGGCTGCGACCAGGTGGTGGCGGCGAGCAAGCCGGCGCTGGCGACGATGCGGGAAGGTGTGAGCCGGGCGGTGGTGAACCTGGAGCAGACGTTCACCGGCGACTTCACCCGCAACGCCGACTTCTCCTTCCCGGGCGAGCGGCTGCGCCGCTCCATCATCAAGGCGACCGGCGAGGGCCATGCAACCTTCGTCGACGCCAGCAGGATCGCCACCGCCCTGATGGGCGACAGCATCGCCACCAACCTGTTCATGGTCGGCTTCGCCTGGCAGCAGGGCCTTCTGCCGCTCGGCCTGGACGCCCTGATGCGCGCCATCGAGCTGAACGGCGTCGCGGTGCCGATGAACCAGGCGGCGTTCACGCTCGGCCGCCGCGCCGCCCACGACCTGGACGGCGTGCTGGCGGAGATGGCGCCGGCGCCGAATGCGCCGGTGGCGCGCAGCCTGGACGAAGTGATCGAGCGCCGCATGGCGTTCCTCACCGACTACCAGGACCGCGCCTATGCCGAGCGCTACCAGCGCCTGGTGAAGCGGGTGCGCATGGTGGAGCACACCAAGCTCGGCACCAGCCAGCTGGGCGAGGCCGTCGCGCAGAATTTCTTCAAACTGATGGCGTACAAGGACGAGTACGAGGTCGCCAGGCTGTGGACGCACCCGTCCTTCGAGGCGCAGCTCGGCCGCGAGTTCAAGCAGGCGGGCCGGCTGACCTTCCACCTGGCGCCGCCGATCATGGCCAAGCGCGACGAGGCGGGACATCTGAAGAAGACCACGTTCGGGCCGTGGATGATGCAGGCCTTCCGGGTGCTCAAGCACTTCAAGCGGCTTCGCGGCACCAGCCTGGATCCGTTCGGCAAGACGCCCGAGCGGCAGACCGAGCGCGCCCTGATCGACCAGTACGAGCGGCTGGTCGAGGAACTCCTGGCCGGGCTGACCGAGCAGAACCACGGCCTGGCGGTGGAACTGGCCAGGATCCCGGAGAAGATCCGCGGCTACGGCCACGTCAAGGAGCGCCACCTGACGGAAGCGAAGCGGCGCGAGGCGGACCTTTTGGAGCGGTTCCGGGCCAAGCCCGAGCAGCCGGTGCTGGTGGCGGCGGAGTAGGCGGCATGGCGAGGCGGCCGGCGGCCGCCTCCTCGTAACGCTTGGCGTGCGGCGGCACTGCCGCTGCGCGCATCCCCCAGGGTCTCGTCCCCGCTTATCCGGGATCGCGAACCGGTTTGGGCACGCGACCCTGCCGGCGCCCAGCCTGCACGGGGCGCTCCATCCGGCCGCCGGCCCTTCTGGCGGACACCGACGTCAGCAGCTTGCGGAAGCTCGGGCACTGCAGGTGCGACGGGGCCGGGCAGTCGGCGACATGACGGATCGCGTCCCGCAGCACCCGAAGGCTGGCAATCTGGCGGCCCAGTTCTTCGGCCTTCGCATGGAGGTTCGCGCGGGGAATGTTCAGCGCCTCGTCTTCCCCGAACATTCCCGCGATCTCGGCGAGCGAGAAGCCCCCGGCCTTCCCAAGCTCGATCAGCGCGAGCTTCAGGAGCACGCCCGGATCGAACTGCCGCCGCAGCCCGTGCCGCCCCAGCGGCCGGATCAGGCCGACCTCTTCATAGTAGCGGAGTGTCGAGGCAGGCACGCCAGAGCGCCTGGCTACCTCGCCGATATCCATCATGGTCATGCTTGACCTCAAGTTGGCTTGAACTTGTAGCGTGGAACGCTGCGATGATCGAGCCAAGGAGACAGAGGCATGGGCGAGACGGAAACCGCAGGGCGGCGGGCACTCTGGTGCGACGGCCGGGCCGTGGCGCTGCTGATGGCGGCCTCGCTGACCGTCATGGCGAACGCCACGATCAGCCCGGCACTTCCCGCCCTGGAACGTCTCTTCGACGGCGACCCGAACGCCGCGATCCTGACCCGCCTGCTCGTGCCGGCGCCCTCATTGATGGTCGCGCTCGTCGCCCCCTTCGCCGGCCTTCTGGCGGACCGGCTCGGCAGGAGACGCCTGCTCCTTGGCGGCGTGCTCCTCTTCGTCATCTCCGGCTCGGCCGGGCTCCTCCTGCCCGGTCTGCCGACCATCTTCGCAAGCCGCCTTGTGCTCGGGATTGCGGTGGCCCTCGTGATGACCGCGCAGACAGCCTTGATCGGCGACTATTTCGGGGGGCAGCAGCGCAGCGCCTTCGCCGGGCTGCAGATCTCGGCGCGCAATTTCGGCGGGTTCCTGTTCATCTCGCTGGCTGGCTGGATGGCGCTCTTCTCGCCCCGCGCGCCGTTCGCGATCTACGCACTGCCGCTAGCCTTCGTCCCGCTCATGTGGCGGTTCATCGTCGAGCCAACCTCGCCAGCGAACTTACGTGACGCCGCGGTCGTGGCAGGGGGCAAGGCACATCGCGGATGGCTTCCGGCCTTCATGGCGCTGCTGCTTCTCCAGTCCGTCACGAACATGCTGTTCTTTCTGATGCCGACGCAGCTGCCCTTCCTGTTCGACGCTCGGGGCATCAACAGCGCTGTCATGACCGGAACGGCCCTGGGTGTGCTGACCCTGGCCGGCGGTTGCCTTGCCCTTCTCTATGCCCGCATCGAAGGTTGGATCGGCCATGGTGGCGTCTTCGCCGTCGGCTACGGCGCCATGGCCCTTGGTTTCCTCCTGCTGGTCCTCTCGGAAGCCGTGCCCGTCTCGCTCGTCGGTACGGCGATGATCGGCAGCGGCTACGCCCTGGTCTCCCCGGAGTTTGTTCCGCTGGCGCTCGGGATGGCGCCCGGATCGCGCCGAGGGCTGGCGGGCGGGCTGCTGACGGCCTCGATCTTCATCGGGCAGTTCGTGTCGCCGCTGATCAGCACGCCCTGGATCGGAAGCGTCGGATATGAAGGCGTGTTCCTGGGCGCCGCTGGTCTGCTCGCCGCCATGGCGACGGTCGCAGCGGGGATTCGATGGGCGCGGCAGGCACCATCGCTTTCGGCGCGATAGGCGGATGGAACTTGGGCGGGCCTGGAGCGCGCCCTGGCGGCGGCTGAAGGCAGTCAGCCCGCTCGGAAGGCGCGCATGTGGAAGCCGGCATGGGGCCGGGTGTAGGCGTGGTTGCGGCCGACCGGGCAGGCGCGCCTGGCCAGGCAGCCGCCCATCATGCAGTCCTGGCCGCTAAGCGTGCTTAAGTGCGCGCGGCAGGCGGTGACGTCGTAGCGGCCGGGCTGGAAGGCATCGACCGGGCAGGCGGACAGGCAGGGCCGGGCGGCGCAGGTCAGGCACGGGCTTTGGCCCGGCTCGACCGGGGCGATCTCCAGTTGTTCTTCGACCAGCAGTGCGCCGCGCAGCGCCGTCCACAGCCCGAAGGTCTCGTGGACCAGCAGGCCCAGCGGCGAGATCGAGAAGCGCCGGTCGGCGCGGATCGCCCAGCGCTGGAAGGGGTGGAAGGGCGGGCCGTCGAACGGGAACAGGGCCTGGACACCTAGGTCCTCGGCAATCTGGCCCAGCACCCGGCGGGTCCAGCTGTCCAGGGGCTGCGGGCCGCGCATCTCCGGGCTGGCCTGGAGGTGCGGGTAGAGGGCGCTGCCGATGTTGCCGACCATCAGCACCGTCCCGGGCGCGCCCGGCACCTGGTCCCCGGCCTCCGGATGGAAGCCGCCCAGGAGAGCCAGGCCATCGCCTTCCAGGCGGCTGGCGACCGTCTCGATCATGCCGGCTCCGGCGCCAGGAGGTGGCTGGCCCGGGCACGCAGGTCGGGGACCACCTGGTCGGCGAACCAGGGGTTGGCCTGGAACCAGCCGATGTTGCGCGGGCTCGGATGGGGCAGGGGGAAGAACGGCGGCGGCGCCTCCCGCCAGTCCCGCACCGTGCGGGTGAGGCCGCTGCGCGCCTGCAGGTAGCGGCGCTGGGCATAGGCGCCGACCAGCAGGACCAGGCGCAGGCCGGGCATCAGGCGCAGCAGCCGGTCGTGCCAGGCCGGGGCGCATTCCCTTTGCGGCGGCAGGTCGCCGGAGCGGCCCTTGCCGGGATAGCAGAAGCCCATCGGCATCACCGCGATGGCGGGATCGGCGTAGAAGCGGGTGCGGTCGACACCCAGCCAGGCGCGCAGCCGGTCGCCCGACGGGTCGTCCCAGGGCAGGCCGGAGGCATGCACCCGGCTGCCGGGTGCCTGGCCCACGATCAGGATCCGCGCCGATGCCTTCGGGGTGAGCACCGGGCGCGGCGGATGCGGCAGCCGGGTCTCGCAGCGCCGGCAGGTGCGGATCTCGGCCAGAAGGCTGTCGAGATCCGTGGCCGGCCGCGGCCTGACGGGCGTCAGCGGGTCAGATGCTTGTGGATGCGGTCGCATGCTTCCTCGATGGCCTCGACCGATGCCGCGTAGGAGAAGCGCAGATAGCCCTCGCCATGGATGCCGAAGCTGGTGCCGGAGATCACCGCGACGCCGGCCTCGTTCAGGAACTCGTCCTGCAGGTCGCGCGACGCCTTGCCGGTGCCGGTGGTGTTGGGGAAGGCGTAGAAGGCGCCGCCCGGGTTCACGCAGGAGAAGCCGGGCAGGGCGTTCAGCCGGTCGACGATGACCCCGCGGCGCTTGGCGAACGCGGCCATCATCACGTCGACCGAATCCTGCGGGCCTTCCAGCGCGGCGATGCCGGCATACTGGGCCGAGGCGTTGACGCAGGAATGGACGTTGATGGCAAAGCGGGTGGAAAGATCGATCAGCGATTTCGGCCAGACGCCCCAGCCCATCCGCCAGCCGGTCATCGCGTAGGTCTTCGACCAGCCGTCCAGGAGGATCAGGCGGTCCTGGATCTCCGGATAGGCGGTGAGCGAGGCGTGCGGCACGCCGTCATACACCATCCGGGCATAGATCTCGTCGGACATGATCGCGACCTCGGGATGGGCGCGCAGCCCTTCCACCAGCCGGTCGAGCTCTTCCTTGGGCACCACGCCGCCGGTCGGGTTGGCGGGGCTGTTGACGATGATCAGCCGGGTGGCGGGCGTGATCCGCGAGAGCACGTCCTCGGCGGAGAAGGAAAAGCCCTTTTCCTCGAGCAGCGGGATCGGCACCGCCTTGGCCCCGGTGAACTCGATCGCCGAGCGGTAGATCGGGAAGCCCGGGTCCGGGTACATGATCTCGGCCCCGGCCTCGCCGAACATCTGGATGGCGAAGAACATGGTGACCTTGCCGCCCGGCACCACCAGGACCTGGTCCGGGTCGACCTCGACGCCGCGGCGGCGGTGCATGTCGGCGGCCACCGCCTCGCGCAGCTTCAGGATGCCGTTGGCCGGGGTGTAGCCGTGATGGCCGTCTTTAAGCGCCTGGATGGCGGCTTCCACGATGTGCGGCGGGGTCGGGAAGTCGGGCTGGCCGATGCCGAGATTGATCACCGACTTGCCCTGGGCCTGCAGGCGGACCGCCCGGGCCAGCACCTCGAAGGCGCTCTCGGTGCCCAGCCTGTTCATGCACGCCGCGATCCGCATCTTGTCCCTCCCTGGAAAAGGCGGCGGATCATGGCGAGGCCGGGCGGTCGGGGCAAGCAGCAGTCGAACGTGCGCAGCGCACAAAAAAAACCGGGTGGGACCGCGAACGGTTGGTTCCCACCCGGATGATACAGAGCCCTCAGCGCCTTCTGTGTGCCATGCTGCCGGTCTCACGAATGTGAGAAAACTCACAGAGCTGTTCGAATTAACGGATTTTTCAGACGGGCTCCAGACGAAGTCCCAGCAATTATCCACACCGATTTCTACCGGGTAAAGGGAACCGCACGGCTCCTGATCCATCGCCGCTTGGCATCCCGCCCCAGCGCCGCTAGGTTCCGAACTAGTCGCACAGGGGAGAGTTTCGATGGGTTCCTTCAGCGCATGGCACTGGATCGTGGTTCTGGTGATCGTGCTGATCGTGTTCGGCGCCGGCCGACTGCCGAAGGTGATGGGTGACCTCGCTTCGGGCATCAAGACGTTCAAGAAGGGCATGGCCGACGACCCGGCAGTGACCAAGGACGAGAGCGTGACCCCGCCGGCCCACGAGAACACCGCCGACAAACGGCCGGTCTGATCCGCCGACGTGCGACGTTTTGGCGACCGCCACGGGCGGTCGCCGGCTATCCGCGAATTCCTGATGAGCGACCGCCCGGACCCCGTCCGGCGCGGTCGTTCTCTGTGATGGTCAGGTCTTCTCGCTTTCCAGGACCGCCCAGGTCCCGGTCGCCTGCGCCAGCAGCTTGCCGTCCTTCTCCGACACGATCCGCCCCTCGGCGACCACCAGGCGGCGGCCGCGGTTGACCACGGTGCCGGTGGCGATCACCGGGCCGTTCGCCGGGAAGATCGGGCGGATGAAGCGGGTGGACAGTTCCACCGTGGCGGTGCCCTGGCCGGCATCCAGCGTGGTCACCACCGCGCAGCCCAGCGCCGTGTCCAGCACCGTGGCGGCCCAGCCGCCATGCACGGTGCCGTGCAGGTTGAGGAAGCCCTCGTTCGGCACGGCGCGGATCACCGCCTTGCCGGCCTCGGCCCCGACCACCCGGCAGTCCATGGTGGTCGCCATGGTCGAGGTCATCCCGCCGTCGATCATGCCCTGGATCACCTCCAGGCCGCTCCGCTTGGAGCCGCCGGCGGCGACCCCATCGGTGAGCGTGATCGGCTTGCGCTCGGTCACGGCATGAAGGCCTGCAGGCCGGTCTGGGCGCGGCCCAGGATCAGCGCATGGATGTCGTGGGTGCCCTCGTAGGTGTTGACGGCCTCCAGGTTCATCACGTGGCGGATGACGTGGTACTCGTCGGAGATGCCGTTGCCGCCGTGCATGTCGCGGGCCACGCGGGCGATATCGAGCGCCTTGCCGCAATTGTTGCGCTTGATCAGCGAGATGGTCTCCGGGGCGGCCTTGCCCTGGTCCATCAGCCGGCCGGTGCGCAGGGAGCCGGCCAGGCCCAGCGTGATCTCGGTCATCATGTCGGCCAGCTTCTTCTGGATCAGCTGGTTGGCCGCCAGCGGCCGGCCGAACTGCTTGCGGTCCAGCGTGTATTCCCGGGCCTGGTGCCAGCAGAACTCGG
The DNA here is from genome assembly GCF_000427665.1 of Geminicoccus roseus DSM 18922. Classification (NCBI taxonomy): domain Bacteria; kingdom Pseudomonadati; phylum Pseudomonadota; class Alphaproteobacteria; order Geminicoccales; family Geminicoccaceae; genus Geminicoccus; species Geminicoccus roseus. The sequence goes on from NZ_KE386572.1 coordinate 4,655,220, forward strand.
CCGCCCCCATGGTGCCCCAGGAAATGCCGTAGCGGGCGCGGTTCAGGCAGCCGAACGGCCCTTTGAGGCCCTTCACGCCCTCCAGCAGGTTCGCATCCGGCACGAACGCCTCGTCCAGCATGATCATGCCGGTGGCGGACGCGCGCAGCGAGAACTTGCCCTCGATCTTGGGCGTCTCGAAGCCCTTGGTGCCGCGCTCGACCACGAAGCCGCGGATCTCGCCCTGGTCGTCCTTGGCCCAGACCACCGCCAGGTCGGCGATTGGCGAGTTGGTGATCCAGTTCTTGGAACCGGACAGCGACCAGCCGCCATCGACCTTCTTCGCCCGGGTGCGCATCCCGCCCGGGTCGGAGCCGAAATCGGGCTCGGTCAGGCCGAAGCAGCCGACCAATTCGCCCTTGGCCAGGCCCGGCAGCCAGCGCTTGCGCTGCTCCTCGTTCCCGTAGGCGTGGATCGGGTACATCACGAGCGAGGACTGCACGCTCATCGCCGAGCGGTAGCCGCTGTCGACCCGCTCGACCTCGCGGGCGACCAGGCCATAGGCGACATAGGAGGCACCCGCCCCGCCATACTCTTCCGGGGTGGTCGAGCCGAGCAGGCCAAGCTCGCCCATCTCGGTCATGATCTCGCGGTGGAACACCTCGTGCCGGTTCGCTTCCAGCACGCGCGGCATCAGGGCGTTCTGGCAATAGTCCCGGGCGGCGTCGCGGATCATCCGCTCCTCGTCGGTCAGTTCCTCCTCCAGGAGGAACGGATCCTGCCAATCAAACCGCCCGAGCCGCGCCGACGTCTCGCCGCTGGCGGCCATCGCCAAAGCCATCGTGATCTCCTTTGCTGCCGCGCTGTCTAGCGCAGTCGGCGTATCGTGGACACTGCGCGCGGATGCGCGTCAGAGCCCGGCATCTTCCTTCATCGTCTCGAGCTCCAGCCAGCGCTCTTCCATGGCGGCGAGCGCCCGGCGCTTGGCTTCCACGGTCGCGTTGACCGAGGCGAAGCCGTCCGGATCCCGCAGATAGAAGTCGGGTGCCGCCAGCTTCATTTCCAGGGCGGCGATCTCGCCCGCGGCGGTCTCCATCTTGGCGGGCAGCCGCTCCAGCTCGCGCAGCAGGCGGCTTTCCAGGGAGCGCCTGGGCCGCTCGCCCTTGGGCTTGTCCGGCTCGGGCTTCGCCTTGACCGGCTCCGGCGGCGGGGCGCGCTGCACCAGCCAGTCCGAGTATCCCCCGGCATACTCGCCGACCTTGCCGCCCGGCTCGAACACGATCGTGCTGGTGGCGACCCGGTCCAGGAAGTCGCGGTCGTGGCTGACCACCATGACGGTGCCCTCGTAGCCGTCCAGCGTCTCCTGGAGCAGGTCGAGCGTGTCCATGTCCAGGTCGTTGGTCGGCTCGTCCAGCACCAGCAGGTTGGAGGGCACCGCCAGGATCTTGGCGAGCAGCAGGCGGTTGCGCTCGCCGCCCGACAGGACCCGGATGGGGGTGCGGGCCTGCTCCTCCTCGAACAGGAAGGCGCGCAGATAGCCCACCACGTGCTGCCAGCGGCCCAGCACGTTGACCTGGTCGCCACCCTCGGGACAGAGCGTGGTCCAGGGCGTGGCGTCGGGATCGAGCGCAGCGCGGGTCTGGTCGAAGCGGGCGATGGTCAGGTTGGTGCCGAGCTTCACCGTGCCGGAATCCGGCTCCAGCTCGCCGGTCAGCATCTTCAAGAGCGTGGTCTTGCCGACCCCGTTCGGCCCGATCAGGCCGATCCGGTCGCCCTTGAGGATCCGGGTCGACAGGTCCTCGACGATCACCCGGTCGCCGAAGCGCTTGGCGATGTGCTTGGCCTCGATCACCAGGGTACCGGAGGACTGGCCGGCATCCATGCGCAGGTCGACGCTGCCGGTGCGGCCCACCCAGGTGCGCTTCTGCATCCGCAGGTCCTGCAGGCGGCGCAGCCGGCCCATGTTGCGCTTGCGCCTGGCGGTCACGCCGCGGTGCAGCCAGTGCTCCTCGCTCTCGATCCGCTTCTGCAGCCGGTAGAGGTTGGCCTCCTCCTCGGCCAGCACCTGCTCCGACCAGTTCTCGAAGTCGCTGAAGCCCTTGTCGTGGACGCGGATCCTGGCGCGGTCCAGCCACCAGGTCACCGCGGAGATGTTGGAGAGCAGGCGCCGGTCATGGCTGATGATCACCAAGGCGCCCGGGAACGCCGCCAGCTCCTGCTCCAGCCATTCGATCGAGGCGATGTCCAGATGGTTGGTCGGCTCGTCCAGGAGCAGGACCTCGGGCTCGACCACCAGGGCCGCCGCCAGCGAGATCTTGCGCGCCTCGCCGCCCGAAAGCGGCGAGGTCGGCTGCTCCGGGTCGATCCCGACCCTGGCCAGCACGGTCTCGGCCATCACCCGGCGCATGGCCGGCTCGACGCTTTCCGGCAGTGCTGCCGCCACGAACTCCCCAGCGGTGGCGTGGCCGGAGAAATCAGGCTCCTGGGGCAGGTAGGAGACCACGGTGCGCGGCTGCAGGAAGCGCTCGCCGGAATCCAGCTCGACCATCCCGGCCAGCACCTTCATGAGCGTGCTCTTGCCGGTGCCGTTGCGGCCGATCAGGCAGACCCGCTCGCCCTTGGCCAGCGACACGTCGAGCTGGTCGAACAGGCGCTTGCGGCCGAGGCCGAGGGAGGCGGAACGCAGGACCAGGAGAGGTGGGTTCATGCTGGGACGGATCTTTGCAAACGGCGAGGGTTCGGATGCGGCAAGGGAGGCAGAGGCAACCGCGCCGTGCTAAGTGAGACCGCATCGATAGACAAGGACAGCGGACACGGCATGGCGATCGATCTGACGGACCTGTTCGGCGGCTACGGGGTCCGCGATGCCCAGGTTTTCAGCGACGCCGACCAGGCGGTCGCCCGGATCGAGGCGATCTACCAGGCGGGGGCGGCCCGGCTGCGCGAGACCCTGAAGGGCTTCGCCCAAGGGGTGGAGCCCGGCCCGATCGACGCCTGCTACCCGTTCGTCGGGATCGTGGTGGAGGCGCGCCACCTGGCCCTGGACGGGCGGATCGCCTACGGCGTCCTGCACGAGCCGGGCGTCTACGGCACCACGCTGACCCGGCCCGACATCTTCCGCGACTATTACCGCAACCAGATCGCGATCCTGATGGCCAACCACCAGCAGCCGGTGGTGGTGGGCGTCAGCGACCGCTCGATCCCTCTGCCGTTCGCGGTCGAGGAGATCCCGGAGGGGCTGGACGAGACCGCCAGGCGCCGGCTGCAGCATTTGTTCCCGATGCCGGACCTGTCACGCACCGACGACGCCATCGCCAACGGCACCGCGGCCAGGGCGCCCGGCCGACCAGGCGCGCTCGCCTTGTTCACCGCCGAGCGGGTCGACTACAGCCTGGCGCGGGTCTCCCACTATACCGGCACCTCGCCCGGCTGGGTGCAGCGCTTCATCCTGCTCACCAACTACCAGCGCTATGTCGAGCATTTCGTCACCTGGGGACGCCGGCAGGTGCTGGAGGGCGACGAGTACGACTTCCTGGTCGAGCCCGGCAACGTCACCACCCCGAACGCGCGGATGACCGACGCCCAGCCGTCCGGCACCGCGCCGGCGCATCTGCCGCAGATGCCGGCCTACCACCTGACCCGCCCGGACGGGCGCGGCATCACCCTGGTCAATATCGGGGTGGGACCCAGCAACGCGCGCACCATCACCGACCACCTGGCGGTGCTGCGCCCGCATTGCTGGCTGATGCTGGGCCATTGCGCCGGATTGCGCCGCTCGCAGCAGCTGGGCGACTACGTGCTGGCGCACGGCTATGTCCGCGACGACCATGTGCTGGACGACGAGGTGCCGCCGTTCGTGCCGATCCCGCCGATCGCCGAGGTGCAGGTGGCATTGCAGCAGGCGGTGGCCAATGTCACCGGCCTGTCCGGCCTGGACCAGAAGACCCGGATGCGCACCGGCACGGTGGCCAGCACCGACAACCGCAACTGGGAACTGCGCTACGACGAGTTCTTCGAGCGGCTGTCCCAGTCGCGCACCATCGCGGTGGACATGGAGAGCGCCACCATCGCCACCAACGGCTTCCGCTTCCGGGTCCCCTACGGCACGCTGCTCTGCGTCTCGGACAAGCCGCTCCACGGCGAGATCAAGCTGCGCGGCTCGGCGGACCTGTTCTACCGGCAGCGGGTCGAGCAGCACCTGCTGGTGGGGCTGGAGGCGATCCGCCTGCTGCGCGAGCAGGGGCCGGACCGGCTGCACTCAAGAAAGCTCCGGAGCTTCGACGAGCCGGCGTTCCGCTAGGAAGGCCTGGCCACGGCAGCCGGAGGCGAGGGCGGAACGGGGGCTGCGCCGCCACGGCGGATGGCCTGCCAGGCTTGTGCGGTCAGGCAATGGCGCAGGACCGCCGCCTCGCCGTGCGGCTCCACCCGCTCGACCGGAAAGCCCAGCTTGCGCAGCAGCCCGGTGGAGGCATGGTTGCCGGCGGTGACGAAGGCCAGGAGGCGGGGCAGGCGGGCAGCACCCAGCACATGGTCGAGCACGGCCGCCAGCGCCTCGCCGGCGTAGCCCTTGCCCCAGGCGTCCGGATCCAGGGCCACCCGCGCGGCGAACTCGCCGTAGTCCGCGCGCCAGTCCATGACGCCGCACTCGCCGAGCCTGCACCCCTGCTCGCGGTCGCGGATCACCCACATGCCGACGCCGTTGGCGGAAAACGCGGCCTGGTAGGCCTGGAGCAGCGCTGCGGCCTCGGCCGCGCTCTGCGGGCCACCGCGCATGTGCGCCATCACCCGCACGTCTCCGTGCAGGCTCTGGAACCAGGCCAGGTCGCCCGCCGCGAACGGCTGCAGGCGCAGCCGCGGGCTGTGCAGCACGTGGGCGTCCGCCGGTTCAGTGGGACAGCTCAGCACGTCGGTGATTCTCCAGCTACGGCTCCGCCTGGAGCAGCGGCCGACCTTGCGCCGTCCTAGAGCGCCTTGATCCAGTAGGCCATCGGCTTGCGGGTTTCTTCCCCGTCGCCCACGTCCTTCCAGGAGAACCAGCAGTTCAGCCCCTCGATCCGGGCAAAGCCGCGTTTGTGCCAGAAGCGGTCGAGCGGCTGGTAGTTCCGGCGGGCGGGGTGGTCGTCGGGGCGGACCACCGCGCAGAACACGGCGTGGGTGTAGCGGCCGGATTCGCGGGCGGCGGCCTCGCGCTCCTGGAAGAAGCGCACGCCGATGCCCCGGCCGCGATAGGGCTTCTCCAGGACCGATTCGCCGAAATAGAAGATCCGGTCGACATCGTAGCCGGCATCGGCCAAAGGCTGGCGGACCGATTCCGGCTCGCCCTTCAGCGGCAGGGCGGTGGCGGCCCCCACCAGCCGGCCGTCGACGCTGCAGCCGATCACCACCGCGTCCGGGTTCTCGGCGTAAGAGCGCATGTAGCGCTCCTCGTAGTCCTGCGAGCCCTCGTAGAGATAGGGGAACTCGCGGAACACCTCGATGCGCAGCCGGGCCAGGTCCGGGAGGACCTCCAGCATCCGCGCGCCGGTCAGCCGCTCGATGGCCGGCTGGCTCATGGCCTGGTCCTCGGGCATGGCAGGCTCAGTCCCGCACCTGGGCCAGCCAGTCTTCCAGGTTGTAGTAGTTGCTGACCCGGGTGATCCGGCCGCGCTCGATCTCGAAGAAGGCGCCGCCCGGCAGCACGTAGGTCTGGCCCTTGGCCTTGGGCAGGCCCTCGTCGGTGGCGAGATAGGTGCCGTTCACGGTGAACTCGGCGGCGGCGCGCGTGCCGTCCGGGTGGGTCATCACCACGATGTCGGTCAGGGTCTCGCGGTAGCTGTGGTTCATCCGCTCCATGAAGCGGCGGAACGCGGTCTTGCCGATCTCGCGGCCGCCCTGGTTCAGGTCGTGCACCACCTCGTCGCTGAGCAGGGCCAGGAATCCGTTCCAGTCCTGCCGGTTGAAGGCATCGTAGTAGGCGAGGATCAGGGCTTCGCTGTCGGCGGCGCTCACGCGGCTCTCCTGTCGAGGTCGAGGTCGAGGTCGGAATCGGTTCGGACGGCGGCCAGGGCCGCTTCGAGAAGGTCGGGGCCGTGATCGCCGCGGATCATGCCCTCGGAAAGCAGGCGGCGGTAGCGCCGGGCTCCGGGCAGGCCGTTGAACAGGCCCAGCATGTGCCGGCCGATCGACTTGAACGGGGTGCCCGCCGCCTGGCGCTCCAGGGCATAGGCGGCCATGGCGCGGACCACTTCCTGGCGGGTCAGCCCGTCCGGGCCGTCCTGCCCGGCCAGCGGGCCGAAGCGGGTCAGGCTCCAGGGGTTCTCGTAGGCCTCGCGGCCGATCATCACCCCATCGAAGCGGCCAAGCGCCTCCGCCACCGCGTCCTCGCTGCGCAGGCCGCCATTCAGGACGATGGTCAGATCCGGCCGCTCCGCCTTCAGCCGCTCGACCAGCTCGTAGCGCAGCGGCGGGATCTCGCGGTTCTCCTTGGGGCTCAGCCCCTTCAGCCAGGCCTTGCGCGCATGGACCACGAACACGGTGCAGCCGGCCTCGGCGACGGTGGTCACGAACCGCCAGAGGGTCGGCCATTCCTCGTCGTCGTCGACGCCGATCCGGTGCTTGACGGTGACCGGCACCGCCACCGCCTCACGCATCGCCCGCACGCAGTCGGCCACCAGTTCCGGCTCGCGCATCAGGCAGGCGCCGAATGCCCCTTTCTGCACGCGCGGCGAAGGGCAGCCGCAGTTCAGGTTGATCTCGTCATAGCCGTGGGCCAGGCCGAGCTTCGCCGACGCCGCCAATGCGTCCGGCTCGGAGCCGCCCAGCTGCAGCGCCACCGGATGCTCTTCCGGCGAGAAGGCCAGGTGGCGCTCCTGGTCGCCGAACAAGAGGGCGCCCGTGGTGATCATCTCGGTATAGAGCAGGGCGCCCGGCGCCAGCATCCGGTGAAAGCGGCGGCAATGCCGGTCGGTCCAGTCGATCATGGGCGCCACGGACAGGCGGCGGGCCCGGTCCAGGGCCGAGGTGCTACGGTCGGCGGGAGCAGCGGGTCGGGAGCGGTCGGACAAGAGCGGCCTTCGGGAGCAAACGGTCGGGCGGGGAGAGCGGTGCCGGACCATAGCATCTTTCGCCGGGTCCGGCATCGGGTGCACGCTCCGCAGCAAAAGGCGGCCGGCAGCCGCCGGTTCCGCCCGGAATGCCTCAGGCCGCCAAGGGCCCGGCGGCGGACGGCATCTGTGCCAAGGCGCGGCGGTCGTAGTCGTCGGCCAGGGCCAGAAGCGCCGCGGCGCCATCGCCCTGGAAGGCCGGGCCGTGCATCAGCGCCAGGGTCGAAGGCGCCAGGTCGGCCAGGCCGCGGATCGTCTTGCCCATGCCCGGGTTCAGGCTGGAATAGCGGAACAAATCCTCCGCGGCGATCGCCGGGCCAACGATGTCGTCCGCGGTCAAGGCGGCGCGGTCGCCCAGCTGGGTGAACAGGTCGCCGCACAGGAGCGTGCCGGTGGACTCCTCGTAGAGCACGCCGGCGTCCCAGCCATGCGGGATGTGCGGCGTGTCGAGATAGCGGACCCGCTTGCCGCGTCCGAGATCGAGGGTTTCCCCATCCTTGAGGATGCGGGGCGGGCGGTCGGCCATGTCGGCCAGCGACACCATGCAGCCGGTCTGGCCGTGCGCCACCTCGGCATGGGGTGCGATCTCCAGCCACTCGTTCATGGCGCCGCACTCGTCGGCCTCGTAATGGCCGAAGCTGATCCAGCGCAGCCGGTCCGCCGGGAGCAGCCGGGCCAGGACCGGCTGGACCAGGGGAAACATCCGGCGCAGGCCGGCATGGAACAGGAGCGGCTCCTCGCCCATCACCAGGAACTGGTTGAAGGTCATGCCGGCGGGCGGCGCGATGTCGGGCACGTAGGTGGAGAGGCGGAAAATGCCGTCGGCGATCTCGTCGATCCTGGTCTGCATGCGATCCTCCATGTGCCCCCGTCGGGGAGCGACAGCCAGATAATTGAATGCACGATCATGTTTCCTTAAAACCCGATCTGGGTCAATATGGATGCACTGGCTTGTGCAGTGAAAGAAGATGCCGCGTAGCTACAACATGAGCCGCCGGGCCGAGCGGCAGGCGGAGACGAGGCGGCGGATCGTGGAAGCCGCCGTGGAACTGCATGGCAGCCTCGGGCCGGCGCGCACCCCGCTGAGCCTGGTGGCCGAGCGGGCAGGCGTGCAGCGCCATACTCTGTATGCCCATTTTCCCGACGAGCGCAGCCTGTTCCTGGCCTGCTCGGGCCTGGCGATGGAGCGCGATCCGCTGGACGATCCCACGCCCTGGCGGGCGATCCCGAAGCGGAGCCCGCGGCTGCGGACCGGGGTCGCCGCCTTGTACGGCTGGTACCAGCGCAACGCCCAACTGGCGGCCTGCGTACTGCGCGACAGCGAGCACCACGTGCTGACCCGGGAGATCGTGCAACTGCGGATGGCGCCGACCATGCGCCTTTATCACGAGGTGCTGGGGGAGGGGCTGGACAGCGGCCAGGGCGCCGTCCTCCAGCTCATGCTCGGCTTCCACGCCTGGCGCAGCCTGGTGCGCGAGAGCGGGGTGGCGCAGGAGGTGGCGGTCGACCTGGCGGTGCAGGCGGTGCTGGGCGCCGGCAGGGAAGAATGGCGGGCGCTGCCGGCGGCGGAGTGAGGAGGCCCGCCGGGGAGCGGCATCGGCGCCGCTATCCGGCGGGCTTCCGGTGACCTAGGCCGGTCGGACCGCTGGCCGGGTTGGGACGCTTTCTCATGTTCGATGCCCTGGGCGGCTGGGGTCGCCGCCGCAAGCCGCCGCTGCGCCTGGTCCATTCCCGGCCGCGCCTGGGCTCGGCACCGCCGCCCGAGCGTCTTTCGGCCAGGCTTGCCCGCCGGTGGCGGCGCTGGCGCAACCCGGTCCTCTACCTTCTGGCCCTGGCGGTGATCTATGCCGCGCTGATGCTGGGCAGCCCCTGGGACCAGCTCACCACGCTGAAGCACTATGCGGCAGGGCTCAACTGCGCTTCGGCCCGGGCGGTCGGGCTGGCGCCGGCCCGGCGGGGCGAGCCCGGCTACTGGTGGCGCAACGACCGGGACGGCGACGGAGAAGCCTGCGAGGTCTGGCCGAGATAGCGGCGAGCCGGGCCCGCCGCCTCCCACGCCGTCAGTGGACCGGCGCTTCCATGGCGCCGGTCATGATCGCCACCGCGTCGGACATCGAATAGTCCTTCGGGCGGATCACGCAGGCCCGCCGACCCAGCCGGTGGATGTGGATCCGGTCGGCCACCTCGAACACGTGCGGCATGTTGTGGCTGATCAGCACGATCGGCAGGCCGCGCCGCTTCACGTCCTGGATCAGGTCCAGGACCTTGCGCGATTCCTTCACGCCCAGGGCCGCAGTCGGCTCGTCCATGATCACCAGCCGGCTGCCGAACGCCACCGCGCGGGCGATCGCCACGCCCTGGCGCTGGCCGCCGGACAGGGTCTCCACCGGCTGGTCGATGTTCTGGATGGTGAGCAGGCCCAGGGCGTTCAGGTGCTTGCGGGCGTCCGCGCGCATCGATTCCCGGTCGAGCTTGCGGAAATACTTGCCGAGAAAGCCCGAGGAGCGCCGCTCGCGGCCCAGGAAGATGTTGTCGGCGATGCTGAGCGCCGGAGAGAGGGCCAGGTTCTGGTAGACCGTCTCGATGCCGGCGGCGCGGGCCTCGAGCGGCGTGCGGAACGCCACCGGCTTGCCCTCCAGCAGGATCTCGCCGGCGTCCGGGTGCAGGGCGCCGGTCAGCGCCTTGATCAGCGACGACTTGCCGGCACCGTTGTCGCCGATCACCGCCAGGATCTCGCCCGGGTAGAGCTCGAACTCGGCATGGTCGATGGCGACCACGTGGCCGTAGCGCTTGACTAGGTTGCGGGCCTGCAGGATCGGCGCGACGCCGGCGGGAGCGTGGGTGTTCTGCTGGGGCTGGTTCATGCGGAAGCCTTCCGGATCCACTGGTCGATCGCGACCGCGACGATGATGAGCAGGCCGATGGCGAATTCCTGCCAGAGCGAATCGGCGCCGGCGAGCGCCAGGCCGTTGCGGAACACGCCCACGATCAAGGCGCCCACCAGGGTGCCGACGATCGAGCCGCGCCCGCCGAACAGCGAGGTGCCGCCGATCACCACCGCGGTGATCGAATCCAGGTTGGCGGTGGCGCCGGAGATCGAGCTGATCGCGCCGATCCGGCCGATCAGCGCCCAGCCGGCTACCGCGCAGATGAAGCCCGCCAGCGTGTAGACCGCGATCAGCGTGCCGGTGACGTTGATGCCGGCGAGCTTGGCCGCCTCGGGATCGTCGCCGGTGGCGTGGATGTGGCGGCCGAACGCGGTCCGGTTCAGCATGTACCAGACCAGCGCCGCGATGATCAGCATCAGGATCGAGCCGAGCGTGATCCTGGCACCCATGAAGGTGAAGGCGTTGCCGGTGAACTGCAGGAACGAGGCCGCGGCCTCGACCTCCTGCTGCCGGATGGTCTGGCTTTGCGAGTACCAGAGATTGAGCGCGCCGAAGATGCTCCAGGTGCCGAGCGTCACGATGAACGGCGGCAGCTTGAGCTTGGAGACCAGGAAGCCGTTGAGGAGGCCGCAGCCCACGCCGACCAGCAGGCCCAGCATGAACGCGAACGGCACCGGCACGCCCGAGATCACCGCGAGGCGGCCCATCACCACGGAGGACAGCACCATGATGGCGCCCACCGAGAGGTCGATGCCGGCGGTCAGGATGATCAGGGTCTGGGCGGTGCCCAGGATGGCGATGATGGTGACCTGCGCCAGGACCAGCGACAGGTTGAACGGATGGAAGAAGCGGCCGCCCACGATGGCGCTGAACAGCACGATCGAGAGGGCCAGCACGATGAACGGGATGGTCGTCGGATTGCCATGCAGGAAATGCTGGATCCGCTTGAGCGGCGACTTGTGCTCGACCTCGAACGTCGCATGGGACTGCTCGGGGAGGCTGGCGATCGGACGCTCATGATCGGCCGGTCCCGCCTTTCCGGCGGCACGCGCAGAATCGGTCATTCTCGGCCCTCATCCAGTGCGATGGGCATCGATCCGGCGGCGGGATCGACAAATGTTCAAAGCGACCCGCATTGGCTTCCGTGCCAGGGGGGCGCGGGGCGGTCCTGCTCCCGCCGCCGGCCCGGCTCCGGGGATGGAGCCGGGCTGGCGGGGAACGAGACCGCCCCCTTGGGTCAGATCAGCCCCAGCAGAGCTTGAGGCCTTCCTCGGAGGTGATCGATTCCAGGCCGTCCACCGGCTTGTCGGTCACCAACTCCACGCCGGTGTCGAAGAACGACTTGCCGGGCGTCGGCTCGGGCTTCTCGCCGGTCTCGGCGAACTTCGCCACCGCCTCGACGCCCATGGAGGCCATCTTGAGCGGGAACTGCATCGAGGTGGCGCCGATCACGCCGGCCTGCACGTTGCGCACGCCCGGGCAGCCGCCGTCCACCGAGGTGATGAGGACCTGGTCCTCCATGCCGAACGCCTTGAGCGCCTCGTAGGCGCCGGCGGCGGTCGGCTCGTTGATCGTGTAGACGACGTTGGTGTCCGGATCCTTCTGGAGCAGGTTCTCCATGCCGGTCCGGCCGCCTTCCTCCGCACCCTGGCCCCACTGGTGGCCGACGATGCGCGGGTCATCCTCGTCGCCGTAGCGGGTGTTGTCCTTCACGTCGATGCCGAAGCCCTCCATGAAGCCCTGGTCGCGCATGGCGTCGACCGTGGGCTGGGTCTCCAGCGCGTCCAGGAAGGCGATCTTGGCGTTCTCGGCCTCGTCGCCCAGGGTCTTGCGGGCCCATTCGCCGATCAGCAGGCCGGCCTTGTAGTTGTCGGTCGCGAACGTGGCGTCGGCGGATTCCACCGGGTCCAGCGGCGTGTCGAGCGCGATCACCAGGATGCCGGCGTCGCGGGCCTTCTGGATGGTCGGCACGATCGCCTTGGTGTCCGACGGCGTGATCAGGATGCCCTTGGCGCCGGCGGCGATGAGGCTCTCGACCGCGGCGACCTGGCTGTCGTTGTCGCCGTCATACTTGCCGGCGAAGCTGGACAGGGTGACGCCCAGCTCCTTGGCCTTGGCCTCGGCACCTTCCTTCATCTTGGCGAAGAACGGGTTGTTGTTGGTCTTGGTCACCAGACCGACGATGGTCTCGGCGGACGCGGGCATTGCCGACGCGGCCAGCGCGAAGATCGCGGCAGCGGTGGACATCAATACGGGACGACGAGCCATGCTCCCCCCTCCTGATCCGGTTATTTGAGATAAGGTCCCTGATCGATCCAGCGGGCGCGGCTTTCCTTGGGCACGCCGTGCATCGTTCGTTGTTCGTCCCCGCCTGCCACTGCAGGATCGGGTTCGCCGTCGAAGGAACAACCGCATCGCAGCCACGTCAATAGATAAATCCGAGTGATTTAACTATTGACCGGGCTTCCCCGCCCGGAGCAGCATCCGCCAGCCCCATCGCCCGGATGATGGTCCGTTGCGCGATTCCTGCCGCCCCGGCAGATCGCGTTCGGAACTCCGCGGCCGATCCGGGGGCGGGGGAGGCTTGAAGGAATGAACGGGCATGCCGTGATCGGCAGGAACGGCCCGCAGGCCGTCGCCGACCTGGGCGGCGGCACCAACCAGACCGGCGGGCGCCTCTACAACGAGCGCCTGCTCCTGTCGCTGATCCGACGGCGCGGCAGCCTGTCCAAGGCGGCCATCGCCCGGCTGACCGGCCTGTCCGCCCAGACCGTTTCGGTGATCGTCAACCAGCTGGAGCTGGACGGGCTGCTGCGCCGGCAGAGCCCGCAGCGCGGCCGGGTCGGCCAGCCGTCGGTACCGATCTCGCTGGACCCGGAGGGCGCCTTCTCGCTCGGCATGAAGCTCGGCCGGCGCTCCAGCGAGCTGACCCTGATGGACTTCACCGGGGTGGTCCGCGCCAGCCTGCGCGAGACCTATGCCTACCCGACCCCGGACCGGATGCGCGCGTTCGTTGATCGCGGCACCCGGCAGCTGCTGAGCCGCCTGTCCGCGACCCAGGCGAAGCGCGTGCGCGGCCTGGGCCTGGCCGCACCGTTCGAGCTCTGGAACTGGCAGTCCGAACTCGGCGCGCCGCAGGCGATCGCGGAATCCTGGCGGAACTTCGACATCCCGGCTGCCGTCCAGCAGATCTGTCCCTGGCCGGTCCACTACTGCAACGACGCCTCGGCGGCCTGCGCCGCCGAGCTGGCGTTCGGCCGCCACACCCATTTCTCCGACTTTCTCTACCTGTTCATCGGCTCGTTCCTGGGCGGCGGGATCGTCCTGAACGGCAACCTGTTCCAGGGGCGCAGCGGCAATGCCGGCGCGCTCGGCCCGCTGCCGGTGGGCGGCCCCGACCACCGGCTGATCCGCTGCGCCTCGCTCTACGTGCTGGAGCAGTCGCTGGCCGACCGGGGGCTGGACCCGCAGGCGCTCTGGCGCTCCGACGACTGGTCCTGGGCGGGCGAGGTGCTGGAGGACTGGATCGCCCAGACCGCGCAGAGCGTGGCCTTGGCCTGCCTGACCGGGCTCGCGATCATCGACTTCGAAGCGATCGTGATCGACGGCGCTTTTCCCGAGGCGGTGCGCATCCGGCTGGTCGAGGCGGTGCAGCGCCGCTTCGAGGAACTGGACCGGCGCGGGATCAGCCCGGTCGAGATCGTGGCGGGCTCGATCGGCCCGACCGCGCGCGCCATCGGCGCCGCCAGCCTGCCGCTGCTCGCCGGCTTCTCCCGCGACCCCGACGTGCTCTTCAAGGAACGAGTTCACCAGCCGGCCGCCACCGGCTGATCCTGGCAACGACAACGGACACGAGAACGAGATGACAGTGCTGATCGGCGTCGACTGGGGCGGCACCAAGATCGAGGCGCTCGCCATGCGCCCGGACGGCAGCGAGATCGCCCGCATCCGCAAGGACACCCCGGCCGGCGACTACGAGGCCTGCGTGAAGATGGTGGCCGAGCTGGCCCTGGCGGTGGAGGCCAAGGCCGGCGAGAAGGGCCGGATCGGGATCGGCATCCCGGGCTCGGTGGATCCGAAGAGCGGGATCGCCAAGGGCTGCAACTCGACCTGGCTGCTCGGCCGCCATGTCGAGAAGGACGTGGTGGCGGCCTTGGGCGGCCGCGAGGTCCGGCTGGAGAACGACGCCGACTGCCTGGCCTCCTCGGAGGCGATCGACGGGGCGGGCGCCGGCAAGCGGGTGGTGTTCGCGGTGATCCTGGGCACCGGCAACGGCGCCGGCATCGCCATCGACGGCCGCCCGCACAGCGGCCCGAACAACAGCGCCGGCGAGTGGGGCCACAGCCCGCTGCCCTATCCGGACCTCACCGAGATCCCCGGCCCGCCCTGCTATTGCGGCAAGCATGGCTGCCAGGAGACCTGGACGTCCGGCACCGGGTTCCAGAACGACTTCGCCCGGCACACCGGCAGGAAGGTCAAGGCGGCCGACATCATGCAGATGTACCGCGATGGCGACCGGATGGCGCGGCTGGTCTATCAGCGCTACCTGGACCGGCTGGCGCGCGGCCTGTCGGTGGTGGCCAACACGCTGGACCCGGACATCTTCGTCCTGGGCGGCGGCATGTCGAATGTCGACGAGCTGTACCGGGACCTGCCGGAGAAGATCGGCGACTACACCTTCTCGCCGGTGTTCTACACCCCGGTGGTGAAGGCCAAGCATGGGGATTCGTCGGGCGTGCGCGGTGCCGCCTGGCTTTGGAAGGAGCGGACGTGAGCGTGGAGCGGAGCATGGACGAGATCGGGCAGCGCCTGGCCACGGCGACGGAGGTGATCCGCGAGGCGGGCGCCTTGGCGCTCGGCTATTTCAGGAAGCTCGACCAGCTCACGATCAAGAGCAAGGGCCTGCAGGACATGGCCAGCGAGGCCGACCTGAACACCGAGCTGTTGATCAAGGAGCGGCTGGCGAAGGCCTTTCCCACCGACGCCTTCCTGGGCGAGGAGACCGGCACCGCCGATCTCGCCGGCGCCAGCGGCATCTGGGTGGTCGACCCGATCGACGGGACCCAGCCCTTCATCTCGGGCATCCGCACCTGGTGCGTCTCGATCGCCTATGTGCAGAACAACGAGATCGAGATCGGCCTGGTCTACGACCCGTGCGCCGACGAGCTGTTCGCCGCCCGGCGCGGCGGGCAGGCGACCATGAACGGCCGGCCGATCAGCCCGCATCCCGGCGCCGACTTCACCGCCGGCATCACCAGCGTCGGCTATTCCAACCGGATCGCGCCCGCGTCGGTGATCTCGGTGATGACCAGGCTGCTGGAGGCGGGCGGCATGTTCCACCGCAGCGGCTCCGGGACACTCTCGATCTGCTACGTCGCCTGCGGCCGGCTGCTGGGCTATGTCGAGGGCCACATGAACAGCTGGGACGCCCTGGCGGCGATCGCGATCGTGCGCGGCGCCGGCGGGCGGACCAACGACTTCCTGGCCGATGACGGCCTGACCAAGGGCAACGTCATCGTGGCCGGCCCGGCCGCGCTGTACGACCGGCTGGAAGCCCTGACCCGCTGACGGGGCAAGGGCGGGACCGGCACCAGCCGGTCCCGCTACCAGCCGGGATCAGGAACCGCCCGCTACTCGGTCCATCCGCTCCACGATGTTCTCGGCGACCTTCTGGGCGACCGCGCGGGCGGTCTGTTCGGTGCCGAGCGTCGATTCCAGGTCGAACGTGCCCGGCCGGACCAGGCGCTGGGTCGCGACCAGCACCTTCTGGGTCTCGGAATCGCGCGCTTCCACCAGGATCGTCAGCGAGCCGGTGAGCGACCCGCCTTCGCCCAGCGCCGTGCGCCCGACATTGACCAGGGCGCTCATCGGAATGAGCCGGGTGACCGTCGCGGCATAGGGCACCGTCGACGACACCCGCAGCACGGTGAAGCGCAGCTCCAGGACGCCCGGGCCGGCCTCGCTCGCCATGTAGTCGCGGGCGCGCAGCAGCTTGATGGTCTCCTCGGGGATCATCTGCGCGAGCTTCTGCACTTCCTCGGGCGAGAGGCTGCCATAGTCGGCGCCTTCGCCCTGGTAGACATGGGCCTGCGGGTCGACCATCACCTTGGAGTAGGATTTCGGGTCGAACTTCGGATCGCGGTAGGTCCAGCCCTCGCTGACCCCGGGCTCCGGCTTCATCTGGGCGGTCTCGCTTCCCGCCGGCAGGGGCCCATCCGCGCCGCCGCCGCCGCCGCTGCCGCTCTGGCAGCCAACAAGCGCGAGCAGGCCGCCCGCCGCCAGCGCCATCCCGATCCATTTCCTGTTCATCGCACGCCACCACCTGATCTCGAACGGGGGCAGGATCCGGGCGGGAGGCAGCCCCGTCAACGAAACCCCGACCTAGCCGGCGTAAAACATGCCGGCGCGGGAACGGGCGGGCCGGCGCGCCGTTCGACCAGGGCGGATCCACCGCCAGGAGCAGGACGATGAAGGCCCGGCAGATCCACGAGGCAGCAGGGCAGCGGACCTTCGCGGTGATCATGGACGCCGGCGACGAGGTCATGGCGGCGCTGGAGGAGTTCGCCCGGACGGAGAAGCTGTCCGCAGCGCAGGTGAGCGCCATCGGCGCGTTCAGCCGGGCGACGCTGGCGTTCTGGGAACGCAGCACGCGCGAGTACCGCAAGATCCCGGTCGAAGAGCAGACCGAGGTTCTGTCCTTGCTGGGCGACATCGCCCTCACCGAGGACGGCCAGCCCAAGATCCACCTGCACGCGGTGCTGGGCCGGGCGGATGCCAGCACGCTGGGCGGCCACCTGATGGACGGCGTCGCCGAGCCGACCCTGGAAGTGATCGTCACCGAATCGCCGGCCCATCTGCGCCGGGTGTTCGACCCGGACAAGGGCCTGGCCTTGATCCGGCCCTGAGAGACCGCGCCTAGCCGCGCAGCCGGCGGGCGATGTCGATCGCGGCGTAGGTGAGGATGCCGTCGGCGCCGGCCCGCTTGAACGCCAGGAGGGTCTCCAGCATCGCCGCATCGGCGTCCAGCCAGCCCTGCAGGCCCGCTGCCCGGATCATCGCGTACTCGCCGCTGACCTGGTAGGCGAAGGTCGGGACGTCATAGGTCTCCTTCACCCGGCGGATGATGTCGAGATAGGGCAGGCCCGGCTTGACCATCACCATGTCGGCCGCCTCGGACAGGTCGACCGCCACCTCGCGCAGCGCCTCGGCGCTGTTGGAGGGGTCCATCTGGTAGGTCTTCTTGTCGGCCCGGCCGAGCGAGCGGCCAGAGCCGACCGCGTCGCGGAACGGACCATAGAAGGCCGAGGCGTATTTCGCGGCGTAGGAGAGCAGGATGGTCTCGTGGAAACCGGCCTCGTCCAGGCTGGCGCGGATCGCGGCGATGCGGCCGTCCATCATGTCGGAGGGCGCCACGATATCGCAGCCGGCGGCGGCCTGACAGACCGCCTGGCGGCATAAGGCAGCGATCGTCTCGTCGTTGAGGATCACGCCGTCGCGGATCAGCCCGTCCTGGCCGTGGGAGGTGAACGGGTCCAGCGCCACGTCGGCGATCAGCCCGATCTCCGGCACCGCCTGCTTGATCGCCCGCAGGGCACGGCAGACCAGGTTGTCCTCGTTCCAGGCCTCGCAACCATCCTCGGTCTTGCGCTCCACCGGGGTCACCGGGAACAGCGCCAGGGCCGGGATGCCCAGGCGCGCGGCCTCCTCGGCCACGCCGACCAGAAGGTCGACCGACAGCCGGTCGACGCCCGGCATGCTCGCCACCGGCTCGCGCTGGCCGCTGCCCTCCAGGATGAACACCGGCAGGATCAGGTCGCGGGGGGCCAGCGCCACCTCCGCCACCATGGAGCGGATCCAGGCAGTCCGCCGCAGGCGGCGCGGGCGGGAGCGCGGGAAGGCAGCGAACGGCGTCAATGTTCGTCTCGGACCAGGTTGCGACGGCGCGACGATAGTGCAGGCGGCGCCCGAGGTTAAACAATCGCTTCGTCCATGCGACCGGCCGTCGCTGCTCCGGGCAATGGCTGCATCGCCGAAACGGCGGGAATGCGCGCTGCCGAGATCACGCTGAGCGCGAAAAATTACCGGATGATGTACACCCAGCGTTGACGAACCACATTTTTCCTCGCCAGAGTCATGGCAGATGATGAAGGAAGGATGGCCGGGACGATCGGTGCGGTCGCCAGTGCCACGCATGATCAGATTCAACGGTCCCGTGATTACGAGGGCGACGTGAAAGACCCATATCTCGTTTCCATCCGGTTGATCGAACGTCTGCACCGCCGATTTCTGGACGTGATCAAGACCGAGCTCGACCATCTTGGGATCGAGGACATCAACAATGTCCAGACCTTGATCCTGTCGAACATCAACGAGGAGCAGCTCACCGTCGGTGAACTGACGGTTCGCGGCTACTACCTGGGGTCGAACGTTTCCTACAACGTGAAGAAGCTGGTCGAGACCGGCTACCTGATCCAGGAGCGCTCCTTCCACGACCGGCGGATGACCCGGGTGCGGCTGTCGCAGAAGGGCCTGGAGCTGGTCGCCAAGATCGACGCGCTCTACGCCAAGAACGCCCAGGAGCTGGCGGCGACGGGGATCGGTGCGGAGCGGCTGTCCTCGGCCAACGAGCTGCTGGGCACCCTGGAGCGGTTCTGGAGCAACTATATCAGCCGCGCCTACCAGCGCTGATCCCGCCCGAGGGGCCTTCTCAGAACGACGAGCCCGGCTCCTGGAGGAAGGCCTCCTCTTCCGGGGTGGAGGTGCGCCCGAGGATGCGGTTGCGGTGCGGGAAGCGGCCGAACCGCGCCACCACCTCGCGATGGCGCAGGGCATAGTCCAGCATCATCGGGTTCTCGACCGTCGCCATCAGCTCGCAGCAGCGCTCCTGGTCCTCCAGCCGCTCGGAATGCTCCAGCGGCATGTAGAGGAACGGCCGCCGCTCGATCGGCACCTGTCGGTCGGTCCCGGCGGCGATCAGGTCGCGGGCGACCTCGCGGGCTTTGGCGTCCGAGGCGAATGCCTGCGGCGTGCCGCGATGGATGTTGCGCGGGAACTGGTCCAGCACCAGGACCAGCGCCAGGGCGCCGTCCGGCGTGCCGGTCCAGGCATCCAGCGTGCCCGCGGTCGCCGGCAGGACCAGATGCCCGAAGCTATCGCGGATCTGCCGGTCGAACGCCTCGTCGACGGCGAACCAGGCCTTCTGGTCCTGGACCCCGAACCAGAACGACAGGATGTGCTCGATCGGGTTCTGGTGCATGTCGGGGTCTCCGGATGGCGCTCGCCCCTTCATTAGGTGCACGAGGGGCGCTATCCGATCCAGCCTGTTCCATCGGAGCCCGCACCAGATGATCCCGCGTTACGCCCGCCCCGAGATGACGGCGATCTTTTCGCCCGACGAGAAGCTGCGCCTGTGGCTGGAGATCGAGCTTTGCGCCGCCGAGGCGATGGCCGAGCTCGGCCAGGTGCCGGCGGACGCCGTGAAGGCGCTGCGTCAGGCCACCGAGACGCGCAAGGACGAGATCATCGATCCGGCGGCGGTCGACAAGATCGAGGCGGTCACCCGGCACGACGTGATCGCGTTCCTGACCCATGTCGAAAATTTGTGCGGCGCCGACACCCGCTTCCTCCATCTGGGCCTGACCAGCTCCGACCTGCTCGACACCACGCTGGCCGTGCAGCTCGCGAAAGCCGCCGACCTGCTCCTGGAGGGGCTGGACCGGCTGCTGGCAGCACTGGAGGCCAGGGCGCAGGAGCATCGCGGCACCGCCACGATCGGGCGCAGCCACGCGATCCATGCCGAGCCCACCAGCTTCGGGGTCAAGCTGGCAGGGCATTATGCCGAGTTCGCCCGCTGCCGGGCGCGGCTGGTGGCCGGCCGGGCCGAGATCGCGACCTGCGCCATGAGCGGAGCGGTCGGCACCTTCGCCAACATCGACCCGAGGGTCGAAGAGTCGGTGGCGGCAAGGCTCGGCCTCGCGGTCGAGCCGGTCTCCACCCAGGTGATCCCGCGCGACCGCCATGCCGCGTTCACCGCCACGCTCGGCATCGTCGCCTCGGCGATCGAGCGCCTGGCGATCGAGATCCGCCACCTGCAGCGCAGCGAGCTGCGCGAGGCCGAGGAGTTCTTCCACAAGGGGCAGAAGGGCAGCTCGGCGATGCCGCACAAGCGCAATCCGGTGCTGTCGGAGAACCTGACCGGGCTCGCCCGGATCGTGCGCGGCGCGGTGGTACCGGCCCTGGAGAACGTGGCGCTCTGGCACGAGCGCGACATCTCGCACAGCGCGGTGGAGCGCACCCTGCTGCCGGACGCCTGCATCGTGCTGGACTTCGCCCTGCACCGGGCCGCCGGGATGATCGAGAAGCTGGTGGTCTATCCCGAGCGGATGAAGCGCAACCTCGACGCGTCGCTGGGCCTTTGGAACGCGCAGCGCATCCTGCTGGCGCTGATCGAGACCGGCCTGCCGCGCCAGCAGGCCTACGAGCTGGTGCAAAAGAACGCGATGCGCGCCTGGGAGCAGGAGACGCCGTTCCTGGCGGAGCTGCAGGCCGATCCGGAGGTATCCGGCCGGATCGATCCCCAGGCGCTCGAGGGGCTGTTCGACCTGGGCTACCACCTCAAGCATGTCGACACGATCTTCGGGCGGGTGTTCGGCCAGGGCAGCCCCGCCTGATCGCGCGGCTGGCGGTCCCGCTCCTCGGCCTGCTGGCCTGCGCCGCGCCGGCGGGAGCGGGCATGCTGGTCGAGGGCGACCTGTTCGGCGTGCCGCTCCGCCTGGAGGTGGGACGCAACCCGGACCTGGTCCGGGCGGAGGTCGCCGGGGCAGGGCGCCTGCTCGACCTGCGCTCGGGGCGGATCTTCCCGGACCAGGGTGCCGCGGTGGCCGCCGCCGACCTGCCCGAAGCGGCGTCGCTGTTCCGCTACCGGCTGGCGCTCTGGGGCGGGCGGCGGCTGACGATCGCCGGGGAGAAGGGCGGCTACCACGTGATGACCCTGCTGGGCCGCACCTGCGGCGAGGTGGTGGTCGCGGACTGGACCCGCCCGCTGATCGGCCCGCTGGTCCGGGCGGTGGAGCTCCTGCAGCGCAGCGAGGCGACGCTCCGGCCAAGGGAGCGCGACGCCTGCGGCGCGATCCCGTTCCGCGCCTATGCCAGCCGCGGCTGGCCGCTCCTGGCCGGATGGGAGGACCAGAAGGTGTTCGAGACCCGGCGGATCGCCATGGACCACCAGCCGGACGAGCGGATCTTCCAGCTGCCCTGAACTCAGCCGGAACGGGCGCGGACCCGGGCGGTGGCCTTGGCGCTGGCCGGGTCGTCCGGCCAGAAATGCTTGGGATAGCGGCCCCTCAGGTCCTTCCTGGTCGCGGGCCAGCCGGTGATCCAGAAGCCGGCCAGGTCCGAGGTGATCGCGGCCGGGCGCTGGGCCGGCGAGAGCAGGTGCAGGACGCAGGGGATCCTGCCGCGCCCCAGGACCGGGCCGCTGGCCGCGCCGAACATCTCCTGCAGCCGCACCGCCAGCACCGGCGGGTCGACGCCATAGTCGATGGCGTGGCGGGTGCCGGCCGGGGTCGTCCAGTGGGTCGGCAGTTCGGCATCCAGGCGGGTGCGCGCGGCATGGTCCAGCCTGGCGGCCAGGATCGCGTGCCAGTCCAGCCCTCTCGCCGCCTTCAGCGAACGCAGCCCGCCGAGCCAGCCGCCCAGCAGCGTGGCCGCGTCCCGGACCAGGCCGTCGTCGGACAGGTCGGGCAGGGTGCTGTCCGGACCATCGGCACCGCGCAGCATCTCCACCCGCCGGCGCAGGCGCTCCGCCGCCGGGCTGGCGGCGACCAGTTCGGGCAGGGCCGGGGCCAGGGCGTCGAGCAGGATCCGCTCGGCCAGCTCCGCCGGGGGATCGGTCTCGCTGGCGCGCAGCTCGATGGCCCCGATCATGGTGGCGCGCCTGGCGACGACCCGGCCGCTCTGCGGGTCGATCCGCGTCTCGGTGACCTCTCGGCACCGCCCGGCCGGCATGTCGCTTGGGTCCAGCGCCGCCGCGAGACGGCAGCGGCCATCGGCTCCGCGATCGTCGACCTCGGCGATCACCAGGAAGGGCATCGCCGCCAGGGGATCGCCCGGCTCCAGCCTTGCGCCGCGGCCGTTCGCCAGCCGATAGGAGCCGGGCTGGCGGCGCTGGGCGATCCGGTCCGGATAGGCCGCCGCCAGCAGGAGCCCGGCCCTCTCCGGCTCGATCTCGCGGCGGTCGAACCGGCCGCGGGCGAGCTGGCGGGCGATGTCCTGCACCTGCCGGCGCCGCGCGGGATCGCCGCTGCCGTCGCGCAGCGCCGCCAGCCGGTGGGCGAGGTCGGTGGACGCGCTGCCAGGGGTCAGGTCGCGGCTGGACAGGAGCGCCGCCAGGGCGATCCCGGTGGCGGCCAGGCCCTCGCGCTCGGCTGCCAGGATCATCGCGGCCAGGCGCGGATGGGTCGGCAGGGCCGCCATGCGTCGGCCGGCCGGCGTGACCTGGCCGGCCTCGTCCAGGGCGCCCAGGCTCTCCAGCGTGGCGGCCGCCGCCGCCAGGGCGCCCGCCGGGGGCGGGTCCAGCCAGGACAGGGTTGCCGGGTCCTGCACGCCCCACAGGCGCAGCTCCAGCACCAGCTGCA
Source organism: Geminicoccus roseus DSM 18922 (assembly GCF_000427665.1). NCBI lineage: Bacteria > Pseudomonadati > Pseudomonadota > Alphaproteobacteria > Geminicoccales > Geminicoccaceae > Geminicoccus > Geminicoccus roseus. The sequence goes on from NZ_KE386572.1 coordinate 4,677,804, forward strand.
CCAGGTCGCTGTCGGCGATCTCGGGCGGCAGATGCGGGAGCATGGCGCGCTCCTCGGCCGCCGACCACAGCCGCAGGCACACCCCCGGCTCCAGCCGGCCGGCGCGCCCCCGGCGCTGCTCGGCATTGGCCAGGGCGATCCTGCGGGTCACCAGGGCGGAGGTGCCGGTGCGTGGCGAGAAGCTCGGCTTGCGCGCCAGGCCGCTGTCGACCACGACCCGCACTCCCTCGATGGTCAGGCTGGTCTCGGCGATGTCGGTGGCCAGCACGATCTTGCGCTGCCCGGGGGCAGGGGGGCGGATCGCCCGGTCCTGGGCCTCGCGGGACAGGTCGCCATAGAGCGGGTGGATCTCGATCTCCTTGCGCCCGCCCAGGCGTGCCGCGAGGAACGAGGCCGCCCGGCCGATCTCGGCCTGGCCCGGCAGGAAGGCCAGGATCGAGCCGCTCTCGGTGGCGACCGCGTCCAGGCAGGCGTTCGCCACCGCGCGGTCGACGGGCTCCGCCGCGTCGCGGCCCAGATGGCGCACGGCCACCGGGAACATCCGGCCCTGGCTGCGCAGCACCGGGGCGTCGTCCAGGAGACGGGCCACCGCCTCGCCGTCCAGGGTCGCCGACATCACCAGGACGCGCAGGTCCGGGCGCAGCGCCGCGCGGCTCTCCAGGGTCAGCGCCAGGGCCAAGTCGGCATCCAGCGAGCGCTCGTGGAACTCGTCGAAGATCACCGCGGCCACGTCGGCCAGCTCCGGATCGGTTTGCAGCCGGCGCAGGTAGAGGCCCTCGGTCAGGACCTCGACCACCGTGTTCTGGCCGATGCTGCGCTCGAAGCGCATGGCGTAGCCGACCTGCTGGCCGGTCTCCTCGCCCAGGATCTCGGCCATCCGGCGCGCGGCGGCCCGGGTCGCCAGCCGGCGCGGCTCCAGCATGATCAGCCGGCGGTTCTGGCGCCAGGGCGCTTCCAGCAGCGCCAGCGGCACCAGCGTGGTCTTGCCGGCCCCGGGCGGCGCTTCCAGCACGGCGCGGCCGGCATCGCCGAGCGTATCGACGAGGGAGGGCAGGAGGTCGCGGACGGGGAGGTCGGGCAGATGCTGCATGGCGCGGGCTGGCTAGCAGATCCGGCGCGCGCCCGGAATGCGCCCCGGAACGCGGCCGGCCTCAGATCAGCCCTTCGCTGCGGAAACTCAGATGGCGGCCCTTGCCGACAATCACATGGTCGTGGACCTCGATCCCGGCGGCTTTGAGCAGGTTCACCACCTCCCGGGTCATCTCGATGTCCGGCCGGGACGGGGTCGGGTCGCCGGAGGGGTGGTTGTGGACCATGATGATCGCCGCCGCATCCAGGTCCAGGCAGCGCTTGAGCACTTCGCGGGGATAGAGGGGGGTATGGTCGACGGTGCCGCGGCTCTGCACCTCGTCGCGCAGCAGGATGTTCTTGCGGTCGAGGAACAGGATGCGGAAATGCTCGGTGCCGTCATGGCTCATGGTCACCGCGAGATAGTCGGTGAGGGCCGTCCACGATCCCACCAGCGGCCGGTCCTTGAGCTCCTCCTTCAGGGTCCGGCGCATCGCCTGGTGGATCGCCTTCAGCAGCACCCTGGTGAAGCGCAGGTCCTCGTCGACCTGCTGGCGGCGCTCCGCGTCGGCCTGGAGCGGGTCCAGCTGGAACAGCTCGCCATAGCGCTCCGGCGGCGCCGCCAGCACGGCGCCCAGGCTGCCGAACCGCTCGATCATCGCCTTGGCGATCGGCTTGGTGTCGCGGCGGTAGACCGAGAAGAACAGGAGCAGCTCCAAAAGCTCGTAGTCGGCGAGCGCCGTCTCCTCGCGCGCCTCGGCAAAGCGGGTGCGCAGCCGCTCGCGGTGGCCATGGTAGTGCTTGCTGCCGAACACCCAGCCCTTGTCCGGATCGGCCGGCGCCGCCTCGGCGAGACCCGGCGCCAGCGTCGCCAGCTGGTCGGCAAGGCCGCGCAGCGCCTCCTCGGAGAACAGGAGCCACGCCTTGCGGCTGCCGTCGAACCTTGCGGCCAGCGCCCGCAGCCGCTCCTTGTGCAGCCAGGTCCGCCCGACCACCACGAAGCGGCTGCCGCCGGCCTCGTCGGCCTCGCGCGCCACCGACAGGCCGTGCGGGCGCAGGCTGTCGGCGATGGCGGGATCGAGCTGGAACATGGGCGTCAGCCGGCGGGGGACAGGGTGAACACCTCGACGCCGGTCTCGGTGACGCCCACCGTGTGCTCGAACTGGGCGGACAGCCCCCCATCGGCGGTCACCACCGTCCAGCCGTCCTCCAGGCGGATCGTGGCATGGCCGCCCGTGTTCACCATCGGCTCGATCGTGAAGAACATGCCTGGCCGCAGCTCCACGTCGCGCGCCAGGTCCAGATGGTGCAGGACCTGCGGCGGCTGGTGGAACTCCCGGCCGATGCCGTGGCCGCAATAGCTGCGCACCACCGCATAGCCTTGTGCCTCGACATGACCCTGGATCGCCCGGCCAATCGCGGACAACCACCCGCCTGGGCGCACCGCCTCAAGCCCAAGTGCCAGGGCGGTGCGGGTGGTCTGCAGCAGCCGGGTCCGCTCGGGATCGATGGCGCCGACCGCGAAGGTGCGGCAGCTGTCGCCATGCCAGCCGTCCAGCTTCACGGTCACGTCGACCTTGAGGATGTCGCCCTCGGCCAGCGGCCGCTCGTCCGGCATGCCGTGGCAGACCACCTGGTTCGGCGACATGCAGGTGGCGAACGGATAGCCGCGATAGCCCAGGGGGGCCGGCACCGCGCCATGGTCGCGGATGAATGTTTCGGCCAGCGCGTCCAGCCGCCGGCTGGCGACGCCCGGGCGGATCTCCTGCGCGATCATGTCGAGGGTGGCCGCTGCCAGGCGGCCGGCGTCGCGCATGGCGGGGAAGCATTCGGCGGGATGCAAGGGGATGGCCTGCTCACGGTCGCGGCTCCGCGGACGCTGCGCTCCAGGGGGCGGAGAACTAAACCATTGGTAGAATTTCATCAAGAACTACTTCCGTGGTGGATACGGCGCAGCGGAAAGCCAGGACCTGGACCCCGGCGGCCATGGCCAGGGCAAGCGCGGCATCGTAGGCCGGGTCGATGTCGCGGGCGATCTCCAGCGCCACCCCGTCGGCCCGCTGCGCCACGAACAGCAGCACCGCGCGGTCGCCAGCTTCGGCCAGCCGGGCAAGCTCGCGCAGGTGTCGGGTCCCCCGCGCGGTCACTGCGTCGGGAAAGGCCAGACGGTTGCCCCGCCGCCAGGTGACGCCCTTGACCTCCAGCCAGAGGGTGCGGCCGTCTTCCATGGTGCAGCGGAAGTCCAGCCGGGTGCCCACCGCCGGCACGCTCTCGGCCACCACCTGGCGGATCGGGCCCAGCTGCGGGATCCGGCCTTCCGCCAGCGCCTCGGCGACCAGACGGTTCGGCGCGGCGGTGTTCATGCCGACCAGCGCCCCGTCCGGCGCCTGGATCAGCTGCAGGGACCAGGGCAGACGGCGGCGCGGCTCGTCGTGGAAGGACAGCCAGGCGCGGAGGCCTGGCCGGGACAGTTCCGGCAGCCGGCCGGGATCGGCCAGGTGCGCGGTGACCTCGCGTCCGTCCTCCAGGCGCAGGTCGGCCAGAAAGCGCTTGTAGCGCCGCATGAGGGTTGCGGGGTAGAGCGGCTGCGGCAAAAGCAACGGATCGCCTCGCTTTAACGGATGGGTCGGCCCATCTGCCCGCCAGCCGGCAACGAGGCCCGGACCTTTCTAGGATAGGCAAGCATGAGCGACCAGCCGACCGCTGCGGTCCTGATCATCGGCAACGAGATCCTGAGCGGACGCACCCAGGACGTGAACCTGGCCCACATCGCCCGTGAGCTCGGCGAGATCGGGGTGCGCCTGGCCGAAGCGCGGGTGATCCCCGACATCGAGCAGGAGATCGTGGACGCGGTGAACACGCTGCGCCGCCGCTACACCTACCTGTTCACCACGGGCGGCATCGGCCCGACCCATGACGACATCACGTCCGCCTGCGTGGCCAAGGCGTTCGGCCTGCCGTTCGGCCGCCATCCCGAGGCGGAGCGCCGCCTCCTTGCCTATTTCCCGCCGGAGAAGGTGAACGCCGCGCGGATGCGGATGGCCGAGACCCCGGAAGGGGCCGAGCTGATCGACAATCCGGTCAGCATCGCCCCGGGCTTCCGGGTCGAGAACGTCTACGTGATGGCCGGCGTGCCCTCGATCATGCGCGCCATGTTCGACGGCATCAAAGCCAAGCTGAAGGGCGGCCCGCGCCTGAAGTCGAAGAGCCTGACCGTGTACGCGCCGGAAGGCGAGGTGGCCGAGCCCCTGGCGGCGATCCAGAACCAGCATGCCGCCATCGACATCGGCAGCTACCCGTTCAGCCGGGATGGCCGCTACGGCACCACCATCGTGTTCCGCGGCACCGACGAGGCGCTGCTGGCCTCCGGCTATGCCGCGCTGACCGCATGGGCGCTGGAGCGCCATGTCGAGACCAAGGACGAGACCTGACCCCGTTCCCGCCGCGGCTGCCGCTTGCTAGGCTGCCGCACGGCCCCCGCTTGGCGAAACAGGTAGACGCAAGCGACTTAAAATCGCTCGCCGCAAGGCATGCCGGTTCGATTCCGGCAGCGGGGACCAGTTCATATAGGTAATTTCGCTTCTCTAATCAGGTCTAACTAGGCCCAATCACTTCCACATACTCCGAAATGACGCTGATGCCTTGTTCTCAAAAAAGAACAACAGGCACGCGCAGACCTCATTGCGCCAAGCATCTCGATAACGAGTAATACCTGGTCGATATAGAGTGGCTCTTGCTAGCAAGCCGGATCTATTGAAGCATGATTATTCCAACGGAGCGATAATAATTTGAGCAAGACCCTTGATGTCGCCAAGAATCGAAGAGTATTTTATTAATATATTGATCAGGGAGAGCCGCCTGCTCGACGCTCATGGTAGGGTCGGCTCAACCTAACCCTTGATCGATAGTACCATCTGGCGGTACCATATTCCATGAACCGCAGGCACCGCGCCACCTTGCAGCAGATCTTTGCCCGGCCGGTATCGGGCACGATCCGCTGGTCCGACATCGAGGCGCTGTTCATAGCGCTGGGTGCCGAAGTTTCCGAGCGGGCGGGATCGCGGGTCGCGGTGGTCCTCTTTGGCGAGGTGCAGGTGTTTCATCGCCCGCATCCCCGGCCGGAGACCGACAAAGGCGCGGTAAGCGCGATCCGGCGGTGGCTGGAGGCGCATGGGGTGAAGCCATGAAGAACTTGATCGACATCGATGGCCACAAGGCCGTAGTCAGCTTCGATCCCGAGATCTCCATGTTCCGCGGCGAGTTCCTGGGCCTGAATGGCGGCGCCGACTTCTACGCGGACACCGTGGCCGGACTCATGGAGGAAGGGCGGGTGTCCCTGCAGCTGTTCCTGGATGAGTGCGAGAAGCAGGGCATCGAGCCGTTCCGGCGCTTTTCGGGAAAGTTCAATCTGCGGCTCGACCCGCCCCTCCACGAAGCTGCCACCTTGGCGGCCGCGGCTGCCCGGAAGAGCCTGAACGAATGGGTGGCCGAGAAGATCGAACGGGCGGTGAAGGAAGAGGCGTAGGACCCGCCAGCCTGGCATCGAGCCTGCGCCCGCGCTTCGACATCGGACGCTCGCCTCGCATTCCATCCCCGGGATGTGCGAACTTCGCCTTGGCCACATTCCCGCTGCCGCTCAAGTTTCCGGCCTCTTGCCTCCCGAAATCCCACCGCCTAACCAGGACGCCGCGTGGTACGGGGGGCGCATGGCGGAAACAGAGCGGGCGGCAGCGCAGGCGATCGACCTGGCCGGAGTCGCCATCGCCTTCACCTTGGGCGACCGGTCGACCTACCGGGCGGTGGACGGGATCGACCTGGGCGTGGCGGCCGGCGAGTTCGTCGCGATCGTCGGGCCCACCGGCTGCGGCAAGTCGACCCTGCTGAACGCCGCGGCCGGGCTGCTGCAGCCCACCGCCGGCACGGTGCGGATCTTCGGCACCGACCTGGTCGGCCTGAACCGGCGCGCCGGCTACCTGTTCCAGCAGGACGCGCTGATGCCGTGGAAGACCGCGCTGGACAATGTCGCGGTGGCGCTGGAGCCGGCCGGGGTCGGCCGAAGCGAGGCGCGCGAGCGTGCCCGGGCCTGGCTGGCCAGGGTCGGGCTCGCCGGCTTTGCCGACCGCTACCCGCACATGCTTTCCGGCGGGCAGCGCAAGCGCGTGGCCCTGGCGCAGATGCTGATCCGCGACCCGGAAATCCTGCTGATGGACGAGCCGTTCGGCCCGCTCGACGCGCAGACACGGCAGATCATGGGCAACCTCCTGCTCGATCTCTGGGCCGCCGACCGCAAGGCCGTCTTGTTCATCACCCACGACCTGGAGGAGGCGATCTCGCTGGCCGACCGGGTGATCGTGATGTCGGCGGGGCCGGCTGCGCGCTTCGTCGGCAACTACCCGGTGACGCTGGAGCGCCCGCGCGACATCGCCGAGATCCGCCTGGATCCCCAGTTCCACGAGATCCACCGGGCGATCTGGGCGTCGCTCCGGGTCGAGGTGCAGCGCGCCTATGCCCAGGGAGAGGCCAACCGATGAACCGCGCCGTCCTCCTGCTGCTGCAACTGCTGGTCGCCGCCGGGTTCCTGCTGGTCTGGCACGTGCTGACCACCGTGCCGATCGGCGGCAGCAAGCTTCTGGACCCGTTCTTCTTCTCCACGCCTATCGACGTGCTGGCGCGCACCTGGCGGGACGTGGTCAGCGGCGAGCTCTGGCATCACTTAGGCATCACCCTTCTGGAAACGGTGCTGGCCTTTGTGACCGGCGCCACCGGCGGGATCCTGCTGGGCTTCGCCTTTGCCCGCCGGGCCCTGCTGGCAGCGGTGTTCGACCCCTACGTCAAGGCCGCCAACGCGCTGCCCCGGGTGGTGCTGGCGCCGATCTTCGCGCTCTGGTTCGGCCTGGGCATCTGGTCGAAGGTGGCGCTGGGCTTCACGCTGGTGTTCTTCATCGTGTTCTTCAACGTCTACCAGGGCGTGCGCGAGGTCAGCCCGACCGTGCTGGCCAACGCCAAGATGCTCGGCATGAACGAGCGCCAGCTGATGCGCCATGTCTACTGGCCGGCGGCGCTGACCTGGATGTTCTCGTCCCTGCATACCTCGGTGGGCTTTGCCGTGGTGGGCGCGGTGGTCGGCGAGTATCTCGGCTCGGCCGGGGGGCTCGGCTACAAGATCCACCAGGCGGAAAGCGTGTTCGACGTTACCGGCGTGTTTTCCGGCATGCTGGTGCTGACCGTGTTCGTGATCGTGATCGACGCGGTGGTCACCGCGATCGAGAAACGGCTGCTGGTGTGGCGTCCCGCACCGGCGGCGACCACGACCTGAAAACAACAATCCAGGGAGCTGGCTGATGATCCTTCGCAGAACAATGCTCGGCGCGGCCTTGGCCGGCGCCATGGCCCTGTCGCTGTCGCCCGCAAGCGCTGCCGACCTCGAGCAGAGCTCGATCACGCTGGGCGTGGGCGGCAAGCCGCTGCTCTACTACCTCCCGCTGACCATCGCCGAGCAGAAGGGCTTCTTCGAGGAAGAGGGGCTGGACGTCGCGATCAACGATTTCGGCGGCGGCTCCAAGTCGCTGCAGGCGCTGGTCGGCGGCTCGGTCGACGTGGTGACCGGCGCCTACGAGCACACGATCCGGATGCAAGCCAAGAACCAGGACATCCGCGCGGTGATCGAGCTCGGCCGCTTCCCGGGCATCGTATTGGCGGTGAAGAAGGACCTGGCCGACCAGATCAAGTCGCCGGCCGACCTGGCCGGCCGCAAGGTCGGGGTGACCGCGCCCGGCTCCTCCACCAATTTCTTCGTCAACTACCTGATGGCAAAGGACGGCGCCGACCCGCAGCAGGCGGCGTTCATCGGCGTGGGTGCGGGCCTGAGCGCCGTGGCGGCGATGCAGCAGGGCGAGATCGAGGCGATCTCCAACCTGGACCCGGTGATCTCCAAGCTGGAGGCCGACGACGACATCGTGGTGCTGGCCGATTCGCGCACCGAGGCCGGGACAGAAGCGATCTTCGGCGCCTCGATCCCGGCCGCGGTGGTCTACATGAAGAACGACTTCATCGAAGCCAACCCGAACACCGTCCAGGCCCTGGTGAACTCGTTCAAGAAGGCGCTGGACTGGCTGGCGACCGCCTCGCCCGAGGAGATCGCCGAGGTGGTGCCCGCCGAGTACCATCTGGGCAACGAGGAGCTGTACCTGCGCGCGGTGGCCGCCAGCCAGGAGACCTACAGCCGGACCGGGATCATCCCGCCCGAGGCGATGCAGGCCTCCTTCGACATGCTCAAGCAGTTCGATCCGGAACTCGCCAGCGCCGAGTTCGACCTGGACCGGACCTTCACCGACCGCTTCGTGACGGCGGCCGGCAACTGATCCCTCCGGGAGTGCCGGCCGGTCAGTTCGCGCCGGCACTCCCTTCGGTCATCCCCATGCAGTTCGCGTAGAAGGTCGTGGTCGCCGGCCAGTCCGAGAACACGCCGCGCACGCCCACCTCGCGCGCCAGCACGTCCAGCGCGACCAGCATGTCGCTGTCGTCGTCGATGGCGGCCGTCACCGTCCGGTAGTAGCCGCCGCCACCGCCGGCCAGCGGGCCGGAGCGCTCCAGGCTCCAGGTGATCAGCTCCAGCCCGGCGGCCTTGGCTTCCCTGGCATAGGCCGAGGGCACGATCTTGCCGCCGTCGTCCAGGGTCAGCAGCATCCACAAGGGCGGCGCCAGGATCCGCACGCCCTGGTCGGCCAGCTCCTGCATGCCGGGCTTCCAGGTCGAGGGGTCGTTGGAATCGAAGGCCGGGTCGTCCTCGTTGCGGCCGTCCAGATAGACCGCCTGGGCGCCGTATTCCGGCTCGGCCTTCAGCCAGTAGAGCACGTCGTCCAGGTTGAAGGATTGCGGGAACACGTCCGACGGCGGCACGCCCGCTTGCCTGTAGGCGTCGATCAGCGCCTGGGCGTAGTCCTCCTGGCTGTAGTCACCCTCGTACGGCATCGCCACCTCGGGCGCCTTCAGCTCCGGCGTGGCCTTCACGCCCAGTTCCTTGAACAGCTCGATGCTCTCGGCATGCGTCATCAGCTGGCCCGGGACATAGAGGTCGGTGCGCCAGGGTGCGGTGCTCTGCATGTAGGACAGGACGTCGGCGGCCTGCTTGTCCTCGCTGTCCATCTTGCCCTCGAGCGTCTGGAACTCGGCGAGCGTCAGGTCGCTGGTGCAGCATTTCGCCGAGGCCGGCGTCCCTGTCGCCGGATCGGCCGGGGTGAACGGCTCGGAGCATTTCGCCGCCAGTTCCGGCACCGCCAGGATGTTGGTGGTGGTGTGCAGGTCGCACTGGGCATGGCGGCAGACCAGCTCGCGGTCGGCGGTGAACGCCACGTCGCATTCCAGCACGCCGGCACCCATCCGGGCCGCCGCCAGGTAGGATTCCCGAGTGTGCTCGGGGAACATCAGGGGCGCGCCGCGATGGCCGATGGAGAAGTCGCTCTTCTGGAACGGCCCCCGGCACTGGCCGAGCCGGTCCTTGAGCTCGCCGTCCTCCAGCCGGTCGGCCAGGTAGAATGGCCGCGGCCCCAGCTCGACGACCGGCTCGGCCGCCTCCTGCGCCAGCGCCGCGAGGGGCGGGAGCAGGCAGGCCATCAGGCCGGCCGCCAGGACCGGCAAGGGATATCGTGCCATCGTCATCTCCGCTGATCGTCTCGCCTCCCGCTTGGCGCGGGACGGGGCGGACAGGCTAGACCATCTGCCGGACCGTGCGAACGGATCGCGGCGTCGCTGCGTATCCGGAAGGTCATGGCAGCCAACGGAGACATCCTCATGCGGAGCATCGTGCAGCCGAGCAGCGCCGTGGTGGTCGGCGCGTCCGGCGGGATCGGCCAGGCGCTGGTGGAGCGGCTCCTGGCCGAGGAGGAGGGGTTCGGCACGGTGTTCGCGCTGTCGCGAAGGCCGAAGGGCGGCCAGGCAGCGCGGCGGGCGGAGGTCCCGCTCGACCTGGAAAACGAGGATTCAATCCGGGCGGCGGCGGCCCGGGTGGCGGAGGCCGGGCCGGTCGGGTTGGTGATCGTCGCCACGGGCATGCTGCACGAGGGCGGCCGGCTGCTGGAAAAGAGCTTCAAGCAGCTGGACCCGGGCTTCCTGGAACGCACGTTCCGGATCAACACGATCGGCCCGGCCCTGGTCGCCAAGCATTTCCTGCCGCTGCTGCCGCGCCAGGGCAGGGCGGTGTTCGCCGCGCTTTCCGCCCGGGTCGGCAGCATCACCGACAACGAGCTTGGCGGCTGGTACGGCTACCGGGCGTCCAAGGCGGCGCTGAACATGCTGATCCGCTCCCTCTCGATCGAGCTGGCGCGCACCCATCCCCTAGCGCTCTGCGTGGGCCTGCATCCGGGCACGGTCGCGACCGGGCTGAGCCAGCCGTTCCAGGCCGGGGTGCCGCAAGGCAGGCTGTTCACGCCCGATCACGCCGCGCAGCAGCTCCTGGACGTGCTGGACGGGCTGCAGGCCGACGACAGCGGCCATTGCCACGCCTGGGACGGCGCCCGCATTCCTCCTTGAATCTCGCTATTGGCGGCGTGCATCTCTAGAATCCGCCGCGCCGGCAGAGGGTTCTCGGCCGGGGGCAAGATGGCATCTCAAGGGGGGACGAACCTGTTCCGCTCATCCGTTCTGAGTGGCGTGGACCTGGCGGCGCTCTTCAACGCTTCGCCCAACCCCTACATCATCCTCGACCGCAATTTCGACATTGTCGGCATGAACGACGCCTATCTGCGGGTGACCATGCGCACGCGCGAGCAGCTGGTCGGCCGCAACATGTTCGAGGCGTTCCCGGGCGACCCCGAGGGCGCGAGCGGCCGGATTCTGCGCGCCTCGCTGGCCCGGGTGCTGACCCAGAAGACCGTCGACCATCTTTCCCTGATCCCCTACGCCATCGCCCGGCCGGACGGGGTGCTGGAGGAGCGCTACTGGAGCGCCACCCACACCCCGATGTTCGACGGGCGGGGCGAGGTGGCGTTCATCCTGCAGCACACGGTGGACGTGACCGAGCTGCACCTCCTGCGCTCTTCCAGCGCCGCCTCGGCGATGCACATCACCAGCAGCGTGTTCCGGCGCGCCGAGGCGGTGCAGATCGCCAACCAGGCGCTGGACGCCGAGCGCGGCCAGATCCGCGCCCTGTTCGAGCAGGCGCCTAGCTTCATGGCGCTGCTGCGCGGCCCGGACCACGTGTTCGAGCTGGCCAACGCCGCCTACCTGCGCCTGGTCGGCCGCCCGGTGGTGGGCCTGCCGGTCCGCCTGGCGCTGCCCGAGGTGGACACGCAGGGCTTCCTCAATCTGCTGGACCAGGTCTATGGCAGCGGCGAGCCCTTCGTTGGCCAGGCCATCCGGACAATGCTGCGGCAGGACGCGGACGGTCCGCTCGTCGAGCACTATCTGGACTTCATCTACCAGCCGCTCATGGACGAGGACGGGCAGGTCGTCGGGATCTTCGTCCAGGGCCACGACATCACCGAGCAGAAGCGGGCCGAGCAGGCGCTCCAGGAACTGAACGACACGCTGGAGCAGCAGGTCGCCGAGCGGACCCGCGAGCTGCGCGCCAACCAGGAGGCGCTGCGCCAGTCGCACAAGCTGGAGGCGGTGGGCCAGCTGACCGGCGGGGTCGCCCATGACTTCAACAACATGCTGCAGGGCATCTCCGGCAGCCTGGAGATGGTGCAGCGCCGGATAGCCCAGGGCCGGGTGGCCGAGATCGACCGCTACATGACGGCGGCCCGCGACGCGATCGACCGGGCGGCCAAGCTCACCCACCGGCTCCTGGCGTTCGCGCGCCGCCAGGACCTGCAGCCAAGGCCAATCGATCCGCTGGCGCTGATCCGCGGCATGAAGGAGTTCATCCGCCGGGCGGTGGGGCCCGAGGTGCGGGTGGACCTGGAGCTGGGCGAGGGGCCCTGGACGGTCCTGTGCGACGCCAACCAGCTGGAGAGCGCGCTGCTCAACCTGTGCATCAATGCCCGCGATGCGATGCCCGAGGGCGGCCGGATCCTGATCACCGCCACCGAGGTCCGCCTCACCGAGAAGGACCTGGTCGAGGAGGACGGCCTGGAGCCCGGGCAGTTCGTGGAGATCGCCGTGGCGGATGACGGCGTCGGGATGACGCCGGAGGTGCTGGAGCGGGCGTTCGAGCCGTTCTTCACCACCAAGCCGCTGGGGCAGGGCACCGGTCTCGGCCTGAGCCAGATCTATGGCTTCGTGCGCCAGTCCGGAGGCTGGCTGCGGGCGACCAGCACGCCGGGCGAGGGGACCACCATCCGGATCTACCTGCCGCGCCGCAACGACCTGGTGGCGACCGAGTCCGAACCGCTCCCCTCCGGCCCCGTCCCCGACCGCCAGGAGGGTGCGATCGTGCTGGTCGAGGACGACGATGCGATCCGCGAGGCCACTGCCGAGCGCCTGCGCGAGCAGGGCTACCGGGTCACTCCCGCGGCCGACGGCACCGCTGCCCTGGCCCTGCTGCAGCGTGCCGGCCGGGTCGACCTGCTGGTGACCGATGTCGGCCTGCCCAGCATCCCCAACGGCCGCCAGCTCGCCGAGATCGCGCGCCAGCAGCGCCCCGACCTGCCGGTCCTGTTCATCACCGGCTACGCCGCCGCCATGCTCGAGAACAGCCTGGACCAGCGTACCCAGATGATCAGCAAGCCGTTCGCGTTCGACCTGTTCAGCCGCAAGGTGCGGGACTTGATCCAGAAGGATACCTGACCATTTGACACCGCCATGCCACTTTGCAGCCGGTCAACGGTTGTGGAGTCGGACGATGCGGCAAGCGACTGCCCGAGACCGGGGGCGTTGCCGAAGGAGCGCAGGTTCACGGACGGAGGGCGGGTGAACGACCACGGAGCAGACGAGGCCGATCGCCGCATGGCGCTGGATGGCGGCACGGCGCAGGCCAGCGGCGTAGCGGCCGGGACAATGAGGGACGGGACCTCCTACAGCCCGACCGGCGGCCCCGGCCGCCGTCATTGGCAGCAGAGCACGATCACCGATCCGGGTCTGGACGACCGCGGCGGGGTGTTCTTCGCGGCGCTGCAGATGACGCGCATGCCGATGATCCTGACCGACCCGCGCCTCCCCGATAATCCGATCGTGTTCGCCAACAAGGCGTTCCTGGACCTCACCGGCTACGAGGAGGACGAGGTCGAGGGGCGCAACTGCCGTTTCCTGCAGGGCACCAACACCGACCGGGAGTCGGTCGACGAGTTGCGCCGCGCGATCGAGATGGAGCGGGCGGTCTCGCTCGAGCTCCTGAACTACCGGCGCGACGGGACCCCGTTCTGGAACGCCGTGTTCGTCGCCCCGGTCTACGACACCGACGGCCAGCTGATCTATTTCTTCGCCAGCCAGCTGGACGTCACCCGGCGCCATTCCTCCGAGCAGGCCTACCGGCAGGCGCAGAAGATGGAGGCGATCGGGCAGCTCACCGCCGGGCTCGCCCACGACTTCAACAACCTGCTGCAGGTGATCGCCGGCAACGTCGAGCTGGTGCTCAAGGGCGACATCGACGACCGCCAGCGCCGCCAGCTGGAGAATGCCGGGCGCGCCGCCGAGCGCGGCGCAAGGCTGACCCGGCAGCTCCTCGCGTTTGCCCGCAAGACCCGGCTGGAGCCGCGCCGCACCGACCTGAACACGCTGATCAACGATTTCGGCGAGATGCTGGACAACACGGTGGGCGCCCGGATCGACCTGATCCTGTCGCTCAAGCGCCGCCTGCCCCAGGTCCAGCTCGACCCGGTCCATTTCGAGATGGCGCTCCTGAACGTCCTGATCAACGCGCGCGATGCGATGCCGCGCGGCGGCACCGTCACGGTCTCGACCTCGACCCTTCACCTCAACGGCGACGCGGCTGCCCGGCACCTGCCGCCCGGCGACTATGTGATCCTGACCGTGGAGGACCAGGGGCAGGGCATGCCCGTCCATGTCCTGGAGCGGGCGACCGAGCCGTTCTTCACCACCAAGGGCGCCGAGAAGGGCACCGGGCTGGGTCTCGCCATGGTGCACGGCTTTGTCGAGCAGTCGCTGGGCCGGCTGGAGATTGCCAGCGACGAGGGCAAGGGCACCGTCGTGCGGATGCTGTTCCCGGTCGCCCGGGCCCATGAAGGCTCGCCCCCGGTGACGGAGGCGGCCCCGCTGCGCGACGCCGACGACCAGCCCGGCCACGCCGAGACGATCCTGGTGGTCGAAGACAGCGAGGATGTGCGGACCCTGGCCGAGAACCACCTGACCTCGCTGGGATACCGCGTCCAGACCGCCGAGAGCGGCGAGCAGGCCCTGCAGTTGCTGGAGGACGGCGCCGCGATCGACCTCCTGTTCACCGACATCGTGATGCCGGGCGGCATGAGCGGGCTGGAACTGGCCGAGCAGGTGGGCAGGCTGCGGCCCGACGTGCCGATCCTGATCACCACCGGCTACAACGACGACCTGGTGGCCGACATCCCGCGCGGCACCTCGCTGGACGTGATCGGCAAGCCCTACCGGCGCTCCGAGCTGGCCGACCGCGTCCGCGCCGCGCTGAACCGCCGCCATCAGGGCGCCCGGCGGGAACCGTCCGGCTTCGGCGTGGCCGAGGCGTGAGCGGGCGGATCATTTCCGACCCACCGAAAAGCTTCCGGGAGACGAGATGACCGAGCAGCCACCGCGGGTCCTGGTGGTCGGCGCCGGGTTCGCCGGGATCAGCTGCGTGCAGGCCCTGGCGGGCAAGCCGCTCCGGATCACCCTGGTCGACCACCGCAACTACCATCTGTTCCAGCCGCTGCTCTACCAAGTGGCCACCGCCGCCCTCTCGCCGGCCGAGATCGCCTGGCCGATCCGCGGCATCCTGAGCCGCCAGGCCAATGTCGAGGTGCAGCTGGGCGAGGTCACCGGCGTCGACCACGAGGCGAGGCAGGTGCTGCTCCAGGACGGGCGCCGGCTGCCCTATGACCGGCTCGTGCTCGCCACCGGGGTGCGCCACGCCTATTTCGGCCATGATCAGTGGGAGGAGGTGGCGCCCGGGCTGAAGACCATCGCCGACGCCACCCGCATCCGCGAGCGCATCCTCACCGCCCTGGAGGCGGCGGAGATCGAGCCGGATCCGGCCAGGCGCAGCCGCCTGCTCACCTTCGTGGTGGTCGGCGGCGGGCCGACCGGAGTCGAGATGGCCGGCGCGATCGCGGAGCTGTCCCGGCATGCACTGGCCCGCGACTTCCGGCGGATCGGCCCGGACGACGCCCGGGTGGTCCTGGTCGAGGGCGGCGAGCGGGTTCTCTCTACCTTCGCGCCGGACCTTTCGGAAGCGACCCGGCAGGCCCTGGTCCGGCTGGGGGTCGAGGTCCGTCTTGGCCAGAACGTCACCGAGTGCGACCCCGACGGGGTGATCGTCGCCGGCGAGCGGATCTGGGCGGCGTCGGTGGTGTGGGCCGCCGGCGTGCGCGCCTCGCCGGCCGCTGCTTGGCTGTCGGTGCCGGCCGACCGGGCCGGCCGGGTGCTGGTCGAGCCGGACCTGTCGGTGCCGGGCCGGCCGGGCGTGTTCGTGGTCGGCGACGCGGCCTCCCTGACCAGCGAGGGCCGGCCGGTGCCGGGCATCGCTCCGGCGGCCAAGCAGATGGGCCGGCATGCCGCCCGGAAAATCGCCTCAGAACTGGCCGGCGGCGCCGATCCCGGCCCATTCCGTTATCGCCATGCCGGCGACCTGGCCACCATCGGCCGCCGCGCCGCAGTGGTCGATTTCGGCCGGCTGCGCCTGAGCGGCTATCCCGCCTGGGTCCTTTGGGGCGTCGCCCACATCTATTTCCTGATCAGCTGGCGCAACCGCCTGGTGGTCGCGGTGAACTGGCTGTGGAGCTACCTGACCTACCAGAACGGCGCCCGGCTGATCGTCGGCGCCGTGGACCCGGCGCCGACGCCGGCTCCATCCTCGCCCGCCACCACCGATTCCTGTAACCCGAACTCGTAGAATACGTACTTCCAGCTGAAGACGCGCCGCCAGATCCAGGCCGGACCAGATCCAGGCCGGAATGGCGGGCGTACCGTTAGAAGTGACGGAGGAGGCTGGCTTGGCGACCGATCGATACGCCGGAGAACATGGCTCGTCCTGCCCGACCGCGATCGAGGCGTTCGAGCAGGCGGTGGCGGCGGTGGCGGCCCACCGCCCCGATGCCGCCGACGCCCTGGCGGCCAGCCTGCAGGCGGATCCCGACATGATCGCGGCCCATGCCGTGAGCGGGTTTGGCGCAGTCATGCTGGCGCGCCGCGAATGCATCGCGGCCGGCGCCGCGCAGCTCGCCGCTGCCAAAGCAGCCGCCCTCCGGCGGCCGGCCACCCCGTTCGAGCAGGCCCTGCTGGACGCGCTGGAGCTGGCGGTGGCCGGCAGGCTCGCCGCGGCGGTTGCCGTCCTGGACGAAGCCCTGGAGCGGGAGCCGCGCTCCCTGCTCCTAGCCAAGCTGTCCCACGGCCTGCGCTTTCTGGGCGGCGACCTTGCCGGCATGGCGCAGGCAACCGGGGGGCTCTTGCGCCACTGGCATGTCGACGTGCCCGGCTACGGCTTCCTGCTCGGCTGCCATGCCTTCGCGCTGGAAGAGAACGGCGCCTATGACGAGGCCGAGCGCACCGGCCGGCGCGCGGTCCTGCTCGAGCCGCGCGACGCCTGGGGCATGCATGCGGTGGCGCATGTCTATGAGATGCGCGGCCGGGTGTCGGCCGGGATCGGCTGGCTGGTCAACGCCCGACCCAACTGGCAGGGCTGCCACAATTTCCGCTTCCACATGGCCTGGCACCTGGCGCTGTTCCTCCTGGAGGAGGGCCGGACCGACGAGGTGCTGTCGCTCTACGACGAGGCGGTGCGGCCGGTGTTCACCGACGACTTCCGCGACATCGCCAATGCCAGCTCGCTGCTCTGGCGCCTGCACCAGGAAGGCGTGGCGGTGGGCGACCGCTGGGACGAGCTGGCCGAGATCGCGCGCCGCCGCCGCCACGAGACCATCCTGGTGTTCGCCAGCCTGCACCAGCTGCTGGCCCTGGTGGCCACCGGCGACCAGGCCGGCGCGGACGAGCTGATCGACGCCCTGGCCGAGGAGGCGGCCTCGGGGAGCGGCGACCAGGCGGCGGTGGCCGGGCGGGTCGGCCTGCCGATGGCCCGGCTGATCGCCGGCCGGCCCGCCGGGACCAGCCCCGGCTTCTTGCTCGACGTTGCCGAGCGGCTGCCCGACATGGGCGGCAGCAACGCCCAGCGCGACGTGTTCATGCGCACCCTGGTCGACCATGCCGCCAGCTCGGGCGACGCCCGGCTGCTCCGCCGCCTGCTCGACCTGCGCCACCAGATCCGCCACGTCGACCGGTTCGCCACCGAGGTCATGCCTGCCCGGGCGAGCCGGCGCTCCTCGCTCCTCGTCTGAGCCGCCATCGCCCTCCGCCTGAAGGAGGGCCACCGGATGGAGACAGCTAATGAACGCGCTCGCAGCCGAGCCGGTTGGCCGGCCGTTGTTCCCGCCGTTGAGCGGCGCCCTGATCCTTTCCGCCCTCCTGGCAGGCCTTGCCGCCGACCTCGCCTGGGAAGTCTGGGCGCGCGGCATCACGCCCTTCTGGGTGGGCGGCCCGCTGGAGCCGGCGGCGCTGGTGCAGTCGGTGTTCGGGCTGCAGAGCCGGCTCCTGGCCGAGCTGGTCCACCTGGTGGTGGGCGTGCTGTTCTACCCGCTGGGCTATCTCTACCTCGCCCGGCCGCTGGCCCGGCTGCTCACCCCGTTCCTGCCCTGGTGGGCGGTCGGGCTCGGATTCGGGGTGGGCTTGTGGGTGTTCGCCCTTTACGTCATGGCCCATCTGGCTGCCGGCCTGCCTGCCTTTCTCGGGTTCATCCCGCTGACCTGGGCGTCGCTGGTGGGCCACCTGATCTTCGGCCTGGTGACGGCCGGCGTGATTCGCCTGCGTGAAGGAACCGGACGTGCCTGACCAGCAGCCAACCAGGGTCGCCGACCTCGTCGCCCGCACCCTCCACGGCCATGGCATCCGCCATGCCTTCGGCATGCCGGGCGGCGAGGTCGTGACCCTGGTGGACGGCCTGGTCCAGGCCGGGATCGACTTCACCCTGGCCCGCCACGAGACCCCGGCGGCGATCATGGCGGCCGGCTCGTACTGGGCCACGGGCCGGCCCGGGCTCCTGGTGACCACGCTGGGCCCGGGCCTGGCCAACGCGCTGAACGGCATCGCCGACGCCGTCCAGGAACGGGTGCCGCTGGTGGTGGTCTCGGGCGTGGTCGAGCGCTCGGTGCGCGGCCGCTACACCCACCAGATCCTGGACCAGGCAGCCCTGCTCCGGCCCCTGGTCAAGGCCAGCTTCGAGATTGAGGCGGAGGACAGCGCCTCGGTGGTGGCCCGCGCCCTGGCGCTCGCCTGCGAGCGCCCGTTCGGCCCGGTCCATCTCGACCTGTCGCCGCTCGTCGCGGCGTCCCCGGCAAAGGACGCGCCCGCATCGTCGCCGGTCCGGGCCAGCCGCCCGGCCGTCGATCCGGACGACCCGGCGCTGGGCGCCGCGCGCGCCATGCTCCAGCAGGCCAGGGCGCCGCTGGTGATCGCCGGGATGGACGCGGCCACGTCCATGCTGACCGGCCCGCTGCTCACCCTCCTGGAAATGCTGAACGCGCCGCTGGTCACCACCTACCGGGCCAAGGGCGTGGTGGACGAGGGCCATCCTTTGGTCCTGGGCGCCGCCGGGCTGTCGCCCCTGGCCGACGCTGCGCTGCTGCCGCTGGTGCGCGCCGCCGACCTGGTCCTGCTGGTGGGCTACGACCCGATCGAGATGCGGCCCGGCTGGCTCGACCCGTTCGGCCCGGATGCCCGGGTCCTGGAACTTACCGCGGCGGCGCCCGACCATGCCATGCACCGGGTCGACATCCGCCTGATCGGCGACCCGGCCGCCCTGGTCTCGGCGCTGGCGCACCGGCTGGAGCCCAGCCGGTCGAGCTTCTCGGGCGAGATCGCCATGGTCCGCGACCGCCTGGCCTCCGCGTTTGCCACCCCAGACGGGCGCTTTCGCGCCCATGACGTGGTCGACGCCCTGAACATGGCGCTGCGGCGGGACACCACGGTCACGGTCGACAGCGGCGCGCACCGGATCCTGCTCAGCCAGAAGATGCAGGTTGGCCGGCCCTTGCAGCTCCTGCAGTCCTCGGGCTGGTGCACCATGGGGGCGGCCCTGCCGCTGGCAATCGGGGTCAAGCGGGCGGCGCCCGAGCGCCAGGTCGTGGCGGTGATGGGCGATGGCGGGCTGGAGATGGTGGCGGGCGAGCTCGCCACCCTGCGCGACCTCGCCATGCCGGTGACCCTGGTCGTGCTGCAGGATGCCAGCCTGGCGCTGATCGCGCTGAAGCAGGCCCAGGCCGGGCTGGCCTCGCAGGGCGTGCGGCTGCCGCGCTCCGACTTCGTGGCCCTGGCCCATGCGTTTGGCGGCGAGGGAATCGAGGTCCAGGACCGGCATGCGCTCGACCGCGCCCTGCAGGACGCCGCCGCGAACGAGACCTTCACGCTGATCGCGTGCCGGATCGAGGCGGAGGACTATGTCAGCCGGATCTGAGCCGCGCCGCAGCGAGCGCGACCTGCGCCTGGACTTCTTCCGGGGCATCGGGATGTTCATCATCCTGATCGCCCACATCCCGGGCAACGCCTGGATCAACTGGATCCCGGCCCGGTTCGGCTTCTCCGACGCCACCGAGATCTTCGTGTTCTGCTCAGGGATGGCGTCGGCCTACGCGTTCGCGCGGGTGTTCGACCGCCACGGCCAGGCGATCGGCACCGCCCGGATCGGCCTGCGGGTCTGGCAGATCTGGTGGGCGCAGATCGGGGTGTTCGTGGCGGTGCTGGCGGCGATGATCGTGGCCGACCGGATGTTCGCCACCGACAGCTATACCCGCACCCTGCAGTTCGACCGCTTCTTCGCCGACCCGGCCTCCGGAATTCTGGGCCTGGTCACCCTGACCTATGTGCCGAACTATTTCGACATCCTGCCCATGTACCTGGTCATCCTCGGGATGATCCCGCTGGTCATGGCGGTGGAGCGGCTGGCCGGGGGGCGGGTGGTGCTGGTCCTGCTGGGGCTCCTGTGGCTGGCCGCCCAGGCCCGGATCACCGCCCTGCCGGCGGACCCCTGGTCGGAGCGGGTCTGGTATTTCGACCCGGCCGGCTGGCAGCTGGTGTTCTTCACCGGGTTCGGCTTCGTGCGCGGCTGGCTGCCGGCGCCGCCGCGCAGCAAGACGCTGGTGGTCCTGGCCCTGCTGCTGGTCCTCGTTTCGATCCCGTTCACCTGGCTGCCGATGGTGCGCTCCCTGCCGTTTCTCCAGGCGAGCCACGAGGAGCTGCGGCCGCTTTTTGCCAAGACCCCGTTCGGCCTGCTGCGCCACCTGCATTTCCTGGCGCTGGCCTATCTGGCCTGGCTGGCGGTCGGCCCCGCCGGGCAGCGGCTGAAAGGCGTGCTGGTCGAGCAGGTGGTGGCGGTCGGCCGGCAGACGCTCGCGGTGTTCCTGAGCGGGATCGTGCTGGCCCGCATCCTGGGCGTGGTCCTGGACCAGCTCGGGCCCGGCTGGCTGGTGACGCTGCTGGTCAACCTCGCCGGCATGGCGGCGCTGCTGGCCGTCGCCCGGGTGGTGCAGTGGTACAAGGATACGCCCTGGACCCGGCGCACGCCGCGCCCGTCGCCGCCGGCGGCGATGGGCGCCGAGGGCCGCCCACCCGACGCGACTGTCGGCAAAGCGGCACCGCGCGTCTCCTGCGCCGCTTCGTGACCCCCAGCGGGCCGCGCTAGACTGCCCGGGCCACCAGGAGCGAGGCCCGCCGACCATGCCGCAGAACCTGCCGTCCCATACCGAGGTGATCGTCATCGGCGGCGGGGTGATCGGCTGCTCGATCGCCTATCACCTGGCCAAGCTCGGCATCACCGACACCCTGCTCCTGGAGCGTCGCCAGCTCACCTGCGGCACCACCTGGCATGCGGCCGGCCTGATCGGCCAGCTGCGCGCCACAAGGGTGATGACCGAGCTCGCCAAGTATACCTCCGACCTCCTGTTCGAGCTGGAACGGGAGACCGGCCAGTCCACCGGGTTTCGCCAGAACGGCTCGATCTCGCTGGCCCTGAACGCCGAGCGGTTCGAGGAGCTGGCCAGGGGCGCCTCGATGGCCAAGAGCTTCGGGCTGGAGGTGGAGCTGCTCCAACCCGCCGACATCGCCGCCCGCTACCCGCTGCTGCGCCTGGACGACGCGGTGGGCGGGGTGTTCCTGCCAAAGGACGGCCAGGCCGACCCGGTGGGCGTCACCCAGGCCTTTGCGCGAGGTGCGCGGATGCGCGGGGCCCGGATCGTCGAGAACTGCAAGGTCGACCGGATCCTGGTGGAGGGCGGCCGGGCGGTGGGGGTGCGCACCGCCGAGGGCCAGACCGTGCGGGCCGGCACGGTGGTGATCGCCGCCGGGATGTGGGCGCGCGAGCTGGGTGCTGCGGTGGGCGTATCGCTGCCGCTGCATGCCGCCGAGCATTTCTACATCGTCACCGAGGCGATCGGCGGCCTGCCGTCCGGCCTGCCGGTGCTGCGCGTGCCGGACGAGTGTGCCTACTACAAGGAGGATGCCGGCCGGATCCTGCTGGGCTGCTTCGAGCCTTCCGCCAAGCCCTGGGGGATGGACGGCATCCCCGAGGATTTCTGCTTCGACCAGCTGCCGGAGGACCTGGACCATTTCCAGCCGATCCTGGAAGCGGCGATGGCGCGGATGCCGTCCCTGGAGACTGCCGGGATCCACACCTTCTTCAACGGCCCGGAGAGCTTCACGCCCGACGACCGCTACCTGCTGGGCGAGACCCCGGAGTTGCGCGACCTGTTCGTGGCCTGCGGCTTCAACTCGATCGGGATCCAGAGCTCCGGCGGCGCCGGCAAGGTCCTGGCCGAGTGGATCCGGGACCGCGCCATGCCCGAGGACCTGGTGGATGTCGACCTGCGCCGGATGCAGTCCTTCCAGTCGAACCGCCGCTACCTGCGGGAGCGCACCACCGAGACGCTGGGCCTGCTCTACGCGATGCACTGGCCCTACCGGCAGATGGAGACTGCCCGCGGCGTGCGCCGCTCGCCCTTCCACGACCGCCTGGCCGGACGGCGGGCGGTGTTCGGCGAGGTGGCCGGCTGGGAGCGGCCGAACTGGTTCGCCCCGGAAGGGATGGAGCCGGCCTACCGCTATTCCTGGTGCCGGCAGAACTGGCACGACCCGGTCGGCCAGGAATGCCGGACGGTGCGGGACGCGGTCGGGCTGTTCGACCAAAGCTCGTTCGCCAAGTTCCTGGTCCAGGGGCGGGACGCCGTGGCGGTCCTGAACCGGATCTCGTGCAACCAGGTCGACGTGCCGCCCGGCCGGATCGTCTATACCCAGTGGCTGAACGAGCGGGGCGGGATCGAGAGCGACCTGACCATCACCCGCCTGGACGAGCAGTCCTTCCTGGTGGTGACCGCGGCGGCGGCGCAACGCCGGGACTTCGCCTGGCTGCTCCGCCATCTCCCGGACGATGCCCGCTGCCAGGCGATCGACGTGACCTCGGGCCTGCCGATGCTGGGGCTGATGGGGCCGAACAGCCGGGCCCTGCTGGAAGAGCTGACCGGCGAGGATCTGGGCGACGCGGCACTTCCCTTCGCCAGCTCGCGCGAACTGGAAATCGGCCATGCGCGGGTGCGGGCTTCAAGAATAACTTATGTTGGGGAACTGGGTTACGAAATATATACACCCGCCGAGTTCGCGACCCACGTGTTCGACGCGGTGCTGGCTGCCGGAGAGCCGTTCGGCCTGGGCATGGCCGGCTTTCATGCCATGAACGCGCTGCGCATGGAGAAGGGCTACCGGCACTGGGGCCACGACATCGGGGTGGCCGACACCCCGCTGCAGGCCGGTCTCGGATTCTGCGTCGCCTGGGACAAGCCCGGCGGGTTCATCGGCCGGGAAGCCCTGGAGGAGGCCCGGCAGGCGGGTCCGCCGCACCGGCGCCTGGTGCAGCTGCGGCTGGAGGATCCCTTGCTGCTGCTGCATCACGAGGAGCCGATCTGGTGCGGCGACCGGATCGTCGGCAGCGTCACCTCGGGCATGTACGGCCACCGGGTGGAAGCATCGCTCGGGATGGGCTATCTGGAGGCTGACCGGCCGATCACCCGCGAATGGCTGGCTGCCCACCCGCTCGAGGTGGAGATCGCTTGGCGCCGTGTTCCGGTGCAGGCGCAGTTGGCCGGGTGGTATGACCCTGATCATACCCGGATACGGTCGTAGATTGTTGCCTGCCGATGGCCCCGACATGACCGATTTGTGCTTCGTCAGCCTGCTTCCGTGGTTGCAGGATTGCGAGAATGCATTAAGTATCGGTAACACAAGAAATCCGCTCCCCTCACACTGAGTCCTAGCTTGTCCCAGCCTGCCGATCATTCCGCTTCCCAGCCGGCAACGCGACGCCGCGTACGTCCGATGCTGGTCGTGGTCGGCATGGCGCTGGGCTACGGCGGGGTGCTGCTGATGTCGCCGTCACTGGACGCGGCGGACAATCTCGAGCGCCTGCAGGCGGACATCTCGGTGGCGCGGGTGCCGTCCTCCGCCACGGTGCGGGTGACCGATCATGGCGTGCCCTCGGTGTCGCCGGAACCCGATCCCGATCAGCAGCCGCGCACCCTGCTGGAGCTGTTCAGCAGCTGGGTCGCCAAGCCGGATCCGACGCTGGATACTCCGCCCCCGCCGGTCAAGGTCGAGCCGCGGCCGGTGCAGGGGCGCACCGAGCTGGTGGTAGCGCCGGAGGGCACCGAGCGCGATGCGATCGTGCCGATCGACCCGGCTCCCAAGATCGCCCTGACCCCGTCTACCCCGCAGCTCTCCGGGGCGGCCAGCCCCAGCCAGATCATGCGCAATGGCGGTCCGGCCGCCGAGCCGCTGAGCGTGCTCACCATCCAGCTGGTCTCGACCTCGCTGGTCACCGCCTCGCTGTGGGGCAAGTCGCCGGCCGCCGAGGAAGGCCCCCGCGACGAACTCGACCGTTTCGCCGCCGCCTCCGCCCGCCGCCTGGACCGCTCCCCGGTTCCCGCTCCGCGCCGCCTGGTCGAGCGGGCGAGGCCGCCGCTGAACGCCAGCCGGGTCAGCACCTCCCAGGAAGGCGTCGACTTCCTGCGGCCGATCGAGCCCGCCGCGGCCCCCGCGATCAACTGAGCCTGCCGTTCCGGCCGGCCCGCTCAGCGCGGCCGGGTGGTCCGCCCGCTTTCTGGCGAGAGCGCCGGGTCGTCGCGCGTGGCCGCGATCAGCCGGCCGGTCGCCTCGAACTTCAGCTGCGCCCGGGTGCGGCCGTCCAGGCTGGCGGCAGGCTGGCCGGAACCCAGCGCGGCCAGGACCACCAGGTTCTCCTGGGTCACCATCCGGCCGAACCGGCGCTTCAGCCGCACCCATGCCTCGACAGCACCCAGCGCCCGCAGGTCGCTCAAGGTGCGGACCCCCACCGCGAGCAGGCGGCCCGCCAGGGAACGGGCAACCGCGACCGGCATGGTCCGCGGCGGTGGTGGCTGCGCGATCGGGCGACCGGCCGGGGTCACCTGCAGCCGTTCCGCCGCCAGGCTCTGTTCCAGCGCGCCGCGCTCGAACCCGGCAAACTCCACCAGCAGTTCCAGGTAGGCGCGCACGAAGTCCGGCCCGTGGCCGTCGGTGGAGAGGCCGTGGGCGCATTCGTGCAGGACGATCGGCCGGGTGCGGGCCCAGCGCGGCAGCTTGATCACCTCGCGCGACCCGGCGGCATGGCGCCGGCCGCGGCCGTCCTCCACCCTTGGCGGCGCCGCGTCCGTGCCCAGCCGCCGGGCGAACACCTGGTCCGCCAGCTCGCGGCAAGCCTGCAGCGACAGCGGCTTGCGGTCATGGGGCAGCACGTGGGCGGCTTCCCAGCGATAGAGCCGGCTGCGCTGGAAGTCGCGGGGGCGCGTTGCCGGCCGGCGCCGGGCGGCCGGTTGCGCAGGGGAGGGTTTGCGGCGTTGGGCCGTCAAGCGGAGAAGTCCTGGCAGGCTGGCGTTGCGACAGCGGCAGCTTGACGGGGGCGGGTCCAATCGGCAAGCGGCTGTGAATGATCACGAGACCCGCGAGACGATGACCAGCAGGAGCGATCCGCGCGGCTACTACGCCGCCCTGGGCGTACCCTTGACCGCGACGGCGGAGGACATCCGCCGCGCCTTTGGCGAGCGCGCCAAGCGGCTGCATCCGGACCAAACCGGCGGCCAGGGCGATCCCGCCAGCTTCCAGCGGGTCGTGGAAGCCTATGAGGTGCTGCGCGATCCCTCGCGCCGCCTGCGCTATGACGCCGACAGCGTCGACATGCACCGGGGCGAGCCGCTGGACTATGCCGAGTATGTCGAGGCGGCGGAGCCGGACCCGCTGGCGCGCCCCTGGTCGCCGCGGCGGTTCTGGCCGAGCGGACGGCTGCCGCTGGCCGACCTCGCGCTGCCGGGCCTGCCGGTGCTGGCCACGCTGGCGGCCCTGCTCGTGCTGGTGCTGGCCGGGTTCGCCTGGGCGCTGAGCCAGCGCGCCAGCCTGGCCGAGCGCGAGGAACGGATTTCGGAACTGACCCTTCAGGTCGAGCGCGCCCGGGCCGAGCAGGCCGAATCCGATGCGCGCTACCGGGCAGCCAGCATTGTCGACCTGGAGACCGCCCTGGCGGCCCCGGCGACGGAAGGGGAGCCGGCCCATGTGTTTGCGGCCGACCTGCGCTTCGAGCCGGGCTCGGCCGAGCTGGGCGCGGCCCTGGACCAGCAGATGGTCCAGGCGGTGGAGGAACTCTCGGCGGTGGTGGCGCAGATCCCAGCCGACCGGAACTGGCTGGTGCTGATCCAGGGCCAGGCGGCCCGCGCCGCGGGCGTCGCCGGGGTCGAGGTGGCCAGCTGGCAGCTCTCCTTGCTGCGGATCAGCCAGATCATCGACCGCCTGGTCCAGGCCGGCCTGCCGGCCGACCATGTCGCCATGCGCTTCTCGGCGGGCTTCGCGCCCGAGGCGGCCGGCGCCGATCCGGCCCGCACCGTGGAGCTTCGGGTGGTGTGCTGCCTCAGATGACCGGAGCCGCCCGGGGCGGCGCCTGGTCCAGCAGGCTGCGCAGGCGGCGCAGCGCCGATTTCAGCCGGTCCTCCTCCGCCACCGAGCCCAGCGCCACCCGGACCGCCCGGGGCGCCCCGCCACGGCCCACCGCGAACACGTCGGTCCGCGGCAGATGGAGGCCCACCCGCGCCGCCGCCTCCACCAGCCGCTCGGCGGTCCAGGAGGGCGGCAGGGGCAGCCAGAGATGCGGGCTGCCCTCGGGCGGCGCCAGCCCCAGCGCGTCGCCGGCAATCTCGTGGCGCCGCGCGATCTGGTGCCGGATCCGCTCCAGGAGCTCGTCGGCCAAGCCCTCGTTCAGCCATTCGGTGAACAAGGCCGGCGACAAGGGCGAGGCCGCGACCACCAGGTCGTGCAGCGCGGTGGTGATCGCCGCCACCCGGTCCGGAGGCGCCACCAGGTAGCCCAGCCGCATGCCCGGCGACAGGCACTTGGACATGCCGCTCACCAGCACCGAGCGGTCCGGCACATGCGCGGTGATCGGTACCGGCCGCGACCGCGGCAGGTGGCCGTAGATGTCGTCCTCGATCAGCAGGAGGTCGGTGCGCTCCACCACCTGCGCGACCTGCCGGCGCCGCTCGTCGGGCATGGTCGAGCTGGTCGGGTTGTGCAGGGTCGGGCAGGTAACGAAGGCGCGACCGCCATGCAGGCGCGCCGCCGCCTCCAGCGCGTCGGGAAGGACGCCTTCCGCATCGGTGGCGACTGGCTCGACCCGGAACTTCAGCACGCCCAGCAGGTCGCGCGCGCCGGGATAAGTCAGCTGGTCGATCAGGATCGTGTCGCCCGGGCGCAGGCAGGCCAGGCTGGTGGCGGCGATCGCCGAGTGGACGCCGACCGTGACCAGCACCTGGTCGGGCGAGACCTCCAGCCCGGTCCGGCCGATCCAGGCCGCGATGGCGGCGCGGTGCTCGGCGATGCCGGCGGTGGGCGGATAGCGCCCGAACAGGGTCGAGCCGTGGCGGCTGAACGCCCGGGCCGCCGATTGGGCGGCCTCCTCGTCCGTCAGCGCCACCGGCGGCTGGTTGACCACTAGGTCCGCGGCGTTGACCGAATCCTCCCCGGCGATCCGGATCCGGCTCTGCCGGTCCTGGCGCTTGAGCACGAACGTGCCGCGGCCGACCTCGCCGGTCAAAAGGCCCCGGCTCTGCGCCAGCACGTAGGCGCGGTTCACCGTGCCCACGGTGACGCCCAGGGTCTTGGCGAGGTCGCGCACCGGCGGCAGGCGCTCGCCCGGCGCGAAGTCACCGGTGCCGATCGCCCGCTCCAGGGCGTCGGCGATGGCACGATAGGCCGGGCGGCCGTGCTCGGAGATGTCGCTGCGTTGGATCGGCATGGGTTTGATCAGTGCATTGACTCAGACAGCGAGTCAATTCGATGATGCCAGGGTCGGATCCGAATCGCTACGGCCCCTCCACCCACGAATGTATTGAGACATGATGGAGCATTCCGAGGATGTCCCAGGGGTGTTCACCGCGGCCGGCTTCCGCCGGGGTGCGGTGGGGGTGCTGGCGATCGTCCCGGCCGCGGCGGCGTTCGGCCTGGTCTACGGGGTGGCCGCCGCCGAGAAGGGGATGAGCCTGCTGGAGGTCGCCTTGAGCTGCATGGTGATCTTCGCCGGCGCCTCGCAGCTGGTCGCCATGGAACTCTGGCGGGAGCCGCTGCCGATCCTGGCCATGGTGCTCTCGGTGCTGGTGATCAATCTGCGCCACCTGCTGATGGGCGCCACCGCGGCGCCCTGGTTCCGCGGCGTTCCCGGCCTGCCGGCGTTCGCCTCGTTGTACTTCATGACCGATGAGTCCTGGGGGCTGGCGGTGGCGGAGCGGCGCCGGGGCCAGGTCGACGCCGCCTACATGCTCGGGGCAGGGGTCAGCCTGTGGGTGTTCTGGCTGGCCGCCTCGATGAGCGGCCATGCCCTGGGCGACCTGGTGCGCGGCTTCGACCCCAGCCTGTTCGGCTGGCTGATCACCGGGTTCTTCGTGGTGCTGCTTGCCGGGTTCTGGCGGGGCGCCGGCGACCTGCTGCCCTGGCTGGTCGCGGCCGGCGTGGCGCTCGCGACCCGCCAGGTCCTGCCCGGGACATGGTTCGTCCTGACCGGCGCCCTGGCCGGCTCGCTGCTGGGAGCATGGTCGCATGTCCGTCGACGCTGAGGGGGTCCTGGCCATCCTGCTGATGGGGCTGGCGACCTACGCCACCCGGATCGGCGGCTTCGTCCTGATCCGCCGGTTCCGGCCGGGCCCCTTCCTGGAGGCATGGTTCGGCCATGTGCCCGGCGCCGTGTTCGCCGCCCTGGTGGCGCCATCGGTCTGGCAAGCCGGCCCGCCTGGCTGGATCGGCGCCGGGGTCGGCTTCCTGGCGATGCGCTGGAGCGGGCAGTTCCTGATCGCCCTGTTCCTGTCCGTCGCCAGCTTCGCCCTCGTCCGCCACCTCATGACCTGACCCGAACCCGAGGAAACGCAGTCATGACCGATTATCGCTATCACCTGCTGGACGTGTTCACCCAGACCAAGCTGGCCGGCAATCAGCTGGCGGTGGTTCCCGAAGCGCAGGGCCTGGACGATCGCCGGATGCAGATGATCGCCCGCGAGTTCAATCTTTCCGAAACATTGTTCCTGTTCCCGCCGGCACGGCCGGACGCGCTGTTCTCGGTCCGGATCTTCACGCCCGGCGCCGAGATCGGCTTTGCCGGCCACCCGACCATCGGCGCGACCGTGCTGCTCGCCCATCTGGGGCTGCTGCCGGTCCAGGATGGGCGCGGCCGGGCGGTGCTGGACCTGGCAGCCGGGCCGGTGGAGGTGTCGATCGACCAGGGCACGGCCAGCCTGGTGGCGCCCAAGCCCCCGGTGCTGGCCGGTGTCACCAATGCCGCGGCCCTGACCTCGGCGGTGGGGCTGACCGAGCAGGAGGTGGTCGGGCCGGGCCGGCTGGCGACCGCCGGCACGGTGTTCGCCTTCCTGCAGGCCGCTTCGGCCGCCGATGTCGCCCGGGTGATCCCCGACCATGCCGCGATCGCCCGGCTGATGCCGTCGCCGGCCACCGGCCTCACCGTCTATGCCCGCTCCGGCCCGGACAGCTTCGACGTGCGGATGTTCGCTCCCCAGGAAGGGGTGTTCGAGGACCCGGCCACCGGCAGTTCCGCCGCAGCGATGGCGGCGCTGCTGCTCGCCGATGACGCCAGCTGCGCCGGGCGAACCTTTCTTCTGCGCCAGGGCGTGGCGATGGGCCGGCCCAGCGAAATCCATCTCCAGCCCTTCCTGCGTGACGACGGCACCCCGGCGGCCCGGGTGTCCGGACAGGCGGTGATCGTGGGCGAGGGCACGCTGTTTCTCTGAGGCCAACCAGTTCTTTGAGGGATTAAGGACGTCATGAACATCTATCACATCTGGTGCGATCTGATGCCCGGCATGTCCGACATGGAGTTCGCCCAGGCGATCGACGGCTATCTGGGCATGCTCGAGCAGAGGGGCAGCCTGCGCGGCTACCGGCTGACCCGGCGCAAGCTGGGCTTCGGGCCGAAGACGCTCGGCGAGTTCCACATGGCGATCGAGGTCGACGACCTCGCCATGCTGGACCAGGCGTTCGCCCAGGCGGCGTCGCGCACCGAGCCGGTCGAGGCGGCCCACCATGCGGTCAACCACATGGTCAGGAACGCCCAGTTCGCGCTCTACCGCGACTTCCCCGACCCGGTGCGCGTGACCGGCCAGGAACGGTTCTGATCTCCGCCTGCACCCATTCGAGCTTCAAGAGAACCCGATGAGCGCCAAGCTGTTCGAACCGATCACCCTGGGCGGCGTGCGGCTGCCCAACCGGTTCACCGTCTCGCCCATGTGCCAGTACGCCTCCAGGGACGGCATGGTAGCGCCCTGGCACCAGCAGCATGTCGGCGGCCTGGCGCTGGGCGGCGCCGGCCTGGTCGTGATGGAGGCCACCGCGGTCCTGCCCGAGGGCCGGATTACCCCGGCCGACCTCGGATTGTGGAACAGCGACCAGGAGGCCGGCCTGTCGAAGCTGCTGCGCGACGTGCGAAGCTATGCGCCGGAGCAGCGCTTCGGCCTGCAGCTCGCCCATGCCGGGCGCAAAGCAAGCTCGGCGGCGCCCTGGAAAGGCGGCCGGCAGCTTGGCCCCGACCAGGAGGGCTGGACGCCGGTGGCGCCGAGCCCGGAGCCGTTCGAGCCTGGGCGATCCATCCCGCAGGAACTCGACCAGCAGGGTATCCACCGGATCCGCGCGGCCTTTGTCCAGGCGGCCAGGCGGGCGCTCTGCGCCGGGTTCGACGCGATCGAGCTGCACGCGGCGCACGGCTACCTGCTGCACAGCTTCTGCTCGCCGCTCAGCAACCGGCGCGGCGATGCCTATGGCGGAAGTCTTGCCAACCGGATCCGGGCGTCGCTGGAGATCGCGGCGGCACTGCGGCTGGTGTGGCCGAAGGACAAGATCCTGGGCGCGCGCATCACCGGCTCGGACTGGCATACGGAGGGATTCACCCCGGAGGACGCCGGGAAGCTCGCCAATGAGCTGGCCGCGATCGGCTTCGACTACATCACGGTCTCGTCCGGCGGCATCCGCCCAGACATCCGGGTGCCGGTGGAGCCTGGCTACCAGGTGCCGTTCGCGCGGGCGGTGAAGAAGGCGGTCAGCGGCAGGCTGGCGGTGCAGGCGGTGGGCCTGCTGGTCACGGCCGCCCAGGCCGAGGAAGTCCTGGCCGACGGCCATGCCGACCTGGTCGCGATCGCCCGCGCCTATCTGGACGATCCGCGCTGGGGGCAGCATGCGGCCGAGGCGCTGGGCGAAAAGCCCGGCTGGCATGTCCGCCACGAGCGGGCAGGCGCCGCCCAATGGCCGGGCGCGGCGCTGAAGCGGTCGTGACCGCTTCAGCCAGCCTTGATTGGCGTCAGTGGATCTCGTCGGCCTCGGCCATGGCGCGCTTGAGCATCTCGATGTTGAAGTCGCTGGAGCGCGCGGCCTCCAGGATCGGGCGCTCCTTGCGCATGCAGGTGTCGATGGCGTCCGGAAGCTTGGCCAACAGGTCCAGGGGGATCACCGTGGCGCCGTGCCGGTCGGCATGGATCAGGTCGCCATGCTTCACCGGCATGCCGGCCACGTTCACGTCGATGCCGTACTCGACGCAATGGACGAAGGCGTGGTTCGGACCGACCGAGCCCGCCAGCAGCTGGAAGCCCGGCGCGATCATGTCCAGGTCGCGGATCGAGCCGTCGGTCACGCAGCCGAGCACGCCCAGCCCCTTGTGCACGGCGGTGTTGACCTCGCCCCAGAACGCCCCGGTGCCCTTGTGCTCGTCCAGGTCCTGGATCAGCGCGATGGTGGGATGCGGCTCGGAGCAGACATATTCATAATAGCCGATCCGGTGCTGGCGGGCCTCGTCGCCCTTGCGGTCGGACGGCCGGGTGGCGCGGATCGTGGCGGTGCGGGCGAAGCCGACGATCGGCTTGAGGTCCGGGAAGGCGCAGACCAGCGGCTGCAGGGTGAATCCCTCGGTCGAGCGGAAGCCACGCGCCTCTTCCAGGGCGTTGCAGATGGTGGGGGTGTCGAAGCCCGCCAGATGGTTGAAGAGATCCTGGTCGATGCCGCTCATGCCTTTTCGGCCTCCCGTTGCGCGCGGTGAACGACAAGGCTGGTAGCATGTGGCAGGTGGCAGAGCGACTGCCGGATGCCCATCTGTCCGACGGTGCGGCCGGTCCCGGTCCGGTGAACCACGTCAAGGAGTGAACCATTGAGTCTTCATCAGAACTACATCGCCGGCTCGTGGGTCGACGGCGCGTCTGTCTCGCGCAACATCAACCCGTCCGACCTGGACGACGTGGTCGGTGAGTACGCCCAGGCCGACGCGGCCCAGGCCAAGGAGGCCATCGCGGCCGCCAAGGAAGCTCTGAAGACCTGGCAGTTCAGCTCGATCCAGCAGCGTGCCGACCTGCTCGACAAGGTCGGCAACGAGATCCTGGCCCGCAAGGAGGAACTCGGCCGGCTCCTGTCGCGCGAGGAGGGCAAGACCCTGCCGGAAGGGATCATGGAGGTCGCCCGCGCCGGGCAGATCTTCAAGTTCTTCGGCGGCGAGGCCCTGCGCATCACCGGCGAGCGGGTCGATTCGGTCCGTCCGGGCATCGATGTCGACATGCGCCGCGACCCGATCGGCGTGGTCGGCCTGATCACGCCCTGGAACTTCCCGATCGCGATCCCGGCCTGGAAGATCGCGCCGGCCCTGGCCTACGGCAACACGGTGGTGTTCAAGCCGGCCGACCTGGTGCCCGGCTCCGCCCATGCCCTGGCCGAGATCATCATCAATGCCGGCGTGCCCAAGGGCGTGTTCAACCTGGTGATGGGCCGCGGCTCGGTGGTCGGCCAGGTGTTCCTGGACGATCCCCGGGTCAACGCGATCAGCTTCACCGGCTCGGTGTCGACCGGCAAGCGGGTCGCCGCCGCCGCCGCCGCGCGGCTGTGCAAGTTCCAGCTGGAGATGGGCGGCAAGAACCCGCTGGTCGTGCTGGATGACGCCGACCTGCAGACCGCGGTCAACTGCGCGGTCCAGAGCGGCTTCTTCGCCACCGGCCAGCGCTGCACCGCGTCCTCGCGGGTGATCGTCACCGAGGGCATCCACGACAAGCTGGTCGATTCGATGATCGAGACCACCAAGAACCTGGTGGTGGACGACGCCCTCAAGCAGGGCACCCAGATCGGCCCGGTGGTCGACCAGAGCCAGCTCGACCAGGACCTGGCCTACATCGACATCGCCCGCAAGGAAGGCGGCAAGCTGGCGTTCGGCGGCGAGCGGCTGAACCGCGAGAAGACCGGCTACTACCTGCAGCCGGCGCTGTTCACCGAGACCACCCCCGACATGCGGATCAACCGCGAGGAGGTGTTCGGCCCGGTGGTGAGCGTGATTCGGGTGAAGGACTATGAGGAGGCGCTGCACGTCGCCAACGACACCGAGTTCGGCCTGAGCTCGGGCATCTGCACCACCAGTCTCAAGCACGCCAGCCACTTCAAGAAGGCGTCCGAGGCCGGCATGGTGATGGTCAACCTGCCGACGGCGGGCGTCGACTACCACGTGCCGTTCGGCGGCCGGAAGGGCAGCTCCTACGGCTCGCGCGAGCAGGGTCGCTACGCCGCGGAGTTCTACACCACGGTCAAGACCAGCTACACGCTGCCCTGACCAGCAAGGGCTGCCCGGCCGGATCCGTCCGGCCGGGCAGGACCGGGGGAGGATGGAAGAAACGCCGGCTCGTCCCGCCCAGCTGGAACAGGCGCTGGCTGCCCTGCGGCGCGTGCTGGCAGGGGCGCTTCGTGCCGTCTACCTGCACGGATCGGCGGTCTTGGAGGGCCTGAGGCCGCAGAGCGACCTGGACCTCCTGGTGGTGGTCGACCGGCCGATGACCGAGGGAGAGCGCCGGAGCCTGCTCTCGGATCTGCTGCGGATCTCCGGCCGACATCCCGCCACCCCAGGCGGACCGCGCTGCGTCGAGATCATGATCTTCGTCGCATCGGCTCTGGCCAACGAGAGCCCACCGGCCCTGGCCGAGTTCACCTACGGCGAGTGGCTGCGCCCCGCCTTCGAGCGCGGCCTGTTGCCGATGCCCAGCCGCGATCCCGAGCACGTCCTGCTTCTCGCCCAGGCCCGGCAGGAAGCCCGGCCCCTTGTCGGCCCGCAGGCTTCGGAGTTGCTGCCCGAAGTCTCCCGAGAAGCCATCTCTCAAGCCATGAAGGAGGTGCTTCCGGCCCTGATGGGCGGCCTGCGCGGCGACGAGCGCAACGTGCTGCTCTCCCTGGCCCGGATATGGCGCACCGCGGCCACGGGCGAGTTCGTCTCCAAGAACGCGGCGGCGGCCTGGGCCATGCCGAAGATGCCGGAACCGCATGCCCGAACGCTGGATCTGGCGCACTGCGCCTATCTGGGCGATGTCGGGGACGACTGGACGAGCCGGCAGGCAAGCGCGGCCGGTGCCGCAGGCTATCTGCGGGAGCGCGTTCGGGCGCTTCTGGAAACCGAGTGAGGCCAGAGGCCGGGCAGGGCCACTGCATCAGGCGGGCTGCTCCTCCAGCGTCACGACCGCGTCTGCGCGATGGTGATGCCGGCTGGGCCTCTTGCCCGGAATGTCGATGGAGTTCCGCCGGTGGTCGGGGCGAGAGGATTCGAACCTCCGGCCTCTTGCTCCCGAAGCAAGCGCTCTACCAAGCTGAGCTACGCCCCGTCGTGCGGTGGGCGGGGAATAGCGGCAGGACCGCGACTGCGCAAGTGGGTTCCCGCTTCAGAACGCGCGATGAACCGAAAACTCGGCCAGGTCGGCCAGGGCGGTGCGGCAGGGACCGTCGGCGAACAGGGCCAGCGCGTCCTGGGCCTCGCTGCTGTAGGCCTCCGCGCGGGCGATGGTGTCGCGGATCGCGCCATGCTTCTGCATCAGGGCGATGGCGTGCTCCAGGTCGCCGTCCTTCTGGTCCATGTCCTCCATGCAGCGCTTCCAGAACGCGCGCTCGCCGTCGTCGGCGCGGTCGAACGCCAGGAGCACCGGCAGGGTGATCTTGCCCTCCCGGAAGTCGTCGCCGACGGTCTTGCCGAGCCGGGCATGGCCGGCGCCGTAGTCCAGCGCGTCGTCGATCAGCTGGAAGGCCACGCCCACCGAGCGGCCATAGGTCGCCAGCGCCTGCTCCTCGGCCGCCGAGCGGTCGGCCAGCACCGCGCCGACCTGCGCCGCCGCCTCGAACAGGGCCGCGGTCTTCGACGCGATCATGTGCAGGTAGGCAGCCTCGGTGGTGCTGGTGTCGTTGGTGGTCACCAGCTGCTCGACCTCGCCCTCGGCAATCACCGCCGAGGCGCGCGACAGGATCTCCAGGACGCGCAGCGAGCCGTCGGCCACCATCATCATGAAGGCGCGGCTGAACAGGAAATCGCCGACCAGCACCGGTGCCTTGTTGCCCCAGACCGCGTTGGCGGTGCGGCGGCCCCGGCGCAGGTCGCTCTCGTCGACCACGTCGTCGTGCAGGAGGGTGGCGGTGTGGATGAACTCGACGCAGGCGGCGAGGCCGACATGGCGCTCGCCCTCGTAGCCGCACATCCTGGCGGCCAGCAGGGTCAGCACCGGGCGGATCCGCTTGCCGCCGGCGGCGATCAGGTGACGCGCAAGCTCGGGAATGAGCGAGACCTCGCTCTGCATCTGCTCCAGGATCAGGCTGTTGACCTTCTCCATTTCGCCGGCGACCAGGGCGAGCGGGCCGTCCAGCCCTCCTGATGCCGGTCGCGGCGGAGCCGTGTCGTGGGGAAGGGGGGCCAAACTCAACTCCGTCGTCCTCGACCAGATGCGCGATATGCCTTGCGCGGCGCCGCGTTGCTACCATGGCCGGCGGATCAGTGGCAAACCGACCGGCAGGCGGAACGGCAGGCGGATGCCGGACCATTCTTGAGGTTGATACGAGCGGATGCCGAGCACGGCTCACCCTGACCGAACCCTGCCGCGAACCTATGGCCTGCTGGGCGGCCGTGTCCGCCTTCGGGACTGGCCGGACCGCGACCGGCCGGCGATCGACGCGCCGCTCCTGGCCGCCGCCGCCCCGGCCGCCGGGACGGTCCTTGATGCCGGCTGCGGCGGGGGGGCCGTCGGGCTGTGCCTGGCGGCGCGCCTGCCGCAGGCCCGGATCACCGCCCTGGACATCAGCACGGCTGCCGTGGCCGAAACCGCTGGCAATGTCGAGGAGAACGGCTGGAACGGCCGCTTCGAGGTGGTCCAGCGAAGCCTTGCGGCCTTTCGGGCAGACGGCTTCGAGCTGGTGCTGAGCAACCCGCCCTACCATGATCCGGCCTCGTCCCGCGCCGGAACCCCTGATCGCGACCAGGCCCGGTTCGGCGAAATCGAGCTTGGCGACTGGCTCGGCCACTGCCTGCGTCTGTGCCGGCCGCGCGGCCATCTGGTCGTGGTGCTGCGCGCCGACCGGATCGCCGCCGCCATCACCGCCATCGATCCGGCGGCCGGCGACCTGCGTATTCTGCCCCTGTACGGGCGGGCCGGCCAGCCGGCGAGCCGGGTTCTGATCCGGGCACGCAAGGCCGTGCGCAGCCCGTCCCGGATCCTGCCGGGCCTGGTGCTGCACGAGGCGGATGGCGGGTGGACCGCCGCCGCGCACAGAATTTTGGCGGACGCTGCCGCCATCGACTGGGAAAGTGGAAGCATCGCATGAATTTTCGCCGGATCTGGCCATTCCGCCGCGGCCCCGTGGTGCCGCTCGTGCGCCTCACCGGGGTGATCGGCAACCTGCCCGGCCGGGGCGGCCTGACCCTGTCGGGAGTCGATTCAATGCTGGACGCGGCGTTCGGCCACAAGAGCACCGACACGGTCGCGATCGTGATCAACAGCCCGGGCGGCTCGCCGGTCCAGTCCGCGCTGATCAGCGAGAAGATCCGCCTCCTGGCCGACCGCAAGAAGAAGCGGGTGCTGACCTTTGCCGAGGACGTCGCCGCCTCGGGGGGCTACTGGCTGCTCTGCGCCGGGGACGAGACCTTCGCCCATCGCTGCTCGCTGGTGGGCTCGATCGGGGTGATCTCGGCCGGGTTCGGCTTCACTGAGGCGATCGCCAAGCTCGGCATCGAGCGCCGGGTCCGCACCAAGGGCGAGCGCAAGGCGCTGCTCGACCCGTTCCGGCCGCAGTCCAAGGAGGACCTGGAACTGCTGGACGAGATCCAGGCCGACATCCACCGCGCCTTCATCGACCAGGTGCGCACCCGCCGCGCCGGCCGGCTCAAGGGTGAGGAATCCGAGATCTTCTCCGGGCGGGTATGGCTCGGCGACCGCGCCCGGGAGCTGGGCCTGGTCGACCAGCTGGGCGCGCCGGAGACGGTGTTGCGCGCAAGGTTCGGGGATCAACTGAAGATCCGCGCCTATGGAAGGCGCCGCTCCTGGCTGCAGCGGCGGCTGGGCGTCGGGCCGGTCGCGGACGAGCTGGTCGGGCTCGTCGAAGAACGGCTGGCGTTCGGCCGGTTCGGGCTTTAATCGGGAGCCATGATCGGCACGCTCTCCATCGGCAAGCTCCTCCTGCTGGCCCTCGTGGTGGCCGTCGTGTTCTTCGTGATGCGCAGCCGCGCGAAGTCGAAGGCCGAGGCCACCGCAGCACCGCGCGGCAACCCCCGGACGGTCAACCTGACCGCCTGTCCGCGCTGCGGCACCTTCCTGCCCAAGGGCTCCTGGTGCACCTGCGACCGCAAGTGATTCGCCGGGCGCCCGCAAGGCGCCCGGCTCGGCTTGCCCGGCCTCTCCGCCGCCACTAAGGTCCGCGCCACTTTCGGTGCAAGGGCACGTGACGGAGACCAGTTTGCGCGACCAGGGTAGACCCGGCTTTCAGGACCTCATCCTCACCCTGCAGCGTTTCTGGGCGGATCAGGGCTGCGTGATCCTGCAGCCCTACGACATGGAGGTGGGTGCTGGCACCTTCCATCCGGCCACGACCTTGCGCGCCCTGGGCCCGCAGCCCTGGAACGCCGCCTATGTCCAGCCGTCGCGCCGGCCGACCGACGGCCGCTACGGCGAGAACCCGAACCGGCTGCAGCACTACTACCAGTTCCAGGTGATCCTGAAGCCGTCGCCGCCGGACATCCAGGAGCTCTACCTCAAGTCGCTCTACGCCCTGGGCGTCGACCCGGCGATGCACGACCTGCGCTTCGTCGAGGACGACTGGGAGAGCCCGACCCTGGGTGCCTGGGGCCTGGGCTGGGAGGTCTGGTGCGACGGCATGGAGGTCAGCCAGTTCACCTATTTCCAGCAGGTCGGCGGCATCGACTGCAAGCCGGTGTCGGGCGAGCTGACCTACGGGCTGGAGCGCCTGGCCATGTACATCCAGGGCGTCGAGAACGTGTACGACCTGGACTTCAACGGCCGTGGCTTCACCTACGGCCAGGTGTTTCACCAGGCCGAGCGCGAGTATTCGGCGTTCAATTTCGAGCACGCCGACACCGAGATCCTGTTCCGCCATTTCGAGGACGCCGAGCGGCACTGCAGCCGGATCCTGGAGCAACGCTTGCCGCTTCCCGCCTACGACCAGTGCCTGAAGGCCAGCCACCTGTTCAACCTCCTGGACGCGCGCGGCGTGATCTCGGTGACCGAGCGGCAGGCCTATATCGGCCGGGTCCGCGCCCTGGCCAAGGGCTGCTGCGAGGCATGGCTGGAAACGCAGCTGGCGGAGGCCGCCCGTGGCTGAGCTGCTGATCGAGCTGTTCTCCGAGGAGATCCCGGCCCGGATGCAGGACCCGGCGCGCGCCGACCTGGCCCGGCTGGTCGGCACGGGCCTGGCCGAGGCCGACCTCGCCGCCACGTCGATCCGCACGTTCGCCACCCCGCGTCGCCTGGTGCTGGTGGCCGAGGGCGTGCCGGAGCGCCAGCCGGACCGGACGGTGGAGAAGCGCGGGCCGCGCGTGGACGCGCCGCAGCAGGCCAAGGACGGGTTCTTCGCCAGCCTGAACGGAATCGAGCATCGCCTGGAAGAGCGCGACGAGGGCAAGAAGGGCCGGGTGCTCTACGCCCTGATCGCCCAGTCCGGCGCCCCGGCCTCATCCGTGGTCAAGGAACTGGTCGAGAACGTCCTGGCACGGTTTCCCTGGCCGAAATCGATGCGCTGGGGCAGCGGCGAGGCCCGCTGGGTCCGCCCGCTCCAGTCGATCCTCTGCCTGCTCGACGGCGAGGTCGTGCCGGTCGCGTTTGGCGGGCTGACCGCCGGGCGGACGAGCTTCGGCCATCGCTTCATGGCGCCGGACGCATTCGAGGTCGCCGGGTTCGACGATCTGGTCGCCAAGCTCGATGCCGCCAACGTGATCCTGGACCAGGACCGCCGCCGCGCGCTGATCCTGGAGCGGGCCCGGGACCTGGCCGCGCAGGCCGGCCTGACCCTTGGCCATGATCCGGGCCTGATCGAGGAACTGAAGGGCCTGGTGGAGTGGCCGGTGCCGCTGTCCGGCCGGATCGAGCCGACCTTCATGGAGCTGCCGTCGGAGGTGCTGGTCACCTCGATGCGCGAGCACCAGAAATATCTCTCCACCCGCAACGCCGACGGCAGCCTCGCCGACCGCTTCGTCACCGTCGCCAACCGGGAGACCGCCGATGGTGGCGCCGCGGTGATCGCCGGCAACGAGCGGGTCCTGCGCGCGCGGCTGTGGGACGCCAAGTTCTTCTGGGGCAAGGACCGCGAGCGGCCGCTGGAATCGCGCCTGCCGCAGCTCGGCCGCATGGTGTTCCATGCCGAGCTCGGCACGCTGGAGGCTAAGGTCCAGCGCCTGGTGGCGCTGACCGGCACGCTGTGCGCCCACATCCCGGACTGCGACCGCACCGGCGCCGAGCGCGCGGCCCTGCTGGCGAAATGCGACCTCGTCACCGGCATGGTCGGCGAGTTCCCGGAGCTGCAGGGCACCATGGGCGGCTACTACGCCCGCCACCAGGGCGAGAGCGACGTGATCGCCGCCGCCGTGGCCGAGCATCACGCGCCCAAGGGGCCGGACGACCTGTGTCCCTCGGCGCCCGCCGCGGTGGCGGTGGCGCTGGCCGACAAGATCGACACCCTGGTGGGCTTCTTCGCCGCCGGCATCCGTCCGACCGGCTCCAAGGACCCGTTCGCCCTGCGCCGCGCCGCCTTGGGCGTGATCCGGCTGGTGGTGGAGAACGGCCTGCGCCTGCCGCTGGCCGCCGTGTTCGCCGCCTCGCTGGATCTTTACGGCGAGCGGTTCGCCGCGACCGACCGGGAGGCCTTGAGCCGGGAACTGATCGGCTTCTTCGTCGACCGGCTGCAGGTCCAGCAGCGCGCGAAGGGCACCCGGCACGACCTGATCGCGGCGGTGGTCGCCGCTGGGGCCGACGACGACCTGGTGCGGATCCTCGCCCGGGTCGGGGCGCTGCAGGCGTTCCTGGCCACCGAGGACGGCGTCAACCTGGTGGCGGCCTGGCGCCGCGCCACCAACATCGTCCGGATCGAGGAAAAGAAGGACAAGGCCAGCTACCAGGGCACGCCGGAGGCGTCGCTCCTGGAGGATCCGGCGGAGCAGTCGCTGGCTCAGGCCCTGCAGGAGGCCGGCCGGTCGATCGAGACGGCCCTGCGGTCAGAGGACTATGGTACCGCCATGGCCGCCCTGGCGTCGCTGCGGCCGGTGCTGGACCAGTTCTTCGACAAGGTGCTGGTCAATGTCGACGCGGCAGACGTGCGGCGAAACCGGCTATACCTATTGTCCACCATCCGCAGCGCCCTAGGTGCCGTGGCGGATTTCAGTAAGGTCGAGGATGTCCCGGCCCAGGCGGGCAGGACCTGATCTCAACCGGTTCTCTTGAGATCAACAGGCGAGGTATCGGCATGGCGCGGTGGGTCTACAGCTTCGGTGGCGGCGTGGCCGATGGAGCGGCGGGGATGAAGCCGCTGCTGGGCGGCAAGGGCGCCAACCTGGCCGAGATGGCCAAGCTCGGCCTGCCCGTCCCGCCGGGGTTCACCATCACCACCGAGGTGTGCGCCCACTATTACGCCAACGGCAAGCACTATCCGGCCGAGCTGGCGGGGGAAGTCACGGCCGCGCTGGGCGCGGTCGAGAAGCTGCTGGAGCGCGGCTTCGGCGATCCCGAGCGCCCGCTGCTTGTCTCGGTGCGCTCCGGTGCGGCGGTTTCCATGCCCGGGATGATGGACACTGTCCTCAATCTCGGCCTGAACGACCAGACCGTGGAGGGCCTGGCCAAGGCCAGCGGCGACCGGCGCTTCGCCTTCGACAGCTATCGCCGCTTCATCCAGATGTTCGGCGACGTCGTGCTCGAGGTCGATCACTACCTGTTCGAAGAGGCCATGGAGGACCTCAAGCGCGACCGCGGAGCTCGTTTCGACACCGACCTTTCCGCGGAGGACCTGGAGCTCCTGGTCCGCCAGTACAAGACGATCGTCCAGCAGTCGATCGGCCGGCCGTTCCCCGAGGATCCGAAGGACCAGCTCTGGGCGGCGATCGGCGCGGTGTTCGGCTCCTGGATGACCCCGCGCGCGGTCACCTACCGCCGCCTGCACGACATCTCCTCGGTGATGGGCACCGCGGTGACCGTCCAGGCGATGGTGTTCGGCAACATGGGCAACGACTGCGCCACCGGCGTGGCGTTCACCCGCAACCCGTCCACCGGCGAGAACGCCTACTACGGCGAGTTCCTGGTCAACGCCCAGGGCGAGGACGTGGTGGCCGGCATCCGCACGCCGCAGCCGCTCACTCGCAAGATGGGCGAGGAGGGCGGCAACGACCTGCCGCCGATGGAGGAGGTCCTCCCGCAGTCCTATGCCGAGCTGGTGACGCTCTTCCAGAAGCTGGAGAGCCACTACCGCGAGATGCAGGACATCGAGTTCACCATCGAGAAGGGCAAGCTGTTCGTCCTGCAGACCCGGACCGGCAAGCGCACCGCCCAGGCGGCGCTCAAGATCGCCGTGGAGATGGCCAAGGACGGGATCCTAACCGAGGACGAGGCGGTGCTCAGGGTCGACCCGGCCTCGCTCGACCAGCTCCTGCATCCCACCCTCGATCCCGCCGCCGAGAAGACCATCCTGTGCAAGGGCCTGCCGGCCTCGCCGGGTGCGGTGTCCGGCAAGGTGGTGTTCTCCGCCGACATGGCCGAGCGGCGGGCGGCGGCCAGCGAGAAGGTGATCCTGGTCCGGATCGAGACCTCGCCGGACGACATCCACGGCATGCACGCCGCCGAGGGCATCCTGACCAGCCGCGGCGGCATGACCAGCCATGCGGCGGTGGTGGCGCGCGGCATGGGCAAGGCCTGCGTGTGCGGGGCCGGCGACCTGCTGATCGACTACGAGAACCGCTGCTTCTACGTGCGCGGCACCAAGATCGCCGAGGGCGACCTGATCACGGTGGACGGCGGCACCGGCACGGTGATGCTGGGCCAGGTGCCGACCGTCGAGCCGCAGCTTTCCAACGAGTTCGCCACGCTGATGGAGTGGGCCGACCGGGCGCGGGTGCTCAAGGTGCGCACCAACGCCGAGACGCCCCTGGATGCGCGTACCGCACGCCGGTTCGGCGCGGAAGGCATTGGGCTTTGCCGCACCGAGCACATGTTCTTCCAGAACGAGCGGATCCTCGCGATGCGCGAGATGATCCTGGCCGAGGACGGGGCAGGGCGCACCCGTGCGCTCGCCAAGGTCCTGCCGATGCAGCGCCAGGACTTCGTCGAGCTGTTCACCATCATGCAGGGCCTGCCGGTGACCATCCGGCTGCTCGACCCGCCGCTGCACGAGTTCCTTCCCCACGAGCCGCACGAGATCACCGAGGTCGCGGCCGCGGCCGGCGTCGAGCCCAAGATGGTCAAGCGCCGCCTGGCCGAGCTGACCGAGGCCAACCCGATGCTGGGGCTGCGCGGCTGCCGGCTGGGCGTGCTGTTCCCCGAGATCTACGAGATGCAGGCCCGCGCCATCTTCGAGGCGGCGGTGGAGGTCTGGGGCAAGTCCGGCGAGACCATCATCCCCGAGGTGATGATCCCGCTGATCGGAATGGCGCGCGAGCTGGAGCTGATCAAGGCCCGGGTCGAGGCGACCGCGCGGACGGTGATCCAGGAGAGCGGCCGCGAGCTGACCTACCTGATCGGCACCATGATCGAGCTGCCGCGCGCGGCCCTGCAGGCCGAGGCAATCGCGCAGCATGCCGCGTTCTTCAGCTTCGGCACCAACGACCTGACCCAGATGGCGCTGGGCCTGTCGCGCGACGACAGCGGCAAGTTCATGGAACGCTACATCCAGGAAGGCATCTTCCACGCCGACCCGTTCCAGACCCTGGACCAGGACGGGGTGGGCGAATTGATCCGGATCGCCAAGGAGCGCGGCCGCAAGACCCAGCCGGACCTGAAGCTCGGCATCTGCGGCGAGCATGGCGGCGACCCGGCCTCGGTGGAGTTCTGCCACCGGGTCGGCCTGGACTACGTGTCCTGCTCGCCCTACCGGGTGCCGATCGCGCGGCTGGCCGCGGCGCAGGGCGCCATCCGCGCCAAGGCCGCCTGAACCAGGCGGCTCAGCCCGGCGGCAGCCAGGCCGGACGACGCACCGTCAGACGGGTGTCGCCGGCCTGGAGCACCTGGTCGGCGGCGTCCAGCCGGACCAGCGCCAGCCCGAGATCGCCCGCGGACGAGCGCATCTCGCCAACCTCGCTGTCCCCAGCGCGCAGCGGCGTGCCGGGGTCCGGCGCCTCGCCGGCGATCTCCACCGGGAACAGCCGCTTCTTCAGCAGGCCTCGATACTTCATCCGCGCGGTCAGTTCCTGGCCGACATAGCAGCCCTTGGCGAAATCGACCCCGCCCAGCTCGTCGAACCCGGCCTCCAGCAGCGTGGTCTTCTCCGCCACCAGGTCGCGGCTGCCGTCGGGCACGCCGTGCAAGAGGCGCAGCCGGTCCCAGT
Organism: Geminicoccus roseus DSM 18922; assembly: GCF_000427665.1. Classification (NCBI taxonomy): domain Bacteria; kingdom Pseudomonadati; phylum Pseudomonadota; class Alphaproteobacteria; order Geminicoccales; family Geminicoccaceae; genus Geminicoccus; species Geminicoccus roseus. The sequence continues at coordinate 4,721,367 of NZ_KE386572.1, forward strand.
CGGCGAGCGAGCCTGCAGCGGCGCCGGCCAGCTCCGGGGCTTTCGGTGCCAGCAGGCGCACGCCGAGGGCGGCCAGGCGCGGATCGACCGCGGCGACGCCGTCCAGGGCAGGGGTGCTGGCCCCGGCCTGTGCCGGCAGGCCGGCAGCCCCGGGCGCCTCGTCGCCCAGCAGCGCGAACACCCGGCATTCGTCGCTGATATCCTCAATGGTGACCTTGGCGCGCAGCCGGTAGAGCATCAGCCGGCGCATCAGGTCCGCGGCAGCCCCGGTTTCCACGTCCAGCAGGAAGGTCTCGCCGTCCGGGTAGAGGAAAAAGTCGGCCAGGTACTTGCCCTGCGGGGTGAGCAGGGCGCTCCAGATCGCCAGGCCGCGCTCGACCCTGCCGACATCGCCGCTGATCAGGTTCTGCAGGAACGACGCACGCTCCGCGCCGCCGATCCGCAGCACGGACCGCTGGTCCAGTTCGACGACGACCAGCCCGCTCATCCATCCACCTCGATCCATGATCCAACCGGCTGCAATGTCGGATCGATCCGGTCCGGCCGCAACCCGTCCCGGCTTTCAGAGCAGCGCCAGGAGCCGCCGTTCCAGGCGCCGGGACTGGCGGACCGCGTCGAAATCCTCCCGCACCGACGCCAGCGCCGCCTGGCGCAGACGCAGGCGCAGCCCGTCCTCGCTCGCCAGCCGGTTGATCGCGGCGGCCATGCCCGGCACGTCGCCTTCCTCGACCAGGAGCCCGGTCACGCCGTCGCGCACCGCTTCCGGAATGCCGGCATGGCGGGTCGCGAGCACGGGCAGTCCGCGCGCCTGGGCTTCCAGGACCACGGTCGGCAGTCCTTCCGAATCGCCGCCGGCAGCCTTGCGGCTGGGGACGAGCAGGGCCAGGGCCGAGGCCATCGCTTCCGCAACCTGGTCGGGCGCCAGCCAGCCCGGAAAGCGCACCGGCAGGTCCTTGGCCCGGGCTTCCAGCTCCGCCCGCAGCGGCCCGTCGCCGACCAGCACCAGTTCGAGATCAGAGCCGGCAGCGCGGGCGGCGCGCAGGGTCTCGATGGCGTCGCCAAAGCCTTTCTTGGCCACGAACCGGCCGACCGCCAGCAGCTGCCGCGATGGCGCGGCCGGATCCGGGGCCGCCACCGGCAGCTCCACGCCCAGATGGTGCACCGCCAGGAGCTCCTCGCGCACGCCGCGCTCCAGGAGCCGCCGGCGCACGAACTCGGAAACGCACAAAAAGCGGCTGGCGTTGCGCTGCAGGCGCTGCCAGCGGCGCTGGAACACGGTCGGGATCAGGGAGCGGCGGAAATGCTTGTCCTTGCTGGCGTCGCCGCCATGGAACGTCACCACCAGCGGCACGTCCAGCGCCCGGGCCAGCGGCAGCGCCAGGGCGCCGCCGCGGCCGAACTGGGCATGGACGACGCGCACGTCCTGCGCGCGCGCCCAGCGCAGCAGGGCTGCCGGGACCAGGCCGAACTGCTTGAACAGCGGCACCTGGGCCGAATGGGTCCCGGCAAGCTCGCCCAGGATCGCGGCCGGGTGGTCCAGCCGGTCGAAGGCGCTATCGCGCCGGCAGCCGAGATAGACCGGCTCCAGCGCGGTGAACGCCTGGTACTGGCGGGGAACGAAGCCTTCAGGCGGGGCGAGCAGGCGGTCGCGATAGACCAGGACGGCTGGCATCGGCAGCGCTTCAGGACCGCTGCACGTCGATCCCGGCTGTGCCGGTCCTGATCGTGGGTAGACACGTTATGACAAACCGGAACGCTTTTCCTCGCGGCAGGTTCATCCTACAGTCGCGACGCCGTTGGTACGTGCGCCCGGCCTTTCTCAGTTCATGGGAGTCATCCATGTCGTTCTTCCGCATGATTCTTGTTCTGATGACCTTGCTCCTGACGACCAGCGCGCTCACCGCGTGCAACACGATCGGCGGCGCCGGCGAAGACATCAAGGCCGGTGGCGATGCCATTTCCGACACGGCTGACGACGTGAAGGACAAGATGTAAGTCGATGTTCGGGCGCAGCGGCCGGGATGCCGGCCGCTGCGCCCGGTTCCGCCGATGCCGCTCAGTGCGCCAGGATCTGGCTGAGGAACAGCTTGGTCCGGTCGTTCTTCGGGTGGTTGAAGAACTCGTCGGGCGCTGCCTGCTCGACGACCTCGCCCTTGTCCATGAACACCACGAAGTCCGCGACCGCCTTGGCGAATCCCATCTCGTGGGTGACGCAGATCATGGTCATGCCTTCGTCCGCCAGCGTGACCATGGTGTCGAGCACCTCCTTGACCATCTCCGGGTCGAGCGCCGAGGTCGGCTCGTCGAACAGCATGATCTGCGGCTTCATGCACAAGGCCCGCGCGATCGCCACGCGCTGCTGCTGGCCGCCGGAGAGCTGCCCCGGATACTTGTCGGCCTGCTCGGGGATCCGCACCCGTTCCAGGTAGTAGCGCGCGGTCTTCTCGGCCTCGGCCTTCGGCGTCTTGCGCACCCAGATCGGCGCCAGGGTCAGGTTCTCCAGGATGGTCAGGTGCGGAAACAGGTTGAAGTGCTGGAACACCATGCCGACCTCGCGCCGGATCGCGTCGACGTTCTTCACGTCCGAGGTCAGCTCGATCCCGTCCACCACGATCCGGCCCTGCTGATGTTCCTCCAGCCGGTTGATGCACCGGATCATGGTCGACTTGCCCGAGCCGGACGGGCCGCACACCACGACCTTCTGCCCCTTCTCCACCGTCAGATTGACATCGCGGAGAACGTGGAACTGGCCGTACCACTTGTTGACCTGATCCAGCTGGATCATCGCCTCGGTGCTCATGCCGGGGTTCTCCATCAATGCTTGTGGCCGGTCTGGAGCTTTCGCTCCAGATGCTGGCTGTATCGGGACATGGCGTAGCAGAAGATCCAGAACCCGAAGCCTGCGGCGATGTAGGTCTCGATCGACTTGCCCAGCCATTCCGGGCTGGCCACGATCATCCGGGCGATGCCGAGCAGGTCGTAGAGGCCCATGATCAGCACCAGCGAGGTGTCCTTCAGCAGGCCGATGAAGGTGTTGACGATGCCCGGGATCACCAGCCGCAGCGCCTGGGGCAGGATGATCAGCCCCATGCTCTGCCAGTAGTTCAGCCCCATCGCCTCGGCCGCCTCGTACTGCCCCTTCGGGATCGCCTGCAGGCCGCCGCGGATCACCTCCGCCATATAGGCGCCGCTGAAGATCGACACCCCGATCAGCGCCCGGGTCAGCTTGTCGACCGACCAGCCCGGCGGGAAGAACAGCGGCAGCATCACCGATGCCATGAACAGCACGGTGATCAGCGGCACGCCGCGCACGATCTCGATCACGGTGACGCAGATGGCCTTGATGATCGGCATGTTGGAGCGCCGGCCCAGCGCCAGCGCCACCCCGATCGGCAGGCTCGCGGCGATGCCGACCAGCGAGATCACCAGGGTCAGGAACAGGCCGCCCCACAGATTGGTCTCGACGAAGCGCAGCCCGCCCCAGCCGCCGGCCAGGATGAAGTCGCCGATCACCGGCAGCAGGATCAGCAGGAGCGCGCCATAGAGCAGCTTCTGCTTCATCCAGTCGAAGAACAGCGGCACCATCGCCAGGATCACCAGCAGCGCCACGATGTTGACGCGCCAGCGCGATTCCGGCGGATAGAGGCCGTAGATGAACTGGCCGAACCGGACCTTCACCACCGTCCAGCAGGCTCCGTCGAAGGTGCAGGCGTCCTTGGTCTGGCCGGCGATGGTCGCATCGAAGATCGCCCAGCGCAGCAAGGGCGGGATGACCCAGGCCAGGAACAGCACGACCAGGATCGTGAGCACCGTGTCGAAGGGCGTCGCGAACAGGTTGCGCTTCATCCAGGCCAATGGCCCGGCGGAGGAGCTGGGCGGCGGCAGGGCGGCCTCAGCGGCCGCGGCGTTCGTGGATGCCATGGATCAGCGCTCCACCAGCGCGATACGCGCGTTGTACCAGTTCATGAAGGCCGAGGTGAGCAGGCTCAGCGCCAGGTAGACCGACATGGTGATCGCGATCACCTCCACCGCCTGGCCGGTCTGGTTGTTGATGGTCCCGGCGATGCCGAACAGGTCGGGATAGCCCACCGCCACGCCCAGGGAGCTGTTCTTGGTCAGGTTCAGGTACTGGCTGGTGAGCGGCGGCACGATGATCCGGAGCGCCTGCGGCACCACCACCAGGCGCAGGGTCTGCTTGCGGTCCAGGCCCAGGGCACTGGCCGCCTCGGTCTGCCCCTTGCTTACCGCCAGGATGCCGGACCGGACGATCTCGGCAATGTAGGAGGCGGTATAGATCGACAGGCCCAGCACCAGCGCCACGAACTCGGGCTGCAGGTTGAAGCCGCCCTGCGGGCGGAACCGGCCGATCGTGGTGTATTCCAGTTCCAGCGGGATGCCGGTGCCGAAGAGCACCAGGATCGGCAGGCCGAACAGGATCGCCAGGGTGATCCATAAAGTCGGCAGGCCGTGGCCGGTCGCCTCGCGCCGCTTGCGCGCGACACGGGCGAACAGCCAGGCGCCGACGATCGCCACCGGGATCGAGAGGAAGAACAGCCCTGCCCCGTCCAGCGGGATCACCCGCGGAATGAACAGCCCGCTCGTGTTCAGAAACACCGTGTCGGCGAGGTTGAAGCCGTCGCGTGGCCCCGGCAGGACCAAGACCAGTACCGTGTAGACGAAGATCAGCTGCAGCAGGATCGGGATGTTGCGCAGGATCTCGACATAGGTCCCCGACAGGCGCGCCACCAGCCAGTTGTGCGAAAGCCGCCCGATGCCGACCAGGAAGCCGATGATGGTGGCCAGCACGATGCCGCAGATCGCCACCAGCCCGGTGTTCAGCAGCCCGACCAGGAAGGCGCGGCCGAAGGTCGAAGCGGAACTGTAGGGGATCAGGCTCTGGGAGACGTCGAAGCCCGAGGGCCGTCCCAGGAAGCCGAAGCCGGTGGAGACGCCCAGGCGCTGCAGGTTGGTGACGGTGTTCTGGATCAGGTAGGCGCCGACCGCGATCACCACGCCGATGGCGATGAGCTGGTAGAACACCGAGCGGACGCGGGGGTCGTTCCAGAAGGCCGGACGGGCTGGAGCTCGCGGAGCGGATTGCGCCATGGTCACTCCCTCGATGGTCTTGCTGCCGGCAGTGGTGATGGATCGCTTCACGAAACATGGGAGGGGCGCCTACTCGACAGCGCCCCTCCCCGTCGATCAGCGGAACGGCATAGCGTACTGCAGCCCGCCTTCGGTCCAAAGCGCGTTCAGGCCGCGCTCGATCTGCAGCGGCGAGTCCATGCCGACATTGCGCTCGAAGCTCTCGCCATAGTTCCCGATCTGCTTGACGATCTGGTGGGCGAAGTCGTTCGACACGCCAAGCGCGCTGCCCAGCTCGTCCAACTTGCCCAGGAAGCGCTGGATGTCGGGGTTCTCGGTCTCGGCGGCGATCTGGTCGACGTTCTCCGAGGTGATTCCGAACTCCTCGGCCTGCACCATGGCGTAGAACGACCAGCGCACCACGTCGGCCCACTCGTCGTCGCCCTGGCGGACGGCCGGCCCGAGCGGCTCCTTGCTGATGATCTCCGGCAGGACCATGTGCGCGTCCGGGTCCTGCAGCTTGGTGCGGGTCGAGTACAGGCCCGAGGCGTCCGTGGTGAGCACGTCGCAGCGGCCGCCGTCATAGGCGGCCAGGACCTCATCGTTGTTCTCGAAGACGACGCCCTGGTACTGCATGTTGTTGGCGCGGAAGAAGTCCGCGAGATTGAGCTCCGTGGTGGTGCCCGCCTGCACGCAGACCGAGGCGCCGTCGAGTTCCAGCGCGGACTTTACGCCCAGGTCCTTCGTGGCCATGAAGCCCTGGCCGTCATAGTAATTGATGGCCGGGAAATCGAGGCCGAGCGACGTGTCGCGGGAGAGCGTGTTGGTCGTGTTGCGCGACAGCACGTCGATCTGGCCGGACTGCAGCGCGGTGAACCGCTCCTTGGCGTTGAGCGGCGTGTACTTGACCTTGCTCGGATCGTTGAACAGCGCCACGGCCACCGCCTTGCACAGGTCGATGTCGATGCCCGACCACTCGTTCTGGTCGTTCACCGACGCGAAACCCGGCAGGCCCGACACGTTGACGCCGCATTGGACGAAGCCCTTCGACTTCACTGCATCGAGCGCGGGACCGGCTTGCGCCGCGGCCGCGCCGAGCGCGATCAGGGCACTGGCGCCAAGCAGACTCGAGAGACGCATGATTGACTCCGTGGTTCGAGGGCCCGTTGGCCATTCCTGACGGCAGTGTACTGCTACACTGTCGGTCCGGTAACAGCCATGACATGCAATTTTCGGGCTGCCAACCGCCGCTCGCGACCTTTCGGAACGGATGGCAGCCACGCGCTTCGCGCAAGGCCCGGCCCGTGCTAGCCGAAGCCCTGCGGTTCTCAGGAGATACGGATGCGCGACGCGACCCTCGTGACCACCCTTGGGCGCGATCCCGAGCAGAATGACGGGATCGTCAACCCGCCCATCCAGCGCGCCTCCACCATCCTGTTCCCCACGGTGGACAGCCTGCTGGCGGCCAGGCCCGGCCCCGGCGTGGTCAATTACGGCCGCTACGGCACCCCCACCACCTTCGCCCTGGAGGAGGCGGTCGCCACGCTGGAGGGGGCCGGCGGCGCGGTGGTGGTCGGCTCGGGCAAGGGAGCCATTGTCGCGACCATGCTGGCGCTCCTGCAGGCGGGCGACCATGTCCTGGTCGCCGACAATGTCTATCATCCGACCCGCCAGACCACCGACGGGCTGATGAAGCGGATGGGCGTCGCCAGCGACTATTTCGACCCGCTGGTGCCCGAGCAGGTCCGCCAGAAGATCCGCAAGGAGACCCGGGTCGTCTACCTGGAAAGCCCGGGCTCGCTGACCTTCGAGATCACCGACGTCGCCGCGATCGCCGAGATCGCCCATGCCCACGGCGCGCTGGTGGTGTTCGACAACACCTGGGCGACGCCGCTCTACTTCAAGCCCTACGAGCACGGGGTCGACGTCACCATCCATGCGGCCACCAAGTATATCGGCGGCCATTCCGACCTGATGATGGGCATCGTCACCTCCACCGCCGCCCTGCACGGCCGGCTGCGCCAGGGCATCCAGGATCTCGGCATGTCGGTGAGCCCGGAGGATTGCTGGCTGGCGCTGCGCGCCATCCGCACCCTGGACGTCCGCCTGCGCCGGCACATGGAGAGCGGCATCGAGGTGGCCCAATGGCTGCAGGGCCGGCCCGAGGTGGCGCGGGTCCTTCACCCCGCCCTGCCCTCCGATCCCGGCCATGCCTTGTGGAAGCGCGACTTCAAGGGCGCGTCGGGCCTGTTCGGAATCGTCCTGAACCCGGCGTCACCGGCCGCGGTAGCCGCCATGCTGGACGACATGGAGCTGTTCGGGATGGGCTGGTCCTGGGGCGGCTACGAGAGCCTGCTGATCCCGACCTTCCCGCAGAAATCGCGCTCCGCCACCGCCTGGCGGCCGGAAGGCCCCTGCCTGCGCATCCATGTCGGCCTGGAGGACCCGGACGACCTCACCGCCGACCTGGACGCCGGCTTCGCCCGGCTGCGGGCCGCGTCCTGATGATGAGGCTCGGCGGTGGCTGCCTGTGCGGGACGGTCCGCTACGAGGCGGACCTGGAAGAGGACGACATCGCCGACTACTGCCACTGCCGCGAGTGCCGCCGCGCCAGCGGCGCGCCGGTGGTGGCCTGGATCCAGCTGGCCTCCTCCCGGTTCCGGGTCGTGCAGGGCCAGGCCAGCGCCTTCGCCTCCCCGGCCGGGGCGACCCGCTGGTTCTGCGGCCGCTGCGGCAGCCCGCTCTACATGACCGATCCGGACGACCGCTCGCTCGGCATCGCGGTCGCCTGCCTGGACGAGCCGGACCGGGTGCCGCCGCGCCTGCATGGCTGGTTCGAGGAGCGGATCGCCTGGTTCGACACCCGCGACGAGCTGCTGCGCTTCCCGCGCCACCCGCCCTACGACCGCTGATCGCCCAGGAGCCCGGTCGGCAGGCCGTCGATGCTGTGGGCGTTCTCCTTGCGGCGATAGGACTCCAGCCCTTCCTCGCCCTTGGACTCCGCCCAGCGCTGCAGGGCATCCCGCTCGCCCCGCGGCTCGAACAGGGGCACCCCGAACCCGCAGGAGGTCTGCACCAGGTCGATGTCCTGCACCACGATCTGCCGGGCGCCCAGCGGCTCCTGGTTGTCGAACCATTCCGACAAGAGCCGGGCATAGGCCTCGCTGCCGCGGAAGTGGCAGGTGCCGATCCCGAACAGGCGCAGGATCGAGGGCGGCCCCTCGAAGGCGCACATCATGATGGTCATCCGCCCGTCGGCGCGCAGATGCGCGGCGGTCTCGCTGCCGCTGCCGGTGAGGTCCAGATAGGCCACCCGATTGCCGGAAAGGATCCGCAGCGCGTCAATGCCGCGCGGCGAGATGTTCACCCGCGCATCGGCGGCGGCCGAGGCCACGAAGAAGATCCGCTGCCGCGCGATGAACGCGCGGTGCTTGTCCTGGATGCTCTGGAACTGCTTGGCCATCGACGCCCTCTCAGCCTGACCGGCGCGCCGCCAGCAGGAACTCGACATTGCCGGCCGGGCCGGTGATCGGGCTGGTGGCGATGCCCAGCACGGCCCAGCCGGCCGCCTGGAACCAGTCCCGCATGCGCTGGCAGACTTCCTCGTGCAGGGCCGGGTCGCGGACCACGCCGCCCTTGCCGACCCGCTCCGGGCCCACCTCGAACTGCGGCTTGATCAGCACCACGGCACGGGCATCCGGTGCGCAGAACGCCATGGGGGTCGGCAGCACCGTGGCCAGCCCGATGAAGCTGGCGTCGCAGACCAGCAGGTCGACCGGCTCCGGCACCTGCTCCGGGGTGAGGTGGCGGGCATTGGTCCGCTCCAGGTTCACCACACGCTCGTCGGTCCGCAGCTTCTGGGCAAGCTGCCCGTAGCCGACATCCACGGCATAGACGCGCCTGGCCCGCCGGGCGAGCAGCACCTCGGTGAAGCCGCCGGTGGAGGCGCCGACATCCAGGCAGACCAGGCCCGCCGGGTCGATGGCGAACTCGTCCAGGCCCTGGATCAGCTTGAAGGCACCCCGGCTGACCCAGCCGGGCCCACTCTGGCGGACCTCCAGCGGCAGGTCGGGCCGCAGCGATTCGCCGGGCTTGTCCAGCTTGCGCTCGCCGGAGAACACCAGCCCGGCCATCACCAGCGCCTGGGCCCGGCTCTTGGTCTCGACCAGGCCGCGGTCGACCAGGAGCTGGTCGAGCCGCTGCTTGCCCGGCTTCAACCGGCCACCACCCGCAAGGGCTCGACCCGCATTCCCAGGCCCTGCAGCACCCGGCGCGCGATCGCGGCGGCATCCAGCCCCGCCTCGGCATGCTGGCCGGCCGGCGTGCCATGGTCGATGAACCGGTCGGGCAGGATCATCGAGCGCAGCCGCACCGTGCCCTTGTCCAGCAGGCCGTCCTCCAAGGCGAACTGCTGGACCTGGCTGCCGAACCCGCCGATCGAGCCTTCCTCGACCGTCACCACCAGCTCGTGATGGGAGAGCAGCCGGCGCACCAGGTCCTGGTCGATCGGCTTGGCGAAGCGCGCATCGGCCACGGTGACTGCGACACCGCGCCCGGCCAGCTCGTCCGCCGCCTTCAGGCATTCGCCGAGACGCGTGCCGAGGGACAGCAGCGCCACCCGGCCGCCCTCGCGCAGGATCCGGCCCTTGCCGATCTCCAGCACCTGGCCGCGCACCGGCAAGTCGACGCCCACCCCCTCTCCGCGCGGGTAACGGAACGCGATCGGGCCGTCCTCGTAGGCGGTGGCGGTGCGCACCATGTGCATGAGCTCGAGCTCGTCGGCCGCCGCCATCACCACGAAGCCCGGCAGGCAGCCGAGATAGGCCACGTCGAAGCTGCCGGCATGGGTGGCGCCGTCGGCCCCCACCAGCCCGGCCCGGTCGATGGCGAAGCGCACCGGCAGGTTCTGGATGGCCACGTCGTGGACGACCTGGTCGTAGGCGCGCTGCAGGAAGGTCGAGTAGATCGCGCAGAACGGCTTCATGCCCTCGCAGGCCATGCCGGCCGCGAACGTCACCGCATGCTGCTCGGCGATCCCGACATCGTAGATCCGGTCGGGAAAGCGCCGGCCGAACAGGTCGAGTCCGGTGCCGGAAGGCATCGCCGCGGTCACCGCCACGATCGAGGGGTCCAGTTCGGCCTCGTGGATCAGTCCGCGGGCGAACACCGAGGTGTAGGAGGGCAGGTTGCCGCCGGACTTAACCTGGGCGCCGGTCGCCACGTCGAACTTGGAGACGCCGTGATACTTGTCCGCCGAGCGCTCGGCCGGCGGGTAGCCCTTGCCCTTCTGGGTCTTCACGTGGAGCAGGACCGGGCCCTTCTCCGCGTCGTCGCGCAGGGCCTCCAGGATCGCGACCAGCTGGTCGACATCGTGGCCGTCGACCGGGCCGACATAGTAGAAGCCCAGCTCCTCGAACAGCGTGCCGCCGGTCGCCATGCCGCGGGCATACTCGTCCGCCCGGCGCGCCGCGGTCTGCAGGGGCCTGGGCAGGCGCTTGACCACCCTTTTCGCGACATCGCGCAGCTCGCGGAACTCATGGCTGGCCAGGACCCTGGACAGGTAGCCGCTCATCGCCCCGGTGGGCGGCGCGATCGACATGTCGTTGTCGTTCAGGATCACGATCAGCCGGCTCTTGGAGATCCCGGCATTGTTCATGGCCTCGTAGGCCATGCCCGCCGAGAACGCGCCGTCGCCGATCACCGCCACCACGTTGCGGTCCTGCTCGTTCAGCCGGATCGCCTCGGCAAAGCCCAGGCCCGCGGAGATCGAGGTCGAGCTGTGCGCCGCGCCGAACGGGTCGTAGGGGCTCTCGCTGCGCCGGGTGAAGCCGGACAGGCCGTCCGGCTTGCGCAGGGTGCGGATCCGGTCGCGCCGCCCGGTCAGGATCTTGTGCGGGTAGGCCTGGTGGCCGACGTCCCAGATGACGATGTCGCGCGGGGTCTCGAACACGTAGTGCAGCGCCACCGTCAGCTCGACCACACCGAGGCCGGCCCCCAGGTGGCCGCCGGTCACCGAGACGGCGTCGATCGTCTCGGTGCGCAGCTCGTCGGCGATCTGGCGCATCTGCGACTTGGGCAGCCGGCGCAGTTCATCCGGCGTGTTGATTCTGTCGAGCAAGTGGGTGTCGGCCATATACCGTCGGCTCCAGGACGTGCGCTGGGTTCAGCGATCGCGCGTGACGACGTGGTGGAAAAGGGCGTGGAGCAGCGTGACGTCGCCCGGCAGGCTGTCCAGGTGGGCACGTGCCGCCTCGCCCAGCGCCTCTAGCCGTTCACGCGCGGCTTCGGCACTGGTCAGGCTTACGAAGGTAGTCTTGCCGCGGGCGGCATCCAGCCCGGCATCCTTGCCGGTGAGCGCCTTGTCGCCCTCGACGTCCAGGAGGTCGTCGGTGATCTGGAACGCCAGGCCCAGGCAGCGCGCCCAGCCCGCGACATGCTCGCGCAGTTCCGGGGACGCGCCGGCGATGACCGCACCGGCATCGGCCGAGAACGCGATCATCGCACCGGTCTTCAGCTGCTCCATCCGCTCCAGGCCCGCCAGGTCCGGCGGCGTTTGTTCGCCCTCCAGGTCGAGCATCTGCCCGCCGCACATGCCGGCCAGACCGGCTGCCTGGGCCAGCCCCGCCACCAGCGCCACCTTCGCCTCCGCGCTCAGATAGGGGTCGCCGGCGATCCAGCCGAACGCCGCCGCCTGCAGGGCGTCGCCCGCCAGGATGGCGGTGGCCTGGTCGAAGGCCAAGTGGCAGGTCGGTCGGCCGCGGCGCAGCGAGGCGTCGTCCATGGCCGGCAGGTCGTCGTGGATCAGCGAGTAGGCATGCAGCACCTCGGCCGAGGCAGCGGTGGTTTCCCAGCTCAGCGCCTTGGGATCGGCGGCCAGGGTCTGCGCCACCGCCCGCACCAGCGCTGCCCGCAGCCGCTTGCCGCCTCCCAGCGCCGCATAGCGCATCGCCTCGGCGAGCCTGGGTGCGGCATGCTGGGCCGGGTCGCCCAGCAGCCGGTCGATCTCGGCCTCGACGATCTTGGCGGTCTCTTCCAGGAATGGCTTGAACAAGGCGGCCGCCGATCAGCGCGCAGGATCGAAGGGTTCGACCCGCGGCTCGCCCGCGGCGTTCACCGACAGCTTCTCGACCCGCATCTGCGCGTCCGCCAGCTTCTGCCGGCACAGTTCCTTCAACGCGGTGCCGCGCTCATAGGCCGAGATCGCCTCGTCCAGGTCGAGCTGGCCCCGCTCCAGTTCCTGAACCAGCTTCTCCAACTCGCTCAAGGCTGCCTCGAAGCTCATGTCTTTGGTGTCGATGTCGCTCACCGGGCCGTTTTCTCCTGCTTGGCGCGCTCTTCGCCGGCCAGCGCCCGAAGATGTGCCACCACGCTCGTCTCGAGCGCGTCCACGTCGTAGCCGCCTTCGAGCACCGAGACCACCCGCCCCTGCGCATGTCGCTCGGCGACCGCCACCAGTTCGCTGGTGATCCAGGCGAAATCCTCCTCCACCAAAGCGAGATTGGCCAGGGGGTCGGCGCGGTGCGCGTCGAACCCGGCGGAGATGAACAGCAGTTCCGGCCGGAACCGCTCCAGCGCCGGCAGCACCTGCGCCTCCACCGCCTGGCGGAAGCCCTCCCCGTCGGTGCCCGGCGGCAGCGGCACGTTCAGGACGTTGCCGTGCGCGCCCCGCTCCGAGGCGGCACCGGTGCCGGGATAGAGCGGCCACTGGTGGGTCGAGACATAGAGGGTTTGCGGGTCGTCCCAGAAGATCTCCTGGGTGCCGTTGCCATGATGGACGTCGAAGTCCACGATCGCGATCCGCCCGATCCCATGCGCAGCCCTGGCATGGGCGGCGCCCACCGCCACGCTGTCGAACAGGCAGAACCCCATCGCCTTGTCGCTCTCGGCATGGTGGCCGGGCGGGCGCATGGCGGCAAACGCCCGGCTTGCCTCCCCCGCCAGCACCGCGTCCACGCCGGCCACCGCCCCGCCGGCCGCACGCAGCACCGCCTCGCGGCTGCCGGGCGAGACCACCGTGTCCGGATCGAGCCGGACCAGGCCCTCGTTCGGCATCGCTGCCAGCGTTGCCTCGACATAGGCCTGTCGGTGCACCCGCAGGATCTGCTCGACCGTGGCCGGCGGGGCCTCCCGGCGGACCAACCAGGCGTCCTCGATCGACCGGAGCGCCGCTATCACCGCGTCATGGCGCGCCGGGCGCTCGGGATGGCCTGGGCCGGTGTCGTGGCCGCGGGCGGAATCATGGGTGAAGACCAGGACGTTCACGTCGAGACGGCTCCCTCGGCTACGATCGGGTTGGGCCTGCGCCAGCCAACCCCAGCGCCGATCCATGCCCGAGGTTGACATCGGTCGGGAAGCCCCCATCCTCAACCCCGCCACGGGGTGTTCGCCGAGGATGGCGGACTGAGATCAAACCCATCGAACCTGATCTGGGTCATGCCAGCGAAGGGAGGCCAATGACGTCGTCCGACCGGATCGGACGGGTGCTCGACGCGATCCGGACGCGTCGCCCGCTCGTCCACAACATCACGAACTACGTGGTGATGAACTCGACCGCCAACGCCCTGCTGGCCGTGGGCGCCTCGCCGGCCATGGTCCATGCGGCCGAGGAGGTCGAGGAGTTCGTCGGCATCGCCGACGCCCTGGTCGTGAACATTGGCACGCTCTCAACCCCCTGGATCACGGCCATGGAACTGGCCGCCGCCCGGGCGCTAGCGCTTGGCAAGCCCTGGGTCCTGGACCCGGTCGGCGCCGGCGCCACCCGGCTGCGCACCGATACCGGCCGCGCGCTTCTGGCCCATCGCCCGAGCCTGATCCGTGGCAACGGCTCGGAGATCATGGCGCTGGCCGGCGCCGGTGCCGCCACCCGGGGCGTCGACAGCACCGCCGGCAGCGACCTGGCCCTGGACGCCGCCCGGCGCCTGGCCGGCGAGACCGGGGCCGTGGTGGTGGTCACCGGCGCCACCGACCATGTCACCGATGGCCGCCAGACGCTGTCCTGCGCTAACGGCGACGCCCGGATGACCCGCGTCACCGGGCTCGGCTGCAGCTTGAGCGCGCTCACCGCCGCCTGCCTGGCGGTCGAACCCGACCGGCTCCTGGCGGGCCTCGCCGCCTGCGCGATCCTGGGCGTGGCCGGGGAGATCGCCGCCGACACCAGCAACGGCCCGGGCTCCCTCCAGGTCGCGATCCTCGACCGGCTGGCAGGCCTCGATCCCGTCACCCTCGGGGTCCGGGCGCGCCTGTCATGAGCCGCAACGTCGATCTAGGCCTCTATCTGGTGCTGGACGCCGCGACCACCCCGCCCACCTCCTTCCCGGCGCTCGCCGAGGCCGCGGTCCAGGGCGGTGCCATGATCGTGCAGGTCCGCGACAAGACCGCCAGCGCCCAGGCCCTGATCCGCACGGTCCGCGCGGTGCGGGCGCGCCTGGCCGGCTCGCCGGTGCCGGTGATCGTCAACGACCGGGTCGACGTGGCGGTCGCTGCAGGTGCCGATGGCGCCCATGTCGGCCAGGACGACCTGCCGCCGGCCGCCGCCCGGGCGATCCTGGGCAAGGACCGGATCCTCGGCCTGTCGGTGACCAGCGAGGCCGAGATCGAGACCGTCGATCCGGCGGTGGTCGACCATGTTGGCCTGGGCCCCCTGTTCGCCACCGCCACCAAGCCCGACGCGGCTCCGCCGCTTGGCGTGGAGCGCTTCCAGGCGATCCGCTCCCGGCTGAAGCTGCCGGTGGTCGCCATTGGCGGCATCGGCATGGACAGTGCGGAGAGCGCCGTGTTCGCCGGAGCCGACGGCGTCGCCGTGGTCAGCGCGATCGCCCGCTCCTCCGACCCCAGGGCTGCCGCCAGGGCTCTTTCCACCCTCGTCGCCCGCGCGCGCCAAGCCCGCGGCAGGTACTGACCATGATCCACAACATCCTGACGATCGCCGGTTCCGATCCCAGCGGCGGAGCCGGCATCCAGGCCGACCTGAAGAGCTTTGCGGCGCTGGGCGCCTATGGCTGCGCGGTGCTGAGCGCGCTCACCGCGCAGAACACCCGGCGCGTAGACGGCGTCCACCTGGTCCCGCCGGAGTTTGTCGCCCAGCAGATCGACACCCTGTTCGCTGACGTCCGGATCGACGCTGTCAAGGTCGGCATGGTTGCCACCGCCGAGCTGGCCACCGTGATCGCCGACCGTCTCCAGGTCCATGGCGCCCAGAACCTGGTGGTCGACCCGGTCATGGTCGCCAAGGGCGGCGACCGCCTGCTGGCCGAGGAAGCGGTGGGCGCGGTGCGGACCAGGCTCGCCCCGATCGCCGCGGTGCTGACCCCGAACCTGCCCGAGGCCGCGGTGCTGACCGGCCTGCCGGAGCCGCGCGATCTCGCCGGCATGCGTGGTCTCCTGCCGGCCCTGCTGGCGCTCGGACCAAAGGCGGTGGTGCTGAAAGGCGGTCATCTCGGGACAGAGGACGCACCCGATCTGTTCGCCGACGGCGAGCGGGTCGTGGAGCTTCCGGCCAGGCGGATCGCCACCAGGAACACCCATGGCACCGGCTGCTCCTACTCCTCCGCCATCGCGGCGCTGCTGCCCCGCCACCAGGACAAGCTGGAGGCGGTGCGCGCGGCCAAGGCCTGGCTGACCGGTGCGATCGCCAACGCCGACCGGCTGGAGGTCGGCCATGGCCACGGCCCCATCCATCACTTCCACGCGCTCTGGACCGATTGATGACCTCCTTCACCGCAACGATGCGCCACGAGACCGCCGACCTTCTGGAGCGGATCCTGGCCCTGCCCTTCAACCGCGAGCTGGCCGACGGCACGCTGGAGACCGCCCGCTTCCAGAACTACGTGATCCAGGACGCGCTCTACCTGCTGGAATATGCCCGGGTCCTGGCCCGGGTGGCGTCCGTGGCCCCGGAACCCGCGATGATCTCGCTGTTCGCGAAGTCGGCGGACGGCGCCATCGAGGTCGAGCGCGCCCTGCATGCCAGCTATTTCGAGCTGTTCGGCATCCGGCCCGAGCAGGTCGAGCAGGCGGAGCCGTCGCCGACCTGCCTGGCCTATACCGACTTCCTGCAGGCCAGCATCTCCCGGGACGGCTTCGAGGTCGGCGCCGCCGCGATCCTGCCCTGCTTCCGGATCTATTGGGACGTGGGCTGCCGCATCAAGGAGGTGACGGTGGCCGACAACCCGTTCTCGGCCTGGATCGACAACTATTCCGACCAGGCGTTCGGCGACGTGGTGCTGGCCGTGGAGGCGATGCTGGACGGGGTGGCCGAGCAGGTGTCCGCCGCCACCCGGGCGCGGATGCGGCAGGCCTACCACCGCTCCACGCAGTATGAGTGGATGTTCTGGGACAGCGCCTACCGGATGGAGACCTGGCCGGTCCGCGTCTGAGTCGGCAGGAGGGAGGGGCCGGGCCGGCAGGTCCGACCTCCACGATGTCATGGCCGCGGGCGCGAAGGGCAGAACTTTAATTTGCAGATATAACATCTGCATTTTCAGAAATTTATCCAAATTTGTTAAGCAGCAGCATCATACTCGCAGCTGCGGCAGTGCGCAGCGGCCGATCATGACGCCGACTTACACGAACGAACCCGAGGCACTCATCCCGGCGGAATTTTCCTGAGGCATCTGAACCGCCTAGGCCTTTTTTCTGCATGACCCTGTTCAGCACCCTCCTGGGAAGGCTACGGGTTGTGCATCGGCTGGCCGTTTACACGAACGAACCTGAGCCCGCCGCCTCCCGATCAGCCTGGGTTAGACGCCAACGAAAAACGGCCACCCGGAAAGGCGGCCGTTCTCCAGATGCTTGGGCGGATAGGCTCAGAGCGTGCCGAACAGCGCGGCGGTGTCGCTCATCCGGTTCGAGAAGCCCCACTCGTTGTCGTACCAGGACGCGACCCGGACCATCTTGCCCTCCAGGACCTTGGTCGCGTGCAGGTCGACCGAGGAGCTATGCGGGTCGTGGTTGAAGTCGATCGAGACCAGCGGCTCCTCGACCACCGCCAGGATGCCCTTGAGCGGGCCGGAGGCGGCCGCCTTCAGGGCGCCGTTGATCTCCTCGACCGAGGTGTCGCGGCCCGGCACAAAGGTCAGGTCGACCAGGGAGACGTTCTTGGTCGGCACCCGGATCGCCACGCCGTCCAGCTTGCCCTTCAGCTCCGGCAGGACCAGGCCCACCGCCTTGGCGGCGCCGGTCGAGGTCGGGATCATCGACTCGCCCGCCGCGCGCGCCCGGTACAGATCCTTGTGGAACACGTCGAGCAGGTGCTGGTCGTTGGTGAAGGAGTGGATGGTGGTCATGTGCCCGCGCACGATCCCCACCGTCTCGTTCAGCACCTTGGCGACCGGCGCCAGGCAGTTGGTGGTGCAGGACGCGTTGCTGATGACCTGATGCTCGGCCTTCAGGCCCTGGTGGTTGACGCCGTAGACCACGGTCATGTCGGCGCCGTCGGCGGGCGCGGAGACGATCACCTTGCGGGCCCCCGCCTGCAGGTGGCCGGCTGCCTTGTCGCGCGAGGTGAAGATGCCGGTGCATTCCATCACCACGTCGACCCCGACATCGCCCCAGGCGAGCTTGGCGACGTCGCGTTCGGCGGTGACCCGGATCGGGCCGGTGCCGAGGTCGAGCTGGTCTCCCTCCAGGCTCACCGTGCCGGGGAAGCGGCCATGCACGCTGTCGTAGCGGAGCAGGTGGGCGTTGGTGGCCGGCGGGGCGAGATCGTTGATCGCGACCACCTGGACGTCCTTGCGCCCGCTCTCGACGATTGCGCGGAGCACGTTGCGCCCGATCCGGCCGAACCCGTTGATGCCGATCTTGACGACCATTGCTGTTCCCATCCGTTCGATTGGCCGGCACCGGGGGTGCCGGCATGTAGTGTCCGAAGTGGCGCGGTCAGGCGGCGAGCTTCTTGCGCACCAGCGCCACGACCGCCTCCGCGGTGATCCCAAACTCCTTGTAGAGGGTCGGTGCCGGCCCGGAAGCGCCAAAGCCCTTCATGCCGATCACATCGTCCTCGCTGTCGACGAAGCGCGTCCAGCCGAACGGCGAGGCGGCCTCGATGGCGACGCGCGGCGCCGTGCCCAGCACCAGCCCACGATAGGCAGCCTTCTGGCGGGCGAACAGTTCCCAGGACGGCATCGACACCACCGCGGCGGGAATGCCGGCCGCCTGGAGCTGCTGGCGGGCGTCCAGCGCGATATGGACCTCCGAGCCAGTGGCCAGGATCGTCACGGCCCGGGCACCGTCCGCCTCGGCCAGCACATAGGCGCCCTTGGCCGACAGGTTCTCGGCGCTGTCGGTGGTGCGCACCGCCGGCAGGTTCTGCCGGGACAGCGCCAGCACGGTCGGCTGGTTCACCGTCTCGACCGCGGCTTCCCAGCACTCGGCGGTCTCCACCGCGTCGGCCGGGCGCATCACCAGGAGGTTGGGAATCGCGCGCAGCGCCGCCAGGTGCTCCACCGGCTGATGGGTCGGGCCATCCTCGCCCAGCCCGATCGAATCATGGGTGCCGACCAGGATCGAGCGGATCCCCATCAGGGCCGCCAGGCGGATCGAGGCCCGGCAATAGTCGGTGAACACCAGGAAGGTGCCCCCATAGGGGATCAGCCCGCCATGCAGCGCGATGCCGTTCATCGCCGCCATCATGCCGTGCTCGCGCACGCCATAGTGGAGATAGCGGCCGGACAGGTCGTCGGGCGTGATCGAGACGGTGGACGGCGTCTTGGTGTTGTTGGAGCCGGTCAAATCGGCGGAGCCGCCGATCAGCTCCGGCACCTCGGCGGTCAGCACCTTCAGCGCCTCTTCCGACGACTTGCGGGTCGCCCAGCTCGGCTTGTCCTGCACGAGCTTGGCCTTATAGGCCTGCATCGCCAGCTTGGCCGCCTCGGAGGGCTTGGCCGCCATGGCGGTTTCGAACACCTGCCGCTCGGGCGAGCCGTGCAGGCGCTCCTGCCAGTCGGCGTGCAGCCGTGCTCCCCTGCGGCCGACCTCGCGCCAGCCGTTCAGGATGGCCTCCGGCAGCTCGAACGCTTCATGCGCCCAGTTCAGCGCCAGCCGGGTCGCCGCGGTCTCGTCCTTGCCGAGCGGCGAGCCGTGCACGCCGTGGCCGCCGGCCTTAGTGGGCGCGCCCTTGCCGATCACGGTCCGGCAGGCGATCAGGGTCGGCTGGCCATTGGTCTTGGCGCGGGCGATGGCGGCATCGACCGCCTCGGGATCATGGCCGTCGACATGGTCGGTGGCCCAGCCATAGGCGGCGAACCGGGCCGGCACGTCCTCCGAGGAGGCCATCGACACCTTGCCGTCGATGGAGATGCCGTTGTCGTCCCAGAGCACGATCAGCTTGTTCAGCTTCAGGTGCCCGGCCAGGGCGCCCGCCTCGTGGCTGATGCCTTCCATCAGGCAGCCGTCGCCGGCGATCACGTAGGTGTGGTGGTCCACCAGGTCCTTGCCGAACCGCGCCGCAAGATGCGCCTCGGCGATCGCCATGCCGACCGCGTTGGCGAAGCCCTGGCCCAGCGGGCCGGTGGTGGTCTCGATGCCGGGCGCATGGCCGTATTCGGGATGCCCGGCTGTGCGTGCGCCGAACTGACGGAAGTTGCGCAGGTCCTCGATGTCCACGCCCTCGACCCCGGTCAGGTAGAGCAGCGCGTAGAGCAGCATCGAGCCGTGGCCGGCGGAGAGCACGAACCGGTCGCGGTCCGCCCATTTCGGATCGCCCGCGTCGAATTTCAGATGCCGGGTGAACAGCACCGTCGCGACCTCGGCCATGCCCATCGGCATCCCCGGATGGCCGGAGTTCGCCTTCTCGACGGCATCCACGGCCAGGAACCGGACCGCGTTCGCGAGGTCGTGGGTCGATACGTTGTTCATCGGCAGGCAGTCGTCGATTGGGTGGCGGACATGGACGGGCCGGCCCGGGGGCGGAAATCCCGTCGCGCGAAGCGGAAATCCACCCTGCACCCCGAAAAATCAACCTCTTCTTGGCTGACTCCGCCGAGCAGGCACGTTGACGTCCCGCTCCCGGCTCGGCAAGACCACGGGCATAGCTCGATCGCTACGGGAGCCGATGCGCGGCACATGACCTCCCTCGATGCCGCCAGGGCGAGACTGGACCAGGCCCTCGCCCGCTTGACCGAAGGCGTGGCCGCCAGCACGGCCCGCGCCGCGCATGGAGCCGACAGCACGGATCCTGCCGCCCATGACGCGCTGGTGCGGGACTACGAGGTCCTGCGCGACGAGCGCGACAGCCTCGCCGCCCGCCTGTCAGCGGCGGAGCAGCGGCTGGCCGACCTCGCCCGCAACGCCGACGAGCTGGGCAGGCGCCTGGACAGTGCTGTCGCCAAGGTCGAACGCCTGATGGAAAGCTGACCCGATGGGCATGGTCGATGTCACCGTCAACGGCCGCACCCACACGGTGCAGTGCGACGACGGCCAGGAAACGCGGCTCAAGCGGCTGGCGCAGTACGTCGACGGTCGGGTGCGTGAGCTGGGCGGCACCAATGGCCAGATCGGCGATCTGCGCCTGCTCGTGCTGACCAGCCTGATCATCTCGGACGAGCTGTCCGACGCCTATGACGAGATCAAGCGGCTGCGCACCTCCCTGGCCGACACCGCCAAGACCGGCGAGCAGAAGCTTGCCGATGAGTTGCAGCGCGTCGCCGAGCAAATCGAGCGTCTGGCTGATGCGTGCCACCTTGCCGAACCTCCGGCCACCACCTAGATTGAGCATGGCGGCGCTGCCCGGTGCGTGAGTGTCCACTAATATGCGCCTGGGCCTTCGTTCCAATAGGGAGCTGTCCCTGACGTGACCCTGGTCACGTTACATGGCGCCCACCTGCGTAGCAGGTCCCAGGAACAACCGGATCACCACGGCCAGGGTGGCGCCGCCGCTTCCTCCTCGATCGGCATCGCGGGAGCCCTCCTGTTGAGCGTCAGCTCCCGTTCCCCCGATGCGACCCTCGCCGCCGAGAAGGCAGGGCTGCGCCGCAGCCTGCTGACGCAGCGCATGGCGATGTCTCCGGCGGATGCCGCCGAGGCGAGCCTGCAGGCGGCCAGACGGTTCGTGCGCGCGCTCGACCTCTCGTCCACCGGCTGCGTCGCCCTGTTCTGGCCGCTCGATGGCGAGATCGATACCCGCCCCCTCCTCCATGCGCTCCACGCCCTGGGTGTGCCGACCGCGCTCGGCCGGATGCAGGGCCGCGACCGGCCGATCCGCTTCCATCGCTGGCAGCCGGGCGAACCGCTGGAGTGCGGCCCGTTCCGCGTCCAGCAACCGATGGCCACGAGCCCTCCGGTGGTGCCGCAGGTCGTGGCGACGCCGCTGCTGGCGTTCGACGCACAAGGCTACCGGCTGGGCTGGGGCGGCGGCTTCTACGACCGCACGCTTGCCGAACTGCGGGCCGGATCGTCGCCACCCGCCTGCGTCGGCTACGCGTTCGCCTGGCAGGAAGTCGAGCAGGTGCCGCGCGAGCCGTTCGACCAGCGCCTCGACATGGTAGTGACCGAGCAGCGGACCGTTCATACTGGCTGAGCCGCCGCGGCCTTTTGTTCTTCGGAGTGGAATCCTTGCGCATCTTGTTTGTCGGCGACGTGGTCGGCCGGTCGGGTCGTGCCGCCATCGAGCAGTACTTGCCCGGCCTGCGCCAGGACCTGGCGCTCGACGTCGTGGTGGTGAACGGCGAGAACGCCGCCGGCGGCTATGGCCTGACCGCCAAGATCGCCCAGCAGTTCTTCGAGCAGGGCGCCGACCTGATCACGCTCGGCAACCACGCCTGGGACCAGCGCGAGCTGCTGGGCCATATCGATTCCGAGCCGCGCATCGTTCGTCCGCTCAACATGATGCCCGGCACGCCCGGGCGTGGCAGCGGCGAGGTGCGCCTGCCCGACGGGCGCCGCGTCCTGGTGGTCCAGGTGCTGGGCCGCCTGTTCATGAACCTGGTCGACGATCCGATGCGCGCGCTGGAGGCCGAACTGGCCGAGATCCGTCTGGGCGCCGGCGTCGACGCCATTCTGGTCGACGTCCATGCCGAGGCCACCAGCGAGAAGCTGGCGCACGGCCATGGGTTCGACGGGCGGGTCAGCGCCGTGGTCGGCACCCATACCCATGTCCCCACCGCCGACCATCGCGTCCTGGCCGGCGGCACCGCCTTCATGACCGATGTCGGCATGACCGGCGATTACGACAGCGTGATCGGCATGGACAAGCACGCCTCCCTGGAACGCTGGCGCTCGCCCTTGCCGGGGAGGAAGATGGAACCGGCCCTGGGCGAGGCGACCCTGTGCGCGGCGCTGATCGAGACCGACGATTCAACCGGGCTGGCCCGGTCGATCGAGCCGGTCCGGATCGGCGGCTCCATGCCCGCGGCGATGCCCACTGTCCTCTAGGCCCGCGCCGGTTTCCGGGCCGAACCCGGCGACGCGACATCTCCTTCCAGCCCTCTCCCCTTATCGCAAGATCGAGCGCCCCCCATGTCCCTGCCGATGATCCATGTGCTTCCCGACCACGAGCGCCGCCTGCGCAACGGATCGCCCTGGATTTACAGCAACGAGATCAAGCCGGAGCCCAGCCTGCGTGGCCTGGAGCCCGGCACGCTGGTCAAGGTCGCGTTCGCCGACGGCAAGGCCTACGGCCTGGCGCACTACAACCCGCATTCCCTGATCGCCGGACGCGTGCTGACCCGTTCGCGCGACGTCGAGATCGGCCCGGCCTTCTTCGAGCGACGCTTCGCCCGGGCGCTGGCCCTGCGCGAACTGCTGTTCGACACGCCCTACTACCGCCTGTGCCATGGCGAGGCCGACGGGCTGCCCGGCCTGATCGTGGATCGCTACGGTGATACCCTGGTGGCCCAGGTAAACACCGCCGGCATGGACAAGGCCCAGGACGCCTGGCTGGCAGCGCTCGACCGCGTCCTCTCCCCCGCCAGGATCATCTACAAGGGCGACGCGCCGGTCCGCACCCTGGAGGGGCTGCCGGAGGACGTGCGGGTCGTCAAAGGTCCAGAGGACTCTCCCACCTATGCCGAGGAGAACGGCCGCCGCTTCCTGGTCGACCCGATCGGCGGGCAGAAGACCGGCTGGTTCTACGACCAGCGCGCCAACCATGCGTTCGCCGCCCGCTTCGCCCAAGGGCGCGACGTGCTGGACGTGTATTCCTACGCCGGCGGCTTCGGCCTGGCGGCAGCCGCCTCCGGCGCGAGCTCGGTCCTGATGGTCGACCGCTCCCAGGCCGCCATCGACAATGCCCGGGCCAGCGCCGACATGCAGGGCGTTGCGGACCGGTGCAGCTTCCAGCGCTCCGACGCCTATGACGCGCTGGACCGGCTGGGCAAGGAGAGCCGCAGGTTCGGGCTGGTGATCTGCGATCCGCCTGCCTTCGTGAAGTCGAAGAAGGACCTGAAGGCCGGGCTGAAGGGCTACCGCAAGCTGGCCCGTGCCGGGGCGGCCGTGGTCGTCGAGCAGGGCTTCCTCGTGATCTCGTGCTGCTCCCACAACGTCGACGCCGAATCCTTCCTGGCGGAGGTTTGGGCCGGGATCCGCGAGGCTGGCCGGGGGGGCCGCGTGCTGCATCGCGCCGGTGCGGACGCCGATCACCCGATCCACCCGGCGCTGCCCGAGACAGTCTACCTGAAGTTCCTGGTCTGGGCGCTCGACTGACCTGCTCCTGGTTGGTCTAATTCAACCATAGGTATTGCACTGCGCCCAACAATTCGCCTAGACGATGGCGTGGCTCTTTCGCCATGCCGCCGTCTGGACGGATTGCCGCGATGTCGACCACCAGGATCCGTGCCGCATCCGCCGAGGCGACCGCCGAGCGGGCTGACGCCGATCACGATGTCCTGCTGACCGCCTTTTCCCGGCTGGCGACCATGCTCGAACGGCCGGTCGGCATGGCCGAGATGCGCGCGGCGGCCCCGATGCCCGAGGGACCGGTGGATCGCCGCCACCTGGCCCGGATGGCGCACCGGCTGGGCTTCGACGTGGCGATGGTGAAGCCCAGCGCGCGCCGGCTGCGGGGCCTGCCCATCCCCTACCTCGTGATCGGCCGCAAGGCGGGCGAGGCCTGGATCGCGCGGGCGGCGAGCGGCGACGCGCTGGTGCTGGTGGATCCCTCGACCGGCGCCACCGAGACAATGGATCGGGGCAGCGTCGCCGCGCGCGCCGACGGAATCCTGCTGATCCGCCCGGAGGACAAGGATCGCGAGAAGGCCGGGTCCTGGCGCGACGACCTGTTCGAGCGGCTGCGCCCGGTCCTGGCGGAGCTGATCGTCGCCTCGGTGGTGATCAACCTGATCGCGCTGGCAGCGCCGCTGTTCATGATGGTCGTCTACAACAAGGTGGTCAGCCACGGCGCGCTCGGCACCCTGGACGTGCTGACGGTCGGCATGATCACCCTGGTCCTGTTCGAGATGGCGCTGCGCGCGGTGCGCTCGCACATCTCGGCCCATACCGGCGCCCGGCTCGACGCAGCGATGGGAGCGGAGGTGATGCACCACGTGGTGCGCCTGCCGTTCCGGGTGTTCGAGCAGATGTCGGCCGGGCAGATGGTGGAGCGGCTGCGCCAGCTGGAGCCGATCCGGACCTTCTTCACCTCGCAGATGCCGCTGGTCCTGGTCGACCTGGCCTTCTCGCTTCTGTTCGTGGCCGCGGTGTTCGCGCTCGATTCCCGCCTGGGGCTGACGGTGCTGGCCGCGATCCCGCCGTTCTTCGCCCTGTCCTGGCTGGCCCATCGCAGTCAGGCCCGGCTGCTGCGTGGCCATTTTCGGGCCCAGGCGGCCAAGGCTGCGGTGATGGGGGAGACGGTCGCCAATGCCCTCACCGTCAAGTATCTGGGCCTGGAGCCCGAGATGGAGCGCCGCTTCGAGAAGCGGCTGGCGGAGAGCGCCTGGACCGGCTTTCGCGCGGGCGACGTCTCAGGAATTGCCGCGGCGATCGGCCTGGGCCTGCAGCAGGCGGCCGCGCTCGTCCTGATCTATGTCGGCGCTCGCGCGATCGTCGCCGGCGACCTCACCATCGGCGCCCTGTTCGCCGCCAGCATCCTGGGCGCCCGGGCGCTGGCGCCGCTCCGGCAGATCTTCGGCACCTGGCGGGAGTTGCAGACGGTGCGCGAGGCGTTCGCCCGGCTGGACACGCTGATGGCGGAGGAGGTCGAGGGGACCGAGGCCAGCGGCCATGGCGACGTGAAGCTGAGTGGCCGCCTCAAGCTCGAGGGTGTGAGCTTCGGCTATCGCGGCGACGGCCGGCCCGCCATCGAGGACGTGACCCTGGAGGTCGAGCAAGGACGGATCCTGGGCGTCACCGGCGCTCCCGGCTCGGGCAAGAGCACGCTGGTCAAGCTGCTCTTGGGCGTCGAGGCGCCGACCGGGGGCCGCGTCTTGATCGACGACTTCGACGTGCGCCGGCTGGCGCCCTCGGTCTACCGCTCGCAGATCGGCGTGGTCCCGCAGGACATCCAGCTCTTTGCGGGCACGATCGCCGAGAACATCACCATGGGTGCGCCGGACCGAAGCTTTGCCCGGGTGGTCGCCGCCGCCCGGTTCGTCGGGCTGCACGAGGCGGTCCAGCGCCTGCCCGAGGGCTACGACACCCGGCTCGGCGAGCGCGGCGCTGGCCTGTCGACCGGGCAGCGCCAGCTGGTCGCGATCGCCCGGGCCCTTGTCCGCAATCCCCGCATCCTGGTGATGGACGAGGCCACCAGCGCCCTCGACACCGCCACCGAGGAGGCGTTCCTGGCCAACCTGCGCCGCGCCGCCGCCGGCCGCACCATCGTGCTGATCACCCACCGGATCGCGGCGCTGTCCTTGTGCGACGAGGTGGTGGTGCTGCAGCACGGCAAGATCGTCCGCAGCGGCCCCTCCGCCGAGATCGTGGCCCATCTCTCGGGCCGCACCGCTCGCTCCAACCTCCACGCCGTATCCTGATCGAAGGGAGGGCGACATGGCGTTCCTGGCCCGCTGGACCGACTTTCTTCCCGACGCCCAGGGGCTGATCGAGCGGCGCGCCTCGCCGCTCGCGAGGGTGCTGGTTCTCTCGATCGCCGGCCTGCTCGCCTGCCTGATCGGCTGGATGGCCTGGGCGCAGGTCGAGCAGGTCGTCCGGGCGGAAGGCCAGGTGGAGCCGAAGGGCCGTGCCAAGCTGATCAACCACCCGAACGGCGGCAAGATCGCCGAGATCCTGGTGGAGGAAGGCGAGCATATCGCCGCCGGCGCGGTGCTGGTCCGCTTCGATCCCGAGATCCGTGAGGCGGAGCGCGCCGACCTGCGGGCGCGCCTTGCCTCCGCGACCGCTTCGGCGGCGCGGCTGGAAGCCGAGGCGGACAATCGTGAGCCGGCCTTCCCAAGCCTCCTGGCCGAAGCCGATCCAGCCCTCATCGAGGACGAGCTCCGCCTGTCGCGGGCCCGCACCGATGCCGCCGCCAACGAAAAGCGTGCGCTGGAGGAGCGGATCCTGGCCAGAACCTCCGACACCAAGGCGGCGGCAGCGGAAATCGCCCGCCTCAGGAACAGCTTGAGCCTGCAGAGGCAACAGCTTGAGGCAGTGAGAGAACTTGCCTCGCGGGATCTCTATCCCCGCATGAAGCTGGTGGCGGTGGAGCAGCAGGTCGCCGATCTGGCCGGGGAGCTTGCCAAGGCAGAGCAGCACCTGCTCACTGCCCGGGCCGAGCTGGAGGAGAGCCGGACCCGCTCCGCCGCGATCGACACCGAGCGCCGCTCCAGCGTGCTGACCGAGCTGGCTCTGGTGCGGGCGGAACGCGACCGGCTGGCGCGCCAGCTCGATGCTCAGGACGCGCTGCTGCGCGGCCTCGCGGTCACCGCTCCGGTGGCCGGCTTCGTCCAGGACATCCAGATCAGCGCCGCCGGCCAGGCGGTGGCGCCCAACCAGCCGATCATGAAGCTGGTCCCCTCCGACGAGGGCCTGGTGATCGCGGCGCGGGTCCAGAACGACGAAATCGGTCATCTGCGCGAAGGCATGGTGGCGCGGGTCAAGGTCCACGCCTTCGACTTCGTGCAGTTCGGCGCCCTGGAGGGACAGCTGCAGACCATCGCCCCCGACGCTAGGCGCGACCGGCCGGATGCGGCGCCGGTCTATGCGGTGACTGTGGTCACCGGCGAGCCGGCCGGCCGCAACGGCCCCAGGATTCAGCCGGGCATGCTGGTGGATGTCGAGATCGCAGTCGGCAAGCGCACCGTGCTGGGCTACCTCACCGACCGTCTGCGCCGGATCGGCGACGAGGCGTTCTCCGAGCTCTGAGGCGCCGCTAGCGCTGCTCCCCGCTCATCGCCAGGACCTGGTTCTGGTAGAAGGTGAAGCGCCGGCTGTTGAACCCCCGGCAGTCCTGCACGACGCCGTCGCCCCGCCGCCGGTCGTTCCAGTGGTAGCTTGCCTCCACCACCATCCGGTCGCCCTTCTGCTCGACGATCTCGGCCTTCTGCACCGTCATCTCCGGCAGCAGGCAGCGGCCGTTTCCCTCGATGCCGTGGCGTCGGTAGTAGTGCTCCATCGAGGCGACGAAGCCCGGATGCTCCGGAAGGATCGGTGCGCCGGTGCAGCCGGTCGCCAGGATGGCCACGCCCAGGGTCAGGATGCGGGACAGGCTCATCGGGTCAAGTTCATCGACGTTGCTCTCCGGTCATCGATTCGACCTGCAGTCCTGCCGGCCCCTTGGCGACAGTGAACACCCGGGAGTTGAACCCGCTGCAGATATTGGCTTCGTTGCGGCCGAGCATCGGGTCGTAGCCCCCGAACCGGTCGTCCTGCCACGCATAGCGGACGCCGACCACCAGCTTCTCGGGCGTTTCTTCCAGAACTTCCCACTGCGTGATCGACATGCTGGGCAGGACGCAGCGAGCACCCTCCTCCCAGGCATGGTCACGGTAGAAGCTCTCGATCTTCCATTTCAGGTCCGAGTACGGACCGAGATCGGTCGTGGCAGCGCACCCCGCCAGGAGCAGCATTGCCGCAAGCCCCCCCGCGAGGGCCCGTGCCAGGCGCTGGATGGGGATCATAAGGCCTTCTCCCGAACGGCGGGACGCTGGACCGCCTTCTGGCGCTGCGGCAGCCGGAGCCGGAAGGTCGTCCCGCCCGATCCGGTCGCCGCCAGCTCGATCTCGCCGCCATGCGCGCGCATGATCTCGCGGACAATGGCCAAGCCCAGGCCGCTGCCGCCGAGCTTGTCCTTGGCCCGGAACGGGTGAAACAGCCATTGCAGCGTGCCCTGGGACACGCCCGGGCCATTGTCGGACACCTCGATCCAGACATGCCCCTCGGCACGGCCAGCGCCGACGAGGATGTCACCATCCGGCCGGTTCTCCAGCGCTTCGTAGGCGTTGCGCAGCAGGTTCTGCAGCACCCGGAACATCTGGTCGCGATCGGCATGCACCACCAGCTGCGGCGGCACCTCGACCCGCAGGCGGACCACGCCGGCCTGTGGCGGCGGCGTGGCGTCGTCGACCTCCTCGACCAGGCGTGCCAGGGAGAAGTCGGTCTCGGTGAGGCGGGGCTTCTCGTCGCGCGCAAAGCGCAGCACGTCGGTGCACAGGCGGGTCGCCCGCTCCAGGCTGTCGATCAGCCGCGGCGCGATCCGCCGGACCTCGGGATCCTGGCTGTGCTCCAGCGTGTCGGACAGGAGCACGGCGGTCGACAGCATGTTGCGCAGGTCGTGGTTCACCCGGCTGACTGCGGCGCCCAGCGTCGCCAGCCGGGTCTGCTGGCGCAGCGCCCGGCGCACCTCGGTCCGCATCTCGTCGACCGCCATCTCCAGCCCGCCGATCTCGTCGCTGCGGCCGCTGGGCGGATGATCGACCGATTCGTCCTCCGGGTCGCCATGGAAGGCCGCGACCTCCCGGGAGATGCGGATGATCGGCGCGACGATCCAGCGGTCCAGGATCACGACCAGAGTCCAGCCGAGAACCAGCGTGACCAGCAGGGACACCAGCGCCATGTCCAAGGCGTGCTTCAGCGTCTTGGCGCGCAGCTCGTCGTCGGTGGTGAAGACCTCCACCAGCGAGCCCACCTGGACCGGCGAGCGCTGAACGAGCACGATTTCGCGGCCGCCGCCCACCAGGAGGAGGTTGAGCGCATCGGTGATCTTGGTGGTGATCCCCGGCGGGTCGTCCAGGTTGAACGCTCCGTCGATCTCGCTCCGGGCAAAGATGTCGCCGACCCGCCATTCGGTGTTGTCAGAGCGCACGATCAGGCCGGCGCTGCGCAGCCGCCGCATCAGGTTGAGCACTTCCGCGGGCGTGGACGTGTCGGTGCCGTCCGGCGCGAACGGGCGCATGATTGCAATGGCGTCGGCGACGAGCATGTCCTGGGCCATCTGCCGCTCGAGCTGCTCGTAGCGATAGGTGGCGACCGACCAGCTCAGCACCGCCAGTTCCACGCAGACCAAAATCGAGACCACCAGCACGATGATCTTGGTCTTCAGGCTCCGTTCGGGTCGATGCCCATGTTGGGATGCCGCGCCTTGCAACCGCGTTGTCCACCTTCTTGCCCGCGCCGGGGGCATTCTCGCCAAGGATAGGGCCGCTCCCGACCGGCGCAAGAGCCGGTCGGCCGGGCGACGAGCCGGATAATCGGCCGGGATCGCGCCGCGCATTTGACAAATGCGCGGCAACGACCCTATCAGCACCCCGACGTCGCCGGCGGCAGCCGACGACGCTGGCCGTGTCTTGCGCGACGCGGCGCCTGTCATCCCTCTATTATGTCGAGAGACGCTCGTGAAGCGGACTTATCAGCCCAGCAAGATCGTGCGGAAGCGCCGCCATGGCTTTCGTGCCCGCATGGAGACGGTTGGCGGCCGCAAGGTGATCGCGCGCCGTCGCGCCCGTGGCCGGAAGCGCCTGTCGGCCTGATCCGAGGGGTCCGGGCGACATGGCGACGATCGTGACGTTGAAGAAGCGTCCCGACTTCCTCAGGGTCGCCAAGGGGCGGCGCTGGCATGGCCCCGGCATGGTGGTCCAGTTCGCGCCGCGCCTGGCTGAAGACGGGCACACAGGGGTCGGCTATACGGCGAGCCGCAAGGTAGGTGGCGCCGTTGTCCGCAACCGCGCCAAGCGGCGTCTGCGTGCCCTGGTTCGGGAACTGGTGCCGCAGGCGCAGGCCGGCGGCATGGACCTGGTTCTGATCGCCCGTCCCCAGACCGCGATCTTCCCCTTCGATGACCTGCGCGCGGACCTGTCCACCGCCCTCGCCAAGGTCGAGGAGAAGCGGAAATGAGGGTTGGGCGCATTGTCACGGCGCTCCTGTTCGGCGCTTGGCGTTTGATCGCCTCGCCTCTACTAGGACCCGCCTGCCGTTTCGAGCCGACCTGCTCGCGCTACATGCAGCAGGCCATTGACACGCACGGACCGCTCCACGGCCTAGGCCTGGGCGTTGTCCGTCTTTGCCGCTGCCATCCCTGGGGTGGCTTCGGCTTCGACCCTGTCCCGCCGCGGCGGCAGCGCCCGGTCTGTACGACCGGGCAGCAAGTCTGATCGCCTGGAGATCGAGCTCATATGGGCGACCAGCGTAATCTCATCGTGGCCATCGTCTTCTCGGTCGCGATCATCCTGGGCTTTCAGTATTTCTACGAGCTCCCGCGCCTGAAGCAGGCGCAGGAGCAGCAGCGGACCGCCCAGAGCGTTGAGGAGCTTGCGGCGAACCAGCCGGCGGCCCAGGGGACCGGGCCGAACGCCGTTCCCGGTGCCGCGCCTGCCGGCCAGCCGCCGGTCGAGGACGCGCCGCGGGTGCGCATCGACAATGGCCGCCTGCACGGCTCGCTG
Organism: Geminicoccus roseus DSM 18922; assembly: GCF_000427665.1. NCBI lineage: Bacteria > Pseudomonadati > Pseudomonadota > Alphaproteobacteria > Geminicoccales > Geminicoccaceae > Geminicoccus > Geminicoccus roseus. The sequence goes on from NZ_KE386572.1 coordinate 4,752,194, forward strand.
TCCCTGAAGGGCGGGCGGATCGACGAGGTCGAGCTCGCGAACTACCACGAGACTGTCGACCCGAGCTCGCCGGAGATCGAGCTCCTGAACCCGACACGGGGGGACGGTGCCTATTTCGCGGAGTTCGGCTGGGTCGCCGACGAGGCCACACCGGCCGCGGTCCCGGGCGCCGATACCCTCTGGCAGGCGGACGGCGAGCGGATCGGCAACGGCTCGCCGGTCACGATGACCTGGCAGAACGGCCAGGGGCTGACCTTCCGCAAGACCCTGTCGCTCGACGACAACTACATGTTCGAGCTGGAGCGCAGCGTCACCAACGACACCGACCAGCCGGTGACGCTCCATCCCTACGGCCTGCTCGGCCGCTGGGGCACGCCGCCCACGCTCGGTTACTACATTCTCCACGAGGGCCCGATCGGCGTGTTCCAGGAACGCCTGGAAGAGCCGAACTACAGCGACGTGGTCGAAGAGACCCAGGAATACACCTCGACGGGTGGCTGGCTGGGCTACACCGACAAGTACTGGCTGGCGTCGCTGGTGCCGCCGCAGGATCGCGAGATGAACGCGACCTTCCGGCACACCACGGACAACAACCTCGACAAGTACCAGACGGATTACCTGGGTGCGCCCGTGACGGTGGCGCCGGGGCAGACGGTCGACCTGACCGAGCATCTGTTCGTCGGGGCGAAGGAGGTCAACCTTCTGGACCAGTACAGCGAGGATCTGAATATCCCGCTGTTCGACCGCGCGGTCGACTTCGGCTGGTTCTACTTCCTCACCAAGCCGTTCTTCCACATCCTGAACTGGCTCTATCACGCCACCGGCAACTACGGCATCGCGATCCTGGGCCTGACGCTGCTGGTCAAGATCGTCCTCTTCCCGCTGGCCAACAAGTCCTACAAGTCGATGAGCGCCATGAAGGCGCTGCAGCCGGAAATGGAGAAGCTGCGCGAACGCTATTCCGACGACCGGACGAAGATGCAGACCGAGCTGATGGCGCTCTACAAGCGCGAGAAGGTCAACCCGGTCTCCGGCTGCCTGCCGATCCTCGTCCAGATCCCGGTGTTCTTCGCGCTCTACAAGGTGCTGTTCGTCTCGATCGAGATGCGCCACGCCCCGTTCTTCGGATGGATCCAGGATCTCTCGGCGCCCGATCCGACCTCGATCTTCAACCTGTTCGGCCTGATCCCCTGGGATCCGCCGGCCTTCCTGATGATCGGCATCTGGCCGCTGATCATGGGTGCCACCATGTTCATCCAGCAGCGCCTGAACCCGCAGCCGCCCGATCCGCTGCAGGCCAAGCTCATGATGTACCTGCCGCTGATCTTCATCTTCATGTTCGCGACCTTCCCGGCAGGCCTGGTCATCTACTGGGCATGGAACAACACCCTGTCCGTGCTGCAGCAGTGGTACATCATGAAGCGGCACGGCAAGCCTGTGCCGGCGCCGGCCAAGACGTGAGCCAGACCACCATCCCTGAGGATGACGAAGCGGCCCGCCTGGAGGCGGGCCGTCTTCTGTTCGCGCAGCCAGTGACCTTCATGCGCGGCGTGGCGGAGCTCAGCCAGCTTCCGCCGGCCGAGCTGCCGGAGGTGGCGTTCGCCGGGCGCTCCAACGTGGGCAAGTCCAGCCTGATCAACGCCCTGGTCAACCGCAAGGACGTGGCCCGGGCGTCCAACACCCCGGGCCGCACCCAGGAACTGAACTTCTTCGACCTGGGCGGCCGGCTGGTCCTGGTCGACCTGCCCGGCTACGGCTATGCCGCGGCGCCGAAGTCGCGGGTGGACGCCTGGAAGAAGCTGGTGACCCGATTCCTGGCCGGGCGTGCGCCGCTGGCGCGGGTCTGCGTCCTGGTCGACAGCCGCCACGGGCTCAAGGATGTCGACCTGGCGACGATGGACACGCTGGCCAAGGCGGCGGTGCCCTATCAGGTCGTACTGACCAAGGTCGACCAGATCCGCGGCGGGATGATCACCGATCGCCTAGCCGAGGTCACCGATGCGCTGGCGCGCCGGATCGGCGCCCTGCCCGACCCGGTCCTGACCAGCGCCGAAAAGGGCACCGGCATTCCGGAATTGCGGGCACTGCTGGCCGCGCTCGCGGCGCCACGCGTCGACCGTTGACGGCGGGGCGCGGCCACGCCCTTTCGGAGCCGCCGCCTTTTCTCTGCCGCCGGATCAGGCTATCCGCCCCTGCATGTCCTGTGCGGCATTCTGGGTCGACGGTCGGGTGCCGTCCAAGCTGGGGAGAACGACGCCGATGACGACCGACATCCACAAGGTCGCCGACACGCTGATCGAGGCGTTGCCCTATATGCGGCGCTATCAGGATGCCATCATGGTCATCAAGTACGGTGGCCATGCCATGGGTGACACTTCGGCCGCTCGCGACTTCGCCCGCGACGTGGTGCTCCTCAAGCAGGTCGGAATCAACCCGGTGGTCGTCCATGGCGGCGGCCCGCAGATCAAGTCCATGCTCGACCGCCTGGCAATCCGCTCGGAGTTCGTGGACGGGCTGCGGGTGACCGACGCCGCCACGGTCGAGGTCGTCGAGATGGTCCTGGCCGGCAAGATCAACAAGGAGATCGTCAACGCGATCCAGGCAGCTGGCGGCCGCGGCGTCGGCCTGTCCGGCAAGGACGGCCGGCTGATCCAGGCCAAGAAGCTGACCCGGACCCGGCGCGACCCGGACAGCAACATCGAGCAGGTCCTGGACCTGGGCTTCGTCGGCGAGCCGGAGAAGGTCGACCGCACCCTGATCGACGTCTTCAACGGCACGGATGTCATCCCGGTGATCGCGCCGATCGGCGTCGGCGCCGATGGCGAGACCTACAACATCAATGCCGATACCGCCGCCGGAGCCGTGGCCGGCGCGCTCGCCGCCCGCAAGCTGCTGATGCTCACCGATGTCCGGGGCGTGCTGGACGGCGACAAGCAGCTCATCCCTACCCTGTCCGCCGAGCATGCCCGCGGCCTGATCAAGGACGGGGTCATCTCCGGCGGCATGATCCCCAAGGTGGAGACCTGCCTGCAGGCGGTCGACCAGGGCGTGGAGGCTGCGGTGGTGCTGGACGGGCGCGTGCCGCACGCGATCCTGCTCGAGCTGTTCACCGAAGGCGGTTTCGGCACCCAGATCGTCCAGTCCTAGGACCGTCAACGCCCGGTCGCACCATCGTCATCGGCAGCATCTAGCTTTCCTCCCGGCACCCACGCCGGGATGGAAATGGCGTTGCCGACCACGATCCTCGATCCGCAGCTCTCCTGCACGGCCGCGCCGGATGCCCCGGCCACCTGGGGCCGCGACGCGCTCATGGCGCTCTCGGCCAGCGGCCGGCTGGACAGCCTGATCGTCTCGGACCTGCATCTGGGACTGCGCGGAAGCCGCTCGACCGATCTCCTCAAGCTCCTGCAGAGCCTGCGCTTCGACCGGCTGATCCTGCTGGGCGACATCCTGCACGACTCCCGGCTGCGCCGGCTGTCCGGCGACGATTGGGCCCTGATCGCCGCGTTGCGGGCCCTGCGCCACCGCCCGGGCGGGCCGGAAGTTCTGCCGGTCTCCGGTAATCACGACCGGCCCTGCGGCGACTTGCTCGGCCGGCTGCTCGATCGCCCGGTTGCCGAATCGGTCAGCTGGAACCATGCCGGCCGGCGGTTCCTGGCGGTGCATGGCGACCTGTTCGACCGCTTCGTCACCCGCCACCGCCGCACTGCCAGCGCCGTCTCTGCGGCGTTCAGCTTCTGCCAGCGCCGGATGTCCCGCCATGGGCGCTGGCCGCATGTCGCCGACCAGTTCCATGTGCGCATGACCGGCCTTGGCCGCCGCATGGCCGAGGCTGCCCTCGCCCACGCCCGCTTGAACGACGCCGACGTGATCTTCTGCGGGCATACCCACCAGCCCTACGCGCGCTCCCATGCCGGCGGCGGACCGTCGACACGCCCCCTCACCTACCTCAACACCGGAGCCTGGCTGGGCGTCCGCCCCAGCCTGGTCACCGTCGCCCGGGACGGTAGCGCCCGCCTTCACCAATTCGCCTGACGAAAGGAACGGCGCCATGAGCAGCGCGTTGGTCAGAACCGCCGCCGAGGACCAGGGGCAGGGTGTCATCCGGACGGTGCTCGACCGGCTGTTCGTCCTGGCGTTCGACGACTTGGTCTACACCCAGATCTGGGAGGATCCCGAGATCGACCTGGAGGCGATGGAACTCCGCCCCGGGATGACGATCGCCAGCATCGCCTCGGCGGGCTGCAACCTGCTGGCCTATTTGAGCGCCGATCCGGCCCGGATCGTCGCGGTCGACCTGCTGGATGGCCACCTGGCCCTGCTGGAAATGAAGCGCGTCGGATTGAAGCGCCTGGAAACCGGCAAGCTCCGACGCTTCTTCGCCCATGCATCCAGCCCCGACAACTCGGCCGTGTATGCGCAGGAGCTGGCGCCGGAACTGAGCCCGGCGGCGCGCGCCTTCTGGGAGCATCGCAAGCGGCTGGGAGGACGCAGGATCGACCGGTTCGCTTCGGGCTTCTGGAAAGAGGGCCTGCTCGGCCGCTTCATCGGCATGACCCACCTGATCGCCCGGCTGCACGGCCTGAATCCGCGGGAGCTGCTGGCCTGCCGGAACCTGGCGGAACAGCAGCGCTGGTTCGAGGAACGGGTCCGGCCGGTGCTGCGCTCGCCGGTGCTGCGCTTCCTCCTGAACCGGCCTGCCACGTTCTTCGGCCTGGGCATCCCGCCGGCGCAGTTCCAGGCGATGCAGGCCGAGGCGGGCTCGATGGTGCAGACCATCGAGGAGCGCCTGGAACGTCTGGCCTGCATGGTCCCCCATGCCAGCAACCCCTTCGCCCGGCAGGCGTTCGGCCGAAGCTATGGCGAGGATGGGACGGCGCTGCCCATGTGGCTGGACAGCCGCTTCCTCCCTGCCATCCGGGACCGGGCGGACCGGATCGACGCCCGCCGGCAGGATCTCGCCGAGAGGCTGCGCGCCGAGCCCGCCTGCTCGATCGACCGCTTCGTGCTGCTGGACGCCATGGACTGGATGAGCGACCGCCGGCTGGTCGAGCTCTGGAGCCAGATCGAGCGTACCGCCAAGGCGGATGCCCGGGTGATCTTCCGTACCGCCGGCCCCACCAGCATCATCGAGGGACGGGTGCCGCGCTCGATCCTGGAGGCCTGGCGCTACGACCAGGAGCGCAGCCGCGACCTGTTCGCCCGCGACCGCTCCGCCATCTATGGCGGCTTCCACCTCTACGAGCGGAGGGCCGAGGCATGAGCGCCACCCAGGCGATCGACGTCGCCGTGCGCATGGACCGGATGTACCGGCACCAGCGCTACATCTACGACCTGTCCCGCAAGTACTATCTCCTGGGCCGTGACCGCCTGCTGACCTCGATCCCGGTCGAGCCTGGCCAGGCCCTGCTGGAGATCGGCTGCGGGACCGGCCGCAACCTGGTGGAGCTGGCCCGGCTTCATCCCGAACTGTCCCTCTATGGCATCGACGCATCCCGGGCCATGATCGACAGCGCCCGGGCATCGGCGAGCCGTGCGGGCGTCCTCGGCCAGATCCGCCTGGGCTTTGGCATCGGCGAGCAGGTGGATGCCCGCGACCTCGGCCGCCCGAACGGCTTCGACCACGTGCTGTTCTCCTACGCGCTCAGCATGTTCGACGAACCGGTGCTGGCCCTCGACCAGGCGATCGGGATGCTGGCGCCGGGAGGCTCCCTGCACGTGGTCGACTTTTCCGACCAGGGTGAACTCCCCGCATGGTTTCGCCGGGCCCTGGTCAGCTGGCTCGCCCGCTTCGGCGTCCACCACCGGCCCGAGGTCGCCCGGCATCTCGACGCGCTGGCCAGGGCCCAGAAGGGCGAGTTTCGCTTCCAGCCCGTGGCACGGCGCTATGCCGAGATCCTGACGTTCCGGCCGGCTCACTGACCGGCCGGAACCCGCCAGGAGCTAGCTGGCCGGCATCGGCAGGCCGAGCGACTGATGGATGTAGGCCCGCACCGCGGGCTGCAGGCCCAGCTTCTCGGCCAGCTGGTTCAGGTACGAGACCTCCTGGGGCGTATCGGCGGTGATCGCCAGGATCGAGGCGGCATAGACCTGGGCCGCGACCTCCAGGCCCGGCACCGCCGCCACCAGCACGTCGATGTCGAGCGGCTTGCCGAGTTCCCGGAGCACCCAGTCCCGCTCCTCGCCGTCGGCGCCTTCTTCCTTGAGCTTGCCGACGATAGCGTTCATCTCGGCCTCATCGATATGGCCATCCGCCTTGGCCGCCGAGATCATCGCCATCAGGATCAAGCGCTGCGTCGCCTCCTCCGGAGCCGGCACCTCATCGGGCGTCACCGCCGGAACCGGCTGCTGGACGGCTGTAGGCGCGGCCTGGCCAGATGGACCCGATTGCCCGGCGCTGCGCAGCGCGTTCATGGCGATCATGCCGATCACGCCGATGGCCGCGCCTCCTAGGCCGCTGCTGACCTTGCCGCCGCCGAGCAGCGAGCCGACTACGGCGCCCAGGCCGCCGGCGGCGAGCTTCGGGTTGTCGGCAGCAGCGGTTCTGGCCTGCCCCAGATACTGGCTGGCGAGTTCGCTGAGCCCGCCCAGGCCGCCTGCTCCTCCGGACCCGACGGTGGAACCACCACTGCCACCCAGGAGACCGCCGAGCAGGCTGCCCAGCCCCGGCTGGCTGTTCGCCGCCGCCTGCATCCGCGAGCCGGCGCCCCGAGCCATCCCCGACTTGAGCAGTTGCCCGATCAGATCACCCGTGTTCATCATGTCTCTCCGTAAGTTACGCTGCCCAGGGTTCATGCGTGCGCCGGCCCGTGCTAGCTCCGCACCCCGAGCGCGGACGGAGGTTCCATGGCCGACTTCAAGACGATCGACGAATTCGACCCGAAAGGGAAGCGGGTGCTGGTCCGGGTCGATTTCAACGTGCCGATGCAGGACGGCGAGGTCACCGATTCGACAAGGATCGAGCGCGCCGCTGTGACGCTCAAGGAACTGATGGGCAAGGGCGCTCGGGTCATCGCCCTGTCCCACTTCGGCCGGCCCAAGGGCAAGGTCGAGCCGGCCATGTCCCTGGCGCCGATCGCCAAGGCCTTGGGCAAGGCTCTCGGCGGAACCGAGGTCGTGTTCGGCAAGGACTGCATCGGCCCGGAAGCCGAGACGGCGGTCTCCCAGGTGAAGAATGGCGGGATCGCCCTCCTGGAGAACCTGCGCTTCCATGCCGGCGAGGAAAAGAACCACGCCGAGTTTGCGGACTCCCTCGCCTCGCTGGGCGACATCTACGTCAACGACGCGTTCTCCTCGTCCCACCGGTCCCATGCCTCGGTCACCGGCCTGGCCGAGCGTCTCCCTGCTTATGCCGGCCGGCTGATGGAAGCCGAGCTGAAGGCGCTGGGCGCGGCGGTGGGTGACGCGGATCGCCCGGTTGCGGCGCTGGTGGGTGGCGCCAAGGTGTCGACCAAGCTCGACGTGCTCGGACACCTGCTGGACAAGGTCGACGTGCTGATCATCGGCGGCGGCATGGCCAACACCTTCCTGCACGCCAAGGGCGTCGATATCGGCAAGTCCCTGTGCGAGAAGGACTTGGCCGACAACGCCCGGGCGATCATGGAGAAGGCCAAGGCCCGCAACGTCCGCATCCTGCTGCCGGAAGACGGAGTGGTCGCCACCCGGTTCGAGCCGAATGCGGAGAACCGGGTGGTCGCGGTGGACTCGGTCGGGCCCGAGGAGATGATCCTCGACATCGGGCCGAAGAGCGCCGAGACGGTTGAGAAAGCGCTGGCCGACTGCAGGACCCTGCTCTGGAACGGTCCGATGGGCGCCTTCGAGGTGACGCCGTTCGATGCGGGCACCAACAAGGTAGCCCAGGCGGCCGCGCGCCTGACCCAGGACGGCAAGCTGCAGTCGGTGGCCGGCGGCGGCGACACCGTGGCGGCACTGGCCCATGCCGGCGTGCTCGAGCAGTTCTCCTACGTGTCGACCGCGGGCGGGGCCTTTCTCGAGTTCATCGAGGGCAAGGAACTGCCCGGCGTAGCGGCCCTTGCCCGCTGAGCGGGCTGGCGGTCACGATCCATCACGGCCGCCATCTGGCGGCGGTGCCGGCGGTCGAGGCTGAGATCGGCCTCGACCTGCTCCCGGTGAGCCCGGCTGGAGCCGTGGTCTATGCGGGGCCGTCCTTCTTCCTGGAACTTGAGCGGCTGCATGGCCGCTCCATCCTGATGGATTGCGGCGGACAGGCAGGTGATGTGCTGGCCTGCCTGCGGACTGGGCTCCGCGATCTTCTGTTTACCGGCGCCATGGAGATGGCGGACCGCCTCGAGGTGATCGCCGTGCAGCAGCGTGCAGCCCTGCGCCGGTCCCTTGACCTGCCGTTGCTCGAGCTTGGTGTCGACGACGATCTGGGACATGCCTGCCGCATCCGTGGATATGCGGCACCGCGAGGCATCACGCCTGTTTGACGACCCGATAGAGGCTGTGGTCTTAACCGCTTACGGTTGGGCGGTGGCCCGAAACGTTAGGGAAAACGGAAGATGCGCGTGACGCCGGCGGTCAAGAAGATCCTCTCGTACTACGAGAGCGAGAATCCGGGCGTGAAGTCCAATCTTGCCCGGCTGATGATGCAGGGCCGCTTGGCGGGCACCGGCAAGCTGGTGATCCTGCCGGTGGACCAGGGCTATGAGCATGGCCCTGCCCGCAGCTTCGCTGCAAACCCCGCCGCCTATGACCCGCACTACCTCTACGAGCTGGCCCTGGAGGCCGGCCTGTCCGGCTATGCAGCACCGCTGGGCTCACTGGAAGCCGGTGCCGACACCTATGCGGGCGAACTTCCGCTGATCCTCAAGGTCAACAGCGCCAACTCGCTGTCCAAGGGCGTCGCCGATCAGGCGGTGACCGGCAGCGTCCGCGACGCCCTGCGCCTGGGCTGCGTCGGCATCGGCTTCACCATGTATCCCGGCTCCGACTACAATTACGGGATGATGGAGGAACTGCGCGAGCTGACCCTGGAAGCCAAGTCGCACGGCCTGGCCACGGTGGTCTGGTCCTACCCGCGCGGTGGCATGGTCACCAAGACCGGCGAGACCGCGATCGACATCGTCGCTTATGCCGCGCACATGGCAGCCCTCATGGGTGCCAATATCATCAAGGTGAAGCCGCCGACCGACGCGCTCGACCTGGAAGCCGCGAAGAAGGTCTACGAGGACAAGCAGATCCCGCGCGCTACCCTGTCCGAGCGGATCGCCCACGTCATGCAGGCGAGCTTCGCCGGCCGGCGCCTCGTGGTGTTTTCGGGCGGCGAGGCCAAGGGCGCCGACGCGCTGGTCGAGGAAATCAAGCAGATCAAGGCCGGTGGCGGCTCCGGCTCGATCGTCGGCCGCAATGCCTTCCAGCGCCCCAAGGCCGAGGCCCTGGACCTGCTCGGCAAGATCGTCGACGTCTATCGTGGTGACGCCTGAGCGTTGGCGAAGGACAGCGACCAGGACGTTCTGGACGATGGCATCGAGGATGATCGGCTCCGACTGATCATCCCGCTGCCGCAAGGCTATGACCCGGCGCCCCTGGCGCCGGTAGCCGAGGGCGGCAGGGTCGCTGCCCTGCTGCTTCCTCCCGGAGCCGATCCGGCCGCGGCCAGGGCCTTTGGGCAACGTTTTGAGATCGCCGTGTTCGCCCGCGACGACCTCGCCGCGGCACGCGGGTTGGACGGGCTCCTGCTGACCGATCCGGCCGGTGCCGCGGAGGCCCGCCGGGCGCTGCCGCCCGACCAGGTGCTGGGGGTGCTGTGCGGCATCGACCGGCATGAGGCCATGGAGGCCGGCGAGGCCGGCGCCGACTGGATCCTGTTCGGGCGAACCGACCTCGATCCCGGCAAGGCGATCGAGGCCGCGGCCTGGTGGACGGAACTGTTCGTCTTGCCATGTGGCGTCACCGGGCTTATCGACCCCAACCACATGCAGACCCTGGTGGACGCGAAGATCGCCTTCGCGTTGCCGGGGCCTTTCTGCTGGCAGGCGCCCGACCCGATTGCCCTCCTGGCCGCGCTCGACCAGGCGGTCGGCATGGCTGATCCGGGCGCCGTCTAACAAGCGAGTCCGTTCAGTGCCCCGTCGTTCGCCCCATCTCGAAGTCATGGTCCGTTCCGTCGTGCGTGCCGCCCGCACCCTCGCCCGCGACTTCGGCGAGGTCGAGCAGTTGCAGTGGTCGGTCAAGGGACCGGGAGACTTCGTCTCGGCGGCCGACCGGCGGGCCGAACAGATTCTGGTCGAGGACCTGCGCAAGGCCCGGCCGGATTTCTCGATCCTGACCGAGGAAAGCGGCCTGCGGGAAGGCCGCTTCCCCGAGCATCGCTTCATCGTCGACCCACTGGACGGCACCAGCAACTACCTGCACGCGATGCCGCACTGGGCGGTCTCGGTGGCGCTGGAGCAGCATGGCGAGATCACGGCTGCCTGCGTGTACGATCCGATCCGCAACGAATTGTTTGCCGCCGACAAGGGCAACGGCGCCTATCTGAACGACCAGCGGATCCGGGTGTCGCGTACCAAGGACCTGGACCGGGCCCTGATCGGCTGCGGTCTCCCGGTGCGCGACTGGAAGGGCCGCAAGACCTTCCCGCCGCAGTATGAGAAGGTGGCCGACAAGGTGGCTGGCCTGCGGCGGATGGGCGTGGCGTCGCTGGACCTGGCCTATGTCGCGTGTGGCCGCCTGGATGCCTACTGGGAATACGGCATCAAGCCTTGGGATTATGCCGCAGGGCTGCTCCTGGTGCGCGAGGCCGGCGGCAAGGCTGGCCGAATGGAAGGCGACGACAAGATCTGGGACGAAGGCACCATCATCGGGACCAACGCTGCCCTGGGCGATGCCTTCACGGAAACCCTCGGCGCCGCCTGAGGTTCGAAAGGCGCTCTCGATCGTTCAGACAAGGAGGCGCGGCATGGCGGATCGGATCAACAGGCGCATCGTCCTGGCAGCCCGTCCGGACGGACGCCCAAAGCCCTCGGACTTCCGGCTCGAGCAGGTGCCGCCGCCGATCCCGGCCGATGGACAGGTCCTGCTCGAGATCCTGTATCTCTCGCTCGATCCCTACATGCGCGGCCGGATGGACGACGCCAAGTCCTATGCCCCGCCGGTAGCCTTGGACGCCGTCATGGAAGGCGGGACCGTCGGCAGGGTTCTCGAGAGCCGCCACCCGGCCCATACCCCAGGCGATCTGGTTCTCTCCCACTCCGGATGGCAGGAGCAGGCCGTTTGCCATGGCGACGACCTTCGCCGGCTCGACCCGGCGGCGGCACCGGTCACGACAGCGCTGGGCGTGCTCGGGATGCCGGGCTTCACCGCCTATAGCGGCCTGCTGACGATCGGCAGGCCAAAGGCCGGCGAAACCGTGGTGGTGGCGGCTGCCAGCGGACCGGTCGGTGCGACGGTCGGCCAGATCGCCCGGATCCAGGGGGCCCGCGCCGTCGGGATCGCGGGCGGGCCCGAGAAATGTGCGTTGGTGAAGGACGAGTTCGGCTTCGATGCCGTGGTGGACCACAAGGCCCCTGACTTCCCCGAGCGCCTCGCAGCTGCCTGCCCCGACGGGATCGACGTGTATTTCGAGAATGTCGGCGGTGCCATCTGGGACGCGGTCGCCCCGCTCCTCAACACCTTCGCACGGATCCCGGTCTGCGGCCTGATCGCGCAGTACAACGGCATTCCTGACCGCTCCGCCGACCGGCTGGGCCGTCATATGTGGGACGTGCTCCGCAAGAGCCTGACGGTGCGCGGCTTCATCCAGCGCGAGTTCGCCGACCAGCGCCCGGCCTTCTACGAGGCGATGGCCGGCTGGCTGCGCGACGGACGGGTGAAATACCGCGAGGACATCGTGAACGGGCTGGAGAACGCGCCTGAAGCCCTGATCGGCCTGCTGGAGGGCCGCAACCTCGGCAAACTGATCGTGCGCGTCGCCCAGGCCTGATCGGAGCCGGGCTTCCGGCGCCGATCTGCTCCTGTCCCTCCTCGACCTGCCCGGAACCTGCCGGCCGAAAGCGCTCGGCAGGCCGCAACACTTCTTCCTCTCAGAGCCGGAGGCGGCACGTCCATTAAGGCGGGCTTACGGACGGCTGCTGCTGGGTGATGCAGTGGATGCCGCCGCCGCCATAGAGCAGGTCGAGGCACGGGATCTGCACGACCTCGTGGTCCGGAAAGGCGGCTTCCAGGGCGCGATACGCCACCTTGTCGGCGGCGTCGCCAAAGCCGGGCATGACGATCCCGCCGTTGGCGATATAGAAGTTGACGTAGGACAGTGTCAGCCGGGTCCCGTCATCCTTGAACCGCGGCTTGGGCTTGGGCAGCGTGATGATCTCCAACGCACGACCCTTGGCGTCCCGGGCCGCCCGGAGCGTTTCCAGGTTGCGCCGCAGGACGACATAGTCCGGATCGTCGACATCGTCGCACTGCATCGTGATGACCACGCCCGGGCGCGCGAAGCAGGCGACGTTGTCGACATGGCCACGGGTCTCGTCATCGGTCAGACCGGCATCCAGCCAGATGAAGGTCGAGACACCGAGATGCTCGCGCAGTTCCGCCTCGGCCTCCTCGCGGGTCATGGCTGGATTGCGAGCCGGATCGAGGATCGCCGTTTCGCAGACCAGGCAGGTTCCTTCACCGTCCACATGGAGGGCGCCGCCCTCGGTCACCAGTTGGCTGGTATAGATCGGCAGGTTCAGGTGCTCCAGCACCCGGGCCGCCATCTCGGCATCCTCCTGGTAGTCCGGATGGACCTCGCCCCAGCCGTTGAAGCGCCATGCAACACCGGCGGCCCGGCCCTTCCCGTCGATCAGGAAGGTCGGGCAGGTGTCCCGGGTCCAGCTGTCGGACTGCGCCATCGGAAGGATCGAGATGTTCTTCGAGGTCACCAGCGATGCGGTGGTCATCAGGTCTGGACGGACGATCATGGTGACGGGCTCGAACTCGGAGATCGCATCGGCGATCTCGGCATAGACGTCGCGCGCGGCCTGCAACCGATCGCCCCAGACCTGCTGGTTGCACGGCCAAGCCATCCAGCAGCGCCGGTGCGGCGCCCACTCGGCGGGCATGAAGAAACCGTCTTCCCGTGCCGTTCCCAAGAATCACCCCGATTTGGCAGTTCTTACCGCTTCGATCGTGCCCGATGTCGTGAGAGTTCGCAACGTCAGCGGGCCCCCTGGTCCTGTCGGGTCGCGCCGCCTACCTTGCACCCACAGATGAACGCCCAGCGGAGAAGTTCGGGATGAACGACCAGCCTGCCAACGACCGTGCCACCATCGAAGCACGGTTGAAGGAGTTCGGCATCGACCTGCCGACGCCACCGGCGGTGCAGTTCAACTACATTCCGACCCGTGCCGGCGCCGGCACCCTGTGGGTGGCTGGTCAGGTTCCCTTCAAGGACGGTCAGATCCTGGTCGAGGGCAAGCTCGGCGGCGGCGTCTCCCTGGAGGACGGCCAGCGGGCTGCCCGGCAATGTGCGCTGAACGTGCTGGCGCAGGCCAAAGCGGCGCTGGACGGCGACCTCAGCCGGATCAAGGCCACCCTGAAGGTGACCGGCTGGGTGGCCTGCACCCCGGAGTTCTACGAGCATCCCAAGGTGATCAACGCCGCCTCCGACCTGTTCGTCCAGGTCCTGGGCGAGGTCGGCCGGCATGCCCGCTGCGCCATCGGCTCGCCTTCCCTGCCGCTCAACTGCGCGGTCGAGGTCGATGCCGTGTTCCTGATCGACTGAGCGGCCGCATTGCGCTTTCGGGTAAGCGACGGGGTTCATACGCTTGATCAGGCGGCCTGGGACGGGTTGGTCGGTCCAGCCGACCCGTTCATGAGCCATGCCTTCTTCCAGGCGATGGAGCTGTCGGAGACCGCCTCGGCGGAGAGCGGCTGGCAGCCCTTGGCCGCGGTCGTGGAAGAGGACGGCGCCCTGCTGGCGGCCGCGCCTCTGTATGCCAAGGGCCATAGCTGGGGCGAGTATGTCTTCGACCATGGCTGGGCCGACGCGTTCCATCGTGCTGGAGGCAGCTATTATCCCAAGCTGCAGGTAGCGGTGCCGTTCACGCCGGTGCCGGGCAGCCGCCTGCCGGCACGCTCGGCGGCGGCGCGCGACTGGCTGATCCAGGGACTGAAGGACACGCTGGCCGCGACCAGGCTGTCCTCCCTGCACGTCACCTTCTGCAACGAGACCGAGTGGGCGGACCTCGGCCGGGCTGGATTCCTGCAGCGCCTGGGCCTGCAGTACCATCTGAGCAACCCCGGCTACCGTGACTTCCAGGACTTCCTGGACAACCTGCGCTCGTCCAAGCGCAAGATGATCCGGAAGGAGCGGGCGTCGGTGGAGCGGTCCGGCCTGACCATCGAGACGCTGACCGGCGCCGAGATCGGCGAGACGGTGCTGGACGATTTCTGGCCGTTCTACCTCGCCACCGTCGAGAAGCGCTGGGGCAACGCCTATCTGTCGCGGGACTTCTTCCGCATGCTGGGCCGGACCCTGGGCGATCGGGTCGTTCTGGTTCGCGCAAGGGAGGCCGGCCGGACCGTGGCGGTGGCGCTGAATCTGGTGGGAGAGGACGCCCTCTATGGGCGTATCTGGGGCAGCCTGGAGGACTACCGCTTCCTCCATTTCGAGCTCTGCTACTACCGCGCCATCGAATGGGCAATCGCGCACCGGCTGCCGCGGGTCGAGGCCGGCGCGCAGGGCGTGCACAAGGTCCAGCGCGGCTATGCACCGGTGTTCACCCGGAGCGCTCATCTGATCCAGCACACTGGCCTGCGCGAGGCGATCGCCCGGTCTCTGACGCAAGAGCGTCGGGCGGTCACCGTGGAGAAGGCCGAGTTGGAAGCAGCCCTGCCCTATGCGAACAGGCCGAGCCCGGAAAACCCAGACCCGGCCTGACGCATCATCGCAAACAGCCGGGACCTAAGAGGTCCCGGCCAGCGCTTCAGACTCCGACCACCAGCTGGTCGTCCTCTTCCTCCTCGTCGTCTTCCGAGGCATTGCCAGGCTTTGGCAGGAGAGCCGGACCGCCGCCCGTGGGCGTGATCTGGAAGGACGGTTCGCCGTCCACGATCGTCACCAGCACCTTGCCGCCCTTGACCAGGCGCCCGAACAGCAGCTCGTCGGCAAGCGGCCGCTTGATCTTCTCCTGGATCACCCGGGCCAGTGGCCGGGCGCCGAAGGTTGGCTCGTACCCCTCGGTGGCGAGCCAGTCGCGGGCGAGATCGTCGACCTCGATCGAAACGCGACGGTCGGCCAGCTGGGCCGCCAGGTCCTTGACGAACTTGTCGACGACGCTGCGCACGATCGCCGGAGTCAGGCCCGCAAACGGAATGACCGCGTCCAGCCGGTTGCGGAATTCCGGGGTAAACAGGCGGTTGATCGCCTCCTTGTCCTCGTTCTCGCGCACCGAGCTGCCAAAGCCCATCGCCGGCTTCGCCATGTCCGCCGCACCCGCATTGGTGGTCATGATCAGGACCACGTTGCGGAAATCGACGGTCTTGCCGTTGTTGTCGGTGAGCTTGCCGTAATCCATCACCTGCAGAAGGATGTTGAAGACGTCCGGATGCGCCTTCTCGATCTCGTCCAGCAGCAGGACCGCGTGCGGGTGCTGATCGATGCTGTCAGTCAACAGGCCGCCCTGGTCGAAGCCGACATAGCCTGGAGGCGCACCGATCAGTCGGCTGACGGCGTGGCGCTCCATGTACTCCGACATGTCGAAGCGGATCAGCTCGATGCCCATGGTCTTGGCGAGCTGCCGGGCCGCCTCGGTCTTGCCTACGCCGGTGGGGCCGCTGAACAGGTAGCAACCGATCGGCTTGAGCGGGTCGCGCAGCCCCGCCCGGGACAGCTTGATCGCCGAGGAGAGCGCCGAGATCGCGCTGTCCTGACCATAGACCGAGCCCTTCAGGTCGGCGTCCAGGTGCTTGAGCGATTCCTTGTCGCGCGCCGAGACCGCCTTGATCGGAACCCGCGCTATCCGGGCCACGATCTCCTCGACCTCCTTGGCGCCGATCGTCTTCTTGCGCTGGCCCTCCGGCTTGATCATCTGCGCGGCGCCGACCTCGTCGATGATGTCGATCGCCTTGTCGGGCAGCTTGCGGTCGTGGATGTAGCGCACCGCCAGCTTGACCGCCGCCTTCAGCGCGTTGTTGGTGTACTTGACCTGATGGTGCTCCTCGAAGCTCGGCTTCAGGCCATGCAGGATCTTGACGCTCTCGTCCTCAGTCGGCTCCGGGATGTCGATTTTCTGGAAGCGCCTGACCAGGGCGCGGTCCTTCTCGAAGTAGTTGCGGAACTCCTTGTAGGTCGTGCTGCCGATGCAGCGCAGGGCGCCCGAGGCCAGCGCCGGCTTGAGCAGGTTGGAGGCGTCGAGCGACCCGCCCGAGGTGGCGCCGGCGCCGATCACGGTGTGGATCTCGTCAATGAACAGGATCGCGCGCGGATCGTTCTCAAGTTCGCTGATCACGCCCTTCAGGCGTTCCTCGAAATCCCCGCGATAGCGGGTGCCGGCGAGCAGGGCGCCCATATCGAGCGAGTAGATCACGCAGTTCTTGAGGATCTCAGGCACATTGCCCTGGACGATCCGCAGGGCCAGCCCCTCGGCGATCGCGGTCTTCCCGACACCGGGGTCGCCGACGAACAGGGGGTTGTTTTTCGAGCGACGGCACAGGATCTGGATCGTGCGCTCGATCTCGCTGTCGCGACCGATCAGGATGTCGATCCTGCCGTCGACCGCCTTCTTGTTCAGGTGCACGCAGTACTGGGACAGCGCGTCCTTCTCGTCCTTCTTCTGTGCCGTCGGAGCACCCTCCTCGTCCCGCTCGTCCGCACCGCGCGGGCGACGATCCTCGGACATACCAGGCTTCTTCGAGATACCGTGGCTGATGTAGTTGACCGCGTCCAGCCGGGAGCAGTTCTGCTCCTGCAGGAAGAACACGGCGTGGCATTCGCGCTCGGAGAACAGCGCCACCAGCACGTTGGCGCCGGTCACCTCATGGCGCCCGGAGGACTGGACATGGATGGCGGCGCGCTGGATCACTCGCTGCAGCCCGGCGGTCGGCTTGGCATCCGTGCCGGCCTCCACCACCAGACCGCTCATCTCGTGCTCGAGATACTGGCCGAGCACCAGCTTGAGCCGGTCCAGGTCGACGGCGCACGCCTTCATCACCGCCAGCGCGTCCGGGTCCTCGGTCAGCGCCATCAACAGGTGCTCGAGCGTGGCGTATTCGTGCTGCTTGGCATTGGCCAGAGCCAGAGCCCGCCTCAGCGACTTTTCGAGATTGCGCGATAGCATGTTCGGGTCACTCGCCTGGCTGGGGTGAGACGGACGCGGAGACTGCTGAGGATCCGCCGTCCCTCGCTATGACCCCTCTTGTCTCCGGCCGGGCGGCCGGGGATTGGACAATCGACGAGATGTCGATCGTCATCGTCATCATTCCTTCTCCATCGTACATTGGAGAGGATGCTGGTTCTGGCGGGCGAAGTCGATGACCTGCATCACCTTCGTCTCGGCTACTTCGAACGTATAGACACCACAGACGCCGACACCCTTCTGGTGAACGTGCAGCATGATCTGCATCGCCTCCTCCGGGTTCTTGCGGAAGAATCTCTCCAGCACGTGCACGACGAACTCCATCGGCGTGTAGTCGTCGTTGAGCAGCAGCACTTTGTAGAGAGACGGCTTCTCGGTTCGGGTGTGCGACTTGGTCGCCACCCCGCCGTGTTCGATGATGTCCCGATCCTGGTCTCTGTCGCTCATCGCGATAGTCGTCTCACAGTCCCACGGTTCAGGGCCAACATTGACTTCCCGGGGTCCGAGGAGACCCGAGGTGCTCCAGTCCGATACGGACCATAACCCCCGTTGCGGGTGAAGGACAATCGCCCAGCAGTGCTTGCATGGCCGCTTTGTTCCCCTGTGGTTCCCGCACCACCGAGACAGCACAACAGCACGGATATGGGGTTGGTAGGGCGGTTCGTCATCCTTCCCTCGACATTCTGCATTCCGGCCGGCGAGCTTGATGGCCCGGTTGTCGCTCAAGGAGTGGGCTGGCATGGTCGCCGCGGTTCGAACCAAGGTCGACGCATGCCCCGCAATCCGTTCACTCTCCTGGCGCCAAGCGCACTCCTCTCCCTTGCCGCAATGCTTCCTTCACCGGCCCTGGCCGCCGCCACCGAGGTCGGGGTCACGGCCCATGGCTTCGTCGGCACCGACCTGCCGGTCTGGTGGGCGTTCCCGTTCGTCGGGCTTCTCCTGTCGATCGCGCTGATGCCGCTTCTGGCGCCGTCGGCGTGGCATCACCACTACGGCAAGATCGCGCTGGTCTGGGCCGCCCTGGTGGTCGTGCCGATGGTGCCGGCGCTGGGGATGGATGGAACGCTGTATGAATTGGCGCATGTGGGGCTGCTCGAGTACGTCCCGTTCATCCTTCTGCTTCTGGCGCTGTTCACGGTGGCCGGCGGCTTGCGTCTGGACGGATTCTTCGACGGCAGTCCCAGGTCCAACGTGACCGCCCTGCTGGTCGGCACCGGCCTGGCCAGCATCACCGGCACCACCGGTGCTGCCATGCTGCTGATCCGCCCGCTGATCCGCGCCAATGCCTGGAGGACGCGCCGCGTTCACACGGTGGTGTTCTTCATTTTCCTGGTGGCCAATATCGGGGGCTCGCTGACGCCGCTGGGCGACCCACCCTTGTTCCTTGGCTTCCTGAAGGGGGTGCCGTTCTTCTGGCCGACCGTGCATCTGTTCCTGCCCATGCTGGTGGCCGCCGCGATCCTCCTCGGCGCCTACTACCTCCTCGACCTGCGGCTCGCGATCGTGGACGGCACGCCGCCGCCTCGGGGCAAGCGGATCTTCGAAGGTGGCATCAACTTCGTCCTGCTGGCCGCGATCATGGGTGCGGTGCTGGTCAGCGGTATCTGGAACGGACCGGTGATCCTGCATGTCGAGGGTGTCGACATCACGGCCCAGGCACTGTTCCGCGACCTTGTTCTGGCGGCGATCACCGTGGTGTCGCTGCTGGTCACGCCCAAGAGCGCCCGGCTCGCGAACGAGTTCGGCTGGGGGCCGATCCTGGAGGTCGCCAAGCTGTTCGCCGCGATCTTCGTCACCATCGTGCCGGTGCTGTCGATGCTCAAGGCGGGGTTGGCCGGTCCGTTCGCACCGCTGGTGCAGGCGGTTGGAGACTCGCAGGGCGCCCCGGTGCCGGCCGCCTATTTCTGGGTGACGGGCATCCTGAGTTCGTTCCTGGACAATGCGCCGACCTATCTCGTGTTCTTCAACCTGGCTGGCGGCGACCCGGCGACGATGACCACCACCTATGTCGCGACCCTGACCGCGATCTCGGCTGGCGCGGTCTTCATGGGGGCCAACACCTATATCGGCAACGCGCCGAACTTCATGGTGCGCGCGATTGCTGACGAGATGGGCATCCGGATGCCCAGCTTCTTCGGCTACCTGGTCTGGTCCTCGGTGATCCTCATGCCGGTCTTCGTGCTGCTGACCCTGATTTTCTTCATGTGAAGTGCGCTGGTCGGGAGAGAGAGTGGCGCCTCCCCTCCCGGCCGTACCCAGTTCGTCGCAATGCGGGCCGCCGTCCGAGTCGCGATGGTCACCCAGATCCAGAGCAATGATTACGACCACGATTGTTTCTGGGAATGCTGGCGAGCCGATGAGAAATGCCATCGACATATGCACAGTAGATTTAGACGAAACACGGAAATGCCGTCTGACATGCGCCGAAAATCGGCCGCATCTCAAAAGTCGCTCAGTCGTTATGAAGATCCAATCTGAAAGATTTGCCTGAGTTCGACAGCTGGAAAAGGTGGTCCATCTCGGATCCGCAAAGGCGTGATTTGCACGATCCTCAGGGGCTTGCCCCGGACAGACCCGCGCATGAATCTCCCACCACTGCCGCGTTGACAACTCTGTAGGCCAATGCCAAAAGAGACGATGCTGATCCGGATTTTTTGAGTAACCGGTCAGCAGTCACTGTACCTCGTTGCCAGCCGATTTTGCCAAGGCGGCAAAGGAGATGGCGCAGGTGAAGGTGCTTGTGCGCAGACACATCTGGCATGACCACAAGTCGCCAGCCTCGTTGATTGTCCGTCTACTTCGGGCTGCTTGCCCAATGGGATCGAGGTAGCCTTGTAGTCAGGGGTGCTCGGCGAGATGATGGTTGCCTTTGCCCTGGTCCTGATCGTGGTCGGTTCCCTGCTCTTCCACGCCCTGAGCCCGTGGTGGTGGACGCCGATCGCCTCGAACTGGGGCTATATCGACGACACCCTGGTGGTGACCTTCTGGATCACCGGGGTCGTGTTCACCGCTGTGGTGCTGTTCCTGGCGTACTGCCTGTTCCGGTTCAGGCACCGGCCCGGCCACCGCGCCGCCTACGAGCCGGAAAACCGGCGCCTGGAGACCTGGCTGACCGTGGGCACTGCTCTCGGAGTCGCGGCGATGCTGGCGCCCGGTCTGGTGGTCTGGGCGCGCTTCATCGAGGTCCCGCAAAATGCCAGCGAGGTCGAGGTGATCGCCCAGCAATGGCAGTGGAGCTACCGCCTGCCCGGGGAGGATGGCCGTCTGGGACGCTCCGACACACGCCTGGTCACGCCGGAGAGCCCACTGGGGCTGAGCCCGCATGATCCGCATGGGCAGGACGACAGGATCGTGGAGTTCGGGGAACTGCACCTGCCCGTCGATCGTCCGGTCAAGGTCCTGCTGCGCTCGATCGATGTGCTGCACGATTTCTACGTGCCGGAGTTCCGCGCAAAGATGGACATGATCCCGGGTGCGGTGACCTATTTCTGGTTCACGCCGACCCGGACCGGCACCTTCGAGGTTCTGTGCGCCGAACTCTGTGGTACCGGTCACGCCTACATGCGCGGCATGGTGGTGATCGACAGTCCGAGCGACTACGAGGCGTGGCTCGCTGAGCAGCCGACCTTCGCAGCCATCCTCGCACGGGAGAAGACCTATGCGTCAGACTGAACGCTGGGTCTACGGCGGCTCCTCGGGCGCGCGTCGTCCCTTTGCATGCCGGAGGACTTAAGGATGGCCACGTCCTTCGAGCGTCCTTTCGAACCTGTCCCACCCGCTGAAACTCCCGACGTCGAACTCTACCATCCGAAGAGTTGGATTACCCGCTACGTCTTCTCCCAGGACGCCAAGATCATTGCGATCCAGTATGGACTCACGGCGACCCTGATCGGCATGGTGGCGCTGGTCCTTTCCTGGCTCATGCGCCTGCAGCTGGCCTATCCTGGGGCCTTCGCCTTCATTGATCCGGTGGCCTATTACCAGTTCATCACCATGCATGGCATGATCATGGTGATCTACCTGCTGACCGCCCTGTTCCTGGGAGGCTTCGGCAACTACCTGATCCCGCTGATGCTGGGGGCCCGCGACATGGCGTTCCCCTATGCCAACATGCTGAGCTACTGGATCTACTTGCTGGCGGTGCTGGTGCTGGCAGCGACCTTCTTCGTGCCGGGAGGTCCCACCGGCGCCGGCTGGACCCTCTACCCGCCCCAATCGATCCTGGCCAACACCCCCGGCCAGGAATGGGGCATCGATCTGATGCTGATTTCCCTGATCCTGTTCATCATCGGGTTCACCTTGGGCGGGCTGAACTATGTCGTGACGGTGCTGCAGGGACGCGCCCGCGGCATGACGCTGATGAGGATGCCGCTCACGGTGTGGGGCATCTTCACCGCCACGGTCATGGCGCTGCTGGCCTTCCCGGCTCTGTTCGTGGGCGCCGTGATGCTGCTGTTCGACAAACTGCTGGGCACCAGCTTCTTCATGCCCACCATCGTCGAGATGGGCGAGCAGTTGAGCTATGGCGGCGGCAGTCCCATTCTGTTCCAGCACCTGTTCTGGTTTTTCGGCCATCCGGAAGTCTACATCGTGGCGCTGCCGGCCTTCGGCATCGTCTCGGACCTGATCGCCACGCATGCCCGCAAGAACATCTTCGGCTACCGGATGATGGTGTGGGCGATCGTGATCATCGGAGCCCTCAGCTTCGTGGTGTGGGCCCACCACATGTATGTCAGCGGCATGGATCCTTACTTCGGGTTCTTCTTCGCCACCACGACCCTGATCATCGCGGTGCCCACGGCCATCAAGGTCTACAACTGGGTGCTGACCCTGTGGCGGGGAGACATCCACTTCACCCCGCCCATGCTGTTCGCGATCGGCTTCATCGTGACTTTCCTGAACGGCGGCCTGACCGGTCTTTTCCTGGGCAACGTCGTCGTGGACGTGCCCCTTTCCGACACGATGTTCGTGGTCGCCCATTTCCACATGGTGATGGGTGTCGCGCCCATCCTCGTGGTCTTCGGGGCGATCTATCACTGGTATCCCAAGATAACCGGGAGGATGCCGGACGACTTTCTGGCCAAGCTGCACTTCTGGGTGACGTTCCTCGGTGCGTACCTGATCTTCTTCCCCATGCACTATCTGGGCCTGCTCGGGGTGCCGCGGCGCTACTACGAAATGGGCGAGACCGCCTTCCTGCCCGCCTCGGCGGGCGGCCTGAACGTGTTCATCACCATCACCGCCCTGGTGGTGGGCGCGGCGCAACTGGCCTTCCTGTTCAACATGGCCTGGAGCCTGCGCCATGGCCGGCCGGCGGGAGGCAATCCCTGGCGAGCCACCACGCTGGAGTGGCAGACCCCGCAGACGCCGCCGGCCCATGGCAATTGGGGGCGGGATCTGCCGGTGGTCTATCGCTGGGCCTATGACTACAGCGTGCCCGGGGCGCCGGAGGATTTCATTCCCCAGAACCAGCCGCCGGCCCCACGCGCCACCGGGGAGGCCCAGCCCTGATCGCCGTCCTGCTGTTCCTGGCCCTGGTTGGCGGAGTTATCGGATGGTGGCTGGCCCGCCAGGGCCTGATGGCCAAGCCTTGGCTGGAGACCGGCGTGATCGGAGACAGCCGGGGAAGCGACGCGAGTGCCGTCCGCGCGGCGAAAACCGGGCTGCTGCTATTTCTTGGCGTGGCCGGCTGCCTGTTTGCCTTGTTCGTCAGCGCCTACCTGATCCGGATGGGGACCGCCGACTGGTGGCCGATGCCCCTGCCTTCGATCCTCTGGGTCAACACCGGCCTGCTGGTTGCGAGCAGCCTGGCGCTGCAGTTCAGCAAGGCCTCAGCCGATCGGGGTCAGCTGGAGGCGGCCCGAGCTTCCCTGGCGGCAGGAGCAGTCGCGGCGCTGGCTTTCCTGGCGGGGCAGTTGCTGGCCTGGCGGGAACTGGTCGTTGCCGGCTATGGCCTCACCGGCAGCCCGGCCAACAGCTTCTTCTACCTGATCAGCGCCGTGCATGGCCTGCACATGGCCGGTGGCATGGTGGCGCTCATGCGCGTCATGGCCCGCTCGTGGCGGGAGCCGGACATGCCGCGGCTGGCTTTGGGCATCGGGCTCTGCGCCACCTACTGGCACTTCATGCTGGGAGTCTGGCTGGTGCTGTTCGCGCTGTTGGCCGGATGGGCCGACGATGTCGCCGCCATCTGTCGGCAGGTACTGGGCTAGAAAGGAAGAAGGGCCATGTCGCAGCCGGCGCCGATCCACCCGCAAGGCTTCCCCTCCGGCGGCTGGCGCGGCTTTGCGGCCGACTGGGCGTCCGACCAGCGAGCATTCAAGGGCGTCTCCTGGGGAAAGGCCATGATGTGGGTGTTCCTGTTGAGCGACACCTTCATCTTCGGCTGCTTCCTCCTGTCCTACATGACTGCGCGCATGTCCACGGTCGAGCCCTGGCCGAACGCCAGCGAGGTGTTCGGGCTCACGATCGGCGGGGTCGAGATGCCGCTCATCCTGATCGCGATCATGACGTTCGTGCTGATCAGCAGCAGCGGGACGATGGCCATGGCGGTCAACTACGCCTACCGGCGTGACCGGGTGCGCACGGCCCTGCTCATGCTGGTCACTGCCGTGTTCGGCGCGATGTTCGTCGGGATGCAGGCCTTCGAGTGGACCAAGCTGATCTCGGAAGGGGTGCGGCCCTGGGGGAATCCATGGGGTGCGCCGCAGTTCGGCGCGATCTTCTTCATGATCACCGGCTTTCACGGAACTCATGTGACCTTCGGGGTCATTTTCCTGCTCATCGTCGCGCACAAGGTCTGGCGGGGCGACTTCGACCAGGGTCGGCGCGGCTTCTTCACCTCACGCAGCGGCCGCTACGAGATCGTCGAGATCACCGGCCTCTACTGGCATTTTGTCGACCTTGTCTGGGTGTTCATCTTCGCGTTCTTCTATCTGTGGTGAGGGAGTGCCATGGCGTCGACCGCGCAGCAGGAAGGCCAGCAGCATCCGATCCGCCTTTATCTCGTCGTGTGGGGATGGCTGTTCATCCTGAGCGCCTGCTCCTACCTGGTCGATGTCCTCCATCTGGAGGGCTACCTGCGCTGGTCGCTCATCCTGCTGTTCATGGTCCTGAAGGCGGGGCTGATCGTCGCGATCTTCATGCACATGGCGTGGGAGCGACTGGCGCTGACCTATGCGATCCTGCTGCCGGCCGTGCTGGTGCTGGTGTTCGTGGCCATCATGACGTTCGAGGCAAACTACACGCGGTACCTGCGCCTCACCTGGTTCGAGGCGGTCGAGGCGCCGGAAGCGTTCGACGAACTGCAATCGGCTGTCGGGGAGGACAGGTCGTGAAGAAGCTGGCACTGGTGACCATGGGCATCCTGGCGAGCGGCATGGCCCACGCAGAGGGCGATGCCGCAGCCGGAGCCATCGTCTTCAAGAAATGCCAGACCTGCCACATGGTCGGCGACGATGCGAAGACCCGGGTTGGTCCCATCCTGAATGGCGTGTTCGGCCGAACCGCCGGCACGCTGGAAGGCTACAAGTTCTCGCCGGCCATGATCGCGGCAGGGGAACAAGGACTGGTATGGACGCCTGCAGTGATGGCGGAATACCTGCCCAAGCCCCGCACCTTCATCAAAGGCACCAAGATGACCTTCCCGGGCCTCCGCGACCAGGCCGACATCGACAATCTGGTTGCCTATCTTCTGACCTACTCGCCGAACTGGAAGCCCGGTTCGTCATGAACCGGCGTCGGTCTCTGCCGGAACCAGCTTCCGGTAGAGATGCCAGGTCGCATGGCCCAGCACCGGCATCACGAACACCAAGCCCAGCAGCGCCGGAAGCGATCCCAGCACCAGACCCAGCGTCACGATCAGGCCCCAGGCTGCCATCGGTACGGGGTTGGTCCAGACAGACTTCACCGAGGTGGCCATCGCGACGAACAGCCCGACATCGCGATCGAGCAACATCGGGAACGAAACCACGCTGATGGTCAGCACCAAGAGAGCGAACAGGAAGCCCACTCCGCAGCCCACCACGATCAGGCTCCAGCCGGCGCCGGTGGTGAATACGTCCTGAAGGAATGCGCTGAGGGAGACCGGTGCGCGCGGGCCGAGCGTGCCCTCATAGATCGCATAGGCGGTGCCGAGCCACAACGCGAAGATCAGAAACAGGATGATGCCGAGCACCAGGATGGCGCCGAAGGCCGGGGCGCGCAGCACCGCAAAGGCGTCCGACCAGTTGATCTCCCGGCCCTGCTCGCGCCGTCGGCTCATCTCATAAAGGCCTACCGCCGCCACGGGTCCAATCAGGGCGAAGCCCGATGCCAACGGGAACAGGATCGGCAACATGTCGTAGCCGAAGGCGAGCTGCGCCAGCACCAGGCCCGCCAGGGGATAGATCAGGCAGATGAAGATGACGTCGGTGCGATAGGCACCGAAATCCTCGATGCCCCTGTTCAGGACGTCGCGAAGATCGGCGAGGTCGATCCGGCGGACCGCCGGCAGCGGCGCATTGCGAGCCCGGTCGTCACCGTGCACGGCATGACCGGTACGGCCGATGGCGACGTTGACGTTCCGGAGCTGGTCGGAACTCCACTCGATCGGATTGCGGATGTGGTTGTCGGCGGCCATGGACTGTCCTCCACGCGCATGGGCGCGGCCGTGCCCGCCAGCCGGAGCGACCGCATCGGTCGCCTGGAGCGCGAGCTCCGCAACCCTTCACATTCCGCAGTATGCGCCAAATGGCGCTGGATGCGAGGTGAATGATCGCTTTGGAATGTCAGGCTAGCGCTGAACCAGCCAGGGAACGTCGATCGCCGGAAGAAGATGCTCAGTGGTTCCGCCGAACAGCCATTCGAGAACACCCTGGGCGCCAAAGCATCCAGACACGAACAGGCCCGGCTCCAGACTGGGCAGGATTGCCGCGATCTCCCCGGCAGCCTCCCCCTGCGCAGCCACCGCCTCGACCCGGACCTTGTGACCATGTGCAGCGACCAGGGTCGCAGCCGGCGCCGCCATGGCCTCGGCTGCGGCGACGCCGTAGCCGAAGGAAAGGATGATCACCTCGCGCTGACCGAACAGGCCCGACCATAGCCCCGTCTGCAGCACGCGCTGCGCCGACTCGCTGCCGTCATAGGCAACGACCACCGGCCCCGGGCCGATCGTGCTGTCGGCCACCAGCAGGACGGGCCGGACGATCCGGTGCAACACATCTTCGACGGGCAAAGCGAAGCCGGTGTCGATGTCGTCACGAGCCTTGGTCTGGGGACGGCCATGCGGGAGGACGACGAGATCCACCATCTCGCTGGCCGCCTGCAGGACATCAGCCGGGGCGCCCTGGTACTCGACGATCTCTGGGGCGATACCCGCCTGGCTCAGCCGGTCGGCAAGGCCGGAACGCTCTGCCTGCAGGCGCTCCTCAAGTCGCTGCGTCAGGACGGTGTCCCGATGCTCCGCCAGGCTCGCCCCGCCGATGCCGTGTGCCTCGCCTCCCCTGATGTCGCGGCGGTCAGGACACATCGCCACCCGCAGCCGAGCACCGAATTGTTCGGCCAGATCACAAGCGGAGAACAGTGCGGCCCCATCGGGCGTCACCGAATCAAGGGCGATCAGGATCGAGCGCAGCATCGCATTCACCTGCAGAGGAGGAGCGGCAAGGTCACCCGACCGAGGCGGTAAGGGGGGTGGTGCGTCTCAGGCGCAGACGCTGGCCACGTGGACCGGAGCGAGGTTCGCCCTCCGGCTCCTCGATCTCGGGCTCGGAAGGTTCCGGCTCGGCAACGGGCGGATTGCTCGGATTCTCGGCCGGCTCTTCGGCAGATGCAGCCTCCGGCTGGGCCGGATAGGGATAGCTGGGAGCAGGCTTCGCGGAAGAAAGCGCCAACGCCATTTCGCGCAGGCGTTCGGGCGCGACCGTCGGCTTCGCCGGACGTGGCTCGGCGACCTCCGCCTCCTCCATGTCGCGCTCGAGTTCCCGGGCATCGGCGATGGTCAGCTTCAACCGCGCGAACTGCTCGAGGAACTCTTCCCGCTCATGGGGCGGCATCCGCTCGACCTGGCGGTCCTCGACCAGCCACTGGGCCTGCTCCAGCACGTGGCGTGCGTGGCTCAGCTGGCCGGAAGGCCGGGTATTCCCTGCCAGGAACTGGGCAAGCGCCTTGGTGGTAGGCTGCAGCAGGCGCAGGAGTTCCCGCGCCGAACCCGGAATACGCTGACCCTGGCCACTGTGCTGGGCGCCCTTGCGGGGCTGCGAGTTGTTCTTGCCCCGCTTCTTCACATTGCGTCGGTAGGGAAACATATTCCTCTTCTGTTCGATGCCAGATCGCGGGGCGAAACTTGCAAGCCCGACCACGCAACTCTGGTTTAACAGCGGCACCGTCCTGATCCGGCCCGCAGGGTGGCAGTGGTTCGTCATCCGGTTGCACGGCGCCTGTCTGGTGGACAGTCCTGTCCGGCGACAGGGCGCCGGGTGCCGGATTTCCATGACCGGTTACTGATCTTGCCCGTGAATCGCCGTTGGTCCCGGGGTTCCCTGGCCTGCCGCATCTTCCTGCTCGTCGACATGCAGGAGGAGGCGCCGCACAGTTCGGCCCACTGAAATATGCATGATAGCTGGGAGGCGTTGCCACAATAATAGGGGCGACTGAGAGAGAATCAAGGAGTTCTCCATCGAAAACCGCTTGATCATCAGGCGGCCCCCTCAGCCTAGATGCGGCCACTCGATCGGCACTTGGGATCTTCGCGAGAAGCCGATGCGCGAGCGCGTTGCTCTGCTTAGGATGCCGCCTTCAGCACAGGAGGATCCGGGCAACAACCCTCGGATCCACGGTCCGGTCCGCGGCACCAGTCGCTCTCCCTGCCCCTCTTGTGCCCGGTCGGCCGTGGGATTCTCCGGTGTCCCTTCCGGTTGCAGCGGCCAGAGCCTGGGCAATCAGATCGCAGAACTCCTCATGATCAAGGATCCGGCCCGTCCAACCTGCTCCGCCAGTTCTCGACAAGCCCGGTGGCAAGCCGACGGCATGCGTGGCGGCGCCATCCTTCGGGAAGGTGTTCGAGCGCGGCCATCGCCTGTAGTTCCTCGATATTCATCCGGTCGACATAGAGGATGTGCCAGAGGCGATGGATCGTCCAGTCGGGGCTGCCTCGGTCGACCAGAACGAGTTCATCGCCGGGTTCGACAGGTCCTTCCTCCACCACACGATAGTACCACCCGGTGCGCCCGGTCGCCTGCACCTTTCTCGCCAGGCCCTGAACATCAAATCGCGCGTCCAGCTTCCAGCATGGCTGGCGACCCTGGCTGACCTCGACCAGCGCACGACCGATCCGGAAGCGGTCGCCGACAGCGACCTCGGCTTCCGTCAGTCCGATCGTCGAGAAATTCTCCCCGAAGGCTGGTGGTGCCGCCAGGAGAGCCGGCCGGTCCAGTTCCTCCCTCCAGAAGGCGTAGTGGTCGAAGGGATAGTGGTGGACAGCCTTGTCCGGCCCGCCATGGATGCGCCGATCACCCTGCACGTCGCCTTCCAGCCCCTCCGAGCCGAGCCAAATCGGGCCCTGGACCAACCGTTTGGCTATGCCACTGGGCGCCAGCCGCGGCCCCAGAGCCGTAAGCTGGCCCACGGCCAGGCCGTCGAGACTTATGTTGGCCAACGGACTACCCTTCGTGGGGGAAAACATGCTGCCGCTTCGCACCACTTGCCTCCGCTCAAGAGCGATGCCGCCGGTTCAGGAACGGGGCCAGGGTCAGTGCGGGACATGCCGGACGCAGGCCACCACGTGAGTCGCCAGAAACAAAGGGAGGCGTCGACCCAGCGGATAACGGCGGGATCTCCACCCATGCATGCCGAATGAGCTGTCACGGAGCGCTCGCTTGCTGCTCGGCGCGAGCCGCGAGCACGGCCGAAGAACAAGCCATCGGCCTGCCGCGACCTGCGGTTGGCCGTCAACCTGGACCGGCCTATGGCCGACAACCGGCGCCTCCGCAGCGGCAGCCCGACCGATCGGTTGAACGCGGCCCGACCACTGTCTCCCGGCCAAGAAGCGGGGAGACGCGCCTCCAGGGCAGGGAAACGGTCGGGGCGCGTCATCAGGGCCGGGGACGAACTGCCCGCTGGCGGAAGGGATCAGAACGGGATGTCGTCATCCAGGTCGCTCGGCGGGGCTGCCGGCCGGCTTCCTCCGCCCCCGCGCGCTGGCTGACGCTCGAAGCCGCCTCCACGGGCGGGAGGAGCGCCACGATCGTCCTCGCCATAGGCATCGTCAGGAGGACCGCTCATCCGGCCACCGCCGCCGCCGCCACCTTCGCCGCCGCCCAACAGCACCAACTCGCCCTTGAACCGGGACAGCACGATCTCGGTCGTATAGCGCTTCTGGCCGGACTGATCCTGCCAGTCACGGGTCTGCAACTGGCCCTCCACATAGACGCTGCGTCCCTTGGCGAGGTACTTTTCTGCGATGTCGGCCAGATTCTCGTTGAGGATCACGACCCGATGCCACTCGGTGCGCTCCTTGCGTTCGCCCGACTGCTTGTCGGACCAGCGCTCGGAGGTGGCGATGGAAAGATGCACGATCTTCTGATTGTTCTGGGTATAGCGGACCTCGGGGTCCCTCCCCAGATTACCCATCAGAATGACCTTGTTGACGCTGCCGGCCATGACCGTCCTCGGCTGTCGCCGCCCAGAAAGGCGGGCGGTGCGGATGAAGTGGCACCCATCTTAACGGCACTCGGGCGCTCCGACGAGGCGCCTGATCCAGGTGGAGGAACATGGCGTAGAGGACATGCGCGCGCGGCTTGTCGAAAGCTTCGCGCTGGTCCATCTATGCCCGGCGGTGTACGCGTTTCGTTCTCCTGCACGTTCCGTCGGCAACCTCCTCTGGCCGGGTACTTCATGGACGACATGATCCGCATTCGTGGTGCGCGCGAGCACAATCTGAAGTCGGTGGACGTCGACATCCCGCGCAATCAGCTGGTGGTCATCACCGGGCTGTCGGGCTCTGGCAAGTCCTCGCTCGCGTTCGACACGATCTATGCCGAAGGCCAGCGGCGCTATGTCGAATCGCTGTCGGCCTATGCCCGGCAGTTCCTGGAGATGATGCAGAAGCCGGACGTCGACCAGATCAGCGGTCTGTCGCCGGCCATCGCCATCGAGCAGAAGACCACCTCGAAGAACCCGCGCTCGACCGTCGCGACGGTCACCGAGATCTACGACTACCTTCGCCTGCTCTACGCCCGGGTCGGCGTGCCCTACTCGCCGGCTACGGGCCTGCCGATCGAGAGCCAGACCGTCCCGCAGATGGTCGACCGGGTGCTGGCCGTGCCCGAGGGGAGCCGTCTCTACCTGCTGGCGCCGATCGTTCGGGGCCGCAAGGGCGAGTACCGCAAGGAGCTGCTGGACCTGCAGCGCAAAGGGTTCCAGCGGGTCAAGATCAACGGCGAACTCTACGACATCGAGGACGCCCCGGCCCTCGACAAGAAGCTCAAGCACGACATCGAGGTGGTGGTCGACCGGATCGTGGTGGCTCCCGATCTCGGCCAGCGGCTAGCCGACAGCGTGGAGACGGCGGTCGAGCTTTCCGATGGCCTGCTGGTGGTGGAGGATGCCGACAACGGGGAGCGCCAGCTCCTGTCCGCCAAGTTCGCCTGCCCGGTCTCCGGCTTCACCATCGCCGAGATCGAGCCGCGACTGTTCTCGTTCAACAGCCCCCATGGGGCCTGCCCGGCCTGCGACGGCCTGGGCCGGACCATGTTCATGGATCCGGACCTCGTGGTGCCGAATCCTGACCTGTCGCTGGCGGAGGGCGCCATCGAGCCCTGGGCCGACAGCACGTCATCCTGGTATCCGCAGACCCTAGCGAGCCTGGCGAAGCATTACGGCTTCGACCTGACCACGCCGTGGAAAAAGCTTCCCGAGAAGGCGCGGGAGGTGGTGCTGAACGGTTCCGGCCGCGAAGCAGTCACCATGCGCTACGCCGACGGCTTGCGCGCCTACGAGACGAAGAAGCCGTTCGAGGGCGTGGTCCCGAACCTGCAGCGACGCTGGCGGGAAACGGACAGTGCCTGGATGCGTGACGAACTATCCGAATATCTGAGTGCCGCGCCATGCACGACCTGCAATGGCTGGCGCCTGAAGCCTGAGGCGCTCTCGGTCAAGATCGACGGCCATCACATCGGCCAGGTCACGGACAAGTCGGTGCAGGATGCCGACCGCTGGTTCGCGACGCTGGATGCCCGGCTGACCGCCCGCCAGGGAGAGATCGCGGTCCGGATCCTGAAGGAGATCCGCGACCGTCTGCGGTTTCTCAACGATGTCGGCCTTGGCTATCTCACCCTTGCCCGGGATTCCGGCACGCTCTCCGGCGGCGAAAGCCAGCGCATCCGGCTGGCCTCGCAGGTCGGCAGCGGGCTCACCGGAGTGCTCTATGTGCTGGACGAGCCGTCGATCGGCCTGCACCAGCGCGACAATGACCGTCTGCTCGCCAGCCTTGTCGGCCTGCGGGATCTCGGCAACACGGTGATCGTGGTCGAGCATGACGAGGATGCGATCCGGGCCGCCGATCATCTGATCGACATGGGTCCGGGTGCGGGCGTGAACGGTGGCATCGTGGTGTCTCAGGGCACCCCGGAGCATGTCATGCACGATCCGGCCAGCCTGACCGGCCAGTATCTTTCCGGCCGTCGCCAGATCCCGGTGCCTGCCAGCCGCCGCGCCATCGACGAGAAGCGCATGCTCAGGCTGGTGAATGCCCGCGCCAACAACCTGCGGGGAGCGACCGCGTCCTTCCCGCTCAGCAACTTCGTCTGCGTCACCGGGGTGTCGGGTTCGGGCAAGTCCAGCCTGGTGGTGGACACGCTCTACCCGGCACTGGCCCGCAAGCTGAATGGAGCCCGCAAGGCTCCGGCGGCGCATGACGACCTGATCGGCCTGGAGCATCTCGACAAGGTGGTCGAGATCGACCAGTCGCCGATCGGCCGCACGCCCCGCTCCAACCCGGCTACCTATACCGGAGCATTCGGCCCGATCCGCGACTGGTTCGCGGGCCTGCCGGAAGCGCGCGCCCGCGGTTACAAGCCCGGCCGGTTCAGCTTCAACGTCAAGGGCGGCCGCTGCGAGGCCTGCCAGGGCGATGGGGTCGTCAAGATCGAGATGCACTTCCTGCCGGACGTCTACGTCCAGTGCGACGTGTGCAAGGGCAAGCGGTTCGAGCGCTCGACGCTGGAGATTACCTACAAGGACAAATCGATCGCCGATGTCCTGGCGATGACGATCGAGGAAGCTACCCAGCTGTTCGAGGCGGTTCCGGCGATCCGCCACAAGCTGGAAACGCTGAAGAGGGTCGGCCTCGGCTACGTGGCCCTTGGCCAGTCGGCGACGACGCTGTCCGGAGGAGAGGCGCAGCGGGTCAAGCTCGCCAAGGAACTCGCCCGGCGCGCCACCGGCCGGACCATCTACATCCTGGACGAGCCGACCACCGGTCTGCATTTCGAGGATGTCCGCAAGCTCCTGGAAGTGCTGCACGCGCTGGTGGACACCGGCAACACGGTGGTGGTGATCGAGCACAACCTCGAGGTGATCAAGACGGCGGACTGGATCGTCGACCTGGGACCGGACGGCGGCACCGGCGGTGGCCAGATCGTGGCGGAGGGCCGTCCGGAGGCGGTGGCCGCCGATCCCGCCAGCCACACCGGCCGCTATCTGGCCCGGCTGCTGCCACCGGCGGCCGCGGCGAATGCGGACATCGATACTCCCCTGCCCGCCAGGAAGCGCCGCCGGGCCTCCTGATCTCAAGGCAGGTGCGCGATCCCGAGCGCCTTTAAGCTTTCGTCAACTTCCTGCGGCTAGCCTCTTGTCCCAAGCGATGCTGCTGTCAGGAGACCGACGTTCATGCCAGTCGACCGGAACCTGCGAATACTGGTGGTTCCTGCCGGTGCTGCGGGCCAGGAAGGCCTGGGCGTCCTGCAATGACGTTCGACACGGGCGCGGCGGCGCCCGGGATCGCCGACCTGCTGCTCGGTCGTGCCAGGAGCGGCATCGTTCGGGACGCGAGCAGGCCGATCATCGGTCTCTGGCTGACGGGCCTCGTCGTTCTCGGCGGACTGCTGGCCACTCCCCCACGGCCAGTGCTGGCTCAGACGGCGGCGGAGCGGGCGACCACCGTCAGCCTAGGCGAGAAGGCGCCGATCCGCTTCCGCTTCGCTGCCCGAGGCGGCACCGACCGGCTCCTGCTGGAAAGCAAGACGGCGTTCGGCATGGTCCGTTCGGGCGATGGCTCAGATCTTGTTCTCCGCTTCGACCGGCCTCTCCTGGGCGAAGCCGATCGGATCTCCATGGTGCTCGGCCGCTCGATCCTGTCGGCCACCGTCGAGGGAGACATCCTGCGCCTGAGGCTGCGACACCGCGTCCAGACTGAAATCAGGCGCGTCTCCCTGCATCAGGCGGTGGTCTCGTTCCGGGAAGCGGCACAGGCTCCCGACCCTCAGGCCGCAGCGACGATCACCGCTCCCCTTGCCCTGCCGGCACTCCTTGCCGAGGACCCGCTGGACAGTTCCCCTCTGCCATCGGGGGAACCATTCGCGCCGGCAGCAAGCCCGGCCGAGGCCGGGAGCTCTCCCTCGTCGTCAGGACAAACGGAGCCGCTGGAGCAACACCTGCTTTCCGCACCCGATCTGGACGAGCGTGCGCCACCACTACGTCCGGCCGTGCTCCGGATCGGGGCGACCAGGGCAACTCCGGACCATGTCGCGGTCGATTATGCCTGGGACCAGGTGGTGCCAGCGGCTGCTTTCCTTCGAGACCACCAGGTCTGGATGGTGTTCGCCGCGGCGACGGCCAAGCTGGCGGCTGATCCGTTTGCCTTGGCACGCAGCCTGGACGGCATGGTCCTGGACGCCGAGCGCCAGGTCGAACCCGACCGGCTGATCTTTCGGCTGGCCCTGGCCCCGGGCGTCCGTCCGGCCTTCGCTCCCGCACCAGGAGGCAACGCCACTTGGCGTCTTTCCCTGGAGCGGAGCGGGAACATTGAACCGGAGGAAGCCACGGCTGCCGTGCCCACGTCCCTCGGGCCAGACGGTACGCTGCATTTCAACTTGCCTGGCCCTGTCCTGGAAGTGGCCGACCGGCGGGCAGGAGACCGCCTCCTGGTGGTGCCGGCAGTACCGGACGCGGCGCAGCCCTTGGGAGCAGGCGGGTATCCAGAACTCGATTTGCTGCCGACGCTGGCGGGGCTGGTACTTCGTCCGCTACGTCCTGATGTCCTGGTGGATACGGCCGATGGCGCAGTGCGGGTACGGCGCAGCGCCCGTCAACCCATGGCAGTCGACGAGACCCAGCCTGGAAGTCGGGCAGCATCCCCCGCCGGCTTGGACTTCCGCAGCCTCGGGGGGGCCGCTGGCTTGGCCGAGCGACGACGGGCCGAGGCGGAACTCGCGCGGGCGCCCGCAGATCCTGCGGCGAGGTCCCGGCTGGTGCGCGTGCTTCTTGGGGCAGGTCTCGTGACCGAGGCGAAGGTTGCGCTTGATCAGGCCGGGGCTGCTGCTCCCACGCTCATCCCGCTTGCCGCCGCAGCTGCGGCACTGGCCGAGCCTCGTGATGTGTCGCCAGAGAGATTTACCGGACTGGCATCGGCCGACGCCGCCGAAGGAGCCTTGTGGCGTGCCTATCTTCACAGCCAGCGGGGCGCCTGGCCCCAGGCTGCGGCGGCCTTCGCCGCATCGGGAGATACACTATTTCACTATCCGCCGGCGCTGCGTCGAATCCTTGGCGAGGCGGTGGTCCGGGCGCTGACCCAATCCGGTGATGGCAACGCGGCACTTGCCATCATCGACCGCCTGATGCCGGCCGCCACCAACCCTGAGGAGCAGGCAGGCTGGAAGCTCCTGCAGGCCGAGGCCCTGGCCAAGGAGAATGCCCTTCCCGCTGCACGGCGACGTCTCGAGGAGGCAGCCAGTCTGGGTGACGATGCGACGGCCCTGCAGGCCGAGGGAGGAATGCTTGATCTGGCTCTGCTGGAGGGAAGCATCGATGCGGCTGGCGCCCAGGCCATCCTGACCGCCATGGCGCCTGCCTGGGAGGGCAGTCATGTCCAGCCCGACATGGAGCGGCGGCTTGCGCAGGTCGCCGCCGCCGCTGGCGACTGGGCCACCGCACTGGCGGCCGCCGACCGGGCTGCCGCGCTGCCGGCGCCGGCTGCTCCGGCCGACCCGGCGGAACCTGCAACACTGCTTGCTCAGGCTCTGGAGGCTTCCGACCTGAACATGTACGAGAGGCTGGACCTCCTGCAGGACCGTTCGCTCGACGAACTGCGGAGCCCGGACCTCATCGAGGGGCTGAAGGCGCTTGCCCGTAGCCTTGGCGAGCACGGCCATCTTGCAACTGCCCAGGCCCTGCGGGCGGCCCTGTCCTGGTTGCCCGAACTGGCTGCCGAGAGCCCCAGCACCCCCGCCGGACCTGCCGAAGACAGGAAGTCGACGCTCTCGCCCGCCACGCTGGAGCTGCTGCAGGTCCTGGAGACGGCCGATCTCGGCAGAGCCGACGATGTCGAGAGCATCCAGCGGGCGCTTTCCGCACTAGCGGAAGGCGGCTGAACAAGCTTCGCGGCAGGTCAGTGCGGCGCGGAGGGTTCAGCGGGGGCGCCCGAAACGCTCCAGGGACTGAGCAAGCTCGCGATGGGTCAGGGCGTAGGTGTCCAGCGGGATGTCCTGCACCGCTGCTTCCCAGGCCTGGCGGATAGCGCGGACGCCGGCGGCTGGACCGCCCGGATGCCCGACGATCCCGCCGCCGCCGAGATACATCAGGTCCACGGTGCGGCCGGTACGGGCGTAGGTCTCCGGTGCCTGGCCACCCCACTGGCCGGAGCAGACCACCGGGAGGGCTCGGTCGGCCGGCGTCAGAAGCGGGGTGCTGCAGGCCTGGAACGAGCGGACGAAGCTCTCGTCGGGCTCCCAGTACTTGGCCCCGATCCCGTTGACCTGGAACTGGTCGACACCCAGGAGGCGCCAGATCTTCTGGTAGACCCGGAACTCGAAGCCGAGCGCCGGATGGCGGGTCAGGATGTCCCAGCCATTGCGATGGGCATGCAGGACCAGCTGGCTGCGCTTGCGCAGGAACGCCATGCCGGCCGGGCCGATCGAGACGATGTTGACCACAGCGGCATTGCCACCGGCAGCAGCGATCAGGTCGTGGTGGCGCAGCATCCGGTCCGGATCGGCCGAGGACAGGCCGAACGCGTACATGACCTTCTTGCCGGTCTTCTGCTCATGATCGAGAATCACCGGCATGATTGCCTTCACCCGCTCCTCGACCGGCGAGTAGCTGGGATCCATCAGCTTCTCGTCGTCCTTGATGAAGTCCACGCCCGCCTCGACCAGTTCCTTGGCGATACGGGCGCTTTCCTCCGGGGCAAGTCCCAGGTTGGGCTTGATGATGGTGCCGATCAGTGGTCGGTCCTTGACGCCGGTGAGGCGCCGCGAGCCTTCGATGCCGAACTGCGGGCCGGGGTGGGCCTGAATGAAGGCGGGCGGCAGGTCGAGGTCGACGACGCGGATGCCGGTCAGGCCCTTGATCGAGAACACGCCGCCCAGGCAGATGGTAAGAAGAGCGGCGATGTCGGTTCCGACCACGTCGAGCGGAAACAGGATCTCGACGTCAGCCCGATGGAAGGGCCCTGGTAAGGCAGTCGGGAAACCAGGCAGATCGGAGGGTGGCAGCGGCCGGATCGCTCCAACTCTGGCAGCGCAGCGTTCCTTCAGTTCGGCAGTCTCTCCCGGAACTTCGGTGAACGTTCCGGTCGATTGGTCGCTGGCGATCTTGGCGGCGATGGCCTCTATCGAACCTGCGGTCTCGATCCGATAGGTCACTCGGATATGCTGCGTGTCCATCGATCCCGTCACCTCTCCCCAAGATTGACGGCAACTGGTATGATCATTAGGCCAAAGCCGTCAACCACGCCGGTCGGAAACCATGCGCATGGCTCCTCTCCTCACCTTCTATGGCGACGACCTGACCGGGTCGACCGACGCGCTGGAGGCCCTCGGCCTCGCCGGCCTGGAGACGGTGCTGTTCGTGCGCCCGCCGGACGACCAGGACCTCCATCGCTTCGCGGGCTTCCAGGCAGTGGGGCTGGCCGGCACCAGCCGCAGCCGCAGCCCGGCATGGATGGATGAGAACCTGCCTTCGGCGTTCGAGTGGCTGAAGCGGCAAGGAGCGCCGCTGTGCCACTACAAGGTATGCTCGACCTTCGACAGCGCCCCTGCGGTCGGCAGCATTGGGCGCGCCCTCGATCTCGGAGCAGCCTGTTTCGACCAGCCGATGACCCCGGTGGTTGTGGGCGTGCCCGAACTGCGCCGCTACACCTTCTTCGGCCATCTGTTCGCTGCCTATCAAGGGGAGGTTCACCGGATCGACCGCCACCCGGTGATGAGCCGGCATCCGGTCACTCCGATGGCGGAAGCCGACCTCTGCAAGCATCTGGGCGTCCAGACGCCAAAGTCGATCGGCTTGGTCGACCTCGTCACCCTCGGCGGACCAGGCCTTGAGCAGGTCGTTGATTCGGCCGCGGAGCAATCGGAAATCGTCCTGTTCGATGTCGCCGATCCTGCCAGCCAGCTCTCGGTCGGGCGCCAGCTCTGGCGCCTGCGCCGGCCGCAGGGCCGGTTCGTGGTCGGCTCCTCCGGCGTGGAGTATGCGCTGATCGCGGCCTGGCGCGAGGCGGGCCTGCTCGGGATGCCTGCGACCTTCCGCTCGCCAGGTGCGGTCGATCGGATCGCGGTGGTGTCGGGGAGCGTGTCCCCCACCACCGAGCGGCAGATCCGCCACGCGGAGGCGTGTGGGTTCTCCTTGCTGGCGCAGGATGTGGACGTCCTCCTGGCGGACGATGGGATCGCCCGTGCGACCTCTGCCGCAATGGACGTGCTGGAACAGGGCCGGAGCGTGATCCTGGCGAGCGCCATGGGGCCAGCCGACGCCCGCCCGCTGGAGGAGAGAGCGCGCCACGAGATTGGCAGGCGGCTGGGCACGGTCTTGCGTCAACTGGTCGAGCGCGCCGGGCTTACCCGTGCCGTGGTCGCTGGCGGCGACACATCCAGCCACGCCCTGGAAGAACTGGGCGTCACGGCCTTGACGCTGCGCCTGCCGCTGCCCCGCACCCCCGGCTCGCCCCTGTGCCGGACCCACCGCCGGGACGGCAGCGAAGGCCCGGATCTCGCGTTCAAGGGCGGCCAGATCGGTGCCGACGACTATTTCGTCGCCATTCGGGACGGGATAGGATCGGCCGACGACGCGGCGGCTGGGGGACAATGAGCAACGAACAGATCATTCGCCGCAAGCTCTCGGATGAGGTCTTCGACCGGCTGACCGGAATGATCACTTCGGGAGAACTCGGAACCGGCGACGCCCTCCCTTCGGAGCGCGAGTTGATGGAGCGGTTCGGGGTCGGCCGGCCGGCCATCCGCGAGGCCATGCAGGCGCTGGCCAACCTGGGATTGATCCAGATCAGCCATGGCGAGCGCGCCAAAGTGCGCGAACTCACCGCCCGCTCGGTGGTCCGCCAAGTGGATCTCGCGGCGCAAATGCTTCTGAACGCATCGCCCGCCAATCTCGACCATCTGAAGCAGGCTCGTCGGTTCTTCGAGCGGGGGATGGCCCATAGCGCCGCCGAACTGGCGGAGCCGGCCGATCTGGCGCTCCTGCATGCCGCCCTGGAGACGCAGCGTGGCGAAATCGGTCAGGTGGAAGCCTTCATCCGCGCAGACATGAACTTTCACCTGCAGATCGCCCGGATCTCCCGTAATCCGATCTTCGAGGCCGTGAGCGAGGCGATGCTGACCTGGCTGCAGGCCTATCGCACCGACCTGCTGATCTGGCCGGGCAACGAGGATGTCACGCTGCGTGAGCATGAGGAAATCATCGCCCGCATCGCTGCCAGAGACGCGGAAGGTGCGGAAGCCGCAATGGTTCGCCATCTGGACCGTTCCGCGCTCCTGTACGGCCCCAAGGTGACCAGCGACTAGCCTGTCAGACCGCTTGCTCCCGGTTCCGCCGCCGCGTGAAACGGGCAAGTGTCGTCGGCGATTCCACTTTGATGTCGCACGAGCCTGCATATTCCAACGGGCGGCCTGCTGTTATTTAGCCAGCGGTATCGATCGCGCCAGCAGGCGACTGGTCGCCCGATTTGGACGACTCCCAGGCATGGGTGGCGGAGCCTGCCGGGCGATCGAAATGCGCTTCACTCGGTGCCGTCGCTCTCGGTGCGAAGCCTGGTTCCAGGCGGCGATCCAATGCCGTTCGGCGATCCGAGTGGGGCAACGGGTATGGAAGAGTACCGGGCGGAAGGTGAGCGCTTGTTCAGCCGGGCCATGCTGGCACGGCTCTGTTCCTAGGCCGACACCCGGGTAGCATGCGCATCGCTCTGTCCCGCCTTCCGGATTGGAACCGCTTGCGCAGGCTGATCTACCTAGGCCGCGTTCTCAGCCTGCAACCAGAGCATGATGGCGGCGATCTGGAGCATGGCAAGGTAGTTTACAGGACGTTTTTCGTTGCAGGTGGCGATGCGCCGGCACTGCTTGAGGCGTCCGACTAGGCGCTCGACCTGATTGCGCTGGGCATAGGCCTGCCAGTCGATCAAGGCGCAAGGGTGCTGGCCTTCGGACTGCGGCGTGATGGATCCGATGCGGCGTTGCTGCAGGAGGCTTTGGATCTGCCGGTTGCTGTAGCTGCCATCGGCCACCGGCCGGAGCGGGCGCTTGGGCGGCCGGCCGAGTCTGGACCATCGACCTGTCAGCCGTTCGGCAGATGCGGCAGGGCCTTGTAGTCGGTGGCCTCGCCACACAGGTGACCCGCCTAACTCGGCCTGGGATACTGCCGGATTCACCTCGCCCGCCACGATCATGGTGCTCTCGTCGTCCGGCCGAGCACCTTCAGCAGCAGCGCATACCGGAGCCGGTTATCCGCCGGTCCTCCGGGGCACCAGCCGGCATGGTCTCCCGGCTTGCCGAACCCGGGTGCTTCCCGGCACACTCGCACCGATCGGGCGGGGGATCCGGATGACCAGAATCGGCTTGTTCTCGACCTTGTTTGCCGTCCTGCCGCTGGCCTGCGTGCTGGCTCAGGAGCCAGTGCCGTCTGCGGATGCGAAGGCGCAATCGGTCGAGGACGTCCAGGCCCTGGTCGACAAGATCAAGCGCCAGCTCGAGGAGATGGATGCCGCCACCAAGCAGCGCGACGAGGGGCTGCAGTTCCTTCAGGAACAGATTGATCAGGCGACCGGGCGCCTGGAAGGCAGCGGTGCAGCCAACGAGGCGCTTCGCGCCAGGGTCGGAGAGCTTGGCACCACCGTGGACGATCTGGCAGCCCAGCAGAAGCTGCTGGACGAGAATCTTCAGGCGACCGCACGGGAGAAGGAAACACTCGAGCAGCAGCTCGCGCGCAAGATCGCCGAACTGGAGGCGGTGCTGGCCTCCGAGCGGGCGGACAGCACGGCAGCCATGGCGGCCAAGCAACTCCAGGTCGAAGAAACGGCTGCCAGAGTTGCCAATCTTGAAGGAGAGCTCGCTGCGGAGCGCTCGCGTCTGCAGGGAGCCCTGGCGCAGGAGCAGGCCGCGGCCAGCGAGGCGACCGACAGCCTCAAGAGCGCGCGGGCCGAACTGGATTCAGCCCGGACCAGGATCACCGAACTGGAAGGTCTTCTGGACTCGACCCGCACCGCGCTGGTGGCCCTTGAGGGCACGCTTGGCGAAACCCGGACCCGCGTCAATGACCAGCAGGCCACCATCGAGGACCTGGGCCAGCGGTTGAACGAGGCCCTGGCGCGCAAGGTGGAGGAGTTGTCGCGCTACCGGTCCGAGTTCTTCGGCATTCTCAGCCAGGCCCTGGGCGACCGGCCAGATATCCGGGTGGTTGGCGATCGCTTCGTGCTGCAATCGGAACTCCTGTTCGATCCGGGCTCGGCAGAGATCGGCCCGGCGGGTCGTGAGGAACTTGCCAAGGTCGCGGATACCCTCCAGCAGATCGCGGAGACGATCCCTGAGAACGTGCCGTGGATCCTGCGGGTCGACGGGCATACCGACCGGCAGCCGATTCGCAGCGGCCGGTATGCCTCCAACTGGGAGCTGTCGACCGCCCGCGCGGTTGCAGTGGTGCAGTACCTGATCTCGCGCGGCCTGCCACCGGACCGGCTGGTGGCAGCCGGGTTCGGCGAGTACAAGCCCCTCGACCCGCGCGAGGACGAGATCGCGTATCGGCGCAACCGCCGGATCGAGTTCAAGCTGACGGAGAGCTGATGATGGCGCGCCACTCGATCATCCTGGATTGCGACCCGGGCCAGGACGATGCGATCGCCATCCTCCTGGCGCTGGGCTCACCGGACGAGATCGAGCTCCTGGGCATCACGACCGTGGCCGGCAACGTGCCTTTGGGCCTGACGCGGGTGAACGCGCGCAAGATGCTGGAGCTGGCCGGTCGATCGGACGTGCCGGTGTGGGCTGGCTGCGACCGGCCGCTGATCCGCACGCTCGAGACCGCCGAGTACGTCCATGGCGAGACCGGACTGAACGGCGCGGTGCTGCCCGAGCCGGTCACCGCTCTCCAGGACGGTCATGCGGTCGATGCGCTGATCGACCTGGTAATGGCGCGCCCGCCCCGCAGCGTGACGATCTGTGCGGTCGGTCCCCTTACCAATCTGGCCATGGCGATCCGCAAGGAACCGCATCTGAGCCAGCGGGTGAAGCAGATCGTGCTGATGGGCGGTGCGATCGAGCTCGGCAACGTCACGCCGGCGGCCGAGTTTAACATCTATGTCGATCCGCACGCCGCCGACATCGTGTTTCGGGCCGGCATCCCGATCACCATGTTCGGCCTGGACGTCACCCACCAGGTGCTGGTGACCGCCGAGCGACTGGCGGCGATCGGCGCCATCGGCGGCAAGGTCGCCGAGGCGGCCCACGGCCTGCTCGACTTCTTCAACCGCTTCGACATGGAACGCTACGACACCCCCGGTGCACCGCTGCACGATCCCTGCGTAATCGCCTGGCTGATCGATCCGTCGATCTTCAAGGGCAAGGACTGCCCGGTGGAGATCGAGCTGGAGGGCCGATCGGTCGGTCGCACCCTGGTCGACTGGTGGAACAGCGAGCGCCGCCCCCCCAACGCCATGGTGATGAACGAGGTCGACGCGGACCGGTTCTTCGTCCTGCTGACCGAACGGCTGGCGCGGCTGTAGCGCCGAGCGTCCAGCCGCGGCCGGTTCTCCCGCGTCCTCTCATGGTTGGCGAGGAGATGCAGGACCGTTGCCGCGTCGAAGCGGGCCTTCCCTGTTCTCAGCGGGTACGGGCCATGGGTTGGCCGCGCCGGTGCCCGGGCCGACGCGATGCGATGATCGCTCCGGTACCATCGTCCGGATCGTGGAACGCGGGCCCTGGTCCCGAGCGCCAAGGAGACCCGAAAAATAGGTCCGCCGTCCGAACGGTCTCGGATCCGGCGACCGCGGGAAGTTCGTCCAGCACCCGGCAATAACATCCAATCCAGATCACCAGGGTCGGACGATAGCGGAAGTCGGCAGCCGACGCCGGTGGCCAACGCTCACCTTCCAGGCGTTCCATGGACCGGCTCGACCGCGCCCGCTCCCGACCCTGCCGGGAGCAGGCATGACCGAGGGAACATGATGCAAGAGCCACCTCCGACCGAACATTTGACCATCGCCGGGATCGTGACGGCGCTGGGAGAGGCACCCGCGTTCCAGCCCGGTGACGCGGTGCGGATCCTGACCCGATCGCCCGTCGGCCACTACCGCGTGCCCACCTACCTGCGGGGCAAGTCCGGTTCGGTCGAGCAAGTGATCGAGCCGCCAGGCGTCGACAATGAAGAGGAGGGCTATGGGCGCAATGCCGGGATGAAGCGGCACTACTACCGGATCGCGATCGCCATGGCCGAGATCTGGCCCGGTTATGCCGGATCGCCGGCGGACGGCTTGCGCGTCGAGATATTTGAGACTTGGCTGGAAAGGAGATGAACCCATGACCTCCCACGACCACGACCACGACCACGACCACGACCATGCCGAGATCGTCGATGACGAACTGCCGGGCTACTATGAGATCATGGAGACAGCGGTTCGCGAACTCCTGGCCGAGAAGCAGCTGATCGCACCGCAGGAGATCCGGCGGCAGATCGAGGTCCTGGATTCGCGCACGCCCGCCCTTGGCGCTAAGGTGGTCGCGCGCGCCTGGATGGATCCCGCGTTCCGCCGGCGGCTGCTCGCGAATGGCCGCACGGCCTGCGAGGAACTGGGCATCAGCTTCTACGACGACACCCAGCTGATCGTCCTGGAGAACACCGACAAGGTGCACAACCTCATCGTGTGCACCCTGTGCTCCTGCTACCCGCGCCCAGTGCTGGGCCTTCCGCCGGACTGGTACAAGCTGAAGCCCTATCGCGCGCGGGCCGTGTCCGAGCCGCGGGCCGTGCTCCGGGAGTTCGGTACCGACATACCGGAGGACGTGGAGGTCCGCGTGAGCGATTCGACCGCGATGGTCCGTTATCTCGTGCTGCCCAGGCGACCAGACGGCACCGACGATCATACCGAGGACCAGCTCGCCCAACTGGTGACACGGGACACCATGATCGGCGTGGTGCCGGTCACCCTGGATGGCGGGAGAACCTTCCAGTGAGCCAGACCGAACAGCTCCTCAGGCGCCTTCCGAACGATATTGGCGGCGTTGCCGCC
Source organism: Geminicoccus roseus DSM 18922 (assembly GCF_000427665.1). NCBI lineage: Bacteria > Pseudomonadati > Pseudomonadota > Alphaproteobacteria > Geminicoccales > Geminicoccaceae > Geminicoccus > Geminicoccus roseus. The sequence goes on from NZ_KE386572.1 coordinate 4,796,192, forward strand.
GAGCCGATCCAGCGCGTCGAGCACGACCTCCTACCATGGGAGAAGCGCTGCCACGCCCTGGCCGACGTGCTGGACTTCCACAAGATCATCAACACCGAGGAAAAGCGCCGCGGCGTCGAAGCGTTGGGCGGCGAGATGGTCGCCAAGCTGACTTACTATGAACGCTGGATCGCCGCTTTCGCCAACATCCTGTTCGCGAAGGGCATCCTTACCCCCGAGGAACTGGCGCGGAAGATGGACGCGGTCCAGGACCGCCATGCCCGGACCGATTGCAAGGAGCCTGCCGAGCCATGACGGCCAAGGCGGATCCTGCAGCCTGGACCTGCTTCTTCGAGCAGGATCCGCAGCTGGCGCTCGGGCGGCGGGCCGCAGTGGAAGGCGTCGGCACGCTCCTGCTCATGCTGGCCGTGGCCGGCTCCGGCCTGGCGGCGCAGCGCCTGGGCGATGCCGGCCCGGGAAGCGGGCTTCTCGCCGGTGCGGTCGCCACGGCGGCGGCCCTTGTCGGGCTGATCGTCGCGTTCGGCAAAGTGTCGGGTGGGCACTTCAATCCGCTGATCACCGGCCTGCAATGGCTGGCCGGCGAGCGCCGGCTGGACTGCACGCTCGCATATCTCGCCGCCCAGATCCTCGGTGCCGGCCTGGGCGCCGGTGCGGCGGGGATCGTCTTCGGGTCGCCCACTGCCCTGCCGCTGGCGCCCGAACCCGGCTGGCGGCTCTGGGCGAGCGAAGCACTCGCCACCGCCGGCTTGATGGCGGTGGTGTTCGGCTGCATCCGCAGCAAGCGCGCCGAGGTTGCCCCGTTCGCGGTCGGCGCCTGGCTGACCGCGGCGATCGTGGCAACTCCCTCCGCCTCCTACGCCAATCCCGCGGTCACGATCGCCGCGCTGTGGACAAGCGGCCCGACGGCGCTGCCGGCCGGGACTGTCGCTGCCTACCTGACGGCACAGTTGACCGGGGCGCTCGCAGCCTGGCTGCTGATTGGCTTCGCCTATCCGGCCGACAGCGTGCGGCAGGGCTCCCTGCCCCAGGCGACGGATGCCCGGTCGTGATCCCCGAGGGCATGACCGTCCATTCGAGCCGCCATGAAGTGGCGGCGACCATGGACCGCTTGGTCCAGGCAGTGGCGGCCCATAACATGAGCGTGTTCGCCCGAATCGACCACGCGGCAGCGGCGGCCAAGGCCGGCCTCACGTTGCGACCCACCGAGCTGCTGATCTTCGGCAATCCTGGAGCGGGGACACTGCTGATGCAGGCAGCGCAGTCCATCGGCATCGACCTTCCTCTGAAAGCGCTGGTCTGGGAAGAAGCCGACGGCACGGTCTGGCTAGGCTTCCAGATGCCGCACTGGCTGGCAGGTCGCCACGCCATTGGCGGTCACGATGCGATCCTCGACGCGATGACGGATGCACTCGGCGTCCTCGGTCAGGCGGCGACCGGCCATCCCGGGCAAGAGCGCGCATGAGAATCTGGTCGGCGATCTGACTTGAACCCGCTGCCTGTGCGCATCAGCCAGCCCGGCGGCCGACCAGGCATCGGCAACTAGCTCAGAAGTGCCCGGGCGCCTTGCCGAACAGGCGGATCTTGACCATCTCGGCATGATGCGGGAGGCGCGGCCAGGCAAGCGCGCCGATGTCGACGCTGGCGCGGATGCTGTTCCAGTTGACGATCCACCAGCGCACCAGCGCCAGCCGGCAGGCGGTGCGCTCGGCCGGGGTCAGGTTCTCCTTGCGCACCAGGTCCAGATACTCGCGGTAGAGCCGCCAGGTCGGCAGGCTGCGCGCCTTGGCCTTGGCGGCATCATGCCATGCGGCACGACCCTTCGCGTCCTGCTTGGACCGGGTATAGCGCTGGTCGTGCTCGCGCATCTCCACCAGCGGCTCCTTGACCTGCAAGAGCCGGCCGCGCAGCGCCATCTGCGCCAGGAAGGCACGGTCGGCGCCATGAAAGGGCCCATGCAGCATCGAATCGGCGATGGCGGCCCTGCGGCACAGGCCGAAGAAGTCCACACAGGAATGCGACATCAGGATCATGGTGGAGAAGCGGTGCGACGGGCGCGGGTGATCGGCACCGGAAAGGCCGCTGTCATAGAACGCGATATGCTGGTCGGCGCTGTCGATATAGTCGACCACCGCGTTGCACAGGATGGCGTCGGGCGTGGAATCCAGGGCGGCGACCGTGGCGGCGAGATAGCCGGGCTTGATCCGGTCGTCATGGGCCAGCCACTTGAAGTAGAGGCCACGGCTCTTGGCGTAAGCGAGGTTGTAGTTGGCGCCCGCCCCGAGATTACGATCGTTCCGGAAATAGCGGATCCTCGGATCGCTGGCCGCCAGGTCCTGGCAGATCATCCCCGTGCGATCGGTGGAAGCGTTGTCCGAGATCACCAGTTCGAGGTCGCCCATGGTCTGGTCAAGTACGGAGCGGATCGCCTGTTCGACATAATTCTGACCGTTGAACACGGGCAGGCCGATGCTCACCAGGGGCTTGCTGGTGCTTTGGATCGTCATCGTACAACCACCTGTCGCCAAAAAGCGTTCGTTGTCGAATTGAGCGCGGAACGATCAATCGGTCTACATGAACCTCGTCCATCCTGGACGGCCCTTAAATGCCGGACCTGATGAGCACAGTGCACGCCTGATACGCATCCCCATCGGCTCGGCCGCCGATCCATGTTCACCCGTGATTCTCGACGACTACGCGGATCATCCATCCTCGGATGAGACCAGGCAATGAAAATCATGAGAAGATACCGTTACCTGGGTGCATATGTTCGGAGATTGCTGCAGGCAGTGGGTGAGGACGTCGCTGGAACCTGCTTCAACCGCAGACGAAATGTCGCGGACGTGGCCAAGTCATGCCGCTCAGGTCAGGATGGGTTGAACCAGGACCTGATCGGCCGTGTCCGCTGGCGGGGGAACCGGAACGGCCAGGGCCTCGCGGTCGGGTAGAATCCCCTCGTAGACCCCCAACAGGCGCTCCGCCACGCTGTGCCAGGTCAGGGCCCGCATGGCCCTTTCCCGGCCAGCCGCCCCCATTGCCCTGGCTCGCGGCGGATCGTCCAACAGTTCTCGGATGGCACGGGCAAGCGCTGGCGCATCGCCGGGAGGGACGAACAGCCCGGTCTCGCCATGACGGACCAGATCGGTCGGTCCACCCTCGTTGCTGGCAATCACGGGAAGGCCCATCGCCATTCCTTCGGCAACGGGAAGTCCGAAAGGCTCCTGCCACACCGAGGGCTGAACCAGTATGTCGGCAGCCCGATAGGCCTCGGTGATCTGCGCATGGGAGCGGCCGCCGGCCATCCGGACCCGGGGGCGCAGCGATGCCGGGATGCTCGCCTCCAATCGCTGCCGGAGCCGATCCGCCGGGTGCAGCAGCTGATTGCCGATCCCGGCGAGGAAGCCGCCATAGAAGCGATCGACCGCGTCCTGCATGGCGGGCGCACCAAGACAGGCCTGGCGCGCCTGAGCCAGCGGCAGCAGCCCAAGCGGACCGGCCAGTTCCAGTTCGAGCTCGGGATAGTCGGCGGCGATCTGACAGAAGGCGTCGATCAGGACATGAGGACCCTTCTCCGGGGAGATCCGGCCGACCATGAGCAGACGGGACAGCGGCCCGTCCCACTGCGCCCGCGCAGGGGCCTGGAACAAGGCGGGATCCACCCCATTGCCGATCGGCCAGATCCGCGCCGCTGCGGCCGGCACATGGATGCGCAGGACATGCGCCAGCCATTCGCTGCACGTCACGATGGCGCTGAACGGCGCCAGCCGCTCGGCCGCAAGGGCCGGATCGACCCGCGCCAGCATGGCATCATGCAGATGCAGGACGAGCGGCACATCGGGAAGCCGCCGGCGCAGAACCGGGGCAGCCTGGGCGAAGGTCATCACGTGGACGAGGTCGGGCCCGATCTCCGCCAGCTTGGCAGCGGCCCTTTCGAAATAGCCATGATAGCATCCAGGCCGCAGGATCCTCGGCAGGCTGCGGGGATCCAGCAGTTCCAGACCCTTCTCGATCCGCCGGCTCCCGACTGGGACCCGATGCACCTCCAGGCCGCCGGAGGTCGTGCCATGGCTATCCTGGTTGTCCAGCTGCGGTGCGACCGCCACGACCTCGCAGCTCTCCCCAAGCTGCCGCGCGAGGTTGCTCAAAACAATGGCAACAGAACCCTGGATCCTGTTGTCCCCGATCCCGTCCCGTGGCTGCCCGAGCAGCGCAACGCGTGGCCTCATCACCCGCGGTTTCCCATCCAATGCGTGGGAACCGGAATTTCCAGGCCTGGCGTATATTCCACGGAAGAGTTCCCGGGATTTTCCAGTGCCAGCTGCATGGGCCGCCCCTTCCGCCTTCACGATAGGGACACCATAAATCACGTTTCCGTGAAACTTCCAATGCGGCGAGTGTTCGCAATGCGGTTGAGGTGCCCTCCATCCGGTTTCGATGAAGCACAATGTCGAGGAGCGGGGATGGCGACAGAGGGATCAGGCAACCGCCCGCGCTGTCGCCGAGGGCAGCGCCATCGGGATCAGGTCGGCATAGACGTCCGCGAGCCGACGTGCGGCAACTTCCCAGGTGAAGCGCCTTGCTGCCCGCTCGCGGCCGGCCAGACCGAACGCACGTGCGCGGTCTGGGTGCTCGGCCAGCGTTACGATGGCGCCGGCGAGGGCGGCAGCGTCTCCAGGCGGCACCAGGAGGCCGGTTCGGCCATGCTCGACCAGGTCGAGAAGTCCGCCATGGCCGGCCGCGACCACCGGAAGCCCGGCCGCCATCGCCTCGGCAACCGGCAGGCCGAACCCTTCCCGGCAGACGGAGGGTTGCACCAGGACGTCGGCGTCCCGATAGGCCGCCAGCATTTGATCATGCGGCTGCGCGCCGAGAAAGCGCACGCGACTGTGCAGAGTCTCCGGCAGTTCCGCCATCAGGCGGCGCTCAAGCGACTTCGCCGGCTGGAAGAACTGCGACCGCAAGGCCCCGATCCGGCCACCGTAGAATTGCCTGACCGCCGCGGCCATCGCCGGCACGCCCTTCGCCATCAGTCGAGCATGGCAGTGCGGCAGGAGCCCCAAGGGCCCGACAATGTCGACCCGCAGGTCCGGGTAGCGCGAGGCCAGCTGGCGGAATGCCTCCAGGAGGATGTGCGGTCCCTTTTCAGGCGAGATCCGGCCCACCATCAGGAGCTTGCGCACCGGGAGCGCAACCTCCGGGCTGGAAGATCCCGTATCGTCGATACCATCAATGCCGTTGCCGACGCCGTGGATCCGGCCGGCAAGAGAAGGAACATGGGTGCGTAACGCCTGACCCAGCCAGTCGCTGCAGGTCACCACCGCATCGAAAGGCTCCAGATGGCCAGCGGTCGCCTTGCCAGGTAGCCTGGTCAGCATGTCGTCGTGAAGGTGCAGCACGAGCCGGGCGTCGGGAAGCACCCGCCGGAGCACCTGGCCGGCCTGGGCCGACGTCATCACATGAACCACGTCCGGTCGCAGCGGCACCAGCGCCGCCGCAGCCCGTTCGAAATAGTCCCGGTAATAGGTCGACCGCATCAATCGCGGCAGTTCGCGTGGGTCGAGCAGTTCCAGGAGTTTCTCGAGCTCGCGATGACCGGCCGGCACCCGATGGATCGCCAGCCCATCAGCCGTGATTTCGGTCGCAGCCTGCCCGGGCATGAGAGGAGCGATGGAGATCCGCTCAAAATGCGGGGGCAGCGCAGCGGCCAGCTTTGCTAGCACAATGGCCACCGAGCCCGATTGCGGGCCACTGCCCTTCAGGCTATCTCGCGGCTGGCTCACGAACGCGACACGAGCCGCACTCATCGGAAGGTGCCCACGGCCATTGTTCGGCGGCCAAGATGCTCGGGGTGCAGCACACCGAAGGACAAAGACACCGGATGCAGCACGTCACCCACCGTTGAATGTAAGCGGCCTTGTTCCGCCGGCGAAGCGGCATGAGCGACATTCTAGCTGTCTCCCTCCGAAGGTCGAGGTGCCGTGATCGGTACTGGCGCGAATGTGATTGGAATAACCGATATTGCAGCTCGGAATCATCGCTGGCCCTGGATTTCCGTTCCTGGAACATCGTATCCGGGAAATGTTGGCGAGCCTGTGCGGCCCTGTCGAATTTATTCAGCCCAGTGTGCCGGGTACTGGAGGTGATCTCGTCGCGGTCATCGACCTGCGTGCGCAGGTTGGCCTCGGCACCCCTGCTAGCCGCTTCGGAACCTGGCGGTTCTCCTGGGACGGCACTTTTGACGTGGCGCTGGCAGGCATGTCGGCGTTGCACGAAGGACGACGCCACAGCACGGTCGAATTGCTCGATGGCTCGGAGGTCTTGGACCGGGCCAGCATCAAGACGGTGCCGCACAGTCTGGACAAGACCCGGGAGCGGCTCCTGGCAGCCGCCAGCACGATGCCTGCCCGCCGGCTTCTCCTGCAGCTGAACGGCGTGAATCCACCTTCCCTCCCGGCGTCGCCTCCGCGGCCGGTTCCGCCCGTCAGGCTTTCCCCGGCCGTGAAGCTGCGCAACATGGCGGGTCGAGTCCTGCGCGAGACCTGGGAGGAGCAGTGGCGGGTCGGCATCCTCGAGCAGAGCGCCAGCGAGCTGGTGTCGAGGCCTGAGGCCAGCCGGATCCAGTGGCTTCCGCCGCGTCGCCATGGTTACCATGCCGACCCATTCGGACAGCCCGGCGACGATGGGCTGATCCTGGCCGAGGCCTATGACTACAGCGAGCGGCTGGGCTATCTGGTCGCGATCGACCGGGATGGGCGCGAGCGGACGGTCCTGCGCGAGCCGTTTCATCTGTCGTTCCCGCAGATCATCGAACACCAGGGCCAGCGCTGGCTGCTGCCCGAGGCCAAGGCCGCGGGGCTGGTGCGGTTGTACCGCCCGGACCCCTGGCCGGAGCGCTTCGTGCCGGGTCCCGTGCTCATCGAGGAATTGGCAGCGGCAGATCCGACCCTGTACCGCGACGAGCAGGGCTTCTGGCTGTTCGCCGGGGACGGGGCGGGGCAGGACGAGACCACCTTGGTCCTTTACCATGCACCAGACCTTCTGGGTCCCTGGCGCCCGCACCCCATGAACCCGATCAAGGTCGACCTGGGTTCAGCCCGGCCGGCGGGGCCGCTTTTCCAGACCGGAGGGCGGCTTTGGAGGCCTGCCCAGGACTGTCGCGACACCTATGGCGGAGCCATCGTCCTGAACGAGGTCCTGACGCTTTCGCCGGACCTGTATGCGGAACGCCCGGGGCCGCTTCTGCGGCCCGATCCCGCCGGCCCCTGCCCGCATGGGCTGCACACGCTCACCCCGTTTGGCGACGGCTTCCTGGTCGACGGCAAGCGCGAGTTCCGCTCGATGCGCCGCCTGGCGGCCGGCCTGCGATCCCTCGCCCGTGGCTGACCTGCCATCGTGCCCGGATGGCTCAGCCTTCCACCGCCCATGCCGCCGTTGGCGGGGAGTGAAACCCGTTGGCTCATGACCTCGCCACGCCTCCCGTCGAGCCGGAGGCGCCTCCGCCCGACCACCGCAGCACGGTCAGGGCGCTGACCTTCAACATGGTGGCCATCGTGGTCGGCAAGGTCGTCGCGGTGGTCATCGGCCTGCTCAGCATCGCGCTGATCACGCGGGCGCTGGGACCGGATGGCTATGGCGCCTACCGTACCATCCTGACGTTCGTGTCCTTCGTCAGCATCGGCTCGGATCTCGGGCTGCAGCTAGTGGTGCTGCGCGAGCTCGGCCGGCCAGGGCGGGACCATGGCCGGTTGATGGGAGCAGCCATGCTCCTGCGGGTGCTGATCTCGGCGGCCGTGATGACGACCGGTGCGCTGATCAGCCTGCTGATGCCCTACGACGCCGAGATCGTCCAAGGGGTCCTGGTCGCGGCGCCGTACTATGTCGTCTTCCAGTCGGCGATGATGCTCCAATCGGTGTTTCAGCGCCATCTGCGCCAGGGACTGCAGGCGATCGCCGAGACGGTCGGCGGCCTGGTCATGCTGGCGCTGGTGTGGGTGGCGCTTCAGGCCGAGGCAGGGGTGGTGCCGATGGTGGGGGCCATGCTGGTCGGCGGCATCGTTCAGCTGATCGTGGCCTGGCCGATGGCGCGTCGGCTGCAGCCGTTCCGGTTGCACGCCGACATGGAGATCTGGCGGGAGATGGTCCGGACGGGATTGCCGATCGCCGGCTCGCGCGTGATCCTGAGCGCCATCCTCCGCGGCGACATCCTCCTGCTCTCGCTGCTGGCGACCGACATGGCGGTCGGCCTCTACGGCGTCCCCAGCAAGATGTTCGAGATCCTGGTGACCCTTGCCGTGCTGTTCAACGGCATGCTGATGCCGATGCTGGTGGGCTCCCTGGCGAAGAAGGACCTGAGTTCGGCCAATCTCACGGCCGGCCATGCGCTGACCGCCATGCTGGTGTTCGGCGGCGGGGTAATCGCCGTGTTCGCCGCCTTCCCGGCCGAAGTGCTGACCCTGGTCGCCGGGTCGGAATTCAGTGCGGCCGCCCCGGCCCTTACTTTGGTCGGCGTGGCGATCGCTTCCAACGCGGTCGCGCAGGTATATCGGCACATCCTGACCGCGATGGACCGCCAGAAGCAGGCCTTCACCATGGACTGTATCGGCTTGGCGGTGGCGCTGGTCGCGTACTTCACCCTGATCCCGCTCTACTCCTACCTGGGAGCCGCGATCGGCACCGCCGTGACCGAGACCGTGCTCTGCATCGGCCTGATGGTGGCGGTGCTTCGCGCCGGCCTGCGCCCGCCGGTCGTCGCCGCGTTCGTCAAGACCGTGCTGGTGAGCGCCGCCAGCACAGCTGCGATGCTGGGCCTGGCGCAGACTGGCCTGGCCTGGCCGATCGCCATGGTCGTGGGCGGCCTGGTGTTCTTCGGGCTGGTGGCGGCGACGGGACTGGCGCCGCCCGCCTATCTCAGCGCCATCCTCAAGCGGAAGAAGCGCAAGCCGGCCTGAGGGCTTAGCCCTTGGAGCCGCGACCCAGCGCCTGACGGAGAAGCTGGCCGTAGAGGCTGGTGTTGCCGCTGCGGAAGCGCACGTTGGGCTCGGCCGCGATCCGCTGGCGCTCCTCGGTTTTGAAGCGGCGCCACGCCACCACCTCCCGGGCAAGCTGCAGCGGCATGCCCGGATAGCCGCCTTCCGAACCTGGCAGTGCCTGATAGCCCAGCCGCTTCATCGAGCTGCGGGTCATCGCTTCGATCAGCCGGATCTGGGCAGGCTTCAGCCGCTTCCGGTAGGCGTCGATGGACGCCGTGTTGACCGGCATGAACACCCCTTCCTTGTAGGGCTGGTCCTTGAACATCACGTCCCGGGTCTGGTGGTAGTTCAGCATGGCCGGGTCGTAGTCCTCTCCCACGACCTTGCAGACCTTGCGCACCCAGGGCTCCGGATCGGTGACCAGGTCCTCGTAGCGCAACTCCAGATAGTTCTCGGCGTGAGCCTTGTCGCTCCTGGCGAAGCGGTGCGCCGCCTCGACGTCGATCCGCCACTTCACCGCCGCCGTCACGACGTCCTTCGAGGTGCGCGGCAGCTCGACCCTGGATGCGACGTTCGCGCGGGGATCGCGCACCAGATGGATGATCCGGGCATCCGGGAACATGGTCAGGATCTGGTCGAGATGGCGGACATTCCAGGGCGTCTTGTCGCCGAACCGGACCTTGCCGCGCATCCGGGCATAGACCTGCATCAGCTTGACGAAGAACAGGGGATAGGTGGGGTCCGGGTCCTCGATCAGTTCCTTGCGCACCACCGCCAGCACCTCGTCCAGGCCATTCCAGTTGTGGAAATGGTCCATCTTGGGCAGGCGCTCGAACAGGGCATCGATGGCGCCGGCGGCCTTCAGGTCGGGCACCTCGCTGCGCACGTTCACGATGATGTCGAAATAGATGATCTCGTCGGCGACACCGATCCTCGGATGCGCATCCAGGATGCGCTGGAACAAGGTCGTTCCAGACCTGGGCGCGCCGACGACGAAGATGGGCGCCACGTCGGCGAACACGCGCTCGACCTCGGACATGTTCGATCTCTCCCGGCCGCCGACGGCGGCCCTCGCCGTTCTCTGCGGGCGCTCTACTACGAGTTTCCCGGAACTACGAGGCACGGTTCCGGGAAAATTGATGGACATCGGCCACCCGCGGCTTCGACACCAACAGCCTCCATCCGCCGGGCTGGGAGCGAGCCTAGGACAACCCGGCTGACGGCACGATCATTTTCATCGTCGGGCTGATCCCGCCCCGGTTGCGGCAGATGCGGCCGCACGCTCAGCTTCCCTTAGTCCCAAGCCCCAGCTAATATATCACGCAGGAGAGGAGAGTTCGCTGTGCGGCAGACCATGCCCGTCCTGGCCAAGCCACCCCAAGCCGATCCCCCGGCGGCCCGTCCGTCGGCCGGGCGCCGTCCCAGTGCCGCCGTGGCCATTCATGGCTTCCTGCAGGACGAGATCATCACGCTCACGCGCCCTCCTGGAGCACCGGTCAACGAACGTGCCATCGCCAGCCATTTCGGGGTGAGCCGGACGCCGGTGCGGGAAGCCCTGCTGCAGCTCGCCAGCGAAGGCCTGATCGAGCTGGTGCCGCAGGTCGGCACCTTCGTCGCGCGGATCCCGGTGGACCAGTTGCCGGAGGCGGTGCTGGTGCGACAGGCGCTGGAGGAAGCGACAGCGCGGCTGGCCGCGCAGCGGGCCCGCCCCCCCCACATAGCCGCGATGCATGCTGCCATCGGGCGGCAGCGCCAGGCTGTGGAACGAGGAGATTCGGAGGGATTCCATGTCGCCGACGAGGAATTGCATGCGTACATCGCCGAAGCGTCCGGGTTTCCCAGGATCTGGCGGCTGGTGCGCCAGGCGAAGGTCCAGCTCGACCGCTATCGGCGGGCCACCCATCCGCAGGCTGGTCGCTTCGCCAAGGTGATCGATCAGCATCTGGGAATTGTTGCCGCAATCGAGCAGGGCGAATCCGCGCTCGCCACCGAAAGGATGCGGGAACACATCTCAGCCCTGAGTTCCGACCTGGCGGCAATTCGTTCGCTTCATCCCGAATGGTTCACCGAACTTCCCGAAGAGGCAGAACCTTGACGATTGACACCCGGCAGGCCGTCCATCCCGATGCCGTCCGCAGCATGGACACTGCGACCCTGCGCCGCCACTTTTTGATCGAGACGCTGTTCTCGCCGGACCGGATCCACCTCACGCTGAGCCATCTCGACCGGGTGGTGATCGGCGGGATCGTGCCGGTGACGCGGACCCTGGCGCTGGAAGCGGAGCCATCGTTCAAGGCGGCCTGCTTCCTGGAGCGGCGCGAGCTCGGCGTGATCAATCTGGGCGGGCCGGGCGTGGTGCGCACCGACGGCGTCGAGCATGCGCTCGCCAAGCGCGAGGCGGTATATGTCGCCATGGGCACCCAGCAGGTCAGCTTCCGCTCGGACGATCCGGACCGACCGGCCCGCTTCTATCTGGTCAGCGCCCCGGCCCACGCCCGGTTCGAGACGGTGCGGCTGCCGCTGGACAAGGCCAAGACCGTCTCCCTGGGAGAGCCCGCCAAGGCCAACGTCCGCACGATCTATCAGCTGATCCACCCCGAGGTCGTGCAGACCTGCCAGCTGGTCATGGGCACGACCGTTCTGGAAAGCGGCTCGATCTGGAACACCATGCCCTGCCATGTCCATGACCGCCGCATGGAGGCCTACTGCTACTACGACCTGCCCGAGGACGCGCGGGTCTTCCACTTCATGGGCGAGCCGGACCAGACCAGGCACATGGTGGTCGCCGACGGGCAGGCGCTCCTTTCGCCCGGCTGGTCGATCCATTCCGGCGTCGGTACCCAGTCCTATGCCTTCGTCTGGGCCATGGCCGGAGAGAACCAGACCTTCACCGACATGGACCATGTCGCCATGGCGGACCTGCGCTGAATCCGTTTGGACTGTCCCCGGCCGGCAGCCTTCCCGCACCTGGGACACTCCAGGACCGTTGGGCCGGGGATTGTCCGCCCTCGCCAACCGGGAGAAGAACCTTCCGGAAGGGGAGCGGAGATGTGCCTGAGTGAGGCCGGGCTGGCCGAGACCTACCGAAACTACATTGCCTGCCTGAACAGACAGGATTGGGCGAACCTGGGCCGGTTCGTCCATGAGCATGCCTGCCACAACGGCCGGAGCCTCGGGCTCGCGGGCTATCGCGAGATGCTGGAGAAAGACTTCCAGGAGATCCCGGACCTCCACTTCAAGATCCAGTTCCTGGTCTGCGAGCCGCCCAGGCTTGCCAGCCGCCTGGCCTTCGACTGCACCCCGAAGGGGGACTTCCTGGGTATCCCCGTGCATGGCCGGAGGGTCTCCTTCACCGAGAACGTCTTCTACGAGTTCTCGGCAGGGAAGATCGTGCAGGTATGGTCGATCATCGACAAGGCAGCCATCGAGGCGCAGCTCTAGGGCGACTGGCCGGTGCAGCGAGCTGACCGCGACCAGACGACCCCAGGGCCTCAGCTCCCGCCCTGCCCCCGGAAGGCCCAGCCGGTCAGGCGACGCTCCGCCAGGGCGAAGATGCCGTACATGACGATGCCCATGGCCGCCACCACGATCAGGCCGGCGAAGACCAGCGGGATGCGGAAGCTGGAGGAGGCCTGCAGCATCAGGTAGCCGATCCCGCGGTTGCCGGCGATCGTCTCGGAGATCACCGAGCCGACAAAGGCCAGCGTCACCGCCACTTTCAGGCTGGCGAAGAAGTAGGGCATGGCACGCGGCAAACCGACTTTCAAGAGCACGTCGAGCGGGCGGGCTCCCAGGGACCGCATCGGGTCGCGCATCTCCGGCTCGACCGTGGCGATGCCCGTCGCGACGTTGACCACGATCGGAAAGAAGCTGATCAGGAACGCGGTCAGGATCGCCGGTACCGCGCCGATGCCGAACCAGACCACCAGGATCGGCACGATCGCCACCTTCGGCACAGCGTTGAAGCCGATCAGCATCGGCTGGAGGGCGGCATAGGCCAGCCGCGAGCCGCCGGCCAGCACGCCCAGGGCCAGGCCGAACACCACCGCCAGCGCGAAGCCGGCCAGCGTGGTGACGAGCGTGAACGAGGCGTTGAACCAGATCGGGCCCGCCATGTTCCAGAGTTCGGCCAGAGCCGCCGAGGGCGGCGGCAGGATGAACTCTGGTATCGCGAACAGCCGGCAGACGGCTTCCCAGAGCCCGAAAAGAACCAGATTGGCGGCCCAGGGAGCCAGGCGTTCCGCGCTCATGCTTCGGTCCGCGCATCGGCCACGGCGGCACGCAGTTCATGAACGATGTCGGTGAACTCAGGGGTGAAGCTGTGGTCCAGGCGACGCGGGCGCGGCAGGTCGATCGCCCGGCTCTTGACGATCCGTCCGGGCCGGCCGCTCATGACATGGACGGTATCGGCCAGGAACACCGCCTCGCGCAGGTCATGGGTCACCAGCATCACGGTGAAGCGCCGCTCCATCCACAACTCCTGCAGGGCCAGCCAGAGTTCTTCCCGGGTGAAGCTGTCCAGGGCGCCGAACGCTTCGTCGAGCAGCAGCATCTCCGGGCGATGGACCAGGGCCCGGCAAAGATTGGTGCGCTGCTGCATGCCGCCGGACAGTTCGTAGGGCGGACGGTCGGCGAAGCCAGAAAGGCCCGTCAGGCGCAGGAGTTCGCGCGCGCGTTCCACATAAGGGGCAGGATCGGCCCGGTAGGCGGCGCGCTCGCTGGCGGCGACCTCGAGCGGCAGCAGCACGTTCTTCAGGACGCTGCGCCACGGCAGCAGCGTCGCGTTCTGGAACGCCATGCCGACGCCGCCGCGCGGGCCACAGATCGGGCTGCCTCGATAGCGGGCCTGCCCGGCACTGGCCTCGATAAGGCCGGCGGCCAGCTTCAGGAGGGTGGACTTGCCGCAGCCGGAAGGGCCTACCAGGGCCATGATGCCGCCTTCCGGCACATCCAGCGTGCAGTTCTCCACCGCCACGGTGGCGCCGGCCCGGTTGCCGTAGCGCAGGGTGACGCCATCGAACGCGACCAGGGGGATCACCGGGCGAGCTTGCGCGCTTCAGGGGCCGGGAGGAATTTTGACGTCCAGATCACGTCGACCGTCGGCTTCTCGGCGAGGTCGAGAGCGTCGGCCAACTGGTCGATCGAGCGCGCGAGCCTGTCCGTGTCGACGTCGCCGAAACCGGCCTCCTGGACATGCGGGGTCAGGATGTTGACGTCGACCGCCATGGCCAGGCGCTTCTTCTCCAGTTCCGCGTCCGCCAGTGGATCCTTGGCCATGACGATCTCGATGGCGCCGTCCGGGTCGGCCACCAAGTCCTGCATGCCCCTGGCGACCGCACGGTTGAATGCCTTCACAGCATCCGGGTGCTCGTCGATGAAGCCCCCTGAAGCGATCACCGCATTGCCGTAGAAGTCCAGGCCGTGATCCTTGTAGAGCATGACGGTGACCGTCGACGGATCCACGCCCTTGCTCTCCAGGTCGAGCATCGAGGTGAAATAGTGGCCGGAGATCGCGTCGACGTCGCCCCGCACCAGCATCGCCTCCCGCAGGGGTGGATCCATGTTGACCCTGGGTACGGCGTCCGGGTCGATCCCGACCGCCGCGGCGAACGCGGGAAACAGCTTGTAGGATGCATCAAATACCGGACCGCCCAGGGTCTTGCCCACCAGATCCTCGGGCTTCTCGATGCCGGATGCGGGTAGCGCGTAGAGGCCGAACGGCGCGCTGTCGTAGATCATCATCACTGCCTGGACCGCTTGGCCGGGATTGGCCGCGTTGAACTCGACCAGGGCGTTGATGTCGGCAAAGCCCATCTGATAGGCGCCGGACGCTACCCGGGTGACGGCGCCGGCCGAGCCATTGCCGCTGTCGATGGTGACCGACAGGCCCTCTTCGGCGAAATAGCCCTTGGCGTCCGCGATCAGAAACGCCGCGGTCGGACCCTGGTACTTCCAGTCCAGGGTGAAGCGGATTTCAGTTTCGGCCTGGGCAGGACCTGCCCAGGCGACGAGCAGGGCGCCCATCCCGATGGCACAAGCGAACGACCGACGCAGCATTCCTGCCTCCCGTTGCATTCAAAGGCGGCATGCCGATGCGGCCCGCCCTCTGCCTGGGCAGGAGCAAGGCTCATGCCGCCAGAGATGACAAGGATCCGGTGACAGAAGGGCCCGCCGGGCAGACGCGGCAGACATGTCGGACACTTTCTCCTTGCAAGGAGAAAGGAGGAGGCCTACATGCACCGCCGCGACGACAGCCATGGCTGACATGTCTGCCATCCGGAGACCCTTTGTTGAGCCCGAAGAACAGCAAGTCCGCCCGAACCAAGCCGTCCGCCGTAAAGGCTCGGCCAAGCGATCGCTGGACCGTGCGCGGCGTGCCGGCGCGCCTGCAGAAGGCTGCTGCCGAGGCGGCCTGGGCTGCGGACCTGACCATGGGTGCCTGGCTGTCCAAGCTGGTCGAGGAAGCGGTGGCGGCGGACCAGCCGCCCAGCGATCCCACCACGCTGGAACGGCTTGCTGCCATCGAGAAGCGGCTCGAGGAACTGGAGCGGGCCCTGCCCGTCACTTCCGCGTAACGATTTCGCGTGCCACCCGGTTCACCGGTGAGGCGCGCGGCAACCAAGATGTGAGCCGGCAGCCTCCTCCCTGCTGCCGAAGGTCCACCCTCTCCCCTCGGATCAAAGGATCCAACTCGATGAACCAGAAGCTGGCTCGTGCGGCTCGCGAGCTCGATTATGCAACGCCCTGCCTGCTGATCGATGTCGACCGCGTCGAAGCCAATTTCCGCGCCCTGCGCCATGCCATGCCCGATACCGCGATCTACTACGCGATGAAGGCCAACCCGGCGCCTGAGATCATGGACCGGGTCGCTTCCCTGGGCGGCTCCTTCGACTGTGCCTCGGTCAACGAGATCGAGATGGCGCTGGCGACGGGCGCCGAGCCGACCAGGATCTCGTTCGGCAACACCATCAAGAAGGAACGCGACATCGCCCGCGCCTTCGAGCTGGGTGTACCCCTCTAT
Organism: Geminicoccus roseus DSM 18922; assembly: GCF_000427665.1. Classification (NCBI taxonomy): domain Bacteria; kingdom Pseudomonadati; phylum Pseudomonadota; class Alphaproteobacteria; order Geminicoccales; family Geminicoccaceae; genus Geminicoccus; species Geminicoccus roseus. The sequence goes on from NZ_KE386572.1 coordinate 4,812,179, forward strand.
GCCTTCGACAGCCTGGCCGAGTTGCAGAAGATCGCCCGTGCTGCTCCAGGTTCCCGTGTGTTCTGCCGGATCCTGACCGACGGCGTCGGGGCCGAGTGGCCGCTGTCGCGCAAGTTCGGCTGCGTGCCGGCCATGGCCGTCGACCTGCTGCGCGAAGCCGCGCGGCTGGGCGTGGTGCCGTGGGGGATCAGCTTCCATGTCGGGTCGCAGCAGAAGAACGTCGACTCTTGGGACAGCGCGGTCGCCGAAGCCGCGGCGATCTTCACCACGCTGGAAGCCGATGGGATCAAGCTCGGCCTGGTCAATCTCGGTGGTGGCTTTCCCACCGCCTACCTGGAGGACGTTCCCGCGGCCGAGGCCTATGGCGAGGCGATCCACGCTAGCCTGATGCGCCACTTCGGCAACCGGATGCCGCAGACGATCATCGAGCCCGGCCGGGGCTTGGTTGGCGATTGCGGCCTGCTGGTCTCGGAGGTCGTGCTGGTGGCTGAAAAGGGCGACCAGGACGGCCGGCCGTGGGTCTACCTGGATGTCGGCAAGTTCGGCGGCCTGGCGGAAACCATGGACGAGGCGATCCGCTACCGGATCACCACCGACCGGAAGGGCCCCGAGCAGCACGTGGTGATTGCAGGCCCCACCTGCGACAGCGCCGACGTGCTCTACGAGAAGAGCGACTACCGCCTGCCGGCCGATCTGGCGGCGGGCGACCGCGTGCAGATCCACGGCACCGGCGCCTACACCACCACCTATGCGAGCGTGGCCTTCAACGGCTTTGCGCCCTTGGCCTGCCGCTGCATCTGACAACGGCGCGCCGCTCGACCAGCATTGGCCGGGCGGCGGCGCCTTCCGGCTGATCGGCCGTTGTCCCGATCGCTCCGTCGTCGTTCCCGATGAAGGGACGAGGAGCGTGTCCATGTTCCTGTCTTCCTGCACCGCCGCTCCGGCCGATGCCGAGGCTGGCGGCAACCTCACCCTGCGTACCGGGACCGAAGCCGACCTGGACGCCATCGTCGCGATCTATGCGGAGCAACTCCTGGCCGGCCTCGGCTCCTGGGAGGAGACGGTTCCCGATCACGCGGAGATGGAGCGGCGCCTGGCGGCAGTGCGCGCGGCTGGCCTGCCCTGGCTGGTCGCGACCGACCACACCGGACGGGTGCTCGGCTACTGCCATGCTCGGCCGTTCCGGGCGCTGTCCGCCTATCGCGGCACCATCGAGGACTGCATCCACGTGGCGAAGGACGCCCGCGGGCTGGGCGTCGGTAGCATGCTGCTCGCGGCGCTGATCGAGGCCTGCGCGGGTCGGGGTTTGCGCCGAATGGTGGCGGTGGTGGGCGATGCCCGCAACCGCGCCTCGATCAGGCTGCACGAGCGCGCCGGCTTCGAGATCTGTGGCCATCTGCCGGGTGCCGGTGAGAAGATGGGGGAGCCTGTCGACGTCGTGCTGATGCAGCGCTCCTTGCCTGACCACTCGATCGCCGGCCGGGCGTGAGCAGATCCTAGTTTCTAGAAACTGACTCGTGCCGCTACCGCAATGATGTCGATCCGGCTTTCATAGGAGGCCTGAAGGTCGCCACGCGTGGCATTGCCCGCCCCGCTCGCGGACAGGTCGACCGTGCTGTCCTCGACGAAGATGTGCGAGTAGCCGAGGTCGAAGGTCCAGTCTTCGATCGGAGACCAGGACACGCCGGCGGACAGCCAGTAGCGGTCGCCGTCGGGGATGCGCGGGGTGCGGTCGGCATCAGGCACGGGTGACTGGTCATAGGCCGCGCCAGCACGCAAGGTCCAGGCGTCGCTCAGGCGGTAAGCGGCGCCCACCGAGGCGAACCAGGTGTCTTCCCAGGCCTGCGCGGTGACGCTGGCGGCCTGCGCCGGATTATCGAAATCGATGCGCAGTTCATCGAACTGCGACCAGTCCGTCCACTGCAGATCGGCCAGGAGGGTCAGATCAGCACCAATTGCCTGGGACAGGCCCAGCGAAACCGTGGTCGGCGTGGTCAGCGAGGCGCTGGCACCGGTATCCACAAACTGACCGGTGGCCGCCGAGACGATCGCTCCCATCCCGGAGGTGCCGAGGTCGAAGTCGGCATCGCCCTTGATGTCCTGGCTGATCTGCGAGCGGTAGGACAGGCCAACTCGGGTGCCCTCGACGGGCTCGGCGATGGCGCCCAGAACGACGCCGAAGCCGATGTCGTCACCCTCCACCTTGGCCTTGCCATCCTGTGCGCCCGGCTGGGGCGTGATCGGCAGCGCCTGGCCGGACCGGTCCTGGATGATGGCGCCGATCGTACCGAAATCCACGGCGTTGGTGAGTTCGGCGTGGATGTACTGGGTGCTGAAGCCACCGCCCAAGGTCAACCAGGAGGTAGGCCGCCAGGCGATGGTCGGGGTAGCATTGATCGAGAACAGCTTCGACTTCACCGCGTGATAGCGGCCGACCCAGTCCTCGTCGTACTTCGAACCAAGGCCGTAAGGCGCGTTCACCGCAAGGCCGATCGTCCAGGCATCGTCGATCGGATAGGCGGCATAAAGCGCCGGGACGCCAACGTCGGGGAACACGTCCGATTGGCTGGTCCTGCCGCCAATCGGCGTGCCCAGCACGGTCGCGGCCGAGGACGAGACCAGCTCCGCATCCGGCACTACCAGCGAGACATGCTGCTCGATCGTCGGCTTCCTGACGAAGCCCAGCGCCGCCGGATTGAAGAACATGGCGGACAGGCCGCCCTCGCCCGCAGTCATCCCGGCAAACGAACTGCCCTGGCCAGAAGCGCTCTGCTCACGGATCGCGTAGCCGGAGGCATGGGAGGCTGAAGAAGCCGTCAAGACCAGGGCAGCGGCCGATGTGCCGAGCAGCAGGAAACGGTACACTCTCGGCATGACAGGCCCCTTCGTTACGCTTTTGACGCGAAATGATCCGGGCAATGCTCTACTGTCAATCAAGATGGAATCGATCAAGACACAGCAGCGACGCTCCGTGGCCGCGACGCTACGGAAGGGCGATCCTGGAAGCGTTCAGGCGTTATGGGCGTAGCGGACCGCCTGCTCGCGGATCAGCCGCGCGACCTCCTCGGGAGCCTCGATCCCGAACAGGACCGGGCGACGCTGCCGCGCCACCCCTTCCACCGCCGCAGGGAAGAAGTCGCGGCGGCGCAGGATCAGGTCGCCCTCGCTGGCGCCCGGCGGCCGATGCAGCTGGAGCTGCAGGGCAGTGAACGGATACTCCTGCATCGGCTGGAGACGGGCCGGATCGACGATCCGCACCCGTTTGTCGGTCACGGCATAGAGGATGCCGGGGCCAGCCCTAGCTGCACGAAACGGCAGCGTCAGGGCGTTCAGCCCGAACGCCGCCACGACCGCCGCCAGCATCACCGCGTCGGTGCGCCAGATCATCCAGGCCGCGATGGCCAGGACGGCGATCCCACCCGGCCACCATTTGCGTTCCACCGCCACCAGCCGGGCGGGGTCTGGCCGACCGGTCCACAAGACGCGCTCGTCCGGCAGCAGCCCGGCGGCGAGGGCCGCCTCGGCCCCGCCTGCCGGTCCATCGCCTCGCGCAGAAACGCTCACGCGAGCTGCGCTGCCGGTTCCACCGCCCCCAGGGTCACCGGCACCGCAAGCTTGTCCAGCATCTCCTTGGGAACGACCTGCCAGAAATGGCCGATCTCGCCGGCATAGTCATGGAGGATCTGCTTGCCCAGCGGGCTGGCCGTGGCGGCGACATGCTCGCGGATCAGGTTCTGCAGAAGCTCGGCATAGTGCTCCACCTCGATCCGCTGCCAGATCACCATCTCGTCGTTGATCCGGCTGGCCAGATGGTCATGCGGATCATAGACGAACGCCATGCCACCAGACATGCCGGCTGCGAAATTGTCGCCGGTATGGCCGAGGATGACCGCCGTGCCGCCGGTCATGTACTCGCAGCCATTGTCGCCGACACCTTCGACCACCGTCACCGCGCCGGAGTTGCGCACCGCGAAGCGCTCGCCGGCCATGCCGGCTGCGAACAGCTTGCCGGCCGTGGCGCCATAGAGGCAGGTGTTGCCGATGATAACGTTGTGGTGCGGCGTGAGCGGCGAGGATACCAGCGGACGGACCACGATGGTGCCGCCCGAAAGGCCCTTGCCGACATAGTCGTTGGCGTCGCCGAACACCTCCAGCTTGAGCCCCTGCACCGCGAACGCGCCCAGCGACTGGCCGGCGGAGCCGCGCAGGCGCACGGTGATGTGCCCCTCCGGCAGCTTGGCCATCCCGTACTTGCGGGTGATGTGCGCCGAGAGCCGGGTACCCACCGCGCGGTGCACGTTGCGCACGTTGTACTGGAGCTGCATCTTCTCACCGTCCTCCAGCAGAGGCCGGGCATCCTTGACCATCCGGGCATCCAGCGTGTCCGGCACCTCGTTGCGGCCATCCACCGTGCAGAAGCGCGGATGCGGACCCGGGTCGACATTGGCCAGGATCGGATTGAGATCCAGGTCGTCCAGGTCAATCGAGCCGCGGCTGACCTGACGGAGCAGGTCGGCGCGCCCCACCGCCTCCTGGATCGAGCGGAGGCCCAGGGAGGCAAGGACCTCGCGGGTCTCCTCGGCGATGAAGCTCATCAGGTTGACGACGTGCTCCGGCTTGCCGTCGTACTTGGCGCGCAGGTCGTCGCGCTGGGTGCACACGCCGACCGGACAGGTGTTGGAGTGGCACTGCCGGACCAGGATGCAGCCGACCGCCACCAGCGAGAGGGTGCCGATCCCGTATTCCTCGGCCCCCAGCATCGCGGCGATCACCACATCGCGGCCGGTCTTGATCCCGCCATCGGTGCGCAGCGTCACCCGGTGGCGCAGCCGGTTCAGGGTGAGCAGCTGGTTGGTCTCGGACAGGCCCATTTCCCACGGCGTGCCGGCGAACTTGATCGAGGTCTGCGGCGAGGCGCCAGTGCCGCCGGTGTGGCCGGAGATCAGGATCACGTCTGCTTTGGCCTTGGCCACCCCCGCTGCAATCGTGCCGATGCCGGCCTCGGAGACCAGCTTCACGCAGACCTTGGCATCCGGGTTGATCTGCTTGAGGTCGTAGATGAGCTGGGCCAGGTCCTCGATCGAGTAGATGTCGTGGTGCGGCGGCGGCGAGATCAAGGTCACGCCAGGCGTGGCGTGGCGCAGCCTCGCAATCTCCACCGTGACCTTGAAGCCCGGCAGCTGGCCGCCCTCGCCGGGCTTTGCACCCTGGGCGACCTTGATCTCCAGCTCCTTGGCCGCGTTCAGGTACTCGGCGGTGACGCCGAACCGCCCGGACGCGACCTGCTTGATCGGCGAGTTGGCGTTGTCTCCATTGGGCCTGGGGGTAAAGCGCTCCTTGCCCTCGCCGCCCTCGCCGGAATCGGCCTTGGCGCCGATCCGGTTCATGGCGATGGTGAGCGTCTCGTGCGCCTCAGGCGAGAGCGCGCCCAGGGACATGCCAGGGGTAACGAAGCGCTTGCGGATCTCGGTGATGCTCTCGACCTCGTCGATCGGCACCGGCCCGCCCTTGGGCGCGAACGCCAGCAGGTCGCGGATCGCGACCGGCTCGTGCTCGTGGAGCATCTCCGCGAAGCGCTTGTAGGACGAATAGCTGTCGTTCTGGACGGCATGCTGGAGCTGGTGGATGGCCTTGCCCTCCAGCGCCTGGGCTTCGCCACCACGCCGGTAGCGGTAGAAGCCGCCGATCGAGAGAACGGGCGCGCCCTCGGCATAGGCGCGAGCGTGCATCTCCAGGACACGCTTGCCGATGCCGGCAAGGCCGATGCCCGAAATCCGCGAGACCAGGCCCGGCAGGTACTCCCGGCACAAGGAGCGGGACAGGCCGACCGCCTCGAAATTGTAGCCGCCGCGGTAGCTCGAGATGATCGAAATGCCCATCTTGGACATGATCTTGAGCAGGCCCTGCCCGATCGCCTCCTGATAGCGCGCCAGGCATTCCTGCAAGGTCAGGCCTGGGAACAGGTTGCGGGCATGCCGGTCGGCAATCGCCGCCTCGGTGAGGTAGGCGTTCACCGCAGTGGCGCCCACGCCGATCAGCACGGCAAAGCAGTGCGTGTCCATGCATTCGCCGGAGCGCACGGTGATCGAGGAAAAGGCGCGCAGCCCCTGGCGGACCAGATGGCTGTGCACGGCGCCCACCGCCAGGATCATCGGAAGCGGAGCCCGCTGCGGGCCGACATCCTCGTCGGTCATGAGCAGGTTCTCGGCTCCGCCGCGCACGGCGTCCTCCGCCTCCTGGCGGATCCGCTCCAGCGCATGGCGCAGCGTCTCCGACCCGTCGGCCGGGAAGGTGCAGTCGATCCGGCGCATCCGCTTCTGGAAGTGGGCTTCCAGCGCCAGGAGCTCGGTCGTGGTGATCGCCGGGGATTCCAGCTGCAGGATCGAGGTCTGGCTCGGGTCCTCGTCGTAGACGTTGCCCAGGTTGCCGAACCGGGTCTTCAGGCTCATCACCCGCCATTCTCGCAGCGGGTCGATCGGCGGATTGGTGACCTGGGCGAACTGCTGGCGGAAGAAGTGGTGCAGGCCGCGATACTGCTTGGACAGCACCGCGAGCGGGCTGTGGTCGCCCATCGAGCCCAGCGTCTCCTTCCCGTCCTGCACCATTGGCGCCAGGATGAGTTCCAGGTCCTCGACGCTGACGCCGAACTGGGCCTGGCGGCGGCGCAAGTCGGCGCGCTCGAAGCTGGAGGGCTGGAAGTCGCGGGCTGCGACCAGGTCCTCCAGGTTGCGGATGTTCTGCACCCACTTGGAATAGGGCTTGAGGGCGGCCAGCCAGTCCTTCAGCTCGATGTCGCGGAAGAACCGGCCAGAGATCAGGTCGACGCCGATCATCTCGCCCGGGCCGACCCGGCCCTTCTCGACCACCCGGCTTTCGTCCAGCGGCACCATGCCGGCCTCGGAGCCCACCACCAGGAGGCCGTCGGAGGTGCGGGCATAGCGCATGGGGCGCAGGCCGTTGCGGTCCATCCCGGCCACCGCCCAGCGGCTGTCCGCGGCGACCACCGCGGCCGGCCCATCCCACGGCTCCATCACGCAGTTGCAGTAGTTGAACAGGTCGGCATGCTCCTGGGGCATGGCGATCTTGTTCGACCAGGCCGGCGGGATCAGCAGGGTCTTGACCAGCGGCAGCGAGCGCCCGGCCCGCACCAGCGCCTCGACCACCGCGTCGAGCGACGCACTGTCCGACGAGCCGGCCTGGATCAGCGGCTTCACGTCCTCGTTGAACTCGCCGAAGGCCGGCGCGGACATCCGGGTCTCGTGCGCCTTCATCCAGTTGGTGTTGCCGCGCACGGTGTTGATTTCGCCGTTATGGGCGAGCGTGCGAAACGGCTGGGCCAGGCGCCAGGCCGGCCAGGTGTTGGTGGAGTAGCGCTGGTGGAAGATCGCGAAGGTCGAGACGAACTGCTCGTCCTGCAGGTCCGGGTAGAAGACCGACAGCGCCTCGGCCAGGAACAGGCCCTTGTAGATGATCGACCGGCAGGACAGGGAGCAGAGGTAAAACTCGCTGACCTGCGCCGCCAGCACCTGCTTCTCGATCCGGCGGCGGATCACGTAGAGGTCGCGCTCGAACGTGTCGGTGTCGATCGAGCAGTCGGGATTGCCGATGATGATCTGCTCGATCTCCGGCCGGGTCGCCTGGGCCTTCTCGCCCAGCACCGAGGTGTCGACCGGAACCTGGCGCCAGCCGCGCACCTGGTAGCCGCCGCGGATGATCTCGCTCTCGACAATCGAGCGGCAGGTCTCCTGCGCGCCGAAATCGTTGCGCGGCAGGAACACCATGCCGACGCCCAGGCGTTCGTCGACCTCCACGCCGACATCGGTGACGTAGCGGCGGAAGAAGGCGTCGGGGATCTGGACATGAATGCCGGCGCCGTCGCCGGTCTTGCCGTCGGCATCCACGGCACCACGGTGCCAGACCGCCTTCAGCGCCTCGATTGCCTTGGTGACCACCTCGCGGCGCGGCTTGCCGTCGATGGCGGCGATCATGCCGACGCCGCAGGAGGAGTGTTCATCCTCGGGGGCGTACATGCCGCGCGCCTCGAGCATGGCGCGGTTGTCCTCGTAGGCCCGAACGAACTCGGCGCCGCTCTCGATGGGAAGCTGGCTCATGGTTCTAGTCCTCAGGCGGCTGCGGCGAGCGCGGCGTCCTCGGCCGCGCGAGCGAGAAGATAGTTGTGCATCGAGGCGGCGGCATCGCGGCCGTCGCGAATTCCCCAGACCACCAGCGAGGCGCCGCGCACGATGTCGCCGCCGGCGAACACGCCGGGCAGGTTGGTCTGCATGGTGCTCCAGTCGATGCTGATGGTGCCCCAGCGCGAGACCTTCAGTTCCGGCTCGCCGAACATGGCGAGATGATCCTCCGGATCGAAGCCAAGCGCGGCGATCACGAGATCGGCCTTCAGGGTAAAGCTGGAGCCCGGGACGATCTCCGGCGACTGCCGGCCCGTCGAGTCCGGCGCACCCAGCCGCATCCGCACCGCGCGGACAGCCTCGACCCGGTCCTCGCCGACGAACGCCTCCGGCGCCGAGAGCCAGGCAAACTCGACGCCCTCCTCCTCGGCGTGCTTCACCTCGCGCATCGAGCCCGGCATGTTGTCCTTGTCGCGCCGGTACAGGCATTTGACGGACAGAGCGCCCTGGCGGATCGCGGTGCGCACACAGTCCATGGCGGTGTCGCCGCCGCCGACCACCACGACATGCCGCCCCTTGGCGTCCAGGCGACCGTCCGCGAACTCGGCCACCTCATCGCCGAGGCTGATCCGGTTGGAGGCCGTCAGATAGGAGAGTGCCGGGACCACACCCGGCAGCCCAACGCCCGGCGCCTGCAGGGCACGCGCCTTGTAGACGCCGGTGCCGATGAAGACTGCATCGTGGCGGGCGCGCAGGTCCGAGAAAGTCGGGTGGCCGGGTGCGCCGATATCGACGCCCAGATGGAAATGGATGCCGCCCTCCTCGAGCAGCTTCCAGCGCCGCACCACCACGTCCTTCTCGAGCTTGAAGCCCGGGATGCCGTAGATCAGCAGGCCGCCGACACGATCGTACCGGTCATAGACATGGACCTGCCAGCCCTGCTTGCGCAGCTGATCGGCAACCGCGATCCCGGCCGGGCCGGCGCCGATGACCGCCACCGACTGCTTGCGCTCCTGGAGGGGGCGGTTCGGCTTGACCCAGCCCTTCTCGAAGGCAGTGTCGTTGATGTAGCGCTCGACCGTACCGATGGTGACCGAGTTGAAGCCCTTCTCGATGACGCAGTTGCCCTCGCACAGGCGATCCTGGGGGCAAATGCGGCCACAAATTTCAGGCAGGTTGTTGGTGGCGATGCTCAGTTCGTAGGCTTCCTCGATCCGCCCCTCAGCGGTCATCCTGAGCCAGTCGGGGATATTGTTCTGCACCGGGCAGTGCACCTGGCAGAACGGGATGCCGCACTGTTCGCATCGGGACGCCTGCTCCTGGGCGCGCTCGTCCCGGAACCGGTCGTAGATCTCGCCAAAATCCTGGACGCGCTCGTCGACGCTGCGCTTGTGCGGCAGGTTCTGCGGCACCGAAACGAACTGCATCATCTTGGAGCCGGCCATCGGCTTGTCCTTCGTCCGCGATTCGACTGACGGCACGTAGGATCGCGCCGCCTTGGAAGCGTACTAAGGAGAGACCCGACAGCCGTAAAGGCCCGATGGCAGACTTGGTATCGAGTCAGGACCTATTTTCGCGCACTTACCTGAAAGTTCACATCAGCAGAACAATGCGCGAGAATTTTTGTCCCGAAACAGGACCAGCTTGCTCACAGCTTCCGCACCTGCGTGCGGACAAACTGCTGCAGATAAGGCGGAGCGGCTACCCGCATCGGGGTAGGCTCCACGCCCAGGTCCCGGAGCCCAAGAGCATCCGCGGCCACCACATTGTCGGAGCGCAATTGCAGGACCTGATCCCGGGTAAGCGGCGGCGTCGGGAGGATTTGCAAAAAACGTGCCTGTGTGTCCGCCACTGAAAAAGGCAGATTCATAACATAGCGGTTGCGGCCCAGGACCTTTTGCAGCCAGTCGAGGATCTCGCGGAAGCTCATCACCGCCGGCCCTCCAAGCTCGTAGGTGTGGCCGAGAACGTCCGGCCGCGTCAGGGCGGCCAGCACCGCCTGGGCAACATCGACCACGAACACCGGCTGGAACCGCGTGTGCCCGCCGCCGATCGCCGGCAGGACCGGCGAGTTCACGGCCATCTTGGCGAAGCGGTTGAGGAACTGGTCTCCGGGCCCGAACACCACGGAGGGACGCAGGATCACCGCATCCGGCCGCACCGCCCGCAGCGCCGCCTCTCCCTCGCCCTTGGTGCGGGCATAGATGCTCTTGGACTGCGGGTCGGCGCCGATCGCCGAAACCTGGATCAGGCGTGCACTCCTGGGTGCCGCTCGCGCGATCCTGGCCGGCAGCTCGGCATGAAGCCGCTGGAAATCGCCTGCGCGGTGCTCGTGCAGGATGCCGATCAGGTTGACCACGGCATCGACCCCGGACAGCACGGTTTCCAGCGAGGCATCGTCAGACAGGTCGCAGGCGAGCGGTGCAACCTGGCCCACCTGGCCCAGCGGCTTGAGGAACAAAGCACGGTCGGTATTGCGGCAGGGGACCCGGACCTGCGCGCCCGCCGCGCACAGATGGCCGACCACGTGGCTTCCGATGAAGCCGGTCCCGCCCATCACCGCGACGACCATGTCCCGCATCTGGATCTCCTCCAACTCGAAGCCCTCGCGCGCTGTCTATCCTTCCCCCTGCCGGGATGGAAGGCGGTGCTCGGGCCTTCTGCACGCCGCGCCTGGCGCGGTAAGCACCACCTGACCGCGCCAAGTTCCTGGCTGAACCGCCTGGGCACGTCCCGGTGACAAGATGTTGAAACAAGTTGGCGATGGCCTGTTGACGGCTGTCGCGAACTCGCCTAATTCCCGCCCCGCACCGAGTGCCCAGGTGGCGGAATTGGTAGACGCACTAGCTTCAGGTGCTAGCGCTCGCAAGGGCGTGGAGGTTCGAGTCCTCTCCTGGGCACCACTCTCTCGGGTGTTTACGGATCGTTAACCATCAAGGGTCTAGGGTGCGCCCAGGACCGCAAGATTGGAAACGGTGCGTATGGCGATCCAGCTTCATCACGGCGACCTGCCGAGCGATTTCGTGGCTGGCGGGCCGGTTGCCGTGGACACCGAGACCATGGGCCTGCAGCCGGGCCGCGACCGCCTCTGTCTTCTGCAGCTGGCTACCGCCGATGGCTCGGTCCATCTCGTGAAGTTCGCCAATCGCCACTATGATGCGCCGCGGCTGGCTGCGGTGCTCGCCGATCCGGCAATCCTGAAGATCTTTCATTTCGCCCGTTTCGACGTGGCGGTCCTCCATCACTTCCTGGGTGTGCGGGTTGCCCCGATCTGGTGCACCAAGATCGCGTCCAAGCTGGTCCGCACCTACACCGACCGCCACGGGTTGAAGGAGCTGACCCGGGAACTGCTGGGTGTCGAGTTGCAGAAGCAGGAACAGAGTTCGGATTGGGGCGCCGATCAGCTCAGCGACGCCCAGCTCCGCTACGCTGCCAGCGACGTCCTGCACCTGCACCGGCTGAAGGAACGCCTGGAGGCGATGCTGGAGCGCGAGGGCCGCCTGCATCTGGCATCCGCCTGTTTCGGCTTTCTGCCGACACGCGCGGAACTGGACATCGCCGGATGGGGCGAGCAGGACATCTTCGCCCACTGACGGGCCACGGAAGCCGATCATGCCTGTTACGGCAATCGCCACCGCCGATTCCAGCGCCGCCGGGCCCGAGGCCGACCTTGCCGTCGCCCGGGAGGTCCTGGCGACCGAGGCCCAGGCGCTGCAGTCCCTGGCTGGCTCGCTTGGGACCGATTTCGTCGCTGCCTGCGATCTGTTGCAGGCAGCGCGCAGCCGTGTCGTGGTCACCGGCATGGGCAAGAGCGGCCATGTCGCCGCCAAGATCGCCGCCACACTGGCCTCGACCGGCACGCCTGCCCAGTTCGTGCATCCCGCCGAGGCCGCCCATGGCGACCTTGGCATGATCACGCCTGCGGACGCGGTGCTGGCCCTGTCCAATTCCGGGGAGACCCCGGAGCTCCAGTCGATCCTGATCCATGCGCGCCGCTTCGGCATCCCGCTGGCCGCCATGGTCGGCCGGGCGCCCAGCACCTTGGCGGACGCCGCGGATGTCGCGCTGGTGCTACCGCCCGTCACCGAGGCCTGCCCCCTGGGGCTGGCGCCTACCACCTCCACCACCGCGATGCTGGCGCTGGGCGACGCCCTGGCCGTGGTACTGCTCGGCCGGCGCGGCTTTTCCCGCACGGCGTTCGCGGACCTGCATCCCGGCGGCAAGCTCGGCGCCCGGCTGGTCCGGGTCCGCCAACTCATGCATGAAGGCCCTGCCCTGCCGCTGGTACCGCTCGGCACCCGGATGGGCGATGCCCTGCTGGTAATGACCAAGAAGCGTCTGGGTTGCGTCGGGGTGCTCGACGATCAGGGAGCGCTGGCAGGGATTGTCACCGATGGCGACCTGCGTCGGCACATGGCCCCGGACCTGCTGGGCCGCCCGGTGGAGGCATTGATGACCGGGCGGGTCCGTACGATTGTGCCGGAGGCCCTGGCGGTGGACGCGGTGCGCGAGATGAACGCTGCCGCCATCACCGTCCTGTTCGTCGTGGCCGAAGGCCGCCCGGTCGGCGCCATCCATCTTCACGATTGCCTCAAGGCCGGGGTGGCCTGAGCTGGTGGTCGCACGTCCAGAACAGCCGATGATGCGACCCGGCGCCGGTTCCCCGCATGGGCCCGGCCCGTCCCACCCCGCTCCCTCGCAGCCAAGGGCGCCGCGGCGGCAGCGCCGCCGGTTCGTCGGCCTGATGCGGCTGGCCTTGCCGGGCGTGGCAATAGGGCTGATCGTGCTGGTGGTCGCTTGGCCCAAGATCTTTGGCGACGTTGCCGGCATGATTGCACCATCCAGCCTGTTCGAAGGCATCTCGATCACCGAGCCGATGCGGATGCGCAATCCGCGCTATGTCGGGACGGATTCGGAAGGCGGCCGCCCCTATGAGGTCGAGGCCGACGAGGCGCAGGTCGATCCGGCGGCGCCGGACCGGATCACTTTGATGCGGATGCGCGCCGACATTCAGGGCCAGGACGGTCAGGTCACCCGGCTGACCGCCAAGGATGGGCTATACCAGCGGGACATCGGACGATTGGACCTGACGCACGACGTCAAGCTTTATACGCCGGACGAAACCGAGTTCACCACCGAACAGGCAACCATCCTGCTGGACGAACGGAGCGCCTCCGGCGAGGAACATGTCACGGGCATCGGCCCGCGCGGCACCATCGACGCGGACGCCTTCAAGATCGAGCAGGGTGGCGACGTGATCCGGTTTCGCGGCAATGTTCGAGTGGAACTGGTCCAGGACCAGTCCGAGGGAGATGCGCCTTGATCGCGAGCAGAGCTCTTCTGGCTGTGGCCCTGGTCGGACTGACGCCGTTCGCGCCAGCGTTCGCCCAGGAGAGCAATGGCCTGGCCGGGCACAACTCCAAGCAGCCGATCGAGATCACCTCCGACAGCCTGACGGTAGAGCAACCCAAGCAACTGGCGACCTTTGCCGGCAATGTTGACGCGGTGCAGGGCGACATGAAGCTGCGCGCCGACCGGCTGCTCGTCCACTACGCCCGCCGCAGCGATACGGGCGGGGCCGGGGAGAACGGGGCGGGCGCGGATCCCGCCAACAACTCGATCCGGATGATCGAGGCGTTCGGCCGCGTCGTGATCACGTCCCCGGCCGAGACCGCCCAGGGCAGCCAGGGCGTCTACGACGTCGTGGCGGGCACCATGCAGCTCACCGGCGACGTCGTCCTGACCCGCGGCGAGAACGTGATCCGCGGCAATCGCCTCGACATGGACCTCAATTCCGGCCTGTCCAAGGTGACTGGCGGCCAGAAGAGCGAGCGGGTCCGCGCCCTGTTCGCTCCTGGTAGCGACAGTCCGGCACCTTCTGCCGATGGCAGCCAGGAGAACGACCAGCCGTGAGCCTGGCAGCGTCCGACACCCGCTACGGCCGGCAGCACCGGCACCAGCCCCTCGACGCGGAGCAGCGCGGCCTGCCGCTGTCGGAATTGTCCGCCTACAAGATCGGCAAGCAGTATGGCGGCCGCACCGTCCTGCGCGACGTCAGCCTGAGGGTCGGCCGGGGCGAGGCGGTGGGTCTTCTGGGACCGAACGGGGCGGGCAAGACCACCTCCTTCTATATCCTGACCGGACTGATCTCGCCCGACTATGGACAGGTCGTGCTGGACGGCGCCGACGTCACCGACCTGCCCATGTTCCGCCGCGCCCGCCTCGGCGTGGGCTACCTGGCGCAGGAGGCCTCGGTGTTCCGCGGCATGAGCGTCGAGAGCAACCTGCGCGCGGTGCTGGAACTGGTGGAGCCGAGCCGGCTGCGCCGCGAGGAGATGCTGGACGAACTCCTCGCCGAGTTCGGGCTGAGCCATCTGCGCCGCGCTCCTGCCCTTGGTCTTTCCGGCGGTGAGCGGCGTCGCGTCGAGATCGCCCGCGCCCTGGCGTCGCAGCCGGGCTTCATGCTGCTGGACGAACCGCTCGCCGGCATCGATCCCATCAATGTCGCGGAGATCCGTACCCTGGTCGCGCATCTGAAGGATCGCGGCCTGGGCGTGCTGATCACCGATCACAACGTGCGCGACACGCTGGAGATCATCGACCGTGCCTACATCCTGCACGAGGGCCGCGTGATCATGGAGGGTACCCCGGCTTCGATCGTGGCGGACGAAATGGTCCGCAAGGTTTATCTCGGCGACGATTTCGCCCTGTGAGCCGCCGGCACCTTCCCACCTTCCGCCGCTTCGCGCGGCCCCTATCCGGGAGCCGCCGATGAGTGCCGGCATGCGCCTGGAGATGCGCCAGTCGCAGGGACTGGTGATCACCCCGCAGCTGCAGCAGGCGATCAAGCTCCTGCAGCTCTCCAACATGGAGTTGGACCAGTTCATCCAGCAGGAGCTGGCGGAGAATCCCTTCCTGACCCGTGGCGACGACGGCGTCGCCGAGCGGCAGGCCGAGGCGGCGCCCGAGCGCGAAGCGCCGCTGGATGGTCGCGCCGAGCCGGTTCCCGAGGCGCCGGCGATCGCCGGCGCCGATGGACCGGATTGGCCCTCCGAGACCGGGGAGAGCAGCGCCGAAGCCTTCCCTGCCGCCCCGCGCGAGCGCCGTTCGGCGGGCGGGGACGAAGACCTGCCCTCTTTGGAGGCGACCCTCAGCCGGCCGGTCTCGCTGCGCGAGCACCTCCTTGCCCAGGTGGTGGCCGATGCCGACGACCCGGAGACCCGGTTCATCGCCTGTGCCTTGGTCGAGCGCCTCGACGGGGCCGGCTACCTCCGCGAGCCGGTCGAGGAGCTCTGCGTCGAGCTGAAAACCGGCCGCGACGTGATCGAGCGGGCCCTGCGAATCGTGCAGGGCCTGGATCCGGCCGGCGTGGGCGCCCGCGACCTGCGCGAGTGCCTGGCCCTGCAACTACGCGAGCTGAACCGACTCGACCCTGCCATGCAGGCACTGCTCGACCATCTGCCCGCCCTGGCCCGGGCCGACTTCCCGTCGCTGCTGCGGGCCTGTCAGGTGGATCAGGAGGACCTGCAGGACATGATCGCGGAGATCCGTGCCCTCAACCCGCGCCCGGGCGCCGCCTTCGATCCGGACCCGGCCCCGGTGGTGTCGCCGGACGTGCATGTCCTGCCGATGCCGGGCGGCAACTGGCGGGTCGAGGTCGACCCGCGCACCCTTCCCCGGGTCCTGGCCGACACCGGCTACTACAGCGTGATTTCCAGCAGCGCCGAGGGCCGCAAGGCCAAGGAATACCTGTCCGAGCGCTGGCAGTCAGCCAACTGGCTGGTCAAGGCGCTCGACCAGCGGGCCCGGACGGTGCTGCGGGTCACCAAGGCGATCTTCCAGCGGCAGAAGGGCTTCCTCACCCATGGGCCAGCGCGGCTGCGCCCCTTGGTGCTGCGCGACATCGCGGAAGCGACCGGGCTGCACGAGAGTACGGTAAGCCGGGCCACCAGCGACAAATACGTGGGCACGCCCCGGGGTACCTTCGCCCTGAAGTATTTCTTCTCCACCGGCCTCCCCTCGTCGGATGGCGAGAGCAGCGTCAGCGCGGAGGTGATCCGCCAGCGGATCCGCAAGATGATCGAGCGCGAGACGCCCGACGACATCCTGTCCGACGACAAGCTGGTGCTGCTCCTGGACAAGGAAGGCATGCAGGTGGCGAGGCGCACCGTGGCGAAGTACCGGGAATCCCTGAACATCGCATCGTCCCTGCAGCGCCGCCGCGCCAAGGCGCTGCACCGCTGAGCGGCGGCCAGTCCCGGCCGGTGCTGCATGCCTCCTGCGTCCGGCTGCACGGTCGCGGGGTCCTGATCCAGGGCGCGTCCGGAACCGGCAAGTCCCGCCTGTGCGCCGCCCTTCTCGGCCAGGGCGGCTGGCTGGTGGCCGATGACGCCGTTCGGCTGGAGAACCGGCAAGGAAGTCTCCTGGCGCACCGGCCGGACACGATCGCCGGCCATCTGGAGCTCCGCTACCTGGGACTGGCGGTCGTACCCTCCCTGGCCTGTACAAGGCTCCATCTCGTCGTCATGCTGACACCGTCCGCACCTATCGAGCGCTTGCCGGCGCCACGTGTCGCCGGCATTCTTGGAGTCGTGCTTCCCTTGATCACCATCGCGCCGGATGCAATCGACCAGGCCGGCGCCCATGTGCCGGCCGCCATGGCTCGCCTTATCCGCGAGGTCCCATGAACCGCATCGTCATTGTCACCGGGATGGCCGGCGCCGGCCGCACCACCGCCCTGAAGGTCCTGGAGGATCTGGGCCTGGAGGCAGTCGACAACCTGCCGATCGGACTTCTGCGCAAGCTGGTTCAGACCGTCGACCCTCTGGAGACCGATCTGGCGATCGGCATCGACCCACGCTCGCGCACCTTCGACGTCGAGGCGCTGATCACCCGGCTGGAGCGGCTGCGCGGCTCCGGCGTGGCCGAGATCCGCCTCCTGTTCCTGGACTGCGACGACGAGGTCCTGCGCCGGCGGTTCAGCGAGACCAGGCGCCGCCATCCGCTCGCCTTCGACCGCTCCCTCGAGGATGGAATCGCCCATGAACGGCAGATCCTGGCGCGAGTGCGCGAGATGGCCGACCACATCATCGATACCAGCGCGCTTACCGCGGCCGACCTGAAGCGGGTGATTTCCGGCCATTTCGACGCGGCCGAAGGTCAGCGGCTGGCGATCCACGTCATGTCGTTCTCGTTCCGCAATGGCCTGCCGCGCGAGGCGGACCTGGTGTTCGACGTGCGTTTCCTGCGCAATCCCCATTATGACCGGGACCTGCGCCCGATGACTGGGCTGGACCAGCCCGTCCAGGAATACGTGGCCGATGACCTGGACTTCGCGTCCTTCATGGAGCGACTGGTGAATCTGCTTCTGCCCCTGCTTCCGCGCTACCGTGCCGAAGGCAAGTCGTACCTGACCATCGCGGTCGGCTGCACCGGCGGAAAGCACCGCTCGGTGTTCGTGGCCGAATCGCTTTCGGCCCAGCTGAGGGAGGCTGGCTGGGTGGTCGGCGCGCACCACCGCGACATTCCACGCACCGGCGCCACTATCGAGCAGTTGCGCGCGATCGAGGGACAGCCATGATCGGCTTGGTGATCGTCACCCATGGCCATCTCGCGGACGAGTTCGTGTCGGCGATGGAGCATGTGGTGGGGCCGCAGCAGAACGTTGCGGCGATCTCGATCGGGCCGGACGACGACATCGAGCGCCGCCGGGTCGATATCGTGGCTGCGGTCAAGAAGGTCGACACCGGGAACGGCGTGATCATGCTGACCGACATGTTCGGCGGCACGCCTTCCAATCTCGCGATCTCGATCACCGACCGGCCGCAGGTCGAGGTGATCTGCGGCATCAACCTGCCGATGCTGATCAAGCTCGCCATGGTGCGCTCGACCGAGACCCTCCCGCAGGCGATCAGGAGCGGCCAGGAGGCCGGGCGCAAGTACATCCAGGTGGCCAGCCAGATCCTGTCCGGCGAGAAGAGCTGAACGCGAAGAGGCAGGCGGGACCCAAGTGAGCAGCAGCCAGGATAACAGCGGCACGGCGAACAGCCCTCGGGCGCAGGGCGGAACCGCGCTCGAGGTCCGGGTATGCAATGCCCGCGGCCTCCACGCCCGGGCGGCGGCCAAGCTGGTCCGGATGGCCGACACGTTCGACGCGGTCGTGGTGGTCGCCAAGGACGATGCCGAGGTCACCGCCACCTCGATCCTTGGCCTGATGATGCTGGGCGCCTCGATGGGTTCCATCCTTCGGGTGAGCGCCCGCGGAGCCGAGGCCGACCGGGCACTGCACGCCATCGCCAGCCTGATCCAGCGCGGCTTCGACGAGTAGGGAGGGCCAGGACACCCGGTCCCACGGCAGGACCGGAACTGGAGCAACCGTCCCTGGCCAGTGCGCCGTGCCAACATGGATTGGCCGCCCCGGGCAGCCTGCTTACTATCTCGCGAACTCCCGGTCGATGTAGTGTCACGGCTGATCTGGGGTGGACCTGCCTCGCGGGCGACGGCTTGCCAAGCGCAGGCCACATCCTCGGACAGCGGCCTGATGCTTGGACTGCCCTCCTCGCGATGCTCCTGGGTCCTCACCCTTCGACAAGGCCGGCGACCAGGACGTTCCTGTGCCAAGCGTCGAGAACAGGCGATGACGGGCTTCATCCGTCCGGTTCTCGTGACCGTCATCCGCAGCCGCTCTGCGATGCGGGCCTCATTGCCATGTCCCGCATGCGCCCATTGCTATGCGGCCGGCCGGTTAGTTCACGGTGCCGGCCGTGATGCCGGACGAACACGGCCGTGTGCATCGAGCCGCCCAGATGGACGCGCCGCATCGAGGACTCTGGACCGATGACATCTCCAGGCCTTTCCCGCCCACCTCAAGCTGCCTCCGGTCAGCGTAGCCGCGACCAAGCTACCCTCAGCGTCCGGATCCCGTTGGGTCGCTCCCATGATCTCGACGGTTCCAGAGCAGCGATGGGCTGTCGGGCTGCAGCTTCGCGCGGTCACGGCCGAGCCGGCCATCCCTGCTCCGGGCGAATGCCTGAGGGCTTTTCACGAAAGAGCCGAAGGACGCGACGGAATTGTGGTTCAGGGCGGGCTGCAAGTCGGCCTGTCCATCCCATGCTGCGGACTGCCTGCCGCTGAAGTCGGACCATGCTTCAGTAACGCGCTGCTCACGCCAAGTTGATCGCTGGCATGGCCGATCAGGCGGCTTGGGGCAGGAGTGTTTCTTGTGGTTTGGCCTGCGTCCTGCCATTCCTCGCAACACCACGACTGGTAGATCGTCAATCCGAGTGAGGAACCGCAAGTAAAGGTCTAATAACGCCTGTTTCTCATTCGCAGATCCACGACTTGCGCCGATGTTTCTCGGGCTCAAGTGGCCAGCTGCGATGGGGATCGACTTTCCTCGCTGGAGCAGATCAGGGCTGTTCGCGCGGGGATCTTCGGTCTGAAGCCCGTCGAGTTCCTTCCGCACGTCTCCGCTTCGGTGAGGTCGGCTCTCCGACCTCCTGGTCAATCTCCCCTCGAATCCCATCACAGGACACGTTCATGGCGCTGATCTATGGCACTCCCGGTGACGAAAAGGACCCGCCGATTCCCGGTACGCCGGAAGCGGACGAGATCCATGCCCTGGACGGCACCGACCGGATCAAGGGCGGCGATGGCAATGACCTCCTGTTCGGCGAGGCGGGCGATGATCTCCTGCTGAACGGCGAGGCCGGCGACGACGTCATCTTTGGCGGCGTGGGCGACGACACCGGAATGTACGGGGCCGGGGGCGACGACACGATCGACGGCCAGCACGGCAACGACGACATGTATGGCAACAACGGCGACGACGTCCTGCGCGGCGGCGACGGCCTGGACCGCATGTTCGGCGGTGACCGCGACGACGTCATCATCGGCGGCGAGGGCGATGATCGCGCCTATGGCGGGAGTGGCAGCGACATCATCTCGGGCGGCGGCGGCAACGACCGCGCCTGGGGCGATCGCGACGCTGCCAACCTGCCGCCCACGGAAGGGGGATCCGACCGGATCTTCACCGGTGACGGCGACGACCTGATCTATGGCGAGTTCGGTGACGACAACATCGACGGCGGCAGCGGCGACGACCTGATCTATGGCGGCAGCGTCGAACTGCTGACCGAGACGGGCAACGACGTCGGCACCGGCGGCGACGGCAACGACACGATCAACGCCGGCGACGGCGACGACCGCTTCTTCGGTGCGGTCGGCGACGACATCCTCAACGGCGAGGCCGGCAATGACGGCCTGTTCGGCGGGCTCGGCAACGACACCGTCGATGGCGGCGATGGCAACGACGAGCTGGACGGCAAGCAGGGCGACGACACCCTGCTGGGCGGGCTCGGCGACGACCGGATGACCGGCGGCGACGGCAACGACATCCTGGACGGCGGCGACGGCATCGACACGCTGATCGGCCAGGGCGGCAACGACACCATGACCGGTGGTGCTGGCGCCGACACGTTCGTGGTGCTGCGCGCCGAGGGCGAGGCCGACACCATCACCGACTTCGAGGTGGGATCCGACCTGATCGCGCTGCGCGGCCCGGACAACACCGTGCAGAACGCCATCGCCAACGCGACCGTGGTCGACGGCAGCACCGTGCTCGATCTCGGCCTCAACCACACCGTGACGCTCACCGGCGTCACCGGCGTGGACACGAGCTGGTTCGGCTGAACGTTCCGGCATGACCTTTTGAGCCAGGTCCCCAGCCGTCCTGCGGCTGGAGGCCGTTTTTCCTATCCCGATGCCATGGCGACCGGCCGGACCTAGACGCGCAGGAGCCGGCCACTTGCAGCGACGCCCAGCAACAGGACGGCGATGGCCAGGAACGCTGCAGGCAGGCTGACGACGTGGGCGACCAGCCCGATCGCAGCCGGACCGGCCAGGATGCCGGCATAGCCGAGCGTGGTGATCGCTGGCACGGCAACATGCTCCGGCATGACATCCTGGCGACCCACGGCGCTGTAGAGCACCGGCACGATGTTGGAGCAGCCCGCACCGACCAGGGCCCAGCCGGCAAGGGCAGCTTCCCAGGCCGGCACCAACGTGGCGACTGCCAGCCCGGATGCGGCCAGCAGCCCGCCCAAGGTGATCACCAGCTTGCCGCCCAGCCGCCGCACGATCGAATCACCCAGAAGGCGGCCGACCGTCATGGTCAATGCGAACACCGCATAGCCCAGTCCGGCATGGGACGGCTCGACCCCGCTCACGCTGGTCAGGAACACCGCGCTCCAGTCCAGCACCGCGCCCTCGGTCAGGAAGGTGATGAAGCAGAGAATGCCGATGAACAGTACCACGCCATGCGGGATCGCAAACGGTGGACCATCGCCGCTGCCACCGTAGCGAAGCAAATGCGGGGTTGCCGTGATGGTGGCGGCCAGGATCACGGCGACCACCGCCAGGATCGCCGCCAGCGGCGAGGCGCCAAGTGTCAGGAGCAGGCTGACCCCGCCTGCCCCCAGGATGCCGCCGACGCTGAACAGGCCGTGAAAGCCGGACATCATCGCCCGGCCGCTGGCCCGCTCGACGATCACCGCCTGGATGTTGATCACG
This sequence comes from Geminicoccus roseus DSM 18922, assembly GCF_000427665.1. Classification (NCBI taxonomy): domain Bacteria; kingdom Pseudomonadati; phylum Pseudomonadota; class Alphaproteobacteria; order Geminicoccales; family Geminicoccaceae; genus Geminicoccus; species Geminicoccus roseus. Next base: position 4,833,880 of record NZ_KE386572.1, read on the forward strand.
CAGTCGAGCCCGCCGACGCCGGCGCCGAAGGCGAACAGGGTGGCCATCAGCAGTGGAAAGCTCGAGATCGTCGCCAGGAGCGGCAAGGTCAGGCAGATCAGCGCCGTCGCCAGCAGGAGGACCAGGCGGCAGCCGAACCGAGCCGCCATGGCGCCCGCGATCGGCATCGCCAGGATCGAGCCGCCGCCCAGCCCCAGGAGCAGCAGGCCGAGCGCACCCTCGCCCAGCCCGGTGCGCTCTTGTGCGAACGGGACCAGCGGCGCCCACGCGGCCATGGCAAACCCGGCGACGAAGAAGGTGATCCGCGTCGAAAGCTGTTCCGGTGGCCCGGGAAGGACCGGAGCGCGGATATGGACCGAAGCCATCGGAAACGCCTTGGGACGAGATGAAGGAACAGGCGCCACTGCGCGCCACGGTTGGCACGGGCAGCAATGCGTACGCCCAGTCCTGACGGGCGGCGGCGATTCCGGCAATGGGACACGGCGCCAAGGCCGGAAGTATCATCTTAGGCAGCATCGCCAGCCTCGCACTGCGGGATGGCCCGCCGCCAAAGCCACGGGCACATACTCCCACGAAGCTATGCCCTGTTGCGCTGGTTGAACGTCAGGGCTGCCCGCCACCACCGGCGGCACCGTAGACTTGGCCGGTGGCATAGCTTGCATCGCTGGCGGCGAGCTGCACATAGATCGAGCCGAGTTCCGCCGGCTGCCCGGGCCGGCCGAGCGGCGTCATGCTGCCAAAGCTCACCAGCTTCTCCTGGGTCGCTCCGCCGCTCACCTGCAATGGCGTCCAGATTGGCCCCGGCGCCACCCCGTTGACCCGGATGCCCTTGGGAGCGAGTTGCTTGGCGAGGGAGCGCACATAGTTGGTCGTGGCTGCCTTGGTCTGCGCGTAGTCGTAGAGATCGGCGGAGGGATCCGTCGCCTGCACCGAGGTGGTGCCGATGATCACCGAGCCCGGGCGCAGATGCGGCAGGGCCGCCTTGATGATCCAGAACGGCGCATAGATGTTGGTCTTCATCGTCCAGTCGAACTGCTCGGTGGAGATGTCGAGGATCGACGGGTTGGTCTGCTGGCGCGCGGCGTTGTTGACCAGGATGTCGAGGCCGCCCAGAGCGCGTACCGCTTCGGCAACCAGTTCCTGGCAGAACTGCTCGTCGCGCAGGTCGCCGGGGATGGCGCGTGCGACGCGGCCTTCCGCCTCGATCAGCCCGACCACCTCCTTGGCGTCCGGCTCCTCGTCGGGGAGATAGTTGATCGCGACATCCGCCCCCTCGCGGGCGAAGGCGATGGCAGCGGCGCGCCCCATGCCGGAATCGCCCCCGGTGATCAGCGCCTTGCGCCCGGCGAGGCGGCCTGATCCGCGATAGCTCGTCTCACCATGATCGGGCCTGGGCTCCATCTTGCCGGCCAGGCCGGGCCATGGCTGCGACTGCTCGGGGAAAGGAGGCTGCGGGTATTTCGTTCGCGGATCCTGAAGCGGCTGCGCTGCCGGAGGCTCGGTAGCCGCCTGGGCAAAGGCTGGCGCGGCTGCCGCCGCAAGCGTGATGCCCGCACTGCCGACGATCTGCCGGCGCGAGATGGAGTTGCCGTCGTTCATGTCGATGTACCGGTCGCATGGGTTGTGCTGGCACAACGCGCCTGCAGCGACCCCGTTGCACCTCAGGGGCAGAAAAACAGACCGCTCCACGAGCAGCGGGACAATGCAGGAAGATGAGGCGCTGATCGTGCAGCCCATGATGATCGGTGCGTACGTGGCAAAATGGACCTTCGGATGCAGCCCCATTCATTCGTGCACAGGCGAATTCACTACATTTTATATGTATATATGAAATCTACATCTATGATATTGCGCTTCGGCAATGATGTGTACTTGCATGTTCAAGCCCAAGATCCGGCACAACAATGGTGTGAAGCTAGGGGACTTGCTGGGTCAGTTGTTGGGCGAGGCCGTCTTTGCGCAGCCCCGGCACCACTCGCATGGGTAGCAGACACAGCTGGACCGGATCCGGTTGAGGGGCCATCTCGGTGTTCGGGCCAAAGCCGGTCGTGCGCCATGAAGCTTGACCACGGTTGCCGAACATTGTTGGCGCGGGCATAGCCGTGCGGCCGCGGCGGGGACGACCCTGCCGCAGATGGCCTAGTCTATTCCGGGGACGACCCCGAACGACGCTTTGGAAGATGCGTGATGTCGTGGATCGTCCTGTTCTTCGCCGGCCTCTTCGAGATCGGCTGGGCGGTAGGCTTGAAGTATACCGAGGGCTTCACCCGTGTCGTGCCGACCGTCCTGACGGTGGGGTCGATGGTCGTCAGCCTGGCGCTGCTCGGCCTGGCGCTGAAGAACCTGCCGCTGGGCACCGCCTACGCCGTCTGGACCGGGATCGGCACGGTCGGCACAGCCTTGCTCGGGATCTACCTATTCGGCGAAGCGGCCACGGTGGCCCGGCTGCTCTGCATCGGGCTTATCGTCAGCGGGATCGTCGGGCTGAAACTGGTGCACTGACCTCCGGACCACCGACTGCCCGGGATTGCCCGGTAGCGCCTCGCGTGGTCTGGTCGCCACCGACCGGATCACCTGTCCGGCCCAGGCGGCTTTCTTCCGTCCGGGATGACGGCTGGGAGCCGCCTTGTCCGAACTTCTTGGCATGGCCGCGGGCGTCGGCTCCGCTGTCATCGGTGGCACCGCCATTACCGGCATCCGCTATCTGGCTCCGTCCACCGACCCGTTCACGCTGGCCGCGATCCGTTTCGGTATCGGGGTCTGCATCCTGCTGCCGATCGCCTGCCTGAAGAACGAGCGCTGGCCGGCCCTGCGCGACCTCCCGGTGGTGGCCGGGCTGGGTCTCCTGTTCTTCGTTCTGTTCCCGGTGATCCTGAACGGAGCGCTGATCTGGACCACCGCGGGTCGTGCCGCTCTCACGCTGGCTACCCTGCCGCTGCTCACCATGGCGGTGGCGGCGCTGATGGGCGCAGAGCCATTCACCGCGCGCAAGGCCGTGGCCGCGGTGATCGCGTTCAGCGGCGTCGCCGCGGCGCTGGCGGGAGGCTTGCGTGCCGTCCCGGCGGGTGCCTGGAAGGGCGACCTCCTGATGCTGGGCGGAGCCCTTTTCCTGGCCTTCTACAACATCTGGTCGCGCAAGTTCATCGTGCGGTCTGGCCCGCTCCGGTTCACCTCGGTCGGCATGGGCGTGGCGGTCCCGGTCCTGCTGCTGGCGGCATGGATGGTCGACGGGTTCGCCTCCGTGGCGGCATTCGACCGGACCAAGGCATGGGCGGCGGTCTATGTCGGAGTGTTCGGCGGTGCTGCGGCCTACTGGCTCTGGGCCGAGGCGATTGCACGAACCACCCCCACCCGGGTCGCCATGGCCATCACCATCAACGCGGTCGCCGCCAGCGCCGCGGGCGCCATCGCTCTGGGCGAGCCGATCGGCTGGTCGCTGGTGCTGGGGATCGCTGCCGTGGCGGTGGCAATCGGCCTGGCGACCCGGCCGGACCGGACGTAAGCGCGCAGGCCGCACCACCCCGGCTTGCCCGATCATATGCACTATGCTTTATATCCGCTGACCACGCGGGCGGTTGTCCCGGCTCCTGTCCACGGCCCATGGCCGACGAGCGACGAACGAAGACCGCGCCGCCACCAGACCGGAATCCTGAAGAAAACCATGGCTCAGTTCACCGATTACAAGGTCGCCGACATCGGCCTCGCCGCCTGGGGTCTGCGCGAGATCCTGCTCGCCGAGAAGGAGATGCCCGGCCTGATGGCGCTGCGCGCCGAGTACGGCGACAGCCAGCCGCTGAAAGGTGCGCGGATCGCCGGCTCCCTGCACATGACCACCGAAACGGCGGTGCTGATCCGCACGCTCAAGCATCTGGGCGCGTCGATCCGCTGGTCCTCCTGCAACATCTTCTCCACCCAGGACCAGGCCGCCGCGGCGATCGCCGCCGAGGGCGTGCCGGTGTTCGCCTGGAAGGGCGAGACCGAGGAAGAATACGAGTGGTGCCTGCGCCAGACCATCAAGGGTCCGGACGGGTGGACGCCGAACATGATCCTGGATGACGGCGGCGACCTCACCCTGGTCATGCACAACGAGTACCCGGAGCTCATGAAGGAGGTGCGCGGCATCTCCGAGGAGACCACCACCGGCGTGCACCGTCTCTACGACATGGCCAAGGCCGGCAAGCTGCTGGTCCCCGCCATCAACGTGAACGACAGCGTCACCAAGTCGAAGTTCGACAACCTGTACGGCTGCCGCGAGTCGCTGGTCGACGGGATCAAGCGCGCCACCGGGCTGATGATGGCCGGCAAGGTCGCGGTGGTGGCCGGCTTCGGTGACGTCGGCAAGGGCTCGGCCGAGAGCCTGCGCTCGCAGGGTGCTCGTGTGGTCGTCACCGAGATCGACCCGATCTGCGCGCTGCAGGCGGCGATGCAGGGCTACCAGGTCCTGACCATGGATGAGGCGGCGCCGCTCGGCGACATCTTCGTCACCGCGACCGGCAACATCGACGTGATCACCATCGACCACATGCGGGCGATGAAGGACTCGGCGGTGGTCTGCAACATCGGCCACTTCGACTCCGAGATCCAGGTCGCGGCGCTGCAGAACTACAAGTGGGAGGAGGTCAAGCCGCAGGTCGACGAGATCGAGTTCCCCGACGGCAAGCGGATCGTGCTGCTCGCCAAGGGCCGGCTGGTCAATCTCGGCTGCGCCAAGGGCCACCCGGCCTTCGTGATGTCGGCGTCCTTCACCAACCAGGTGCTGGCGCAGATCGAGCTCTGGCAGAATGCCGACAAGTACGAGAACAAGGTCTACACCCTGCCCAAGCATCTCGACGAGAAGGTCGCCGGGCTGCACCTCGAGAAGCTGGGCGTGAAGCTCACCAAGCTCAACGAGCAGCAGGCAGCCTATATCGGCGTGACCCAGCAGGGCCCGTTCAAGCCCGAGCACTATCGCTACTGATCGAGGCGCTCCCCTGAGCGAGGCTCTCGTCCTCGACCTGCCGAGCCTGGCCGCGACCCACCGGCTCGCGGCCAGGCTGGCAGGCGTCCTGCGGCCAGGCGACCTGGTCGGCCTTTCCGGCGACCTCGGCGCCGGGAAGTCGGAGCTGGCCCGTGCCGTGATCCGGGCGCGCGCCGGGGCCGAGATCGAGGTTCCCTCGCCCACCTTCACCCTCCTGCAGATCTACGAACTGCGGGATCTCCTGATCGGCCACGCCGACCTCTACCGCCTGGGCGATCCGGACGAGGTCCGGACCCTCGGGCTGGAGGACGTGGTTGAGCGGGGCGCCCTGCTGGTCGAATGGCCGGAACATGCCGAGCACCTGCCGGGCGACCCGTTGATGCTGACCCTGCAGGAGACGGAGCGGCCGAATGCGCGGCGGCTCCGGATCGACGCCTCGGCCGGCTGGGCCGACCGGATGCGGACGCTCCAGCCTTGAGCCGCCCCGAACGCCTTTCCGATTTCCTGGCGGGGACGGCCTGGGCCGGCGCACGCCGGCAACCGCTGACCGGCGACGCCTCGCTGCGCCGCTACGAGCGGCTGCAGGACGGCCCCTCGCCGGCCCTGCTGGTCGATGCGCCCCCGCCGGAGGACACGGCGTTGTTCGTCCGGATGGCCGGCTGGCTGCGGGACCAGGGCCTGCTGGCGCCGACGATCCACCAGGCCGATGAGGAAGCGGGCTTCCTGGTCGTGGAGGACCTGGGCGACAGCCTGCTGGCTCAGCTGTGCCATGCCCGGCCGGAACAGGAGAAGCCTCTATACACCAGCGCCTGCGACGAACTGCTGCGACTGCAGCGGGCCAGGGTACCGGCCTTCCTGCCGGCCTACGACGACGACTTCTTCCTGTTCGAGATCGGGATCTTCACCGAGTGGGCGGCCGGGAGCCTGACGGAAACGGCACGCGCCGATCTGCTGGCGCTCTGGACCGGGATTCTGCCGCTCGCCCGGGTCGGCGCGGACGTGGTGATCCACCGGGACTTCCACGCGCTCAACCTGATCCAGGTCGGCGAGCGGTTCGCCCTGATCGACTTCCAGGGCGCGCGGATCGGGCCCGCCGCCTACGACCTGATCTCGCTGCTGGTCGACGCCCGGCGGGACGTCGCCGACGACGCGGCTGCGGCTGTTGCGATGCGCTACCTGGAAACGCGGCCGGAACTGGACCGGGACGCCTTCGCCGCCGCCTGCGCCATCATGGCCGCGCAACGGACCACCAAGATCCTGGGCCTGTTCCGCCGGCTGGCGAAGCGCGACGGCAAACCGGCCTATCTGGACCTCCTGCCAAGGGTGCAGGGCCAGCTCGAACAGGCGCTGGCCCATCCGGTGCTGGCGCCGATCCGGGACTGGCATGGACGCCACGGGTTCGGTAGCTGAGGCGGATGAGCCTCTGGACCATTCCCTTCACCACCGCGTTCCTGCCTGCCCTGGTGTGCGGGCTGGATGCCATGTTCGGCGAACGGCTGGAGGAGGCCCTGATCCTGCTTCCTTCCCGGCGCGCCGTGCTTGCCCTCCGCGAGGCGCTGCGCCCAGCCGATGGTTCCACGCGGCTGTGCCCGCGCATTCAGCCGATCGGCGAGGTCGAGGAGGATGCCCTCCTGCTGGATCCGCTGAGCGCGCTCGATTTGCCTCCGGCGATCGACCCGGTCCGGCGCCGGCTCCTCCTCGCGCGCCTCGTGCGCAAGGTGGAGGAAGCCTCCGGGCACACCCCCAACGTCGATCGCTCGATGCGGCTGGCCGGCGACCTCGCCCGCTTCCTGGACGAACTGCAGACCGAGGAGATCGAGCCCGGCGGCCTGGAGCGGCTCGTGCCGGAAGACCTGGCCGAACACTGGCAGCGCACGCTCGCCTTCCTCAAGATCCTGGAACAGGCATGGCCGGACCTGCTGGCCGCCGAGGGCCGGGTCGATCCGGCCAGGCGCCGGCGCCTCCTGCTGGAGGCGCAGGTGCGCAACTGGCAGGAGCAGCCGCCCGCCTTCCCGGTGATCGTGGCCGGGGTGACCGGCACCATCCCGGCGGTGGCGCGGCTGATGGAGACCGTGGCCGCCCTGCCCGAAGGCCATCTGGTGCTGCAGGGGTTCGACAGCCATGCGCCGGCTGCGGCCACGCCGACCCATCCTCTGGCGCCGCTGGCGACGCTGCTGGAGCGGATCGGCGCAGATCCCGCCGAGGTACGGCCCTGGCCGGGCGCCAGAGCAGCCAGGCCACGCGAGCTTCTCGCCAGGCGTATCGGCGAGGTCCTGCCCGACGGCGACGATCTTCCCGCCGCTGCGATCCAGGGACTGACCATCGAGACCTGGCGCGAGCCGGCCGCAGCGGCGGTGTCGACGGCGCTGCACCTCCGCCAGGCAATGGAGGAGCCGGACCGGACCGCCGCCCTGGTCACCACCGACCGCAACTTCGCCCGCCGGGTCGCGATCGAGCTCTCCCGCTACGGGATCGTGGTCGACGACAGCGCCGGCACGCCTCTCGACCAGACGCCTCCCGGCAGCCTCCTGCTGCTGGCCGCCCATGCCGCCGTGGAGGCGTTCCCGCCCGCGGCTCTGCTGGCGCTGCTCAAGCACCCGCTGACCCGGGGCGGCAGCGACCAGGGCCGCTTCCGGCGGATGGTGCGGGCGCTGGAGCGGGGCGTACTGCGCGGGCCTCGCCCGGCCGGCGGGCTGGACGGCATCCTGGCGATGCTGCGGGACCCGGACAGCCGCTGGTCCGCACCGGTGGCGCCTGAGGTCCTGGCGGAGTGGTTCGGCGGGTTCGCCGCGGCGGCAGCTCCCCTGGCCGAACTGCTGAGCGCATCCGAACCGGCTCCGCCTGCCGAGGTGCTGCGCCGCCATCTGGCCTTGGTGCGCTGGCTCACCACCGACGAGGACGGCAGCGACGCTGAGTTCTTCGCGCGTGAGGCCGGCGCCGAGATCGCCCAGTTCCTGCCGAGGCTGGAAGCGGCCTTAGTGGACGAGGACCCAATGCCGCCCTCGGCTTGGCCGGCGCTCCTGGCGGTCCTGATGGCGGAGATCCCGGTGCGTCCGCGCAGGCCGCGCCACCCGCGCATCGCGATCCGCGGGCGCTTCGAGGCACGCCTGCTCGACGCGGACCGGGTGGTGGTGGCCGGCCTGGACGAAGGTGCCTGGCCGGAGGACACCGATGCCGGCCCATGGCTGAACCGGGCGATGCGGCAGACCCTGGGCCTGCCGCCGGTGGACGCGAAGATCGGCGTGGCCGGACACGACCTGCTGGGCCAGTTCGCCGCGGAGGAACTTGTCCTGGTGCGCTCCAGGCGGGATCCTACCGGGAGCCCGACCACGCCATCGCGCTTCCTGGTACGGCTGGAGGCAGCCCTGCGCGGGCCGGACCTGCTGGCCCAGGCGCAGGCCGGCCCAGAACGCGCGGCGCTGGTGGAGCAGCTTGATGCCAGCCATCCGGCGACCCGGCGAATCGAGCGGCCCCGGCCGCAGCCGCGCCGCTCGGCGAGGCCCACCGAGATCTGGGCCACCGAGGTCGAGACCCTGCTGGACGATCCCTATCTCTTCTACGTCAAGAAGATCCTGGGCCTGCGCGAGCTGGAGCCGGTGGACGCGCAGGCGGGCGCGGCCGAGCGCGGCAACGCCGTGCATCATGCCATGGAGGCGTACGTGCGCGCCTGGCCGGACCTGCTGCCGGCAGCCCCCTTGGAGGAATTGCGCACCCAGGGCATGGCCGCCTTCGCCCGGTTCGCCCACTATCCCCAGGTGACGGCGCTGTGGTGGCCGCGCTTCCTGCGCGCGGCAGAGATGGTGGTGCAGGCGGAGGTCGCCCGCCGCTGCGAGGGCATCCAGGTCCTGGCCGAGCGCAGCGGTGCCTGGCCGGTCCTGCTCGGCGAGCGGCGGGTCGAGCTGAAGGCCAAGGCCGACCGCCTGGAGCGTCTTCCCGATGGCCGGGTCAGGATCGTCGACTACAAGACCGGCCAGATCCCATCGGCGAGGGACGTGGCCGGGCTCCGCCGCCCGCAGATCCTGATCGAGGGGCTGATCGCCCGCAACGGCCGGTTCGGCCATCTGGCCAACTGCGAGGTCGCCGAACTGGCGCTCTGGAGCCTGGCCGGGCGCGGTGCCTTCGACACGACCCTGAGCGACGACCTCGCGACCTGCCTGGACCAGCTGGAAGAGAACATCGTCCGGCTGCTGGCCTGGTTCGACGATCCTGCCAATCCGTTCGTCGCGGTGGCCAAGGCCGAGGTCGCGCGCCGCCAGGATGGCTACGATCACCTGTCCCGGGTCGCGGAATGGACCGCGGAGCCGGAGCGGCCGGCCGGTACCGAGGACCTGCCATGAGCTGGAAGCTGCCGCCGCCGCCCACGCCCGCCCAACGCGACGCCGCGGATCCCACCTGCTCGGTCTGGGTCACCGCCAACGCGGGCACCGGCAAGACCCGCGTGCTGGCCGACCGGGTCCTGCGCCTGCTGCTGGCCGGCAGCCCGCCCGACACGATCCTGGGCCTGACCTTCACCAAGGCGGCCGCCGCGGAGATGATCGAACGAATCGAGGCGCGTCTGGCCGCCTGGTCGGGGGCTGCCGAACCGGAACTTGTCGCGGACCTGGAGGGGGTGCTCGGCCGCGCGCCGACCAGGGACGAGATCAGGGGCGCCCGTGGCCTGTTCGACCGTGTGCTGGACCTTCCGTCCGGCCTGTCGATCTCGACCATCCACAGCCTCGCCTCCTCGCTCCTGCGCCGGTTCCCCCTGGAAGCCGGTGTGTCGCCGCATTTCTCGGTGATCGACGAGCGGACCGCTGCGGAGCGGCTCGCGGCCGCCAAGGCGGCGCTGTTTGAAGCCGCGTCGGTCGAGGGGTCGGCCATGGCGAAGGTGGTGGGCAGGCTGGCCGAGCGGTTCGCCGACCAGACTATCGACGACGCGATCTCCGAGGTGATCCGGCTGCGACGCCACCTCCTCGAACTGGGCGGCGGTGACAGCGGGACCGACCGGATCCTGGCTGCGGTGGCCAAGGCACTCGGCGCCGGCCGAAGCCGCACGGAACTTCTCGTCCAGGCCTGCGCCGATGCGGCGTTTGAGCGGAATGGGCTTCTCAAGGTCCAGGCGGCGCTGGCGACCGGGAGCAAGCTCTACCTGGCGCGGGCGGAGCGGCTGGACAGCTGGCTGAAGGCGGCCGATGCCGGTGCGCGAGCAGCAGGCTGGAGCGCCTATGCCCGGGCCTGGACCACGGCGGACGGCGGCCCGATCAAGGACATGCTCACGGCCGCCATGAAGAAGGCCGACCTGGCGCTGGCCGAGCACTGCCGGGTGGAGCAGGAACGGGTCCTGGCCGTCCAGGAGGAACTGGTTGCCCTGGAATGCGCCGAGGTCACCGGGGCGGTGCTGGCCGCCGGGATGTTCGCCATCGCCCATGCCGAACAACAGAAGGCGTTCGAGGGCGAGCTGGACTATGACGACCTGATCGCGCTCGCGGGCCGCCTCCTGGCCGACAGCTCGGTGCGCGACTGGGTGCTCTACAAGCTGGACGCCCGGATCGACCATGTGCTGGTCGACGAGGCGCAGGACACCAGCCCCGCGCAATGGGCAATCATCGAGCGGCTGGTCGAGGATTTCTTCACCGGCGAGACCGCGGGCGGGCGCAACCGGACGCTGTTCGTGGTCGGCGACGAGAAGCAGTCGATCTACGGCTTCCAGGGCGCCGACCTGGCTTCCCTGCAGGAGGTGCGCGCCCGGCTGGAGGCCAGGGCGGCCGGCGCCGGCCGGCCGATCCGCACGGTGGTCCTGGACACCTCGTTCCGCTCCACCGAGGCGGTGCTGGAGGTGGTCGACCAGGTGTTCCTGGCCGAGGATGCTCGTCCGGGCGTCATGGCGGATAACCTGGTCATGCGCCATGCCACCAGCCGGGGCGGTGCGCCCGGCCTGGTGGGCGTCTGGCCGCTGGCTCCCGGCGACGACCGGATGACCTACGATCCCTGGCAGCCGGGCACGCGGCCAGACCTGGTGGAGACCGGGCAGCAGAAGGTCGCCAGCGCGATTGCGACCTTCATCCAGAACAGCCTGGCGAGGCGCCTGCCGCTGGATTCGTCGGGCCAGCAGCTGCGTGCCCAGGAATTCCTGGTGCTGGTGCGCAAGCGTGGCCGGATCCAGGACCTGGTGATCCGGGCCCTGAAGCGGCGCGGCATCCCGGTGGCGGGTGCCGACCGGTTCACCCTGGTCGAGCATCTGGCGGTGCGCGACCTGCTGGCGCTGGGCGCGGTACTGGCGCTGCCCGAGGATGACCTCTCGCTCGCCTGCGTGCTGAAGAGCCCGCTGATCGAGCTCTCCGAGGACGACCTGTTCGCGCTGGCCCATGATCGTGGCAAGACCAGCCTGATCGAGCGGCTGCGCGCCTTCGCCGAAAGCGGCGGCGAGCGGTTTGCCCAAGCCTATGGCCGGTTGCGCGAGTGGATCCGCCGGGCCGACTTCATGCCCCCTTATGAGCTGTTCTGCCACGTCCTGGGCACCAGCGGGGCGCGCGAGCGCTTTGTCGAGCGGATGGGGCGCGAGGTGGTCGAGCCGCTTGAGGCATTCTTGGGCGAATGTCTTGCCTACGAGCGTGGGCACCCAGCCTCGCTGTCCGGCTTCCTGCACTGGCTGGCCGCCTCCGATGCGCAACTCAAGCGCGACCCGGAATCGGCCCGCGACGAGGTCCGGGTGCTCACCGTGCACGGCTCCAAGGGCCTGGAGGCCCCGGTGGTGATCCTGGCCGATGCCGGACCGGGCGGCGGCGGCCGCCAGGGAAGCCTGATCCGCGACCCGGAAAGCGGGCTGGTCTTCCTGCGCGGCAGCAAGGGCAGCCGGCCGCCGCTGGTGGAGCGGCTGGTCGAGGCCGAGGCCCGACGCGACGAGGAGGAAGCCCGGCGGCTGCTCTATGTGGCGCTGACCCGGGCGCGCGACCGGCTCTACCTGGCCGGCTGGGGCGAGGAGAGCGACAAGGGCGAGCCTTCCTGGCATGGCCGGGTTCGCGCCGCCCTGGAGGCAGCCGGCGGCGCCGAGCGCGGCGTCGACGCCGTGGGCGCGCTGCTGGGCGGGGAGGTGCTGACAAGGCGGCGCGGTGACCCGGGACCGCCCGTGGCGGTCCCTGCGGAGGTTCGGGCCGCGGCGACGGCCATGCCGGAGCCGTCCTGGCTGCGCACCAGCGCCCGAGCCGAGCCTGCCACCGCCCGCAGCCTGGCGCCATCCCGTGCGGGTGGCGACGATCCGCCGGCGCGAGGTGCCGGGCTGGCGGCGCGGGCATTCGGCCTGCATGCCCACCGGCTGCTGCAGATCCTGCCCGAACTGGACGAAACACAGCGCGACCCGGCCCTGGACCGCTACCTCGCCCGGGTGGCCACCGACCTGGAGCCGGACATGCAGGAGCGGCTGCGCGAGCAGGTCCTGGCCGTGCTGGCCCATCCCGACCTGCGCCCGCTGTTCGGGCCAGGCTCCCGGGCCGAGCAGGCGATCACCGGGACGATCGCGGGCGTGGCGGTCAACGGCCAGATCGACCGGCTCGCGATCGGCATCGACGCGATCCACCTGGTCGATTTCAAGACGGCGCGCCTGCCGCCGGACCGGGTCGAGGACACGCCTGTCGCCTATCTGCGCCAGCTTTCCGCCTATGCGGCCCTGCTGGAGCGGCGCTTCCCGAATCGGCCGATCCACGCCTCCCTGGTCTGGACCGACACGCTCTCGGTGGTCCCGCTGCCGGTAGAGCTGCTCCGTCGTCACCTGCCAGTCCCGCTGGACGCGGGTCTGCCATGACGTGGGCGCGAACTTGACGCGGCGCATCGGCGACACCTAGTTGAGTGCCAGGAATGCGGCCCCTGTCGGGCCGCGATCGCGAGGCATCGATCATGGGCGTACAAAAGACGACCGACGTCGAGTTCGACACCGATGTGCTGAAGGCGCAGACGCCGGTCCTGGTCGACTTCTGGGCGGAATGGTGCGGCCCCTGCCGCTCGATCGCGCCGCACCTGGAAGATCTGCAGAACGAGCTGGACGGAAAGATCCAGGTCGTGAAGGTCAACATCGACGAGAACCCCCTCACCCCAACCAAGTACGGCGTGCGCGGCATCCCGACCCTGATGATCTTCAAGGACGGCGAGCTGGCTGCAACCCGGGTCGGTGCGATGCCGAAGTCCAAGCTGGTCGAGTGGGTGCACGACAGCATCTGACGGGCTTGGCGGGCAGCTTGCTTTCCGCCTAGGTGGAGGCAGGCCCGCCGGCTGTCACACATCCTTCAAGGAGACGGGCCGGCGTCGGGCGACCGACGCCGGCCGCTTCACATCATGCACCCGCTCGTCCAGACCTTTTTCGACGAACACCCGCTGGTCGAACATGCCGACCTGCTCCTGCCCGACCTCGTGGGGATCCCCCGCGGCAAGCGGATCCCGAAGGCTGACCTGCTCTCGGCGCTGGAGGGCGGCTCGATCTTCACCAGTTCGCTCTACAGCCTGGACACGACCGGCTCCAACGTCGACCGCTCCGGCCTGGTCTGGGAAGAGGGCGATGCCGACCGGCCGCTCCGCCTGGAGCCGAAGACCCTCCGGGTGGTGCCCTGGCGCCACGCCTCCTGCCAGGTGGTGGGCGAGCTTACCGATCATGACGGCAGCCCGTTCCCGTATAGCCCGCGCACGGTCCTGGCCAAGGTGGTGGAGCGGTTCGCGGCCTTCGGGCTTACGCCCTGCGCCGCCCTGGAGTTCGAGTTCTACCTGGTCGACAAGGCGCTGAACCGCGACGGGTTCGCGATGCTGCCGCACCTGGACCGGCTGGGCCGGCCGGCCCGTGAGGGCGAGGTCTGGACCCACGAGACCCTGGATGACTTTGACGATTTCTTCGAGCGGGTCGAGCAATGGTGCGACCAGCAGGGGCTGCCCTACAAGGGCGTGGTCTCGGAATACTCGCCCGGCCAGTTCGAGGTGAATCTCGGCCACGGCACCGACATGCTCCAGGTCGCCGATGAAGGGATCATGTTCAAGCGGCTGATCAAGGCCGCGGCGCGCGCATCCGGCCATCGCGCCACCTTCATGGCGAAGCCCTTCCCCGAGATGGCCGGCTCCGGCTTTCACGTCCATGTCAGCCTGCTCGATCGGGACGGCCGCAACGTGTTCAGCGAGGTCGAGGGCGGCGAAGCCACCATGAAGCGCTGCATCGCCGGGATGCAGCGCCTGCTCGGCCCCTCCATGCTGGCCCTGGCGCCGAACGCCAACAGCTACCGGCGCTTCCGGCTGCTTTCCTACGCGCCGACCACCGGAACCTGGGGCTGGAACAACCGCACCGTGGCGTTCCGGATCCCGGCCGGCTCGGCCAAGGCCCGGCGGATCGAGCACCGGGTCGCCGGGGCGGACGCCAACCCGTACCTGGTGCTGGCCTCGGTCCTGGCCGGAATCCTGGACGGGCTGGAGAAGGGCGGCGATCCGGGCAGGCCCGTGGTCGGCAACGCGTATGAGCAGATCCCCGCCTCAATCCCGATCACCTGGGAGGACGCGATCGAGGCGATGGAAAACAAGTCGCCCCTGCACGACTATTTCGGCGCGGAGTTCTGCCGGGTGTACTCGACCTGCCGCGACGTCGAGCGGGAACGCTTCGTGATGCGGATCACGCCGACCGAGTACGAGTGGTATCTGTCGATGGTCTAAGCTCGTGGTGAAGCACCTTCGCGGACGGATCTTGCCATCCATGGCAGGTGAAATCTGGGTGTCACACTCAGCCCGAGTGCGGCCGAGGCCCGGGACACTCCTGAGGATCACGCTCAAGCTGCCGTCATGATGCCGCGCTAGCTTCAATCCCTTCGGGCGAGCCGCATCCCAGATCGCTGCGGTGCGGCTCGCCAGGGAACTGCCAGTCCATGCGTTAGCGCCCCGCCGCCCTCGCCTCCTCGCGGATCGTCGAGAGCGAGCGGGCGGGGGTGAGCGCCTCGGGGTCCTGGATCAGGTGGAGGAGGGCCGGGCCGGGGGCGGCCAGCGCTTCGTCCAGCGCCGCGGGGAACTCCTCGGTGGCGCGGACGGTGGCGCCATGGGCGCCCATGGCCCGCGCCATCGCGGCGAAGTCGGAGTTCTTCAGGGCGGTGCCGGAGACGCGGCCGGGATGCTCGCGCTCCTGGTGCATCCGGATGGTGCCGTACATGCCGTTATCGACCACGAGCACCAGCAGCTTCAGGTTCTCCTGCACGGCCGTGGCCAGTTCCTGGCAGGTCATCATGAAGCAGCCGTCGCCGGCGAACGCGACCACCCTCCGGGACGGATCGGCGACCGCGGCGGCGACCGCGGCCGGCAGCCCGTAGCCCATCGAGCCGGAGGTCGGGGATAGCTGGGTGTGCGCCAGCCGGTAGCGCCAGAAGCGCTGCACCCAGATGGCATAGTTGCCGGCACCATTGGTCACGACCGCATCGGCCGGCAGGTTCGCCTGCAGGTGCTGGACGACCTTCGACATGTTGAGGGCGCCGGGCGCCTCGACCGGCTCGGAGAACGCCATGTAGCGGGCGTGCAGCGCTTCGGTCTCGGCCGCCCACGGCCGCTCGCGCACCGGCGGGTGGCCGGACAGGGCCTGGGCGGTGGCGGACAGGTCGGCACAGATCGCCAGGTCGGGCTGGTAGACATGGCCGAGTTCGGCCGGGTCGGGATGGATCTGCACGAAGATCTGCCCCATGCGCGGGACGTTCAGCAGGGTGTAGCCGGCCGTGGCAGTCTCCGAGAGGCGCGAGCCGAACGCGATCAGGAGGTCGGCATCCTTCACCCGCTGGGCGAGCTTCGGGTCGGGTCCCAGGCCGACCGCTCCCGCCCAGCAGCGGTGCAGGTTGTCGAACAGGGACTGGCGGCGGAAGCCGCAGCCGACCGGCAGATCGTTCGACGCGATCCAGTTCTCGAGAGCAACGCGGCCGGCGGTGGTCCAGTCGGAGCCGCCCAGGATCACCAGCGGGCGCTCTGCCTTCGCGAGCAGGCCATGCAACTGGCCGATGGCGTGCGGGTCCGGATGGTGGGCCACCGGCAAGGCGCGGATCCCGTCCTCGACATCGATCCGGTCGATCAGCATGTCCTCGGGAAGGACCAGCACCACCGGGCCGGGCCGGCCGGCCATCGCGGTGCGGAACGCGCGGTGGACATGTTCGGGCAGCCTCGCCGCGTCGTCGATCTCCAGGACCAGCTTGGCCATGCCGCCGAACAGCAGCCGGTAGTCGACCTCCTGGAAGGCGTCGCGGTAGCGGGCGGCGCGCTCGATCTGGCCGACCAGCAGCACCATGGGCGTGCTGTCCTGCTGGGCGACGTGAACGCCGGACGCGGCGTTGGTGGCGCCGGGGGCGCGGGTGACGAAGCACACGCCCGGGCGGCCGGTGAACTTGGCATGAGCTTCCGCCGCCATCGCCGCCCCGCCCTCCTGGCGGCAGTTGACGAAGCGGATGGGGCTCTCGATCAGCGCGTCCAAGGCTTCCAGGAAGCTCTCGCCCGGCACCCCGAAGATCGTGTCGACCCCCTGGATCGCCAGCTGGTCGATCAGGATCCGGCCGCCGCTGCGCATTGCCATCGTGCTTCGCTCCCCGCTTGCTCGCTTCCACTCCCAGTGGAGCCGGGCGCGGCGAGAGGCAAGCCCCGTGCAGCACCAGGCGCAGCCTGCTAAGCGTCCTGGCGGCGGGCGCTGGCCCGGCCAGCCCTCGCGGATATGTCGGGAAGCATGACGATGAGCGCCAGACCCGGCCGCAGCAACACGATCCTGGACATCGCCGGCCTTAAGGTCGGCAACGCGCAGGACCGACGGGTGCGTACCGGGGTGACCGTGGTCCTGCCCGATGCGCCTTGCATGGCGGGGGTCGACGTCCGCGGCGGAGCCCCCGGGACCTGCGAGATCGACCTGCTCGACCCGATGAACACGGTGGATGCGGTCCATGCCCTGGTGCTCTCCGGCGGCTCCGCATTCGGCCTGGACGGCATGGGGGCAATCCGCGCCCGGCTGGCGACCCGGAAGATCGGCTTCGAGATCAAGGATGCGGTGGTGCCGATCGTGCCGGGTGCTGTGCTGTTCGACCTGGTGAACGGCGGCGACAAGGATTGGGGCGAGGATCCACCCTTCCGTCGCTTGGCGCTGGAGGCCCTGGAGCGGGCGGGCGCTCCTCTGGAACTCGGCTCGGTGGGTGCCGGCGCGGGGGCAGTGGCCGGCACGGTGGCAGGCGGTCTCGGCAGCGCGTCGGCGGTCTGCCCGGTGACCGGCTGCACGGTGGCGGCGCTGATCGCGGTCAACTCGGTGGGCGAACCTGGCTTTCCCGACGATCGCACCTTCTATGCCTGGTACCTGGAACAGGACGGCGAATTGGGCGGGCAGACCCCGCCGGAGGGGCCGGTCTCGCTGGCCCTGCGCGGCAAGATCGGCGCAGTGGCGGGCGCCAACACCACGATCGGGGTGGTCGCCACCGACGCGAAGCTGACTAAGGCGCAGGCACGGCGGATGGCGGTGATGGCCCATGACGGGCTTGCGGTGTCGATCCGACCGATCCACACGCCCTTCGACGGGGATACGATCTTCGCACTCGCCACGGCCCGACGGGACCTGGCGGTGACGGCGGAGGCGCTGACCCGTCTGGGCGCTCTAGCGGCGGACTGCACGGCGCGCGCGGTGGCGCGCGGCGTGCTCGCTGCCGGAAGATTGGGATCGACGCCGTCCTGGCGGGAACGGGCGGCTGGGGGAGATGTGGGATGAGGTGGTCTGACCTGCTGCTCGGCAGCGCGCTGGCGCTGGCTGCGATGGGCGGCGCCGCGCTGGGGCGCGACACGGTGGCGCTGGGCGTCGTGCTGGAGCCGCCGCACCTGGATCCGACCGCGGGGGCGGCGGCGGCGATCGACGAGATCGTCTACGCCAACCTTTTCCAGGGCCTGACCCGGATCGACGATGCCGGGATGGTCCAGCCGCAGCTGGCCGAGTACTGGACGATCTCCGAGGACGGCCTGAACTATACCTTCCACCTGAAGGAAGGGGTCACCTTCCACGACGGCAGCGCGTTCGACAGCGCCGACGTGAAGTTCACGATCGAGCGCGCTTTGGCCAAGGACAGCGTCAACGCGCAGAAGGGCCTGTTCGAGCCGATCGAATCGGTCGAGACGCCCGATCCGTTGACGGCGCTGATCCGGCTGAAGCGGCCGACCGGGCAGTTCATCTGGAACCTGGCCTGGGGCGACGCGGTGATGGTGGCGCCCGAGAGCGCCGACACCAACAAGACCAGCCCGGTCGGCACCGGCCCGTTCCGGTTCGAGGAATGGCGGCAGGGCGACCGGGTGGTCCTCACCCGCCGCGAGGGCGCCGACGTGCCGCTGGCCAAGGTGACCTTCCGCTTCATCGCCGATCCCGCCGGCGCCACGGCCGCGATGATGGCCGAGGACGTCGACGCGTTCTCCAACTTCCCGGCACCCGAAGCGCTGCCTCAGTTCGAGGCTGATCCGCGCTTCACCGTCGTGGTCGGCACCACGGAGGGCGAGACGATCCTCGCGATCAACAACGCCGCCAAGCCGTTCGACGATGTGCGGGTGCGCCGGGCGATCGGCCATGCCATCGACCGGCAGGCCCTGATCGAGGGGGCGATGATGGGGTACGGCATCCCGATCGGATCGCATTTTAGCCCGAGCCATCCGGCCTATGTCGACCTGACCGGCACGTCCGCCTACGACCCGGACCGGGCGCGCCAGCTCCTGGCCGAGGCCGGGGTGGAGGACCTGCAGGTCACCATCAAGCTGCCGCCGCCCAGCTACGCCCGGCGCAGCGGCGAGATCGTGCAGGCGCAGCTTGCCGAAATCGGCATTCAGGCGGAGCTGGAGCCGATGGAGTGGGCACAGTGGCTGGAGCAGGTCTTCACCAACAAGGACTATCAGCTCACCATCGTGAGCCACACCGAGCCTCTGGATATCGATATCTACGCGCGCGACGACTATTACTTCAACTTCAATGACCAGGGCTTCCGGACCCTGGTGGCCGAGGTCAAGGAGACCACCGACGAGGCGCAGCGCAACGTGCTGTATGGCGAGGCCCAGGAGATGCTGGCCGAGAAGGCGGTCAACGCCTTCCTGTTTGAACTGCCCAAGCACGGGCTCTGGAACGCGAAGCTGGAGGGCATGTGGGTCAATGCGCCGATCCAGGCCAACGACATGACCGGCGTGCGCTGGCAGGAGTGAGGTCCCAGGCCGCCCTCGACATCGTCATGCGGCTGGCGGTGGCGGCGGCGACCCTGCTTTGCGCCTCTGTCCTCGTCTTCGCGGCTCTCAACGTGCTGCCGGGCGACCCGGCAGCCGTCATGCTGGGCACCGAGGCCAGACCGGACACGCTGGCGGCCCTGCGCCTGCAGATGGGGCTGGACCAGCCTCTGGTGGTCCGCTGGTGGAACTGGCTGGCGGGCATTTTCAAGGGCGATCTCGGAACCAGCCATACCTATGGGGTGCCGGTGGCGGACCTGGTTTTGGCCAGGGCAGTGGTGAGCGTGCCGCTGGCTGCGCTGGCGCTGGCCGTGGCGATCGGCATCGGCATCCCGGCCGGGCTGTTCGCCGGGTCGCGCCAGGGCCGGATGGCGGATGCCCTCACCATGGGGGCGGCCCAGATCGGCTTGGCCGTACCGTCGTTCTGGATCGGCATCCTGCTGGTGCTCCTGTTCGCGATCCTGCTGCGCTGGCTGCCGGCGGGCGGCTTCCCGGGCTGGGCCGAGGGCATCCTGCCGGCCATCCTCGCTCTGCTCCTGCCCGCCCTGGCCCTCGGCCTGCCACAGGCCGCGGTGCTGGCACGGGTGACCCGGACCGCGATCGTCGAGACGGCGCGGCTGGACTTCGTGCGCACCGGGCGCGCCTTCGGGCTGACCCGGGAAGAGGCTCTGCGCCGCCACGCCCTTCCCAACGCCCTGCCCCCGATCGTCACCGTGATCGGTCTTCAGTTCTCCTTCCTGCTGGCCGGCACGGTCATCGTGGAGAACGTCTTCTACCTGCCGGGCCTGGGCCGGCTGATCTTCCAGTCGATCGGCGGGCGCGATCTGCCGACCCTGATGAGCGTGATCATGCTGCTGGTCGCGACGGTGATCCTGGTCAATCTCGTGGTGGACCTGGCGCTGCTGCGCCTCGACCCGAGGCTGCGGCTTCGTGGCTGACGCACGTCACGGGCGCGTCCTGCTGTGGACGGGCGCTGCGATCACCCTTGCCATGCTGGCGCTGCCGCTCCTCTCCTTCGCCTGGACTCCGTTTCCGCCCGCCGCGATCGACGTGAAGGCGCGGCTGCAAGGTCCAGGCATCGCTCACCTGCTGGGCACCGACCCTTTCGGGCGCGACCTGCTTTCGATGCTGATGGTGGGAGCCCGCCACTCCGTGCTGATCGCTGTCGCGTCGGTGGCGCTGGGTGCGGGCGTGGGCGTGCCTCTCGGCGCGCTTGCCGCCGCCCAGGGCGGCTGGCTGGACTCGGTGGTGATGCGCGGCAACGACTTGGTGTTCGCCTTCCCAGCCGTGCTGACCGCCATCATGCTGGCAGCAGTCCTGGGTCCTTCGATCGGCGTCGCCATCCTGGCGATCGGCCTGTTCAACGTCCCGGTATTCGCCCGGGTGACCCGTTCCTCCGCGGTCCGGATCTGGCCGCGGGCTTTCGTCCAGGCGGCGCTTCTGTCGGGCAAGGGGCGCACCCGCATCACGCTGGAGCATGTCCTGCCCAACATTGCCGACCAGCTCCTGGTCCAGATCACCCTGCAGCTGGGCCTGGCCATCCTGGCCGAGGCGGGGCTTGGCTATCTGGGGCTGTCCGTCCCTCCGCCTGCCCCGACCTGGGGACGGATGCTTGCTGACGCGCAGAGCTTCCTGGCGCTTTCGCCGCGCCTGGCCCTCCTGCCTGGCCTGGCGATCGCCCTCACGGTGCTGGGCCTGAACATGCTCGGCGACGGCCTGCGCGACCGGCTGGACCCCCGCCTGCGGGGCAGCCGATGAGCCTGCTCCTGGAGGTGGAGGACCTGGCCGTCCGGCGGCGGGACGCCACCCCGCTCGTCGAGGCCGTCTCGTTCCGGCTGCGACGCGGCGAGCGGCTGGGGATCGTCGGCGCATCCGGCTCGGGCAAGTCGTTGACGACCCACGCCATCGCCGGCCTGCTCCCCGAGGAACTCGTCGCCTCGGGTCAGGTACGTCTGGACGGCAAGGAGATCCTGGGCCTCCCGGAACCGGCACGGGCACGCCTGCGTGGCCGACGGATCGCCATGGTGTTCCAGGAGCCGATGACCGCCCTGGATCCGGCGAGGCGCATCGGCGCGCAAGTGATGGCGCCCATGGAGATCCATGGGCTGGGCAGCCGGCAGGAGCGGCAGGCCCGCATGGAGGAACTGCTGGCTGCGGTCGGCCTTCCGGTCCACCGCCACTCGCCACGGGCGTTTCCGCACGAGCTCTCGGGCGGGCAGCGCCAGCGCGTGCTGATCGCCGCGGCGCTGGCCGCCGAACCCGACCTCCTGCTGGCCGACGAACCAACCACCGCCCTGGATCTGGTCACGCAGCGGCAGATCCTGGATCTCTTGGACGAGCTTGCGTCGAGGCAGGGGCTTGCCCTGGTGCTGGTCAGCCACGACCGCTCCGTGATCGCCAGGATGTGCTCTCGGTCGCTGGAGATGCGTGCGGGACGGGTGGTCCGCGCCACCAGATCCACTGGCCCGCCTGGGCCGGCAGCAGGTTCAGAAGCGGCCGCCGCTCGTTGCCTGTTGGATGGCGCGCCAATCCTCGATGCGGCCGACCTTGTCCGCCACTACCGGCTCCCGGATGGGCGCACCTGGAAGGCAGTAGACGGGGTGAGCCTGCGGATCGAGGTTGGCGAATCGGTGGGCCTGGTCGGCGCCTCCGGCAGCGGCAAGTCGACCCTGTCCAGGCTGCTGACCGGGCTGGAGCGGCCGGACCGGGGGCAGGTCCGCCTGGACGGGCGCGATCCGGCGGAGCGGGATGCCGTGCGGCACTCGGTGCAGCTGGTGTTCCAGGATCCTTTCGACAGCCTGGACCCGCGCTGGAAGGTCGGCCGGATCGTGGCGGAGCCCCTGGATCATGACCGGCTTGCCAGGAGCGAGCGGCAGGCGCGGGTCGCGCAGGCCCTGGCCGAGGTCGAACTGCCCGCCGACGCAGCGGAGCGCCATCCTCACCAGTTCTCGGGTGGGCAGCGGCAAAGGATCGCGATCGCCCGCGCCCTGGTGGCGCGGCCAAGGCTCGTGGTTCTGGACGAGCCGCTCTCCGCGCTGGACGCGGCGGTCCAGGAGCAGGTCATCGGGCTGCTGGAGCGACTGCGCATCCGCCATGGCCTGACCTATCTCCTGGTCAGCCACGACCTGGAAGTGGTGCGTCAGCTTTGCGGCCGGGTCCTGGTTCTGGACGAGGGCAGGCTTGTCGAAGCGGGCCTGGTCGACCAGGTCCTGCGGCATCCGGCATCGCCCGCGGCGCGGGCACTCGTGGAAGCGGTGCTCGCCCCCACCGTTGCACCGCAACAGACGCGCGATTATTAAGCGGGTCGATGTACGGCACCCGAGCAGGGTTCCTGCGTTTCGTCCGGTTGGGATGTCCCAACAGCAATTCGAGGAACTCATGGACGCCACTCGGCGCTCGGTCTCGCTCGGTCTTTCGGCTCTGTCCCTGCTGGGTTTGACCGGCCTGAAGGAGGCGTTCGCCCAGGCGGAGGCCCAGCCGGAGCAGACCGGCCTTCGGTTCGGACCGCCGCAGCCCTTCTCGTTCGAGAACCTGGTGGCCCAGGCCGAGGCCGCCTCCCGGGAGCCCTACGCCTCGCCGATCATCCGGTTCGACGACATCCTGGACCGGATCGATCCCGAGGTGTTCGCCAGCATCCGCTACCGCGCGGATCAGGCCCTGTGGGCGGATGGCGAAGGACCTTGGCCGATCCGATTCCATCATCCGGGACGCTGGTTCAAGCGACCGGTCCACATCAATCTGGTGGAGGACGGTCAGGCCCGTGAGATCCTCTACGAGCCCTGGCTGTTCGAGTTCGGCGAGAAGGCCGACTTCGTCACCGGCCTGCCGGAGGACCTGGGCTTTGCCGGCTTCCGGGTGATGAACAAGCAGGGCGGCGGCGACTGGCTGTCGTTTCTGGGCGCGTCCTATTTCCGGGCTTCCGGCGAGCACGATCAGTACGGGATCTCGGCCAGAGGTGTAGCGATCGACATCGGCCTGCCCACGCCGGAGGAGTTCCCGGCCTTCCGCGAGTTCTGGATCTCGCGCGCGCCCGACGGCAGCGACGACCTGCTGATCCATGCCTTCCTCGACGGCCCGGCGCTGGCCGGCGCCTACCGGTTCCTGGTGAAGCGACCGGGTGCGGTCACCATGGATGTCGAGGCCAAGCTGTTCATGCGCCATGGGGTGCAGCGCTTGGCCCTGGCTCCGCTCACCAGCATGTACTGGTTCTCCGAGACCAACCGGCACACCGCCACCGACTGGCGGCCGGAGATCCACGACAGCGACGGACTGGCGATCTGGACCGGCGCCGGCGAGCGGCTGTGGCGGCCGCTGAACAATCCTGCGCAGCTGATGGTGTCCTCGTTCGCCGACACCGACCCGAAGGGGTTCGGCCTCCTGCAGCGCGACCGCTCGTTCAGCTCCTATGAGGACGATTCGCTGTTCTACGAGCGGCGGCCGTCCCTTTGGGTCGAGCCGCTGCAGCCCTGGGGCAAGGGTGCGGTGCAGCTCGTCGAGATCCCGACCAATGTCGAGATCCACGACAACATCGCCGCCTACTGGGTCCCGGAGGCAAAGACCGAGGCGGGCACCAGGTTCGACCTGGCCTGGCGCCTCTACTGGCAGGACGCAATCCCCGAGCCGCCGTCGGTTGCCCGCTGCGTCGCGACCCGGATCGGCAAGGGCGGACTGCCCGGGGCGATGCAGGAGGGCGACCAGAAGCGGTTCGCCGTGGATTTCGAGGGACCGGCCCTGGAGCCTTTGCGCAAGGGCGAGGACGTCCAGGCGGTGGTGGCCGCCTCGCGTGGCGAGATCGTCAACGCCTTCGCCTTCCAGCTGGTCGGCACCAAGCGCTGGCGCGCGATCTTCGAGTTGTCGGTGGATGGCCAGGAACCGGTCGACCTGCGCCTGTTCCTGCGCCTGGGCGACAATGCCCTCACCGAGACCTGGCTCTACCAGTATCATCCGTTCCGCTTTGCGGCCGGGCCTTCGGGCTTCGGGGAGGAGTGAATCTTGGCATATACGAACATTCTGGTGGACCGGCGGGATGCGGTCGGACTGATCACGCTCAACCGTCCCAAGGCGCTCAACGCCTTGAACGACGAGCTGATCGCCGAGCTGAACGCCGCGCTGGATGGGTTCGACGCGAATCCGGAGATTGCGGCCACCGTGATCACGGGCTCGGAGAAGGCATTCGCCGCCGGCGCCGACGTCAAGCAGATGGCCGAGATGGGCTTCGTTGAGGCCTATGAGAGTGACTTCATCGCCGGCTGGGCCAAGGTCGCCGACAAGCGCAAGCCGCTGATCGCGGCGGTTGCCGGCTATGCCCTCGGGGGAGGATGCGAGCTCGCGATGATGTGCGACATCATCATCGCCGCCGAGAATGCGCGGTTCGGCCAGCCGGAGATCAATCTGGGCACCCTGCCCGGGGCGGGCGGCACCCAGCGCCTGGTCCGCGCGGTCGGCAAGTCCAAGGCGATGGACATGATCCTGACCGGCCGGATGATGGATGCCGCCGAGGCGGAGCGCTCCGGCCTGGTCACCCGGGTGGTACCCGCCGCCGAACTGCTGGACGAGGCGATCAAGATCGCCCAGGCGATCGCCGGCAAGAGCAAGCCTGCCGTGCGGATGGCCAAGGATGCGGTGAACGCCGCCTTCGAGACCTCGCTGGCCGAGGGACTGCGCTACGAGCGGCGCGCCTTCTATGCCAGCTTCGCCACCGAGGACCGAAGCGAAGGCATGAACGCCTTCGTGGAGAAGCGCTCGCCGAACTTCCAGCACCGCTGAGCGGCCGGCTGGTTCCGGCATCATTGGGGATAAGCCTGGGTTGACGTGGGCGCAGCCTGGGGATAAGAGCCCTTCTCACTCTGAACATTGGGCAATCGCATCGTGGCGCATACGCTTTCCGCGAAGAAACGGGTGCGGCAGACCGAGGCGCGAACCGCGCGCAATCGGGCTCGCACCAGCAAGATCAAGACCTTTATGAAGAAGGTGGAAGCCGCGGTCGCCAAGGGCGATGCGGATGCCGCCGCCGCCGCGTTCAAGCTGGCGCAGCCTCAGCTGGCACGTGGTGTCGGCAAGGGCGTGCTGCACAAGAACACGGCTGCGCGGCGTATTTCGCGCCTGGCCCATCAGGTGAAAAAGCTCGCGGCAGCCGCCGCCTGATTTTTCCGCAGTTTTCGAAGAACAAGCGGCGGTGGCGCAAGTCATCGCCGCTTGTTTTGTTGTATTCTGTTTTCCTTATATTAGCTGTCCGCGATCTTTCAACCTATGAGAGAATTTTCGTTTGTGGCAGATCGGATGCTTGCCTCCCCCCTGCCTCGGCATTACTATCGTCAGACGTTCAGCCGCCTTGTTGTGGCGTCGAATTTCGGTCGAGTATTTAACCTTTAGGTCTGAGAACCATTTCGCGACGGCATAGTAACTGGACCAGCTCGGGACAGCTTATTCTATCGCCGAAGTCGAAAAAACGCGGTCCCAGCCCTTGCTCGAACTGTTTCGACGTGGCGCCGGCAGGTGAAGCCCCCAGCATTGCGGGCCGATCGATGCGGGCAGGCGGCCGGATACGAACGAAACGCGGTTCGATCGGCAGGGTCGTCTTCACCCTCGATCGGATCTTGGTGACAACGCGACAGCCGGGTCAGGGTACGGATGATCGTGCCGCAGTCGAGCGATCTGGATACGCAGTGGGCACAGGTACGTAACCTCCTGCGCGCCGAAGTGGGCGACACCGCCTTCAGCACCTGGCTGAAGCCGTTGCTCGCCCTCGGCATCGAGGGCGACCGCGGCCTGGTCTCGGTCCCGACCCAGTTCATGCGGGACTGGGTGGCGGCCCACTATGCCGACCGGATCCGGATGCTCTGGAACGGGGTGAACAGCCAGATCCGCTCGATCACCCTGGTGGTCGTGCAGGGCAAGGGCGCGCCCGGCAGTGCCGGCACCATCGTGAACCGCGAGCAGCCGCCCTTGCGGGTGGTGGAGCCGCAGCCGCGGCCGGTCAACGACACGCCCGACGAGCTGTCCGTGCAGCTCGACCCGCGCCTGACCTTCGAGAACTTCGTGGTCGGCAAGCCGAACGAGTTCGCGGTGGCGGCGGCCGAGCGGGTGGCGACCTCGCCCAAGCCCATGTTCAATCCGCTGTTCCTTTATGGCGGGGTCGGCCTCGGCAAGACCCATCTCATGCACGCGATCGGCCATCGGTTCATGCAGATCGATCCGACCAAGAAGATCGTGTTCATGACCGCAGAAAAGTTCATGTACCAGTTCGTACGTGCCCTGCGGATCAAGGAGACCATCGCGTTCAAGGAAATGTTCCGTTCCGTCGACCTGCTGATGGTGGACGACGTGCAGTTCATTTCGGGCAAGGACAGTACACAGGAAGAATTCTTCCACACCTTCAACACGCTGGTGGACCGCGGCAAGCAGATCGTGATTTCTGCGGATCGCAGTCCGTCTGACCTGTCGGGCCTGGAGGAGCGGATCCGCTCCCGGCTGGGCTGGGGCCTGGTCGCCGACATCCATCCCACCACCTACGAGCTGCGCCTGGGCATCCTGCAGGCCAAGGCTGAGCAACTCCGCTCCGACGTGCCGCAGCGTGTCCTGGAGTTCCTGGCGGCCAGGATCACCTCGAACGTCCGCGAGCTGGAAGGCGCCCTGAACCGGATGGTCCATCAGGCCAGCCTGACCAATCGGGCGGTCTCGGTCGACATGGCCCAGGAGATCCTCCACGACCTCCTGCGCGCCAATGACCGCCGGGTGACGATCGAGGAGATCCAGAAGGCCTGTGCCGAGCACTACCAGATGAAGATGTCCGACCTGACCGGGCCGCGCCGTTCCCGCGCAATCGCCCGCCCGCGCCAGGCCGCCATGTATCTGTGCAAGCAGCTGACCCCCCGCTCGCTGCCCGAGATCGGCAAGAAGTTCGGCAACCGCGACCACACCACGGTCATGCATGCCGTCCGGCAGATCGAGAAGCTGGCCGGCGAGGACCGGCAGCTCGCCGACGACATCGAGCTGCTCAAGCGGCGCTTGATGAGCTGACGGTCCGGCGGCAGGATCCATGCCGTTCGTTCCTGCCGTGATCGCTGCCGACAGCGGAGGGAATGCCGGTGTCGGATCGCCCATGAGACACGTCCTTTACGTTTTTTCAGATCCTGGCGTCCCAGGAGCTTGCAAGATTGGCAAGGACCTGCACTGGCCGTCCCGCTTCAAGCAGGCCCGCTGCCACACACCCCGGGGGATCGTTGTCGAGGGCGTGTTCGGCTTTACCACCAAGGTGGACGTCGAGGCGGCTGAACGGGCCGTCCATCGGCTCTTGCCGCTGCATCGGCGACTGGGCGACGTGAACGAGTGGTTCGACCTGCCGGCGGCCGAAGCGATCCGGCGCCTGCAATCCGCCGCTATCATCGATGCATCCTCCGCCGGCCCCGCCGCCCCGCCATCGCTGCCCGCCTCCGCGCGCTTCTACGACGACTGGCGGGACCATCGCCCGGCCGTCGACCGGTTCCGCTGGCAGCTCTGGCTCTTCCGCGAACAGGCACCGGAACAGCGGCTGAAGCTCGCCTATGGCGCGCTGCATGACACTGCCTTCCGCTATGCCTTCACCTACAATCCCTGGCCGGTGCGCCTGGTGGCAGGCTTCGAGCACCGCTCGGCCGTCCCGGCGGAAGACGACGGCAACCGCCGTCCGAATGCCGAAATCCGCGCCGCCTGGGAGGCCGTGCAGCACCGGATGGGCTCGCCCGGCGCCGAAGAAGTGGGTTGGCTCAAGGCTGGAAGCCAGTCCGGCCCTGTTTCGGCGATCCTGCGCGAGTTCCAGATCGTCCCGTTCCGCCTCGATCGGCCGAAGCCGCCGGGCGTCCGTCCCAAGGACAGCAGCGTCGCTGCGCTCGCCATCGGCGCGGTGCCGCCCCAGTCGCGGGTATGCCCCTGTCCGGCGATCTATCCCGCCGAGGGTGCTTCCTGGTCGGGACAGATCCGGTGAGCGGCATCAAGTTCGTCGACCCCTTGTTCAGCCTGGCCGAGGACGAGCGCGTCCTCCTGGAGCGCTGCGTCCACGCCTCCGTGCTGCGCACCGCCTCGCCGCTCAAGGCCCACGAGCGGGTGCGTCTGAGCGAACAGATTGCGACCAGGGCAGCCCTGGCCCTGGTCGCTCAAAGAGACGGCCGGCACCACATCGAGGATGCCAACCTCCGGCGCCGCAACCAGCCGGGATATGATTTTCTGATCGACGGCCGCATTCGGATCCAGCTCAAGGGCAACAGCTTTGTCGAGAGCATCAGCTGGGCGCACACCCCTGATCCGGCCGCGCCCGACCTTGGTTTCGATCTCCTGGTGGCCGCTGACCTGGGCGTGGTTCTGGACGGGCGGGTCGGGCGTCTGGCCGCCAAGCCCATCCCGGTGAAGCCGGTCATCGACTTCTATCTGGTGCCGGGCGACGTGGTCCGCGGCTGGGTGGCGCAGCGCCGGCGTGTGAACGCCCGGGGGGCGCACATCTATCTCTACAAGTACCCGCTGACGCCCGGCACGAGAGAGGACCAGGGCCAGACCCGCGAGCTCGCGGAGTGGCAGGGCCGCTTCGACGTCCTGGACCGCCTGCTGCGGCATTGAACCTGCGGGAACGCACCGATTCCGCCGAAAATTCGTGAACTTAGCGCTGGAGCCTGCTAGCTTCGGCGACCCGGCACGATATTCGTGGACGGGGTTCCGTGATCATTGCGACTTGCCCCGACCATGAAGCTGACCATCGAGCGCGCGCCCCTGCTCAAGTCGCTTGGCTATGTCCAGAGCGTTGTCGAGCGGCGTACGACGATCCCGATCCTGTCCAACGTGCGGCTGGAGGCGCAAGGCGATGAGCTGCTGCTCACCGCCACGGACATGGACCTGACCCTGGTCTCGCGGGAGGCCGCCGAGATTGCCGAGCCCGGCACCACCACGGTGGCGGCGCATACTCTCTACGAGATCGTCCGCCGCCTGGCGGAAGGTGCCGTGATCGAGCTGGAGCAGCCGAACGGCAGCACCGACATGCATCTGCGCTCGGGACGCTCGTCCTTCGTGCTGCCGGCCCTCGCCGCCGACGAGTTCCCGGCGATGAACGAGGAGGACCTGGGCGTCTCCTTCGAGCTGTCCGCGGCAACCTTGCGCAAGCTGTTCGACAAGACCCGTTTCGCGATGTCGAGCGAGGAGACCCGCTACTACCTGAACGGGGTGCATCTCCACGCCACCCGCGGCGAGGGCGCTGCCGCCACGCTGCGCGCGGTCGCCACGGACGGACATCGGCTGGCCCGGGTCGAGACCCCGCTGCCCGAGGGCGCCAAGGGCATCCCGCCGGTGATTGTCCCGAAGAAGACGGTCGGCGAGGTCCGCCGGCTGCTGGACGCCCTGGACCAGGACGCCGAGGTCGGCATCGCCCTTTCGCCCTCGCGGATCCGTTTCCAGATCGGCACCACCGTGCTGGTCTCCCGCCTGATCGACGGCACCTTCCCCGACTACGAGCGGGTGATCCCGCAGGCCAACGACAAGGTGGCCCTGGTCGATGCCAAGGCCTTCGCGGTTGCGATCGACCGGGTCGCGACCGTGGCCACCGACAAGGTCCGGGCGGTCAAGCTCGGGTTCGGCGACGGCAGGGTGGTGGCGTCGGCGGTCAGTGCCGAGGCCGGCCGCGCCCAGGACGAGGTCGACTGCGAACTGTCCGGCGGCGAGATCGAGATCGGCTTCAACGCCCGCTACGTCATGGACATCACCCAGCAGGTCCAAGGCGACACGATCCGCCTGGAGATGGCCAGCGCGGCCTCCCCAACCCTGATTCGTGATCCCGAGGACGTCGCCACCATCTACGTGCTGATGCCGATGCGGGTATGATCCTTTCAGCCAGCGCGCCTGTGGCTGTGGACCGTCCTCCGCAGCCCCTGCCCTGCGCGGTGCGCCGCCTTCACCTGACCGACTTCCGCAATCTCGCCGAAGCCCGCCTGACCCTTCCGGACGGACCCATCGTGCTGTTCGGCGACAATGGCGTCGGCAAGACCAACCTGATGGAGGCTGTCTCGATGCTGGCGCCGGGTCGCGGCCTGCGCCGGGCGCGCGCGGTCGAGCAGGCCCGCCACGGCGGTGCGGGGGGCTGGGCGATCCAGGCGGAGCTGGACGGGCCGGATGGGATTCACCGGATCGCGACCGGGCTGGAGGTGGGGCATGAGCGTCGCCGGTTCCGGCTGGACAGCCAGGACGTTGCGGCGCGCGACGAACTGCCGGCGATCGTGGGCGTGATCTGGCTGACCCCCGCCGAGGACCGGCTGTTCGTGGAATCGCCCTCCGAGCGCCGCCGTTTCCTGGACCGGCTGATCGGTGCCGACGATCCGGCCTATGCCGGCCTGACGAACCGCTACGAGCGGCGGCTGCGCGAGCGCTCCATGGTGCTGCGTGGCGGGCGCCCGGACCCGGTCTGGCTCGCCACGCTGGAAGCCGGCCTGGCCGCCGACGCGGTGGCGATCGCCGCCGTGCGGGCGGAGCGGGTGCGGAGCCTGGATGAGGTGGTGGCGCAGAGCCAGGGGGCGTTTCCGACTGTGCGGCTGCAGCTGGCGGGCGATCTCGAGACGCTGCTGGAGGACCGCCCGGCCCTGGACGTCGAGGAGGAAGTGGCGGCCAGGCTCGCCCGCAGCCGCGACGCCGATCGGGAAGCCGGCGGCGCCTCGATCGGGCCGCACCGCAGCGATCTGGTCGCGATCGATGCGGAGACCACCACACCGGCGGCGCGCTGCTCGACCGGGCGGCAGAAGGCGCTGCTCGTTTCCATCGTCCTGGGCGAGATCGCGCGCAAGCGCCGGGTCGGCACGCTGATCCCGATCCTCCTGCTCGATGAGGCCACCGCTCACCTGGACAGCGTCCGCCGCGCCGCCCTGTTCGAACGCATCACCGAAGCGCCCGGCCAGACCTGGCTTTCCGGCACCGACCACGCGCCGTTCGCGCCTCTGCGCGACAAGGCGGCCTTCTTCCACCTGCAGCAGGGCGACCTCGCCGATCATGTCTGACACGCCCATCATCCCCGCGATTTACGACGCCAGCTCGATCAAGGTGCTGGAGGGCCTGGAGGCCGTGCGCAAGCGGCCGGGCATGTATATCGGCGACACCGACGACGGCTCCGGCCTGCACCACATGGTGTTCGAGGTGGTCGACAACGCCATCGACGAGGTGCTGGCCGGTCATGCCACCAAGGTCGAGGTGATCCTCAACGCCGACGGCTCCTGCACGGTGATCGACGATGGTCGCGGCATTCCGGTCGACCTGCACGCCGAGATGGGCGTGTCGGCAGCCGAGGTGATCATGACCGTGCTCCACGCCGGCGGGAAGTTCGACAAGAACTCCTACAAGGTCTCGGGCGGCCTGCATGGGGTTGGCGTCTCGGTGGTGAACGCCTTGTCCGACCGGCTCGACCTGACCGTCTGGCGCGACGGCTACGAGCATTTCATCCGCTTTGTGGAAGGTGGCCGCGCGGAGGCGCCCCTCGAGGTGGTCGGCCCCTCCGAGGGCCGCCGCGGCACCCAGGTGACCTTCTACCCCTCGCCTTCGGTGTTCACCGGGGTGGAGTTCTCGTTCGAGCAGCTTGCCCACCGCCTGCGTGAGCTGGCCTTCCTGAATTCCGGGGTCGAGATCCTGATGCGCGACCTGCGGGGCGAGGAGCCGCGCGAGGAGCGTCTGTTCTACGAAGGCGGCCTGGCGGCCTTCACGACCTGGCTGGACCGTTCGCGCACGCCTGTGGTCAAGCCGCCGATCACCGTGGGCGGCGAGCGCGACGGCATCGCGGTCGAGGTCGCGATGCAGTGGAACGACGGCTACCACGAGGTCTGCCTTTGCTTCACCAACAACATCCCCCAGCGTGACGGCGGCACCCATCTGCAGGGCTTCCGCCAGGCGTTGACCCGCGTGCTCAACAAGTACGCGGAAGACAGCGGCACCCTGAAGCGCGAGAAGGTGGCGCTGTCTGGGGATGACATGCGCGAGGGCATGACCGCGGTGCTCTCG
The DNA here is from genome assembly GCF_000427665.1 of Geminicoccus roseus DSM 18922. NCBI lineage: Bacteria > Pseudomonadati > Pseudomonadota > Alphaproteobacteria > Geminicoccales > Geminicoccaceae > Geminicoccus > Geminicoccus roseus. Next base: position 4,866,014 of record NZ_KE386572.1, read on the forward strand.
GTCAAGGTGCCGGATCCGAAGTTCTCCTCGCAGACCAAGGACAAGCTGATCTCTTCGGAGGTCACCCCGATCGTGCAGAACCTGGTCGGTGATGCGCTGTCGCGCTGGCTGGAGGAGCATCCCGCCGAGGCCAAGATCATCATGGGCAAGGTGGTGGAAGCCGCCACCGCGCGCGAGGCGGCCAGGCGGGCCCGGGAACTGACCCGGCGCAAGGGTGCGCTCGACATCGCCAACCTGCCGGGCAAGCTGGCCGACTGCCAGGAGCGCGATCCGTCCAAATCCGAGCTGTTCCTGGTCGAGGGCGACAGCGCCGGCGGCTCGGCCAAGCAGGGTCGCGACCGCCAGTTCCAGGCGATCCTGCCGCTGCGCGGCAAGATTCTGAACGTCGAGCGGGCGCGGGTCGACAAGATCCTGGGGAGCCAGGAGATCGGCACGCTGATCACGGCGCTTGGCACCGGCATTCGCGACGACTTCGACATCGCCAAGCTGCGCTACCACCGCATCGTCATCATGACCGACGCGGACGTGGACGGCTCGCACATCCGCACCCTGCTGCTCACCTTCTTCTACCGGCACCTGCCGGCGTTGATCGAGGCCGGGCATCTCTACATCGCGCAGCCGCCGCTCTACCGGATCAAGCGCGGCAGCAAGGAACTCTACCTCAAGGACGACGCGGCGCTGGAGGATCACCTGCTGGCCACCGTGCGCGGCGAGGTGCAGATCCAGGGTGCCGATGAGCGACAGCTCGATGAGGCGGAAACCGGCCGCGTGTTCGATCTCGCCCGCCAGGCATCCCAGGCGATCCGCAGCCTGGCGCGGCGCCATCCCCCGGAACTGGTGGAGGCGCTCGCCTCGACCCGGCTGGTTGGCGCCGAGGGCCAGCCGGGCCTGGAGCAGGGGCAGGCGCTCGCCCATCACCTGGTGGTGGCCGGCAGCGGCCACTGGCAGGCCACCCTGGATGTCGACGGCATCCTGATCATGCACCGCACCCGTGGCGAGCGGCGCGAGCGCTGGCGGATCGAGACCGCCTTCCTTCGCTCCCACGAGGCGCGCCGGGTCGCCCAGCTCATGGACGAGCTTGTGTCGATCTGGGGCGAACATCCGACGCTGGTTCATGACGAGCAGGTCCAGCCGATCAGCGGTCCTCTGTTCCTGATGGAGCGGGTCGCCACGCTCGGTCGCAAGGGCATGCAGATCCAGCGCTACAAGGGGCTGGGCGAGATGAACCCGGAGCAGCTCTGGGAGACCACGCTGGACCCGACCAAGCGCTCGATGGTGCAGGTTCGGATCGACCATGCCGACGAGGCCGACGAGGTGTTCACCACCCTGATGGGCGACGTGGTCGATCCACGCCGCGAGTTCATCCAGAGCAATGCGTTGCGGGTCGTGAACCTGGACATCTGACCGGCGACGTGGATCGGGCGGGACATGGCGCTGGCTCGGAACGGCTGCCCCGTGGCACCCTCGCCACGGTGATGGGTTGCGAGGGCTGCGTCATGTCGGCCGCATGACGGGCGGGTTCAAAACAGCTAGGGCTCGCTTCATGAGTCGGTCCGGAGCGGCACGGTTGAGAAACGGACCTCCGTGCCTGCAGGCGCAGAACCACTGGTTGATCGACATGAGCCAGGAGCCCTTCCATATTGGCTCACGTCACCACAAGGTCCTGGACCAGAACGAACAACAGGCTGCTAAGTAGAAGAGGAAGCATTCATGGCCCTTATCAACGGCACGCAGGGCGACGACAACCTGGTCGGCACGCCTGAGAACGACGAGATCCATGGCCTGGGCGGCAACGACGGCATTGCCGCCGGGGCCGGCAATGACTTCGTCTTCGGCGAGGACGGCAACGACCAGCTCAATGGCGAGGGCGGCAACGACGTCATCTTCGGCGGTATCGGCAACGATACGGCCTTCGGCGCGGCGGGCAACGACGTGCTGGAGGGCCAGGCCGGCGATGATGACCTGTACGGCAACAACGGCGACGACACGATCCGCGGCGGCGACGGCCGCGACCGCATGTTCGGCCAGGACGGCAACGATGTGATCATCGGCGGCCTTGGCGACGACCGCTTCTATGGCGGCAATGGCAGCGACATCATGGCGGGCGGCGACGGCAACGACATTGCCCATGGCGACCGGGTCATCGCCAACGTCACGCCCACCGTGGGTGCCGCCGACCGGATCTTCACCGGCAATGGCAACGACGAGATCTATGGCGAGTTCGGCGACGACAACATCGACGGCGGCAATGGTGACGACCTGATCTATGGCGGCAGCGTCGAGATCGTGGAGAACACCGGCAACGATGTCGGCACCGGCGGCGACGGCAACGACACGATCTTTGCCGGCGACGGCGACGACCGCTTCTTCGGTGCGGTCGGCGACGACATCCTCAACGGCGAGGCCGGCAATGACGGCCTGTTCGGCGGGCTCGGCAACGACACCGTCGATGGCGGCGAAGGCAACGACGAGCTGGACGGCAAGCAGGGCGACGACACCCTGCTGGGCGGGCTCGGCGACGACCGGATGACCGGCGGCGACGGCAACGACATCCTGGACGGCGGCGACGGCATCGACACGCTGATCGGCCAGGGCGGCAACGACACCATGACCGGTGGCGCTGGCGCCGACAGCTTCGTGGTGCTGCGCGCCGAGGGCGAGGCCGACACCATCACCGACTTCGAGGTGGGATCCGACCTGATCGCGCTGCGCGGGGCCGGCAACACCGTGGAGAACGCCATCGCCAACGCGACCGTGGTCGAGGGCAGCACCGTGCTCAATCTCGGCCTCAACCACACCGTGACGCTCACCGGCGTCACCGGCGTGGACACGAGCTGGTTCGGCTGAGCCGGAAGCGTCCAACGCCGATGTGATGGAGAGCCTCGGTCGTCCCTGGACCGCCGGGGCTTCTTCATGACCGGTGATGGACCGCCGTAATCTCGACTGTTCCGGCAGGCGAGAGGCAGATCGATATCCGGATGACGGACGGGCCAGGATCGCCGCAGGCCCGACCCTACGGGAACCCCCGAAATCGAGCCGGCGGCACGCCCCAAGAGAAGCGACGAGGAGAATCCCATGGCGATCATCAACGGTACCGAGGGCAGAGACAATCTCTACGGCACCTCCGGTGACGACGTCATCCGCGGCTTCGGAGAACTGGACCGGATCTTCTCGCGGCTGGGCGATGACTTCGTGATCGGTGGCGATGGTGCCGACCGGATCTACGGCGGCGGCGGCTCCGACATCCTCTGGGGCGGCGAAGGCAACGACATCATCTTCACCGATCGGGAAGAGGTGCTGGTGGTGCCGACCGAAGGTGCTGCCGACCGGGTCTACGCGGGCAACGGCGACGACCAGGTCTATGGCGAGTATGGCGACGACTATATCGATGGCGGAGCCGGCAACGACATCATCCATGGCGGCTTCACCGGCGATGACATCATCACCGGCGGTGACGGCGACGACGAGATCTTCGGCTACCGGGGCACCGACCTGATCTTCGGCGCGGCCGGAAACGACTACATCAACGGCGATGGCGATCCCTGGACCACCGATGGCGACAACCGCCTCTATGGCGGCATCGGCGACGACGTGATCGAGGCAGCCGAGGGCAACGACCTGCTGGATGGCGGGTCGGGCAACGACAAGCTCTCCAGCGGAGCCGGCAACGACATCCTCACCGGCGGCAACGGCGACGACGTGCTCGACGGTGGCGAAGGCGACGACGAGCTGAACGGCCAGTTCGGCAACGACATCATGACCGGCGGCGACGGTGCCGACACCTTCGTGATCCTGCGGGTGGACGGCGAATCCGACACGATCACCGACTTCCAGGCAGGCATCGACAAGCTCGACCTGCGCGGGGCCGGCAACACCGCCGATGCGGCGATCGCAAGCGCCCAGGTTGTAGACGGCTCTACCGTTCTGACGCTCGGGGAAAGCCACCTGTTGACGCTGACCGGAGCCACCGGGGTGGATGCCAGCTGGTTCGTTTGAGCTGGCGGGGACGGACCGCCTCTCTGGCGCCGGCGGCTGCGGCATGGCGGCAACAGAGAGGGCGGCGTTCCTGAAACATGTCACCGCTCCCTGCGTCCATCATCGAATCCGGCCCGTACCTGCGCTACGTATCCAGCAAAGACCACCCGGTCCTGGAACGCACCAGAGCACCAGGCTGCTGGTGTAGATCCGAACGCCTCACGACCAGACGAACAGGTACCCCTTCATGGCGCTCATCAACGGCTCCCTTGGCGACGACCTGGATCCGGCTCTGGCCGGCACCAACCAGGCAGACGAGATCCATGGCCTGACCGGTGACGACCGCATCAGCGGCAGGGGCGGCAACGACTTCCTCCTGGGCGAGGAAGGCGACGACATCATCAACGGCGATACCGGCGACGACATCGTCTACGGCGGCCTCGGCAACGACACGCTGTATGGTGCTGGTGGCGCCGATCTGCTCGACGGGGGTGACGGCCGCGACAATCTGTACGGCTATACCGGCGACGACTTCCTGCGCGGCGGCACCGGCGACGACCGGCTGTTCGGCCAGGACGGCAACGACATCATGCTGGGCAACGAGGGCAACGACCGCTTCCTGCCGGGCGCCGGCGACGACATCGTCTATGGCGGCGACGGCAACGACGACATCCGCGGCGACCGCGAGGATCCGGGCTATGACATCATCGCCTCGCAGGGGGGCAAGGACAAGCTCTACGGCGGCAATGGCGACGACCTGATCTTTGCCGAGTGGGATGACGATTATGTCGACGGCGGCGAGGGCAATGACGAGCTCTGGGGCGGGTTCACCGGCAACGACATCATCACCGGCGGTGCCGGCGACGATGTGGTGAACGGCGGTTCCTACGACGACATCCTGTTCGGCGCGAACGGCGACGACATCATCAACGGCGACGGCGATCCCAACCGGCCGGACGGCGACGACGGCCTCTATGGCGGCCTGGGCAACGATCAGCTGTTCGCCGGCGGCGGCAACGACATCCTGGATGGCAAGGCCGGCGACGACCTGCTGGAAGGCGGCACCGGCAACGACAAGCTCACCGGCGGGACCGGCAACGACCTGCTGGATGGCGGCCGCGGCGATGACGAGATCAACGGCCAGTTCGGCAACGATACCATGACCGGCGGTGACGGCGCCGACCTCTTCGTGGTCCTCCGTGCCGAGGGCGACCAGGACATCATCACCGATTTTGAGGTCGGCTCGGACAAGATCTCCCTGCGCGGCTACCAGAACACCGTCGACAACGCGCTGGCCAATGCGCAGACCGTCGACGGCAACACCATTTTGAACCTCGGCATGAACCACACCGTGACGCTCACCGGCGTCACCGGCGTGGATGCGACCTGGTTCGGCTGAGAGCCGGGCATCGCTCGCGCATCGATGATCTGGCCGCGTCGAAATCGCCATGGGCGCGGCATCGACGTGGCGCTATTGCTTCGTGGTGGCGGGCAGGACACCGTTTTCGGGGTGCCCGCTCACCAATGATGAACTCACGCAACTGAAACGAACTCGACTCCAAGCTCCGGCGTCCCGACAAGGAAATCCTCATGGCGCTCATCAACGGCACCCAAGGCAACGATCAGAATCCGGCCATCACCGGCACGGCCCTCACCGACGAAATCCATGGCCTGGGCGGCGATGACTCTGTTCTCGCTGGCGCCGGCAACGACTTCGTCTTTGGCGAGGACGGCAACGATCTTCTCAATGGCGAACTCGGTGACGATGTCATCTTCGGTGGCATCGGTGACGACACGGTCTTTGGCGCGAACGGCAACGACGTGCTGGAAGGCCAGGCCGGCAACGACAATCTGTTCGGCAATTTCGGCAACGACACGCTTCGTGGCGGCGACGGCCTGGACCGGCTGTATGGCCAGGAGGCCAACGACGTCCTGATCGGCGGTGCCGGCGATGACCGCTTCTATGGTGGCACCGGCAGCGACATCATCGCCGGCGGCGACGGCAACGACCTCGCCTGGGGCGACCGGATGCAGGTGAACGTCGAATCGACCTCCGGCGCTGCCGACCGGATCTTCACCGGCAACGGCAACGACGAGATCTCCGGCGAGTTCGGCGACGACAACATCGACGGCGGCAACGGCGACGACATCATCTGGGGCGGCAGCCCCACCAACTCCGTCAACACCGGCAACGATGTCGGCACCGGCGGCAACGGCAACGACACGATCAACGCCGGCGACGGCGACGACCGCTTCTTCGGTGCGGTCGGCGACGACATCCTCAACGGCGAGGCCGGCAATGACGGCCTGTTCGGCGGGCTCGGCAACGACACCGTCGATGGCGGCGAAGGCAACGACGAGCTGGACGGCAAGCAGGGCGACGACACCCTGCTGGGCGGGCTCGGCGACGACCGGATGACCGGCGGCGACGGCAATGACATCCTGGACGGCGGCGACGGCATCGACACGCTGATCGGCCAGGGCGGCAACGACACTATGACCGGTGGCGCTGGCGCCGACAGCTTCGTGATCCTGCGCGCCGAGGGCGAGGCCGACACCATCACCGACTTCGAGGTGGGATCCGACCTGATCGCGCTGCGCGGTGTCGGCAACACCGCGGAGAACGCCATCGCCAACGCGACCGTGGTCGAGGGCAACACCGTGCTCAACCTCGGCCTCAACCACACCGTGACACTCACCGGCGTCACCGGCGTCGACACCACCTGGTTCGGCTGAGCCGGAAGGTCTTTCGACTCTTCGTCGATGGCTGACAGGGCCCCAGCCGCACACCGCGGCTGGGGCCCTGCTCGTTTCGGGGCGGCCTGCTCACGGCCCCTCAACTCTGCGTGGGCTAAGTACTTTCCGGCCGCTTTGTCGGTGTCCGGCGGTCGACATTTTCATGGACCCGATGTCATTGATCGAGAAGCAGAGGCTTTGAGTAACGGCAACGCGTGCACAAAGACCTCCTGATTCCTGTTCAGTTGACAAGGAGACTGCCATGGCCCTGATCAATGGGACACCCGGCAACGACGAGCTATTGGGTACGCCTGGAAACGACCAGATCCATGGCCTCGGCGGCAACGACGTCATCTATGGTCAGGCTGGCGATGACTTCTTGTATGGGGAGGATGGCGACGACATTCTAGATGGCCGCGAAGGAGCCGATGTGCTGTTCGGCGGCGTCGGCAACGATACGTTGTATGGTGGCAGCGGCGCGTTCGCCGACGTGCTGGAAGGCCAGGCCGGGGACGACGTGCTCTATGGCGGCAGCGGCAACGACATCTTGCGCGGCGGCGATGGCCGCGACCGGATGTTTGGCGAGAACGGCAACGACGTCCTGATCGGCGGCAATGGCGACGACAAGATCTTTGGCGGCCTGGGCGACGACGTCATTTCCGGCGGTGCTGGCAACGACTTCATCCATGGCGACCGCCATCGGCCCGACATCATGTTCAAGACCGGCGGCGCCGATCGGATCATTGGGGGCGACGGCGATGACCAGATTTTCGGCGAGTACGGCGACGACACCATCGACGGGGGCAACGGCAACGACCTGATCTATGGCGGCGATGCCCTGGGCATGACCGACACCGGCAACGACACGATCACCGGCGGCAATGGCGACGATGTGGTCCATGGCGGCGACGGCAACGACCTGATGTTCGGTGCGGTGGGTGACGACAAGCTCTATGGCGAGGACGGCGACGACGGCCTGTATGGTGGCCTCGGCAACGACGTCATCGACGGTGGCAGCGGCAACGACATCCTGGACGGCAAGAGCGGCGACGACATCCTCATGGGTGGCGCCGGGGACGACATGATCACCGGCGGCGACGGCGACGACGTGATCGACGGTGGCGCTGGCAACGACCTCATCAACGGCCAGTTCGGCAACGACACCATGACCGGCGGCGCCGGCGCCGATACCTTCATCATCCTGCGCCATCAGGGCGACCGGGATGTGATTGCCGACTTCGAGATCGGCAGCGACCGGATCGACCTGCGCGGCGGCGGCAACACCATCGACAACGCGATCGCGAACGCCAGGGTGGTTGGCGCGGATACCGTTCTCGATCTTGGCCTCAACCACACCGTGATGCTCACCGGGGTCACCGGCGTGGACACGACCTGGTTCGTCTGAGCCAGCCGCCGTCCGTTCCGCTCGACCAGACATGCGGACCGCAGCACCCGCCTGCGGTCCTCCCCAGCCCCAGATGGAGACGTTGATGACGCCGATCTACGGCACGGCCGACGATGACGAGATCGAAGGAACCAACCAGAACAATCAGATCCACGGCCTGGCCGGCTCGGACCGGATCAGCGGCCTGGGTGGCGACGACCTTCTGTTTGGTGACGAAGGCGACGACATCATCAACGGCGGCACCGGTGACGACACCATCTATGGAGGTATCGGCAACGATACTCTCTACGGGGCCGGCGGCGCGGACCGGCTTTATGGCGAGGACGGCAACGATGTCCTCTATGGCTATACCGGCGACGACATCCTGTTCGGGGGTGGCGGCCAGGACCGCCTGTTCGGTGCCGACGGCAACGACATCCTGAGCGGCGGCGACGGCGCCGACCGCCTGCTGGGTGGCAAGGGCGACGACATCATCTATGGCGGCGGCGGTGACGACGTGATCCGCGGCGACCGTGAAAGCGTGGAGTGGGACGTGTCGCCCTCCGAAGGTGGCAACGACCGGCTTTATGGCGGCGACGGCAACGACGTCGTCTATGGCGAGTGGGGCGACGATTATATCGACGGTGGCAACGGTAATGACGAGCTCTGGGGTGGCTTCACCGGCAGGGACATCATCACCGGCGGGGCGGGCGACGATGTCATTTATGGCGGCTCCGACGATGACCTGCTGTTCGGCGCCTCCGGCAACGACACCATCTTTGGCGACAACGACCCGGACCGCCCGGATGGCGATGACCGCATCTATGGCGGCATCGGCGACGACATCATCGATGGCGGCGGCGGTGCCGACCTGCTCGACGGCGGTGCGGGCAACGACCTGATCGGAGGTGGTGCCGGCAACGACGTCATCACCGGCGGCGACGGCGACGACGTGATCGACGGCGGCAGCGGCGACGACCTCATCAACGGCCAGTTCGGCAACGACACCCTGACCGGCGGCGCCGGCGCCGACACCTTCATCATCCTGCGCCACCAGGGCGACCGGGACGTCATCACCGATTTCGAGGCCGGGATCGACAGGATCGACCTGCGCGGGTTCGGCAACACCGCGGAGAATGCCATCGCGGGCGCCTCGGTCGCCGGTGGAAGCACCCTGCTGGACCTCGGCCTCGGCCATGTCGTGACCCTCACCGGCGCTACCGGGATCGACGGCAGCTGGTTCGCCTGATCGCTCGAGACCGTTCCGGCCCAAGCGAGCCCCGGCCGCTCCCATGAGAGGCCCGGGGCTCCACGGCGTCCCGCACCGGGCACGTCGCCGTTAATCATCCTCATGCCGCCGCACCGGCCACCCCGGCCGGCCGAGCCGGCCGCCGGCGCGGCCTGGCGATGATCTTTGCATCGAATGTGCAGGGCGGCTTGGGCGCTCTTCGTTAAGACCGGTACATACGCCGGGACGTCAATCCGGCCGATCCCCTGCCCTTTCCCGACACACGGGCTTGAACCAACCGGCCGGCAGGATGATGGAATGGTGCCTGTCCCGAGGGCAATGGTCACAACCGGCTCTGCCCGTGGGGCTTCGCCTCGATCGGTCATGTAGCGTTCTCGAACAGCGACGGCGGCCATGGCCTGACGCAGCTTCCTGCGTTGCGGCGATGGTGGCGCTCGGTCTGCATGACCCCTCGTGCATGTGGAATCGCGACGATTTTCAAGAGAACGAGGACATTTTCATGGCGATCATCAATGGTACCCTGGAAAATGATGAGCTGATCGGCACGGAGGAAAACGACGAGATCCATGGGTTCGCCGGCGACGACATCATCTATGGCGAGCTTGGTAATGATGTCCTCTACGGAGAGGACGGCAACGACATTCTCAACGGCCGCCAGGGCGCCGACATCCTTCTGGGTGGCGCCGGCAACGACACGCTCTATGGTGGCGAAGGCAGCTTCGCGGACGTGCTGGAAGGTCAGGATGGCAACGACGTCCTGGCCGGCGGCGGCGGCGACGATATCCTGCGCGGCGGCGAAGGCCTGGACCGGATGTTCGGCGAGGCCGGGCGGGACGTGCTGATCGGCGGCAATGGCGACGACCGGCTCTATGGCGGGCTCGACGAGGACATCCTCGCCGGGGGAGCGGGCAACGACTTCCTGCACGGCGACCGCACCCGCTCCGATTCGGTGATCACCGCCGGTGGGGCGGATCGACTGACGGGTGGCGATGGCAATGACCAGATCTTCGGCGAGCTCGGCAACGACAACATCGACGGCGGCAACGGCAACGACCTGATCTATGGCGGCGGCCTGAACGACCCGGTCAACAGCGGCAACGACATCATCACCGGCGGCAACGGCGACGACCGGATCTTCGGCGGCGACGGCGCCGATACCGTGTTCGGCGCGGTCGGCGACGACGTCCTGGCCGGGGAGGACGGCGACGATGGCCTGTTCGGCGGCCTGGGCAACGACACGATTGATGGCGGGGCTGGCAACGACACCATCGACGGCAAGACCGGCAACGACCGGCTGGCCGGCGGGGCCGGCAACGACCGGATGACCGGCGGCGACGGCAACGACATCCTGGATGGCGGGGCAGGCAATGACGAGCTGTTCGGCCAGGGCGGCAACGACACCATGACCGGCGGGGCCGGCGCCGACCGGTTCGTCGTGCTGCGCGTTCAGGGCGAGCGCGACGTGATCACCGACTTCGAGGCCGGCAGCGACAAGATCCTGCTGCGCGGCGGCGCTACCGCCGCCGACGCGATCGCCAACGCTCAGGTGGTGGGCGGCGACACCGTGCTGCATCTGGGCCTGGACCACACGCTGACCCTGACCGGCGTGACCGGTGCCAACGCCAGCTGGTTCGGCTGAAACGGGAGTCCTGCCGCCCGGGATTTTCTTGCGATTGGACTGTGACCGGCCGGGCTGCTCGTGCGTAGAGCGATGCAGCAGCCCGGAAGGCCTCAGCCATGCACGTGGGACGCCGCAGCCTGCTCGCCCTTGCGGCGAGCCCTCTTCTCGCCCTCGCCTTGTCCGGCAGAGCCTCGGCGGAGACCGGATTGAACCTCGACGACGCCGGCCTGGCGCTGGAGGGCTACGACCCCGTCGCCTACTTCACCTTGGATGAGCCGGCCAAGGGCGACCCTGCCATCACGATGCAGCGGCAAGGAGCCACCTATCGCTTCGTCAGCCAGGAGAATCGGGCGGCGTTCGCAGCCGAGCCCGACCGCTACCTTCCCCGCTATGGCGGCTACTGCGCCTATGCGGCGGCCCTGGGCGCCAAGGCCCATGGCGACCCGCAAGTCTGGAAGATCGTCGACGGAAAGCTGTACCTGAACTACAGCCGGTGGATCGGGTGGCGCTGGGAACTGGGCCGGGAGGAGTATATCGAGAAGGCCGACCGGCTATGGCCGGATATCGCCTCGATCCCGGCCGACCAGCTCGACTAGACCGTCAGCCCCGCGGCAGCAGCGCCACCTCGCCAGCGGCGTTGACCGGACGCGACGGACCCCGGTCCCCGTGCAGCTTGCGCGCCCGCGTCTCGAACGCGCCCACCATCCGCCGGACCGCCTCGTCGAACAGCAGGCCGATCAGCTGCTGCAGGACCCGCGACTTGAACTCGAAGTCGACATGAAAGTCGATGATGCAGCCCCCTTCGGGACCATCCAGGAACTTCCAGTGGTTGTTCAGGTACTTGAACGGACCGTTCACGTACTCGACATGGATGGCACGCTCGGCACGGTTCAGGCTGACCTTGGAGGTGAACTTCTCGCGCCAGACCTTGAAGCTGATCACCATGTCCGCGAAGAACACATCCCCCTCGCGGTCGGTCACCCGGACGGCGGAGCACCAGGGCAGGAACTCGGGGTAGCGGTCGACGCTGGCCACGATGTCGAAGAGCTGGGCGGGCGTGTAGGGCAGGTAGCGGCGTTCGGAGTGGGTCGGCATTACTCTGCTGCTTCGAGACGAAGTCCATGGCGGGCAAGCTGCGCGTCGCGCGCTTCCTTCAGACGGGCGAAGTCGTCGCCGGCATGGTGCGAGGACCGGGTCAGCGGCGAGCTCGACACCATCAGGAAGCCCTTGGCGCGCGCCATCTTGGAATGCGCTTCGAACTCGTTCGGTTCCACGAACCGGATCACCTGATGGTGCCGCTGGGTCGGCTGCAGGTACTGGCCGATCGTGATGAAGTCGACCTCGGCGGAGCGCATGTCGTCCATCACCTGGTGGATCTCGCGCTTCTCCTCACCCAGGCCCAGCATCACGCCGGACTTGGTGAAGATGCCGGGATCCAGTTCCTTGACCTTCTGCAGCAGGCGCAGCGAATGGAAGTAGCGCGCGCCGGGCCGGACCGTGCGGTAGAGCCGCGGCACGGTCTCAAGGTTGTGGTTGTAGACGTCCGGCCGTGCAGCCACGACCTTCTCGATGGCACCCGGCTTGCGCAGGAAGTCGGGGGTGAGGATCTCGATGGTGGTGCCCGGCGAGTGCTCCCGGATCGATTCGATCACCCGGACGAACTGGAAGGCCCCGCCATCGGGCAGGTCGTCGCGGTCGACGGAGGTGATCACCACATGCTTCAGGCCCATGGCCTGGACCGCCTCGCCCACATGGCGCGGCTCATGCGGGTCGACCGCCACCGGCATGCCGGTCTTGACGTTGCAGAACGCGCAGGCCCGGGTGCAGGTGTCGCCCAGGATCATGAAGGTGGCATGCTTCTGCTGCCAGCACTCCCCGATGTTCGGGCAGGCGGCTTCCTCGCACACCGTGTGCAGCTTCTTGGTCCGCATCAGCTTGCGGACCTCGTGGAAGGTCTCCGATGTCGGCGCCTTCACCCGGATCCACGCAGGCTTGCGCTGGAACTGCGGCGGCGTGATCGTGACCGTGGCCATGGCGTCCCCTACTCCACCGCCGAGGCAATGCGCGCCGGCAGCTTGAATTTCTCGTCGATCATAGCCGTGGGCGATGGTGCCGAGATCGGATGGGTCGTTGCAGGCGACCCGACGTCCCGGCCATCCGATCGGTCGTCACCGATGATCTTCGTCAAGGCTTTTGCTGGCCCCCGGACCATCCTGCGGTCCTGCACGTACATCAAGATGGCCAGCATCCCCTCGATCGGCCGGTATCTGCCAGATATAGGACATGGGCCGAACGATGACAGCCCCCGCGATGTCCGGAAAGCAGCCGTCCGAGCCTGCCGCGGCCAGAGCGCCGGCCTCCCGCTTGGTTCAGGAAGCCGGGCCAGCCGGTCAGAAGTGGATGGCGCGGCCATAGGCGGCGAGCGTCGCTTCGTGCATCATCTCCGACAGGGTCGGATGCGGGAAGATCGTCGACATGAGATCTTCCTCGGTCGCCTCCATCTGCCGCGCGATCACGAAGCCCTGGATCAGCTCGGTGACTTCCGCGCCGATCAGGTGGGCCCCCAGGAACTCGCCGGTCTTGGCGTCGAACACGGTCTTGACCATGCCTTCCGCCTCGCCGAGCGCGATGGCCTTGCCGTTGCCGATGAACGGGAACTTGCCCACCTTGACCTGGTAGCCGGCCTTCTTGGCTGCCTCCTCGGTGTAGCCGACGCTGGCGACCTGCGGGTTGCAGTAGGTGCAGCCGGGGATCTTGGTCAGGTCGAGCGGATGCGGATGGCCGAACCCGGCGATCTTCTCCACGCAGAGCACGCCTTCGTGGCTGGCCTTGTGCGCAAGCCAGGGAGCACCGACCAGATCGCCGATCGCATAGACGCCGGGCTCGTCGGTCCGGCACCACTCGTCGATCACCACATGCGAGCGCTCGACCTTGATCTTGGTGCCTTCCAGGCCGCAATGCTCGGTGTTGCCGACGATGCCGACCGCCGAGATCACCCGCTCCACCTCGAGCTGCTCGGTCTTTCCACCCGGCATCTCCAGGGTGACGACGACCGAGTCCGCCTTCTTGTCGAGCTTGGCGACCTTGGTGCCGACCCGGATCTTCAGGCCGCGCTTCTCGAACTGCTTGTGCGCGAAGGCGGAGATCTCGGCGTCCTCGACCGGCAGCACCCGGTCCAGCACCTCGACCACGGTCACCTCGGCGCCCATGGAGCGGTAGAACGAGGCGAACTCGATGCCGATCGCCCCGCTGCCGACCACCACCAGGGACTTCGGCATGGCCGGCGGGACCATTGCTTCCTTGTAGGTCCAGACCAGCTTGCCGTCCGGCTCCAGGCCCGGCAGGACCCGGGCCCGCGCACCGGTGGCCAGGATGATGTGCGGCGCAGAGATGGTCTCCTCGCCGCCCTTGGTCTCGACCTTCAGCGTGTTCTTGCCGGCAAGCTTGCCGGTGCCGTCGAACACCGTGACCTTGTTCTTCTTGAGCAGGTGCTTGACGCCGCCAGAGAGCTGCGCCGCTACCCCGCGGCTGCGCTTGACCACCGCCGCCGCATCGAAGCCCCTACCCTGCACGTTCAGGCCGAACGCTTCCGGGTGGCCCATGTAGTCGTAGATCTCGGCCGAGCGCAGCAGCGCCTTGGTCGGGATGCAGCCCCAGTTCAGGCAGATCCCGCCCAGATGCTCGCGCTCGACCAGCGCGGTCTTCATGCCGAGCTGTGCTGCCCGAATCGCCGCCACGTAGCCACCCGGCCCACCGCCGACGACCACCAGATCGAAACTGTGGTTGGCCACGTCCTAATTCTCCCGTTCCGAAAACATCCGAGATCCGATCACAGCAGCAGCGAGAGCGGATCCTCGACGGTCTTCTTGAACACCTGCAGGAACTCGGCGCCGAGCGCGCCGTCGACCACGCGGTGGTCGGTGGACAGCGTCACGCTCATCACGGTGGCGATGGCGAGCGCGTCGTTCTTGACCACGGCCCGCTTCTCGCCGGCGCCGACCGCGAGGATGCAGGCCTGCGGCGGGTTGATCACGGCGGCGAAGTCCTTCACCCCGTACATGCCGAGATTGGAGATCGAGAAGCCGCCGCCCTGGAACTCTTCGGGCTTCAGCTTGCCGTCCTTGGCGCGCTTGGCCAGGTCCTTCATCTCGGCGGAAATGGTGGACAGGCCCTTCTGGTCGGCCCGGCGGATGATCGGGGTGATCAGCCCGCCATCGATGGCGACCGCCACCGAGACGTCGACGTCCTCGAACTGGTAGATCTTGTCGCCGCCCCAGGACGCGTTGACGCCCGGGATCTTCTTCATGCCCTGGGCGACCGCCTTGATGACGAAGTCGTTCACCGAGAGCTTGTAGTCGGCCTTGGGCCGGCCGTTCAGCTCGGCGCGGAGCTTGAGGAGCTCGTCCAGCTCGACATCGACCGTCAGATAGAAATGCGGGACGGTGGTCTTGCTCTCGGTGAGCCGCTTGGCGATCACCTTGCGCATGTTGTTGAGCTGGATCTCCTTGTGCGGCGCACTGGGAGCCGGGATCGGCCCGGCAACCGGCGCCGGTGCCGCGATTGGCGCGGCCTTGGCGGCCTCGGCCGGCTTGCCAGCCGCCTTGGGCGCGGACGCAGCCTTCTCCACATCAGCCTTGACGATCCGCCCATGCGGGCCGCTGCCGGTGATCGAGCCAAGATCGATGCCCGCCAGCGCCGCCATCCGCTTGGCCAGGGGCGAAGCGAACACTCGTCCGCCATCGGCCTTGGCCGGCTGCGCGGGCGCCGCGGCGCCCGTGTTGGAGCCGGCACCCGGTGCACCCGCCACGCCGGCGGGTTTGGCATCGCCGCCGGGTGCAGGGCCGGCCGCCGCCATGCGCTCGGCCTCGACCGGACCCTCGGCGGCCGCGCGCGGCGCTTCCGGCGTCGGCTGGGCCGGCTGGGTGGCAGCCGCGCCCTCGGCGGCCGAGGCGTCCTCTCCCTCCTCCAGGAGCACGGCGATCGGGGTGTTGACGGCCACGCCCTGGGTGCCCTCGGCGACCAGGATCTTGCCGATCACCCCTTCGTCGACCGCCTCGAACTCCATCGTGGCCTTGTCGGTCTCGATCTCGCACATGACGTCGCCGGACTTGACCGCGTCGCCTTCCTTCACGAGCCAGCGGGCCAGATTGCCTTCGCTCATCGTCGGCGAGAGCGCAGGCATCAGGATCTGGATGGTCATCTGGTTGTTTCCCCCGCTCGTCCGCTCAAGTCCGGTAGCAGACGGCCTTCGCCGCCTCGACCATGTCCTGCACCTGCGGCAGCGCCATCTTCTCCAGATTGGCTGCATAGGGCATCGGCACGTCCTTGCCGGTCACCCGCACCACCGGCGCGTCCAGATAGTCGAAGGCGTGCTCCATCATCAGCGCCGCCATTTCCGAGCCGATGCCGGACTGCGGCCAGCCTTCCTCGACCGAGACCAGCCGGTTGGTCTTCTTGACCGAGGCGACGATGGTCTCGACGTCAAGCGGCCGGATGGTGCGCAGGTCGATGACCTCGGCGGAGATGCCGATCTCGGCCAGGGCGTCCGCCGCGGCCACCGCATGGCCCATCATCAGCGAGAAGGCGGTGATGGTGACGTCGGTGCCTTCGCGCAGGATCTTGGCCTTGCCGATCGGCAGGACGTAGTCGTCGAGCTGCGGCACCTCGAAGGTCTGGCCGTACAGCATCTCGTTCTCGAGGAAGACGACCGGGTTCGGGTCGCGGATCGCCGCCTTGAGCAGGCCCTTGGCGTCGGCCGCCGACCAGGGCGAGATCACCTTCATGCCCGGGCAGTGCGCATACCAGGAGCTGTATTCCTGGCTGTGCTGGGCGCCGACCCGTGCCGCCGCGCCGTTGGGGCCGCGGAACACGATCGGGCAGCCCATCTGCCCGCCAGCCATGTAGAGCGTCTTGCTGGCAGAATTGATGATGTGGTCCATCGCCTGCATGGCGAAGTTCCAGGTCATGAACTCCACGATCGGCCGCAGCCCCGCCATGGCGGCGCCGACGCCCAGGCCGGCGAAGCCATGCTCGGTGATCGGCGTGTCGATCACCCTTTTCGCGCCAAACTCGTCGAGCAGGCCCTGGCTGACCTTGTAGGCGCCCTGGTACTGGGCGACTTCCTCGCCCATCAGGAACACCTTTGGGTTCTTGCGCATCTCCTCGGCCATCGCGTCGCGCAGGGCCTCGCGGACCGTCTGCTTCACGAAGGTCGTGCCGGCCGGCAGGTCCGGGTCGGCAGCGGCCGGGGCCTTCGCCTCGGCGGGAACCTTGGCGGCGGGTGCCGGAGCCTGCTGCTCGCCCTTGGCCGCGGGAGCCTCGGCAGCCGGCTTCTCGCCCACCGGCGCTGCGTCAGCGCCCTTGGCCGGCATGTCGTTGATGGCGTCGGCGCTCTCGCCCTCTTCCAGGAGCACGGCGATCGGCGCGTTGACGGCGACGCCCTGGGTCCCCTCGGCGACCAGGATCTTGCCGAGCACGCCCTCGTCGACGGCCTCGAACTCCATAGTCGCCTTGTCGGTCTCGATCTCGGCGATCACGTCGCCAGACTTGACCGCATCTCCTTCCTTCTTGAGCCAGCGGGCCAGGTTGCCCTCGGTCATCGTCGGCGAGAGGGCCGGCATCAAAATCTCGGTCGGCATCAGGAGGCCCTCAGCTCAGGATTCTACGAGGATGTCAGTCCAGAGTTCCGAAGGATCGGGCTCGGGGCTGTCCTGGGCGAACCTGGCGCTCTCGTTGACGATGTCGCGGATCTCCTTGTCGATCGCCTTGAAGGCGGCCTCGTCGGCGAATCCCTTGACCTCGATGATCTTCTTCAGGTTCTCGATCGGGTCGTGCTGGCTGCGCATCGCCTCGACCTCGTCCTTGGTGCGGTACTTGGCGGGATCGGACATGGAGTGGCCGCGATAGCGATAGGTCATCGCCTCCAGGATCTGCGGCCCCTCGCCGGCGCGGATCTTGCCGACCAGCCGGGCAGCGGTGGCCTCCACCGCCAGCACGTCCATGCCGTCGACCTGCTCGCCCGGGATGCCGTAGGCCTGGCCGCGGTCGCACAGCCGGGTGCCGGCGGCGGCGCGCTGCACCGAGGTGCCCATGCCGTAGCGGTTGTTCTCGATCACGTAGAGGACCGGCAGCTTCCAGAGCGCCGCCATGTTGAAAGCCTCGTACACCTGGCCCTGGTTGACCGCGCCGTCGCCGCAATAAGCGACGCACAGGCCCCCATCCTCTTCGTACTGGTGGGCAAACGCGATGCCGGTGCCGAGGGGGATCTGCGCACCGACGATGCCATGGCCGCCATAGAACTTCTTGTCCTTGGCGAACATGTGCATCGAGCCGCCCTTGCCCTTGGAGTAGCCGGTGATGCGCCCGGTCAGCTCCGCCATGACCCGGCGGGGGTCCATCTGGCAGACCAGCATGTGGCCGTGGTCCCGGTAGCCGGTGACCACGGAATCCTTCTCGGTGAGTGCCGCCTGGATGCCGACCGCGACCGCTTCCTGGCCGATATAGAGATGGCAGAAGCCACCGATCAGGCCCATGCCGTAGAGCTGCCCGGCCTTCTCCTCGAAGCGACGGATCAGCAGCATTTCTCGGTACCAGGCCATCAGGGTGGCCTGATCGGGCAGATTGGACGGGGCGCCGCTGGGTACCTCGGCTTCCTCGGTCTTCTGCTTGCTCGTGGCGGTCATCCAGCTTCCCCCCTGGATTGCGGCGTCATGTAGGGCGCCCGTGCAGCTCTGGCCGCCTTCGCTGGGCGGCAACCTGTGGTGCCGCAGCGAAATGTGCAAGTCCGAAGCTGCACGATACGGCCGACGACATGCCATTGACCGCGCTTGGCCGACAGTCCTTCCTCGCGCATGGGGGTCATGCGCGTGCAACGCCGGTGATTATTGCTGCAACGCATCAAGAGTTGTCCCTGATACTTCGCTCCGACTGACTGTCGGATTCGGAGCGCGACGATGCGCCCGCTTCATCAGCATCGGGACCGGCGTCCGGTTCCCCCCAGCACCGATCCGGCGACCGTCCGCTTTGCGCTCGCGCCGGACGGGAATTCGGGCTAACGGAAGAACAGCAAGGGCGGAGCCCGCATGATCGCCGAAGAATATGTCGACCGGTTTTGGATCTGGCTGCGCCGGGAGATCCGCTGGCGCTGGATGGGCTTCCTGCTGCTGCTGCTGAGCGGCTGGTTCGCCTGGCATGCCCTGCACGGCTCGCGTGGGTTCTATGCCTATATGGACCAGCGCCGCGCGGTGCAGATCCTGGAGCAGGACCTGGCTTCCCTCGAGCAGCGGCGCGATGCGCTGCGCCACCACCAGAACCTGCTCGACAACCGCTACATGGATGCGGACCTGGTCGAGGAGAAGCTGCTCGAGCTTGGCTGGATCCGCGAGGGCGACGTGTTCATTCCGGACAACACCCTCGGCCCCAACGTCGCTCCCTGAAGCACGTCTTTGACGAAGCAGGCGGTTCCCTCTGGACGTCACCGATCCGTTTGTTCCGGCCTGTTACCCGCAGCACCTTCGCCTGCGGGACAGCACAAGAGAAAGGCCCCGCCGATGCCGACGGGGCCTTGAGACAACACTGCCAGATCCAAGGAGGGCGGGCCGGGCGAACCAGACCCGCTGGCTCTCGCTCAGGCCTTGCAGCCGCTGAACTTGCCGGTGCCGTTGGCCTTCGCGAAGTCCTTGGTGACCTGCCACCAGGGCATGCCGCTCTTCCAGGTATCCCAGCCGCGCTTGCCCTTCTTGGTGGTCATCGACCCCCAGATCACGGTGCCGTCGGCGTTGTCGTGGATGGTCTGCAGCTGGGTCTTCCAGAAGCTGGCCGACATGTACTTCTGGCCGTCGTCCTTGTTCCAGTCATGGATCTGCGGCCAGATGAACGGGATCACCGGCTTTCCGTACTGACGGGCCTCCTTGATGGTGCCCTTGGCGTACTTGACCCAGTCGCTCTTGCTGTCGAACATCGCGTAGAGCGACGGGAAGATAACGTCGACTTCCTTGGCCAGACGGGCCAGCTTGTCGTTGTTCTTCTTCCAGCTCTTCATGCGGCTGGAGCTGTTCTGAACCGGAGCGTACCAGTTCTTCTCCGGCAGCATCATGTAGTAGCCAAGCTTGGACTTACCGCCTTTGGCGCGCACACCATCGCGGATGGTCTTCATCGCGAGGATGAGCTTGTCCATCTCCTTGACGGGATCCCACTGCTCAATGTCGATGACGACGTAGTCCCACTTCTTCTTCAGAATCTGCGGAACGATGACGTTCTTGAGCTGCTTGACGTTCGGCTTGGACTTGCTGGCTCCGCCGAAAAGCTCGCCTTCATAGAAGATCTTGATGGTGCTGAGGCCGCAGCCCTTCAGGCTGGGCTTCTTGTAGTAACGGAAGCCATCGTAGATCGGCTTGTCTTTGGCCACGGCATCGGCAGGCGCCATCGCCACCAATGAACCGAGCACGATTCCAGCGGCCGCCAGTACGGCAGCAAAACGGCTGCGCATGATGTCCCCCCCAGGACAATTGCAGGTTGTGATCGAAACCAACGTCGCCGCCGCATCGCAGGGATCATACCGAGGTGAGAGACCTCAGGATCCGCAGGCAGGACGATTAGGCACTCGATCCGTCCGATGATCTGACACGCAGCTGTGAAGCGGTAAACTAGTTCCAGGGAGGCGAGACGAATTGTGACGGCGTATTAATCAGCCATTCGCAGTAGAAAAAATGGATGTTTGTTTCATGACATATGAGTAAGGCTTCAAAATCCAATGCAGATGAGGATCAGGACGTCATGGGCCATAGAAATATCTCGAATTATTGTACTGATGTGAACCCCTCGCTGCGCAGAAACTTTTACGTTTTCCGGTGATATATCTCGATGAGCCGCAACTGCAGGACGGGAGCGCTCGCCATGAGCGTATCGAGCACGCAAAAAGGCCCGGCAACCTTGTCGTTGCCGGGCCTTTCCGCTGCTCTCGTCTGGCGCGAACTAGGTCTCAGGTTCGGGCGAGCGCCCGGCGGCCCGGATAGATCGCAAGGTCACCCAGCTGCTCCTCAATCCGCAGGAGTTGGTTGTACTTCGCCAGCCGGTCGGAGCGGGACAGCGATCCTGTCTTGATCTGCCCGCAATTGGTCGCCACCGCCAGGTCGGCGATGGTCGCGTCCTCCGTCTCGCCCGATCGATGCGACATCACCGAGCGGTAGCTGGCGACCTTGGCGGTCTCCACCGCGTCCAGGGTCTCCGACAGCGTGCCGATCTGGTTGACCTTGATCAGGATCGCGTTGGCGATGCCCTTCTCGATGCCCTCCCGCAGGATCTTCGGATTGGTCACGAACAGGTCGTCGCCGACGATCTGGACCTTGGACCCGATCCGGTCCGTGAGGAGCTTCCAGCCGTCCCAGTCGGCCTCGCCCATGCCGTCCTCGATCGAGACGATCGGGAACTTGCCGACCAGTCCTTCCAGGAAGTCGACCATCCCGGCGCTGTCGACCTTCTTGCCCTCGCCTGCCATGTCGTAGACGCCGTCGGCGAAGAACTCGGAGGCGGCGCAGTCCAGCGCGAACACGATGTCATCGCCGACCTTGTAGCCGGCCGCCGTCACCGCCTTCTCGAGGAAGGCCATCGCCGCCTCGGCGCTCTCCAGGTTCGGGGCGAAGCCGCCTTCGTCGCCGACATTGGTGTTGTGGCCGGCATCCTTCAGCGCCTTCTTCAGCGCGTGGAAGACTTCCGCACCCATGCGCAGCCCCTCGGCGAACGAGGGGGCGCCCACCGGCATGATCATGAACTCCTGGATGTCGATCGGATTGTCGGCATGGGCGCCGCCATTGATCACGTTCATCATCGGCACCGGCAGGACCCGCGCCGAGGTGCCGCCGACATAGCGGTAGAGCGGCAGGCCCAGCTGCTCGGACGCCGCCTTGGCGACCGCCATGCTGACGCCCAGCAGGGCGTTGGCGCCAAGCCGGCTCTTCGCCTCGCTGCCATCCAGCTCGATCAGCGCCCGGTCGATCCCCAGCTGGTCCGAGGCGTCCATGCCCAGGATGGCGTCGGCGATCTCGCCGTTCACCGCGTCGACCGCCTTGCCGACGCCCTTGCCCAGCCAGCGGCTCTTGTCGCCGTCGCGCAGCTCGATCGCCTCGCGCGAGCCGGTCGAGGCGCCCGAGGGGACCGCGGCGCGGCCGACAATGCCGGCGGACAGGGTCACGTCGACCTCGACCGTCGGGTTGCCGCGACTGTCCAGGATCTGGCGGGCGTGCAGCCCCACGATGTCGGTGTCGTACATGACCGAGTATTCCCCCTAGTTAGGCGAGCTTGGGAAGCGGATGCCGCTTGGCCATCCGGTCGAACGTGGCGAGGTCGGCCAGCACCTCCTCCATCCGGTCGAGCGGCACCTGGTTGGGACCGTCGGAGAGCGCCTGGTCAGGGCGGTCGTGGCTCTCGATGAATACCGAGGCCACGCCCAGCGCCACGGCGGCACGGGCCAGGAGCGGGACGAACATGCGCTGGCCGCCGGAGGCCCCTCCGAGCCCGCCCGGCTGCTGCACGGAATGGGTCGCATCGAACACGACCGGCCACCCGGTGGCGTCCAGGTAGTGCAGGCCGCGGAAATCGGTGACCAGGGTGTTGTAGCCGAACGAGGTGCCGCGGTCGGTAAGCAGGATCCGCGACGAGCCGGACTCCTCCAGCTTCTTCGCGACGTTCGCCATGTCCCAGGGCGCCAGGAACTGGCCCTTCTTGACGTTGACCACCGCCCCGGTGGCGGCAGCGGCCACCAGAAGATCGGTCTGCCGGGACAGGAAGGCCGGGATCTGCAGGATGTCGGCCACCTCGGCCACCGGGGCGCACTGGTGGCTCTCATGCACGTCGGTCAGCACCGGGCAGCCATGGCGCGCCTTCACCTCGGCCAGGATCTCCAGGCCCTTCGCCATGCCCACCCCGCGCGCGGCGCTGCCGCTGGTGCGGTTCGCCTTGTCGAAGCTCGACTTGAACACGAACGGGATGTCCAGCCGCGTGGTGAGCTGGACCAAGGCGTCCGCCATGAACATGACGTGGTCGCGGCTCTCGATGGCGCACGGCCCGGCGATCAGGACGAAAGGCCGGGTCCGACCAAATGTCACTGCACCGGCCGAAACCTCATGCTGCATCTCTCGTCCCTTTCGCTTGCGGGTCGAACGCGCCCTTCAGACCAGGCGCGACTGACGGACTGCCGCCTCAATGAAGGAGGCGAACAGCGGGTGCGGTGCGAACGGCCGCGACTTGAACTCGGGGTGGAACTGCACGCCCACGAACCAGGGATGGTCCGGGATCTCCACGATCTCGGGGAGGATCCCGTCCGGCGACAGCCCGGTGAAGATCAGCCCGGCCTGCTCCAGCCGGTCCTTGTACGCGACATTCACCTCGTAGCGGTGCCGATGGCGCTCCGAAATCACCGTCGTCCCGTAGATCCGCTGGGCGAGGCTGTCCTCGACCAGATGGGCGGGATAGCCGCCCAGACGCATGGTGCCGCCGAGCGCCCCATCGGCGACACGTCGCTCGCGCACGCCGTCGCGCTCCCACTCGGTGAGCAGGCCGACGATCGGATCCTCGCATGGGCCGAATTCGGTCGACGACGCGTCGTTGATCCCGGCGACATGCCGGGCGACCTCGATGCAGGCGAGCTGCATGCCGAAGCAGATCCCCAGGAACGGCAGTTTCTCGGTGCGGGCATAGGTGATGGCAGCGATCTTGCCGTCCACGCCGCGCTCGCCGAACCCGCCCGGCACCAGCACCGCCGAGCAGCCGTCCAGGGCATGATGGCCATGCACGCCGCCGACCTGCTCCGCCTCGATCCAGCGCAGGTGCACCTTGACCCGGTTGGCGATCCCGCCATGGATCAGCGATTCGCCCAGCGACTTGTAGGCATCGGCCATGCCCGCATACTTGCCGACAATCCCGATGGTGACCTCGCCCTCCGGCCTCTCCACCGCGTGGACGATGGACCGCCAGGTGTCGACGTCCGGCTCCTGCTCGTGCGGCAGACCCAGGGACTTCAGGACCTGAACGTCCAGCCCTTCCTGATGATAGGCGATCGGCACCTCGTAGATCGAACGCGCATCCATGGCGGCGATCACCGCCTCGGGCCGGACCGAGCACTGCATGGCAATCTTGCGCCGGGCGTCGTGCGAGATCGGGTGCTCGGAGCGGCAGACCAGCACGTCCGGCTGGATGCCCAGCGCCCGCAGCTCCCGCACTGAATGCTGGGTCGGCTTGGTCTTCAGTTCCTTGGCCGAGGCCAGGAACGGCACCAGCGTGACGTGGATGAAGCAGGTCCGTTCCGGCCCCAGCTCCCAGCCGACCTGACGGATCGCCTCCAGGAACGGCAGGCCCTCGATGTCGCCGATCGTGCCGCCGATCTCGCAGATCACAATGTCGGCGTCGCCGGTGTCGCCCTGCACGAACTCCTTGATCGTGTCGGTGACGTGCGGGATCACCTGGACGGTGCCGCCCAGATAGTCGCCACGCCGCTCGCGCTCGAGCACACGCGAATAGATCTTGCCGGACGTGGTGCTGTCGGTGCCGCGGGCGAACACGCCGGTGAAGCGTTCGTAGTGCCCAAGGTCCAGGTCGGTCTCGGCACCGTCCTCGGTGACGAACACCTCGCCGTGCTGGTACGGGCTCATCGTGCCCGGGTCGACGTTCAGGTAGGGGTCGAACTTGCGGAGACGGACGCGGTAGCCCCTGAGCTGCAGGAGCGCTCCGAGTGCGGCGGCCGCCAAGCCCTTGCCGAGCGAGGAGACCACGCCGCCGGTGATGAAGACGTAGCGCGTCATCGGTCCCTAGATTCCACGTGCGCGAGGTTCCTGGCAAGCGGCCAGTGACCGGCTTGGATGATAACAGAAGTCAACGGAACGGGCCGGCGCTGCGACAGGCAGGGCCGGGCCCGGGTTGCGCTCCCGCGCTCACTGAGCGAGCGGGGCGGCCGGACCAGCCGGCGCCGCGGGCTGCTCCTCGACCGGGGCCGTCTCCTCGGCCGGCAGGCTGTCGAAGATCGAGCGGCTGGAGGTGCCCGTTCCGGCCAGGATCGCCAGGACCAGGCTGGTCATGACAAAGCAGCCCGCCAGGATCGCCGTCGACCGGGTCAGCAGGTTGGCGGTGCCGCGGGCGGTCATGAACCCGCCGCCGCCGCCGCCACCGCCGCCCAGACCGAGCCCGCCGCCCTCGCTGCGCTGGATCAGGACCAGACCGACCAGCGCGACAGCGATCAGGAGATGAATGACCAGGACGACCGTCTGCATGATGTCAGCTCCCGGATGCGGCGAACCGGCCGCCACCCGCGGTGAAGATCTTCGTGAATTCTGCCGGATCGAGGCTGGCGCCACCCACCAGCGCCCCGTCCACGTCGGGCACCGCCAGGATCGACCCGGCGTTGGAGCCCTTGACCGAGCCGCCATACTGGATCGGCACGGTGCTGCCGTCGCCGTCCAGATGCGCCACCAGCTTCTGGCGCAGATGGGCGTGGACCTGGCCGATCTCCTCGATTGTGGGGGTCCGGCCGGTGCCGATCGCCCAGACCGGCTCGTAGGCGACCACCAGACGTTCGACGTCGATCCCCGCTGGGATCGAGCCCTCGATCTGCCGGTCCAGCACCTGCAGCGTCGCCTTGTCGAGATATTCCGCCTCGGTCTCGCCGATGCAGATCACCAGGGTGTCAAGGCCGGCCGCCAGCGCAGCTTCGGCCTTCGCCCTCACCTGGCTGTCGGTCTCGCCCAGCCCGTGCCGACGCTCGGAATGGCCGAGCAGCACCGCGGTCGCGCCGGCGTCGGCGACCATCCCGGCAGAAATCGAGCCGGTATAGGCACCCTTCGCGGCCTCATGACAATCCTGCGCGCCCACCAGGATGCCGCTGCCCTCCAGATGCTGGGCCACCACGGCGATCTGGGTGAACGGCGGGAAAACGGCCAGCGTGCCCTCGGCCGGCCGGCCTTCCGCTTTCAGCGCGGCAGCCAGGGCCAGGGCGTCACTGCCCAGACCGTTCATCTTCCAGTTGCCGAACACGAACGGGCGCCGCGCGGGCATGAGCTACTCCGTAAGGACAGGGCGGATCGCCGCGGCAGACCGTATGGCCGGACGCGCGACGCCAACGTCATATGGGTGACGGCGGCGCGGATAGCACAGCCCGGCCAGCGCCGCCACCCTGGCGGGATCCGGCCGGATCACTGCGGCAGCCGCGTGGTGCTGCGGGGCTCCGGCGGCATCCGCAACGCTCCCGCCGCGACGACCACCGGCCGGGCTCGGGATCGGCTTGCGCATGCCCGCGTTGCCCGGACCCCGGCGTCTGGGTATGGTCCGCGCCGTTCCATCTCCTGGCCGACTAGGCTGGGAGGGTCTGCCATGTCGTCCGCCAGGAAGATCGCCGCTCGCCATGTTCGAGAAGCTGAAGAAGTATTTCGTCAAAGTGATCGGCGGCGCCTTCGTGGTGCTCCTTGTGCTCAGCTTCGCGGTATGGGGCATCGGCGACGTGTTCCGCGGGGGGACCGGCGGCAATACCCTGGTGACGGTGGGTGACCTCGACATCGATCTGCCCGAGGCGGAGAGCCTGCTCGACCAGGAGCTGCGCGGCCTGCGCCAGCGGTCCGGACGCTACATCGAGCGCGACCAGGCGATCGCCATGGGCCTGGGCCAGCGGGTCCTGGCCGAGCTGATCGCGGACCGGAGCGTCGAGGCCCATGCGCGGGCGCTGGGCCTGGTGGTGGACGATGCCAGCCTTGCCCGGATCGTCGCGGCCAACCCGACCTTCCAGGTCGGCGGCCGGTTCGACAAGGCGCGCTTCGAGCAGCTGATCCGCTCCAACGGCCTGACCGAGGAGGGCTACCTGCAGCTGGTCCGCCGCGATGAGCTGCGCCGGATGATGATCCTGAGCATCGGCGTGGCCGCAGCCGCGCCGGAGACGGCGGCGGACCTGCTCTGGGCCTACCGCAACGAGGAGCGCCAGGGCCGCGTGCTGCGGGTCAACGCCGAAATGGTGGACGGGGTTGCCGATCCCACGGACGAGCAGCTCGAGGCCCTGCTGAAGGACCAGCAGGAGTCGTACCGGGCGCCCGAGTATCGCAGCTTCACCCTCCTGACGATGACCCCGGAGGATCTCGCGCCGGAGATCCAGATTTCCGAGGAGCGGCTGCGCGAAGTGTATGAGGAGCGGGCCGCGGAGTTCACAAGTCCTGCCACCCGCACGGTCCAGCAGCTGACCGGTCCGGACGAGGCGGCGCTGTCGCAGGCGCGCACCCGCGTCCAGGCAGGCGAACCGGCCGAAGCGGTGGCGCAGTCGATGGAAGGGGTCGAGCTTCTGGATCTGGGCACGATCTCGCGCGGCAACTTCCCGGATCGGGCGGTGGAGGACGCAATCTTCGCCGGCCCGGTCGGTGGGGTCAGCGAGATCACCCGGACCGCGTTCGGCAACCAGGTCATGTTCGTGATCCAGGACGAGACGCCGGAGAGCCGTACGCCCTTCGAGGAGGTCCGCCAGCAGATCCGGGACGAGCTGGCTTTGGTCCAGGCGGCCGACGACCTTCCCAACCTTGAAAACGCGGTCCAGGACCAGATCGCCGGCGGCGCCAGCCTGGAAGAGGCCGCCAGGAGCGGTGGCTTCGAGGTGCGCAAGGTCGAGATGACCGATCAGGCGGGCAACGACCCGCAGGGCGAATCGATCGACCCCGCCCTGCCAGACCCTGTCCTGCAGACGGCCTTTTCCGCCGCGCAGGGCGACATCTCGGTGATGGAGCCCCTGCCCGAGGGCGGCGACTACCTGCTGCGGGTCGATGCGATCGAACCGGAGCGCGATCGTCGCCTGGACGAGGTGCGCGACGAGCTGCGCGACGCTTGGCTGGCCGATGCCCGGATGGCGCGGGCCAAGGAGATCGCGACCGAGCTGCACACCGCGGTGACCGGCGGGCAGACGCTGGAACAGGCTGCCGAAGGCCATCCCGCCGCGCAGGTCCTGTCGATCGGGCCGGTCAAGCGCGACGACCTGGGCGAGACCGACAATCTGGGGCCGCAGACCGTCGAGCGCCTGTTTGCCACGCCGCCGGACCAGCCTCCGGGCGAACCCGTCGAGCTGCCGACCGGGTACGGCCTCGTGGTGACCGATCAGGTCACCCCGGCGCCCGAGGAAGGCGCCGATACCCTGACCACGGCGCTTGCCGGCGAGATGACCAGCGACGTGGTCGACCAGTACGACCAGGCGCTGCGCCAGCGCTTCCCGCCGGTGGTGCATGAGCGGGCTCTGGAGAACTTCATGCGCACCACGAACCAGGCCCAGTGAGCGTACCGGTGATGACGAGGACCGGGTGCGGCCATGGGGCCTGGATCGGGACACGCTCTGCCGGGAAGCGATGGCGGCGGTGGACGACCGTCGACCGCCGCCCGTCCGCTTCCACCTGCACGAGCACGCTCCCGTGAAGACTTCTCCCGATTTTTCGACTTTTGCCGACAGCTACCGGCAACAGCGCCCCGCCGTGGTGACCGCCGTCATCCCGTCCGACCTGGAGACGACCGTCTCGGCCTGGATGAAGCTCGGCGAGGGTCATCCCTACGGCATCCTCCTGGAAAGCGTCGAAGGCGGCGCCGTGCGCGGCCGCTATTCGGTGATCGCGGTGAAGCCCGATCTGATCTGGCGCTGCTTCGGCGACCGGCCGGAGATCAACCGCCGCTTCGCCGAGGACCGAGATGCGTTCGAGGCGCTGGACGAGCCGTCGCTGCCGTCCCTGCGCCGCCTGATCGACGAATGCCGGTTCGAGCTGCCGGCCGGCCTGCCGCCGATGTCGGCTGGCCTGTTCGGGCAGATGGCCTACGACATGGTCCGGCGCATGGAGCGCCTGCCGGAGAAGAACCAGGACCGGCTGGGCCTGCCCGATGCCGTGTTCCTGCGCCCGACCCTGATCTGCGTGTTCGACAACGTCTTCGACCGGATGCACCTGATCACCCCGGTCTGGCCGCAGGAAGGCGTGAGCGCATCGGCCGCCTACGAGGCTGCCTGCGACCGTCTGGGCGGCGCGCTGGCTGCCCTGGAGCAGCCGCTGTCTCACCAGCGTCCGGCTGGCGAGGCCGTCGAGATCGATCCCCGGCCGAACATGAGCCGCGAGGACTATCACGCGATGGTGCTGCGGGCGAAGGAGTACGTCGCCGCCGGCGACATCTTCCAGGTGGTGCCGTCCCAGAGATTCACCGCCGAGTTCTCGCTGCCGCCGTTCGACCTCTACCGCTCGCTGCGCCGGCTCAACCCTTCCCCGTTCCTGTTCTACCTCGACCTGGACGGCTACCAGCTGGTGGGCTCCTCGCCGGAGATCCTGGTGCGGCTGCGCGACGGCAACGTCACCATCCGGCCGATCGCCGGGACCAGGCGGCGCGGCGCCGACCGTGCCGAGGATGCCGAACTCGCCGCCGACCTCCTGGCCGATCCCAAGGAACTCGCCGAGCACCTGATGCTGCTCGACCTCGGCCGCAACGACGTCGGCCGGGTGGCGGAGATCGGCACGGTCAAGGTCACCGAGAAGATGGTCGTGGAGTATTATTCCCACGTCATGCACATCGTGAGCAATGTTGAAGGGCGGATCCGGCCGGACAAGGACGCGCTCGACGCGCTGATCGCCGGTTTCCCCGCCGGCACGGTCTCCGGCGCGCCCAAGGTGCGGGCCATGGAGATCATCGAGGAGCTGGAGCCCGAGCGGCGCGGATTCTATGGCGGGACGGTCGGCTATTTTGGCGCCGACGGGAACATGGACAGCTGCATCGCGCTGCGTACCTCCCTGCTCAAGGATGGCCGGATGTACATCCAGGCCGGCGGCGGGGTAGTCGCGGACAGCGACCCGGAGGCTGAGTACCAGGAGAGCTGCAACAAGGCCCGGGCGCTGATCCGCGCTGCCCAGGACGCCGTGGCGCTGGCCAACGACCGCGGCAACTGAGGACCCTGCCGGCCGCTCCCTCGGGATGGCGGCCGGGTTGTCCTAGTTGCTGACCGCCCGGGCGAGCGTGTCCTCGCCCGGCGGCTCGATGCAGATGAACGGCGAATCCGGCCGCCGGTGGCGGCAGGTATCGATCGGGACCAGATGGCTGACGGTGGTCAGCCGGATGCCGCGCGCCTCGGCCTTGGGGATCCAGTCCATCAGCGCGTCGATCGTGGTGCGGTGCGGGTGGCCGATCGCTACCGCATAGCCGCGCGAGCGTGCCAGACGCTCCAGGACATGGAGCTGCGCAGTGACCGCCGCGGTGCTGGGATCGTTGTCCAGGAAGACGTCGCGGCCGATAGCGGGCACGCCGGCGGCCAGGGCCGCCGCCTGGGCCTGGCTGCGGCCGGTGGTACGGCTGTCCAGGAAGAACATCCCGCGCCCGGCCATGGCCGCCATCACCGACCGCGCCGTCGCCGTGTCGGCAGTCGCCTTGCTGCCCATGTGGTTGTTCAGGCCCATCGCCCCGGGCACATCGCCGATGGCGGCGGTCACGCCGGCCTTGATGGCGTCGCCGCTCATCCCAACCCGAATGGCGCCCGGGCCCGGATTCTCCCGGCCCACCGGTTCCATCGGCAGGTGGACCATCACCTCCAGGCCGGCCGCCGCGGCGATCCGGGCGGCGGCGCGGCTGTTCTCCGCATAGGGCAGGAAGGCGAGATTGAGCGGACGGCGCGCCTCGATCAGCCGGCGCACCGCATGCTCGCTGAAGCCCATGTCGTCGATCACGATCGCGACGGTCGGCCCGGCGAGCCGCTCGGGCATCAGCCTGGGGCGCACCCCCGGAGCCGCCACCGGTGGCAGCGGCTCCGGCGCGACCAGTGGTGCCACCGGCGCCACCCCCGGCTCCTCGTAGGGCAAGTCCGCTAGGGTCTCGGGGGCCGGCTCCTCGACAAGGCGAGCCGGCTCGGGTGGGCTGGCTGGCGGCTGGTCCGGCTCATCCGGCAGTTCCGCGACCATGTCCGGATCTGCCAGGACCGGTTCGGCCGGGGCCTGCTCCGGCGGCGGCGCCGTCAGTGCCGGCTCGATGGGCGGCGGCACGGGCTCCGCTTCGGCCACCTCCGGCAAGGGCGCGGTCCCCACCCCGGTCTCCGCGTCGTCCGCCGGAGGCAGGGCAGCGACAGGAGCCGGCGGCGGCTGGAGGTCGGGAACGGCGGCGCTGGACGGATCGGGCGCCGGCGTCGCTACCTCGCCTGGCTCCGGTTGCATATCGGCAAGCTGCGTCGCTGGAGCGGCGGGTGGCGCCTCCACCGCGCGGACCCAATCCTCCCGCGTGCGCGCATCGTCCCAGACAACCAGCAGATAGGTGCCGAGCGCCGTGGCGCTCAGGGTCACCACCCAGGCAGTCGTGCCCAGGCCGCGTCGCAGCCAACGGCGGGCTCGCCGGGATAGACGTGAAGGATTCATTGGGTCCGTCGAAGGCGGGCAGGAAATCGTCGCGTCCCGGGGGACAGGCGGCGACCATTGGTCTTCGCTGCCATTATTCCCATCTGTCGAAAAGAATAAAGCCCGGTGCGACGGGGAGTAGCCGACAGGCCACGGTCGGTGGAGGGGATTGGCTGCAAGATTCTCGACGCGGCTGTCCGGCAGGGTTAAGCGTCGCGCTGATGGCCCCCTCTCTTGGAACGGCAGGCCCGATGCTGCTGCTCGTCGATAATTACGACAGTTTCACGTATAATCTGTACCACTATCTCGGCGAGCTGGGCGCCACCACCGAGGTCTGGCGCAACGACGCCCTGAGCGTGGACGAGGTCCTCGACCGCGGGCCCGAGGCGATCGTGCTGTCGCCCGGCCCCTGCACCCCCGATGAGGCCGGGATCTGCCTGGAGCTGATCGATCGGGCCAAGGGCCGCATCCCGATCCTGGGCGTGTGCCTGGGGCACCAGGCGATCGCGCAGGCCTTCGGCGCCACGGTCGCACGCGCGCCGCGGCTGATGCACGGCAAGGTCGACCAGATCGCCCATGATGGTAGCGGCGTGTTCAAGGACCTGCCCGACCCGTTCACCGCGACCCGCTACCACTCCCTGTGCGCCGTGCCGTCGACCATGCCGGACAGCTTGGTCGCCAATGCCCGCTCCGAAGACGGGGTGATCATGGGCATCCGCCACCGGGAATTCCTGATCCACGGGGTCCAGTTCCACCCGGAGAGCATCGAGACCGTCGAGGGCAAGCATCTGTTGAAGAACTTCCTGGAGCTGGCTGGCGTGGGAGGACAGGCATGAGCATGTCCAATCCGCCCGCGGGCGGCAACGGCCTGAAGCCGGCCCTCATGAAGCTGGCGGAGCGGGGCCCCTTGTCCGGGGCGGAAGCCCACGAGGCGTTTTCGGTGATCATGGACGGCGCTGCCACGCCCGCCCAGATCGGCGCGTTCCTGATGGGGCTGCGCGTGCGCGGCGAGACGGTCGACGAGATCGTGGCGGCGGCGCGCGCGATGCGGGCACGGATGATCACGATCGAGGCGCCGGAAGGAGCCGTCGACACCTGCGGCACCGGCGGCGACCATTCCGGCACCCACAACATCTCGACCGCCGTGGCGCTGGTCGCGGCCGGTGCCGGCCTGCCGGTCGCCAAGCACGGCAACCGCGCAGCCACCTCCCGCTCCGGCTCCTCCGACGTGCTGGCCGCTCTCGGCGTGAAGCTGGATTGCGGGACGGGGCTGGTCGAGCGGGCCATCGCCGAGGCCGGGGTCGGCTTCATGATGGCGCCCAACCACCATCCGGCGATGCGCCACGTGGCGCCGATCCGCGCCGATCTGGGCGTGCGCACCATCTTCAACTTCCTGGGCCCGCTGGCCAACCCGGCCAGGGTGAAGCGCCAGGTGGTGGGCGTGGCCGCGGCCGCCTGGGTCGAGCCGATCGCCCAGGCCTTCCTGCAGCTGGGCGCCGAGCGCGCCTGGGTGGTCCATGGCCGCGACGGCATGGACGAGCTGACCACCACCGCCCCCTCGCTGGTGGCCGAGGTGAAGGACGGCCGGGTCACCACCTTCGAGGTGACCCCGGAGGACGCCGGCATCGAGCGGGCGCGCTCAGGCGACCTGAAGGGCGGCGACGCGGCGTTCAATGCGGCGGCGATCCGGGCGATGCTGCAGGGCGAGCCCAGCCGGCTGCGCGATGCGGTCGTGTTCGGGACCGCCGCCGTGCTGCTGGTGGCCGAGCGGGTCGCGGATCTGCGCGAGGGCGCTGCCCGGGCGACCGAGGCCATCGACAGTGGTGCCGCTGCCAAGGCGCTCGAGCGGATGACCGCGATCACGCAGGGCCAGCCATGACCGACGTCCTGGCCGAGATCTGCGCGGTCAAGCGCGAGCACGTCGCCCGGCGCAAGCGAGAGCATTCCCTGGCAGCCCTTCTCGCCGGCCTTCCCGCCGAGCCGCCACGCGGCTTCGCAGCTGCCCTGGCGAAGGCAAAGGCCATCGGCCGCCATGCGCTGATCGCCGAGATCAAGAAGGCCTCGCCCAGCAAGGGCCTGATCCGGGCCGACTTCGATCCCGCCAGCCTGGCGCTCGCCTATCGGGACGGCGGCGCCACCTGCCTGTCGGTACTGACCGACGCCCCCTATTTCCAGGGCGCCGACGGGTTCCTGGCCGAAGCGCGCGGTAGTTCCGGCCTGCCGGCCCTGCGCAAGGACTTCATGGTCGATCCCTGGCAGATCGCGGAGAGCCGCTTTCTGGGCGCGGACTGCGTGCTGGTGATCATGGCCTGCCTGGACGACGCCCAGGCGGCCGAGCTCGCTGCCGCGGCCATGGAACTTCGCATGGACGTGCTGGTGGAGGTCCATGACGAGGCCGAGATGGAGCGTGCGCTGCGGCTGGACGAGCGCTGCCTGCTGGGCGTCAACAACCGCAACCTGAAGAGCCTGAAGGTCGATCTCGCCAATTTCGAGCGCCTGGCGCCGCTGGTGCCGGAGGGGCGGTTCCTGGTTGCCGAGAGCGGGATGTACGGCCATGCCGACCTGATCCGGATGCAAGCGGCGGGAGCCAGCGCCTACCTGGTCGGCGAATCGCTGATGCGGGAGGCGGACGTCACCGCCGCCACCCGGAATCTCCTGGGCCTGTCATGAGCGACCTCACCCATTTCGACGAGACCGGCAACGCGGTGATGGTCGACGTCACCGGCAAGGACGTCACCGAGCGCCGCGCCGTGGCCGAGGGCCGGGTCGTCATGGCGGCCGCCACGCTGGCGCGGATCGCCGAGCGCGGCTTCAAGAAGGGCGACGTGCTGGCGGTGGCCCAGCTGGCCGGCATCATGGGTGCGAAGCGTACCGCCGACCTCATCCCGCTCTGCCATCCGCTGCCGCTTTCCTCGGTCAAGGTCGAGCTGCGCCTGGACGAAGTGGCCTCGGCCGTCCTGATCCAGGCGGTCTGCAAGGTGACCGGCCGCACCGGGGTCGAGATGGAAGCGCTCACGGCGGTCTCGGTGGCGGCGCTGACCGTCTACGACATGTGCAAGGCGATCGATCGCGGCATGCGGATCGAGCAGATCCGGCTGATCGAGAAGGAAGGCGGCCGCTCCGGCGCCTGGCAGGCCTCGTGATCCCGGTCGAGGAGGCTCGCGCCCGCCTGCTCGCCGGTCTGGCCCGCAAGGGAACGGAATGGGTGGCGCTGGACGATGCGCGTGGCCGGGTCCTGGCCCAGGACCTGATCGCCCGGCGCGACCAGCCGCCTTGCGCGGTCTCGGCCATGGACGGCTATGCCGTGCGGGGTGCCGATCTCGCTGCTCCGGGCGCGGCGCTGCGCCTGATCGGCCGCTCGGTGGCGGGCCACGGCTTCGACGGCGAGGTGGCGCCGGGGACGACGGTGCGCATCTTTACCGGCGCGCCGCTGCCGGCCGGGGCCGATGCCGTCGCCCTGCAGGAGGATGCCACCGCCGAGGGCGACCGCATCACCTTCGCCGAGGCCGTGGCCCCCGGCACGTTCGTGCGCCGGCAGGGCCTGGATTTCACGACCGGCTCCCTGGCCCTGGAAGCCGGCGCCATCCTCGGGCCGCTGCAGCTGGGCCTGGCGGCCACCACCGGCCATGCCTGGCTGCCGGTGCGGCGCCGGCCGCGTGCGGCGATCCTGTCAACGGGCGACGAGCTGGTCCGCCCGGGCGAGACCCCGGGCGCGGCTCAGATCGTCAGCAGCAACGCGACCACGCTCGCTGCCATGGTGCAGGCCTGGGGCGGCCAGCCGGTCGATCTCGGCATCGTCCCGGACGACCGGGAAGCCCTGGCGGCTGCCTTCGCCGGGCTGGACGACGTGGATATCCTGCTCACCAGTGGCGGCGCCTCGGTGGGCGAGCATGACCTGGTGCAGGAGGTCGCCACCGCCTGCGGCATGAAGCTCGACTTCTGGAAGATCGCGATGCGTCCCGGAAAGCCCCTGATGGTGGGCAGTCTCGGCCGCACCACCATGATCGGCTTTCCCGGCAACCCGGTCAGCTCGGCAGTCTGCGCGATCCTGTTCCTGCGGGCGGCGCTGCGTACCATGCTGGGCCTGGACCCTGCCCTGCCGGTGCGACGCCTGCCGCTGGCGGGCGAACTCGGCCAGAACGATCGCCGCCAGGACTATCTGCGCGCCAGCCTGGAGACGCTCCCCGACGGTGCCGCCGCCGTGCGCGTCACCCGCCGGCAGGACAGCTCGATGTTCGCGACCCTGGCCCGCGCCGACGCGTTGGTGATCCGCCCGCCCCATGCTCCACCTGCGTCGCCGGGCGAGCTGGTCGAGGTGATCCTCCTGCCCGAAGTCCTAGGCGACCTGGACCGCTTCCCGCTGTGAAGCCCCTCCCCGCGCCTGCTTGGCGCGGGAGCCGCGGTGATGGCTCGATCACATAGGTGAATGCGTTCCTGAAATGTCCGGGTCAGGATTGACGGGTTTTGCGAACGTCCATAGAACATTCGTGCCGGTTCCGTTCTTTTTTCGGACCGCTCGAACCTGGGGTCTTCGCCCGTGCTCACCGGTCGCCAGCGACAGCTCGTGCTGTTCATCCAGGACTATCACGAGAAGAACGGGATCTACCCGTCCTTCGACGAGATGCGCGAAGCGCTCAAGCTGAAGTCGAAGTCCGGCATCCACCGGCTGGTCTCCGGCCTGGAGGAACGCGGCTTCCTGCGCCGCCTCGCCTACCGGGCCCGCGCCATCGAGCTGGTGCGCGACCGGATGCAGGAGCAGGAGGCCGCCGAGGCGCCGGTCAACGTGGTGCGCGGCCGCTTCCGCCGCGAGGAGGACCCGGTTCCGGCCCGCCAGGACCCGCCATCCCTGGGCCGGCCCGGCTTCGACCTGCCGCTCTACGGCAAGATCGCGGCGGGCACGCCCATCGAGGCCCTGGCCGACACCACCACCACCATCGACGTGCCGCAGTTCATGCTGGGCGACGGCGAGCATTACGTCCTGCAGGTGAAGGGCGATTCGATGGTCGATGCCGGGATCGCCGACGGCGACCTGGCGGTGATCCAGCGCTGCGACACGGCCGAGAGCGGGACGATCGTGGTGGCTTTGATCGAGGACCGCGAGGTCACCCTGAAGCGGCTGCGCAAGCGCGGCGCCTCGATCGCCCTGGAGGCCGCCAATCCGACCTACGAGACCCGGATCTTCGGCCCTGCCCAGGTCAAGGTGCAGGGCCGTCTGGTCGGGCTGATGCGCCGCTACTGAGGCTTGAGCGCGTGGCGCCCCCGCCGCCTGTCCGCCGGTCCGGTTCAGGCGGCGTCCAGCGCCGCCAGGATCCGGTCGGGCGCGTCGGTGAACACCGCCTGGACCCCGGCCTGCCTCAGCGCCAGGGCATGGGCCGGCTCGTTCACCGTATAGACCATCACCGGCACCGCCTCGGCCTGCAGTTCGGCCAGTCGGTTCGGCTCGGCATATTTCTGGCTCATGTGCAGGCTGGTGCATTCCAGCCGCTCCATGGCCTGCTTCCAATCGCGCGGCAGCCGCTCGATCAGCAGGCCGCGCGGGAAGTAGGGAGCCACCCGCTTGGCGGCCTCCAGGGACGGCCGGGCAAACGACGAGAGGAGCGGCGGCGCCTTGCCCTCGGGCCAGTACAGCTTCAGCTCGCCGCACACGACCTCCGCGGTCTCCAGCTCCCGGCCCGGACAGGGCTTGATCTCGATGTTGGCGTCCAGGTCGAGCTCGACCAGCAGCTTCACGACCTCCTCCAGCGACGGCGGATGCTCGCCGGCCCATTCCGGGCCGAACCAACTGCCGGCGTCGAGCGCCTGGATCTCCGCCCAGTCCCGCCGCGCCGCCCAGCCCCGCCCGGAGGTGGTCCGGGAAAGCGCGGAATCGTGCATCAGGAACGCCACCCGGTCACGGGTGAGCTTGACGTCGAACTCGACCATCCGGCAGCCCTGCTCCGCAGCCTTGCGGATGGAGGACAGGGTGTTTTCCGGGGCATGCGCAGCAGAACCTCGATGACCCACCACGAACGGCAGCGGCAGGCTCGGCACTTCGGTGCGACCTGCCTTCCATACCGGCCACCTGTCATCTGTCATCTACTATTTCCCCACACGCCAACGTCCACGATGCTAACTAGCTGGGTCGCGATGAAACGCGCAACCGCCAACCACGCAAGGGCCGGCAGCGCATGATTCCGGCCACACCCGCCGAGGCCCGGCCGCAGCGCGAGCTGGTCGGCACCGTTGAACGCGTGGTGTTCCGCAACGCCGACAGCGGCTGGACCGTGCTGCGCCTGAAGTCCGATTCCGGCGAGCCGCTGACGCTGGTCGGCACCGGGCTGGAGGTGCAGGAGGGCGACCAGATCAAGGCGCTGGGCGCTTTCGAGGACGATCCGAGCTGGGGCCGGCGCTTTCGCGCGAGCGTGGTCCATGCCGCCGCCCCGTCGACCCGGGAGGGACTGATCGCCTTCCTGGGCTCCGGACGGATCAAGGGGCTGGGACCGGTGCTGGCGCACCGCCTGGTCCGGGTGTTCGGCGACCGGCTCCCCTCGGTGATCGAGCAGCGACCGGACGAGCTGGCCGCGGTCGAGGGCGTGGGCCCGACCCTTGCCGAGCGGATCACCGAGACCTGGCGCTCGCTTGCCGGCGAGCGCGATGCGCTCTTGTTCCTGAACAGCCATGGCCTGGGCGGCGCCAAGGCCGCGCGCATCCTCAAGGCATTCGGCCCGCGCACGCTGGCGCACCTGACCACCGATCCCTGGTCGCTCGCCCGCGAGGTCAACGGGATCGGCTTCGCTACCGCCGACCGCTTCGCCCTGGCGCTGGGCCGGCCGCAGGAGGATCCCGACCGGATTGCCGCCGCGGTCCGCCACGTCCTGGAGGAGATCGCCCAGAGCCATGGCGATACCCAGGCCCGCCTGCCCTTCCTGCGCGGCCGGCTGATCGATCTCCTGGGCATCAATGAGGCGCTGGCCGAGGCGGGCATCGAGCGGGCGGTCGAGGCCGGCCATGTCGTCCGCCACCAGGACGACCTGCTGGGCCTGCGGGAGCTGGACCATGCGGAGCGCGTGGTGGCCGAACGCCTGGCGACGCTGGCCGAGGGGCTGCCTTCCTGGCGGACCGGCGATGCCGAGGCCGCGGTCGAGAACGCGGCGAAATACCTGAAGCTCGACCTCGCACCCTCCCAGGTCCTGGCGGTGCAGACCGCGCTGACCAGCCGGCTCATGGTGGTGACCGGCGGCCCCGGCACCGGCAAGACCACCATCGTCCGCGCGATCCTGGCCGCGGTGGAGCGTTCCGGCGGGCGGGTCGTGCTGGCGGCACCCACCGGCCGGGCAGCTAGGCGGATGCACGAGAGCACCGGCCACGACGCCTCGACCCTCCACCGCCTCCTCGAGGCAGAGCCGGGCCATGGCTTTCGCCGCGACGCCGAGCGGCCGCTGGAAGGCGACCTGTTCGTGATCGACGAAGCGTCCATGGTCGACACCGAGCTGATGGCCGCCCTAGCGGAAGCCCTGCCCGACCATGCCGCCCTGATGATGGTGGGCGACATCGACCAATTGCCCTCGGTGGGCGCCGGGCGGGTGCTGGGCGACCTGATCCAGTCCGGGCACCTGACCGTGGTGCGCCTGGTGGAGATCTTCCGGCAGGCGGCCGAATCCCGGATCGTCGCCAATGCGCACCGCATCGTCACCGGCCAGATGCCGGAAACCAGCCGCGGCGACGCGCTGGGCGACTTCTACGCGATCCGTGCTGCCAACCCGGAGGACATCCGCACCAAGCTTCAGCAGCTGCTGACCGACCGGATCCCCAAGGCGTTCCACCTGGATCCGGTCGAGGATGTCCAGGTGCTGGTGCCGACCAACCGGGGCGCCGTCGGAACGATCGAGCTGAACCGCTTTTTGCAGTCGCTGCTGAACCCGGAGCCGGTCGGCGTGATCACCCGGGGCGACCAGCGCTTCGCGGTGGGCGACCGGGTCATGCAGATCGAGAACGACTACGAGCGCGAGGTCTCCAACGGCGACATCGGCCGGGTGGTCGCGGTGGATCCCAACAAGAACATCCTCCAGGCCGCCTTCGACGAGCGCCTGCTGACCTATGAGGGCGGTGAGCTGGAAGCCCTGTCCCCCGCCTACGCCGTCACCGTGCACAAGGCGCAGGGCTCCGAGTATCCGGCGGTGATCGTGCTGTTGTCCCGCGAGCACGGTCGCATGTTGCGCCGCGATCTGCTTTACACCGCCGTGACGCGGGCGCGCCGGCTGGTGGTCCTTCTGGGCGAGCCGGACGCCATCGGCCGGGCTGTGGAAAGTGGCGTTTCCCGCCACCGCCAGACCGGCCTGATCGCCCGCCTCGATGAAACCTTCGCCTCCAGGGAGCACCTGCCGTCATGAGTTCGAACGAGCGCCGCATGCAGGCCGGCATCGAAGCGGTGCGCAAGGGCGGTGCCCATGCGCTTGGCCTGTTCAAACGGCGCGACGAGCTCGTGATCGAGAAGAAGGGGCGCCAGGACCTGGTCTCGCGCGCCGACCGCGAAACCGAGACCATCATCCGCGACCACATCTCCGCCCTGTTCCCCGAGGACGGCTTCCTCGGCGAGGAACATGGCGCCGCCGGCTCCACCGATCGGATGTGGATCATCGATCCCATCGACGGCACCGCCAACTATCTCGCCGGCATCGACTATTGGGGCGTCCTCCTGGCCTATGTCGAGAACGGGAGGCCCACCTTGTCCTTCACCTACGACGCCTGCCGCGATGAGCTGTGGACCGCGGAGGCGGGCAAGGGCGCTTTCCGCAACGGCAAGCCGATCCGCTGCGCCGACACCAGCCGCGCCGACGAGGCCCTGCTGGCCCTGTCGTTCAACTTCAAGCTCGACCCGCCGGTCTACACCAACATGCTGGAAGCGGCGATCCGCAAAGGCATCGACCACCGCCGCCTGGGCTCCTCCGCGCTCAAGCTCGCCTATGTCGCCGATGGCCGCTTCGACGCCACCGTCTCGATGCTGACCAATTCCTGGGACGTCGTTCCCGGCCTGCTCCTGGTCAAGGAAGCCGGCGGCTGCATCGTCGACTTCACCGCGGACGGCCACCCCTACGACCAGCCGCGCCCCGCCGCCGCGTGCGCGCCCGGCATCCGCAGCGTGATCGAGGAGGTCACCGGACTGACCCTGGACGGCTGACGTTCCGGCCGCGGCGCCGGGGGATGGCATAGCGACGGCTCGGGAGCTTCTTGAGGAACCGCAGCAACGAGCGGCCGGTTGCGGGACGCGCGCGGTAGGATTCTCTGCCGTGACCGCCCGGAAAGGCTTGCGGGTTGTACGGTCTCGACTCCTACCATGTCCTGCTCGCCGCCCTGGGCGTCGGCATTATCGTCTCCTTCTGGCTGCCGCGTTTCGTGTCCGGCCGCGAACCGGCGACCTCCGCCCTGCTGATTCTTGCCGGGTTCGCGACCTTCGCCTGGATTCCAGGGATGCCGGCGGCGATCGAGCCGGTGGCATCGCCGGTCCCCTGGGAGATCGTCAGCGAACTCTGCGTGATCATGGGCCTGTTCGGCACCGGCCTGCGGATCGACCGCCTGGCCGGCCGCGAGCAGTGGATGCCGACGGTCAGGCTCCTGGTGGTCGCGATGCCCCTCTGCATCATCGCGATCGCTTTCCTTGGCTGGACGATCGCCGGCATGACGCTCGCGGGCGGCCTGCTTCTCGGCGCCATCCTGGCGCCGACCGATCCCGTCCTCGCCGGCGACGTCCAGGTCGGCCCGCCCCATGAGGGCGGCGAGCATCCGGTCCGCTACACCCTGACGACCGAGGCCGGGCTCAACGACGGCCTGGCGTTCCCCTTCGTACATCTGGGCATCGCGGTGGCCACGGCGGGAGGGCTGAGCCTGACCCTGACGGGAGAGTGGCTAGCACGGGACCTCCTTTACCGGATTGCCGCGGGCGCCATGGGCGGAGCCGCAGTAGGCTGGCTGCTGGGAAAGATCCTGTTCGAGTGGCCGCGCGACAACGCCCTGTCCCGGACCGGGTCGGGCGTGGTGGCGCTGGCAGGGGTGTTCCTTGCCTACGGCCTGACCGAGCTTGCGGAAGGCTACGGGTTCATCGCTTCGTTCGTCGCCGGCTACACGCTGCGCCGCTCCGAGACCCGGCACCAGTTCCACCGCCGGCTGCACGATTTTTCCGAATCGCTGGAGCATGCGCTCACGGCGATCATCCTGATCGCACTCGGGGCGGCGCTGCCGGTCCTGTGGCCGCATTTCACCTGGACCGATGCGGTCATCGGCCTGGCCCTGGTGTTCGTGGTCCGGCCCCTGGTGGGGTGGCTCGCCCTGGCCGGGACGCCGTTCAGGAGCGGCGAGCGGGCCATCGTCGCCTTCTACGGCGTGCGGGGGATCGGTTCGGTCTACTACCTCGCCTATGCCGGCAGCCATGTCGAGCTGGTCAACGAGTATCAGCTCTGGGCGGTCATCGCGTTCACCATCCTGACCTCCACGATCGTTCACGGCCTTACCGCCGGCTTCGCGGTCGAGCGCGTCACCAGTGAGCACCAGACCGGGCCGACCCTCCCGCCACGCGGCGCGCCGGACCGTCACCGTGATCCGAGCGGGGCCTCTCCCAAGGGCTGACCACCCTCCTCCTACGGCACCGGCACGGTGGTTCTTTGGCTCCGCCGGGCGCAACCTGCGCCAGCCCGGGCGTTTGTCGATCAGACGGCTCCGTAGCTGACCAAGGGGCCCCCATGCTCGCTTGGCGGGCAGCGTCGCCGGCTCGCTGGCTCCTCCTGAGAAGGTTGACCGATGTTCTTCGACAGCTGGTATGGGCTCCTGCGGGTCCTGGTGGTAGGCACGATCGCCTATGTCGGCCTGATCCTGGTGCTGCGGATCTCCGGCAAGAGAACGCTCGCCAAGCTCAATGCGTTCGACCTGGTGGTCACCGTGGCCCTGGGCTCGACCCTGGCCTCGGTCCTGCTCACCAAGTCGGTGGCGCTGGTGGAAGGCATGCTCGGCTTCGTGCTCCTGATCAGCCTGCAGTACCTGGTGGCATGGCTCTCGGTGCGATCCTCCAGGTTCAGTGCCCTGGTGAAGTCGGAGCCGACCCTGCTGCTGCATCGCGGCCGCTTCCTGGAAGGCGCCCTTCGGGAGCAGCGGGTGACGCGGCAGGAGGTTCTGTCTGCCCTGCGCGGCCACGGAGCGGCTGAGCCCGGCGATGTCGTTGCCGTCGTGCTGGAAACGGACGGGACACTCAGCGTGATCAACGGGAATGGCGGCGAGCGGCCGGTTGGAACCCTCGCCGATGTCGACGCCACCGGGGCCGGCGGTCCGCAACAGGCCTAGCTTCTGCTTGCCAAGTGTTGCGCGAACCGCAAGCCTGCCGCTCCCACCACGGCCAGACTGGCCGTGGCGACGGGCAGCCAGCTCGCGCAATCGAATGGGGAGCGCCATGGATGCGGTCATAGACTTCCTCAACAACATCTTCTGGGGCTATGTCCTGGTCTACGGGCTCCTGGCGGTCGGCGTCTTCTTCACGCTGCGCCTGGGCTTCGTGCAGGTCCGCTGCTTTCCCGAAATGATCCGCGCGGTGACGGGATCCAAGGAAGGCGACAGCTCCGGCATCACCCCGTTCCAGGCGCTGTGCACCAGCCTGGCCTCGCGCGTCGGCACCGGCAACCTGGCTGGCGTGGCGGTGGCGCTCTACCTGGGCGGGCCAGGCGCCATCTTCTGGATGTGGATGGTGGCCGCGGTCGGCATGGCCACGGCGTTTGCCGAGAGCACGCTGGCGCAGCTCTACAAGATCCGGGACGACGAGGGCCGCTATCGCGGCGGACCGGCCTTCTACATCGCCAAGGGCCTGGGCGCGCCCTGGGCCGGGGTGATCTTCTCGGCCTGCCTGATCCTGTCGTTCGGCCTGGTGTTCAACGCGGTGCAGGCGAATTCGATCGCGGATTCGTTCGAGGGTGCCTTCGGCCTGCCGAAGATCGGCACCGGCATCGTCCTGGCAGCCCTGGCCGGTATCATCATCTTCGGCGGCATCCGGACCATCGCCCGGG
Organism: Geminicoccus roseus DSM 18922; assembly: GCF_000427665.1. NCBI lineage: Bacteria > Pseudomonadati > Pseudomonadota > Alphaproteobacteria > Geminicoccales > Geminicoccaceae > Geminicoccus > Geminicoccus roseus. Next base: position 4,909,347 of record NZ_KE386572.1, read on the forward strand.
TCGCCGAGGTCCTGGTGCCGTTCATGGCGGTCGCCTATATCCTGGTCGCCCTCTACGCCCTGATCGTCAACATCACTGAGATCCCGGCCATGCTCGGGCTGATCGTGCGCAGCGCGTTCGGCCTGGAGGAAGCCGTGGGTGGCGTCACCGGCGGGATGATGGCGGCGCTGATGAACGGCGTGCGCCGCGGCCTGTTCTCCAACGAGGCCGGCATGGGCAGCGCTCCCAACATCGCCGCGGTCGCCACCCCCGACCCGCACCATCCGGTCAGCCAGGGCCTGGTTCAGTCGCTGGGCGTGTTCATCGACACCCTGGTGATCTGCACCGCGACCGCCCTGCTGATCCTCCTGTCCGGCACGCTCGTCCCCGGCTCCGAGGTGACCGGCACCCAGCTCACCCAGGCGGCCGTTACCCACCATATCGGCTCGTTCGGCAGCACCTTCATCGCCATCGCGATCTTCTTCTTCGCGTTCACCTCGATCATCGGCAATTACGCCTATGCCGAAAACGCCATGACTTTCCTGGGCCTGGGCCATCGCGGGCCTTTGACGGTCCTGCGGATCGCCGTGCTGCTGATGGTGGTCTGGGGAGCCTATGAGACGGTCGCCACCGTGTTCAACGCCGCCGATGCCTCCATGGGACTGATGGCCACCATCAACCTGATCGCGATCGTGCTCCTGTCCGGGATCGTGGTGCGGCTGACCAAGGACTATGTCGCCAAGCGCAAGGCCGGCCAGGTTCCCCGCTTCCTGGCCAGCGAGATGCCGGAGCTTGCCGGTCAGATCGACCAGAAGATCTGGTCGCGGCGGTAATCGTGCCGAGCCGAACCGCGATCATGAGCGACCGGACGACCCGCCGACCGGAAAAATCTGCTATGGATCGACTGACCAGCATCGAGAGAATGGTGGGAGGCAGCGATCCATGTTCAGGCGCTACTGGTCGTTTTTCCGGCGAAAGCAGAACCGGGAGATCCTGAGCTGGCTGGGCGGCGGGGTCGTGGTGGCAGCCGGCGGCCTGTGGGTCCTGGTCACCTGGCTGTTCCCCGACCGCCCGCCGGGCGGCCCCGCCCCCAGCACCAGCCAGGCCGAAGCCGGGGCCGGAGGCGTTGCGGTCGGGCGGGACAATAGCGGCACGATCACGGTGTCCCCACCGCCGGCGCCGCCTGCGGAATGATCGGCCGCCAGGTCCGCCTCCTGCTGGCCGCCTGGCTCGCGGTCGAATGCTTGGCCGGCTCCGGCCCGGCCCCTGGCCAGGACAGCCTGGCTCAGGCCGGTGATGGCGGGATCGCGATCGGGCGGGACAATCTCGGCACCATCAACCAGATAGCCCCTCCGGAGACGCTGCGCGCCCTGGTGGATGCGCAGCTCGATCCCTTACGCGCCGAGAACGCGGCCCAGGCCGCCACCATCGCGGAACTGGGCCAGCTTCTGGGCGCCCAGGCAGCGCAGGTCCGTAGCGTGCTGCTGATCCTGGGCGAGGTCGACGTGCCCGAGAAGGAGCTGGGCACCCGCCTGCTCGAGGCCGTGATCGGCCTGCGCGACCAGGCCGCGCGGCTGGCGGCGGCACCGGGCGACCCGCCGGAACTGACGGCCCTGAAGGCGCAGGCGCGGCAGGCCCTGGATCAGGGCGATCTCGACCGGGCCGACGAGGCCCTGGCCGGGATCGAGCGCCTGGAGGAACAGGCTTACCGGCAGCAGGCGCTGCGCTCGGCCGAAGCCATCGCCGAGCGCGCCGGACTGGCGATGATCCGCTTGCGCTACCTGGATGCCGCGCGACGCTTCGCCGATGCGGCGCAACGGCTTCCGGCCGACCATGCCGAGTTGCGGACTGACTATCTGGCAGCATCGGCCGACGCATTGTGGCGGGATGGCGAGGAGTTCGGGCGCAATGCATCGCTGGAGGCCGCAATCTCGGCCTGGCGCGATCTTCTTGCCGAGACGCCCCGCGAGCAGGCTTCCTGGCGATGGGCAGCTGTGCAGAACAATCTGGGCGTTGCCCTGGCGACTCTTGGCCGGCGCGAGGCCGGGACACGGCATCTGATCGAAGCGATCGACGCGTACCAGCTGGCCCAGGAGGAGTACGGCCGGGAGACAGCGCCGCTGGACTGGGCCGCGACGCAGAATAATCTCGGCAACGTGCTCGCTACTCTGGCCGGGCGCGAGGGATCGCCCTCACGGCTGGAAGAAGCGATCGACGCCTACCGTGCGGCGCTGCTGGAGTTCACCCGCATTCTCGCCCCTTCGGGCTGGGCAATGGTCCAGAACAATCTGGGGCACGCCCTGAAGACGCTCGGCCAGTGGCAGGGCTCGACCACCCGGCTGGAGGAGGCGGTGCAGGCCTATCGCGCGGCGCTGACCGAGCGGAGCCGGGCACAGGCTCCCCTCGAATGGGCTGCGCTGCAGAACAATCTCGGCAACGCGCTGGCCTTGCTGGGCGAATGGAACGACGACACCGGGCTGCTGGAACAGGCGGCCGCCGCGCACCAGGCCGCCCTGGCCGAGTACACCCGGGATCGGGTACCGCTCGACTGGGCGATGACCCAGGACAGCCTCGGCAACATCCTGGCGGCGCTGGGCGAGCGGGAGGATGGCACCGAACGCCTGGAGCAGGCGGTGGAAGCCTATCGTGCGGCACTTCTGGAACGCGACCGGACGCGGGTGCCGCTGGACTGGGCGGCAACCCAGAACAATCTCGGCACCGCGCTGCAGACGCTGGGTCTGCGCCTGGACAGCACCGGGTTGCTCCACGAAGCGGTGGCGGCTTACCGCGCGGCACTCCTGGAGTACCGGCGGGACCGGGCGCCGCTCGACTGGGCGATGGGCCAGAACAATCTCGGCAACGCCCTGGCCATTCTCGGCGAAGCGGAGGATGACCAGGAACTGCTGAAGGACGCCGCCAGCGCCTTTCGCGCAGCACTCGGTGAATATTCCCCCGAGCGCAGCCCCATGGACTGGGCGATGGCCCGGGCCAACCTGGGCAGCGTCCTGACGGCGCAGGGCGAGCGGAGCAGCGACCCGCTCATCCTCGGCGAGGCCAGGGAATCGCTGGAGGCGGCCCGGGCGGTGTATCTGGACGACCCGGTGCAGCCGCATCTGGCCACGCGGATGGAGCAGCGGATTGCGAGGATCGACCTGCTGCTGCTGGAGTTTCAGGCGCCGCCCTGATCCAGGGAAGCTCAGCGGTCGGCCGGCATGGCGGCCCCCTCCTGCGCCGCCTTTTCCGCGTCCTTCATCCGCTTGGTGTTGTCCAGCGCGAACGGCCAGATCAGGCCGATCACGATGGCGACCGCCACCATCGCCAGGATGATCGCGCGGTTGCGCGTCTGCGTGCTCATCTCGTCGGTTCCCAGCAAGTCAGATCAGGCGGCCGCCGGCAAAGCGGGCTTCGTGGTCGAGCAGCCAGCGCTTGCGCGGCAGGCCGCCGCCATAGCCGCCGAGCTTGCCGTCATGGTTGATCACCCGATGGCAGGGAACGATGATCGAGATCGGGTTCCTGCCGTTCGCGGCGCCCACCGCACGGAAGCCGGCGCGGCTCTCCACCCGCTCCGCCAACTGCTTGTAGGAGATGGTGGCGCCGAACGGGATCTCCAGGAGCGCCGCCCACACCCGGCGCTGGAATTCGGTGCCGTCCAGCCGGAGCGGTAGATCGAACACGCTGAGGCTGCCGGCGAAGAAGGCCTCGACCTGCCGGCAGGCCTCGCGCAGCAGCGCCGTGTCGGCTTCCCCGGCCTCGATGCCCTGCTCCTCGCCGGTATAGAGCCCGACCAGCACGTCGCCGTCACCGATCAGCCGTACCCGGCCGATGGGTGTCGCCACCGTCGCCATCTCCATGTGCCCCTCCTCGTCCAGAGTGGCGCGGAAGCTGGCAGCCCGCTACGCCGCTGTCGAGAAGCTAGGCCGGGGGATGAGGATCCGACATCGGATGGGCCGGCAGAACCGCGGGATGCTCAGGAGCGCAGGCGGCGGGAACGCTGGGACGGGCTCTTGCGTCCTCCCCGGGAAGGGCCAGCCTCCGAGGGCGAGGCCGCCTCGTAGCGCGGCTCGGACGCCGACGCATGGTCCGCCCCATCCTGCCGTCCTTCTCCGGCATGGTCGCGCACGAATTCCGCCACGAACATCTGCCGAGCCCGGAAATCGCATTCGAGATGGCGCGCAGCGCACCATTTGGGAAAGTCGAACAGGTCGAGCGGCGCCTTGACCGGGATCCCGCCCATCTGCTCGATCCGGATCAGTCCTTCCGTTGCGGCGCGCAGCCATTGGTCGAACGTCTCAGGGAGCTGTCGTCCATCGGCGAAAATTCGACGAAGTTCGTCGTAATGTTCTCGCCGATACCACGAAACTCCAACGGCGGTGCCCATCAGAACCCCTCGTGCCTCGAAGAGAATATCTGCCTGATATGGTACCTATTTCCGGTAATTATCAAGATGATCTATTGGGTTATCCCCATCATATCCTGGTCGCCTCTGCGAAGAGATCCGCCGGCTCCGGTCTCCAAGGGGTTGAATGCCGAGGCTGCGGCCGTTCATTACCGTCCGGGGTTCCGGATCCTGACACGGCGGACCAGCGTCGCAACATTGCAGCAGAATAGGCGCCGAAGCCTTAGATCGGTCAGCAGCCGGGGCGGCTTAGTGGGATTGAAAGCTCGCCCAGCCTGCGCTTGTCCTCCGGATCCAGCTCGTTGCGGGCCACCGCCAGCAGTTCGAGGCGGCAGGCGTCGCGGTTGCCGTCTTCCACCACCCAGTTGATCGACCGCGCGAAGCCCCAGGGCGCGATCACGTCGAGCCTGCCGTCCGCCGTGCGGCGCAGGAACGTCAGGACGACCTGGTCGCTGCCGCCTTCCACCAGGGCGGTGAGCTGGATCTCCTGGCCGGGCGCCACCCGGTCCGAACCTGGCGCCGAGAGGCGCACCGCCCGGATCGGCTCCGGCGCCCTGAGCGGCGTGCCGGGAGCCTCGAAGCTGCCCTCGAACCGCCAGCTCGCCCAGTCCGCCACCGGCCCGTCCACGGCGAACCGGTCATAGGGAGCAAGACGCCGGGTGTGCGGACGCACGGGGCCGCTCACCACGAACGGCCGGGGACCGTCGGCCGGATAGAGGCGCGGCTCCAGGTCCAGCTGCATGCGGCCGTCGCTGCCGCGGGACGCCTCGGCCAGGAGGCGGAAGGTGTCGCGGTGATGGGTGCGCTCCGCCGAGACGGCAAGCGCACTGGTTCCGCCGATCGGCTTGATCGCCAGCGCCGGGCGGGCGTAGCCCAGCAGTTCCGCCTGGTCGTAGCTCTCGGTGGTGGTGACGGGCTGGCCCCCCCCCTTTCCGCTTCTGCGCGTGTTCAGCCCGGTGTCGGACTGCAGCACGATCAGGCTGTGGTCGAAGGCGTCGAGTTCCTTCAGGCGGGTGACCAGGTCGGCGAACAGCCGGACCGCGCAGGTCGCCTGGGCCCGGTAGTTCTCCCAGCTCTCCAGCACCTCCTCCTGCCGCGCACAGGCGGCATCGAGCATGAACGGCCGGTGGGGCGGGTAGAAATGCAGGAACTTGTAGACCGGCTGCTCGGTCCGAACCGCCAGCGACCGGGCGACGTGGCGCACCATGTCGCGGGAGAGGACGATGTCGCGCTGGATGGGGGTGAGCGAGGCGCCTGCTTCCTGGTCCGGGATCAGGAAGCCGCCCCGGTCGTAGACGGCGGGCTTCAGGAATGCGGGGGCGAGCCGCAGCAGTGCGAGGTTGGCCAGCAGGATGCGCTCCGCCTGCAGGGTCGCCCCCGGATCGGACTGGTCGACCTCGACGCCCGCCCCGGCCGCCGCGACGTCGAGCACGGCGCAGGGAAACGACGCCGTTTCGCAGAAGATCCGGCCAGGCGGCATCGCCGCAACCTGGAAACCATCGGCCTGGAGCCGTGCCGGCAGGCTTTCCCGGCCAATCCACCGGCCGAACAGGTCGTTCGCCGGCTCGTCGCCGACAGGTTCCTCGAAATACAGGCGATCAGCGAGGATCGCCCCCAGCGAGATCGTGGTCCAGTTCGAGTAGCCGGCGTGCTCGGGATAGATCGTGAAGCCTTGCAGGCCTGCGGCGAGTTCGGGATTGCCCTCCAGGATCTCGGCCAGCACATCCGAGCGCAGCGAATCGAACATCACATGGATGACGTTGAACCTGCTGGAAAGGGCACCCAGGTCCAGTGCCGCCTCCGCCTCCCCCTGGTCGGCCCCGCCGCCATGGCTGCTGGCGGAAACGAGGCCCGAGGCCAATGCCCAGCCCGCCACCACCAGCACCGTCGTCCCGGCATGGGACGCGATGCGCCGCCATGCCAGCGCTCCGGCCAGGGCCACGACCGCCAGGGCCGCCAGCTCCAGCCCGGCCCGCAGCGCCGGCACGTCCAGGTCGTGGGCAGCCCCGTCCAGCACCACGCCCTCGGTCTGGCCGAAGATCTGGCCGCACAGCAGCGCCATGACCGCGACGACGAGATAAGCGACCAGCAGGCGCCGCGACCACCGGCTCACCAGGCCAATCCCTCCCAGGAGCAGGAAGGCCAGGAGGAACAGGCCGGCGAACGGCAGCAGGACCGACCAGGACGAGGCGGCGAACGCCTGGGCATTGGGTGCCTGGACCGCGAGGGCCGGGAGCAGGAACAGGGCGAACGCCAGGGTCGCGGCACTCGCGAGATGGCACAGGATCATCATGGAAGCGGACTGCCAGCCAACCGTCGATCCGGCCGACGGTAGGAGCTGCTACCGACCACCTCAATCAGAAGTTGCTCTGGGCGCTGCGGGCTAGACCTGGGCGGCCTGGGTCTCCGCGATGTGCTGGATCCGGCCGATCATCGAGTACAGCCCGTTGGAGCGGGACGGCGTCAGGTAGCGCTCCAGGCCGATCTCTTTGAGCACCTCGGGCGGGTTCGCCAGGATCTCGGCAGGCGGCAGCCGGTCGTAGAGCCGCAGCAGCAGCGCGATCAGGCCCTTGACCAGGATGGCGTCGCTCTCGGCGAGCAGGTGGACGCGCCCCTCCTCGTTCAGGCCGACCATCCAGACTTGGCTCTGGCAGCCCCGGACCCGGGACGCGTCCGTCTTCAGCGCCTCGTCCATCGGCGGCAGCGACTTGCCCATGTCCATGATGTTCTCGAGCTTGTCGCGCCAGTCGTCGAACAGGGCGAATTCGTCGCGCAGTTCCTGCGCACGCTCGGCATAACTCGTCACGATGGCTGCAAAACTCCTCTTCCCGTGCCGCCTCGTAGCCGGCATCTCCGAAGGCGGACCAACTGGGACCTGCCCGATGCCCGCCCGAATCCTCATCGTCCAGAACAATTTGGAGAGCCCGGCGGGCCTCGTCCAGGAAGAGACCGAACGATTGGGTATCGAATCGACGGTTCTTCTCGGGGACGAGCGCCTGGAGCTGCCAGCCGGGGCGGCTGGCCATGATGGGCTCCTGATTCTGGGCGGCACCATGAACGCCCTGGCCGACGACGCCTGTCCCTACTTCCCCCCGCTCCGGGCGCTAGCCCGGCGGATGGATGCGGAGCACCGGCCGGTCATGGGGATCTGCCTGGGCGCTCAGATCCTGGCCCGCGCCTGGGGCGGGATCCCGCGGATCGGCGCTGCGCCCGAGTATGGCTTCGTGCCCCTCCACCCGACCGAGGCCGCCCAGGCCGACCCGCTGCTCAGCCAGGTCCGGCCCGGCACTGCCTTCATGCAGTGGCACGACGACACCTTCGACCTGCCGCCGGATGCCACGTTGCTGATGCGGGGCCAGACCTGCACCAACCAGATCTGGCGCGCCGGCAACGCCACCTACGGCTTCCAGGCCCATATCGAGGTCACCGCACCGATCCTGGTGGCCTGGGGGCTGCTCCGCCTGCAGATGACCGGGGACGAGCGAGCCCCGGAACTGCTGCGCGCCGCGACCGACCGCCATCTGCCCGAGGCGGACCAGGGCGGCCGGGCGATCGCCCGCGGGTTCGCGGCGCTGGTCCTGCGCAATGCCGCCCGGCGCCGGAACGACGGCGCCGGCTGACCGGCGTCAGCGGGCGTAGGCGACCTGGACGACGTCGATGTTGTCGGTGCGGAAGCCCGCCTCGCAATAGGCCAGGTAAAACTCCCAGATCCGCTTGAACCTTGTGTCGAATCCCATCGGGACCAGGTCCGGCCAGGCCTTCTGGAAGCGCCGGTTCCATTCCGCGAGAGTGTCCGCATAGGCGATGCCGTGCCCGCTCATGGCGGTGCGCCGCAGGCCGCTGCTGGTGGCCAGCCGGTCCAGGGCCGACTTGGTCGGCAGCATTCCGCCCGGGAAGACGTAGCGCTGGATGAAGTCCGCGCTGGTCCGGTAGTTCTCCCAGTTGCGCTCGTCGATGGTGATGATCTGCAGGGCGGCGCGGCCGCCTTCGACCAGGACGTCGCGCAGCTTGGCGAAGTAGCCCGGCCAGAACCGCTCGCCCACCGCCTCGAACATCTCGATCGAGGTCACCGCGTCGAAGCGCCCCTCCACGTCGCGATAGTCGCGGATCTCGATCTTGACCCGCTCGGCCAGCCCCGCCTCGAAGATGCGCTTGCGGGCGAACTCCGCCTGGGCGTCGCTGATGGTGAGCCCGGTGACCTTGGCGCCGAACTCCTTGGCGGCGAGTTCGGCAAAGCTGCCCCAGCCGCAGCCGATCTCCAGGACATGCGCGTCGGGCCGAACGCCCGTCATCGTCGCCAGCCGGCGCAGCTTGGCGAGCTGCGCTTCCTCCAGCGTCGCGTCCGGCCGCTCGTAGACCGCCGAGGAATAGGTCATCGAGGGGTCCAGCCAGCGCTGGTAGAACTGGTTGCCCAGGTCATAATGGGCGTGGATGTTCTTCTTGCTGCCGCGGCGGGTGTTCGGCCGCAGCAGGTGGGCGATCCGGGCGATCGCCCGCACCCAGGGCTTGCCGTAATAGTGGTCGGCGAACGACTGCTCGTTCATGGCCAGGACCTGCAGCAGCCTGGCCAGGTCCGGGCTGTCCCAATCGCCGTCCAGGTAGGAGTCGGCAAAGCCGTTGGCGCCGCCGGTCAGAAAGCGCCGCACCACCCGCGGCCGGTTCAGGACCAGGACGCCGGAGGGTCCGGATTCGGTGCCCCGATAGTCATGTCGGGAACCGTCCGGCAGCACGATGGTCAGCTGCCCCACGCGCAACTGCCGCGCCATCCCCAACAGCACCGCAAAGATGCTGGTCGCCCCAGCCTCACTGACGCCCATGGTCATCCCCCGACTTCACGTGCATTCACGTGTTATTTTTCTAAGCTTCCCCTCCGTCTTGCTTATCGCGGACCGAAACCGTCGGCCAGCCGGATCAGGCCTCGTTGCGCAGGGACTTGTAGGCCTCCAGCGCCAGGTCCCGGGCACGGTAGTGGTCGACGATCGGCTTCGGATAGGTCTCGCCCAGCCGCACGCCGGCAAGGCGCAGCTCGGCCTCGTCGGCCTCGAACGGCGCATGGATCAGCTTGTCCGGCAGGCCGGCCAGCTCCGGCACCCAGCGGCGGATATAGGCGCCGTCCGGGTCGAACTTCCGGCTCTGCAGCATCGGATTGAAGATCCGGAAATAGGGCGACGCGTCGGTTCCGCACCCTGCCACCCACTGCCAGCCCATGGAGTTGTCGGCGAGGTCGCCATCCACCAGCGTGTCCATGAACCAGGCCGCCCCCTCCTGCCAGGGCAGCATCAGGTCCTTGGTCAGGAACGAGCCGACCACGAGCCGGGCCCGGTTGTGCAGCCAGCCCGTCTGCCAGAGCTCGCGCATCCCGGCGTCCACCAGCGGAAAGCCGGTCCGGCCGGTCCGCCAGGCCTTCATCATCTGCCCGTCCGGATCGTCGGCCCAGGGGAAGGCGGCGAATTCGGGGCGCAGCGGCCGGTCCGGCAGTTCCGGGAAATGGAAGAGGATCGCATGCGCGAACTCGCGCCAGACCAGCTGGCGCAGATAGGCGAACGCTTCCGGCTGGCTGACCTGGCCGTCCTCCACCGCCGCATGAACCGCGTGGACGATCTGGCGGGGCGAGATCTCGCCGAAATGCAGGTGCGGCGACATGCGCGAGGTACCCTGCTCGCCCATCAGGTCGCGCCGGCTGCCATACCGGGCGAGATCGTCGTCCACGAACTCTCCCAGGGCGGCAGCGGCAGCCGCCTCGCCGATCCGGCCGCCCCACCGCTCGCGCAGCCCCACCGCCCAGTCCGGCCGCGTCGGCAGCAGGCCCCAGCCGTCCAGCCCGTCGCCCTCTTCCAGGCCATCCGGCGGTGGCGGCAGCGCGGCCGGGGCCGGCTCGGGCGCCGGAAGGTCGCCGGCCTTGAACCAGGCCTTTCCGTAGGGGGTGAATACCTTGTACGGCTGGTCCTTGGTCTGGAGGATCTCGTCCGGCTCCCGTCCGAGCCCGGCATTGCCCTCGACCACCTCGACCCCGTTGCGCTCCAGCTCCGTTCGCAAACGATCGTCCCGGGCCCGCTCGCCGCGCTCATAGAGCCGGTTCCAGGTGACCCGGCGGACGCCATGCTCCCTGACCAGTTCCTGGACGACCGCTTCCGGATCGCCCTGCCGGAGCACGAGCCGCTGGCCGCGCTCGCCCAGATGCCGCTCCAGTTCGGTCAGGCTGTGATGCAGCCACCAGCGCCGCGCCGCGCCCATCCGCGGGTCCAGCAGATAAAGGCAGATCAGGGACTGGCCACCGCTGGCCGCCGCTGCCAGTGCGGGGTTGTCGGCAAGCCGCAGGTCCTGGCGAAACCAGTGCAGGGTCGCAGCACTCAAAAGCTTTATCCTCCAACTCGTTGGCGGCGTGTCCTGATGTCGGCCACGAGCAGATGGCGTGGCACGGGGCGGCAGCTGGCCTCGCCCAGGACATAGGCCTGGAAGCTGCTGGAGAGCATGGTCGCGAAGGTTTGGTCGAGGATGTTGAGACCGCCGGTGAACGCTCCGAACGCCGGGAGCACCAGCCGGGTTCCGTCGGTGACGAAGCAGCCGAGCCGAGCGGTGCGGACGCCCAGCCGGACCTTGGCGCAAGGATGAAGATGCCCTGCTACCTGCATGATATCACTGGCATCCGGCTCATGCTGGAACAGAAGCCCCGCCTGGCGGATCTCGGCGATCCCGACACCACCCAGGCCCTGCGGCGGCTCCGGATCATGGTTGCCGGTCACCCACAGCCAATGCCTGCCCGCGGTCATCGCCCGGATGCGTGCCGCCAGGACGGCCGGCAGGTGCGCAGCGCCATGCCGGTCGTGGAAGCCGTCGCCCAGGCTCACCACCACCAGCGGATCCAGCCGGGCCAGCACCCGCTCCAGCCGCTCCAGGGTGGCCAGCGTGTCATGGGGAGGCAGCATGACGCCCCGTCTCGCAAAGGCGGCGCCCTTCTCGAGATGCAGGTCGGCCACGACCAGCATCCGCTCGGCCGGCCAGAACAAGACGCCCGCAGGATCCAGCAGCAGCCGCTGCCCGTTCAGTTCGATCTCGGCAGGCCGCAACATCCATTCTCCGTTCGGGGTCCGCTCACGTCACCGAACCTTCGTCCGGCGCCATCGCCTCGTCGATCAGTTCGGCCGCATGGGTGTCCAGCAGCATGTCGATGTCGTCGGTGCCCACCCGCTCCCGGCCGATCTGCAGCATGATCGGCACCGCCAGCGGGCTGACCCGGGGCAGCCGGCGATGCTCGATCCGGCCCTGGACCCCGACCAGCATGTCGGCCAGCCGCCGGATGTCGGTGAGCCCGGCGGCCGCTTCGTTGCGGGTCGCCTTCAGCAGGACGTGGCCCGGCTCGTACTTACGCAGCACGTCGTAGATCAGATCGGCATTGAAGGTGACCTGCCGGCCGGTCTTTTCCTGGCCCGGGTGCCGGCGCTCGATCAGGCCGGCCACCACCGCGATGTTGCGGAAGGTCCGGCGCAGCATCGAGCTCTCGGCCATCCAGGCTTCCAGGTCGTCGCCCAGCATGTCCACGTCGAACAGCCCGTCGACCTGCTCCGCCTCCTTGCCCGACCAGATCGAGATCGCATAGTCGGACGCCACAAAGCCCAGCGGCTGCAGGCCGTTGCGCGCCATTCTTCGCGTGAGCAGCATGCCCAGGGTCTGGTGCGCGTTGCGGCCGGCGAAGACATAGGCGATCAGGAACCAGCGCTTGCGGTACAGGAACGTCTCCACCAGCAGCCCTTCGTCCGGTGGCAGGGACGAGCGGCGGCGCTGGTGCTCCAGCCATTCGCGGACCGGCTCCGGGAACCGGCTCCAGCTGGGCGGGTCGCCCAGCATCCGCCGCACCCGGCCCGCGAGATAGGTGCTGACCGGGAACTTGCTGCCGCCGAACAGCGGCACCTCGGCCTGGCTGGAGTCCTTCGCGCGCCTGGTCATCACCTCGTGCTCGCGGATCCCCAGGAACTCGAGGGCTTGGCCGGCAAAGATGAAGCTGTCGCCGGGCGAGAGCGTCTGGATGAAGAATTCCTCGACTTCGCCCAAGGTCTTGCGGCCGAGCTTCACCCGCAGCACCGGCGCCTCGACGATCACCCCGACATTCATCCGCCACTGACGGGCAAAGCGCTGGTCGGCCAGCTGCCAGCGCCCGTCCGGAAGCTCGACCAGCCGCCGGTAGCACTCGTACTCGCCCAGCGCATAGCCGCCGGTCGCGCAGAAGCGCAGCACATCGTCGAAGTCCTGCCGCGTCAGGTCGCGGAAGGGATCCGCCCGCACCACCTCCGCGTAGAGCAGGTCGGCGTCGAACGGCCCGGAACAGGCCACGCCCAGCATGTGCTGGGCGAGGACGTCCAGGCCCGGCAGCGGCGTGATGCCGGTGTCGAGATCCCCATCCCGGACCGCCTCCTGTGCCGCCATGCACTCCAGGAACTCGAAGCGGTTGGCGGGCACCATCACCGCGCGGGACGGCTCGTCCATCCGGTGGTTGGCACGGCCGATCCGCTGCACCAGCCGGGCGACCCCCTTGGGCGCGCCGATCTGGAGAACCAGATCGACGTCGCCCCAGTCGATGCCGAGGTCGAGCGAGCTGGTGCAAACCACCGCACGCAGCTTCCCGGCGATCATCGCCGCCTCGACCCGCTTGCGCTGATCGACCGAGAGGGAGCCGTGGTGCAGCGCGATCGGCAGCGCATCCTCGTTCGCCCGCCACAGGGCCGCGAACAGCACCTCGGCGGAGGAGCGGGTGTTGGTGAACAGCAGGCAGGTCCGGGCGGTGCGGATCCGCTCGTAGATCGCGTCGACCGCGAACAGGGCCAGATGGCCCGCCCAGGGCACATAGGCGTCCGGGACCAGCATGCTCACTTCCGGCTCGGCGCCCGGATCGCCCTGGACGACCACGGAGCGCTCCGGGTCCGGCGAAAGGAACCGCAGCAGGGCCGGCGGATCGGCCACAGTGGCGGAAAGGCCCGAAAACCGGGCCTGGGGCGACAGGCCGCGCAGGCGGGCCAGCCCCAGCGCCAGCATCTGGCCGCGCTTGGTGTCGGCCAGGGCGTGAAGCTCGTCGACGATCACAGCGTCCAGATGGGCGAACCGCTCGGCGGCATCGGTCCAGGACAGCATCAGCGCCAGCGATTCCGGCGTGGTCAGCAGGATGTCCGGCGGCGTGCGCTTCTGCCGGGCGCGCCGGTTCTGCGGCGTGTCGCCGGTGCGGCTCTCCACCGTCACCGGCAGGCCGGCTTCCTCGACCGGACGCATCAGGTTGCGGGCCACGTCGGCGGTGAGCGCCTTGAGCGGCGAGATGTAGAGCGTGTGCAGCCGCGCCACCGGCCGCTTCCCCCGCCGCGTCAGCGCGATCAGGCTCGGCAGGAACCCGCCCAGGGTCTTGCCGCCGCCGGTAGGGGCGATCAGCAGCGCATCCTGCCGGCGCTCCGCAGCCAGGATCATGGCGTGCTGGTGGCTGCGCAGCATCCAGCCCTGGCGGTCGAACCAGGCCTGCAGCGGCTCCGGCAGCCCACCGGCCTCGGCCGGAACCGTGCTCTCGTCCGGCTTCGCCGCCACGGCCATCTCACGCTTCAATTAAGCATCTCGATCGTCTATCAACCCTGGGTAGTTAAACTCGAGGAGTGTGCGGATGGGCGGCCTGGTCTATCTCCTGCTGGCAGGCACGGCGCTGCTCGCTGGCTCGGGCGGCCTTCTGGCCATCCCCGATCCGATGCTGCGGGCGACCGTCGCTCCCGCGGGCCTCACCGCCCTGCTGGTCGGCTGCGGCGCCCTGCTCCTCCTGCGCCTCGACCGCCGCCTCGCGGGCCCGGCCGGCCTGGAACCAGCCGACGAGCTTCGGGACGATGACGAGCCGCCGGCGTCGCGGCGACCAGGCTCCTTCCCGATTTGCACGAACGAACCCGAGAACCCTTTAGATCATGATTTGTTCCCGGTCCAAGATGAGGATCCGCCCGCTCCTCCGCCAGCGCAGGAGATGACCCCGGACGTCCTCTTCCGCGAGCCACCCCCCCGCCCGGGCCCGCTGAGGGATCTGCTGGACACGAACGAACCCGAGCAGGCGGCTCCGCCCCGCCACGCACGGGTGCGGTTCGGCGCCTTCGACCTGTTTCGCCGTCGCGAGGCGCCGCCAGCGGGCGATCCGGCTGGGCCTGCCGTCATCGACCCCGACGATCTCGCCTCCTTCGCCCTGCCACCGGTCTCGCCCCGCCTCCTCGCCGAACTGGACCCGCCGGCGGACCTGCTCGACACCCAGGACAGCCGCGGGCAGACAATCGCCCGCGCCATCGCCGAGGATACGCTTGTCGTCGTGCTGGAGCCGGTGGTGAGCCTGCCGCAGCGCCGCCGGCGGATGGTCCGGATCCGGCTGGAGTGCCGGCACCTCGGAACGCCCGCCGATCCGCACCTGCTGCTGCAGGACCAGGCCGGAAAGCTGCGCAGCGCGCTCGACCTGGAACTCCTGCGTCGCGCGGTGGCCGCCGGCGAGCAGCCGCGTCCGGGCAGCGAGAACCTGCCGGTGCTGGTGGAGGTCGCTACTGGCTCCTTCGTGGAGGCCGAAGCGCTGGCGGCCCTGGACCTGCTGCTCGGCCGCCGCCGCTCCCAGGCCACGCCGCTTCAGGTCGTTCTGGACGAATGGCCGACCGACCGGGCCGGCCTGGAGGTGGTGGCGCGCCTGCGTGCAGGCAGCGTTGTGATCGGGCTGAAGCTGGGCGAGCGCCCGCATCTCTCGCCCGCTGCGATCCTGGGCCGCGGCGTGGGCCTGGTCTGCCTGGACGCGGGGGAACTGCGCCAGGCGGCGCTGGGCGCCTACGACGCCGACCTCGTCCACGACATCCAGGCGATGCAGCGGGCCGGCATCGAGGTGGTGGTGACCGGGATCGGGGATGAGCGGGCGCTGGCCGAGGTGCTGGACTATCCGGTCCGGCTTGGGACCGGCCGCCTGTTCGGCCGGATCGGCTGACCGCCGCGCCTGCAGGATGGCATGAATCGTTCCCGCATGAGCGCCACCCGCCTGCACATGTGACCTGGACGCCCCATCTCTGCTAGAGGTCGCCCCGCGCACCCGGCCGCGAGGTCGGCGCGGGCGGCGCGTCCCATTGGAAAGCGACAGGTCCGTCCCATGCAGGAGCTCTACCATTCGGCCAAGGCATGGCCGTTCGTCGAAGCGCGACGCATCGTCGAGCGCATCGCGAAGCGGCCGCCGAAGAAGGGCTTCGTGCTGTTCGAGACAGGCTACGGCCCCTCCGGCCTGCCCCATATCGGGACGTTCGGCGAGGTGTTCCGCACCACCTTGGTGCGCAACGCCTTCCGGCTCTTGCGCCCGGACGTGCCGACCGAACTCTATGCCTTCTCCGACGACATGGACGGGCTGCGCAAGGTTCCGGACAACGTCCCCAACCCGGAGATGGTGGCGCAGCATCTGGGCCAGCCGCTGACCTCGATCCCCGACCCGTTCGGGACCCACGAGAGCTTCGGCCACCACATGAACGCCCGGCTGCGCGCGTTCCTGGACCGGTTCGGCTTCGCCTACAGCTTCCAGTCGGCCACCGACCACTACACGTCGGGCAAGTTCGACCAGGCCCTCTTGCGGGCGCTGGAGGTGCATGACGAGCTGGTCCGGATCGTCACCCCGATCCTGGGCGCCGAGCGCGCCGCCACCTACAGCCCGTTCCTGCCGCGCTCGCCCAAGACCGGCAAGATCCTGCAGGTCCGGATCGAGGAGGTGAAGAAGGACGCCGGCACCGTCGTGTTCCGCGACGAGGACGGCACGCTCACCGAGGTTCCCGTCACCGGGGGCCAGTGCAAGCTGCAGTGGCGCGCCGACTGGGCGATGCGCTGGTACGCGCTGGACGTCGACTACGAGATGTCCGGCAAGGACCTGATCGATTCGGTCAAGCTCGGCTCGCGGATCTGCCGGGCCATGGGCGGCACCCCGCCGGAGAACCTGACCTACGAGCTGTTCCTCGACGAGCACGGCCAGAAGATCAGCAAGTCCAAGGGCAACGGCATCACCATCGACCAGTGGCTGCGCTACGCCACCCCCGAGAGCCTGCAGCTGTTCCTGTACCGCGATCCCAAGGCGGCCAAGCGGCTCTATTTCGATGTGATCCCCAAGCATGTCGACGAGTACCAGCAGCTCCTGGAGGCCTATCCGGATCAGGACGACAGCCAGAAGCTCGGCAACCCGGTCTGGCACATCCAGGCCGGCGACCCGGTGGTCACCCGGCTGCCGCTCAACTTCGCGATGCTGCTCAACCTCGCGAGCGTGGTGAACGCCGAGGAGCCCCAGGTGATCTGGGGCTATATCAGCCAGTACGCGCCCGGCACCACGCCGGCGACCGCCCCGGAACTGGCCAAGCTGGTCGAGCATGCGGTCGCCTACTACCAGGACTTCGTGAAGCCGGAGAAGAAGTACCGGCAGCCGACGGCGCTCGAGCGCGAGGCCCTGGAGGAACTGCAGGACGTGCTGGGCAACCTGCCCGAGGGCACCGACGGCGAGACCATCCAGAACGAGGTCTACACCATCGGCAAGAAGCACGGCTTCGAGCCGCTGCGCTCCTGGTTCACCGCCCTCTACGAGGTGCTGCTCGGCCAGACCCAGGGCCCGCGCTTCGGCAACTTCGCGGCACTCTACGGCGTTGCCGCCACGCGCTCTCTGATCTCCCATTCGCTTGCAGGCCTGCCCCGTGGCTGATCGCCCCCATTACGTCGCTCCCTCCCATCGCAGCGCCTGGGTCCGCCCGGACGACCGCTCCACGGCCGGGCGCTCGCGCTCGGGCGGCCCCGACGCGCGGATGATCGCGCTCGACATCCTGGACGCCGTGCTCGGCCAGAGCTGGCGGACCATGGACGACGCGCTGGCGCTGCATCGGGGACTGCCCATCCTGGAGCCGCGCGACCGCGCGTTCTCCCGGGCGCTGGTCGCCACCGTGCTGCGCCACAAGGGCCAGATCGACGATGCGCTGGCGCGCTTCTGGCGCTTCCCGCCGCAGAAGCTCCGGGCCCTGAACCTCCTGCGCCTGGGTGCCGCCCAGCTCCTGTTCCTGGGCACCCCAGCCCATGCCGCCCTTTCGGCAACGGTACAGCTGGCCTATGGCCCGCTCGACCGCGAGCGCGGCATGATCAACGCCATCCTGCGCAAGCTGGCCGAGGAGAGCCAGGCCATCCTGGCCGAGCAGGACGGCGGCCGGCTCAACACGCCGGAATGGATGTGGTTCGCCTGGGTGGACGCCTATGGCGAGGAGACCGCCCGGGCAATCGCCCAGGCGCACATGGTCGAGCCGCCTCTGGATCTCACCGCGCGCGACGATGCCGCCTCGCTGGCCGAGATCCTGGGCGGTCAGGGGATGCCCGGCGGCACCATCCGGCTGACCGCCAGCGGCCCGATTGAGAAGCTGAAGGGCTTCGGCGAGGGCCGGTTCTGGGTCCAGGACCTGGCGGCCAGCCTGCCGGCCAAGCTGCTGGGCGACGTGCGCGGCCAGGAGGTGCTGGACATGTGCGCGGCCCCGGGCGGCAAGACCAGCCAGCTCGCCGCCCAGCACGCCAGCGTCACCGCGGTCGAGCAGGACCCGAACCGGGCCGAGCGCCTGCGCGGCAACCTGCAGCGCCTGCGCCTGGAAGCCGAGATCGTCGTCTCCGACGCCGCCCTGCTGCCGGAGGGGCGGACCTGGTCGCATGTCCTTCTGGACGCCCCCTGCACCGCCACCGGCACGATCCGCCGCCATCCCGACGTCGCCTGGCACAAGCGCGCCTTCGACGTCACCCGCACCATGGACCTGCAGGCACGCCTCCTGGACGGCGCCGCCCGGGCCACGGCGCCCGGAGGTCTGCTGGTCTACGCGGTCTGCTCCCTGCAGCCCGAGGAAGGCCCGGTGCAGATCGAGCGCTTCCTGGCTGGCCATGACGGCTTCGAGCGGGTGCCGGTGACACCGGACGAACTGCCTGGGCTGGAGATGTGCATCAGCCCGGACGGCGACCTGCGCACCCTTCCCTTCCACCTGATCGACCAGGGCGGCATGGACGGCTTCTACGCTGCCCGCTTGCGCCGCACCCGCTAACTCCGTTTCTCTGGAACCCACGTCATGGACGTCGTGCCGATCCGCTCCGCCCTCCTCTCGGTGAGCGACAAGACCGGTCTCGTCGACTTCGCCAGAACGCTCGCCGCTGCCGGCGTGCGCCTGCTTTCCACTGGCGGCACCGCGCGCGCGCTGCGCGAGGCCGGACTGGAAGTCACCGACGTCTCCGAGGTCACCGGCCACCCGGAGATCCTGGACGGGCGGGTCAAGACCCTGCACCCCAAGATCCATGGCGGCCTTCTGGGCCTGCGCGACGATGAGGAGCACCGCCGCCAGATGGCGGCCCACGGCATCGCGCCGATCGACCTGCTGGTCGTGAACCTCTACCCGTTCCAGGCAACCGTCGCCTCGGGTGCCGGCTACGAGGAATGCATCGAGAACATCGACATCGGCGGTCCCGCCATGGTCCGCGCAGCGTCGAAGAACCACGACTTCGTGGCGGTGGTCACCGATCCTGCCCAGTATGAGCGGGTCGCTGCCGATCTGACGAACCATTGCGGCACCACCCGGGCGACCCGGCGCCGCCTGGCGCTGGAGGCCTACGCCAGCACCGGCGCCTATGATGCGGCAATTGCCGCCTGGCTGGCGCGCCAGCTGGGCGACGCGGAGCCGCTGCCGACCCTGCCGCTCGGCGGCAGCCTGAAGCAGGCCCTGCGCTATGGCGAGAACCCGCACCAGAAGGCGGCGTTCTATGTGAGTGACCCTTCGGTCCCGGGCATCGGCGCCGCCGTCCAGGTCCAGGGCAAGGAGCTCGGCTACAACAACATCGCCGACACCGATGCCGCCTGGAACTGCGTGGCCGAATTCACCGGCCCCGCCTGCGTGATCGTCAAGCACGCCAATCCCTGCGGCGCCGCCCTGGGCGACAGCCCGGCGGATGCCTACCGCAAGGCGCTGGCCTCCGACCCGACCAGCGCCTATGGCGGCATCGTCGCCTTCAACCGCCCGATCGACGCCGACGCCGCCGAGGCGGTCACCGGGATCTTCACCGAGGTGGTGATCGCACCCGGCGCCGACGAGGCCGCCAAGGCGGTCTTCGCCCGCAAGAAGAACTTGCGCCTGCTGCTCACGCCGGCGGTGCCCGCACCGGATCGGCCGCGCCAGACCTTCCGCTCGGTGGATGGCGGCTTCCTGGTCCAGGATGAAGACGTCAGCCCGATCGCGCAGACCGAGCTTTCCCAAGTGACCGCGCGGGCGCCGAGCGAGCGCGAGCGCGCCGACCTCCTGTTCGCCTTCACCATCGCCAAGCACGTGAAGTCGAACGCGATCGTGCTGGCCAAGGACGGCGCCACGGTCGGCATCGGCGGCGGGCAGACCTCGCGGGTCGACGCCGCGAAGATCGCGGTCGAGCGCGCCAGGGCCGGCGGCAATGCCGAAGGCTCGGTGGTGGCTTCCGACGCGTTCTTCCCGTTCCCGGACGGGCTGCTGATCGCGATCGAGGGCGGGGCCACGGCCGCCATCCATCCGGGCGGCTCGGTCCGCGACGCCGAGGTGGTGGAAGCCGCCGACCGGGCCGGCATCGCCATGGTCACGGCCGGCGTGCGCCACTTCCGGCACTGACCGGCACGAACGCCAGCAGCGCCATGCCGGCGATCCAGAACAGCAGGATCGGGGTCATCCCGATCCGCTGGCTGCCGGTGGCGGTCGTCAGGATCGCCACCAGCATCGGGCCGAGAAAGGCGGTGGCCCGTCCGGTGAGCGCCAGGATGCCGAACAGCTCGGCGCGACGTTCCGGATGGGCCAGCCTGGCCATCATCGAGCGGGTGGCGCTCTGCACCGGCCCCACGAACAGGCCGAGAGTCGCCCCGGCGATCTCGAAACCCAACTGGTTCGGCGCCAGCAAGGCACCCAGGCCAAACAGGATCAGCCCGCCAAGCCCCGCCATGATGGTCGGCTTCGCGCCGAACCGGTCGTCGGCGCGAGCGAACAGCCAGGCGCCGATCCCGGCGGTGAGGTTGAGCAGGATGCCAAACCGCAGCACCTCCGTCAGGGTCATCCCGAACGTGCCGGCTGCGTAGATCCCGCCCAGCGCGAACAGGGTGGCGAGACCATCCGCCCAGAGCATCGCCGCCAGGAGGAACAGGGCCAGCTTGCGGTCCTGCAGCACTTCCCGGAAGGAGATCCGCAGGTTGCGGATCCCCGCCCCGATGACCGCGCGGTCGGGCACGGCCGCGCCCGGCCGGTCGCGGACCATCAGGAACAGGGGCAGCGAGAAGGTCAGGAGCCACAGCGCCACCAGGGGCCCGACGATCCGGACATGTTCCATGCTGTCCTTGTCCAGGCCGAAGGCCGGCACCTCGGGCTGCAGGAACAGAACCAGCGCCAGGACCAGGCAGAGCAGGCCGCCGGCATAGCCCAGCCCCCAGCCGAACCCGGACCAGCGCCCGATCCGCTCTCTTGGCGCCAGGTCGGCCAGGATCGCGTTGTTGAACACGTTGCCGAGTTCGCTGCCGAGATTGGCCAGGCCAACCACGACCAGCGCGAACAGGAGCATGTTCGGCTCCGGCAGGACGTACCAGATCAGGGCGGTTCCCCCCGCCTGGAGCAGGACGCAGGCCAGCAGCCAGGGCTTGCGCGGGCCGCCTGCGTCGGTGATCGCACCGAGGAACACGCCCAGCACGGCGGCTGCCAGGGACGACGCGCTCATCGCCCAGCCCCAGGCCGCCTGTCCCTCGACCTCGGAGCCCGCCACCGCCTTGGCGACATAGGCAGCGACCACGAAGGTCACCACGATCGCCGCGAACGGCGAGGTCGCCCAGTCGAACAGGGCCCAGGCGTAGAGTTCGCGCGTCCGCGTTTTGCCAGGCGGCGTCATCCCGTTCCCCGTTGCCCTGTCCGGTGTGCGGCATCCATATCAGGGTCCGGCCGACCACGCAGCGGAGGAAGCAGCATGCCATCCTTGACCACGCCCCCAGGCGAGCTGGGCTCCGATGCGCCGTCGTTCGCCCTGAAGGACGTCGACGGCGCCCGGAAAAGCCTGAGCGATCTCGCCGGCCCCAACGGCACGCTGGTCGCGTTCATCTGCAACCACTGCCCCTACGTGAAGGCGATCGCCGACCGGATGGTCCGCGATGCGGCGGAGCTAAAGAAGATCGGCGTCCACACCGTCGCCATCTGCAGCAACGACGCCGACCATTACCCGGAGGACGACTTCCCGAGCATGCAGCGGTTCGCCGACGAGCATGGCTTCGGCTTTCCCTATCTCCAGGATGAGACCCAGGAGGTCGCCCGCGCCTATGGCGCCGTGTGCACGCCGGACTTCTTCGGCTTCGACAAGGAGATGAAGCTCCGCTATCGCGGCCGCCTGGACAGTTCCGGCCGGCAGCCGGGCGCCCCGGACGCGCGGCGCGAGCTCTACCTCGCGATGAAGCAGGTGGCGGAGACCGGCCAGGCGCCGGCGGAGCAGGTCCCGTCCATGGGCTGCTCGATCAAGTGGCGGGAGGACTGAAACCCTTGGCCTTCGAAAGCCTGCGCGATTTCATCGCGCATCTGGAAGCGCGCGGGCGCCTAGTCCGGGTGACGACGCCGGTTTCCCCGGTCCTGGAGATGACCGAGATCCAGACCCGCCTGCTCGCCGAGGGCGGGCCGGCGGTGCTGTTCGAGAACGTGGTCGGCTCCTCCATGCCGGTCCTGGTCAACCTGTTCGGCACGGTCGAGCGGGTCGCCTGGGGCATGGGCAAGGAGCCGCACGAGCTGGTGGAGCTCGGCCGCACCCTCGCCTTCTTCAAGCAGCCGGAGCCGCCCAAGGGCCTGCGCGCGGCGCTGGAGATGATGCCGCTGGCCAAGGCGGCCCTGGCGATGCGGCCAAAGACCGTCCGCCACGCCCCCTGCCAGGAGGTCGTCCTCGAGGGCGACCGGATCGACCTTGGCCGCCTGCCGGTGCAGACCTGCTGGCCGGGCGAGCCGGCGCCGTTGATTACCTGGCCCCTGGTGGTGACCAAGGGGCCCTCCGAGGCCAGGGAGGACAATTTCAATCTCGGCATCTACCGGATGCAGGTCACCGGCAGGAACACCACTATCATGCGCTGGCTGAAGCATCGGGGCGGCGCCCAGCACCACCAGCGCTGGAAGAACGCCAAGCGCGACCCGCTGCCCGCCGCGGTCGTGATCGGCGCCGATCCGGGGGTGACCCTGGCGGCGGTGACGCCGGTGCCGGACACGGTCTCCGAGTACCAGTTCGCCGGCCTATTGCGCGGATTCAGGGTCGAGCTGGTCGACTGCGTCTCGGTGCCGCTGAAGGTGCCCGCCAGCGCGGAGATCGTGATCGAGGGCCATGTGGCGCTGGATGAGCAGGCCGACGAGGGCCCCTACGGGGACCATACCGGCTACTACAACTCGGTGGAGCCGTTCCCGGTCTTCCATGTCAGCGCCATCACCATGCGCCGCGACCCGATCTACCTGTCGACCTTCACCGGGCGGCCGCCGGATGAGCCGTCGGTGCTGGGCGAGGCGCTGAACGACGTGTTCCTGCCCCTGTTCCAGCTGCAGTTCCCGGAGATCGTCGACTTCTGGCTGCCCCCGGAAGGCTGCTCCTATCGGGTCGCGGTCGTCTCGATCAAAAAGGCCTATCCGGGTCACGCCAAGCGGGTGATGATGGGTGTGTGGTCCTATCTGCGCCAGTTCATGTACACGAAATACGTGATCGTCGTGGACTCCAACATCAACGCCCGGGACTGGAAGGACGTGATCTGGGCGATCTCGACCAAGTCGGACCCGTCCCGCGACCTGACGATCCTGGAGAACACGCCGATCGACTATCTGGACTTCGCCTCGCCGGAATCGGGCCTGGGCGGCAAGCTCGGCATCGACGCCACCGACAAGCTGCCGCCGGAGACCAGGCGCGAGTGGGGCGAGGAGATCCGGATGGACGCCGACGTGGTCGACGAGGTGAGCCGCAAATGGGCGAGCTATGGCCTGCCTGGCAGCGGCAGGCCGATCTGGAAGTAGCGGGGAAAGCCCGGGCAACCGCCGGAGCGATCGGCGGTTGGTCGCCTGCACCCCTGGCTGAACGGCAGACGGCGGAACGGTGCCGGCCGCTCGGCCATCGGCTCCGCCGTAAAGGATCAAGCAGCATGAACATCGACCTCGCAGCCATCCGCGATCGCGCCCATGCGGTGCTCCCGGAGGCTTGTGAGATCGCGATGCATCACTTCCGGCGGGCGGAAGGCGGCTGGGAGAAGAGCCCGGGCCAGATCGTCACCGAGGCGGATCTGGCGATCGACCGGCTGCTGCAGGAGCGCCTGCGCCGGCCGGGCGAGGCGTGGCTGTCGGAGGAGACCGCGGACGACGGCTCGCGGCTGGAGGAGCCCACCTGCTGGGTCGTCGACCCGATCGACGGCACCCGGTCCTTCGCGCAAGGCAAGCCGGAATTCTCGATCTGCATCGGCTTCATGGTGGAGCGCCGGCCGGTATTCGGCCTGGTCGCCAACCCGGCCAGCGGCGAGACCTTCGAGGCGACCCTGGGCCTGGGCGCCATGCTGAATGGGCAGGTCCTGCCGCCGCTGCCCGACCGGGAGGTGGCCAAGCCCCGCATCGCCGCCAGCCGGACCGAGGTGCAGAAGCGCCCTCTGGCCTGGCTGGCGCCGGACGCGACCTGGACGATGCTGGGCTCCCTGGCGCTGAAGCTGGTGTTCGTGGCCGCCAGCCGCTTCGACGCCTACGTGACGCTGCGGCGGACCAATGACTGGGACATCGCCGCCGCCGACGTAATCCTGCGGGAAGCGGGTGTCCAGCTGGTCGAGCCCAGCGGCGAGCCGGTGCGCTACGACCGGGAGCGCACCTCGCGTCCTGGCCTGATCGCGGCGCCGCCACGCCTGCGCGACAAGCTGGTCGGCAGGATCGCGCAGACATTTCCCGTCCCGTGACCAGCGTGCTAGGCACGTGCCGCGCCTGAGCCAGGGAGCGCCGCGATGGCGGCTCCAGTGCCCGGAAAGTTCCAGGGAGTGTCGACCTTGCCCAACATCGCCGCCGAACGGCTGCACCGGCTAGCCTCCGTCATCGTCCAGGCCACCGGATCGGGCGAGGACGAGGCCAAGGCGGTCGCCGATCATCTGGTGGTTTCCAACCTGACCGGCCACGACAGCCACGGCGTCGGCATGCTGCCGGACTATATCAAGAACTTCCGGGCGGGCCTGGTGGTCCCCAACCAGACCCTGAAGGTCCTGCGCGACGTCGGCGCGGTGCTGCTCCTGGATGCCGGCCGCGGCTTCGGCCAGACCATGGCGCGCGACGCGATGAAGCTGGGCGCCGAGCGCGCGAAGAAGCTCGGCTGCGCCGTGGTCGGCCTGCGCAATGCCTGCCATGTCGGCCGGATCGGCTTCTGGGCCGAGCAGTGCGCCGCCGAGGGCCTGGTCTCGCTGCACTTCGTCAACG
This sequence comes from Geminicoccus roseus DSM 18922, assembly GCF_000427665.1. NCBI lineage: Bacteria > Pseudomonadati > Pseudomonadota > Alphaproteobacteria > Geminicoccales > Geminicoccaceae > Geminicoccus > Geminicoccus roseus. The sequence continues at coordinate 4,934,172 of NZ_KE386572.1, forward strand.
TCGCCGACCATGACCCGCTGCAGGCGCCGTTCGGCTGCTCCACCGCGCGCCTGGGCACCAACCCGTTCTGCGTGGCGGTGCCGGGCGCCGACGGCAAGCCGATGCTGCTGCTGGACATGGCCACCTCCGCCATCGCGTTCGGCAAGGCACGGGTCGCCCGCAACAAGGGCGTGCCGGTGCCGGAAGGCGTGCTGATCGATGCGGAGGGGCGGCCCACCACCGACCCCACCACCTATGTCGACACCCGCAAGGGCGCCCTCCTCTCGTTCGGCCTGCACAAGGGCAGCGGGCTCGCCATCTTCTGCGAGATCCTGGGTGCCGCCCTGATCGGCGGCCAGACCATCGCCCCGCACCACGTGCGGGAGGACGGCATCGTCAACTCGATGTTCTCCCTGCTGGTCGACCCGGCCGCATTTGGCGACCTGGATTCCATGCGCCAGGAGGTCCAGGCGGTGATCGACTGGATCAAGGAATCGCCGCCAGCACCTGGCTTCGACGCGGTGATGATGCCGGGCGACCCGGAGAACCTGGCGCGGGTGGCGCGGGCCCGGGACGGCGTTCCGATCGATCCGAAGTCGCTGGGCGACATCCTGGCGGCCGGGGTGTCCCTGGGTCTCGCCGAGGCGGATCTTCGCCAGATCGTCGAGGGATGACAGGAGTGATGGAACGGGTCGATGCCATCGTGATCGGTGCGGGCGTGGTCGGCCTCGCGGTCGCCCGGCGCCTTGCCATGAGCGGGCGCGAGGTGCTGGTACTGGAGAAGGCCGATGCGATCGGCACCGAGACCAGCTCGCGCAACAGCGAGGTGATCCATGCCGGCATCTACTATCCGACCGGCAGCCTGAAGGCGAAGACCTGCGTCGCCGGCAAGGAGTTCCTCTACCGCTACTGCGAGGAGCGGGGCGTTCCCTACCGGCGCTGCGGCAAGCTGATCGTGGCGACCAACGCCGCCGAAGAGGCGAAGCTGAAGGAGTTGCAGGCCAAGGCCGCCGCCAACGGCGTCGATCTGCTCTGGCGGACCGGCAAGGAGGCGATGGCCCAGGAGCCGCAGCTGTTCGCCACCGCCGCCTTGTGGTCGCCTTCCACCGGGATCATCGACAGCCATGGCCTGATGCTGGCCTACCAGGGCGATGCGGAGAATCACGGCGCGGTGCTCTGCTTCGAGACCCCGGTGCTTTCGATGCATCCGGGCGAGGACGGCATCGTCGTGGAGACCGGCGGGGCCGAGCCGATGACGCTGGCCGCCTCGATCGTGGTCAACAGCGCCGGGCTGGATGCCCCGGCCCTCACCCGCGCCACGGCCGGCATGCCGGGCGGCAAGCAGCGGACCGGCTATCTGTGCAAGGGCAACTACTATGTCCTGACCGGCAAGGCGCCGTTCTCCACCCTGATCTACCCGATGCCGGAGAAGGCCGGGCTTGGCGTGCACATCACCCTGGACCTGGGCGGCCGCGCCCGGTTCGGGCCCGACACCGAATGGGTCGAGAACCTGGACTACACGGTCGATCCCAGGCGGGCCGACGTGTTCTACGACGCGATCCGCCGCTACTGGCCGGCCCTTCCCGCTGGCTCCCTGGAGCCGGGCTATGCCGGGATCCGGCCAAAACTGTCGCCGGCCGGCGCGGTCGCCGAGGACTTCGAGATCCAGGGGCCTGCCGACCACGGCATCCCGGGCCTGGTGCACCTGCTGGGGATCGAGAGCCCGGGCCTGACCGCCAGCCCGGCCATCGCGGACATGACCGCCGCGGCCCTGGGAATCGACTGAACCGCGGCGGCGCCTGCCGCCGATCCCGCCAACCCTGGGCCTGTCCGGCCTGCGCTTGCGCAGGGCGTCGCCATGTAGGAGCGGCGGGCGTCCTTTCTGGACAGCGGGCTGGACATCCGGGCGCACTTTGCGCAGGAGGGGCGCTTCAGTGGGTTGAGCGGGACGGCAAGCGGGCCGGGACAGGAGGCGGGATTGGTGGATTGGTTCTTCTTCTACGGGACGCTGATGGATCGCGACGTGCTGGATCATGTCCTGTCCCGGCAGGTGGAAGACCAGGAACTCGTCCCAGCCATCCTGCACGGCCACCGGCGCGTCACCTGCCCCGGCTTCGTTTATCCCTGCCTGGTCGAGGCTCCCCAGGCCCGGGTGACCGGTCTGGCGCTCGCCAGCCCCAGCCGGAAGGACCTGGTGCGGCTGCACTGGTTCGAAGAGGGCGAGTATGGCGCCTCCCTGGCGCCCATTTGGCTGCTGGACGGCCGGCGGGTCCAGGCGCGCTACTTCACCGCCTATGAGGACGTGCTGCCGGCGGGTGCCGAGGAGTGGTGCCCGATGACCTGGGCCACGCGCGACAAGCCGGGATATCTCGATCAGTGCGCCGGCTGGATGGACGGTTGTCCCGACCCGGACACCGCCCATCCCTTCGTGCGCCGGGTGCTGGGCGATCCCGCCCGCGCCGCCGCCTGACCTCCCGCCGCCCGGCTCGCTTCCGCAACGCGCCCGGTCGGCCGGCCCACAGGCCGTGGTCACGAGGCTGGCACCCGCATGATCCCGGCGTCCCAGTGCTGCAGCCAGCTCAAGGCAGCCTCGGCGCTCATCGGCTCTGCGACCAGGAAGCCCTGCAGGCGCTCGCAGCCGAGTTCCGCCACCGAGCGCGCCACCAGTTCGCTCTCCACCCCCTCCGCGGTGGTGGCCAGGCCCAGCCCCTGGGCGATCCCGACGATCGAGCGCAGGACCACCCTGGCCGGCCCCTGGCTCTGTTCCAGCGGTGCCACGAAGCTGCGATGAATCTTGATCTCGTCCAGCGGCAGCCGCTGCAGCTGGGTGAGCGAGGAGTAGCCCGTCCCGAAATCGTCCATCGCCACCCGGCAGCCCAGGCCGCGCAGCCGCCCGAGCAGTTCCCGGCTCCGCGCCGGATCGGACATGATGGACCCCTCGGTCACGTCCAGGGTCAAATCCTCCGCGCGGGCTCCCCAGCGGATTAGGGCATGTCGGACATGGTCGACCAGTTCCGCATCGCAGAGCCAGAAGTTCGCCAGGTTGACCGCGACCTCCAGCGGGAAGCCGGCCTTGCGCCATTCCTGCTGCCGGCGCAGGCACTCGTTCAGGACGAAGCGGGTGAGCGGCCCCATCAGGCAGGCCCGCTCCGCCACCGGCAGGAACTTGTCCGGCTGCAGCCGCCCATAGGTCGGATGGTCCCACCGCAGCAGCCCCTCGAACCCCGCCACGCGCCGTGACCCGGCCTCGACCTTGGGCTGGAAATGGATCGAGAGGCCGTCCTCGGCGATCGCCCGCTCCAGGTCGCTGCGCAGGGCCGGCCGCCGGATGACGCCTAAGTCCGACGGCTCGCCCGCCAGCAGATAGCCCAGCGCATCCCGCTTGGCGGCATACATCGCCTCATCGGCCGAGCGGAGCAGCGTCTCGACGTCGGCGCCGTGGCGCGGGCGCAGGGCCACCCCGATGCTGACGCCCACGTTCAGCGAGAATCCCTCGATCAGGAACGGTGCGGCCATGGCCCGCACCAGCCGCCTGGCCACCTCGATCGCCTCCTCGGCGCTGGTGGGCGGGGGCAGCAGGACCGCGAACTCGTCGCCGCCCAGGCGCGCCAGGGTGTCGGTGCGCCGGAGCGGCAGGCTCAGCCGGGGAGCGACGTCGCGCAGCAGCAGGTCGCCGATGTCGTGGCCGAGCGTGTCGTTGACCTGCTTGAACCGGTCCAGGTCGAGCATCAGCACGGAGCAGGACTCGCCGCGCCTCTCCGCCACCGCCATGGCCTGCTCGGCGCGGTCCGCGAACAGGGCGCGGTTGGGCAGCCCGGTCAGGGGATCGTGCAGCGCCAGCTGCTCCAGCCGGCGCATGCGCTGCCTGCGCGGCCCGGCGTCGCGGATGGCGATGCGCCAGCCCGCGCCCTGGTTCGGGATCACCATCAGGTCGACATCGCCCGGGCGACCGTCCGCGCGCAGCAGCGCGCTCTCGTGGATATCGGGGCGCGGGCCCTCGCCGGCGGTGGCGAGGGCCGGCAGGATCCCGGCGATCGGCATGCCCGGCGTGACCGGGCCCAGGAGGTCGGCCGCAACCGGGTCGATACGGGTGATCCGGCCATCGGCATCGGTCTCGACCAGGCCGGTGGCGAGCGGCATGGCCGCGGGCGCGGCGCCCTCTCCCTTCCCGCGGGTCACCAGGGGGAAGCCGGTCCCCGCGGACCGGAGCATCCAGATGCTCAGCAGGCAGGCGCCGCCGATCGTGATCGCGGCCGCCACCATCAGCAGCATCGAGGTCGCATCATCCAGCGGCACGTCGGACACCCCGCGCGGCCGCCCGGGACACCGCGGCCTCGCAGGGAACCTATCCGCCTAGCCGTAAAGAAAAGGTTGCAGCTCCGGCGTCCCGGAAACCGCTCACCAGTCCTGCCGGTAGTTCGGCGCCTCGCGGGTGATCGCCACGTCATGGACATGGCTCTCGCGCAGGCCGGCGTTGGTGATCCGCACGAAACGGGCATTGGCGCGCATCGACGGCAGATCCGCCTGGCCGGTATAGCCCATCGCCGCGCGCAGGCCGCCGACCAGCTGGTGGATGACGTTCGCCACCGGGCCCCGATACGGCACCCGTCCCTCGATGCCCTCGGGTACGAGCTTCAGCGTTTCGCGGACCTCGGCCTGGAAGTAGCGGTCGGCCGAACCCCGCGCCATCGCGCCGAGCGAGCCCATGCCGCGATAGGACTTGTACGACCGTCCCTGGTAGAGCAGCACCTCGCCCGGACTCTCATCGGTGCCGGCGAACATCGAGCCCAGCATCGCCGCATCGGCGCCGGCGGCCACCGCCTTGGCTAGGTCGCCCGACGCGCGGATCCCGCCATCGGCGATCACCGGCACGCCGCGCCTGGCGCAGACCTCGGCGGCGTCGGCCACGGCAGTGAGCTGCGGCATGCCGACCCCGGCCACGATCCGGGTGGTGCAGATCGAGCCAGGCCCGATCCCGACCTTCACCGCATCGGCGCCAGCATCGATCAGTGCCTTGGCGCCATCGCCCGTGGCGATGTTGCCGGCGATCACCCGCACCGCGTTGGACAGCTTGCGGATGGCGCTGACGCCATCCAGCACGCCGCGGGAATGGCCATGGGCCGTGTCGACCACCAGCACGTCGACCCCGGCATCGATCAGCGCCTCGGCCCGCGCCAGGCCCGCATCACCGACCCCGGTGGCCGCGCCGACCCGCAAACGCCCCTGGGAATCCTTGGTGGCGCTCGGGAACTTCTGGGCCTTCTCGATGTCCTTGACGGTGATCAGGCCCTTGAGCCGAAAGTTGTCGTCGACCACGAGCAGCTTCTCGATCCGGAACCGGTGCAGGAGTTCCAGCGCCTCGCTGCGCTCGAACCCTTCCCGGACCGTCACCAGGTCCTTGGCGGTCATCAGCTCGGAGACCGGCTTGTCGGTCATCTTGGCGAACCGCACGTCGCGGTTGGTCAGGATGCCCACCAGCCGGCCGGCCGGCCCATCCACCACGGGCAGGCCCGAGATCCCGAAGCGCGCCATGATGCCCAGCGCCTCGGACAGCGTCGTCGCCGGCGTGACCGTCACCGGGTTGACCACCATCCCCGCCTCGAACTTCTTGACCTGGCGGACCTGGTTGGCCTGCTCCTCGATGTCGAGATTCTTGTGGATGATCCCGAGGCCGCCCAGCTGGGCCATCGCGATCGCCATCGGCGCCTCGGTGACCGTGTCCATGGCGGCCGAGAGCAGCGGGATGCCGAGCTCGATGTCGGGCGCGATCCGGGTCCGCACGTCGACCGCGTGCGGCAGCACCTCGGAGAGCCCGGGCTCCAGGAGCACGTCGTCGAAGGTGAGCGCTTCGCGCAGACGCAGCGGGGTGGCGCTGGACATGCCCGTTCTCCGGTCGTGGTCTGAAGTTGCGGCGATATAGCGATTCCGCACTGCCGCGAACAGCGGATAAGGGATGCGGCAGCTGCATGGGCCCAAGCGGCGAATGCGCGCGTGCCCGCCGCCCACCTTGGAATTGATCGTACTTTCCGTTGCGCCATGGCAGTGCATCGGCCACAACCCGCACGGCTAGACATTGATCCGGGAGATGGTCGAGATGAGTGGTCCCAAGAGACGGCTGCGCAGCCAGGACTGGTGGGACGACTACAAAGAGCCCGACATGACGGCGCTCTATCTGGAGCGCTATCTGAACTTCGGTCTCACCCGTCGCGAGCTGCAGTCCGGCAAGCCGATCATCGGCATCGCCCAGACCGGCTCCGACATCGCGCCCTGCAACCGCGGCCATCTCGAGCTGGCGTCCCGCGTGCGCGACGGCATCCGCGACGCCGGCGGCATCCCGCTGGAGTTCCCGGTCCATCCGGTCCAGGAGACCGGCAAGCGCCCGACCGCGATGCTCGACCGCAACCTGCAATATCTCTCGCTGGTCGAGATCCTGTACGGCTACCCGCTGGACGGCGTGGTGCTGACCACCGGCTGCGACAAGACCACGCCCGCCATGATCATGGGCGCGGCAACCGTCGACCTGCCGGCGATCGTGCTCTCCGGCGGGCCGATGCTGAACGGCTACTACCAGGGCAAGCTGGCCGGCTCCGGCATGGTCGTGTGGCATGCGCGGCAGCTGCTCGCCAAGGGCGAGATCTCGGTCGACGAGTTCATGGACATGACCTGCGCGTCCGCGCCGTCGGTCGGCCACTGCAACACCATGGGCACCGCCTCGTCGATGAACGCCATGGCCGAGGCGCTCGGCATGTCGCTCACCGGCTGCTCCGCGATCCCGGGGCCCTACCGCGAGCGCGGCCAGATGGCCTACGAGACCGGCTCCCGCATCGTCGAGATGGTCCACGAGGACCTGAAGCCGTCCAAGGTCCTGACCCGCAAGGCGTTCGAGAACGCCATCATGGTGGCGGCTGCTGCCGGCTGTTCGACCAACTGCCCGCCGCACGTGATCGCGATCGCCCGCCATATCGGCGTCGAGCTCGACATCAAGGACTGGGAGCTCAGCCAGGACGTGCCGCTGCTGGTCAACATGCAGCCGGCCGGCGAATTCCTGGGCGAGGAGTTCTTCCGGGCGGGCGGCGTGCCGGCGGTGATGAAGGAGCTGATCAAGGTCGGCAAGATCCACACCGACGCGATCACCGTCACCGGCAAGACCATGGGCGAGAACCACGAGAAGGTCCCGTTCTCGCAGGACCGCCGCGTGATCAAGCCCTACGAGGAGCCGCTCATGCCCGAGGCAGGCTTCGTGGTCATGTCGGGCAACATCTTCGACTCGGCCGTGATGAAGACCTCGGTGGTCAGCCCCGAGTTCCGTGCGAAGTACATGGAGAACCCGGCTAGCCCCGGCGTGTTCGAAGGCCGGGCGATCGTGTTCGAGGGCCCGGAGGACTATCACGACCGGATCGACGACGAGAGCCTGGACATCGACGAGGACTGCTTCCTGTTCATCCGCAACTGCGGGCCCGTGGGCTATCCGGGTGCCGCCGAGGTGGTGAACATGCGCCCGCCGACCAAGCTGATGAAGAAGGGCATCAAGGCCCTGCCGACCATCGGCGACGGGCGGCAGTCCGGCACCTCGGACAGCCCCTCGATCCTGAACGCCTCGCCGGAAGCGGCGGTCGGCGGCAACCTCGCGCTGATCCGCACCAACGACAAGGTGCGGCTCGACATGAACCACAGCAAGCTGGACGTGCTGATCTCGGCCGAGGAGATGGCCGAGCGGCGCAAGGCCTACGAGGCCGACCCGCCGAAGCTGCCGCCCTCGCAGACGCCCTGGCAGGAACTGTACCGGCAGACGGTCGGCCAGCTCTCGACCGGTGCCTGCATGGAACCGGCGACCTTGTACCTGAAGGTCATCGAGACCTACGGCACGCCGCGCCGCAACCACTGAGCTGCGACGATCAACCCGCAACGACCGGACGGCCGCCCCACCAGGGGCGGCCGTCTTTCTTTCAGTCGACCGGCTCCAGATCGACCGCGGCGCGCAGCAGCGCCTGCGTGTAGGGATCGGTCGGACGGGTCATGACCTCTTCGGTGGGACCGGCTTCCACGATCCGCCCGTCCTTCATCACCACCACCTCATGCGCGATCGCGCGGACCACCCGCAGGTCGTGGCTGATGAACATGAAGGTCAGCCGGCGGCGCTGCTGCAGGTCCTTCAGCAGGTCGATGATCTGCACCTGGATCGACACGTCCAGCGCCGAGGTCGGCTCGTCGAGCACGATGAAGGCCGGATCCAGGACCAGCGCCCGGGCGATGCCGATCCGCTGCCGCTGTCCGCCGGAGAACTCGTGCGGATAGCGGTCCATCGTGTCCGGCTCCAGCCCGACCTCGACCAGCGCCTGGGCGACCCTCTCCCGCCTTGCCTCGCCCTTCGGGCAGAGGTCATGGATGTCCAATCCCTCGCCTACGATCTCGCCCACGCTCATCCTGGGGCTGAGCGAGCCGAACGGATCCTGGAACACGATCTGCAGCTGCTTGCGCAGCCGCCGCACCTCCTTGCGCGGCAGGCGGTCGATCGCCTCGCCCTGGACGACGATCGGGCCGTCCGACCCGATCAGCCGGAGGAGCGCCAGCCCGAGCGTGGTCTTGCCGGAGCCGCTTTCCCCGACCACGCCCAGGGTCGTCCCCTCGCGGATGCTCACCGTCACGTCCTGCACCGCATGGACGACCCGCCGCGGCCGCCCGAACCAGCCGCCGCCCAGCGGGAAATCGACGTTCAGCTTCTCGGCCCGGACCAGGATCGGCGCGTCCAGGGCGGAGGGCGCCGGCGGGCCCTTCGGCTCGGCAGCCATCAGCATCCTGGTGTAGGGATGCTCGGGCGCCTGCATGATCTGGTCGAGCGGCCCGGTCTCGACGATCCGGCCATGCCGCATGACCGCTACCCGCTGCGCCACCTTGCGCACCACCGCCAGGTCGTGGCTGACCAGCAGGATGCCCATCCCCATCTCGGCCTGGAGCTCGCGCAGGAGCCTGAGGATCGCTGCCTGCACCGTCACGTCGAGGGCGGTGGTCGGCTCGTCGGCGATCAGCAGGTCGGGGCGGCAGGCGATCGCGATCGCGATCATGACCCGCTGACGCTGGCCGCCGGAGAGTTGGTGCGGGTAGCTGCCCAGGCGGGACTTCGGGTCGCGGATCCGCACCTGCTCCAGCAATTCCACGATGCGCCGGCGCAGCGCGTCGCCGTGCAGCCCGTCATGGAGCTGCAGGACCTCGCCGATCTGCCGCTCCACCGTGTGCAGCGGGTTGAGCGAGGTGAGCGGCTCCTGGAAGATCATGCCGATCCGCTTGCCGCGCAGGTCGCGCAGGATCGTCTCGGGCGCCCCGATCATCTCGGCCCCATCCAGCAGGATCGAGCCGGCGGGATGGTATGCCTTGGGGTACGGCAGGAGTTGCGGGATCGACAGGGCGCTGACCGACTTGCCGGAGCCGCTCTCCCCGACCAATGCCAGGGTCTCGCCGCGGTCGACCGAGAACGACACGCCTTCCACCGCGACGATCTCACCGTTGCCGCCATGGAAGCGGACCTCCAGGTCGCGCACGTCCAGGAGCGGCATCAGGGCTTCGCTCCGAGCGTCTTGCGGGGATCGAAGGCGTCGCGGACCGCTTCGCCGGTGAAGATCAAGAGAATCAGGATCACCGCGGTCACCAGGAAGCCGGTGATGCCGAGCCAGGGTGCCTGGAGGTTGTTCTTGCCTTGGGCCAGCAGCTCGCCCAGCGACGGCGAGCCGGGCGGCAGGCCGAAGCCCAGGAAGTCCAGGGCGGTCAGCGTGGTCAGCGCACCCGACAGCACGAAGGGCAGCAGCGCCAGCGAGCTGACCATGGCGTTCGGCAGGATATGCCGGCGCATCACCGTCAGGTCGGTGGCGCCCAGCGCCCGGGCGGCGCGGACATAGTCGAGCGTGCGGGCGCGGAAGAACTCGGCGCGGACGATGTCGACCAGCGTCATCCAGGAGAACAGCAGCATGATGGTCAGCAGCGTCCAGAAGCCCGGGACGATGAAGCTCGCCAGGATGATCAGCAGGTAGAGCAGCGGCAGGCCGCTCCAGATCTCGATCACGCGCTGGCCGATCAGGTCCACCGCGCCGCCGTAGTACCCCTGCAACGCGCCGACCGCGATGCCGATCGCCGAGGAGACCGCGGTCAGGGTCAGGCCGAACAGGATCGAGAGGCGCAGGCCGTAGAGGACCCGGGCGAATACGTCGCGGGACTGGTCGTCGGTGCCCAGCCAGTTCTGCGCCGATGGCGGCGAAGGCGCCCGCTCCACCCCCAGCACGATGGTGTCGTAGCTGTAGGGGACCGGGGCCTGCAGGATCCAGCCGTTCTCCTCGATCAGCTCGCGCACCACCGGGTCGTTGTAGTCCGCCTCGGTCTCGAACAATCCGCCGAACGTGGTCTCCGGATAGGAGACGATGGTCGGGAAATAGAAGGCCCCGTCGTAGCGAACCAGCAGCGGCCGGTCGTTGGCGATCAGGTCGGCGGCGAGCGAGATCGCGAACACCACCAGGAACAGCCAGAACGAGACATGGCCGCGCCGGTTGGCCTTGAACTGCTCGAGCCGGCGGCGGTTGAGCGGCGACAGCCGGCTCATACCCGCACCTTGGCGAAGTCGATCCGCGGGTCGACCATCACATAGGTCAGGTCGGAGATCAGGCGCAGGAGCAGGCCGACCAGGGTGAACAGGAACAGCGTGCCGAAGATGATCGGGTAGTCCCGGTTGATCGCCGCCTCGTAGCTGAGCAGGCCCAGCCCATCCAGGGAGAAGATGATCTCGATCAAGAGGGCGCCGGTGAACAGCATGGACAGGAGGGCGGACGGAAAGCCGGCGATCACGATCAGCATGGCGTTGCGGAAGACGTGGCCGTAGAGGACGCGCCGCTCGGGCAGTCCCTTGGCCCTGGCGGTCAGCACGTACTGCTTGCCCAGTTCCTCGACGAAGCCGTTCTTGGTGAGCAGGGTCAGCGAGGCGAAGCTGCCGACCACCATGGCGGTCACCGGCAGGACCAGGTGCCAGGCATAGTCCAGGGCCTGCTGCCACCAGGTCATCCGGTAGAAGTCGTCCGAGGTCAGGCCGCGCAGCGGGAACCATTGCAGGTAGCTGCCACCGGCGAACACGACCACCAGCAGCACGGCGAACAGGAAGCTCGGGATCGCATAGCCGATCGAGACCAGCGTGCTCGACCAGATGTCGAACGGGGTGCCGTCCTTGACCGCCTTGCGGATGCCCAGCGGGATCGACACCAGGTAGGTGATCAGGGTGGTCCACACGCCCAAGGAGATCGAGACCGGCATCTTCTCGATGATCAGGTCGACCACCGGGCGACCGCGGAAGAAGCTGTTGCCGAAGTCGAACCGCAGGTAGTCGCCCAGCATCTTCACGAAACGCTCCGGCGCCGGGCGGTCGAAGCCGAACTGGCGCTCCAGGTCCGCCAGCAGGGCCGGATCGAGGCCCCTCGCTGAGCGGGACTGCGGGTCGGTGCCGGTGCGCTGCGCGCTCTCCCCGCCGCTGGTGCCGGAGAAGCGCGCGGTGGCATCGATCGCCTCGCCCTTCACCTGGCGCACGATCAGGTCGATCGGTCCGCCGGGCGCTGCCTGGACGATCACGAAGTTGATCAGCAGGATCCCGAACAGCGTCGGAATGATCAGCAGCAGGCGCTTGAGGATGTAGGCGAGCACCGCGTGCTCAGTCCGGCTTCAGGCTGGTCTTGACCTGTTCGACCTGCGCGGCGCGCTGGTCCTCAATCCACCACGCGTACAGGTCGACATTGTAGCGCGGCATCTCGGCCGGCCGGCCGAACTTGTCCCAGCGGGCGAGCCTGATGAACCCCGAATACCAGTGCGGGACCAGGTGATAGCCCCAGAGCAGCACCCGATCCATCGCCCGGCATGCGACCTCGAGTTCCTCGCGGCTGTCGGCGCGGATGACCTTCTCGATCATGGCGTCCACCACCGGATCGGAGATGCCCGCATAGTTGCGGCTGCCCGGCTGCGAGGCGGCGGCACTTCCCCAGTACTCGCGCTGCTCGTTCCCAGGGGAAAGGCTCTGGCCGTAGATCTCCGTGACGACGTCGTAGTCGAAGGAGGTGATGCGGTTCTGGTACTGCGCCGAATCCACCGTGCGGATGCTGGCGTCGATGCCGAGCCGCTCCAGGTTCTTCACGAACGGCCCGGCGATCCGCTCGAACTGGGGGTTGTCCAGCAAGATCTCGAACTGCATCGGCTCGCCGGTGGCGATTTCGACCATCCGGCGATCCCGCACCTCCCAGCCGGCCGCCTTGAACAGTTCCAGGGCCGTGCGCAGCTGGGGCCGGTTGTTGCCGGTGCCGTCGGTGACCGGGAGGGTGAAGGGCTCGGTGAACAGCTCCGGCGGGAGCTGGTCGCGATAGGGTTCCAGCAGCGCAAGCTCCGCACCGGTCGGCAGGCCGGTCGCCGCGAACACGCGGGAGCCGGAGAAATAGCTGTCGCAGCGGGTGTACTGGTCGAAGAACAGGGTGCGGTTGGACCACTCGAAGTCGAACGCGTAGCCGATCGCCTGGCGGACCCGGGGATCCTTGAACTTGTCGCGGCGCTGGTTGAACCAGAAGCCCTGGATGACGCCGCCGCTGTCCTGCTCGATCTCCTCCTTGATCAGCAGGCCCTCGCGCACCGCCGGGATGTCGTAGCCGGTGGCCCAGCGCTGCGCCGAGCTTTCGATGTGCCAGTCGAACGCGCCGGCCTTGAACGCCTCGAACGCAATGTTGAAGTCGCGGTAATAGTCGTAGCGGATCGAGCCGTAATTGTAGCGCCCGACCACCGCCGGGACCTGCTCGGCCCACCAGTCCTCGACCCGCTCCAGGGTGACCGAGCGGCCGGCCTCGACCCGGGCGACCCGGTAGGGTCCGCTGCCGAGCGGCGGTTCCAGCGTCGGCGCCTCGAAGTCGCGCCCCTCCCACCAATGCGCCGGCAGGATCGGCAGCTGCCCCATGATCAGCGGCAGTTCGCGGTTGAAGCCGCCCTTGAACAGGAAGCGGACCTTGCGCTCGCCGAGCTTCTCCGCGCGGTCGACATCAGCGTAGTAGACCCGGAAGACCGGGGTGCCCTTGCTGCGCAGGATGTCGAAGCTGAAGACGACGTCGTCGGCCGTGACCGGCTTGCCGTCGTGCCACCTGGCATCCTCGCGCAGCTCATACTCGACGAAGCTGCGGTTCTCGGGCGTGGCGATCGTCTTCGCGAGCAGCCCGTACTCGGAGAACGGCTCGTCCATCGAGTTCTCGACCAGCGTCTGGTAGACCAGCGAGACGCCGGCGGCGGGCACGCCGCGCAGGACGAACGGGTTCAGCGTGTCGAAGGTGGTCCCGATCGCGGAGAGCACCAGGGAGCCGCCCTTGGGCGCCTGCGGGTTCACGTAGTCGAAATGGTCGAACCCTGCCGGATAATGCAGATCGCCATACATCGAGATGCCGTGCGCCGGCTTCGCTTCCTGGGCCCAGGAGCTTCGGAACGGGACGAACAGCGACGTGCCCAGAAGTCCGAGACCAGCCTTCGAAAAGCCGCGCCGATCCATCATTCGTCCGCTTCCCCTGCCGTCATCCATTGGTAACCGTCAGGGCAAGGTAGTGCGCCCGTGGCGCTCCGGCCAGCGGGTCAGTCGGCCAGGGGCTCGAACATGGCCAGGGCCTGCTCGTGCACCCGCCGGTCTCCCGCGGCGATCACCCGGCCGGACGAGCCCAGCCCCACCGGCCGGCCCTTCCAGTCGGTGATCACCGCGCCGGCTCCCTGCAGGATCGGCAGGATCGGCAGATAGTCGTAGGGAAACAGCCCCTGCTCCACGACCAGGTCGACGAAGCCGGCCGCCAGGAGACCATAGCCGTAGCAGTCGGTGTTGAACTGGGACAGGTAGACCTGCTCCTCCAGCGTGTCGAACGCGTCGCGCACGGGCCCCTTCTCGAACATGCGCCGCGAGTAGGAGGCGAGCACCGCCTGGGAGAGGGTCGGGCAGGCGCGGGTGCGGATCGACTTGCCGTTGAAGGTGGCCGGCTCATTCATCACCCCGACCCAGCGCTCGCGGAGGATTGCCTGGTCGATCAGGCCCAGGACCGGCTGGCCCTGGTGAAGCAGGCCGATCAGCGTGCCGAACTGCGGCCTGCCGCAGATGAACGACTTGGTGCCGTCGATCGGGTCCAGCACCCAGACGAACTCGGCATCCACGTCCTGCTTGCCGTATTCCTCGCCGAAGATGCCATGGCCCGGGAAGCGCGCCTGGATCATCTCGCGCATCAGGAGCTCGGTCTGGCGATCGGCGATCGTCACCGGGCTCTCGTCGAGCTTGCTCTCGATCTCCAGTTCCGCCCGGAACCAGCGTCGCTGCACCTCGGCCGCCGCATCGGCCAGCTGATGGGCGAAATCCAGATGGTCGACGGTGGCCGGGCTGGTCACGCGCATCTCCAGCAAGAGAATGCCCGTTCCTGGAACCGGAACGGGCGATGGCTCGATGGTCTGGCTTCCGGAGAGACGATTTTCCGTCAGCCGCCCTGGGTCGGAACCTCTTCGATGGTGACGTTCGGGTTCGGATCCACCAAGTCCGGCGTGGCCGGAGCTTCCCCGGCCGCGGCAGGAGCCTCTCCAGCCGGCGCAGGGGCCGCCTCGGCTGCCGGAGGAGACGTCTCCGACGTCGGCGGGGCGGCCTCGGCCGGCGCAGGAGCTCCCTCGGCCGGGGCAGACGCCCCATCAGCCGGGGCAGCAGCCTCGTCCGCCGGAGCAGAAGCTCCCTCGGCCGGAGCAGGCGCGGCCTCGGCGACCGGCAGGGCCGGAGCATTGGGGTTCAGCGAGTGCAGGTAAGCGATCACGTCCGCCCGCTCGTCCGGCTTGGAGATGCCGGCGAACGCCATCTTGGTGCCAGGGAGATAGACCTTGGGCGCCTTGAGGAACCCGTCCAGCTCCTGGGCATCCCAGGGCGCGTCGTGCTCTGCCATGGCCGGCGAGTAGGTGTAGCCGGGATGGGTTCCCGCCTGGCGGCCATAGACGTCGTAGAGACCCGGGCCGATCTTGTTCTCGTTGCCGGCGTCGAAGGTGTGGCAGGACTGGCACTTCTTCGCCGAGGCAGCACCGGCCTCGACGCTGGCCGAGACCAGGCGCACCGCGATCGGCTCGTCCGGCTGCTCGGTGGGCGCGTTGGCGCTGCTTTCCGCCACCTCGATGTGGTAGGCGTTCTCTTCCAGCTCGTGCGGACCATAGACCATCCGCGACGCGACGCCCGCGCCGAGGGCGATGATCCCGGCGGTCAGAATGCCCGCCATGAGCTTGTTGCTTTCGAGCGACGATGCCATCAGGTAGCCAGCCTTTCCATTCCGATCGGTCGCCGCCCACGTAGATGGCCGCCGGCGTCCGAGCTGCCGCGCCGATCGCGTGCGGCTCTAGCGAGCTTGCAGTGCAGCCGTCAAGTTGACCAGCGGCCGCGCCGCTTGGTCGCAAGCCCTTGGCAGCATGTTTGGGAACAGTCCAGCCTGCTCGTCTGGACCCGTTGAGCTGGAGATGCCGTGAGCGACACCGTCGTGCTGATCCCCGCCCGGATGAAGGCGTCGCGCCTGCCGGACAAGCCGCTGGCCGATATCGCCGGCACGCCGATGATCGTCCACGTCCTCCGGCGCGCAGCCGAGGCGGCGGTCGGCCGGGTGGTGGTCGCCTGCGCCGAGCCCGTGATTGCGGACACGGTGCGCGCCGCCGGCGGCGAGGCGGTGATGACTGATCCGGAGCTTCCCTCCGGCACCGACCGGATCCGCCAGGCGCTGGAGACGATCGACCCGGACCGCCGCTTTTCCAGGATCGTCAACCTGCAGGGCGACCTGCCGACCCTCGACCCGCGGGTGCTGGCCCAGGTGCTGGAGCCGCTGGACCGGCTGGGCACCCCGATGGCGACCCTCGCCTGCGCCACCGAGGACCCGCGGGAGAAGGCCGACCCGAACGTGGTGAAGGCGGTGGTGTCGATCGATCCGGCGGAGCCCTCGATCGGCCGGGCCCTGTATTTCACCCGCGCCACCTGCCCGTCCGGCGACGGGCCGATCCTGCACCATATCGGGATCTACGCCTTCACCCGCGACACGCTCGACCGCTTCGCCGCCCTGCCGCCCTCGCCACTGGAGAAGCGCGAGCGGCTGGAGCAGCTGCGCGCCCTGGAAAACGGGATCCCGATCGGCGTCCGGCTGGTGGATACGGTTCCTTTCGGCGTGGACACGCCTTATGACCTCGACCGCGCCCGCCAGATCCTGAGCCTGGCAAGATCCTGAGCCGAACCAGATGACCCAGCCGAACGCCTCCTCCGGCACCAGCCCCGACCGCACCATTGCGTTCCAGGGCCGTCCCGGCGCCTATTCGCACCTGGCCTGCCGCGAGGCCTTCCCCGATCTGGTGGCCCTGCCCTGCCACTCGTTCGAGGACGCGTTCGCCGCCGTCCATGAAGGGGCGGCCCGGCTCGCGATGATCCCGGTCGACAACACCGTGGCCGGCCGGGTCGCCGACGTCCACCACCTGCTGCCGCGCGGCGGGCTGCACATCGTCGCCGAGCATTTCGTCCGGGTGAACCACCACCTGCTGGGCCTGCCCGGCGCCAGCATCGAGGGGCTGCGCTCGGTGGAGAGCCATGTCCATGCGGTCGGGCAGTGCCGCCAGTTCCTGCGCCGGCACGGCCTGCAGGCGGTGGTGGTCGCGGACACGGCCGGGGCGGCGCAGGACGTCGCCAGCGCCGCCGATCCCAGCCGCGCCGCGATCGCCTCCAGGCTCGCCGGCGAACTCTACGGCCTCGTCTCGCTCGCCTCCAACATCGAGGACGCCGAGCACAACACCACCCGCTTCCTGGTCCTGGCCCGGGAGCCGGTCGATCCCGGCCCGGCCTGCGACCCGGTGATGACCACCTTCACCTTCACCGTGCGCAACCGGCCGGCGGCGCTCTACAAGGCGCTGGGCGGCTTCGCCACCTGCGGCGTCAACATGGTGAAGCTGGAGAGCTACATCGACGGCGCCTTCACCCAGGCGCAGTTCTACGCCGACATCATGGGGCACCCGACCCATGACAGCGTCCGGCTGGCCATGGAGGAGCTGCGCTTCTTCAGCCATTCGGTGGAGATCCTGGGGATCTATCCGGCGCACCCGTTCCGCGCGCAGATCGGCTGAACGCAGCACTGGTCAGCCCTCGTCCTTCAGCGCTCCCATGAGCTGCAGGTTGCCGCCGACTGCGGCGGTGTTCACTGTGAGCGTCCGCTCGGTGAGGAAGCGCAGCAGGTAGTGGGGGCCGCCGGCCTTGAAGCCGGTGCCGGACAGGCCCTCGCCGCCGAACGGCTGGGTGCCGACCACCGCGCCGATGATGTTGCGGTTGACGTAGATGTTGCCCGCGCGGACCCGGCCGGTGAGCGTCTCGATGGTCTCGTCGATCCTGGAATGGACCCCGAAGGTCAGGCCAAAGCCGGTGCTCTCGATGGCGTCGACGACCTGCGGCAGGTAGCCGGCCTTCCAGCGGACCACATGGAGGATCGGCCCGAACACCTCCTCGGTCAGCCGAGACATCCGGTCGATCTCGAAGGCCATCGGCGCCACGAAGGTGCCGTTCGCACAGATCTCCGGCAACTCGCAGCGGAACAGGGCCTTGCCCTCCTGCGCCATCCGCGCCGCATGCGCCTCCAGCTTGCCGCGGGCGCGCTCATCGATCACCGGGCCGACATCGGTGGACAGTTCGCCCGGATCACCGACCGACAGCTCGGCCATCGCCCCTTTCAGCATGGCGATCGCGCGGTCGGCGATCTCGTCCTGGACGAACAGGATCCGCTGGGCCGAGCAGCGCTGGCCGGCCGAGCGGAACGCCCCGTCCAGCGTGTCCTGGATCACCGCTTCCAGCAGCGCGGAACTGTCGACCACCACGGCGTTCATCCCGCCGGTCTCGGCGATCAGGGGGCGGATGGCGTGGTCGGTGGCGGCGATCGCACGGTTGATCGCGAAGGCGGTGGCGGTGGAGCCCGTGAACGCCACCCCGGCGCAGCGCGGGTCGGCGACCAGCAGCTTGCCGATCACCTGCCCCTCGCCCGGCAGGAACACCAGCGCGTCCTCCGGTACCCCGGCGCGGTGGAGGAGGTCGCAGCACAGCTTGCCGGTCAGCGAGGTCGCCTCGGCCGGCTTGGCGACCACGGCATTGCCCGTCACCAGGGCGGCGGCCAGCTGGCCCACGAAGATCGCGACCGGGAAGTTCCAGGGCGCGATGGTCACGAACACCCCGCGCGGGTGCAGCGAGAGCAGGTTGCGCTCGCCGGTCGGACCCGGCAGTTCCACCGGCCGGCCCATCAGCCGGCGGGCCTCGGCCGCATAGTAGCGCAGGAAGTCGACCGCCTCGCGGACATCGGCGATCGCATCCAGCACGGTCTTGCCGGCCTCGCGCACGCACAAGGCGATCAGGTCCGCCATGTGCCGCTCGAACAGGTCCGCACCCCGCTCCAGCAGGGCCGCCCGCTCGTCGACGGGCCGCCGCGACCAGGCGACGAAGCCGCGGTTGGCGAACGCCATGGCCCGGGCGGCCGCCTCCGGATCGGCGAAGACCACGCTGCCGACCTGGCGGCGGCGGTCGGCCGGATCGTGGACCGGCTTTGCCGCCGCCTGGCTGCCCACGCCGGGTGCGGCATGGACCTCGCCCGGCCGGGCCAGCCGGCGCGCCAGGTCCGCCAGGGCCAGGGGATCGGACAGGTCGATGCCGGCGCTGTTGGTCCGCTCCGAGCCGTACAGATCGGCCGGGCGCGGGATCGCCGGGTGGCGCTTGCGGGAAAGGCCGCGCAGCCGCTCGGTCGGATCGGCGATCAGGTCGTCCAGGGCAGCGCGCCGGTCGACCACCTGGTGGACGAAGCTGGAATTGGCGCCGTTCTCCAGCAGCCGGCGCACCAGGTAGGGCAGCAGGTCCTTGTGGCTGCCGACCGGAGCATAGACCCGGCAGGGCACCGGCAGGCGCTCGGCCCGGATCAGGTCGCCGTACAGGCTGTCGCCCATGCCGTGCAGCTTCTGGAACTCGAAGGCGCGGCCGTTGCCCGCCATCTCCAGGATCGCCGCCAGGGTCTGGGCGTTGTGGGTGGCGAACATCGGGTAGAAGGCCTGCCCGCCCTGGAAGAGCTCCCTGGCACAGGCGAGGTAGCTGACGTCGGTGGTGACCTTGCGGGTGAAGACGGGATAGTCGGCATAGCCCATCCCCTGGGCCTTCTTCACCTCTCCATCCCAGTAAGCGCCCTTGACCAGCCGCACCGGGATCTGCCGCGACGTCCGCCGGGCCAGGTCCGCCAGCCAGGGGATCACGTGTACCGCGCGCTTCTGGTAGGCCTGCACCGCCAGGCCCAGCCCGTTCCAGCCGCGCATCGCCTCGGAACTCGCCAGCGCCTCCATGATGTCCAGGGACGGCTCCAGCCGCTCGCTTTCCTCGGCGTCGATGGTCACCGCGACGTCGAGCCGGCGGGCACGCTCCAGGAGGCCGCCCAGGCGCGGCAAGAGCTCGGCCATCACCCGGGCGTGGGTGGCGTACTCGTAGCGCGGGTGCAGGGCGGACAGCTTGATCGACAGGGACGGGCGGCGGAACAGCTCCTTCCTGAGTGCCGCACCGGCCGCGACCCGCTCCAGGGCATGCAGGTAGCTGGCGAGATAGCGCCTCGCGTCCTCGTCGGTGCGGGCGGCCTCGCCCAGCATGTCGTAGGAGTAGAGATAGCCCTGTTTCTCGGCCGAGCGCGCGCGGGCGACCGCCTGGTCGATGGTCTGGCCCAGCACGAACTGGTGGCCCAGCACCTTCATCGCCTGCTTCAGCGCCTCGCGGATCACCGGCTCGCCCAGGCGTCCGACCATCCGGGAGATCCGCTGGACGAAGCCCTGGCCATCCTCCTCCAGGCTGAGCAGGCGCCCGGTCAGCATCAGGCCGTAGGTGGAGGCGCTGATCAGGAAGCTGTCGGAGCCTGCGACCTTCTTCTGCCAGTCGGTATCGCCGATCTTGTCGCGGATCAGGAGGTCGGCGGTCTCGGCGTCGGGCACCCGCAGCAGCGCCTCGGCCAGGCACATCAGCGCCACGCCCTCCTCGGTATCCAGGGCATAGGCGTGCATGAACGCCTCGACGCCGCCGGACGATGCCGCGTCCTGGCGCAGCTTCTCGGCCATGGCCCGCGCCATGGCGGTGATCCGCTCGCGCCGGTCCGGGGTAAAGGAAACCCGCGCCAGCAGGCCGGCGGCGGCGCGGTCCTCGTCCTCGTGGTAGGCCTGCCGGATCGCCTCGCGCAGCGGCGAGGGATCGACGGCGGGGAGGTCGGCGAGGATCGGAGCGAGCGCCATCCGGGATCTCCATGCGAGGCCAGGCCGATTGGACGCCAAGGCCCGCCCCGACACAATCCCGATCCGCCGGAACCTCGATCCTCCGAAGCTCAGCCGGCCGGACGTGCGCGCCTTCGCCCTGTGGCAGCCCGGCTATGCCCGGCATGGCCGAGCCCGGCCAGGGCGCCCTCCCCGGCCCGGATCAGCCGGTCCAGGTCGACGCCATGCCGCACCCCCATCCCGTCCAGCATGTAGACGAGGTCCTCGGTGGCGAGGTTGCCGGCGGCACCCGGCGCGAACGGGCAGCCGCCCAGCCCGGCCACGCTGGCATCGACCGTCGCCACCCCCATCTCCAGGGCGGTCAGGACGTTGGCCAGCGCCTGGCCCATGGTGTCGTGGGCATGGATGGCAAGCCTTCCGATCCCAACCGCCTCCGCGCAGGCGCCGACCACCTGCGCGATCCGCCGCGGCGTGCCGGCGCCGATGGTGTCGCCGAGGGAGACCTCCGCGCAGCCGCTCTCCACCAGCGCCCGGGTCACCCGCACCACCGCTTCCAGCGCAACCTCGCCCTCGAACGGGCAGCCGGCCACGCAGGACACGTAGCCGCGCAGGCCGAGCCCGGCGGCCGTGGCGGTTCCGGCGACCTCGCGGAGGCGGGCCAGGGTCGTGTCGATCCCGGCCCCGCCATTGCGCTGCGAGAAGGTCTCGCTGGCCGCCGCGAACAGGGCGACCTCGCGCGCCCCGGCCTCGATCGCCGCCTGGAGGCCGCGCGGGTTCGGCACCAGCACCGGCAGGCGGACGCCTTCCAGGCCCCCAAGGCCCGCCAGCACGGCATCGGTGCCGGCCATCGCCGGGACCAGATCGGCGCGGACGAAGGCGCCAGCCTCGATGCAGCGCAGCCCGGCGCCGGCCAGGTCGCGGACCAGGGCGACCCGCGCCTCCACCGGCAGGATAGCCGCCTCGTTCTGCAGCCCATCTCGCGGACCGACCTCGACGATCGTCACCTCCGCGGGCACACCTGCGAGCGGATCGGTCACGGTTCCAGCTCCACCAGGACCTGGCCGGCCTCGACCCGGTCCTCCGCACCCACGGCCACCGCCGCCACCATGCCGTCGCCGGGAGCCAGCAGCCGGTGCTCCATCTTCATGGCGTCGATCACCACCAGGAGGTCGCCCTTCGCCACCCGCATGCCGGGCTCGGCGCGCACCTCCACCACCTTGCCCGGCAGGGGCGCACGGACCACCCGCTCGTCGACGGCCTCCGCCGCCACGTCGGACGAGCCCGGCAGATGCAGCCGCAGCCCGCGTTCGACGAACAGGACGCTGCTCGGCTCGTTGCGCAGGACGAGGTGGCGGCGATGCCCGTCGATCTCCACCGCGACGATCCCGGGCGTGGCCGTCCAGAACAGCCGGAGTGCCAGCGTCGCGTCGCCCACGCGCACGAGGTAGCCGTCCTGCCCGTGGCGGACCGTCACCTCGGCAGCGTCGAAGCGCACGGTCTCCTCGGCCGGCAGGTTGCAGCGCCAGGGCGGGCCGCAGAACCAGGGATCGGCCGGATCGTTGGGCCTGGCGGCGACCCTGGCCACCGCCGCGATCGCGAGGTCCTCCGGCCCGGGCTCCGGCTCCTGCAGGAGGCCCGGCAGGGCCGGCTCCAGCCAGTTGGTGTCGATCCGCTGCTCCTGGAAGGCCGGCTCGCGCAGGATCCGGTCGAGCAGCGGGATGTTGGTGACGACCCCGCCGATCTGGGTGCAGGCAAGCGCCGCCCGGGCCCGACGCAGGGCGCCCGCGCGATCGGCCGCGTGCACGACGAGCTTGGCCAGGAGGCTGTCGAAATGGGCGCCGACCGCGAATGCGATCGCAAGGCCATGGTCCAGCCTCGCCCCCTCCGGAAGCTCCAGCTCGGTGATCCTGCCGGTGGTCGGGCGCATCCCGTGGGCCGGGTCCTCGGCGCAGATCCGCAGCTCGATCGCATGGCCCTCCAGGCGCAGGTCCGCCTGGGCCAGGGGCAGGCGCTCGCCCCGGGCGATCCGCAGCTGCCATTCGACCAGGTCCTGGCCGGACACCGCCTCGGTGACGGGATGCTCGACCTGCAGCCGGGTGTTGACCTCGATCAGATGCCAGGAAAGGTCCGGGGCCAGCAGGAACTCCACCGTCGCCGCGTTGCGGTAGCCGGCAGCGCCGATCAGCCGGGTCGCGGCCGAGCAGAGGGCGGCCCGGACCTCCCCGGGCAGGAAGGCGGCAGGGGACTCCTCGATGACCTTCTGGTGCCGGCGCTGCAGCGTGCAGTCGCGCTCGCCCAGATGGACCACGTTGCCATGGTCGTCGGCGAACACCTGAACCTCGACATGGCGGGGCGTCTCGACCAGCCGCTCCAGGATCAGGCTGCCGTCGCCGAACGCCGCCAGCGCCTCGGCCGAGGCCGCCGCCAGGAGGGAAGGCAGGTCGGCCAGGTCGCGCACCACCCGCATGCCGCGCCCGCCGCCGCCAGCGCTGGCCTTGACCAGGAGCGGCGCGCCGATGCGCAGCGCCTCCCCGGCCAGCCGCTCCTGATCGGCACCGTCATAGCCGGGCAGGACCGGGATCCCCTGCTCGACCGCGAGCTGCCGGGCGCCTGCCTTGGAGCCCAGCCGTTCCATGGCATCGGCTCCGGGACCCACGAAGGTCAGGCCCGCCTCCATGACCGCGCGCGAGAACGGCGCGCTCTCCGACAGGAAGCCGTAGCCCGGATGGATCGCGTCGGCGCCGCTGCGCGCCGCGGCCCGCAGGAGCTTGCCGATGTCCAGATAGGTCTCGGCCGCGCTCTCGCCTTCCAGGTCGATGGCCTCGTCGGCCATCGCGACATGGAGCGCATCGCGGTCGGGGCTGCCGAATACCGCGACCGTGCGGATGCCCATCCGGTGGGCGGTGCGGGCGATGCGGCAGGCGATCTCGCCGCGATTGGCGATCAGCAGCTTTCTCATGCACCCGGCGCCCAGGCGGGACGGCGCTTGCCGAAGAAGGCCGCGATCCCCTCCTTCGCCTCGTCGCTGGCCCGGCGCTCCGCGATCGCCTGGACGGTGGCGCCGGCCACGAAGCTGCCGCCCTGCGGGCTGGTCGCCACCAGGTCGATCACGCGCTTGGCTTCGGCGACCGCACCGGGCGCCGCCTGGAGCAGGAGCTGGGCGATCTCGGCCGCGCGCCCGTCCAGGCCGTCCGCCGGCACCACCTCGTGGACGATGCCGAGGCCCCGGGCCATGGCCGCATCGAAGCGCTCGGCGGTCAGGAACCACCGGCGCGCCTGGCGGGGACCCATCGCCCGCATCACGAACGGCGCCACGATCGCCGGGACCAATCCCAGGCGCACCTCGGTCAGCCCGAACAGCGTCCCTTCGGCGGCAAGGGCGATGTCGGCCGCGCAGACCAGGCCCAGCGCACCCGCCATGGCGGCGCCGTGGGCCAGGCAAACGGTCGCCTGCGGAAGCTGGTCGAACGCCAGCAGCATCTCGCACAGCCGCATGGCGTCGGCCTGGTTCTCCTCGGCCGTGAAGGAAGCGGCCCGGCGCATCCAGGCGAGGTCGGCGCCGCTGCAGAAGGCGGGGCCGGCGCCGCGCAGGACCACCACCCGTGCGTCGTGGTCCTCCGCCAGGGCCAGGAACTGCTCGTGCAGGAGCGCGATCAGCTTCTCGTCCAGGGCGTTGCGCACGGCTGGCCGGTTGAGGGTCAGGGTGACGACGGCGCCGGAGCGATCGACCTCGAGCGACATGGGCTACATCCGGAACACGCCGAACCGGGTGTCCGGAATCGGCGTCGTGAGGGTGGCGGCCAGCGAAAGGGCCAGGACCCGGCGGGTATCGGCCGGATCGATGATGCCGTCGTCCCAGAGCCTGGCCGAGGCATAGTAGGGATCGCCCTGGATGGCGTACTGCTCTCGGATCGGCGCCTCGAAAGCCGCCTGATCCTCGGCCGACCAGCTCTGCCCTCTCGCCTCCAGGGCATCGCGCCGTACGGTCGAGAGGACCGAGGCTGCCTGCTCCCCGCCCATCACCGAGATCCGGGCGTTCGGCCAGGACCACAGGAAGCGCGGGTCATAGGCGCGCCCGGCCATGGCGTAGTTGCCGGCCCCGAAGCTGCCGCCCAGCAGCAGCGTGACCTTGGGCACCGCGGCGCAGGCCACCGCATGGACTAGCTTGGCGCCCTCCTTGGCGATCCCGCCCTGCTCGTAGCTCCGACCGACCATGAAGCCGGCGATGTTCTGCAGGAACAGGAGCGGCAGCTTGCGGCGGCAGCAAAGCTCGATGAAGTGGGCGCCCTTGGCGGCGCTCTCGGCGAACAGGATGCCGTCATTGGCGAGGATGCCGACCGGCATGCCCATGACCTGCCCGAAGCCGGTGACCAGCGTGGCGCCGAAGCGCGGCTTGAACTCGTCGAAGCGCGAGCCGTCCAGGATCCGGGCCAGCAGCTCCCGCACCGGCCAGGGCTCGCGCACGTCCTTCGGGATCAGGCCATGGATCTCGCTGGCCGGATAGAGCGGCTCCTCGAAGCGTGCCTGAGCGACGGAGGGTGCCGGCGGGACCAGGTCGCGGATGGCGGCGCGCGCCAGTTCCAGGGCATGGGCGTCGTCCTGGGCGAGCTGGTCGGCCACGCCCGACAGGCGGGTGTGCATCTCCGCCCCGCCCAGTTCCTCAGCACTCACCACCTCGCCGGTGGCAGCCTTCACCAAGGGCGGCCCGCCCAGGAAGATGGTGCCCTGCCCCTTCACGATGATGGCGAGATCGGCCATTGCCGGGACATAGGCGCCGCCGGCGGTGCAGGAGCCCATCACCACGGCGACCTGGGCGATGCCGTCGGCCGAGAGCCGCGCCTGGTGGTAGAAGATCCGGCCGAAATGCTCGCGGTCGGGAAACACCTCGTCCTGGGCCGGCAGGTAGGCGCCGCCGCTGTCGACCAGGTAGACGCAGGGCAGCCGGTTCTCCGCCGCAATCCGCTGCGCACGCAGGTGCTTCTTCACGGTCAGCGGATAATAGGTCCCGCCCTTCACCGTGGCGTCGTTGGCCACCACCATGCAGGTGCGGCCCTCGATCCGGCCGATGCCGGTGACGATCCCGGCGGAAGGCACCGGGTCGTCGTAGACGCCGCTGGCCGCGTGCTGGCCGATCTCCAGGAAGGCGGAGCCGGGATCGAGGAGCCGGTCGATCCGGGTCCGGGCGAACAGCTTGCCGCGGGATTCGTGGCGGGCGCGGGAGACCGCACCGCCGCCTTCGGCAATCGCGGCTGCCCGCTCGCGCAAGCTGGCCACCAGCGCCCGGTTATGGGCCGCGCGCTCCCGAAAACTCGTAGAGCGCGGATCGATGGCCGAGCGCAGGACGGTCACGGCCGGCTCACCCTTCGGTCGGCCGCGGCGCCGGGACGGTCATGTACCGTGCCGCCCGTCACCGGTCACCAGCCACCGCTGGCCAGCCAGCGCTCGACCTGGTCCAGCCGGTCGGCGCCCCAGAAGGGCTCGCCGTCGACGATGATGAACGGCGAGCCGAACACGCCCGCCTCGACCGCCCGGTCGGTCTCCGCCTTGAGCCGCGCCTTGATCGCCGGATCGGCCACCGCAGCGCGCAGTTCCTCCTCGGCAATACCCAGGTCGGCGGCGACCTCCAGCACCTGCTCGACCGTCGACATGTCGCGGCCCATGCCCCAATGGGCATGGAAGATGGCCTCGGCGAAGCCGCGGGCGATGTCGGGGTCCTTGTCGGCCAGCCACCAGTAGGTCCGGCTCGCGGTCAGCGAGTTCATCGGCATGGTCGGCGGCATCACCAGCGGCGCTCCCATCAGCCGGGCGCAACGGGGCACGTCGCGCAGGAAATAGGGTCCCCGCAGGGGGGCCTGGACGTTGGAGACCGAGCCCGAGATCTTGAAGGCCGCTCCCAGCATGATCGGGCGCCAGGAGACCTCCCGCTGATAGGCGGCAGCGATCGTGTCGATCTTCAGCGAGGCGAAGTAGCCATAGGGGCTGGCGAACTCGAAGTAGAACTCGATCGGCTCGTTCATGCACCATCCAACCCGGTAAGGCGGCGGCCGATCAGCCAGCGGCGGATCTCGGATGTGCCGGCGCCTATCTCGTACAGCTTGGCGTCACGCAGCAGGCGCTCGGCCGGGTAGTCCTTCGTATAGCCATTCCCCCCCAGGATCTGGATGCAGTCGAGTGCCGCAGCCGTGGCCGCCTCGGCGGCGAACAGAAGGCAGCCGGCGGCGTCCTCCCGGCTGGTCCGGCCGGCATCCGCGGCACGCGCCACCGCATAGACCAGGGCGCGCGCCGCCTGCAGGCGGGTGTAGAGATCGGCGAGCTTGCCCTGGACCAGCTGGAAGCTGCCGATCGGCTGGCCGAACTGCTCGCGGCTGCGGGCATAGTCGAGCGCCAGGTCGAACGCCGCCTGGTGGATGCCCAGGGGCCCGCCCGCCAGCACGATCCGCTCGTAGTCCAGCCCCGACATCAGGACCCGCACGCCGCCGCCGACC
The DNA here is from genome assembly GCF_000427665.1 of Geminicoccus roseus DSM 18922. Lineage (NCBI taxonomy): Bacteria > Pseudomonadati > Pseudomonadota > Alphaproteobacteria > Geminicoccales > Geminicoccaceae > Geminicoccus > Geminicoccus roseus. Next base: position 4,960,919 of record NZ_KE386572.1, read on the forward strand.
TGGCCCAGCACGTTGGCATCCGGGACGAACGCGTCCTCGAAGACCAGGGGCGCCGTCGGCGAGCCGCGCATCCCCAACTTGTCGAGCTTGGCGCCCACCGAGAAGCCCGGCATGCCGCGCTCGATCAGGAACGCGGTGATCCCCTTGGGTCCCGCCGCGGGATCGGTCTTGGCATAGACCACCAGCACGTCCGCCTCGGGTGCGTTGGTGATCCACATCTTCTCGCCGGTGATCCGCCAGCCACCCTCCGCCCGCTCGGCCCGGGTGCGCATGGCGACCACGTCGGAGCCGGCATTCGGCTCCGACATCGCCAGCGCGCCTACCCGGCTGCCGTCGATCAGGCCGGGCAGGAAGCGCGCCTTCTGCTCCTCGGAGCCGTTCAGGCGGATCTGGTTGACGCACAGATTGGCATGGGCGCCATAGGAGAGGCCGACCGAGGCGCTGGCGTAGGAGATCTCCTCCATGGCGACCACATGGGCGAGATAGCCCATGCCCGCCCCGCCCGCTTCCTCCGGCACGGTCAGCCCCAGCAGGCCGAGTTCGCCCATGGCCGGCCACAGCTCCCGCGGGAAGCGGTCGTCCCGGTCGATCGCCCCGGCCAGCGGCGCGATCTTCTCGGCGGCGAAGCGCCGCAGCATGTCGCGCAGGGCGGCGACCTCGTCGGGCAGGTCGTGGTCGAGCATGGCTGGTCCCTTCACAGGAGCACGACGGAGGCCATTCCAAGGAACGTGAAGAACCCTACCACGTCGGTGACGGTGGTGAGAAACACGGTGGAGGCGATCGCCGGGTCCAGGCCCAGCCGCTGCAGGCCGAGCGGGATCGCCGCCCCGGCCAGCCCCGCCACCGCGACGTTCACCAGCATGGCGATGCCGAAAATGATGGCGAGTTCGCCCTGCCAGAACCAAAGGAAGGCGGTGGCGAGGCCGATCACCAGGAAGCCGCCGCCGTTGAGCAGGCCGACCACGGATTCCTTGCCGATCAGCTTCCAGGTCTCGCGCCGGCCGAGCCGGCCCACCGCGAGCGCGCGCACCGTCACGGTCAGCGTCTGGGTGCCGGCATTGCCGCCCATGCTGGCGATGATCGGCATCAGCACCGCCAGCGCGGTGAGCTGCTGGATCGAGCCCTCGAAGGCGCCGATCACCATGGAGGCCACCACCGCGGTGGCGAGGTTGATGGCGAGCCAGGGCAGCCGGTGCAGCGCGGTGAGCCAGGGGCCGGTATAGCGGTCGCTCTCGGCGACGCCGCCCAGCCGGAGCAGGTCGTCCTCCGCCTCCTCCTCGACCACCTCGACGATGTCGTCGAGGGTGACGATGCCCATCAGCCGCCCGCCCGAGTCGACCACCGGCGCCGAGTTCAGCCCGTGCCGGCGAAAGATCCGGGCGACCTCCTCCTGGTCGGTCGCGGCGTCGATCACGACCTGCTCCTTCAGGCGCAGGGAGCGCATGGTGGTGTCGCGCTGCGAGCGCAGCACCTCGGCGACCTGGACCTGGCCGACCGGGCGCATCTTCGGGTCGACGATCAGGATGTCCCAGAACTCCTCGGGGAGCTGGGCGCTGTTGTCCCGGCAGTAGTCGATGGTCTGGCCGACCGTCCAGAAGTCCGGGACCACGACGTTGTCGCGCTTCACCAGGCGGGCGGCGGTGTAGTCCGGATAGGCCAGCGCCTGCTCGACCTGCGCCCGCTCGGCGGCCGGCATCTCCTCCAGGATCGCGTCGCGGTCGCCCTGGTCGAGATCTTCCATGATCTCGACGGCATCGTCCGATTCCAGCTCGGCCAAGACCGCGGCCGCCGCTTTCGGCCCCAGCGCCTCGATCACCTCGTCACGGACGTCGGCGTCCAGCCAGTTGAGCGTCTCCGGCTCCAGCACCGCCGCGGTGATCGCGGCGGCCTGACGGCGCTGCTCGCTGTCCAGCGCATGCAGCAGGGCAGCCTGGTCGGCCGGGTGCAGCGGGGCGAACTGCTCCAGGACGGCACGCTCGTCCTGGTTCTCCAGCGCGCGCAGCAGATGAAGAACGTCTTCCTCGCCGATCCCTTCGGCGGGCGAGGCGCGGGTCTCCTCCGCTGCGGTCATTCGGTCTCGCCCTGTCGGAGCGCGATCGCCTCGGCGCAGGCGATCGCCGCCATGTTGATGATCCCCCGCGCGGTGACCGAGGGCGTCACCACATGGGCCGGCAGGCGCGGGCCCAGCACGATCGGGCCGATCGAGACGCAGCTCGTCACCGCCTTGACCAGGCTGTAGGCGATGTGGGCGGCATCCAGGTCCGGCATGATCAGCAGGTTGGCTTCGCCGCGCAGGGTGGAATCCGGCAGGATCTTCTCGCGCAGCGCCGGGATCAGCGCGGTGTCGGCATGCATCTCGCCGTCGATCTCCAGCTCGGGGGCCTGGGCGCGCACCGCGGCCAGGGCGTCGTGCATGATCTTGACCTGATGCGAATCCCGGCTGCCGAAATTGCTGTGGCTGACCAGCGCCACCTTGGGCTCCAGCCCGAACCGGCGGATCGCCCGGCTGGCCGCCAGCGTGGTCTCGACGATCTTGTCCACGGTCTGCTCGACGGTGACGTAGGTGTCGGCCAGGAACAGGACGCCCCGGTCGAGCAGGAGGCCGTGCACCGTCGACGCCTCCCGCGTGTCCGGGCGCATCCCGATCACGTCCTGGATGTCGCGCAGATGGTCGATGAACCGGCCGACCGGCCCGGCGATCATCGCATCCGCCTCGCCGCGCGCCACCATGATCGCCGCGATCACCGCCGGAGTGGTGCGCACCACCTCGCGGGCCAGCTCCGGGGTGACGCCGCGCCGGCCCATCTGGTCGCGGTAGAAGGCGACATAGTCGTTGTAGCGCGGGTCGGAGTAGGGATTGACCAGGTCGACGTCGCGCTCGAGCTCCAGGCGCAGGCCGTAGCGCTCGATCCGGGTCTGCACCACGTCCGGGCGGCCGATCAGGATCGGCCGGGCCATCTGCTCGTCGACCACCACCTGCACCGCGCGCAGGATCCGTTCCTCCTCGCCGTCGGTGAACACGAGGCGCTGCGGCGAGGCCTTCGCCCGGGCGATCTGCGGCCGCATGATCAGGCCGGACTTGTAGACCTTCTGGTCCAGGCTGGCGCGATAGGCCTGCAGGTCGGCGATCGGCCGCTCGGCGACTCCCGTCTCCATCGCCGCCCGGGCCACCGCCACCGGCAGCTCCACCACCAGGCGCGGGTCGAAGGGCTTCGGGATCAGGTATTCCGGGCCGAACGAGAGATATTCGGTCTGGTAGGCCCGGTGCACCATCTCCGGGGTGGTGGTCCTTGCAAGGTCGGCCAGCGCATGCACGCAGGCCGTCGCCATCTCGGTGTTGATGGTGGTGGCCCCCACGTCCAAAGCACCGCGGAAGATGTAGGGGAAGCAGAGGACGTTGTTGACCTGGTTGGGATGGTCGCTGCGCCCGGTCGCCACGATCGCGTCGGGCCGGGTCGCCTTGGCCAGGTCGTAGTCGATCTCGGGGTTGGGGTTGGCCAGCGCCAGCACGATCGGCCGCTCCGCCATCTTGGCGAGCATTTCCGGCTTGAGGACGTTGGCGGCGCTCACGCCCAGGAAGATATCGGCGCCGGCGATCGCGTCGTCCAGGACGCGCGCTTCAGTGGGCCTGGCCCATTTCGACTTCCACGGGTCCATCAGCTCGGTGCGGCCCTCGTAGACCACGCCCAGGATGTCGGTCACCGTGACGTTCTCGGGCTTCAGCCCCAGCGCCACCAGGAGGTCCAGGCAGGCCAGCGCCGCCGCACCCGCCCCGCTGCAGACCAGGCGCACCTCGCCGATCGACTTGCCGACCAGGTGGAGGCCGTTGACCACGGCGGCGGAGACGATGATCGCGGTGCCGTGCTGGTCGTCGTGGAAGACCGGGATGCGCATCCGCTCGCGCAGGGTCTTCTCGATGTGGAAGCACTCCGGCGCCTTGATGTCTTCCAGGTTGATCGCGCCGAAGGTCGGCTCCAGGGCCGCCACGATGTCGCAGAGCTTGTCCGGGTCCTTCTCCTCCAGCTCGATGTCGAACGCGTCGATGCTGGCGAACTTCTTGAACAGGACCGCCTTGCCTTCCATGACCGGCTTCGACGCGAGCGCGCCGATGGCGCCCAGCCCCAGCACGGCGGTGCCGTTGGTGACCACGGCGACCAGGTTGCCGCGGGCGGTCAGCCGGGCGGCTTCCTTGGGATCGGCGGCGATGGCTTCGCAGGCGGCGGCCACGCCCGGGCTGTAGGCCAGGGACAGGTCACGCTGCGTGGACAAGGGCTTGGTGGCGCGGATCTCGAGTTTCCCCGCCACCGGGCGCGCATGGTAGTCCAAGGCGTCGTCGCGCAGCTGACTCATTCCGATCTCCCAGGCTCGTCGCCTTGGGAAATGGACGCGCAGGCGGAGGGGGCGCAAGTGCAATCGCGCCCGGACCCTCAGTGGGCGACCGCCCCCTGGACCCGGGTGACGCGGCTGCGCTCGACGACCTGCAGGAACTTGATCGCGGTGCAGGCGGCCCCGAAGCCGTTGTCGATGTTGACCGTGACCACGCCTGGCGCGCAGGTCGCCAGCGCCGACTGCAGCGCCACCCGGCCGCCCTGCGCCACCCCAAGCCCCACCGAGGTCGGCACCGCGATCACCGGCACCTCGACCAGCCCGGCCAGCACGGTGAACAGGGCGCCCTCCATGCCGGCAAAGGCCAGGATGATGTCGAAGCCGCGCAGGCGCTCGACCCGGCGCAGGAGCCGGTGCAGCCCGGCCACGCCGACATCGATGAATGCCTCTGAGGCGCGGCCGTGGAACGCCAGGGTCCGTGCCGCCTCGGCCAGCACCGGCCGGTCGGAGGTGCCGGCTGCGACCAGCGCCACCTGCGGCAGGTCCAGGGAGGGCATGCCGCCCAGGATCGCGGTGCGCGAGACCGGGTCGTAGTCCAGTTCGGCACGCAGCTCCGCCGCCATCCGGCCAAAGCGCTCCGGCGCCAGCCGGGTGAGCAGCAGCCGGTGGCGGCCCTGGCGGGCGCTGCGCAGGATCGCCTCGATCTGCGTGTCGGTCTTGGGCGCGCACAGGACCGCCTCGGCCACCCCTGTGCGCTGCTCCCTCGACCAGTCGATGTCGAAATCGTCGTCTGCCATGCGGCGATGCGCTTACACGGTCCGCGCGAAAAAGCCACGTCGCTCCGTCGTGGACTTGCCACGCAGTTCTGCCATGAACATCGCCCTCCAACCTGCAGGAATGGAAACCGGGTGCGCAGCGTTTTCAGCGAACGGGTGCTGGTGGACGGCGAAGGCATCGTCCCCGCCGCGGTCGTGATCGCGGACGGGCAGATCGCGGAGGTGCGCCCCGGCCAGCAGCCGGCCGGCGCCGCCGACCTGGGCGACCTTTTGCTGATGCCCGGCCTGGTCGACGTTCACGGCGATTCGTTCGAGCGGCAGCTGATGCCCAGGCCTGGCCTGCTGGTCGACCCGGTGGTGGCGCTGTTCGACACCGACAGCCAGCTCCTGGCCAGCGGCATCACCACCGCCTTCCACGGCATCTCCTGGTCATGGGAGAGCGGCCTGCGCAGCTTCGCCACCGGCCGGCGCTGGATCGAGGCCAGCATCGCCCAGCGCGACCGGCTGGGCGCGGACCACCGGGTTCATCTGCGCTTCGAGGCCTATGCCAAGGAGGGCGTGGACGAGGCGGTGGCGATGATCGTGGGCGGCCGGATCGGACTTCTGGCCTTCAACGACCACACACCCAGCATGCTCGCCAGGTTCGACGACGAGGTGGCGCTCACCCCCTGGGCGCAGCGTGCCCAGGTGACGGTCGCCGCCCTGCGCGAGCAGCTGGTGGCGGTGCGGCTGGGCGCCACCGCCCTGGCCGGCTCGGTGCACCGGCTGATCGCGGCCGCCCGGGCGGCCGGGGTGCCCACCCTCTCCCACGACGATCGTGACCGGGCGCAGCGCCAGTCCTGGCGCCGGCGCGGGATCGGGATCTGCGAGTTCCCGTTGCGGGCGGAAGTGGCCGCGGACGCGGCCGCCCACGGCGAGGCGGTGGTCGCCGGGGCGCCCAACATCGTGCGCGGCGGCAGCCATACCGGCTGGGTCGCGGCGGCGGAGCTGGTCGCCAACGGCCACTGCACGGCGCTCGCCAGCGACTACTGGTACCCGTCCCTCCTCCAGGCGCCCTGGCGGATCGCGCGGGACGGCATCCTGCCGCTGGACCGGGCGATCCTGCTGGCGACCGCCGGGCCCGCGGCCCTTGCCGGGCTGTCCGACCGCGGCCGGATCCGGCCGGGCCAGCGCGCCGACCTGATCTGCGTCGACGACCGGGCCGCCGTGCCGCGCGTGGCCGCGACCTGGGTGAACGGGCGGATGGTGTTCCAGGGCATGGCGGCGGGGCTCGGCCCCGTCGCTCCTTCCGGGCTCCGGGCGCCGAGGCTGCGCGCCGCCGGCTAGACGATCAGGAAGCCGTCAGCCCCGCTTCCTCGACGGCGCGGGCGACGAAACCCTCGATCGAGAGCGGCGAGGCGCGGCCGGTCGCGGTGACGTCGACCCGCTGGTCGATGGGCCGGACATGGGCGGTGAGCGGCACGAACGCCTGGTGCAGGGGGTCGAACGCCAAAGGCCGCCCCTCCGACAGCGAGAACCACCAGCCGTGCAGGCTGAGCTCGCCGCGCACGATCCGCTGGGCGATCCAGGGAAAGGTCAGCAGGTTGCGCAGGCTGCCGATCACCGCGGCCTGCTCCAGCAGCACCAGCCGTTCCGGGCCCTCCAGGCCGCTGCCGGCGACGATCCGCCGGGCATCCTCCATGACGCCCACCCAGGGCACCATGAACTCCAGGCCGACCGTGCCCTCGGCCAGGGCGCGGATGCCGCCGCAGGCCTGGTGGCCCAGCACGACGATGTGGCGCACGCCCAGGCCCAGCACGCCGAACTCGATGGCGGCCGAGGCGGCATGGGGCTGCTCGTCGGGGCCGTAGGGCGGCACGATCGCCGCGACGTTGCGCAGGATGAACAGCTCGCCCGGGCGGCAGGCGGTCAGAACCCCGGGGTCGACGCGGCTGTCGGCGCAGCCGATCACCATCACTTCGGGCTTCTGGCCGTCCTCGAGCAGACGGGAGAACAGCTGGGGGTCGTTGGCCCCGTCCGAGCGGAACCGCTCGAACCCGTCGATCAGCTTCTGCAGCGGGTGGACCATGGCGGTGCCTTCAAACAATCGCGAGGGAGGATGGCAGGCGCGATGCCGGGCTCAGGCCGCCGGGGCGTCCGGCTGCACCGGCCCGGCCTCGGTCTCCCGGGTCCGGCTGAGCAGCCAGGTGCGGAACGCCGCCACCTTGGCGAGCCTGGCCTTGCGCGCCGGGCAAACCAGGAAATAGGCGAAGCGAAGCGGTTGCTCCAGGTCGAACAGACGTACCAGCCGGCCGGCCTCCAGATCCTGCTCGGCCAGGCGCGCCTTGGCTAGGGCCACGCCGCGGCCGGCGACCGCCGCCTCCAGCACCAGGGCGGACTGGTCGAACCGGGGTCCGCGCTTGCCGTCCGCGTCCGTCACCCCGGCGGCCTTCAGCCACATCGGCCAGTCCGGGCAGCTGGCGTCCCGCTCGGGCCCGTCGTCGTGCAGGAGCGGCACGCCCACCAGGTCGCCCGGCTCGCGGATCCCGGCCTGCTCGACCAGCGAGGGCGCGGCCACCGGGATGATCGATTCGGACAGGAGATGGTCGGTTTCCAGGCCGTTATAGTTGCCGGCCCCATAGCGGATCGCGCAGTCGACGTCCTCGCTGCCGAAATCGACCATCTGGTTGGAGGCGGAGATCCGCACGTCGATGTCGGGATACTGCTCCTGGAAGTCCTCCAGCCGCCCCATCATCCACTTGGCGGCGAACGACGGCGCCACCGAGACGGTCAGCACCCCGCCCTTCTGCAGGAGGTCGATCTCGTCCAGCGCGTCGGCCAGCTTCTGGAAGCCTTCCGCCAGTCCCGGTAGGCAGGCCTGGCCCTCGTCGGTGAGCAGCAGGGAGCGGGCGGTGCGCCGGAACAGCAGGCAGCCCAGATGGTCCTCCAGCTGCTTGATCTGCTGGCTGACCGCCGCCGGGGTCACGAACAGTTCCTCGGCGGCGCGGCTGATGCTGAGATGCTTGGCCGCCACCACGAAGCAGCGCAGCGCGTTGAGCGGCGGGAGGCGATGGATCGGACGCGGCATCGGGGCTCGCAGGAACTGTGACTGTGGGAGGCATCGGGAAGCTCGGGCGCCACGTCAACCAGAAACATCAGTTCAGTCGGCGTGGATTGTACATATCTCACATATAGTTACTGCTAATTTTGAACCCGGTTGACAGCGCTGCATGGTCGGCGGCTCGCTCGGCCTGACCAAGAGGAGACGCATCATGACCCGGCGGATCGGCATCGGCATGGTCGGCACCGGCTACCTGGCGAAGGCCTACGCGCTGGGCTACCGCAGCGCGCCGATCGTGTTCGGGCCGGACTGCGGCATCCCCGAGCTGGTAAGCGTCTGCACCTCCAGCCCCGCCGGCGGCGCCAAGGCCGCACAGGCCCTGGGCTTCGCCCGCGGCGCCGCCGACTGGCAGGAGGTGGTGGCCGATCCGGCAGTGGAGGTCGTGGTGGTCAACACGCCGAACCACCTGCACGCGCCGGTGGCGATGGCGGCGATCCAGGCCGGCAAGCATGTCCATTGCGAGAAGCCGCTGGGACTGGACCCCGCCGAGTGCCGCGAGCTGACGGAGGCCGCCGAGAAGGCCCGGCTGCGCACCATCGTCGGCTTCAACTACCGGCAGAACCCGGCGACCAGCCTTGCCCGCGAGATCATCCAGAGCGGCGAGATCGGCGAGCCCATCTCGATCCGGGCCACCCACAACGAGGATTTCATGGCCGACCCGGATCTTCCGCTCGGCTGGAAGCACCGCAAGGCCACCGCCGGCCACGGCGCCCTGGTCGATGTCGGTTCGCACATCGTCTGCATCGCCCAGTACCTCCTGGGCCCGATCGCAAAGGTCAGCGGGCAGTTGCGCACCGTGCACCGGACCCGCCCGGTCGCCCCCGGCGCCACGGAGCGCGGCCCGGTCGAGACCGACGACGAGGCCCGCTTCCTGGTCGAGTTCGCGTCGGGCGTCGGCGGGATGATCGAGGCCAGCCGGATCGCCACCGGCCGCAAGATGCAGCTGGGCTACGAGGTCTACGGCACCAAAGGCTCGCTGTGCTTCGACCAGCAGCGCATGAGCGAGCTGCACCTCTACGAGGCGGCGGGACCGCTCGGCCGGCGCGGCTTCAAGACCATCCCGATCGCCGCCGAGCATCCCGACTACGGCGCGTTCGGCGCCGGTCCCGGCCACGGCGTCGGCTTCAACGACCAGAAGATCGTGGAGTGCCGGCGCTTCCTGGAAGCGATCGCCAGCGGCAGCCGCGCCTCGCCGGATTTCCGGGAAGCCTGGCAGATCGGTGAGGTCCTGGACGCGGTCGCCCGCTCGGCCGCCTCGGGAACCTGGGAGGACGTGCCGGCCGTCTGAGCGGCTGGCCGGGGTGGTTCTTCGCTGCAAAGCAGCATAGTGGTGACGTCGATCGTCGAAACCACGGGGGACCGGAACGGTGCAAGGTGAGATCCAGGTCGCGGATGCGGCCGAGATCGAGGAAATGGTGGATTGGGCGGCTGCCGAAGGCTGGAATCCCGGCATCGGCGACGCGGCGGCGTACCGAGCCACCGACCCGGAAGGTTTCCTGGTCTCCCGCGACGAGCGCGGCCTTTCCGCCTGCATCTCGGTGGTCGCCTATGACGACGCCTTCGGCTTCCTGGGCTTCTACATGGTCCGGCCCGACCGGCGCGGCCAGGGCCTGGGCAAGCGCATCTGGGACGCGGGCATCGCCCGGCTGGGCGAGCGCTGCATCGGCCTGGACGGCGTGGTCGCCCAGCAGGACAACTATCGCCGCTCCGGCTTCGTTTATGCCCATCGCAACCGGCGCTATGCCGGCGTCCCCGCATCCCGGCCGGCGGCTGCCCTTCCCGAAGGATGCGCGATCCTCCCGGTCGGGCCGGACCTGGTGCCGGCGGTGATCGCCTACGACCGGGCGTGCTTTCCCGCCGAGCGCACCTCGTTCCTGGTGGCCTGGCTGGCGTCGCCCCGCAACGCGCTGGCGCTGGTCGAGGGCGACGCGCTGCGCGGCTACGGCGTGATCCGCCGCTGCCGCGACGGCCACAAGATCGGCCCGCTGATGGCCGACGACGGAACGGCGGCCGCGGCCCTGTTCGACGCGCTGGCGGCGACCGTGCCCGGCGAGAAAGTGGTCCTGGACCCGCCGGGGACCAATGAGCCGGCGGTCCGCCTCGCGGAGGAGCGCGGCCTGGAGCCCGTGTTCGAGACCGCCCGGATGTATCGCGGCGCCCCGCCGGAGCTGGAGATCCAACGGGTGTTCGGGATCACGACCTTCGAGCTTGGCTGATGGAAGGCCGGCGGATGGACCGCCGGCTTTCCCGCCGCTCCAGCCTCAGGCGGCGGCGCGAACCGTCGCGTCGACCTTGGTCGGGGTGGCGATGGTCTGCAGCACCACGCAGTAGCGCTCGGTGAGCTGCAAGAGCTTGGCCAGCGCCGCCTCGTCGGCGTCGGTGTCCAGCCGGAACGACAGGCGGATCGCCTGGAAGCCCACCGGCGCCTCGCGATCGACCCCAAGCGTGCCGCGGAAGTCCAGGTCGCCCTCGACCAGGACCTCGCCGCCGCGAAGCTCGATGTTCAGCGCCGTCGCCACCGCGCGCAGGGTCACCCCGGCGCAGGCGGCCAGCGCCTCCAGCAGCATGTCGCCCGAGCAGGCCTGCAGGCCGCTGCCGCCGGTGGCGGGATGCAGCCCCGCCTCGACCAGCGCCCGGCCGGTCTCCACCCGGCAGGCGATCCCCTCGCCGTCCAGGCTGCCGCTGGCATGCAGGGTGACCACCGCCTGGGCAGGATCCGCCCGGTAGCGGTCCTTCAGCGGCGCCTGCATCGCCCGCAATTCGTCGCCGTTCATGCCGCTCGCTCCGTCAGATGGGAAAGTTGGCCGACATCGCCGCCCAGCGCCCGGGCGAGCAGCGCCTCGTGCTCCTGGAAACGCTGGGCGCGGCGGTCGCGTGGATGGGGCAGGTCGACCGGCAGGTCCAGCACGATCCGGCCGGGCTGGCCCTGCAGCACGACCACGCGGTCGGCCAGCGCCGTCGCCTCTTCCAGGTCGTGGGTGACCAGCAGGAGCGCCGGGCGGTCCTCGCCGCGGATCCGGTCCAGTTCCTCCTGCAGCTCGATCTTGGTCAGGGCGTCCAGCGCCGAGAACGGCTCGTCCAGCAGGAGCAGGCGCGGCCGGCGCACCAGCGCCCGGGCGATGCCGACCCGCTGCGCCATGCCGCCCGAAAGGGTCTTGGGCAGCCGCGCCGCGAACTCGGCAAGGCCGACCCGGGAAAGCGCCCGCTCGGCCGCCGCCTGGCCGTCGGGCCCGGCCGCAGCCGGGCCAAGCCCGACCTTGACGTTGTCCAGCACGTTCAGCCAGGGCAGCAGGCGCGGCTCCTGGAACACCACTGCCACGTCCGGGCGCGGCCCGGTCACCGGCTCGCCGCCGATCGCGACCCTGCCCCCGTCCGGCCGGTCCAGCCCGGCCAGCAGGCGCAAAAGGGTGCTCTTGCCGCAGCCGCTCCGCCCCACGATCGCCACCGCCTCGCCGGCCTCGATCGACAGGCTCAGGCGATCCAGCACGGTGCGCTCGCCGAACTGGCGGCGCACGCCTTCCAGGCGCACCAGGCTCATGCCGGTCGTCCCTGCGGCAGCACGCTGTCCTGCCAGGCCAGCCAGGGCCGGGTCACCAGCACCAGCAGCGCGTCGGTGATCTTGCCGAACAGCGCGAACAGCAGGAGGCAGCCGACGATCTGCCCGGCATTGCCGGTCATCTGGCCGTCCAGCAGGAGATAGCCGATGCCCTGGCTGGCGCCCATCAGCTCCGCCGCGATCACGAACATCCAACCCAGCGCCAGCCCGCCGCGCAGGCCGACCACCCAGCCGGGCAGCGCTGCCGGCAGCATGATCCGGCGCACGATCGCCAGCCGGTCGAAGCCGTTGACCAATCCTACCTCGACCAGCTTGCGGTCGACCTCGCCCAGCGCCGTGGCCAGCGAGAGATAGACCGGGAAGAACGCGCCCAGCGCGATCAGCACCAGCTTGGGCGTCTCGAAGATCCCGAACCACAGGATGAACAGCGGCACCCAGGCGATCGAGGGAATGGCGCGCAGCCCCTGCAGGGTCGGGTCGACCCAGCGGCGCCACAGCCGCGAGCTGCCGGCGAGCGTGCCCAGCAGTGTGGCGGCGACCACGCCCAGGAGGAAGCCGGCGCCGACCCGGCCCAGGGTCGCCAGGATATGCCCGGCAAGGTCGCCGGTGGCCCACAGCCCGGACAGGTTCTCCCAGATCCTGGATGGCGGCGGCAGGAACCGGCTCTCCATCCAGCCGGTGGCGGCGCCGATCTCCAGCAGGAGCGCGATCGCTGCCGGCAGGGCCAGTCCCGCCAGGGAGGCGCCGTGCCGGCCGACCGTCCGGGCGGCGTTCCGCCCCTGCGCAGCGTCGCCGCGCGCTACCACCGTCGCCATGGCTCAGCCCTGCCCGACGAAGGCGGCCACCGCCTCGGGATCGACCAGTTCGGCGGTCACCGCCGGCACGTCGACGTCGGCGGCGATCACGCCGGCGCCCTGCAAGGCGAGGCCAGCTCCCTGGATCGTGTCGACATGGGTTTGGGTCGGCCAGGATTCCTCCAGGCCGGTGCGCTCCAGCTGGCGGGCCGCGACCTCCGGCGGCAGCTTCGCCACCTCGGCCAGCAGGGCCTGCAGCGCGTCGGGCTCGGCGTGGGCGATGGCGCGGGCCTCCTCGTAGGAAGCCAGGACCTCGCGCACCAAGTCCGGCGACTGCGCCAGGAAGTCCTCGTGGACGTTCAGGGTGCCGTAGCTGTTCAGGTCGGGGTCGCGGTGGAACAGGATCGCACCGGCGGTGAGCTCGGACTGCGCCATCATCGGGTCGAGCCCGGCCCAGGCATCCACGTCGCCCCGCTCCAGCGCCAGGCGGCCCTGGTCGTGCTGGAGCAGCACGAGGTCCACGTCGCCGGCGGAAAGGCCGGCACCCTCCAGGGAGCGCAGCAGGAACACGTACGGATCGGTGCCCTTGGTCACCGCGATGCTGCGGCCCTTGAGGTCCTCGACCTTGCTGATCCCGGTATCGGGGCGGGTCACCAGCGCGGTCCATTCCGGCTTGGAATAGACATAGACGGTGCGGATCGGAGCGCCCGCCACCCGGCCGAGCAGGGCGGCGGCCCCGGCGGTCGAGCCGAACGCGACGCTGCCGGAATTGAGGAACTCGACCGCCTTGTTGCTGCCGAGCGACTGCACCCACTGCACCTCGATGCCGCGCGGCGCCAGGCGCTGCTCGATGATCCCGCGGTCGCGCAGGATCAGGCTCAGCGGGTTGTAGTAGGCCCAGTCGAGCGTGAGGACATCCGGGTCCTCGGCCCGTGCCATCCGGCCGAATCCGGTGGCGGCGATGGCCGCGGCCGAGATCCCGGCCAGAAACATGCGGCGGTCCTGCGCCATGATTGCTCCCCTTCTACGCCCCCGATGGCGCAGAAGGGCTTAACGGCAGCAGAGCGTCCGACAACCGCAGCAATTCTTGACGCAGGTTCAACCCGCCCTGAACCGGCCCGGTTCAGGCGGACCAAATCAGGCGGAGCGGAGCGGCAGGTCGCCCAGCGCCTGCTCCTCGGCGAACGCCGCCGCCCAGTCGGCGAGGCGGCCCTCCAGGATCGCCTGGCGCATCCGGCGCATCAGGTCCTGGTAGAACCAGAGATTGTTCCAGGTCAGCAGGATCGCGCCCAGGATCTCGTCGCTGCGCACCAGGTGGTGGAGATAGGCACGGGAATAGTCGCGCGCGGCCGGGCAGTCCGAGGTCTCGTCCAGCGGGCGCGGGTCCTCGGCATGGCGGGCGTTGCGCAGGTTGACCGCCCCGCGCCGGGTGAACGCCTGGCCGGTCCGGCCGGACCGGGTCGGCATCACGCAGTCGAACATGTCGATCCCACGCATCACAGCACCCACCAGGTCGGAGGGCTTGCCCACCCCCATCAGGTAGCGCGGCCGGTCCTCGGGCAGGAACGGCACGGTCTCGTCCAGGGTGCGGAACATCTCCGCCTGCGGCTCGCCCACCGCGAGACCACCCACCGCATAGCCGTCGAAGCCGATCGCGCGCAGCCCCTCGGCCGAGCGGCGGCGCAACTCGCCGTCGGTGCCGCCCTGGACGATCCCGAACAGCGCGTAGCCGTCGCGACGCTGGAACGCCTCCTTGGAACGCGCCGCCCAGCGCAGCGACAGTTCCATGGCCCGCACGATCTCCGGCTTCTCCGCCGGCAGCTTCAGGCACTCGTCGAGCTGCATGGTGATGGTCGCGTCCAGCAAATGCTGGATCTCGATCGAGCGCTCCGGGGTCAGCTCGTAGCGGCTGCCGTCGATATGCGAGGCGAAGGTGACGCCCTTCTCGGTGAGCTTGCGCAGCTTGCCGAGCGACATGACCTGGAAGCCGCCGGAATCGGTCAGGATCGGGCCCGGCCAGTTCATGAAGCGGTGCAGCCCGCCGAGAGCGCCGACCCGCTCCGCGCCCGGCCGCAGCATCAGGTGGTAGGTGTTGCCCAGCACGATCCCGGCCCCGGTGGAGGCCACCATCTCCGGCGTCATCGCCTTGACGGTGGCCGCCGTGCCGACCGGCATGAAGGTCGGGGTCGGCAGGCTGCCATGGGCGGTGAACAGGGTGCCGGCGCGCGCCGGGCCGTCGGTGGCGATGGTTTCGTGGCGGAACTGGGGCAAGGCCGTCGCTAGTCTTGGTTGCGTTCGAGGAGGGAGGCGTCGCCGTAGCTGAAGAAGCGGTAGCCGGTGGCGGCGGCGTGCGCGTAGGCGCGCTTCATCCGCTCCATCCCGGCGAACGCGCAGACCAGCATGAACAGCGTGCTCTTGGGCAGGTGGAAATTGGTCAGCATCCGGTCGACCACGCCGAAGCGGTAGCCGGGCGTCACGAACAGCCGGGTCTCCACCGTGCCGTGCCCGAGCGTGCCGTCCGGCCGGGCCATGGTCTCCAGCGTGCGCAGCGCGGTGCTGCCGACCGCGACCACCCGGCCGCCGGCTTGGCGGTGCGCCTGGATCCGGGCGGCGGCCTCGGGCCTGAGCTCCATCCACTCCGGGTGCATCACATGGTCGTCGGTGTCGTCGGCCTTGACCGGCAGGAAGGTGCCGGCACCCACGTGCAGGGTCACGAACTCGCTGGCCACGCCCCTGGCCCGGATCCGCTCCAGCAGCGCCTGGGTGAGGTGCAGGGAGGCGGTTGGCGCTGCGACCGAGCCGTCATGGCGGGCGAACACGGTCTGGTAGGCGCGGTGGTCGTCCAGGTCGCCGCCGCGCGCCCGGCGGATATAGGGCGGCAGCGGCATCCGGCCTTCCGCCTTGATCCGCCGGATCAGCTCCGCACCATCGGTGGTGAAGCGGAACAGGATCGGCCCCTCGGGGTCCTTGTCCAGGACCTGGGCGTCCAGGCCGGAAGCGAGCCGCACCCAGTCGCCGACCCGCAGGCGCTTGCCGGGCCGGGCCAGGCCCCACCAGGCGTCGCCGCCTTCCGGCCGGATCAGGGTGACCTCCACCGCGACCTCGCCACGGCTGCCGAAGAACCGGGTCGGCAGCACGGCGGTGTCGTTCAGGACCAGGAGGTCGCGGGGCTCCAGCAGGTCCGGCAGGTCGGCGACGTGCAGGTCGGCCAGCTCGTCGGCCACGTGCAGCAGCCGGGCGCTCTCGCGCGGCTCGGCCGGCACTTGCGCGATGGCGCCCTCGGGCAGCTCGAAATCGAAATCGGCGACACGCAAGGCTTCAGGCGCGCCCCCGACGCAGGTCGAGCCTGGCCAGCACCTGGGCGCTGACGAAGCTGGAGATGTCGCCGTTCAGCATGTGGATCTCCTTCACGAAGCGCGAGGAGATCCACTGGCAGTTCTCGGACGCCATCAGGAACACGGTCTCGATCCTGGGCGCCAGGCGCTTGTTGTTGGCGGCCATCTGGAACTCGAACTCGAAATCCGACACGGCGCGAAGCCCGCGGATCACGATCTCCGCACCCTGCTGCTCGCAGAAATGAACCAGCAGGTTGTCGAACGGGACCACGTCGATCCGGGTGCCGTTGCCGCCGCTGCCGGCATTGAGCGCGTTGACCTCGGCGCGGATCATCGCGACCCGGTCGTCGAGGGAGAACAGCGGCTCCTTGCCGGCATTGACCGCACAGCCGACGATCAGGCGGTCCACCAGGCAGGTCGCCCGGCGGATCACGTCCATATGGCCGTTGTGCAGGGGGTCGAAGGTCCCGGGATAGATGCCGACGCGTGCTCTGGTCATGGCATGCTCCCCGCCGCCACCGGCGTCCCCGCCAGGTGCCGCGCTCATTCCGCGATCGGCTCGATCGCCTCGCCGTTCTCCTCGTCGTCCGCGGCATCCATGAGACGAACCGCCGCGACGACGTGCTCGTCCTCGTCGACGTTGAACAGGCGCACGCCCTGGGTGTTGCGCCCGGTGATGCGGATCCCGGCGACCGGCATGCGGATCAGCTTGCCCTTGTCGGTCATCAGCATGAGCTGGTCGGCATCGTTGACCGGGAAGGTCGCGGCGACCGGGCCGTTGCGCGGCGAGGTCTCGATGTTGATGACGCCCTGCCCGCCCCGGTTGGTGATCCGGTACTCGTAGGCCGAGGTGCGCTTGCCGAAGCCGTTGCGGGTGACGGTGAGCAGGAGCTGCTCCTCCGCCTGCAGCTTCTGGATCAGCTCCTCCTCCAGGTCGACCGGCACGTCGCCGTTGCCGTTCTCGACCTCCTCGCCCTCGGCCCGCCGCCGCGCGCTGGAGATCTTGAGATAGGCGTCGCGCTGGTCGATCGGCAGCTCGATATGGCGGAGGATCGACATCGAGACGACCTCGCCGTCCTCGCCCAGGTCCATGCCGCGCACGCCTTCCGAGGCCCGCGACTTGAACACGCGCAGGCTCTCCACCGGGAAGCGCACCGCCCGGCCGCCGCGCGCCGCCAGCATCATGTCGTGGCTGTCGTCGCAGACGTCCACGCCGACCAGCCGGTCGCCCTCGTCCAGCCCCATGGCGATCTTGCCGTTGGACGGCACCCGGATGAAGTCGGACAGGTCGTTGCGGCGGACCTTGCCGGACGCGGTGGCGAACACGATCGAGAGGTCGCCATAGGTGCTCTCGTCCTCGGGCAGCGGCAGCACCGCCGAGATCGCCTCGCCCTCCTCCATCGCCGGGAACAGGTTGATCATCGCCCGGCCGCGCGCCTGGGGGTTGCCCAGCGGCAGCTTGTAGACCTTGAGCTTGTAGACCCGGCCGCGCGTGGTGAAGAACAGGACCGGCGTGTGGGTGACCGCCACGAACAGCCGGGTGACCACGTCGTCCTCGTGCGTGCGCATGCCCGCCCGGCCCTTGCCGCCCCGGCGCTGCGCCCGGTAGGTCACCAGCGGCACGCGCTTGACGTAGCCGGCATGGGTGACGGTGACGACCATGTCCTCGCGCTGGATCAGGTCCTCGATGTCCTGGTCCAGCTCGCTGAACATGTCGATGACGCTGCGCCTGGGGTCCGCGAACCGGCTGCGGATGTCCAGCATCTCCTCGCGCATCACCTCGAGCAGGCGGCCGCGGTCGTTGAGGATGCGCAACAGCTCGCCGATGTCGACCGCCAGCTTCTCGACGTCCTCGACCAGCTCGTCGCGCGCAAGCGCGGTCAGGCGCTGCAGCTGCAGGGCCAGGATCGCGCGGGCCTGCGCTTCCGACAGGGTATAGGTCTCCGAGGGCGGCGGCACATCGACCAGCCCGGCCTCGGCGCGCTCCAGGAGCGGCAGGATGTCGGCCGACGGCCAGTCCCGCGCCATCAGCCGGGTGCGCGCCTCGGCCGAATCCTTGGACGAGCGGATCAGCGCGATCACTTCGTCGATGTTGAGCACCGCGATCACCAGGCCGATCAGGCCATGGATCTTGCTGCGCGCTTGGCCCAGGCGATGGGCCGAGCGCCGCAGGATCGTTTCCTCGCGGAACTCCAGGAACGCCTTGAGGATCTCGATCAGGCCCATGGTGGTGGGCCGGCCGCCCACCAGCGAGACCATGTTGATGCCGAACGAGGTCTGCACCGGCGTGTAGCGCCAGAGCTGGTTCAGCACGACGTCCGGGTCGGCGTCGCGCTTGAGCTCGATGACGACCCGGATGCCCTGCCGGTCGCTCTCGTCGCGCAGGTCGGCGATGCCCTCAACCTTCTTGTCGCGCACCACCTCCGCGATCCGCTCGACCATCCGCGCCTTGTTCACCTGGTAGGGAACCTCGGTGATGATGATCGCCGGCCGGTCCTTGCGGACCTCCTCCACATGGGTCTTGGAGCGGATCAGGATGCTGCCGCGGCCGTTCTGGTAGGCGGTCATGATGCCGCCGCGGCCCAGGATGATGCCGGCGGTCGGGAAGTCCGGCCCGGGCACGATCTCCATGATCTCGGCCAGCTCGATCGACGGATTGTCGATCAGCGCGATGCAGGCGTCGATGATCTCGCCCAGATTGTGCGGCGGGATGTTGGTTGCCATGCCGACCGCGATGCCGCCCGCCCCGTTCACCAGGAGGTTCGGGAAGCCCGCCGCCAGGACCGAGGGTTCCTCGGCGCTCTCGTCGTAGTTCGGCCGGAAGTCGACCGTGTCCTCGTCGATCTCGCCGATAACCGATAGGGCGGCGCGCGACAGGCGCGCCTCGGTGTAGCGCATCGCCGCCGGCGGGTCGTCGTCCTGCGAGCCGAAATTGCCCTGGCCGTCGATCAGCGGCAGGCGCAGCGAGAAGGGCTGCGCCATGCGCACCATTGCGTCGTAGATCGCGCTGTCGCCGTGCGGATGGTACTTACCCATCACGTCGCCGACGATGCGCGCGGACTTGCGGTGCGGCTTGCCGGGATCGAACCCGTTCTCCTTCATGGAGAAGAGGATCCGGCGCTGCACCGGCTTCAGGCCATCGCGGACATCGGGCAGCGCGCGCGACACGATCACGCTCATCGCGTAATCGAGGTAGCTTTTCCTCATCTCCTCTTCGATGGGGACGATGTCGAAGGGGCGCGACTGCTCGGTTGCCAAGGTCGGTGATCTCTGACGATGTGAAGGAACGGCAAACGGCGCCGGCGGGCGTCGATGCCCGAGCGCGCCTGCCTTCTAGCAGGCGGACGCGTCAGGTGCCAGCTTCGCCGGTCCGTCCACACCGGCCGGCTCAGCGCAGGTGGGCCTGCTCCGCCAGGCGGTCGGCCAGCCGGATCGCCAGCGCCACGATGGTCAGGGTCGGGTTGGCGTAGCCGCCGGTCGGGAACACCGAGCTGCCGACCACGTGGAGATTGTGCATCCCGTGCACCTTCAGGTCGCGGTCGACCACGCCCGCCCCGGGAGCGTCGTGCATGCGGGTGCCGCCCATCGGGTGCTTGGCGCCCTCGGCGGCGGCGTCGCGCCAGGCGGCATCGTCGGGCGGCACCCGGATCTCCAGCCGGCCGAGCCCCGCTGACTGGAGCGCCCGGTCGAGCGCCTCGTGCGCGCCCCGGATGCTCGCCACGTCCAGCTCGCTCATCCGCCAGGAAACCTCCGCCAGCGGCCGCCCCAGCGCGTCCTTGGCCGCCGACAGCCGCACGGCGTTTTCCCCGCGCGGCTGGCACTCGAACAGGCCGCGGGTCCGCCAGCGCCGGGCGGGGGGACCGTTGCGCCGCATCCGCTCTCTGATCGCGACCAGGAGCCGGTCCGGCCGGCGAAGCGCCGTCCGCAGCGAGCCGCCGGCGCTGCCCGGCACCTTGCGCCCCCGCCACTGCTCGACCCGCTCGATCATCGCCTTCACCGCGGGGTCGTCGAAAACCTCGTGGCTCTCGTCGGCGGATTTCAGGCAGATCACGCCCTGGAGCAGCCGGTCGCGCGCCTGCGGGCCCGGCGAGACCGCGAAGCCGCCCCGGGTCCGGTCGGCGCCCTGGCTGAAATAGAACCCCATGTCCGGCGCCGGGTCGTCCAGCTCCAGGAAGCCTGCCTCGACAAAGGCGTGCTCGGTGAACCAGCGCCCGACCTGGCCGTGCCGGTTGCCGATCGCCTGGGCCGGATCGTCGCCCGAGGCCAGCAGCAGGCGGGGATTCTCCACCCCGCCGGCCGCCAGGACGAACTGCCGGCCGGCCACCTCCAGCCGGCGCCCGTTCAGCGTTCGGACCGACAGATGGTCGATCCGGTCGCTGTCCGGATGGGCAAAGGCGCGCTCCACCGGGGCGTGCAGATAAACCCGCAGGCTCGGCATGGCCGCCAGCGCCTCGCGATAGGCCGTGCCGAACCGCAGCCTGCTCTGCTGGAACAAAGCGGGCGTGAACATGGTCCGGTCGAGGTCCAGGGCGCGTGTGCCGCTTCGCGCCTGCCAGGCCGGGACGTCGTCGTCGAACCCGCCAAGGCCGAACCAGGGGGCGGCGCGCCGGTAGAACGGCATCAGCGCCTCCCGGTCGATCGGCCATCCGGGCCGGCCGAGCTGCGGGCAGGCGGCGAAGTCGACCGGGTCGAGCGCCCGGCACCATCCTGCCCAGACCTGCGAGGCCCCGCCCAGCGCCACCAGCCTGGTGTCGCGCAGCGGCGGATAAGGGTCGCCGATGACCGTTCCCCCGGCCAGGGCCTGGGCTGCTCGGTCATGGCCGAGCCCGCCGGCCTCCAGGAGGCAGACGTCCAGCCCCCTGCCCGCCAGTTCCATCGCGAGCACGATGCCGGCGGGCCCGCCCCCCACCACCACATGGTCGGCTTCGATCCGGGTCCCGTCGGAAAGACTGCGCGCGTCGACGATCACGCCGCCAGCTCGCTTCCGTGCAGCGCCAGGGCCCGCCCGCTCATCGAAGGGTCCGGCGGCAGGCCCAGCAGGGCCAGCGCGGTCGGCGCCAGGTCGACGATCGACCCGCCCTCCGGCCCGCTGCCGGCCTCAATGCCCGGCCCCGCCGCCACGAACCAGGCCTCCGCACGATGGTTGCCGGCCCGGCCGGAGGGGAAGTGCTTGGGCAGGTCATGGACAAAGCCCGGCAGGACGTCGCAGGCGATGCGGCGCACCGGTTCCGCTCCCGCCGGGCTCCAGCGCACCAGGAGGTCGGGTAGCAGGTCGCGCTGCTCGGCCGGCCCGGGTGTGCGGCTCCACGGCCGCTCCACGGCCGCCACCAGGCTGCGCCCGGTGTCCGCGTCGCGCAGCCCGGACAGGCGCTCCTCCAGCCGCGCGCACAGCTCCTCGTAGGCATCGCCCGGGGGAACGATGCCGTCGCGCTCGCGGCCCTGCAGGTTGATCCGCACATAGCCGGCAAGGTCCACCGGCATCGGGAAATGGGTGGTGGCGCGCCAGTCCAGCATCCGAGCCGACCAGATCGACGCCAGGCGGTGGCCGACCTCCGCCGGCAGCCGCGCCAGGACCGGCCGGATCCAGTGGAACGGGATCCGCCGCTTGATCCGGTAGAGCAGCCCGCGCTTCGCTGTTTTGCCGCTCTCCGCCGCGTCCATCGCCGCCATCAAATCGGGGAAATGGTCGGCCATGCCGTGGTTCTTCTCCATCCCGTGCAGCGCGAACACCATCACCCGCGCCGCCGGGTCGGCCGCCTCCAGGACTTGGCCGATCGCCTGGTCGATGCGCTGGTAGATCTCGGCCAGCGCCCCCTCCAGCCGCGCCCGCGCGTCGTCGTCCAGGCTACGCGTGTCGACCTGCGACAGGTCCCAGAGATAGTGCCCGCCGCGGTGGCTGGCGCCGAACACCAGGCAGGCCAGGTCGAACCGCCTGTCTTTGAGGAGGTCAGCCGCGATCGCCGCCATCTGGTCGGTGGCGCGCAGGAGCTGGCCGCGCAGCCGGTCGAGGCCGCCAGCGTCCTGCAGGCCGAATTGCTCCACCTCCATCGCCGGCGGGCCGTGGCGCCGCTTGAGGTCCCGCCACAGGCCGGGCGGCGAGGCGGCCCGGGAGATCAGGTCGTGGGTGCCCCAGCCGCCGAGATAGATCCCTTCGGCGCCGACCCGCGGCTCGCCCACCACCATCGGCATGTCGATGGCGGCCACCCGCAGCCCCGCCGCGGCGACCCGCTCGTAGAACGGCCGGTCCGGCAGCCAGGCCTCGCTCGGCACCTCGATCCGCATCGCCCGGGCGCGCCAGAGCTTGTTGTGGTAGATGCCGTGCCGCTCCACCGGGCGCCCGGTATAGAAGCTGGGCCAGACCCCGCCGGCATACGCCCCGGCCACGGTGGCGAGGCCGCCGCTCTGGCCGCGCTTCTCCAGCCCGGCCAGCACCGGCATCCGCCCCTCTGCCATCAGCCGGCGGACCAGGCCGCGGTCGGCGGCATCGATGCCGATCATGATCACCGGGCGTCGTTCGGGCATTGTCGCCATCGTCACAGGAACCGTCGCACGCAGAGGAAATGGCCGTTCAGGGCGCCTTCCAGGAGCCACACCGCCGCCTTCTTGCGCCGGCCGAGCCGCACCCAGCCGGTCAGGGGCAGCGGCCCGTGCCGGAAGATCGCGCGGTCGGCGACCTTGCGGGTCGACTGCACCAGGCGGCGCTTCTCCCGCAGGGCCGGCCAGGCCGAGCGCAGCGAGCGCAGCGCCGCCCACCAGGCCGGCCGCATGCCCGAGGCGCTCAGAAAGCCCAGCTGCGCCAGCTCGTACAGGCACAAGGCCGGCAGCAGGAGGCAGATCGAGCGGCCGGAATAGCTCTTGGCGACCACGAACCAGCGGTTGCGCACTAGGAAGAACACGCGCTGCGGCGACGCGGTCATGCCGGGGCGGTAGGACAGGCCGCGGGTGCCCTGGCCATGCAGCACCACCGCGCGCGGGTCGATCCACAGCTCGTGGCCGAGCAAGCGGGCGCGCACCCCGAAATCATGGTCCTCGAGGTTGAAGCCGAAATCCTCGTCGAACGGCACCGCGCCGCGCCAGCGGCCGCGGTCGATCAGGAAGCAGGCGGTCACCACCGAACCGGTCGGTGCGGGAATGGCGGCGACGCTGGCGGCCTCGCGGTCGGCATGGCGCGGGATCATCAGCCCCAGGAAGTGGCAGTCGGCGCTCTCGTACTGGATCACCGCCGGCTGCCGCTCGTAGAGGACCCTGGGAACCGCCACCAGCGCCTCCGGCCGGGCATCCAGGGTCTCGCCCAGCATCGCCAGGGTGGAGCCGGTCAGCCGGACATCGTTGTCCAGGAACAGGATCCGGTCGCAGCCGGCGGCGGCGAACCCGGCATTGCGCGCCCCGGCCGGGCCCAGATTGGTTGGCAGCGCCAGGACGCGCAGGCCGGGGCACAGCTGGACCGCGAGTTCCGGGCTGCCGTCGGCGGAGGCGTTGTCGACCAGCAGGATCTCCGCGTCCGCCTCGGCATGCGCTTGCACCGAGGCCAGGGTCGCTGGCAGATGGCCGGCCCCGTTATAGTTGATGATGCAGATGGTGATACGGCCGCACGCCGTCCGGCCGCTCATGCGCAGGAGCCGCCCGGATCATGCCGGAGGAACTTCTCGCCGCGCACCGTCCGCGGCGGCACCCGTTCCCGCCGGCACCATGATACCTGCCTGCCGAGCATCCGGCCTCGTTCCGACCAAGGGCAAACGCACCGGGCGTCCCAGAGCCGGCTGAGCGCAGCATCGCGTTCCGCGCTGCCCGGCCTGGCCCGCTCCGGCCCGATCCGTTCAGGATCCCCTACCACGATCGGACATGGACGATGAAGCGGCTTGCTCTGACGTTGCGGATCCGCCGCCGGGTGAGTTCAGCCGGCGGCTTCGAGGGTGGTGGCACCGTAGTAATGCCAGAGGAACAGTGCCCCCACCCCACGCCAGGGCGCCCAGTCCGCCACCATCGCGCGCAGCGCCTTGGCGCTCGGGCGGGCTTCCAGGCCGCGCAGGCGCTGGTAGGCGATCTGCATCGCCAGGTCGTCGGCGGGGAACACGTCAACCCGGCCGAGCGCGAACAGGAGGTAGATGTCGGCACTCCAGCGCCCGAAGCCCGGCACCGCCACGATCTGGGCGATGATTTCCGCCTCGCTGGCCAGGTCGTGCCCGTCCAGGTCGAGCGCCCCGTCCAGCACGGCCGCGGCCATGGCCCGGGCATGGTCGATCTTGCGCCGCCCCATGCCGCAGGCCCGCAGGGTCTCGACCGTCTGCGCCGCCAGCCAGTGATGGTCGGGACGCTCCCCCGCCGCCTCCTCCAGCCGCCGCCAGATCGCCGCAGCCGCCTTGGTCGAGATCTGCTGGGCGGTCATGATCTGCAGGAGCGTGGCGAAGCCCGGCGGCTGGATGCGCGGGGGCGGGTCGCCGATCCTGGCGCGCAACGCCGCGACCTGCGGGTCACGCGCAGCCAATTCCTGCATGCCGCGACGGATCTTCTCCTCGTCCACCCTGTTCCTCGCCACCAGATCCTGTCTTCGCCCGTATCGCCACCGGCAACTCGCATGGGAGCCGCAAGTTGAGCAAGTCGATCGTGCCGCTCGTCGTCGGCCTGCTCCTGGTGGTCGCGGCGGCGCTGGCGACCGTCTGGAACGAACGGCGCGCCGGGGCCGGTGCCGACCTGCGCGGCCTGGTGCAGGCCGAGCTGGTCGAGGCCGGCCATCAGGAGGTCGAGCCGGCGCTGGAGGGCGAGATCCTGCGGGTCGCCGGCCCGGTCAGCGCCGACGGCCATGTCCGCGAGCCGGCGCTCGATAAGAGCTTCCCAGTCCTGCGCCTGGACCGGATCGTCGAGACCGCCCAGTGGCGGGAGGAGGAGATCGTCACCCAGGGCGGCCGGGACCTGCGCTACCATCTGGTCTGGTCGGCCAGCCGGATCGATTCCAGCCGGTTCCGCGACGGGGGCGGCGCCCACCCCAACCCGCCCCTGCGCCTGGAAAGCGAGCGGTTCCTGGCGCCCTCGCCCCGGCTGGGCGCCTGGAGCGCCGACCATGCGCTCTGGCACGCGATCCGGGCGACGGAGCCGGTGCGCCTGCCCGACCGGATCGAGCTCAGCGAGCTCGGCCCGTTCTCCCGGGGCAGCGACTGGTGGTGGTCCGGCGACCCGGACCGGCCGGCGCCCGGCGACATCCGGTTGCGCTACCGGTCGGTGCCGCTCGCCAGGGTGACCCTGATCGGCCGGGCGCAGGACGGGCGCCTCACCACCCTGGCGGACGAGCAGGGCGAGGAGCTGGCGCTGGGAGCGCTCGGCGACGTTCCGGCGGACGAGCTGGTCGGCAAGGCGGCGACCCTGTCCGCGACCGAGACCTGGAAGCTGCGCCTGCTCACCCTGGCGGTGTTCCTGCTGGGCGGCTTCATCCTGGCATTCGCCCTCAAGCGCCTGGCCCCGGAGCTGCTGGCCGAGCTTGGCGGCAACATCCGGACCACGGGCGGGCTTGGCGGACTCCTCATGTGGCTGGGCGCCACCGTAACCGTCTGGTTACTCGTGCGCTTCCGCTAACCCACGCTCACGCCGTAGATTTTTCGCTCTCCCAGATCGCTTCAAACGTGGGCGGGCGCGTGCTACCCCCAGTCGAGGCAGCGCTGGAGGCGTGGCCGTCGGGACCTGCAGGGAAGGAACGGGCATGGAACGCGAGCAGATGGCCTACGACGTGGTGATCGTGGGCGCCGGGCCGTCCGGCCTCGCCTGCGCGATCCGCCTCAAGCAGCTTGCCGGCGACGACCTCTCGGTCTGCATCATCGAGAAGGGCGCGGAGGTCGGCGCCCACATCCTGTCCGGGGCGGTGCTGGAGCCGCGCTCCCTGAACGAGCTCCTGCCCGACTGGAAGAGCATGGGCGCGCCGGTGGAGACCGAGGTCACCGACGACCAGTTCCTGCTCCTGACCGAGAAGGGTGCCCGCCGCCTGCCCACGCCGCCGCCCATGCACAACCATGGCAACTACATCATCTCGCTGGGCGTTCTGTGCCGCTGGCTGGCCGAGCAGGCCGAGGCCATGGGCGTCGAGATCTACCCAGGCTTCGCCGCCGCCGAGGTGCTCTACGACGAGCGGGGTGCGGTGCGCGGCGTCGCCACCGGCGACATGGGTGTCGGGCGTGACGGCAAGCCGACCGACGCCTACCAGCCCGGGATGGAGCTGGTCGGCCGGCTGACCCTGTTCGCGGAAGGCTGCCGCGGCTCGCTGACCAAGACCCTGTTCGAGCGCTTCAACCTGCGCGACGGCGTCGACCCGCAGACCTACGGGATCGGCATCAAGGAGCTCTGGGAGGTCGACCCCGCCCAGTTCAAGAAGGGCCTGGCGGTCCACTCGATCGGCTGGCCGCTCGACCCCAAGACCTATGGCGGGTCCTGGCTCTACCACTGGAAGGACAACCAGGTCTCGTTCGGCTTCGTGGTCGGCCTGGACTACGCCAACCCCTATCTGTCGCCGTTCGACGAGATGCAGCGCCTGAAGCTGCACCCGGCGATGCGGCCGGTCTTCGAGGGCGGAAGGCGGATCGGCTACGGCGCGCGCGCGCTGAGCGAGGGCGGCCTGCAGTCCCTGCCCAAGCTGGTGTTTCCCGGCGGCGCCCTGATCGGCGACACCGCGGGCTTCCTGAACGTGCCCAAGATCAAGGGCACCCACACCGCGATGAAGTCCGGGATGCTGTGCGCCGAGGCGGCGGCCGAGGCGCTCAAGGCGACCGGCGACCAGCCGGTCACGCTGGATTCCTACCCGGCCCTGTTCCGCAGCTCCTGGCTGTACGAGGAGCTGCACGGCGTCCGCAACATCCGCCCCTCCTTCCGGCGCGGCCTTTATGCCGGCCTCGCCTTCTCCGCGATGGACACCTACGTGTTCCGCGGCAAGGCGCCCTGGACCCTGCACCACCACACCGACCACGGCGCCACCGAGCCCAAGTCGAAGCACCACCCGATCGACTATCCGAAGCCCGACGGCAAGCTGACCTTCGACCGGCTGAGTTCGGTCTTCCTCTCCGGCACCAACCACGAGGAAGACCAGCCCTGCCACCTGCGGCTCAAGGACCCGACCGTCCCGACCCGGATCAACCTGCCGACCTATGATGCGCCGGAGCAGCGCTACTGCCCGGCGGCGGTCTACGAGATCGTCCAGGAGAACGGCGAGCCCAGGCTGCAGATCAACGCGCAGAACTGCGTGCACTGCAAGACCTGCGATATCAAGGACATGACCCAGAACATCAACTGGGTGACCCCGCAGGGCGGCGGCGGCCCGGTCTACGGGACCATGTGACCGGGCGGGCCGGAACGCTCGGAAGCCGCGGCTGCCCTGGTTTAAACATTGACCGTGTAGTTTGGGCCGACGATGTTCCTGTCTCGCTCGGAAGACTGGAGAAGAACGCCATGAAGTCTGCGACGCTCACTGCCTGCGCCCTGCTGGTCTCGGCCGGCCTGCTCGGTGCCTGTGCTCCTGCCGGCACCGAGCGACCGGGCACGCCCGCCGCCGAGGCGACCGCCCAGCCCTCCAAGGCCGCGACGCTGGATTCGGCGGTCGACACCGCGCTGCTCGACCTCTATCGCGCCGCGCCCGGCGCCGAGGCGCTGGTGAACAACGCCAAGGGCGTGCTGGTGTTCCCCTCCATCACTAAGGCCGGCTTCATCGCGGGTGCGGAGTTCGGCGAGGGCGCCTTGCGCGTCAACAAGGAGACGGTGGGCTACTACCAGCTGGCCGCCGGCTCGTTCGGTCTGACCGCCGGCGTCCAGAACGCGTCGCAGGTGATCCTGTTCAACACCGACGAGGCGCTGGAATCCTTCCGCAACAGCAGTGGCTGGACGGCCGGCGCCGACGCCTCGGTGGCGCTGCTGCAGATCGGTGCCGGCGGCACCATCGATACCCGCACCGCCAACTCGCCGGTCCAGGCGATCGTCTACAACACCTCCGGCCTGATGGCGGACGCCTCGATCCAGGGCCAGAAGATCACCAAGTTCGAGCCCTGAACGAAGCTGCTTCCTCCCCTACGCGCGCTGATGGCCAGCGCGCGTGGCGCCTGCCGGGCGAGCTGCCCGACAAGGTCGTGCACCTGACCGGGCTGGCGCTGGGCGCTCTCGCCTGCATCGTCCTGGCCCTGGCGGCCTTGCCCGAGGCCGGCCTGCGCCAGGCGGCCGCGCTCGGTCTCTACGCGCTGGGGCTCATGGCGATGCTGGCCTGCTCGGCCCGCTACCATCTGGCGAGCGAGCCGAACCGCAAGCACCGCCTGCGCCGGTTCGACCACGCCGCGATCTTCCTGATGATCGCCGGCACCTATACCCCGCTCCTGGCGATCGCGGTCGGCAGCGACAGCGCCCTGTTCCTGCTGGCGCTGGTCTGGCTGGTGGCCCTGTTCGGCGTCGCCATCAAGCTCCTGGCGGTGCCGGTGCCCGAATGGCTGTCGGTGGCGCTCTATCTCGGGCTTGGCTGGACGATCCTGCTGACCCCTGGCGGAATCGCCGCCGCCCTGTCCGGCTCGTGCCTGGCGCTGCTGGTGGCGGGCGGGATCGTCTACAGCCTGGGCGTGCCCTTCTATCTCTGGCGAAGCCTGCGCTTCCACACCGCGATCTGGCACGTCTTCGTGCTGGCCGGGGCTGCCTGCCACTACCTGGTCGTGCTGGACGAGGCGACCGGCTGAGGGCAGGCGCCCGCTCTCAGCCCTCCACCTCGTGGGCCGTCAGGAACATCGCCTTCTCCAGCGCTTCGAAGAAGCGCTGGTAGGGCGCCGGATCCTCGACCGCCTCGGCGTTGTACTCGGCATTGGCCCGGACCATGGTCTGCTCGGCGCCGCTCGGCCGCACCGTCACGGTCATCCGCAGCGCATAGCCATCCAGCTTGGTGCCGCTGACCGAGCCCAGCGTCGCATCGGCCTTGTCGACCACGAAGCCCAGGTCCTGCAGCGTCGCGATCACGGTGCGCAGCGTCTGGGTCCGGTCGGCGGTGTCGAAGGTGCGGGTCTGGAAGCTGCGCAGCTGCACCGCGCTGGCGCTGCTCTGCAGGATCTGGTCGCGGCTGTTGGTCTGGCAGCCGGCCAGGATGGTGGTGGCGGCCAGGATGGCGGCCAGCAGGCCCGTGCGCATGGTCGACCTCATATCGCGTTCGCCGTCAGGAAGACCGACTGGGACAGCTTGTCGTAGAATTCCTGGTAGAGCCCGGGCTCGCCCAGGAACTCCTGCCTGGAGACGTCGCCCCGGTCGTTCCAGACGATCCGCTGGAAGGTCACCCGCGTGCTGGTCCGGTCGCCCTCCAGCGGGGTGGTGACGAAGGCCAGCCGGATCTTCTGCTGGTCGTCGGTGGGCACGTCCACGCCGAGCAGGACCGCCATGATGATGGCGTTGGCCATCTGGCCGCTCTCCCTGGCGCTGCGGGTCTTCGACGCGACGATGACCCCGAGATCGGTCTCGCTCTCGTCCAGGGAGAAGCCCAGGTCCTGCATGACGCCAGCGCCCGCCTGCAGCAGGGCGGTCTCGTCGGTGGTGTCGAAGACGCGGGTCTGCAGCTGGCGGCGCTGAAGGCTCTCGCTGTCGAGCTGCAGGGCCTCGGGAGGGATGCCCTGCTGGCATGCGGCGACGGCCAGCGCCAGGCCGGCGACGACGAGTCGGCGTTTCATCGGGGCGCCCTCAGAACGACGACTGGCGGTACGAGTAGTCGCGGACCAGGTTGTCCTCATCGAAATTGATGATGATCGTCAGGGTCCGCTGCGAGGAGCTTTGCGCCGAGCTGCCACCCTCGGCGCCACCCAGCAGCAGGAACACGAACCCGCTGGAGGACGACTGGACGTTGCTGGTGGCGACCTTGTCGTACACCCATGTCTCGCGCCGCTGCTTGTCGGTGGTCACCATGTTCGGCGAGCCCAGCGCGGCGACGACCTCGGCGCTCGACATCCCGACCTTGATCTCGCGCTGGACAGTGCCGACCGAAATGCGGTCCTGCGACGGATCGGAAACGTTTTGGGACAACTGCTGCGGTGATGTGCAGGAGACGATTGCCGGCGCCGCGAGCATCAGTGCCGCGAGCCAAAATACTTTCTTAGCCACCCATGAATTCCTGGATACTTTGCTGGAAAGCCAGGAATGGGCGGCAGCGCCTTGACCGGCAACTGTTTCCTTTCCGGTAAAGGTGCGGACATGTATCCGATGTGACCGAAAAGTAACGTGGCCCAGGCGGACGTGCTTCACCTCTCGATCCAGGCCTTCGTTTCCCCCAGGATCTCCTCGGCCAGGTCGGAATCGTCGCTGATCCGCGCCAGGAGCAGCGCTCCCACCATGGCCGCCCAGCTGCCGATCGCGGCCTGGCGCCTGGCCGCCTCGTCCGCGCCCGGGGCGGTGCGGGCCAGGCGCTCGATCTGGCGCCGCAGGCCCCTGGTCATCGCCGCCCGCGCCTCCGGCGTCTGCCGGATCGTTTCCGGGCCCAGGGCCACGGTGGCGCAGCCGCCGGCCCGTTCGTCCCGGTGCCGGGGCGAGAGGTAGCTCCGGGCGAACTCAGCCAGTTCCACCTCGCCCGCCAAGTTGGCCGCGAGCGCATGTTCCACCGTCCAGGCGACCAGTTCGTCCTTGGACTGGAAATGCCCGTAGAAGCCGCCATGGGTCAGCCCGGCTGCCTTCATCACCTCCGCCACCGTCACGGCCGCCACGCCCTTGTCCCGGAACAGGCGGCTGGCCGCCTCCAGGATCCGGCGCCGGTTCTCCAGCATCTGCTCGCGGCTGACCTTCATGGTCCCTCCCCCTCGTGCTGCTTGACAGCATACATGATGCCCATCATGAATGCATTCAGATGATCGC
Organism: Geminicoccus roseus DSM 18922; assembly: GCF_000427665.1. Taxonomy (NCBI): domain Bacteria; kingdom Pseudomonadati; phylum Pseudomonadota; class Alphaproteobacteria; order Geminicoccales; family Geminicoccaceae; genus Geminicoccus; species Geminicoccus roseus. The sequence continues at coordinate 4,991,635 of NZ_KE386572.1, forward strand.
CATCATGATTACGGGTCCGCAAGCCCGCGAAGGAGCATCCCATGGCCAGCCATCCCGCCGTTCTCGTCACCGGGGCCTCGACCGGCATCGGCGCCGTTTATGCGGAACGTTTCGCCCGGCGCGGCCACGATCTCGTGCTGGTGGCGCGTGACCAGGCGCGCCTGGAGGCACTCGCCGGCCGCCTGCGCGGCGAGACCGGGGTCCAGGTCGAGATCCTCCGCGCCGACCTCACCGAGAAGGCCGACCTGACCCGGGTCGAGGACCGCCTGCGCACCGACCAGCGCATCGGCGTGCTGGTCAACAATGCCGGCGCCATCTCCGCCGGCGGCTTCCTGGAGCAGGACCCGGAGGAGGTCGCCCGGATCATCGCCCTCAACACCACCGCCCTCGCCCGACTGGCCAGCGCCGTGGCCCCGCGCCTGGTGGAGGCTGGTGCCGGCAGCATCGTCAACATCGGCTCGGTGGTGGGCCTGGCGCCCGAGCTTGGCCTCGCCGTCTACGGCGCCACCAAGGCGTTCGTGCTGTTCTTCAGCCAGGGCCTCCAGCTCGAGCTCGGGCCCAGGGGCGTCTATGTCCAGGCGGTGCTGCCCTCGGCGACCCGGACGGAAATCTGGTCGAACGCCGGCCGGGATGTCGACCAGCTGCCGGCGGTGATGGAGACGGCCGAGCTGGTGGATGCGGCGCTGGCCGGCTTCGACCGCCGCGAGCCCGTCACCATCCCGCCGCTGCCCGATGCCGGCCAGTGGGCTGCCTACGAGGCCGCCCGCCAGGCCATGCTGCCGAACTTCATGCAGGCCCATGCCGCCGAGCGCTACCGCAGCGCCGCCTGACACCCGGCCGACCCTCAGCCGGGACGGGTGAACACCTCCACCCCGTCGGCGGTGATCCCGACCGTGTCCTCGGCCTGGGCCGACCAGGCGCGGTCGCGGGTCACCACCGACCAGCCGTCGGGCAGCGTCTTGGTGGCGGGCTTGCCGGCCACCAGGATCGGCTGGACCGACAGGAACATGCCCTCCTCCAGGACATCGCCCTCGCCTGGCCGGCCGTGATGGGCGACGTGCGGCTCCATGAAGAACTCGCGGCCGATCCCGTGGCCGCCCAGATCGCGCAGCACCGCGAAGCCCACCCCCTCGACCCGCGCCTCCGCCGCCTGCTGGATGGCATGGCCGAGATCCCCCAGGGTGACGCCCGGGCGCAGGACCGCCAGCCCCGCCGCCAGCGCCCGCTCGGCGCGCAGGGCCAGGAGGCGGCCGCGCGGCGTGGGCGTCCCGGCATGGAAGGTCCGGCAGATCCCGGCATGCCAGCCGTCCACCTGTGCCTTGAACGCGATCTTCACCAGGTCGCCTTCCGCCAGCTTCCGCGCGCCGGGAATCCCGTGGCACACCGTGTGGTTGACCGAGATGCAGGCGGCGGCGGGAAAGCCCAGGATGCCCTTGGTGGCGGGCAGGCCGCCCTCGGCAAGGATGCTGGCCTCGACGATCCGGTCGATCTCGGCGGTGCTGGTGCCGGGCGCCACCGCAGCTCCGGCCTGCGCCATCGCGCCGGCCGCGACCCGGCCGGCAACACGCATCTGGGCGAACGCCTCGGGCCCGTGGCGGACGATCGCCATCGGCGCCGGGTCAGCCGGTCCGGACGATCTGGTAGGGCGGCTTCTCGTAGCCCAGCGCCGAGCGGGTGAACACCTCCACCCCGGTCTCGGTGACCCCCACCGTGTGCTCGAACTGCGCCGAGGAGGTCTTGTCGCGGGTCACGCAGGTCCAGCCATCCGCCAGCACCAGCACATCCGGGCGGCCGACATTCACCATCGGCTCGATGGTGAAGAACATCCCGGGCTTGAGCACCACCGGCGGGCGCTTCTCGACCTGCAGCTTGCGCGGGATCTTGTAGTGCTTGACCTCGGGCGCGTCGTGGAAGTTGCGGCCGACGCCGTGGCCGACGAACTCCTCGACCACCGAGAAGGCCACGCCGTGGCGGCGCTCCTCGACGACCTTCTGGATCGCCCAGCCCACGTCGTCCAGCGTGGCCCCGGGCTTCACCGCGTCGATCCCGGCCCACATCGATTCGAAGGTCCGCTCGATCAGCAGGAGGTCCTTCACCTTGGCCTTGGGCAGCGCGAACATCCTGGACGTGTCGCCGTACCAGCCGTCCAGGATCACGGTGACGTCGATGTTCAGCGTGTCGTCCGGCTGCAGCAGCTTCTTCTCGCTGGGGATGCCGTGGTTCACCACCCGACCGATCGAGATGCAGGAGGAGGCCGGGTAGCCCTTGTAGTTCTTGGTGGCCGGGATGCCGCCATGGTCCAGCATGTAGCGCTCGATCAGCCGGTCGAGCTCGGCCGTGCTGATCCCTGGCCGGATATGCGGCGTGATGAAGTCCAGCGTGTCGGCGGCCAGCCTTCCGGCCCGGCGCATCCCCTCGAACCCGGCCTCGTCATGGATCGGGATCGGGCGGCTCTCCAGGCCGTGCTCGATGAAGCTGTTGGCGAACGTCTCCGCAGCCGCTTCCAGGCCGGCCATCGACGCCAGGTCGAACGGCTCGTCGGGCTTCTTGAAGATGCTCTTGGCAGGCTTGATCGGGCGGTTCATTCGGCAGGAATCGCAGGATGTCGGGGGATGGACGGGTCCGGCTACACGCTGAGCCCGGGCGAAGTCAACCGGCGCCCGTCCGCAGCTTCTCGCGCCACGCCGCATACAGCCCGCTGGCGACGATCACGCAGGCGCCCGCCACCACGATCAGGCTCGGCACGTCGCCGAACACGATCCAGCCGGACAGGGAGGCCCAGATCAGCATGGTGTAGGTGAACGGCTGCACCGCCGCCGCCGGGGCGAATTTCAGCGCCAGCACCAGGCCGAAATGGCCGACCACGCCCAGCGCCGCGATCACGCAGAGCAGCAGCCACTGCTCCGGCGTGGGATCGGTCCAGAAGAACGGGCCGACCAGGGTGAGTGCGATCGTGCCGCCGATCGTCTGCCAGACCATCGAGGTCGCGGCGGCGTCGTGGCGGCCGGCGATCCGGGTCATGATCTGGTAGAACGCATACATCAGGGCGCAGCCCAGCATGATCAGCATGCCCGGGCTGACCTCGGCGAAGCCCGGCCGCACGATGATCAGCACGCCCACCAGGCCGCCGCCCACTGCGATCCAGCGGCGCAGGCCGACCTGCTCGCCCAGCATCGGCACGGACAGCGCCGTCACCAGCAACGGCGTGAGCGCGAAGATCGCATGGGCGTCGGCCAGCGGCATGGTCTGGTAGCCGTACACCACGAAGGTCATCTCGGCCGAGATCAGCACCGCCCGGCCGATCTGCAGCTTCGGCCGGGCGCTGCGCAGGGTCAGGCGCAGCCCGCCCGGCACCGCCAGCATCAGGACCAGCGGAATCGAGAGGGCGTAGCGCACCCAAAGGATCTGCACCGGCGCCAGCTGGGTGGACAGGGTCTTGCTGACCGCGTCCATCCAGCCGAAGCAGACCATCGCGCAAAGGCAGATCAGGATGCCTTTGGTGGTGGGCTCGAGCTTCAAGTCCCCGACAGGGCGAAGCCTGCCGGCCGGAACGCGCCCTGGGCCCGCTCCACCGCCGCGGCCGCCCGCAGCACCAGCGCGTCGGCGAACGGCCGGCCGATGATCTGCAGCCCGATCGGCATGTGGTTGCCGTCCAGCCCCACCGGCACCGACACCGCCGGCAGCCCCAGCCAGTTGGACACCCCGATCAGCTGGCCGATCGCGTTGGCGGTGGCCACGAAGGTCGCGTCGCCGCCGGTATCCGTATCCGCGATCCGGGGGGTCTGGACCGGGCAGGTCGGCAGCACGATCAGGTCGGCCTCGCTGAACATTGCCTTGCAGAACGCGTCCAGCGCCGGGCCGCGGCTGCGCATCGCCGAGATGTAGTCCACCGCGGACAGCGCGAAGCCCGGCTCCATGCGCGCCAGGGTCTGCGGCACGAAGTCGGCGCGGCGCTGCTGGACATGGGCGCGGTGCACGGCACCGCACTCGGCCATCAGCACCAGGCGGCGGATCGCGTTGATCTGCTCGACCCGTTCCATCGCCCCTTCCCGGACGGTGGCGCCGTCGGCGACCAGCGCCTGGATCGCCTGGCGCACGGTGGCGTCGATCAGGGGATCCACGGTGCAGCCCAGGCCGCTGGTGGCGTGCAGCAGGCGCAGCCCGGCCACGCCGCGCTCCAGCCCGGCCGTGAACACCGGCACCGGGCGGCGGCTGGTGGTGCTGTCGTCCGGGTCGTGGCCGGCGATCGCCTGCAGCACCAGGGCGGCATCGCGGCTGGTGCGGGCGAGCGGGCCGACATGGTCCAGGGAGAAGCTGAGCGGCATGGCGCCGGCCCGGCTGACCAGGCCGTAGGTCGGCTTGATCCCGACCAGGCCGCAGAACGAGGCCGGGATGCGGATCGAGCCGCCGGTGTCGGAACCCAGCGTCGCGGCGATCAGCCCGGCCGCCACCGCGGTGGAGCCGCCCGAGGTCGAGCCGCCGGTGATCCGCTCCGGGTCGTAGGCGTTCTTGGGCGTGCCGGTATGGTTGTTGTGCCCGGTCACGCCCAGCGCGAACTCGACCATGTTGAGCCGGCCGACATCGATGGCGCCGGCCCGGTCCAGGCGCTGCAGGACCGTGGCGGTGCGCGGGGCCACGAACTCGCTGCGGATCACCGAGCCCTGCCCGGCGATCTCGCCTTCCCGGTAGAACATGTCCTTGTGCGCCAGCGGCACGCCGTGCAGCGCCCCGCGCAAGCGGCCCTGGGCGCGTTCCTGGTCGCAGCGGGCCGCCTCGGCCAGCGCGTAGTCCGGCCAGAGCCGGGCCGTGGCGTTGAGCGCCCGGCCGCGCCCTTCCAGCGCGGTCAGCACCGCCTCGGTCGCCTCCACCGAGCTGACCGCGCCTGTGCGGATCGCGTCGGCGAGTTCATGCAGCGACAGGCTCAGGATGGCGTGGCTCATGCCGAAGGCCCTCCCTCGGCGTTGCGGTCCAGGGCCACCAGGAAGTCGCCCGGCTCCGTTTCCATCGGCAGGTCCGCGCACGCCTCGCGCAGCAGGGCGACCAGTTCCGTGCAGGTCGCCTGCGCCGATGCCGGGATCTCCACGCCCGCCGCCGTGGTCACCCTGTTCTCGTTCTCGCCCGCCACCCCGATCGTCCCTTGCTGGTCAGTGCATGGACAGCGCTTAGCACTCCGCTACAGTTCCAGACAGTCGCGGCAACGACGCAAAACAGGGAGTAGCGATGATCGACGCGGGTACCGTTCGGCGGCTGGAGGCCATCGAGAAGAAGCTGCTCTGGCTGTCGTCCTGGACGATCCACCACGCCAACCATCTCCGCCCGTCGCGCGACAAGCTCAAGGTCGGCGGCCACCAGGCCTCCTGCGCCTCCTGCGCCACCCTGCTCACCGCCCTGTTCTTCCACACCATGCGCGGCGCCGACCGGATCGCGGTGAAGCCGCACGCCTCGCCGATCATGCACGCCGCGCTCTACCTGATGGGTCTGGAATCGCGCGAGCGGCTGGAGCGGTTCCGGGCGCTGCACGGCGCCCAGGCCTATCCGTCGCGCACCAAGGACGTGCCGGTGGTCGACTTCTCCACCGGCTCGGTGGGCCTGGGCGCCGCGGTCACCCTGTTCGCCTCCTTGACCCAGGACCTCCTGCGCCAGCGGAAGCTGGTCTCCGACCAGGAGCCGGCCGGCCGGATGATCGCCGTGGTCGGCGACGCCGAGCTCGACGAGGGCAACGTGTTCGAGGCCCTGCTCGAGGGCTGGAAATACGACGTCCGCAATGTCTGGTGGGTGATCGACTACAACCGCCAGTCGCTGGACCGGGTCGTGCCGGAAAAGCTGTTCAGCAAGATTGAAGGCTTCTTCGACGAGGTCGGCTGGGAAGTCGTCACCATCAAGTACGGCAAGAAGCTGCAGGCGGCATTCGCGGAGCCGGGCGGCGAGGTGCTGCGCCGCTGGATCGACGACTGCCCGAACGACCTCTATGCCGCCCTCACCTTCAAGGGCGGCTCGGCCTGGCGCCAGCAGCTCCAGTCCACCGCCGGCGACGACCCCTACGTCAAGGCGCTCCTGGAGCGGCTGGGCGACGAGGACCTCGCCCAGCTGATGACCAACCTGGGCGGCCACGACGTCGAGGCGGTGCTGGACGCCTTCGACGCGGTGAAGGACGACCGGCCGCGCTGCTTCATCGCCTACACGGTGAAAGGCTGGGGCCTGCCGTTCGCCGGGCACAAGGACAACCATTCCGGCCTGATGACGCCCGATCAGGTCGACAGCCTGCGCGAGCAGATGGGGGTGCCCGCCGGCGAGGAATGGCAGCCCTATGCTGGCCTCGCCGACCTGCGGGACGAGCTGGAGGCCTTTGTCGAGCAGGTGCCGTTCCGGCAGCGCACCTTCCGCCACGTGGCGCCCACGGTCGAGGTGCCGGACAGCCTGGGCCAGGTCAGCATCGGTGCTGCCGCCTCGACCCAGGAAGTGTTCGGCAAGCTGATGGCCGAGCTCGGCAAGAGCGACAGCGAGCTGGCCGCCCGCCTGGTGACGACCTCGCCCGACGTGGCGGTCTCGACCTCGCTGGGCGCCTGGGTCAGCCGGCGCGGCGTGTTCCATGGCACCGCGCACGAGGACATCTTCCGCGAGCACAAGGTCGCCTCGCCGACCCGCTGGCAGTCCTCGCCGACCGGCCAGCACATGGAGCTGGGCATCGCCGAGAACAATCTGTTCCTGATGCTGGCGGCGCTGGGCCTCGCCCACGACACGTTCGGCGCGCGGCTCCTGCCGGTCGGCACCCTCTACGACCCGTTCATCTGCCGCGGCCTCGATGCGCTGAACTATGCCTGCTACCAGGACGCCCGCTTCCTCCTGGTGGCGACACCCTCCGGGGTGACGCTGGCGCCGGAGGGCGGCGCCCACCAGTCGATCGCCACCCCGCTGATCGGCATGGGCCAGCCCGGGCTCACCTATTTCGAGCCGGCGTTCGCCGACGAGCTGGCGCCCCTGATGCGCCACGCCTTCCAGCACATGCAGGCCGACAACGGCGGCTCGGTCTATCTGCGCCTCTCGACCCGGCAGATCCCGCAGGCCCGGCGACCGTTGGACGAGGCGGCGCTGCTGGCCGGCGCCTACTGGCTGGCAGCACCCGCCGAGGGCGCGGAGCTCGCGATCGTGGCCCAGGGTGCGGTGCTGCCCGAGGCCATGGACGCCCATGCCGAGCTGGCCGAGGACGTGCCGGGGCTGGGGCTGCTGGTGGTGACCTCGCCCGACCGGCTGATCCAGGACTGGCGGGCCAACGGCCAGGCCTCCCACGTGGCCCGGCTCCTGGCGCCGCTTGCCGGCGACGCCGGGCTGGTCACCGTGCTGGACGGCCATCCGACCACGCTCGCCTGGCTGGGTGCGGTGCGCGGCCACCAGGTGGAGACGCTGGGCGTCGACCGGTTCGGCCAGTCCGCGGACATCCCGGATCTCTACGCCGTCCACGGCCTGGACTCCCTGGCGATCGTGGATGCGGCCGCCCGCGCCCTGGTCGGCCGGTTGTCCAGAACCGAGAACGTGAATATTGGAACCCCTCGATAAGCTTGCCTGTTTTCGGTGCCTGGGGCACCCGTGCCCGGGGCCGTGATTAAACAAAAGGAACGCTGTACATGGACATGACCGGCGAGTACCGGATCCCGGCTCCGCGTCAGATCGTCTGGGAGGCGTTGAACGATCCCGAGACGCTCAAGGCGTCGATCGTGGGCTGCGACGAACTCAACCGCACCGGCCCGAACAGCTTCGAGGCCAAGGTCACCGCCAAGGTCGGCCCGGTGAAGGCCAAGTTCGGCGGCAAGGTCAATCTCGAGGACCTGGATCCGCCGAACGGCTACCGGATCGTCGGCGAAGGCTCCGGCGGCGCTGCCGGCTTCGCCAAGGGCGGCGCCAAGGTCGACCTGATCGACGAGGGCGCGGAAACCATCCTGCGCTACGAAGCCAAGGCCGATGTCGGCGGCAAGCTGGCCCAGATCGGCTCGCGCCTGATCGCCGGCACCGCCAAGAAGATGGCCGACGACTTCTTCAGCCGCTTCTCGCAGATCGTGAGCGAGCGCGCCGCCAAGAGCGGTGCTGCCACCGCGCCGGCCGGAGCGACCGCCGCCGCGGCAGCGCCGGTCGCGTCGACGGCGGCCCCGCCGGCGGCGGCCGCCGTGGGCGGGCCGGTGGTGGAGACCCCGGCCGAGCCGGCCGGCACCGCGGTGCCGCGCAGCGACGCGTCCAAGGAGCGTCCCACCGAGGACGCCGCCACCGCCGACGTGGTCACCCCGCCCCCGGCGGTCGGCCACCCGCCGCCGCATGTCGCCGACGAGCTGGCCGCCTCGGCCGCCGATGGCGGGCGGGTCGAATCGGTGCCGTCCGAGCCGTCGCCCCCGCCCCATGCCGGCGGCATGCCGGCAGCGGCGGCCGTGGATGGCGGCACCGCCGTGGACCACAACGCCGGCTACGAGCCCGGCCGGATCACCGCAGCGCCGGTGACCGCCCCGCCGGGCCCGGTGCCGGGCGGTCCTGAGCCGGTGGAGACGCCGACCGTGGACGAGCCGGCCCACACCTCCGCCCGCATCCAGGCGGCGCCGGAGCCGTCGGCGGTCACCCCGCCGCCGCCGGTGGGCACCTCGACCGGTGCTCCGGGCGGCAGCCCGCGCACCGCCACCGGCGCGAAGGCGCCCGCGGCCACGGCCAAGGGCGGGCTCCCCTGGACCTGGATCATCGCGGCGATCGTCGTCCTGCTGATCCTGCTGTTCCTGCTCACCTGACTTGGGAAAGGGCCATCGCTGCGTTGACGCTGCGGTGGCCTTTCAATAGCTTCCGCCGAAAGGCAGCATGGTTCCAGGCGTGGACGACACGTCCGTTCGGCCTGCTCCTGGCGCTATCGTGCCGTCACGAGATATCGAGGCAGGGCCCGCGCCGACCAGGCGGGCCAGGGAGAGGTTGATGACCAGCGTAACGATGACCGTCAACGGCAAGGCGGTTACGAAGGATATCGAGCCGCGCATGCTGCTCTCGACCTTCCTTCGCGAAGAACTCGGCCTCACCGGTACCCATGTCGGCTGCGACACCTCCCAGTGCGGCTGCTGCGTCGTCCATGCCGACGGCGATTCGGTCAAGGCCTGCACGGCGCTGGCGGTCCAGTTCGACGGCGCGTCGGTGACCACCATCGAGGGCCTGGCGCAGAACGGCACCCTGCACCCGATGCAGGAGGCCTTCCGCGACAATCACGGCCTGCAGTGCGGCTTCTGCACCACCGGCATGATCATGTCGTCGGTGGACCTGGTGAAGAAGGCCAAGGAGCAGGGCATCACGATCGACGAGCACTATGTGCGCGAAGGTCTGGAGGGCAACATCTGCCGCTGCACCGGCTACCACAACATCGTCAAGGCGGTCCTGGCCGGCGCCCAGTCGATGTGACCTGGACCGCACGCACGGGCCGCACGGCCCGTGCCGCAGAATAATCAGAAGCGGCCATGTGACCTCGCGATCAGGGGGCGGAAAACCAAATGGCGACGAACGGAATCGGTACACCGGTGAAGCGCAAGGAAGACCTGCGCTTCATCACCGGCAGCGGCCGCTACACCGACGACATCCACGTGCCGAACCAGGCCTATGCCTGCTTCGTGCGCAGCCCGCATGCCCATGCCACGATCGGCGCGATCGACACCTCCGCCGCCGCGGCGATGCCGGGCGTGCTCGGCATCTTCACCGGCGAGGACGTCGCGGCCGACGGCCTGGGCGGCCTGATCTGCGGCTGGATGGTCAAGTCCAAGGACGGCTCGCCGATGAAGGCCGGGCCGCACCCGATCCTGGCCCACGGCAAGGCCCGCTATGTCGGCGACCATGTCGCGGTGGTGGTCGCCGAGACCTTCGAGCAGGCGCGCGACGCCGCCGAGGCGATCACGGTGGACTACGGCGTGCTGCCGGCCGCCGTGGACGTCGCCAAGGCCCATGACAGCGGCGTCGACATCCACGCCGACATCCCCAACAACCTGGTCTATGACTGGGAGATCGGCGACAAGGCCGCCACCGACGCCGCGTTCGCGCAGGCTGCCCACGTCACCCGGGTCGACCTGGTCAACAACCGGCTGGTCCCGAACCCGATGGAGCCGCGCGCGGCGATCGGCCATTACGAGTTCGGCACCGACAGCTTCACCCTCTACACCACCAGCCAGAACCCGCACGTCGCCCGGCTGGTGATCTCCGCCTTCGTCGGCATCGCACCCGAGCACAAGCTCACCGTGGTCGCCCCGGACGTGGGCGGCGGGTTCGGCTCGAAGATCTTCATCTATGCCGAGGAGTGCGTGGCGCTCTGGGCGTCCAGGAAGCTGCGCCGCCCGGTGAAGTGGACCTCGGATAGGACCGAGGCGTTCCTGTCGGACGCCCATGGCCGCGACCATGTCTCGGTCGCCGAGATGGCGATGGACCAGAACGGCAACTTCCTGGCGCTGCGGGTCAACACCAAGGCGAACATGGGTGCCTACCTGAGCACCTTCGCCTCCTGCATCCCGACCTATCTCTACGCGACGCTGCTCGCCGGCCAGTACAAGACCCCGGCGATCTATTGCGACGTGCAGGCCTACTACACCAACACCGCCCCGGTGGACGCCTATCGCGGTGCCGGCCGGCCGGAAGCCACCTACCTGATCGAGACCCTGGTCGAGGAGTGCGGCAAGGAGATGGGGCTGGACCCGGCGGAGATCCGCCGGCGCAACTTCATCCCCAAGGACGCCTTCCCCTACCAGACCCCGGTGGCGCTGCAGTACGACACCGGCGACTACGAGCCCTGCCTGGACAAGGCGCTGGAGCTGGCCGACTACGCCGGCTTCCCCGCCCGCCGGAGCCAGTCCGAGGCCAAGGGCAAGCTGCGCGGCATCGGCTTCTCCGCCTATATCGAGGCCTGCGGCATCGCCCCTTCGGCGGTGATCGGCTCGCTCGGTGCCGGCGTGGGCCTGTGGGAAAGCGCCAAGGTCCGCTTCAGCCATACCGGCAAGGTGCAGGTGCTGACCGGCACGCACAGCCACGGCCAGGGCCACGAGACCACCTTCGCCCAGGTCGTCGCCGAGAAGCTCGGCGTGGCCTACGAGGACGTCGACGTGATCCACGGCGACACGTCGAAGACCACGGTCGGCATGGGCACCTACGGCTCGCGTTCGCTGGCGGTCGGCGGCGAGGCGCTGGTGAAGGCCTGCGACAAGATCGTGGCCAAGGGCAAGAAGATCGCCGCCCATCTCCTGGAAGCCGCCGAGCAGGACATCGTGTTCCAGGACGGCAACTTCTCGGTGGCCGGCACCGACAAGTCCAAGTCGATCGGCGAGATCGTGTTCGCGGCGCTGGTCCCGCACAACTATCCGGCCGGCCTCGAACCCGGCATGGAAGAGACCGCCTACTACGACCCGGCCAACTTCACCTATCCGTCCGGCGTCTATATCTGCGAGGTCGAGGTCGACCCGGACAGCGGCGTCACCGAGATCCAGAGCTTCACCGCGGTCGACGATTTCGGCAACGTGGTGAACCCGATGATCGTCGAGGGCCAGGTCCATGGCGGGCTTGCCCAGGGCATCGGCCAGGCGCTGTTCGAGAACGCGGTCTACGACGAGAGCGGCCAGCTCCTGTCGGCGTCCTACATGGACTACACCATGCCGCGTGCCGACGACCTGCCCTCCTTCGTCGTCCACACGACCGCCGGGACCGCCTGCACCCACAACTCCCTGGGGGTGAAGGGCTGCGGCGAGGCCGGCGCCATCGGCTCGCCGCCGGCGGTGATGAACGCGATCGCGGATGCGATCGGAACGCGCGTCTCGATGCCGGCCACGCCGGAGAAGGTCTGGCGCGCGTTGCAGAAAACCAACCTGGCCAAAGCGGCCGAGTGAACACGAGAGAGAGCTGAGAGATGTACGCTTTCGGATATCATCGGCCCGGGTCGGTCGCGGATGCGGTGAAGCTCCTGGCCGACAATCCGGACGCCAAGCTGCTCGCCGGCGGCCAGACCTTCATCCCGACCCTCAAGCAGCGTCTGGCGCAGCCGTCCGACGTGATCGACCTCGGCGGCATCGCCGAGCTCAAGGGGATCAGGGCCGAGGGCGACAACGTCGTCATCGGCGCGATGGTCAAGCATGGCGAGGTGGCCCGCGACGCGACCGTGAAGTCGATGATCCCGGCGCTGGCCGACATGGCCAGCGTGATCGGCGACACCCAGGTCCGCAACCGCGGCACGATTGGCGGCTCGGTCAGCAACAACGATCCGGCTTCCGACTACCCGGGCGCGGTGGTCGGGCTTGGCGCCACCATCACCACCGACCGGCGCACCATCGCCGGCGAGGACTTCTTCACCGGCCTGTTCGAGACTGCCCTGGAAGAGGGCGAGATCCTGACCTCGATCAGCTTCCCCAAGCCGATCGCGGCGGCCTATGAGAAGTTCCGCAACCCGGCCTCGCGCTACGCCATGGTCGGGGTGTTCGTCGCCAAGACCGCGTCCGGCGTCCGGGTCGCGGTCACCGGCGCCGGCCCCTGCGTGTTCCGCCTGCCGGAGTTCGAGCAGGCGCTCTCCTCGAACTTCTCGGCCTCGGCGATCGAGAACCTGACCGTGGATGCCAGCGAGCTGAACTCGGACATCCATGCTTCGGCCGAGTATCGGGCCCACCTGATCAAGGTCGTCGCCAAGCGGGCACTCGCCAAGGCGAAGTGATCCCGGGCGGACAAGCCTGGTTCGACATGGAAAGGGCTCCTCGTGGGGCCCTTTCTTTTTGACTTGGACCTTGTAGATCCCCCGAAGGATGTGGTTCCTTCCGGACCAGGAAGTTTCCGGGATCCTGGCAATGATACGCTTCTTGTCTTTGGGCGCCGCCCTGTTGCTGCTCAGTGCCTGTGGGCCGGAATACAAGACGTTCTACTCGTTCAGCCCGCCGCCCCAGTCGGTGGAAGCGACCCAGTGCCTGCAGAACTGCGAGATCCAGCAGCAGCAGTGCAGGCTGCTCGAGGACACCCGCTTCACCGCCTGCCGCAGCGAGGCCCGCGCCGACCGGCTGCAGTGCGAGGCCGACGGCAACGCCCAGTACCAGGCCTGCCTCGCCAAGAACCCGGACAAGCCGAAGAACTGCTACAAGCCGTACTGCATGGAGAACCAGTGCACCAACGAGCGGGGCAGCTGCGAGGAGAGCTACCGCACCTGCTACAGCTCCTGCGGCGGCACCGTCACCTCGCGCACCGAATGCGTGTCGGGCTGCGACCAGTAGCGGGACAGGACGGCGGCCCCGCCCGTCAGGTGACCGGATCGAGCTGCAGCCAGATCGGGTCGAACAGGCCGGCAACCCGGCTCATGTCCTGGGCGGAAACCTGATCCATGGCGCCTTGCGGCCCCCCGCGCAGGAACAGCTGCAGCTCCTGCTCCACCTGGTCGGGCTGCGGGACCGACAGGCCAAGCGCTTCCAGGTCCGCCACGATCGGCTCGTCGGGTCCGAGGTAGCAGTTGCCGTCCTCGACCTCCCGGCCCGGTGCCGGGACCCGGATCATCACGATCCGGCTCACCGTCGGCTGCGGCTCCGGGCCGATCAGGGACGCCCCGGCCACATGGCCCAGCAGCATGCTCACCGGGGGCGCCGGGCGGAACATCGAGAAGAACAGCGGCAGCTCGCCGTCCTCGTGCAGCAGGTTGAAGAACAGCAGGGGACCGCTTTCATAGGTGCTGCCCTGCATCCTGGTCTGCATGCCCTGCAGCCGTTCGCTGTAGGTCACCTGCGGCCGGTTCAGCTTCCTGGGCTGGTCGATCAGCAGCGTCCCCCGGATCAGCTTGCCCAGGTAATAGCGCGACCAGGCCGGGCTGTAGGCGGCATAGGCCCCCTGCAGCTGCCCGCGCAGGCCGAGCGGCGAATGACGGTCCTGCCCGTTGGCGGCGCCGAGAAAGGCCGCCGCCTGCTGGCTCACCCGCTCCGGCGACGCGGAAAAGCGCCCCGCGACCACCTCCAGGAACTCCTCCGAGGTGCTCTCCTGCAGCCACTCCACCGGATGCGGCAGGCCTAGGAGTTCCAGCCATTCGCCATAGAGCTTGGGGTCGCGCGGCTGGGCGCGGCCCTGCAGCCATTTATAGGAACGATCGACGTCGAAACTGGTCCCAGGATTGGCCTCGTGGAACGCGCGCGCCAGATGCTTGCGGGTCGCACAGTCGAGTACCACGGCCGTGATTGCGAACTTCATGGCGAGATCCACAGCCATCTCCGCCCCCATCGCCCAAGCATTTGCCTCCGGCGGTGAGTGCCTCGCCCGCACGACACCGAAACCGGAGAGTCCTCAACTGGACTGGCCGCATTTCCATGACCAGCACGTCCCTATAGCCCAAACGATCCGGACGTCCCATTTGTATTCGCGCCTTTTAACATTTCTTAGAGGACGTGAGCAAACGATTGCCAGAGATAGCCAAGGTCTGGAGCCGGACCCGGCATCGGGCTCGACGGGGCTGCGGGATGACGCGATCATCGGGCAAGACGTTGAACCTATCCCTGCCCGGACCCGCCCGCCATGCGCGCCATCGTCCTGTCGGCCCTGATCGTCCTGGCCGGGTGCGGGCCGCGCTTCGAGACCCGCTACAGCTACACGGCACCGCCGGAGTCACCGCAGAGCCGCCAGTGCCTGCAGGGTTGCGAATGGCAGCGCCAGCAATGCCTGGCCCTGGCCGACAACCGCTTCGCGCTGTGCGAAACGGAGGCGCGCTACGAGGTCTATGAGTGCCGGGCCGAGGCGCGCTACCGCTACGAGCGCTGCCTCAGCCGCAACCCGGACCAGCCGGAGAACTGCCACTACCAGCAGCTGTTCTGCCAGCGGCCGGTCTGCTGGCGCGACGACCGGCAGTGCGGGGAGCTGTACCGGTCCTGCTACGCGGCCTGCGGGGGGACGGTGGAGGCCGAGACCTATTGCGTCGCCAACTGCGACGAGGTGCCGGCGTCGCCGGCACCCCTCGCCTCGCCTTGAGTTTCCCGCTGGATCAGTGGCCCATGCCCATCGCGGCCCGACCGAACGGGCCGGCATCGACCACGGGTGCCCGCGGCGGCGGCTCGTGGGCGATGACGTAGCGATGATGGGCGTTGCAGCGGGTCGATTCGGCCAGCCGCCGCCACTCGCCGAGCGCCCGGTCATAGGACGGGAACGGCCCCGCCAGGGACTGGGTGCCATCCACCAGGCGCTGGAAGCTGACATCGTCGTACTCGGCGCCGATGATCCAGAACTTGCTGCTGGACGTGGTCATGATCGTCGCTCCTTGAAAACGCTGGGGGCTGTGGCTCAGGCTGCGGGCTGGAACTGGGCGGCCTCGGTGGACTCCCCGAGCGCCGTGGTCGACGACTTGCCGCCGGAGATCGCCAGGCTGACCTGGTCGAAATAGCCGGTGCCGACCTCGCGCTGGTGCCGGGTGGCGGTGTAGCCGTCGCTCTCCGCGGCGAACTCGGCCTCCTGCAGCTCGACATAGGCCGACATCTGCCGCTCGCGGTAGCCGCGGGCCAGGTCGAAGGTGGCGTAGTTCAGGCTGTGGAAGCCGGCCAGGGTGATGAACTGGAACTTGTAGCCCATCGCCCCCAGCTCGCGCTGGAACTTCGCGATGGTCGCGTCGTCGAGCTTGGCCGACCAGTTGAAGCTGGGCGAGCAGTTGTAGGCCAGCATCTTGCCGGGGAACTCCCGGTGGATGGCTTCCGCGAACCGGCGGGCCTGGCCCAGGTCGGGGGTGGAGGTCTCCATCCAGAGCAGGTCGGCATAGGGCGCGAACGCCAGGCCGCGGGCGATGCAGTACTCCATGCGGTTGCCGGGCAGGATCGGGTGGAAGCCCTCGTCGGTGCGGGTGGCGCGGTCGATGAACGGGTGGTCGCGCTCGTCGATGTCGGCGGTGATCAGCTTGGCGCTCTCGGCGTCGGTGCGCGCGATCAGCACGGTCGGCACGTCCATCACGTCGGCGGCCAGCCGGGCCGCGTTCAGCGTGCGCACGAAGCTGCGCATCGGCACCAGCACCTTGCCGCCCAGGTGGCCGCACTTCTTCTCGGAAGCGAGCTGGTCCTCGAAATGGACCCCGGCGGCGCCCGCCTCGATCATCGCCTTCATCAGCTCGAAGGCGTTGAGCGGGCCGCCGAACCCGGCCTCGGCATCGGCCACGATCGGCGCGAACCAGTGGCGCTTCGCCCCGCCCTCGGCATGCTCGATCTGGTCGGCGCGCTGGAGGGTGCGGTTGATCTTGCGCACCACCTCGGGGACCGAGTTGGCCGGGTAGAGGCTCTGGTCCGGGTACATCGCACCGGCGGTGTTAGCGTCGGCCGCCACCTGCCAGCCGGACAGGTAGATCGCGTCCAGCCCGGCGCGGACCATCTGCATCGCCTGGTTGCCGTTGGTGGCGCCGAACGTGTTCACGAAGTCGCGCTCGTGCAGCAGGCTCCAGAGCCGCTCGGCGCCCAGCCGCGCCAGGGTCTGCTCGACAAGAACCGAGCCGCGCAGCCGGGCAACGTCCGCGTCGCGGTAGTCGCGGCGGATTCCGTTGAAGCGCCCGGTGGCGGACGAACGGTGCTCGGGCATGGAGGCGTCCCTGGTCATTTGTAAATCCTTTACATCCCGTCCCGATGCATTGCATGGGTTAGCCAGAATGTTCGCCATCCGGATCGATCGGGCAACCGGCTTTGTGGCAGTGATCGAGCATGGTTGTGAAATCTCGGCGGCTCATTTTGTAAATCTGTAAACATTTGGGAGGAGATGGGAGTTGAGCCGCAAGCGCATGTTGGGCCACAAGATCCGCCGCCTGCGCCGCGACCGCGTGCTGACGCAGGCGCAGCTCGCCCAGCAGCTCGCGATCTCGACCAGCTATCTGAACCTGATCGAGAGCAACCAGCGCGCGGTCACGGTCGAGATCCTGCTCAAGATCGGCGCGATCTTCGACGTCGACCTGTCCAGCTTCGCCGAGGACGAGGGCGAGCGCCTGCTCAGCGGGCTGACCGAGGTGTTCGGCGATCCCTTGTTCACCCAGGCCGGGCGCGCCGGCAGCGCGCTCGCCCGCCAGGACCTGGTCGACCTTGCCACCCAGGCGCCCGCCGCCGCGGAAGCGGTGATCGCCCTCTACCGCTCCTATGCCGAGGCCAGCGAGACGCTGCGGCTGCTCTCCGAGCAGGACGCCCGGCCGGACGGGCCGATGCGCGCCCACTCGCCCTTCGACGAGATCACCGACTGGGCCCAGGGGCGCGAGCATCATTTCGCCGAGCTGGAGGAGGCCGCCGACGAGATCTGGCAGGTCGGCGAGATCGAGGACGGCGACCCGCTGCGCGGCCTGACCCGCTATGTCGAGCAGCAGCTGGGCCTGAAGGTGAAGGTGATGCCGGTCGAGGTGATGGGGGCCGTGCGCCGCCGCCACGACCGCCACAGCCGCCGGATCCTGCTCTCCGAGATGCTGCCGGTGCCGAGCCGGATCTTCCAGCTGGCGGTGCAGATCGCCCTGCTGCGCTACCGCCCGCTCCTGGACGAGATGGTCGCCCGCACCGGCCTGACCGGCCCGGACACCGCCAGGCTCGGCCGGATCTTCTTCGCCAACTACCTGGCCGGCGCGGTGATGATGCCCTACGACCGCTTCTGGCGCTCGGCCACGGCACTTCGCTACGACATCGAGCTGCTGCAGAGCCGCTTTTGCGCCAGCTTCGAGCAGGTCTGCGTGCGCCTGACCACCCTGCAGCGGCCGGGTGCGAAGGGTGTGCCGTTCGTGCTGATCCGCGGCGACAAGGCCGGCAACGTCTCCAAGCGCTTAGGGGGCGCCCACACGGCCTTCGCCCGCCAGGGTGGTGCGTGCCCGCGCTGGAACCTCTACGACGCGTTTCGCGCGCCTGGAAAGATCCTGGTCCAGGTCTCCGAGATGCCGGACGGGATGCGCTGGTTCAGCATCGCCCGGCTGGTGACCAAACCCGGCGTCGGCTTCCGCACGCCTGGCAAGAGCTTCGCCCTGGCGCTGGCCTGCGACGTCGCCCATGCCGCGAGCCTGGTCTATGCCGACGGGATCAACTTCCGTTCCGACGACGCCGCCGTGCCGATCGGCCTGCATTGCCGCCTGTGCGAGCGGCTGGACTGCGACCAGCGCGCCTTCCCGCCGATCAATCACCGGATCATCGTCGACGAGAACCTGCGCGGGCCGAACACCTATCTGTTCGAGGCGCTGGGCAACTGAGCCTGCCCGGCGCCGGGCGGGGGAACCCTGGCCCGGTGGCGGCGCTTCTGCCAGCGGACGTCCCGCCAGACCGGCGGGGCGGCGGCGCGCGCAGTTGGCCGGTCAGGCCGGCTTGGACGGGAACACCCGCCGCGGCGCCACACAGATCCAGAGGAGCTTCCATCATGAGCACCACCAGTGGTTCGGCCGTCTGGCAGGGCGGGATCAAGGACGGCAAGGGGTCCATCTCGACCAAGAGCGGCGCGCTCGACAGCGCCCCTTACGGCTTTGGCAGCCGCTTCGAGGGCAAGTCCGGCACCAATCCTGAAGAACTGATCGGCGCCGCCCATGCCGGCTGCTTCAGCATGGCGCTGTCCAAGATGCTGGGCGATGCCGGCTTCACCGCCGACCAGATCAACACCCAGGCCGACGTGACCCTGGACAAGCAGGGCGAGGGCTTCGCGATCACCAAGGTCCACCTGACCCTCAAGGCCAAGGTCCCCGGCATCGACCAGGCCAAGTTCCAGGAGATCGCGGGCCAGGCCAAGGCCGGCTGCCCGGTCTCCAAGGTCCTCAACGCCGAAATCAGCCTGGACGCATCGCTGGCCGGCTGAGCTTTCGTGGGCAGCGCCGGCCCGGCCCTGCCCACGTCGCCCCGCCCGGGAAGCGGCTGGAACGCTGGTGGAATTGCTCTATCCTCCAGCACCAGTCACGTCTGCTCACCCTCCACGAGATCCCGATGCCCCAGCCGTTGCCCTCGTCCGTCGACGCCACCGTCGACCTGCTCCGCCATGGCTCCTATGTCGCCGACCGCGCGCTCTCGACCTCCCTGTACCTGGCGCTCAAGCTCGGCCGGCCGCTGTTCCTCGAGGGCGAGGCGGGCGTGGGCAAGACCGAGATCGCCAAGGTCCTATCCGAGACGCTGGGACGCAAGCTGGTCCGCCTGCAGTGCTACGAGGGCCTGGACGTGGCGTCCGCGGTCTATGAGTGGAACTATGCCCGGCAGATGCTGGAGATCCGCCTGGCCGAGGCGTCCGGCGACACCGACCGCGGCAGCCTCGCCAAGGACATCTTCTCCTCGGAGTTCCTGATCCGCCGCCCGCTGCTCCAGGCCCTGGAGCCGGACGTGAACGGCGCCCCGGTGCTGCTGATCGACGAGCTGGACCGCACCGACGAGCCGTTCGAGGCCTACCTCCTGGAGGTGCTCTCCGACTTCCAGGTCAGCATCCCCGAGCTCGGCACGATCCGGGCCGACCAGCCGCCGATCGTGATCATCACCTCCAACCGCACCCGCGAGATCCACGACGCGCTCAAGCGCCGCTGCTTCTACCACTGGGTCGACTACCCGAATGCCGCCCGCGAGGTCGAGATCGTCCGTACCCGGATGCCGGACGTCGAGCGGAACTTGAGCGAGCAGATCGTGGCGTTCGTCCAGAAGCTGCGCCAGCAGGACCTGTTCAAGCTGCCGGGCGTGGCCGAGACCCTGGACTGGACCCGCGCGCTCAACACGCTGGACTGCATGGAGCTGACCCCGGAGGTCATCAACGACACGCTGGGCACCCTCCTGAAGTACCAGGACGACATCCAGCGCATCCAGGGCAGCGAGGCCGCCAAGCTCCTGGCCGAGGTCAACATGGCGACCCGCCCGGGCCCGCGCTGACATGGCGGACACGGTAGCGCCGCCCAGGGGCGCGCCCGAGGTGGACGTGTTCGAGACCACCGGCACGCCCGGCCGCCTGGCGCTCAACATCATGCATTTCGCCCGCACCCTGCGCGGCGCCGGCCTGCCGGTGGGCCCGGGCCACGTGCTGCGCGCGATGGAGGCGGTGCGCACCGTGGGCGTGGGCCGCCGCGACGACTTCTACTGGGCGCTGTTCTCGGTGTTCGTGGCGAGGCGCGAGCACCAGGCCCTGTTCGACCAGGCCTTCCACATCTTCTGGAAGGACCCGAAGCTGCTCGACCGGCTGATGCAGCTCCTGCTGCCGGCCATGCGCAGCGAGGACGGCAACAAGCACACCCAGGCTCCCAACCGCCGTCTGGCGGAAGCCCTGGCGCCGGAGCGCCTGCCGGGCATGGGCGAGGACGAGCAGGAAGAGCTGACCGAGGAGGTCGAGCTCGACATGGCGATGACCTGGTCGGACAAGGAACTGCTGCAGAAGAAGGACTTCGAGCAGATGTCCGCGGCCGAGCTGGAGGATGCCAAGCGCGAGATCGCGAGGCTGCGCCTGCCGATCGTCGACATCCCCACCCGAAGGTTCCGCGCCGACCCCTACGGGTCGCGCGTCGACATGCGCAAGACGCTGCGCGACAGCCTGCGCGGCGGCGGCGCCACCATCGACCTCGCCCGCAAGGAGCGGGTCCGCCGCCACCCGCCGCTGGTGATCCTGTGCGACATCTCCGGCAGCATGGCGCGCTACTCGCGCATGCTGCTCCTGTTCATGCACGCGATCACCAACGACCGCGACCGGGTCCACAGCTTCCTGTTCGGCACTAGGCTCACCAACGTGACCCGGGCGCTGCGCTCGCGCGACGTGGACGTGGCCTTGGACAAGATCGGCAAGCTGGTCGACGACTGGGAGGGCGGGACCCGGATCGGCCACACCCTGCAGGCCTTCAACCGGCAATGGTCGCGCCGGGTGCTGGGCCAGGGCGCCATGGTGCTGCTGATCACCGACGGGCTGGACCGCGATGCCGGCGACGGGCTCGACGAGGAGATGGAGCGGCTGCACAAGTCCTGCCGCCGCCTGATCTGGTTGAACCCCTTGTTGCGGTTCGACGGCTACGAGCCCATCTCGAAGGGTGCCCAGGCGATGATCCGGCACGTGGACGAGCTGCGCTCGGTCCACAACCTGTCCAGCCTGAAGCAGCTGGCCGAGGTGTTGTCCCACGAGGGCAAGCGCCGGCCGGAAAGTGTGGATGCCTGGGTGCGACGCGCCCGTAAGGAGGCGGCATGATCGCCGACGAGAATCTCTTGGAGCTGGCCCGCGACTGGAAGCAGTCGGGCAGGAAGGTGGCGCTGGCCACCGTGGTCTCCACCTGGGGCAGCTCGCCCCGCCCGGCCGGCAGCCAGCTGGTGGTCGACGAGACCGGCGCCATGATGGGCTCGGTCTCGGGCGGCTGCATCGAGGGTGCCGTGGTGCGCGAGGCGATGGACGTCATGCAGGGCGCCCCGCCGAAGCTGCTCGATTTCGGCGTCACCAACGAGCAGGCCTGGGAAGTGGGCCTGGCCTGCGGCGGCAAGGTCGAGGTCTGGGTCGAGGCGGTGGAATGAAGCTCTCGCTCCTGGAGAAGCTGGAAGCCGCCCGCAAGCAGAAGCGCCAGGTCTGCCTGGTCCGCCTCCTGGCCCAGGGCGGCGTCGAGGCCCTCGTGGTCGACGGCGCCCAGGCCGACGGCCCGCCGCTCGCCGACGATGTGCTGGAAGCGGCCCGCGCCGCCCTGCGCGAGGACCGTTCCAGGACCGTCGAGACCAGCGCCGGCCGGGCCTTCCTGCAGGTCTTCAACCCGCCCTTGCGCATGATCATCGTGGGCGCTGTCCACATCACCCAGTCCCTGGCGCCGATGGCGGAGCTGGCCGGCTACGAGGTCACCGTGGTCGACCCGCGCCGCGCGTTCGCCACCGATGCCCGCTTCCCCAACACCAAAGTCAGCCAGGACTGGCCGGACGAGGCCCTGGAAGCCCTGGCCCCGGACCGCCGCACCGCGGTGGTAGCATTGGTCCACGACCCCAAGCTGGACGACCCGGCCCTGGACGTGGCGCTGCGCTCCGAGGCGTTCTACATCGCGGCCCTGGGCTCCAGGAAGAACGCCGCCGCCCGCCAGGAACGCCTGCAGGCCCTTGGCCACGACCCCGCCACCACCGCCCGGGTCCGCGGCCCGGCTGGCCTGCCGATCGGCGCGGTCAGCCCGGCCGAGATCGCGATCTCGGTCCTGGCCGAATGCACGAGGGTGCTGCGCCAGGGGCACTGAGCCGCAGCACCCCGGCTGCGGTGCCGTTGTCCGCGGCTCTTGCGCAGCCGGGACGTTGGAGATCCGCCCGGTTGGCCCCGCCATCTGCCCGTGGTGGGGCTGCGGGTGTGCCGTGCACGGGAAAGGACTGCGACCGGGACATGATAAGGTGGCTGGAACAGCATTGGGTTGCGGGCGCCGGCTTCATGGCTGCCGGATTTTTGTGTCTTGTCCCTTTCCTGATGACATTCCTGCCGGTGGGCTTTCTTCTGCTGTACTTGCACACGCCCGGTTACATGATCCATCAGGTGGAGGAGCATCAAGGTGACCGGTTCCGGCGCTTCGTGAACGAGCGGATGTTCAAAGGCCTGGAGGCTCTCCGCACCGTTGACGTTCTGGTCGTCAATCTGCCGCTCGTGTGGGGGCTCAACCTCGGTTCGCTTTATGCAGCCGTCATCTGGGGGACCGGGTATGGCCTGGCTGCCCCCTATGCCATGCTGATCAACGCGATCACCCATGTGGCGGCGGCCGTGCGGTTGAAGCGCTACAATCCAGGCGTCGTGAGTTCTGTTCTGGTTTTCACCCCGCTGAGCATCACGACGATATGGACCGCCGCTCATCTGCCGGACGTGACCATCTCTCAGCACCTCGCTGCCCTTGGCCTCGCCGCCGCCATCCATGCCCTGATCCTTGCCCAGGCTGTTCGACAGTACCGCCGGCAGCAGGCGGCGCACTCGGATCGAGGCTGCGTTTCGGAAGCCTGATCGGTTCCCGACCTTCCCGGGGAAGTCGGCCGCTACGGCTTCCTGCCGGGTCCAGCGGCTTTTTGCGGGTTGTCGCAATCCATCGTCAGACTAGAATCGTACTGAAAGCCTGAGTATGTCGGGCGCAGCGCCGCTTTGAATGGCAGGGGATAGGCATGGCTAAGTTCGGTTTCGGGCAATCGGTGAAGCGCGTCGAAGACGTCCGCCTCATCAAGGGTGAGGGCCGCTACACCGTCGATGTCAGCATCCCCGGTCAGGCTGTCGGCTTTGTTCTGCGCTCGCCGGTCGCGCATGCGACCATCACCTCCATCGACACCAGCGCCGCCGAGAGCGCGCCGGGCGTGCTGGCGGTCATCACCGGCAAGGAGTTGGCCGCGGCCGGCGCCAACAACCTGCCCTGCCTCGTGCCGATGAAGAACGTCGACGGTACCGACCGGGCCGATCCGGGCCGCCCGATCCTGGCGGTCGACAAGGTCCGCCATGTCGGCGACCAGGTCGCCTTCGTGGTCGCCGAGACCATCGAGCAGGCCAAGGACGCGGCCGACCTGATCATGGTCGACTACGACACCAAGCCGGCCGTGGCCGACATGCTCAAGGCGATCGAGCCGGGCGCGCCGCTGGTCCACGACAGCACCAGCTCCAACTTGTGCTTCGACTGGATGCACGGCGATGCCGGCGCCACCGACCAGGCGTTCGCGTCGGCCGCCAAGACCGTCAAGATCGACCTGATCAACAACAAGGTCATCGCGAACTCGATGGAGCCGCGCGCCTGCGTGGCGGAGTGGGATGCCGCCGAGGGCAAGCTCACCATGCATGCCGGCACCCAGGGCGGCTGGATGTTCCAGGACATGCTGGCCGAGCAGGTCCTCAAGCTGCCGAAAGACAAGGTCCGGGTGATCACGCCGGACGTCGGCGGCGGCTTCGGCATGAAGGGCTTCTTCTACACCGAGTACGCCATGGCCGCCTGGGCCGCGCGCAAGACCGGCCGCCCGGTCGCCTGGATCTCCGAGCGCGCCGAGGGCTTCCTGTCAGACGTGATGGGCCGCGACCACGTCACCACGGCCGAGCTGGCGTTCGACGCCAACAACAAGGTCCAGGCGATGCGCGTGACCGTGCATGCCGGCATGGGCGCGTACCTGTCGATGTTCGCGCCGTTCATCCCGACCTATGCCGCGCTGAAGGTCCTGCCCGGCGTCTACGACATCAAGGCGCTGACCTACCGGGTGAAGGGCATCTTCACCCACACCACCCCGGTGGACGCCTATCGCGGCGCCGGCCGCCCGGAATCGATCTACTGCGTCGAGCGCCTGATGGACGCCGCGGCTCGCCAGTTCGGCGTGGACCCGGTGGAGCTGCGCAAGCTGAACTACATCAAGCCCGAGCAGATGCCGTACACCACGCCCGCCGGCGAGACCTACGACACCGGCGAGTTCGCCAAGGTCACCGACATGACCATGGCCAAGCACGGCTATGACGGGTTCGCCTCGCGCAAGGCGCAGAGCGAGGCCAAGGGCCTGCTGCGCGGCCTGGGCCTCGCCTACTACATCGAATCCACCATGGGTAACCCCGAGGAAGCCGCGGCGATCAAGTTCGTCGACGACGGCACCGTCGAGGTCTGGGTCGGCACCCAGACCAACGGCCAGGGCCACGAGACCGCCTACGCCCAGGTGTTCGCCGACGCGCTCGGCATCGACATGGAGAACATCCGGGTCAAGCAGGGCGACACCGACGTGGTGAAGTTCGGCGGCGGCACCGGCGGCTCCCGTTCGCTCACCGCGCAGGGCGTGGCGATCCGCGCCGGCGCCCGCGAGGTGATCAAGAAGGGCATCGAGGCTGCCGCCTCCCATTTCGAGACCGCGGCCGCCGACATCTCCTACGAGGACGGCACCTTCAAGGTCGCCGGCACCGACAAGCAGATCGACCTGTTCACCCTGGCCAAGACCGTCCGGTCCAGCGGCGTCAACATCGACGGCCTGAACGCCGACGTGAAGATCAAGCTGGACGCCTGGACCTTCCCGAACGGCTGCCACATCGCCGAGGTCGAGGTCGACCCGGACACCGGCGTCACCAAGGTCGACCGCTACACGGTGATCGACGATTTCGGCAAGGTGCTGAACCCGATGCTGGTTGCCGGCCAGGTCCATGGCGGCGTCGCCCAGGGCATCGGCCAGGCCCTGTTCGAGCAGGTCGTCTATGACGACAGCGCCCAGCTGATCTCCGGCTCGTTCATGGACTACACCATGCCGCGCGCCGACAACCTGCCGAACTTCGACACCGACACCTACGAAGTTCTGTGCAAGAACAACGAGATGGGTGTGAAGGGCTGCGGCGAGGCCGGCTCGGTCGGCGCCTGCGGTGCTGTCATGAACGCGCTGCTCGACGCGCTCTCGCCGCTGGGCGTGGAGCGGGTCGACATGCCGGCCACCCCGGAGACGGTCTGGAAGCTGATCCAGGCTGCGCAGACCAAGAAGGCCGCCTGAACCGTCCGGCTCCGGCCGGCATCGTTCGGGAAATCATCAGGGGGGCGGGATCGGCGACGGTCCCGCCCCTCGCGATTCCGGGCCGGGGTCGCTATATCTGACGGGAAACGACGGACGGGTGCGATGTTCTTCGGAAACATGCCGGTAGCCGGGGCGGAGGGCGCCACCCTCGCCCACGGGGTGCGGTTCGGGAAGACCGGCTTCAAGAAGGGCCGCCGGCTGGATGCCGCCGACATCGCCCTCCTGCAGGAAGCCGGGATCGAGGAGGTCAGCGCCGTCCGCTTCGACGAGAACGACGTCCAGGAGGATCCGGCCGCCCATGCGCTTGCAACCGCCGTGGCCGGTCCCGGCCTGTCGGTCGCCGAGCCATTCACCGGGCGCAGCAATTTGTTCGCGGAAGAGGCCGGCATCGTGCTGCTCGACGTCGAGCGGCTGCATGCGCTCAACCGGATCGACCCGGACCTGACCATCGCCACCCTGCCGCCGTTTGCCCGGGTCGCCGCCAAGGACATGGTCGCGACGATCAAGGTCATCCCGTTCGCCGCCCCCAAAGACGCGCTGGACCGCTGCCTGGCGCTGGCCGAGGCCGGCCCGCTCCTGCGTCTGGCTCCCTTCACCGGGATGCGCGCCCGGCTGGTGCAGTCGCGCACCTCGGCCACCGCCGAGAAGATGCTCGACAAGACCGTCGAGGTCACCCGCCAGCGCCTCCATTC
Organism: Geminicoccus roseus DSM 18922; assembly: GCF_000427665.1. Taxonomy (NCBI): domain Bacteria; kingdom Pseudomonadati; phylum Pseudomonadota; class Alphaproteobacteria; order Geminicoccales; family Geminicoccaceae; genus Geminicoccus; species Geminicoccus roseus. The sequence goes on from NZ_KE386572.1 coordinate 5,017,685, forward strand.
GGTGGGCGGCGAACTACTGGGCGAGCGCCGCTGCCCGCACACCCGCGACGGCATCGCGGAGGCCGTGCGCGCCAGCCTGGACGAGGGGGCCGACATCGTGCTGGTCGCCGGCGCCTCGGCGGTGACCGACCGCCGCGACGTGCTGCCGGCCGGAATCGAGGCTGCCGGCGGCACGGTCGAGCATGTCGGCATGCCGGTCGATCCCGGCAACCTGCTGGTGTTCGGCCATGACGGCGACACGCCGGTGCTGGGCCTGCCCGGCTGCGCCCGCTCGATCAAGCTGAACGGCTTCGACTGGGTGCTGGAGCGCCTGGCCGCGAAGGTGCCGGTCACCCCGGCCGACATCATGGCGATGGGCGTCGGCGGCCTGCTCTCCGAGATCCCCACCCGGCCGCAGCCGCGCAGCGAGGCCCGCACCACCGGCACCGGCAACGCCTCGATGCGCGCCCCCCGGATCGCCGCCCTGGTCCTGGCCGCCGGCCGCTCCTCGCGGATGGGGCCGGACAACAAGCTGCTGATCCCGCTCTCCGGCAAGCCGCTGGTCCGCCACGTGGTCGACGCTGCCCTGGAATCGTCCTGCGAGCAGGTCGTGGTGGTGACCGGCCACATGCAGGCCGAGGTGACGGCGGTGCTGGCAGGTGTCCCGGTCGTCTCGGTCCACAACCCGGATTTCGCCTCGGGCCTGGCCTCCTCGCTGAAGGCCGGCCTGGCCGCGGTGCCCAAGGATGCCGACGGCGTGATCGTGCTGCTGGGCGACATGCCCAAGGTCGACCGTCGCCTGATCGACCGGATGATCGCCGCCTTCAGCCCGGCCGACGGCCGCTCGATCGTGGTCCCGGTGGTGAACGGCAAGCGCGGCAACCCGGTCCTCTGGGCGGCCCCGTTCATCGAGACGATGCGCCAGCTTGAAGGCGATGTCGGGGCCAAGGCGCTGCTCGGGCAGAACGAGGACCAGCTGGTCGAGATCGCGGTGGACCATGACGGCCCGCTGCTCGACCTGGACACGCCGCAGGCGCTCCAAGCTTATCGGAAAGACCATTCATGAGATCGATCCGCCAGGACTTCCCGGCCTTCGACCGGCTGGAGCGCCCCCTGCACTTTTTGGACAACGCCGCCACCAGCCAGATCTGCCGGCCGGCCCTGGAGGCGCTGCTGGGCTTCGAGACCGAGGATCGCTCCAACGTCAAGCGCGGGGTCTATGCCCGGGCGGAGCGTGCCTCGGCCGCGTTCGACGATGCGCGCAAGTCGGCGGCCGCCTTTCTGAACGCCGCCCGGCCCGAGGAGGTGGTGTTCACCTCCGGCGCCACGCTCGGCCTGAACACCGCCGCCCACATCCTGGAGCACCGCCTGGAGCCGGGCGACGTGATCCTGGTGAGCCTGCTGGAGCATCACAGCAACCTAGTGCCCTGGCAGCTGGCAGCCGAGCGGCGCGGCGCCAGCATGCGCGCGATCCCGGTGACCGATGACGGCCGCCTCGACCTGGACCGGCTCGACGAGCTGGCCAAGGGCGTGAAGATCGTGGCGGTCACCCATGCCTCCAACGTCACCGGCGCCGTCACCGACGTGCAGCGGCTGCGCGCGTTCTGCGACGCCACCGGGGCTCTCCTGGTCCTGGACGGCGCCCAGCGCGCCGCCCACGGTCCCCTGGACGTCCAGGCGCTGGGCTGCGACCTCTATGCCTTCTCCGGCCATAAATGCTTTGGGCCGACCGGGATCGGCGTTCTGTGGGGCCGCTACGACCTGCTGGATTCCGCACCGCCCTTCCTGGGCGGCGGCGAGATGATCCGCCGGGTCAACATCGAGCGCTCGACCTATGCTCCGCCGCCGCACCGCTACGAGGCCGGCACCCCGCCGATCGGCGGGGCCATCGCGCTTGGCGCCGCCCTGCGCTGGGCGATGGCCCAGGACTGGACCGCCCTGGAGGAACAGGAGCGCGAGCTGGCCGGCCGGATGCTGGACGGGCTGGCCGCCATGCCCGGCTGCCGCGTCTATGGCTCCACCGGCACCCAGGCGCGGATCGGGGTGGTGTCGTTCGAGCTGGAGGACGTCCATGCCCACGATGTCTGCCAGCTGATGGACAGCGACCACGGGGTGATGATGCGCGGCGGCCATCACTGCGCGCAGCCCCTGATGGAGCGCTTCGACACCGTCGCCACCGCCCGCGCCTCGCTGGCTCCCTACAACGACGCGGCCGACGTGGCCGCTCTCCTGGACGGCCTCCTGGCCGTGCGCCGGAAGCTCGCATGAACGACGCCCTTTACGACCAGGCGATCATCGCCGAGGCCCGCTCCAAGACCGGCGCCGGCCGCCTGGAGCACCCCACCGTCACCGCCGAGTGCGACAATCCTTTGTGCGGCGACCGGATCACCGTGGCTCTGGGCGTCGAGGACGGCCGGATCGTCGACCTCGCCCACAAGACCCGCGGCTGCCTGCTCACCCAGGCGGCAGCCTCGCTGCTCGCCCGCCATGCCAAGGACGCCGATCCGGCCAAGGCCCGCGAGTTGCGGGATGCGATCGAGGCGTTTTTGAAGGGCGGGGAGGACGAGCGCTTCGCCATCCTGACCCCGGTGCGCAACGCCAAGAGCCGCTGGGACTGCGTCACCCTGCCCTTCCAGGCCCTGGCGGATGCGATCACCGACCTGGAACGGCGCGCCTGACCGGCAGGAGCCGAACCCAGCCTCCCGGGAAGAACACGACCGGCTTGCGCTGCCGCCCGGACTCCGCCTTCCCTGGATGGGGAGAAGGATTCCTGGCCGGACGACGCTAGGGCTGCTTGATCGGGATCAATGCCCGGCAGCGCTGGTCCTGGCAGGGCCTGTCCTCGAGGTGCACCGCCGACGGGAGCAGCAGGCAGGATGGCAAGCGCGCGCGACGAGCAGTTGGAGCGGCCGGACCGGCCAGAGGCTTCGGCCTGGCATGCGCTGCCGGCCGAGGATGTCCTCGGATCCTTCGCAGCGGCGCGCTCCGGACTGTCCAGCGAGGAGGCGCGCCGCCGGCTGGCCGAGCACGGCCCGAACAGCCTGCCCGAGCCCGCCACGCGCCACCCGCTGCTGCGGTTCCTGGCCCAGTTCGACAACGCCCTGATCTACTTCCTGCTGGCGGCGGCGGCGGCGGCGGTGGCGATCGGCCACCATGTCGACGCGGCGGTGATCGTGGCGGTGGTGCTGATCAACGCTTTGGTGGGCTTCGTGCAGGAGGGCCGGGCCGAGGAGGCCCTGGCCGCCATCCGCCAGATGATCTCGCCCCAGGCCACGGTGCTGCGCGAAGGGCGTCGCCGGGCGGTGCCGGTCCACGAGCTGGTGCCGGGCGACATGGCGCTCCTGGAAGCCGGCGACCGGGTGCCGGCCGACCTGCGCCTGGTCCGCGCCCGCGGCCTGCTGGTCGACGAGGCGGCGCTGACCGGTGAATCGGTCGCCGCCGAGAAGGACGAGCGACCGGTCGAGGCCGGCGCCGCGCTGGGCGACCGCCGCTGCATGGTCTATTCCGGGACGCTGGTGCTGGCCGGCCAGGGCAGCGGCGTGGTGGCCGCGACCGGGTCCGCCACCGAGATCGGCCATATCAGCCGGCTGATCGGCTCCGTGCAGCAGCTCACCACCCCCCTGCTGCGCCAGATCGACCATTTCGCCACCCGCTTCACCTGGGTGGCGCTGGTCGGCTCGGCATTGCTGTTCGCCTTCGCGGTGCTGCTGCGCGGCTATCACTGGTCCGAGGCGCTGATGGCGGTGGTCGCGGTGTCGGTGGGCCTGATCCCGGAAGGGCTGCCCGCCGTGATCACCATCACCCTGGCGGTGGGCGTGCGCCGGATGGCGGCGCGCAACGCGGTGGTGCGCCGCCTGCCCGCGGTGGAGACGCTGGGCGCCACCTCGGTGATCTGCTCCGACAAGACCGGGACCCTCACCCGCAACGAGATGACCGCCCGGCAGGTGGTCACCCCGGCCGGCCGGCTCGAGGCTGCGGGCTCCGGCTACGCGCCCGAGGGCGGGCTGGCGGAGGAAGGCGGCGGCAGCGTCGCGGCCTCCCTGCCGCTCCTGCAAAGCTGCGTGCTCTGCAACGATGCCGAACTGCACGAGCAGGCCGGCCAGTGGAGCGTGAACGGCGATCCCATGGAAGGCGCCCTGGTGGCGCTGGCGATGAAGGCCGGGCTCGATCCCGCTGCCCTGCGCCGGGGCTGGCCCAGGCTCGACGAGATCCCATTCGATGCCCAGCACCGCTTCATGGCGACCCTCCACCAGGGCCCGGACGGCGAGATCGCGATCTTCGTCAAGGGCGCGCCCGAGCGCCTGCTCGCCATGGCCGCCCGGCAGGCCGGCCCGGATGGCGGAGAGCAGCCCGTCGACCACCGCTTCTGGACCGAGGCAATCGCTTCGGCAGCCGCCGAGGGCGAGCGGGTCCTGGGCTTCGCCGCCGGCCGGCTGGACAAGGCGCCCGAGCGCCTGGCCTTCGGCGATCTGGACGGCAGCCTGGTCTTTCTGGGGATCGTCGGCTTCATCGACCCGCCGCGCGACGAGGCGCTGGCGGCGATCGCCGAATGCCGCTCGGCCGGGATCGACGTGAAGATGATCACCGGCGACCATGGCGCCACCGCCGGTGCGATCGCCCGGCAACTGGGCCTGGCCGAGGCGCCCGAGGTGGTGACCGGCTCCGCCCTGGACGGCCTGGGCGAGCAGGACCTGCGGGCCCTGGCGAAGCGTGCCGCCGTGTTCGCCCGCACCAGCCCCGAGCACAAGCTGCGGATCGTGCAGGCCCTCCAGCAGGAGGGGCAGGTGGTGGCGATGACCGGCGACGGCGTCAACGACGCCCCCTCGCTCAAGCAGGCCGATGTCGGGGTCGCCATGGGCCGCAAGGGCACCGAGGCCGCCAAGGAAGCCGCCGAGATGGTGCTGCTCGACGACAATTTCGCCTCGATCGTCGCCGCCGTCCACGAGGGCCGCACCGTCTACGACAACATCCAGAAGGTGATCGCCTGGACCCTGCCGACCAATGGCGGCGAGGCCCTGGCGGTGATCGCCGCCATCCTGTTCGGCTTCACCATGCCGATGACCGCGGCACAGATCCTGTGGATCAACCTGGTCACCGCGGTGACCCTGGGCCTGGCCCTGGCGTTCGAGCCGGCCGAGGCAGGGGTGATGGCCCGCCCGCCGCGCCGCGCCGGCGACCCGCTGCTCTCGCCCTTCCTGCTCTGGCGGGTGGTGCTGGTCTCGCTGCTGTTCACCGGCGCGGCGCTGGGCGTGTTCTTCCACGCGCAAAGCCGCGGCTACGACCTGGAGATGGCAAGGACCCTGGTGGTGAACACGCTGGTGGTGCTGGAGATCTTCTACCTGTTCAGCGTCCGCTACCTGAACATGACCTCGATCACCCTGAAGGGGATGCTCGGCACCCGCAGCGTGCTGGTGGCGCTGACGGTGGTGATCCTGGCGCAGCTCGGCTTCACCTACCTGCCGGTGATGCACGCGCTGTTCGACAGCCGCCCGGTGGCAATCGGCGACGGGCTGATGATCCTGGCGCTCGGTGTTGCCCTGCTGCTGGTGCTGGAGGCGGAAAAGGCCGTGCTGCGGCGGGCCGGGGTGATCGGGCGGCGCGGCGGCCGGGTGGTTAGCACGGCCCCTGCCCCGTAGATCGGCCGGGCCGGCTCGGCTAGGTTCGCCCGGGCAGCGGCAAGGGACGGGGCACGATGGACGCGACCGACATCCTGATCGGCAAGGCCGGGGTTCTGGACCAGCATCTGCTGCTCCGCCAGGCCAACCGCCACGGCCTGGTCGCCGGCGCCACCGGCACCGGCAAGACCGTGACCCTGCAGACCCTGGCCGAAGGCTTCGCCCGCGCGGGCGTGCCGGTGTTCGCCGCCGACGTGAAGGGCGACCTGTCCGGCATCGCCAGGCCGGGCACGCTCGACTCCAAGCTGGCCGAGCGCGCCCGGGCGCTGGCGATCCCGGGCTGGGCGCCCATGGCGATGCCCACCATCTTCTGGGACGTGTTCGGCGAGCAGGGCCATCCGGTCCGCACCACCGTGGCCGAGATGGGACCCTTGCTGCTGGCCCGCCTGCTCGACCTGAACGACGTGCAGGAGGGCATCCTCAACATCGTGTTCCGGATCGCCGACGAGGAGAAGCTGCTGCTCCTCGACCTGGCCGACCTGCGCGCGATGCTGGCCGAAGTCGCCGAGCGCGCCGACGAGCTGCGCTCCACCTACGGCAATGTCAGCAAGGCCTCGGTGGGTGCCGTGCAGCGGGCGCTGCTGGTCCTGGAGCAGCAGGGTGCCGAGCGCTTCTTCGGCGAGCCGGCGCTGAAGCTCGCCGACCTGATGCGGGTCGCCCCGGACGGCCTGGGCTACGTGAACCTGCTGGCCGCCGACAAGCTGCTGATGAGCCCGCGGCTCTACACGACCTTCCTTCTCTGGCTGCTTTCCGAGCTGTTCGAGGAGCTGCCCGAGGCCGGCGACCTGGACCGGCCGAAGCTGGTGTTCTTCTTCGACGAGGCGCATCTTTTGTTCGACGGCGCGCCCAAGGTGCTGCTGGAGAAGATCGAGCAGGTCTGCCGGCTGATCCGCTCCAAGGGCGTGGGCGTTTATTTCGTCACCCAGAACCCGATCGACGTGCCCGAGGAGGTGCTGGGCCAGCTCGGCAACCGCGCCCAGCACGCCCTGCGCGCCTTCACGCCCCGCGACCAGAAGGCGGTGCGCACGGCGGCCGAGACCTTCCGCGCCAACCCGGAGTTCGACACCGCCACCGTGATCACCGAGCTCGGCATCGGCGAGGCGCTGGTGTCGACCCTGGACGGCAAGGGCATCCCGACCCTGGTGCAGCGCACCCTGGTGGCACCCCCGCGCAGCCGGGTCGGCCCGCTTTCCGCCGAGGAGCGCGCCCAGGCGCTGGCGACCAGCCCGGTGGCCGGCATCTACGACACCGCCATCGACCGGCAGTCGGCCGCTGAGATCCTGCTGGCCAAGGCCGAGGGCGCCGCACCGCCGCCGTCCGCCCAGCTGCCGCCCGGCATCGACCCGGCGCTGGCGGCCAGGCTGGACGCGGCCCTGGGCAAGCAGCCGGCCAAGCCCGCCGGCGGCAAGCCGTACCCTCCGCCCGAGCCGGAACAGCCGGCCAGGTCCCGCTCGTCCCGCCGCGCCGAGCCCCAGTCCGAAGCGGAAAAGATTGCGGTCTCGGTGGCGCGCAACATGGCCTCGTCGATCGCCCGCTCGGTCGGCAGCCGGGTCGGCTCGGCGCTGGTCCGGGGCGTACTGGGCTCCCTTCTCAAGGGCGGCCGCTGAACCGGCCGATTGTCTCGATTCAATTCGGGCTCGACTTCGCCTCTATTTGCGGCCTGCGGCATTTCGGCGACATTCCGGGCACCCTTGGCCATGGACATCTGCCCGGGCTCGGCTCAGGTTGCGATCCCCGCGCTTTCGAGGGCGCGCCCGCCATCGTGATGACCCGCGCTCGCCTCGATCCCGCACTCGCCCGCATCATCGGGCATGACGTTTCGGGTGGAATTTCCGATGGCTTCCGGCCCCATGGCCTCTGGCACCCTCGTCCCTGATCCCGCGACCCTTGCCGCCGCTCCGCCGGCGGAGCGCAGTTCCGGCGACATCGCCGTCGCGATCATGGTCGCCGCCAGCCTGTGTCACCTGCTCAACGACATGATGCAGTCGATGCTGGCGTCGATCTATCCGCTGATCAAGACCGACTTCCAGCTGGACTTCGTCCAGATCGGCATCATCACCCTGGCCTTCCAGCTGACCGCCTCGCTGCTGCAGCCGTTCGTGGGCCTGTGGACCGACCGGCACCCGATGCCCTACTCCCTGCCGATCGGCATGGGCTTCACCCTGGCCGGGCTGGTGCTCCTGTCGTTCGCCGGCGGCTTTCTCACCGTGCTGGCCGCGGCAGCACTGATCGGCGTGGGCTCCTCGGTGTTTCATCCGGAAGCCTCGCGGGTCTCGCGGCTGGCGTCCGGCGGCCGCCACGGCCTGGCCCAGTCGCTGTTCCAGGTCGGCGGCAATTTCGGCACCGCGATCGGGCCGCTGCTCGCCGCCTTCATCATCGTGCCCTATGGCCGCCAGAACGTGCTGTTCTTCACCCTGGCCGCCTTTCTGGCGATCGCGATCCTCACCTACATGGGCAGCTGGTACAACCGCCACCTGATCGCGCGCCGGGCCAAGGGCCCCACCCTGCCGATCCCCTCGCCGGTCGCCCGCAACGTGGTGATCGTCTCGATGGCGATCCTGATCTTGCTGACGTTCTCCAAGAACTTCTACATGGCGAGCTTTTCCAGCTACTACACCTTCTACCTGATCGACCGCTTCGACCTGTCGATCCAGAGCGCCCAGATCCACCTGTTCCTGTTCCTGGGCGCCGCCGCCGCCGGCACCATCCTGGGCGGGCCGATCGGCGACGCCATCGGCCGCAAGCTGGTGATCTGGATCTCGATCCTGGGCGTGGTGCCGTTCACCCTGGCCCTGCCTTACGCCAACCTGTTCTGGACCGACGTCCTGGCGATCCTGACCGGGCTGATCATGGCCTCGGCCTTCCCGGCGATCGTCGTCTATGCCCAGGAACTGCTGCCCGGCAAGGTCGGCATGGTCGCCGGCCTGTTCTTCGGCTTCGCCTTCGGCATGGGCGGCCTGGGTGCGGCACTGCTGGGCCTGCTCGCCGACCACACCAGCATCGCGTTTGTCTACAAGGTCTGCTCGTTCCTGCCGCTGATCGGCATCCTGACCGTGTTCCTGCCCAACCTGAAGACCGCCCGGATGAAGCTGCGCACCCTCGCCAAGACCTGATGGCGTGAGCGAACCTGCCGCGAAGCCCGGTGAACGCTGGTTCATCACCGGGCTCGGCATCGGCCAGATCTGCTCCTACGGCTCGCTCTATTACGGCTTCCCGCTGATCGGCGAGGCGATGGCGAGCGATCTCGGCCACGACAAGCCGGTGATCTACGGTGCCGCCGCGCTGGGCCTGATCGTGGCGGCGCTGGCCGCCTGGCCGGTGGGCGTGCTGATCGACCGGGGCCATGGCCGCGCGGTGATGGGCGGCGGCGCCATCCTGGGCGCCCTGCTGCTGTTCGCCTGGGCGAACGTCGAGGCGATTCTGCCCTACTACCTGATCCTGGGCGGGCTGGGCCTGGTCCAGGCCGCGGTGTTCTACGATCCGGTATTCGCGGTGGCCGCCCGCCGGTTCGGTCCGTCCGGCGCCAGGCGCGGGATCATGGCGCTCACCATGTGGGGCGGCTTTGCCGCCACCGCCTTCCTGCCGCTGATCCAGTACCTGCTGGACAGCCATGGCTGGCGGGCCACGCTGGTGGTGCTGGCCCTGATCAACCTCCTGGTCACCGCCAGCCTGAACATCCTGGTGATCGACCGTCGCAAGGACCGACTGGAGCATCTGGGCGGCGTCCGCCCGGTCGATCCCACCAGCCTGACCTCGCAGCAGATCCTGCGCCTGCCGGTGTTCTGGGCGCTGGCGGTGGCGTTCACCGCCCAGTCCGCGGCGATCTCCGCCTTCCTGTTCCACCTCTACCCGATCCTGCTGGAGCGGGGCTTTTCCGCCCAGGACGTGATCCTGGCGATGACCGTGATCGGGCCGAGCCAGGTGGGGGCGCGGATGCTGCTCTGGTTCCTGGCGCCGAAGATCTCCGTGCAGACGCTCGGCATGGTGACCGTGCTGGCCTTTCCCCTGTCCTTCCTGGCGCTGACCCTGACCCCGCCCAGCCTGGTCGCCATCGTGCTGATCACCGCGGTCTACGGCAGCGCCAACGGCCTGATGACCATCGTGCGCGGCATCTCGGTGCCGGAAATGGTGACCCGCGAGAACTATGGCGCGGTCAACGGCCTGATGTCGGTCCCGGCCACCATCGTCCGCGCCGGAGCACCCTTGGGTGCCGCCCTGCTCTGGACGCTCACCGGCAGCTACGACGCGGTGATGTGGGCGATCACCGGCGCCACCGTGGTGCTGGCGGCAGCCTTCTTCCTGGCGGTGCAGTGCGCGCGCCACGGCAGCCACCGCACCGTGGCTGCCTGAAAATCGACCTAGAACCGGTAGGCGATCCGCCCGCCGCCATACTGGCTGACATAGTCCTCCCCGGCCTGCAGCCGGTAGTCGAGCCGGAGTTCCAGGCCGGCGGCCGCCTGGAGCGCCAGGCCCAAATCCAGCTTGCCCAGCACGTCCGGCATCTCCTGCACGGTGTGGAAGCTGCCGCTCCCCGCCGGGGCCCCGCTGAGCGACGCGCTGGTCTTCCAGTCGCTGTCGCTCGGGATGCTGGCGCCCGCCGCCGCGAACGGCCGCACTGTCCAGCCGCCGACATCGACCCGCCCGCCGACCTCCAGCATCGGGGAGAGCACCAGGCTGGCATGGTCCTGCCCCTCCACCTCCAGGGCCAGGCCGCTCTCGCCGCGCTCGGTATAGCCGCCGGAATGGCTGTAGATCAGGTCCAGGTCGACGAACGGGCGGACATACCAGTCCTGGAACGGCTGCTGGTAGGCGACCCGCAGCCGCCCGGCCGCGGTCAGAACGTCCGGGCTGCCGGAAACCTGCCCGGACAGGGAGCCGATCTGGACGTTGCGCTGCCGGTCATAGGAGCCGTAGCCCAGATCCACCGCGCCGCCGAAGCTCCAGGCCCCCCGGACATGCTGGACCGACAGGCCGAGGTCCACGGCGTCGCCGTCGCCGCTGGCGCCGGGCCGGTCGCTGCGGGTCGAGACATGGGCGTAGCCAAGGCTGGCGCCCAGCCGCCAGTCGTCGCCGACCTCCGCCTGGATGCCGGCCCGATAGCTGGTCCGGTCGACTCGGAAGCCGGCAGAATCGGCGCTGGCGTCCAGGTCTTCCTCGGCCACCCCGACCCGCGCCCAGACGCAGGTCCCCCTGCCGAGCATCGCCACCCCGGCCGCGTCCTCGCCAGAACCCGGGCAATCCATGGTCGCATCCAGGGCGCTGCCTGCGGCGGAGGCCTGCTGGATCGCCTCGGTCGACAGGGAAGTCGGCGCCACCGCGTCCAGCGCGCCCCGCAGGTCGCCCGCCGATGCCAGGGAGCCGATCGCCCCGAACGTGGGCGCCAGGCCTCCTGCGTCGCCCCGGTCCCAGGCTGCCTGCAGGTAGCGCGCGATCTCCGCCTGGTTCTTGCTCAAGCGAATCCCGTCCGGGCTGAAATCCGCCGACGGTGTGACCGAGAGCGCCTGCCCAGTGGCGGCGACCTGCCAGTCCACCACCAGGGTCGACCAGCCGGACGCCGAGGCCACCAGCCGGTCGGCGGTCAGCACGGTAGCGGTCCCGGGCATCAGGTTGGCGGCGCGCGGCTCCACCACGCCGGCCACCACCGCCTGGCCCTCGACCTGGAGCAGGTCCGCCACGCCGGCCCTCTGGTCGACATCGACCAGGATTCGCCCGCCCGCGCCCTGCACCAGGTCGCCCTCCAGCCGGGTGGTGGCGATGCCCTGGTCGCCGATGTCGATCGTGCCGTCGTTGGCCAGCGTGGCGGCGACGATCCTGGGCCCCGCCGCCAGCCGGCCGCGATTGTCGATCCGGCCGGTCAGGCTTGGTGCCGCGAGCGGTTGCGCCGCTGCCGCCTTCAGCGCCGCCGCCTGGCCGCTTCCTGAAACCAGGCCGCTGCCCAGCAGGATGCTGCCGGTGACCGTGCCGTCGTTGACGAGGTTGGTAAGCCCGGAGCCGCTGGTGATCGCGGTGCCGGACGCTCCGTCCACCGTGCCGACCGAGCCGCCGGCCTGCACCGTGACGGTGTTGGCTGGCCTGGTGCTGTCGGTGTCCGAGGAGCCGCCGCCCGAGACCAGGATCCCGGCCGAGCCGGCGCCAGTGCCTCCGCTCACCGTGCCGCCGACCGTGATCGTGATCGGCCGCTGGTAGTTGTTCTTGCCCGACGCCTGGGCGACGATCCCGATCGAGCCGGCGCCGGTGGTCCGGATGGTCCCGCCGGTCTGGTTGACCGTCACCTCCATCGCCTCGCCGGCATATTGGGGCGGCGTCCCGATCTCGTAGATCTGGGCGGAGTTGCCGGCCACCACCGTGGCGGAGCGGGACTGGTTGACCCCGCCGGCGATGCCGCCGCCGCCACCCACCGCCTGGGCGAAGATGCCGTGGGCGTTCCTGCCCGTGGTGGCGATGTCGCCGGCCACGCTGACCGTGACCTGGCCCGAGTCCGGATAATGATTGGAGCCGTTCGGCTTGTCCGGCAGGGTGTTGGAGATCGGGAAGTCCAGCGCCAGGGACGGATCGGCGACGAAGCCGCCGCCGCCGCCGATCGACTGGGCCAGGATGCCCCAGGCGCCGTCGCCATGGGTGGCGATGCTGGCGGCACTGCCGAGGGTGACGCTGACATCGCCGCCCTTGGCGTAGTTCTGCCCGGCCTGGAACTGCAGCTGGCTGGCGCCGATATTGACCGCGCTGGCGGTGGCGAGCCCGCCGCCGCCGCCGATCGACTGCGCGGCGATGCCGAAGGAGCGGGCGCCGTAGGTCGCGATGGCGCCGCTGTCGTGGCTGATGGGGACGGCCCCGCCATCGCCGCTCGCACCACTGGTGCCGCCGACCTTCAGGGTGAAGTCGGAGGAATCGTTGAACGCCGAGGCGGCGCCCGACACCCCGACATTGCCGAAGCAGGCGGTGGCCTCCAAGCCGGTCTGCCCGGCGCCTTTGATTGAGTTGCTGCAGCCAAGCCCGGCCGTGCCGCCGCCGCCGCCGATGCTCTGCGCCAGGATGCCATAGGCGTCGTCGCCGACCGTGGTGGTCGCGGCGGACTGGTGCACGGCGACGCTGCCGCCGCTCCCGCCGGCGCCGCCACCGCCCGCCACGCCCGCACCCAGGCCCAGCGTGGTGGTGTTGTTGACGCTGCCCTCGGCCCCGACCCCGCCGCCACCGCCCACCGAATGCGCCAGGATGCCGTGCGCCCCGTAGCCCAGCGTGGTGATCGCGTCCTGCGTGGTGACGGTGACCGCACCGCCGCTGCCGGTGCCGGCGCCCTTGCCGCCGACCGACACCGTGCCGGCATAGGTCTTGCCGACCTCCGCACCCTCCCCGTCCACCGACCCGCCACCCAGCACCGAGTTGGCCGCCGAGGTAGCGGCACCGCCGCTGCCGCCGCCGCCGCCGATCGACTGCGCCAGGATCCCGTAGGCCAGCGCGCCTTTGGTCGAGACGGTGCCGCTGCTGGTCACCTGCACCTGGCCGCCATCGGCGCCGCTGGCCCCGCTGCCGCCGATCGCGACCACCGCGCTGTAGCTGTTGGCGGGCGGATTGAGCGTGTCCTCGACCTGGCCGGCCTTGCTGATCGAGGCGGCCGCGTCCGCGGAGCCGCCGACCCCCCCGCCGCCGCCGACCGACTGCGCCAGGATGCCCACCGAATCGCCGCCACTGGTGGCGATGTCGCCCTGGCTGGCGACCGTCACCGCGCCGCCGAGATTGCCCGATCCGCCGTCGCCGCCGATCGCGAGGTTGAGGTTGACCTTGTCGCCGCTGCCGCCGGCCGAGCCACCGCCTGCCTGGCCGCCGCCGCCCCCGATCGACTGGGCGACGATACCGGGCGCGCCGGAGCCCTGGGTGGCGATGGCGTTGTTCTCGTCCAGGGTCACCGTCACGGCCCCACCCTGTCCGCCCGCCCCGCCGCTCGCGCCCAGCGAGAACGCGAAGTTGAGGGCATCGCCGGTCTTGCCGCCCAGGTTGGGGCTGTCGGTGTTGGCATTGCCGGCGGTGCTGTTGCCGCCGCCGCCGCCGATCGACTGCGCCAGGATGCCAGCCGCGTCGTTGCCCGACGTCTGCGTCTGGCTCCGGCAGCCGCCACAGCTGTCCGACGAACCGTTGGTGACGCTGACATTGCCGCCGCTGCCGCCGCTGCCGCCGGTGGCGCCCAGGGCGACGCTGACCTTGAGCGTCGGCGACTCGCCCTCGATGGCCGCCGCCATGGCAGTGGAATCGCCGCCATTGCCGCCGCCGCCGCCGACCGACTGGGCGAGCAGCGCATGGGCGCCGTCGCCGCCGGTGATCGTCTGGCCGCTGTTGGCGACCGTGACGCTGCCGCCGCTGCCCCCCGACCCGCCGCTGCCGCCGACGCTCATGTCGACCTCGACCGCCGGCACCTCCGGGTCGTCGGTGCCGAGCACCAGGGACTTCGCCGTGGCCGCCCCGCCATTGCCGCCGCCGCCGCCCACCGACTGCGCCAGCAGGCCGAGCGCGTCGTCGCCGGTGGTGCTGATGTGATAGTCGTTGGTGAGATCGACGCTCCCGCCGCCGCCGCCGGAGCCGGCGGTGCCGCCCACCGCTAGCGCGATGCTGAAGCCGAGATTGGCGGTATAGGTGTTGGCCGAGCCGCCATTGCCGCCGCCGCCGCCGATGCTCTGCGCAATCAGGCCGGTGGATTGGTCGCCCGTGGTCGCCACCGTGGTGGAGCGGTTGGTGACCATGACCTGGCCGCCCTGGCCGCCGCTGCCGCCGGTCCCGCCGATCGCCAGCGAGGCCACCGTCCCGAAACCCTTGGCATAGCCGCCATTGCCGCCGCCGCCGCCGACGCTCTGGGCGATCACGCCCGCGGCGAAGTCGCCGGCCGTGGTCAGGTTCGCCACCGAACCCGAGCCCAGGACCACGCCGACCTGGCTGCCGCTGCCGCCACCACCGGCCGACCCGGCCGCCGCGGCCAGGCCGGAGGCGCTGCCGCCATTGCCGCCGCCGCCGCCCACCGACTGCGCCAGCACCCCGATGGCGCCATCGCCGCCGGTGTTGAGCCCGCCACCAGCGACGCTCACCGAGACCTGCCCGCCATTGCCGCCGCCGCCGCCATCGCTGCCGACCGCCAGGATGCCCTTGGTGCCGGACGCGGTGCCGCCGCCGCCGCCGATGCTGGACGCCAGGACCCCGAGCGCGGCCGCCCCCTTGGTGGAGACCGCACCGGTGACGTTCACGGTCACCGCGTTGCCGCTGATGCCGTTGTTGACCGAATCGTCGCCGCCCAGGAGGTTGAGCACGCCGTTCTTGGTGTCCAGCACCCCGCCCGGCCCGCCCAGGCTGAGGCCCAGGATCCCGATCGCGCCATTTCCGGAGGTGGCGACGCTGCCGCCGCCCTGGACGGTGACGGTGCCGGGGCTGCCCGAGCCGGTGCCGACCGGGTCGACCGCACCGCCGGCCACCATGCCCACCACCCGGCCGCCGGTGGAGCTGACCGCCGCGATCCCGATCGCGACGTCGCCGGACGTGCTGATCTGGCCGTCATGCTGGACGGTGACGTTGCCGGCATTGCCGGCCGGCGCCCGGGTGGTCGGCACGCTGTTGGGCGCCCCGCCATTCTCCAGGCTGTTCGGCGGCGCCAGGCTGGTGTTGGCATTGCCGCCGGTGCTGGCGGCGATCACGCCGACTGCCAGCTCGCCGGAGGTCGAGACGCTGGCGCCGGACCCGATGGTCACGCCGACGGCGCCGCCGTTGCCGTTGCGGTGGTTGCCGCTGTCGGCGTTGTCGGCATACCAGGACAGGCCGCCGACGCTGGCCGCGAAGACCCCCTGCGCCTGGTCACCCTGCATCCCGATCGAGCTGCCGCCGTGCAGGGTGACCCCGACCGCGCCGGCATTGCCGCCATGCAGCGAGTACTGGCTGTCGGTGGCACCCGAGGCCCCGCCCACCGACAGCGCGTAGATGCCGACATCGCCCTGGGCGCTGCCGGTGATCGTCCCGGCATGGTTGACGGTGACGGTGTTGCCGTTGCCGCCGCTGTCGAAATTATGGGTGGCGTTGTGCGAGTAGCCCGGCCCCTGCCCGCCGGCGCTGAGCGCGTAGATCCCGGCTGTCCAGGTCCCCGTCAGGTCGATGGTCGAGCCGGCGGAGGTGGCGACGCTGACCGTGCCGGCATCGCCGCCAGGACCGTTGGAGCTGGTGCTGCTGGAATCGGCGGTGCCCGCCCCGCCGATCGAGCGGGCGTCGATGCCGGTGTTCATCGGCAGCGCCAGCCCGCCCAGGCCCAGCCCGAAGCTGCTCTTGCCGCTGGCGATCGAGATGGCGCCGTTGTGGGTGACCTGCACCGTGCCACCGTTGCGGCCCATGTAGTGGTTGTTGGGCGCCGAGCTGGAATCGTCGTTCTCGCCGTCGGCAACGCCCCCGGCGCCCGTGGCGATGGCGAGCAGCGCCGATCCCGCCGAGCCGTGCGAACTGATGGAGCCGTCGTTCACCACGGTGATCGGCGGTGCCGGGAGGTAGAGGTAGGACTTGGTGGTCTCCGACATCGGCGCGGTGAAGGTCTGCAGGCTGACGGCGGCCAGGCCGGAGGCGCTGTTGTCGATGCTTCCCTGGTTCTGGTAGGTCAGCTGGTTGAAGCCCGGCCCGGAGACAGCCTCGCTGAACGGCGAGCTCTGGCTGCCGGTGGTGGTGCAGGCGGCCGCGAAGCCCTCATAGCCGACGGTGATCTGGGTGGTGCTGCACGAGGTGTCGGCCCGCACGAGGCCGGCGCTGCCGAGCAGGGCCGCCCCGCCCAGCGCGGTAAGCGCCGTGCAGGACCGCAGCCAGTCTCGGGCCGAGCCTGTGCCTGCGCGATGCCGCTTGTTCCGCCCGGCCCGGCCGTCCAGCCTGCCTGCCATGCAGGGCTCCCCCACGATCGTCCCTGGAGACTTCGCCGGAGAGCGGGCGAACCTGAGCGTCGAGGCCCGGCTCCGCCGTCAGGGCGGCGGCCCGAAGATCCTCGATCCTGTTCTCGCGTTTTCCGTGCCGGTCGATCGTAATCGACCCGCGCGAGCAATGAGAAGTGACTATTTTCACCCCGCTTCAAATAAGCGGAGACGCCTGCAGCATGAATTATAGGCAGGCGCCGGAAGATGAAGAGTTCCAGGAAGTCCGAAATTGCGATTCGCCCCTGCTTGAAGGAGCGGGCCCGTTGTCGCTGTTTGGTCACAAGGGCGACAACTGCCCGCTCTCTTTCCCGGCAGCAGCAACGACGCCGGGCGATCAAGATGGACGGTCAGGGAATCAGGAATTCTCCCGCCCGCGCACCAGACTGAGGACGGTATGGAACAGAACCAGCAACGTGACCATGATGGCGGTGACTATCGCAGGACGCATCGGTTTTCTCCCATGCTTTCGTCTATTTTATGACGCCGACTTTCCAGGCGGGACGATGAGAAATGAAAACGAGGAGGTTTATAACAGACTTCCGCCCGTTGATGCGACAATATTGATCAGATCGGGACAGCGATCAACCCGAAAATGAAGAATTTGTCATGAATCAAGTGGGATCCTGGCCGGATCCACCGATCGCCGGCCAGGCCGAGCCCACTTGTCCTGGATCCGGACAAGGCCATGGCAGCGCCTCGCCCGTCCACTGGATCGGGGCGCGGATCACATCACCGGGGTATGGTCTTCCGCCGGTTCAGGCCGGAAAGGTCAGCACCGTCTCGCTGGGGACGCTCAGCCGGTTGCGGCCGCCCAGGCCTTCCAGCTCGATCAGGAACACCGCCCCCACCGGCTCGGCGCCGACCTTGCGCAGGAGCTGGATCGAAGCCTCGGCGGTGCCGCCGGTGGCCATCAGGTCGTCGATCAGCACCGCCCGCGCGCCCTTGGGGATCAGGTCCTCGACGATCTGGACGGTGTCGCTGCCATATTCCAGGTCATAGTCGTGGCTCACCACCATGCCCGGCAGCTTGCCCACTTTACGGACCATGACGAACCCGCGATCCATGTGCAGGGCCAGGGGCGCCGCGAAGATGAACCCCCGGCTCTCGATGCCGACCAGCACATCCGGTCGGTATTTTTCCGTAAGCTCGCCCATCTGCGCGATCGCCGCCCGATAGGCATTGTGGTTCGCGAGCAGGGTCGAGATGTCATAGAAAAGGATGCCGGGCTTGGGAAAATCGGGAACGGTGCGGATGTGGGCGGAGATGTCCATGGATCGGCGACTCTTGGCTCGTTCGGCGCGCATGGTTGCCAGACTGGCCGGCCGGGGTAAAGCCGCGCTGGCCGTCCTGGCCTGGCTCCTGGTCCTGGCGCCGGCGGCCCTGGCGCTGCCGACTGGCGAGGCGACCGTCCATACCCGCCAGGGGCCGCTCACCTTCTTCGTCGAGATCGCCCGCAGCCCCGCCGAGCGCAGCCAGGGCCTGATGTACCGCGAGGAGCTGGCGAAGGACCACGGCATGCTGTTCGACTTCGTGGAGGAACGGCCGGTGTCGTTCTGGATGAAGAACACCCCGCTGCCCCTGGACCTGCTGTTCATCCGCAAGGACGGCGAGATCGTGCGGATCACCCCGAACGCCACGCCGTATTCCACCGACCTGCTGCCGTCCGGCCAGCCGATCCGCTATGTCCTGGAGATCCTGGGCGGCTCCGCCGCGCAGCGCGGCATCCGGGTGGGCGACCGTCTGGAACCGCCGCCGCCGACCGACTAGGGCCGCTGCCTCCCGCCCGCACATGGGGAACCGCCTTCGCCAGCGCGGATTGATCGGTCGTCATGCCATGGCGGCAGGGATCGGCGGCAAGGTCGGGAAGGGGCGGTTGATGGAGGAGCATCGGTTCGCGGCGGGAGCGGACAGGCTGGTGGCGCGGGTCGAGCGCGCGGCCGTGCTCGACCATGTCGGCTACCGGATCGGCAACGCCATCGCCCTGCCCCAGCGCCTGGCCGGCCGCTTCGCCCAGCCCCTGCGCAACGCCCTGCATGGCAGCTGGCTGGGCCACCCCCTCCATCCCCTCCTGGCCACCTTGCCGCTCGGCGCCTGGACGGTCTCGGTGGCGCTGGACATGACCGCAGCACTCCGCCGCCGCGGCGCCTGGCGGTTCGACCAGGCCGCCGACCTGAACCTTTGGGCCGGCTGCCTGTCGGCGATCGGGGCGGCTTTGGCCGGGATGATCGACTGGCAGAGCACCCATGGCCGCGAGCGCCGGGTCGGCCTCGTGCATGCCGCGACCAACACCGCCGCGCTCGGCCTGTTCGCCGGCTCGATCCGGCTGCGCCGCAAGGAGCGCCGGCAAGAGGCGCGGATGCTGAGCGCGCTCGCCTGGCTGGTCACCCTGGGCGGCGCCTATCTCGGCGGGCACCTCGTCTATCGCGGCAAGGCCGGCGTCGACCATGCCGACCGCGGCTCGGAGCCGCGCCACTTCCTGCCGATCTTCCCGCTGGCGGACTTGGTCGAGGACCGGCCGCAGCGGGTCGAGGTCTGGGACGAGCATGCCAGGGCGGCGGTGGGCGTCGCCCTGGTGCTGCATCAGGGCGAGGTCCATGCCCTGGGTGCCCGCTGCGCCCATATGGGCGGCCCGCTCGCCGAAGGCTGGATCGAGCAGGGCGGGCTGGTCTGCCCCTGGCACGGCTCACGCTTCTGCCTGCGCTCCGGCCGCCCGCTGGACGGGCCGGCGACGGCGCCGCAGCCCCGCTACGCCACCCGGGTCCGCAACGGCCTGGTGGAAATCCAGAGGCTGCCCCAGCCGGGCGACGACAGCGTGCAACAGCCGCCGGAAGGACCGAAGGGTACAAGGCGCGGCGAGAAGGCCGACCAGTTCCTGTTCCAGCACCACGAGCTGCTGCGGCACATCTTCCAGGAGATCAAGGCCACGCCCAGGCAGGATCCCGAGCGGCGGATCCTGATGCGGGTCCTGGCCGGCGAGCTCGACATGCACGAGCAGATCGAGGACGAGATCTTCTATCCCGCGGTGCAGCCGGTGAGCGAGGAAGTGGCGATCGCCCATGCCGAGCACCACCAGCTGGCCGACATGCTGGCGGTGCTGGTCGGGCTGGACACCGCGTCCGCGGAGTTCGACGCGAAGCTGGACGCCCTGCACCAGGCGGTCGACCACCATGCCGGCGCCGAGGAGAGGTCGATGTTCGTCGAGGCGCAGCAGCTGGGCGAGGCGAGGCTGCGCGAGCTGGGCGCGGAGCTGGAGGACCGCCTCCTGCAACTGCGCTCGTCGCGCCTGCAGCAGGCGCGACGGGCCATCAAGGTCCGCACGCTGGAGCTGGCCTGATTGGCCGCGGGACCGCCGCGCTCGAGGGAACTGGCCCGGGCCGGCCTGCTCCCGTGGCCGCCGCGGCGGGCGGCATGGTTGGAGAAAGGAGCCCGGTCAGGCGACGGCGGGCTGCAGGCCCGGCGCGGTCATCTCGGAGCTGCGCAGGTCGAGCTTGGTGCGGAGCATGGTGGCGAAGCTGTTCTGCAGGCGGCCGGTCCGCTGGAACTCCTCCATCTCGTGGCGGGCATCCAGCAGCGAGCCGTAGTAGCGCTGCATCAGCGCCTCGCCGGACATCGCCAGGCGCTCGGAGGCTAGCGCGAGCAGGTCGGCATCGGTCATGAACGGGTTCATCGCAAGCTCCAGTGCCTGGTTCGAAGGGTGGCCGGCTCGAAACGTCGACCTCGACTTGGCGGCCGCGGTGTTGGATTTCTTACACCAGCCAACCCGGACGTCGAGGGACGAGTAAGCGTCCGGTTCCCTTGGTTACGCAAATTTTTACGGAAAAGTGGCAGGTCGGCGGCAGAGCCCCCTGCCGACCGGTTCTCCGGCGTCCCGCCGCGCCTTGGCAGGCCCAGCCACCCGCCCCGGGTTGGGCCTGATCCCGGCCAAGATCAACCGCGCGGCCACTGGTCGACAGGATCAGATGTGCGGCCTGCGGAACAGCACCGCTATCCCTGTCCGCGCAAGGCCGCCATGTCGGCATGGAGGCAAGATCCCGGTCCTGTGATTTGCCTTTTTGGGAGGAAGTACCTGGGCCAAATCAGGCGGTGCCGATCAGCACGCCGGCGGCGAACACCAGCGAGCCGCCCAGCACCACCTGCAGCGCCGCCCGCCAGAACGGCGTGCGCATGTAGCGGTTCTGCACCCAGGCGATCGCCCACAGCTCCACGAACACGACCACCATCGCGATGGTGGTGGCGGTCCAGAAGTCCGGGATCAGGTAGGGCAGCGCGTGGCCCAGGCCGCCGATCGCGGTCATCACCCCGGCGGCCAGGCCGCGCTTGAGCGGCGAGCCGCGCCCGGAGATCGAGCCGTCGTCCGAGGCGGCCTCGGTGAACCCCATCGAGATCCCCGCCCCCACCGAGGCTGCCAGGCCGACGATGAAGGTCTGCCAGGTGTCGCCGGTGGCGAACGCCGCGGCGAAGATTGGCGCCAGGGTCGAGACCGAGCCGTCCATCAGTCCGGCCAGGCCCGGCTGCACCCAGGTCAGCACGAACTGGCGGTGCGCGGCCTCGTCCTCGGCGGAGCGGGCCTCCCCCGGCAGATGCTCGGCCGTGAGGCCCTGCCAGGTCGCCTGATGGCCGGCTTCCACCGCGGCCAGCCGTCCGAGCAGCTGCCGGGTCCCGGCATCGGCGGTGTGCCGGGCGGCCTTGACGTAGAACGCGCCCGCCTCCGCCTCCATCCGCATCGCCTCCTCCCGGATCCGGCCCAGCCCCAGGTTCTGCACCAGCCAGACCGGGCGGCGCTGGTAGAACCCGGCCACGTGCTCGCGCCGGATCAGCGGGATCACCTCGCCGAACCGGCGGCGATGCTCCTCGATCAGCCAGGCGCGGTGGTCGTCTTCCTCCGCCGCCATGGCGTCGAAGGTCCGGGCGGTCTGCGGAAAGCCCTCCCGCAACCCTTGGGCGTACCAGCGATAGATCCGGGCATCGTCCTCCTCCGAGGCGATCGCCAGCGCCAGCACTTCCTGTTCGGACAGGTCGCCGAACCGCCGCCGGGATGCCAGGCCCGGGATCATCGAAGCCCCCCAGCCAGACGGGCGGCAGCGAAGGAAACGCCAGAAAGGTCCATGGCTTGCCCCTTTGTCTGGAATGATTCCAGATATAGGCGCAGCTTGAGCACAAGGGAGCGGCCGTTCTGCCGCAGGCGTGGCGTTTCAGGTAGAAGGGATGGCCCGGCTGCTGCCGGCCGGGCCCCTCAGATGGCTCAGGCCAGCTCGGCGCAGGCTTTCTGGATGCGCGCGCAGGCGTCTTCCAGGATGTGGGTGGCGGTCGCGTAGGAGATCCGGAAGAACGGATCCAGGCCGAACGCGCTGCCCGGCACCACCGCCACGCCGACCCCCGCCAGCAGGTAGCGGGCGAAGTCGTCGCTGGACGTGATCAGCTGGCCGTCCGGGGTCTTCTTGCCGAGCAAGCCCTGGCAGGACGGATAGACGTAGAAGGCGCCTTCCGGCTTGTGGCAGTTCAGGCCGCTCGCCTCGTTCAGCTTCGCCACCACCATGTCGCGGCGCTGCTTGTAGACCTGGTTGCGCTCCGGAAGGAAGGACAGGTCGCCCTCCAGCGCGGCCACCGCCGCCGCCTGGCTGATCGAGCTCGGGTTGGAGGTGCTCTGCGACTGGATCGTGCCCATCGCCTTGATCAGCTCCTTGGGCCCGCCCGCATAGCCGATCCGCCATCCGGTCATGGCGAACGCCTTGGACACGCCGTTGCAGGTCAGCGTGCGCTCCATCAGCGCCGGCTCGACCTGGGCCGGGGTCGCGAACTGGAAGCCGTCATAGACCAGGTGCTCGTACATGTCGTCGGTCATGACGTAGACCTGCGGGTGCTTCACCAGCACGTCGGTCAGCGCCTTGAGCTCGGATGCGGTGTAGGCGCTGCCGGTGGGATTGCTCGGCGAGTTCAGGACCAGCCACTTGGTGCGCGGCGTGATCGCAGCCTCCAGCTCGGCGGGCTGCAGCTTGAAGCCGTGCTCTTCCAGGCAGGGCACGAACACCGGGGTGCCGCCGGCCAACAGCACCATGTCTGGGTAGCTCACCCAGTAGGGCGCCGGCACGATCACCTCGTCGCCCATGTCGAGCGTCGCCATGAAGGCATTGTAGAGGACCTGCTTGCCGCCGGTGCCGACCGTGATCTGGTCGGCCGTGTAGGTCAGCCCGTTCTCGCGGGCGAACTTGGCGACGATCGCCTTCTTCAGGCGCGGGGTCCCGTCGACCGCGGTGTACTTGGTCTGGCCCTGGTTGATCGCGTCGATCGCCGCGGCCTTGATGTGGTCCGGCGTGTCGAAGTCCGGCTCGCCGGCCGCCAGGCCGATGACATCCCGGCCCTTGGCCTGGAGTTCGCGGGCGAGGTTGGTGATCGCGATGGTCGGCGAGGGCTTGATCCGGCCGAGCGCCGCGGAGATGAGAGCCATGGGAAGGTACCCGAGCGTGGTCGAGACGGTTTGCCACATGCCTCTAGCAGGCAATCACCGCCCTTCCCACCCCCGGGTTCAGGGAAATTAGCGCCCGAACCGGTGTTCCGGCGCTGTTGTCACCTCACCCCCGCTGGTCGAGCGGCACGAACTCGCGCCGGTCGTGGCCGGCATAGAGCTGGCGCGGCCGGCCGATCTTCTGCTCGGGGTCCTCGATCATCTCGTCCCACTGCGCGACCCAGCCGACCGTGCGGGCCAGCGCGAAGATCGCGGTGAACATTTTGGACGGGATGCCCAGGGCTTCGAGGATGATGCCCGAATAGAAGTCGACGTTGGGGAACAGCTTGCGCTTGACGAAGTAGTCGTCGGAGAGCGCGATCTTCTCCAGCTCGCGGGCGATGGCGAGCAGCGGGTTGTTGGCCTTGCCCAGCTGCGCCAGCACCTGGTCGGCGCTTTCCTTCAGGACCTGGGCGCGCGGGTCGTAGTTCTTGTAGACCCGGTGGCCGAAGCCCATCAGGCGGAAGCCGCTGTCCTTGTCCTTGGCCTTCTCCAGGAACTCGGGAATGCGCGACGGATCGCCGATCTCGCGCAGCATGGTCAGCACCGCCTCGTTGGCGCCGCCATGGGCGGGTCCCCACAAAGCGGCGATGCCGGCCGCGATCGCCGCATACGGGCTGGCCCCGGTCGAGCCCACCAGGCGGACGGTGGAGGTCGAGGCGTTCTGCTCGTGGTCGGCGTGCAGGATGAAGATCCGGTCCAGCGCCTTGGCATGCACCGGGTCGACCTCGTAGCGCTCGCACGGCACCGAGAACATCATGTGCAGGAAGTTCTCGGCATAGGACAGGTCGTTGCGCGGATAAACGAACGGCTGGCCCACCGTGTACTTGTACGCCATCGCGGCGATCGTCGGCAGCTTCGCGATCAGGCGATGCGTCGCGATCATCCGGTGGTGCTTGTCCTCGACGTTCAGGTCTTCGTAGTAGAAGGCCGAGAGCGCCCCCACCACGCCGATCATCACCGCCATCGGATGGCTGTCGCGGCGGAAGCCGCGGAACAGGAAGTGGATCTGTTCGTGCAGCATCGTGTGGTAGGTGATGTCGCGCACGAACTGCGCCTTCTCCGCCGAGGTCGGCAATTCGCCGTTCAGCAGCAGGTGGCACACCTCCAGATAGTCGCTCTTGGTCGCCAGCTCCTCGATCGAGTAGCCGCGGTGCAGGAGGACGCCCTCGTCGCCGTCGATATAGGTGATGTGCGAGGTGGTGCTCGCGGTCGAGGTGTAGCCGGGGTCGTAGGTGAACATCCCGGTCGAGGCATACAGCTTGCGGATGTCGATGACGTTCGGTCCGAGCACGCCGCTGAGCACGGGCAGCTCAGCCGTCTTGCCGTCTGGCGTGGTCAAGGTCGCCGACTTGCCGGTTGAAGCTGTCATCGAGCCCTCCTCATGGTCGCAATCATTTCGTGTCGTCCGCCCGCCGCGGCCAGGACGGCCGCGGGCACTGCATGGCCTGGCGCTGGCGGCGCCAGGCCCTCCGATGGCTCATCGTCTTCCCCGGATCGGTCGAAGTCCTCCTGCAACGATCCGGAGCGCCACCGGTTTCCATTCACTTCCTGGCACTCTTCTCCGGATTGCGGGAGGCCGCCGCGTCGTCCAGCCGGGCCAGGACCTCGTCCTTGCCCAGCACCGCCATGACCTCGAATAGACCCGGCGACACCGTAGAACCAGTGAGCGCCACGCGCAGCGGCTGTGCAATCTTGCCAAAGCCGATCCCGGCCTCGCCGGCATGGGCGCGGCAGGCCGCTTCCAGCGTGGCCTCGTCCCATTCCTCGACCGACGCCAGGGCGGCCGCCACCCCCGCCAGCCGCTCGCGCGCGGCCGGGTCCAGGAGCTTGGCGGCGTCGGTGGCGATCCGGATCGGCCGCGCCTCCACATAGAACGCCGCCGCCTCGGCCAGCTCCACCAGGGTCCGGCAGCGCGCCTTCAGCCCGGCCATCCCGGCGGTCAGCCGCTGCACGCCGACCTGGTCCAGCGCGATGCCGGCCTCCTCCAGATAGGCCTCGATCTTGGTGATCAGGTCCTCGTCGGCGCACTCGCGCAGCCAGTGGGCGTTCAGCGAGGTCAGCTTCTGCATGTCGAAGCGCGACGGCGAGCGGCCGACATGGCCCATGTCGAACCACTCCACCGCCTGGGCGGTGGAGATCACGTCGTCGTCGCCATGCGACCAGCCCAGCCGCATCAGGTAGTTGCGCATCGCTTCGGGCAGCATGCCCATCTCGCGATAGGCCTCGACGCCCAGCGCGCCATGCCGCTTGCTGAGCTTGGCGCCGTCCGGCCCGTGGATCAGCGGGATATGGCCGAACACCGGCGGCTCCACGCCCATGGCGCGGTAGAGCTGCACCTGGCGGAAGGTGTTGGTGAGGTGGTCGTCGCCGCGAATCACGTGGGTGATGCCCATGTCGGCATCGTCCACCACCACCGACAGCATGTAGGTGGGCGTGCCGTCGCCGCGCAGCAGCACCATGTCGTCCAGCTGGGCGTTGGGCACCGTCACCTCGCCCTGCACCATGTCCTGCACGGTGGTCTCGCCGGTCTGCGCCGCCTTCAGCCGGACCACCGGCTTCACCCCTTCCGGGGCCAGGGCCGGGTCCTTGTCGCGCCAGGTGCCGTCATAGCGCGGCTGGCGGCCCTCGGCGCGCGCCTTGGCGCGCATCGCCTCCAGCTCCTCCGGGGTCGACCAGCAATGGTAGGCCTTGCCCTCGGCCAGCAGCCGGTGGGCGACCTCCGCATGGCGCGCGGCCCGGGCGAACTGGAAGACCGGCTCGTCGTCCCAGTCCAGGCCCAGCCAGCGCAGCCCGTCGAAGATCTTCTCGATGGCGTCCTCGGTCGAGCGCGCGCGGTCGGTGTCCTCGATGCGCAGGAGGAACTTGCCGCCCTTGGACCGGGCGAACAGCCAGTTGAACAGGGCCGTACGCGCGCCGCCGATATGGAGATAGCCGGTGGGCGACGGCGCAAAACGGACGATTACACTCATTAGTTGATATCCTGCACGACGCGGATTAACCATAAGTTGAAGCGGCGCTAACCCGCGCGTCGCGCTTTAGCACGGAGACACTCGCAGGTGCAGCATGGTCGGACGACCTGGCCAGGTGCCGGGCGCTGGAGCGCCGGCAGCACCGCCCTGGCCGCCGCCACGAACGCCCTGCCACGCCTGCGCCGCCTGCTCCTGGCCGAGCGGCATCGCTGGGCGCTCTGGGTGCCGGTGCTGATGGGCGGCGGCGTCCTCCTCTATATGGTGCCGGCCGAGGAGCCCTCCACCCGCCTGGCCGAGCTGGCCCTGTTCGCCACCGCCGCCGGCCTGTCCCTGGCGGTGCTGGCGGTCCTGGCGGGGCGCCGGACCCGGGCGACCCTCGCGATTTTGCTGGTGGCCCTGCCCGCCGGCTATCTGGCTGCTGCCTGGCGCACCGCGTCGGTCGAGACCGTGACCCTGGCGCGCCCCGCCACCCTGGAGCTGGAGGCGCGCATCCTGGCGGTGGAGGGCCGCGCGCGCGGCCACCGCCTGACCCTGGACCGGATCCTCGTGCTCGGCGGCGCGCGCCAGCCGGTCCCGCAGACGGTCCGGATCGGGGTCGCCAAGGGCGCTGGCTTCCTGGCGCCGGGCGACCGGATCCGGATCCGCGCCCGGCTGGAGGCGCCGCAGCCCCCGGCCCTGCCGGGCGGCTACGACTGGGCGCGCGACGCCTGGTTCCAGGGCCTGGGCGCGGTCGGCTGGTCCTTAGGCGCGCCGGTCCTGCTCCAGGCCGGCGGCCAGGACGACGGCCTGGCCCTGGCGGTGGAGGAACTGCGCAGCGCGCTGAGTGCCCGGATCGCCGGCGCCACGCCCGGGCCGGCCGGGGCGGTCGCCGCGGCGCTGGTGACCGGGCAGCGCGGTGCGGTCGACGACGCGATCTGGCAGGACATGCAGCGCTCGGGCCTGGCCCACCTGATCTCGATCTCCGGGCTGCACTTCACCCTGGTGGCCGGGGTCGTGTTCTTCCTGGCCCGCTGGGGCCTGGCCCTCTGCCCGCCGCTCTGCCGGCGCCTGCCCGCCCAGAAGGGTGCCGCGATCTGCGCGATCCTGGCCTGCGCCTTCTACCTGGTGGTGTCCGGCGCGTCGGTGCCGGCGCAGCGCTCCTTCGTCATGGCGGTGATCGCGTTCTCGGCCCTGCTGGTCGACCGCGACCCGATCTCGCTGCGGCTTTTGTCGGTGGCCGCCATCGCCGTCCTGCTGTGGGCGCCGCACAGCCTGCTGGGCCCGTCCTTCCAGCTGTCCTTCGCGGCAATGGTCGGGCTGGTCGCCCTGTTCGAGGCCCTGGCGCGCCGCCGCGACCGGCAGCCGGCGGCCGCCCGCCCGCTCTGGCACCGGGCGCTGGCCTACCCGCAGGGCATCGTCGCCACCACCCTGATGGCCACGCTCGCCACCGCGCCGTTCGGCGCCTGGCATTTCGGCACGATCGCCACCTGGGGCGTGGTCGCCAACATGCTGGCGGTGCCGCTGACCTCGTTCGCGGTGATGCCGGCCGCGGTGATCGGCACCGTGCTGATCCCGCTGGGCCTGGACCAGCCGGCCTTCATGGTGATGGGCGAAGGGGTCGCCTGGGTGCTGGCGATCGCCGCCACCGTCGCCGCCTGGCCCCATGCCGCCTTCGCGATCCCCGGCATGGACAGCGCCTGCATCGCCCTGATCGTGCTGGGCGGGCTGTGGCTGGCGATCTGGCAGCAGCGCTGGCGCCTGGCCGGCCTGCCCGTGGTGCTGCTGGGGCTGGCCACGGCCCTGGCCGGAACCCCGCCCGGCCTGTTCGTGGCCCCCGATGCAAAGGTGGCCGGCGCCATCAGCGACGAGGGCCGCCTGCTGCGCACCCCTGGCCGGCTGGACGGCCGGGTCGCCGATGCCTGGCAAACCCGCGCCGGCACCGGCGGAAGGCCGGGCAAGTGGGAGGCGGCGCCGGACGGCGACCGCGCCGCCTGCGACCAGACCGGCTGCGTGATCCGCCAGGGCAGCCATGTCATCGCGGTGCTGACCGTGCCGGGCGATCCGGGCGACGACTGCCGCCATGCCCAGCTGGTGCTGGACCTGGTCGCCGAGCGGCGCTGCCCCCTGCCGACCCGCACGCTCGGCTACCGCAGCCTGCGCGCCGCGCGCGGCCTGGAGATCCGGTTCGCCGGCGGGGAACCGATCCTTTCCAGCCTGGCCCGGGCGCGCGGCGACCGCCCCTGGACCCGCTCCATTCCCCCCAGCCGCCTGGACGATGACGATGCCGGCAGCCCTTGATCCTTCCCTGCCCAGCGGCCAGCCGCCCCGGCCGGCGCCCAGCCTCGCCAAGGCACGGCTGCGCAGCGTCGACCTGCTGATCGGCGCGCTGGTGCTGGGCTCGGTCAGCCTGGTCGGCGCCGCCACGGTCGCCGCCCGCCTGGAGGCCGGCCGGACCGGCCCGCCCGATGCCGCCATCGCCGAGGCGGTCGAGACCCTGCGGCGCAGCTTCGGCTATGACGGGATCGTCCACGAGCTGGAGCGGCTGCGCCGCAGCGGCGACCCGGCAGCACTCTCCGCCCTGGAGGACAGCCTGCGCGAGGCGCGGGCCGCGATCGGCCGGCTCCGCCCGGCCCTGAGCGGGACCGACCCGGGCGTCGGCCGGGCCCTGGACCAGCTCGACGCCGCGGGCCGCCGGCTGGAGACCCTGCTGCGCTCCGGGACCGGCGAGCTGTCCGCCCGGATCGTCGAGCTGCCGGTGCTGGAGCCGCTGTTCGTGCTGGACGAGGCCACCCTGGCGCTGCGCGACGCCCTGCACGCCGCCGACGAGCCCCGCATCCGGCAGATGTTCGCCCTCACCCTGGCGGCCGCCTGCCTGCTCGCCGCCACCGCCTTGCTGCTGGCCTTCTGGGTGCGCCGCTCGCTGCTCGTCCCGCTGCGCCGCCTGGTGGCCGACCTCGCCGCCGGCAGCAGCGCCGACCTCGACCGCCTGGCCCTGCGCCCCGACGAGATCGGCACGATCGCCACCGCCCTGCGCGGCGGCACCAGCCCGGGCGCAATCCCGGCCACTGTCCCTGCCGCCCCCGCCACCCTGCTTCCCGGCCAGGACGATCTTCTGCGGCGCATCCACACCCTGCTGGAATCGCTGGCCGGCACGCGCGCCGAGACGCTCGCCGGCCCCTCCAGGAATGCCGCTCCCGCATCCCCCGCGAGCCCGGTGCCGGCCGCCGCCGCGACCGACATCCCGATCTTCGCCGCCCAGCCCTCCACCACCCCCGGCACCCCGGCGCCGGGCCGGGACGCACTGGCCACCCTCCTCGACGCCAGCGCCACGGCCCTCGCCCACACCGCCGCGTCCCAGGACCTGCTCCGGCAGGCCCCCGGCGTACCCGGCCGGTCCGCCGTTCCCGAACTCACCCCCCCGGCCGGCCCGGACCCGGCCACCCGCTCCGAGCGCCCGCACCCGCCGCCGGAGCCAGCCCCAGCCATCGGCCAGAGCACCTCCGCAACCACCACTCCGCCCCGCCACGCCCCAGCCGGCCGGCCCGGCCAGGACGAGCCAGCGCCTAGCCTGCACCACCTGCCCCGGACCGATCCGACCCATCCCGCGCAGGAACCCGACACCGTCAGCCTGCTCCGCGTCCCCGCTGCCGACCTGCCGGCCGGACGCATGTCCGACCACCGTGCGCCCGAGGCCGCAGGCCACCCCCGCGCGGACCTCTCCGCCACGCCCGACCCACGCGCCACCACCCGCCCTCATCCCGCCGGGGAGAACCCGCCCCCCCGCGCGACCGGCACGAACCAACCCGGGAACCGCAACCCGCAGGCCTCCTTCGACGACCTCAACAAGCACGGCCCCAGCGCGCATGGCAGCCGACCCGCCCCTGGCGAAAGCCTCTCGGCCAGCGCGTCGCCCGCCCTGGTCAAGCCAGGAACAACCGATGCCCCAAACGAACCCGAGCCCCCTCGCGCGGGCACGCACACCCTGACCGGCGCCGCCAGCCCGCACCAGCCAGCCATGCCCCCCGGCGAACCCGAGCAGGGCGGCACCCGGCGGGACAGTCCCGCCCCCACAATCTCTCAGCCAGCAAACGCGATCTTCACGAACGAACCCGAGGACGGCCGCCTGCACCGGCCTGCCTCTCCTGGCGCCTCCGCCAGGCAAGACCTCGCGCATCGCCCAAACGACCCCGGGCACCCCCGTGCCCGCCCGGACATCCTGTCCGCATCCCCCTCCAGCTCAGGCATCACAACCCTCTCGAACCAACCCGACGCCCCAGGCAGGCAGCCCTTCACCAATCCCGCCAGCCCGTCCGAGCCGGCCCTTTCCACCAACGAACCCTGGCAGGGCGACACCCGGCCCGACAGCCCCTCCCTCGCATCCCCCAGCCCAGCAGGCACGATTCTCCCAAGCGAACCCGAGAACCGCGCCCCGCACCCGCTCGCCTCCTCCACCGTTCCGGTCGCGCATCGTGCTCCGGGTCACATCAACGAACCCGGGCAGGGTAGAAGCCAGTCCGACGGCCTGACGCTTCCCTCCTCCGGGTCCGCGATCACGAACGAACCCGAGGACGACGGCCCGCACCCGTCTGCCTCCCCTGATGACTTCGGCCCGCAAGGCCCGCTGGATCGCACCAACGAACCAGGACAAGGGGGAAGCCAGCTAGACCGCCCGCTGCCCGCCTCCTCCAGGCCCGCGGTCGCAATCTTCACGAACGAATCCGAGGACGGCCGCCTGCACCAGCCTGCCTTCTCCGGTGGCTTCGGCCTACAAGGCCCGCTGGGTCGCACCATCGAACCCGGGCAGGGCAGGAGACAGTTGGACCGCCCGCTGCCCGCCTCCTCCCGGGCCGCGGGCGCAATCTTCACGAACGAACTCGAGGACGGCCGCCTGCACCAGCCCGCCTTCCCCGATGGCTTCGGCCCGCAAGGCCCGCTGGATCGCATCAACGAACCCGGGCAGGGCAGAAGCCAGCTGGACCGCCCGCTGCCCGCCTCCTCCAGGCCTGCGATCGAGAGTTCCACGAAGGAACCCGAGGACGACAGCCTGCACCAGACCGCCTCCCCCGATGGCTTCGGCCCGCAAGCTTCGCAGGGTGGCACCAGCGAACCCGTGCAAGGCGGAAGCCGGCCGGACCGCCTGTCGCCTACCTCCTCCAGGCCCGAAAGCACGATTTGCACAAACGAACCCGAGGACGACTGCCTGCACCGGCCTGCCTTCCCTGCCGCCTTCTGCCAGCGCGATGCCATGGCTCGCACCAGCGAACCCAAGCAGGACAAAAACCGGTCGGACAGCCGATCGCCTACCTCCGCCGGTTCAGGAAGCACCGTTCGCACAAACGAACCCGAGGACGACAGCCTGCACCAGCCTGCCCCCCCTGCTTCCTTCAGCCACCGCGACGCCATGGATCACACCAGCGAGCCCGGACGAGGCGGAAGCCGGCCGGACAGCGGGTCGCCTGCCTCCGCCGGTCCAGGAAGCACGGTTCGCACGAACGAACCCGAGAACGGCGGTCTGCGCCAACCTTCCTCTCCTGCTGCCTTCAGCCAGCGCGACGCCATGGATCACACCAGCGAGCCCGGACGAGGCGGAAGCTGGCCGGACAGCGGGTCGCCTGTTTCCCTCGGTCCAGCAAGCGCGGCTGTCACCAATGAACCCGAGGATGACGGTCTGCGCCAACCTTCCTCCCCAGCTACCTTCAGGCAGCGCGACCCCACAGGTCGCACCAGCGAAGCCGGACTGGACGGAAGCCGGCCGGACATCGGGTCGCCTGCCTCCGCCGGTCCAGGAAACCCGGTTCGCACGAACGAACCCGAGAACGGCGGTCTGCGCCAACCTGCCTTCCCTGCTACCTTCAGCCAGCGCGGCCCCCTGGGTCGCACCAGCGAACCCGGGCAGGGCGGAAGCCGGCCGCCTGTCCTCCCCCGGCCAGCAAGCACGCTTTGCACGAACGAACCCGAGGACGGCAGTCTGCATCAGCCTGCCTCCCTTGATGGATTTGGTGCGCAAGGCCCGATGGATCGCGCCAATGGATCCGAGGAGGGCAGGAACCGGCCGGACAGCCTGACGCCTGCTTCCCCTGGCACCCCCCGCCAGCACGGCCCGATGGCTCGAACCGGGGAGGCGGCGCAGGACAGGACCCGGCCGGAGGGCCTGCCGCCTGCCCCCTCCGGGCCGGCAAGCGCGATCCGCACGAACGAATCCGGGAACGACCGCCCGCGCGGACAGGCTTCCGCCGGTGCCATCGGCCTCTATACCCCTGCCGCCCGCACGACGGAGCCCGGTTCGGGCAGCAGCAGGCCGGAGAAGCTGAGCCTCACGCCGCCCGGCGCGGCTGGCGCGGATCGCGCGGACCAACCCGACCACCTGCACCGGCCGGCCGCGCCCGGCGTCACCGACGCGCTCGGGCCGAGCGGCCGGATGATCGACCCTGGCCAGGGCGAGGCGGCCAGGAAGACGCGATCGCTCCTCGTGGCCGAGACCCGCCGCACCGCCCCCGCCAGCGCTCCCGAGGCCGACAACCCGCTGCACGCCCCGGACGCGCCGGCCCGGCAAGCCCCCATGCTCCGCGCCGACCAGCCCGGACCAAGCGAACCAGGCCGGAGAACCCGCTCGCTCCTCTCGGCCGACCCGCGCCGCCCCGATCTCCCGAACGAACCCGAGACCGGCAGCCAACCGCCTGCCGCCGGCGCGAACGCCCAGCACAGCCCTGCAACCCGACCGGACGACGCCGGAGAGCCCGGAACCGGACCTGCCGCCCTCGGTCGCCGTCCCGGAACCGCCAGTCCGCCCGATCCGCAGGGCCCGGTGCGCCGCGCCCAGGGAGCCGACCTGGATAAAACCAGCCAGGCCGCCCTCACCCTCCGCTCGTCCGGCGCGGCCGATGCCGAGCCCATCAGCCCCCCTGGAACCGCCAGCCCGGCTCTCCGGTCCTCCGCCAGCCTGCCCGATCCGCAGGACCCGGTGCGTCGCGCCCAGGGAGCCGACCTGGATAAAACCAGCCAGGCCGCCCTCACCCTCCGCTCGTCCGGCGCGGCCGATGCCGAGCTCACCAGCCGCCCTGGAACCGCCATCCTGCCCCGCCAACCTTTCACTGCCTTGCCCGATCCGCATGACCAGGCGCGCCACGCGGAGGAGGCCCGGCGGCCCGGGACCGAGCCGGGCGTCCCGTCCGCCCGGCCCCTCGAACCGGACCACGCCGACCTGATGGGCACGTCCGCAAGCGGTGCCTCGATCCGCATGGCAACCGCCGGGCAAACCGGCCCGATCCAGCAGGTCGGCGGCATGGGCAAGGCCGGGAACGGACGGTCGTCCCGGCAAGATGCCATGCCCGCAGCGGACCCGCCCAAGCAGGCCGGAAGAACCGACGGGCCAGGAAAGAGCGAGCACGTCGACGCAGCCGCGACCGCCCAGCCGCACGGGCCAGCCCTCCTCGCAGAGGCGAACCGGTCGGACGAGGCCGCGGGCGACCCCGGCCCCGCGGATGCGGACCGGGCCAGGCTGGCCGATCCCTCGCCCCTCTCCCGCCATTCTGGCGCTGCCCGCCTGACCGCAGGCGGCAGTCCGCCAGCCGTCGTCGCCGCGCCGGGTCCCCTCGCGGCCGCTCCTCCACCGGCGTCCCTGGGCGCCCCGGATGTCCCGCGCCAGGACCAGGCCAGCCAGCCTGCCACCGCGCCGGACCGCCCGACGACGCCCGGCCGCGCCGACCCTGCAGGCCAGAACCCGGCCTTGCCGTCATCCATCTGCCACAAATCCCGCCAACCGTCGCCGTCCGCCCCGGAAGATCCCGCGCCCGCTCCCGACGCGGCGCTCCCCCAGGCGAGCCGGGCCGAGCGGGCCGGCCGGAAGGAGCGCCGCACCGGGCCCGACCAGGCCGCTGCCCTGCCGACCGATGCCGACCGGCGCTCGTCGCCCGGCGCCGCATCCCAGCCGCGCCAGTCCCCTGCCGCCAATCCCGACCCCGCCGCCGCCTCGGAGCCCGGCACCCGGCGTCCCGCACCGGCCCCTGCCAGCGCCATGTCCTCCGGCTCCACTCCCAATCCTGCTCCCGTGCCCGATCCTGCCCCGGGGCCCGACCCTGTCGGCCGGGCCGATCCGGATCCTGGCCCCCTCCTTGCCGCCGCACCCGCTCCGGCCACCGGCCCTGTGCCCGGGCCCGCCCCGGCACTCCCCACCGCGATCGGACCCGACCCGGCGGCCACCGCGCCGCCCGCGGCCGCCGATCCGGCCGCCCCATCGCGCTCCAGCGTCCTGCACTCGATCGTGCAGATGGTCGCCCAGGAACAGGTCCGCCGCCACCATCACGGCCAGCCAGCCGCGACGGACGACCCGGCCGAGCAGCGCAGCCGCGACGACCAGCTGGTGGCGGCCCTGGTCGACCGGGTGCTGGCCCGCCTGGACCAGGTCACCCGCCAGGTGAAGGCCGAGGACCCGCAGACAAGGCGCGCCTCCTGAACACGCTCGCACCACCCACCGCCTCGGTCCGGGCGACGCGGATGGCCGCCTTCGGCTGGGCGATGCGCGCGTTCGTGGGGCGGACGACGGATGCCGGGACCCAGGCCTGTCCCGGCGACGCCGGCCTTGGCCCCGGCTCCTCCGGGCGGCCTGCCGTGCTGTCCCGACAGCCCGTCACGATTGCTGCCCACCCTCGGCGAATGTTTCCACCGGGGCGATCCGCGGCCGTTACGTTGCTCGCCCGCCTGCGTCCTCGCCTGCCAGCCATCACCAACGCCCGCTGCCGCCCCGGCCTTCTTACCGGCGGCCGGACGCTGGCCGGTCGCCCCGCGCGCCGCATCTCCTACCATCACCTCCCGGTCTTCGCGCACCCACGACACGCAACCACCACGGCGGGCGGGATGCGGCCCCGCCGGTTCGCAAGCGCCGCCGCTGCCCCACAGGGCCCGAAATTCCCCAGCGTGCTCCTCCACCCAGGCGGCAAGGCGCCATGGAGGGGAATCATGACAGGCAAGGGCACCCGAAACGGCGGTGCCGGCGATCGGGCCTCAAGCCAGCGGGCGCGGCGGGCCGGTTCCATTGCCCTCAGCGGGTTCCGGCGGCAGTGCGCTTTGCCGCCTTCGGCCCAGGCTCCGGGACCTGCTGCACGACGTCTCCATCCGGCACCTCGTTCGATCGGGTGGCGCGGGACGGGCCCAGCCGTCCGCCTGGATGAAGCTAGCAGCCCCGTCCTAACGAAACGTGAAGACCGCGCGGGGAAGACCGGCCGTCCCGGCGAAAACGGCGTCGGGCCTGCCCACCGGCACCCCGGCCGACGCAGCCCAGCCGGATCAGGACGGGCCGGCCGCCACCGCCTGCAGGTGGCGGGCGAACAGGTCGGTCGCCATCAGGGCCCGGCAGCGCCCAAACCGGCGCAGGGAATAGGCCCAGAAGTCCTCGGCCGGGTTGCCGTCGGCATGCTGGATCAGGCCCCACAGGGTCCAGAGCAGGTCGCACATCGCCTTGTAGATCACCATGCGGCCCTGGTCGAACGGGGTGGCGGGGCCGTCGAAATAGGCCTCCAGCAGGCAGCGATCCATGGCCGGGTCGAACTCCCCTTCCACCGACAGGTCGCCCAGGTCCCACATCGGGTCGTTGTTGCCCGAGTACTCCCAGTCGACGATCCAGACCCGTTCGCCGTCGTCCAGGAAGTTCTCGCACAACGGATCGCAGTGGCAGGCGGCCAGCGGCAGCTCGTGGGCCGCGAGTGCTGCGCGCACCGCCTGCGCCTCGTTCACCACGTCATGATAGCCGTCCGGCAGCACCGCCCGGCGGTCGGCCAGGACCTGGAGGTACTGGTCGATCATCTGGAACAGCTCGAAGCGGAAGGCGAAGCCCGTCGCATCCTGGTGCAGCCGCCGCAATGCCCGCGCCGCCCGCTCCACCGCGCCCGGCCGCTGCCGGAACCCGTCCGGGCTCAAGGTCGCCACCTCGGGCAGGAACCGGGTGACCATGACCCCGTCGGTCCCTGCATGGACCAGCGCCGGCGCCACCCCGGCGGCGGCGGCGGCCCTGGCGTTCACCGCCTCGACCCGCCGGTCGATATAGGCCTCGGTGCCCTTGCCCGGCAGGCGCAGGCACCAGGGCTGGGTTCCGCCCGAGACCTCGAACACGAGGTTGGTGAGCCCGCCCAGCCGGCGCAGCTGCAAGTCTCCCGTGCCGCCCGGCAGGTCCAGCCCGGCCAGCGCATGGCGGGCCCGTTCGATCTCCTCGCTCATCGCCCCTCACATCCTCAGGCGCAGGCCGCGCGGGTCGTAGAGCGAGCGCCGCCCGCGGCTGGCCGGCCAGGCCACGCCATAGGCCTCGATCTCGAACCGGTCCTGTTCGGCCAGCTCCGCCGGCAGGTAGGCGAATGCCACCGTATGGCCGACCGTGTGCCCGAACCCGGCGCTGGTGGTGGTGCCGACCGCCTTTCCGCCCGCCAGCACCGCCTCGCCGCCGATCAGGGGCGCCCAGCCCTCCACGCACAGGGTCACCAGCTTGCGCGCCGGCCCCGCTTCCCTGATCCGGCCGAGCGCCTTGCGGCCGATGAAGTCGCCCTTGTCCAGCGCCACCGCGAAGCTCAGCCCGGCGGCGTAGGGGTCGATGTCCGGGGTCACCTCGCTCGACCAGTAGACATAGCCCTTTTCCAGCCGGAGCGTGTCGATCGCCCGGTAGCCGGCATCGGCGATGCCATGCGCGGCGCCGGCCTCCTTCAGCCGCTCATAGACATGGGCCGCGTGCTCGACCGGGACGTGCAGCTCGTAGCCGAGCTCGCCCACATAGCCGACCCGCGCGGCGAACGCCCGCCCGAGCCCGATCTCGATGCTGCGGCCGGACAGATAGGGCAGCGCCTCGTCGGACACGTCATCCAGGGTGACGGCCGCCAGCACGTCGCGGGCCCTCGGCCCCACCAGGTCGATCACCGCCAGCGCCCCGGTCACCTCGCGCAAGAGGACGCCCTCGGGCAGATGCCGGCGCAGCCAGGCGGCGTCGCGGGTGCCGAACTGGCTGCCGGTCACGATGTAGAAGCGCTCCTCCTCCAGCCGCATCACGGTCAGGTCGGCCTCGATCCCGCCCTGCTCATTGCAGCACTGGGTATAGACGCAGGCTTCCACCGGCCTATCCAGGTCGTTGGCGGCGATCCGCTGCAGCCCTTGAAGCGCGCCCTTGCCGCTCACCTCGAACTTGGCGAACGAGGTCAGGTCGAGCAGCGCCACCCGCTCGCGCACCGCCCGGTGCTCGGCCGCCACCGCCTCGAACCAGCCGGGCTTCTCCAGGAAGCTCGGCCGCTCCTCCGCCTCGCTGCCGGGCAGGCGGAACCAGTTCGGCCGCTCCCAGCCGGCCTTGGAGCCGTACTGGGCGCCGTTCGCCTTCAGCGCCTCGTAGAGCGGGCTGCGCCTGGCGCCCCGGGCGCTGTCCAGTTCCTCGGCCGGCCAGTGGATCGCGTAGTAGTTGCCGTAGGATTCGCTGCTGCGCTCCGCGAGATAGTGCCGGTTGGCCTGCTGGACCGAGAAGCGGCGGATGTCGAACGGCCACAGATCCATGCCCGGATCGCCTTGGGTGATCCAGTTCGCCATGGCGAGCCCGGCGCCGCCCGAGGCGGCGATGCCGGCGGTGAACCCGCAGGCCACGAAGAAATTGTCCAGCTCCGGGGCCAGGCCCATCACCGGCTCGCCGTCCGCCGAGACCGGGATCGGCCCGTTGATCAGCGTCTGGATGCCGACCTCGTTCAGGACCGGCAGGCGATCGGCCGCACCCAAGGCGATCGGCTCGAACCGGTCGAAGTCGCCGGCGAACAGCTCGCGGCCAAAGTCGAACGGCACCCCTTCCGGCCAGCAGGAAGGCGCGCCCTTCTCCCAGCCGCCGATCGCGAACGCCTTCACGTCCGGCTTGAGGTAGAAGATCCGGTCCGGGTCGCGGAAGGTCGGCGTGTCGTCCGGCAGCTCGATCTTCTTCTCGGTCACCATGTACTGGTGCTCGACCGCCCCCGCCGCGATCGCCACCCCGGCCATCTCGCCGATCCGCTTGGCCCAGATGCCCGCGCAGTTGACCACGATCTCGCAGGCGATCCGACCCTGGTCGGTCAGCACCGCGCCGATCCGCCGCCCGGCCTTCTCGAAGCCAGTGACCTGCACCCCTTCCCGGATGCGCACGCCGCCCCTTCTGGCCAGCGCGGCGAACGCCTGGGTCAGCCCATAGGGGTCGATATAGCCGTCCGAGGGGATCCAGGCCGCTCCCACCACGCCGTCGGTGGTCATGAACGGGAAGCGCTGCCTGGCCTCCTCCGCCGAGATCTCGTAGGCCTCGAAGCCGAACCCTTTCGCCTGGGTCAGCGAGCGGCGGATCTCCGCCATGCGCTCCTGGCTGGAAGCGATCCGGACCGAGCCGGTCTTGCGCCAGTCGATCGCCTGGCCGGATTCGGCTTCCAGCCGGTCGAACACCGCGACCGAATTCTGCATCAGCCGGGTCAGGTTCTTCTTGGAGCGCAGCTGCCCGACCAGCCCCGCGGCATGCCAGGTCGAGCCATGGGTGAGCTGCGCCTTTTCCAGGAGCAGCACGTCGCGCGCGCCGGCTTGCGCCAGATGATAGGCGATCGCGCAGCCGATCGCGCCCCCGCCGATGATGACGATGCGCGCCTGGGTCTCGGTCATGGCTCAGGCCTTCACGCGCGCCGAGGCGGGATCATAAGGCGGCTCCAGAAACACGGATGCCGGCACTCGCGTGCTTGCCACCTCCAGCTCGTAGCTGCCCGAGAGCACGAACTCCGTGGTCACCCCCTCGTCCGGCCGGCGCACATAGCCATAGCCGATCGACTTGTTGATCGTGTGGCCGAACCCGCCGCTGGTGAGCCAGCCGACGCGCTCACCGTCGCGATAGATCGTCTCCCGCCCGAGCAGCACGATCTCCGGGTCGTCGACGGTGAAGCCGGCCAGCATCCGCGGCAGCGGCCGGGCCGCCTGCTCGGCCAGCGCCTCGCGCCCCAGGAAAGGCTGGTTCTTCTTCAGCTTCACCGCCCATCCCAGCCCCGCCATCAGGGGCGAATGGTCCGGCCCGATGTCCGAGCCCCAGGCGCGGTAGCCCTTCTCCAGCCTGAGCGTCTCGATCGCCCGGTAGCCGGCATTGGCGATCCCGTAGGGCGCCCCTGCCTCCATCAGCGCCTCGTAGAGGCTGGCGGCAAACTCGGTCGGCACGTGCAGCTCCCAGCCAAGCTCGCCCACATAGGTCACCCGGAGCGCCAGCACCGGCGCGCCCGCCACCGCGATCTTGCGGCAGCGGCCGAAGCGGAAGCCCTCCGGCCCGACATCGTCCCGGGTCAACGCCTGCAGCACGTCGCGGGCGCGCGGCCCCATCAGCGAGAACACCGCGTGGCCCGAGGTCACGTCGATCAGCCTGGCATCGGCGTCGTCCGGGATGTTGCGCCGGATCCAGTCGAAGTCGTGGGTGGCGAAGCCGGTGCCGGTGGTGATGTAGAACTCGTCCGGGGCCAGGCGCGCCACCGTCAGGTCGCACTCGATGCCGCCCTTCGCGTTGAGCATCTGGGTGTAGGTCAGCGTGCCGGGCGGCCGGGTCACGTCGTTGGCGCAGATCCAGGACAGGGCACGCTCGGCGTCCCGCCCGACCAGGAGGAACTTGGCGAAGCTGGTCTGGTCGATCACCACCACCCGCTCGCGGCAGGCCCGGTGCTCGCGACCCACCGCCTCGAACCAGTTCGGCCGGCCATAGCTGTAGACATCCTCCGGGGTCTCGCCCGGTCCGGCGAACCAGTTCGGCCGCTCCCAGCCGAGCTTCTCGCCAAAGCAGGCCCCCTGGGCCTTCAGCCGGTCATAGAGCGGTGAGCGGCGCAGCGGCCGGCCGGTCTCATGCTCCTCGGACGGCCAGGCTATGGTGTAGTGCTTGCCATAGGCCTCCAGCGTCCGCGTCCGCACCCAGTCCGGGTCGAACTGCGCCCGGCCGAAGCGGCGGATGTCGACCGGCCAGAGGTCGTAGGGCGGCTCGCCGTTCTTGACCCACTCGGCCAGCGCCATGCCCGCCCCGCCACCCGACGCGATGCCGAACGCGTTGAAGCCGGCGCCCACGAACAGGCCGCGCAGCTCCGGCGCCTCGCCCAGGATGAAGTTGCCGTCCGGGGTGAAGCTCTCCGGGCCGTTGATCAGCTGCTTGATGCCCGCGGTCTGGAGCGCCGGCACCCGGCCCAGCGCCAGCTCCATGATCGGCTCGAAATGGTCCCAGTCGGATTCCAGCAGCTGGAACTCGAACCGGTCCGGCACCTCCATCTGCCAGAACAGCGGGTTGGGCTCGTAGCCGCCCATCACCAGCCCGCCGACTTCCTCCTTGTAGTAGGTCAGCCGGTCCGGGTCGCGCAGGGTCGGCAGGCTGCCGGTCACGCCCGGGATCGCCTCGGTGATCATGTACTGGTGCTGCACCGGCACGAGCGGGACGTTCACCCCCACCTTCTTCGCCAGCTGCCGGGTCCACTGCCCGCAGCACAGCACCAGCTTCTCGCAGCGCACGGTGCCCTGGCCGGTGACCACGCCCATGACCCGGCCGTCCTCGACCAGGATCTCCTGGACGCCGACACCTTCCCGGATGACCACGCCGCCGCGCCTGGCGCCCGTTGCCAGGGCGCGCACGATGTCGCTGGGGCTGGCCTGGCCGTCGGTCGGCAGGAAGGCGGCGCCCACCACGTCGTCCACGGTCATGAGCGGCCACAGCTCCTGCGCCTCCTTGGGCGTCAGCAGGTGCATCTCCAGGCCGAAGGAATGGGCGGTGGTCGCCTGGCGCCTGACCTCGGTCCAGCGCTCCTGGTTGCAGGCCAGCCGCAGCCCGCCATTGCGCTTCCACCCGGTCGCCTGGCCGGTCTCGGCCTCCAGCCGGTCGTAGAGCGCCACCGAGTAGCCCAGCATCTGGGTGATGTTGGCGCTGCTGCGCAGCTGGCCGACCAGCCCGGCGGCGTGCCAGGTCGAGCCGGAGGTGAGCTGTCCCTGCTCCAGCAGCAGCACCTCCCCCGCCCCCATCTGGCCCAGGTGGTAGGCCACCGAGGTCCCGACGATCCCGCCGCCGACCACGATGATCGCGGCGCTGGAAGGAAGCTCGCTCATGAATGCTCCATGGCGTCGAGCGCGGCGATCGCCGCCTCGAAACGCGCGAGATTGGTGGCGGTATAGGCCGCGTAGTCGAAGTCGAGGCTGGAATGGATCTCGGAGACCATGCTCCACATCGTCTCGCGCAGGAGCGATGCCGCCGACATGGCGGCGGCCTGGAGCCGGTAGGCATCGGACAGCGGCCGGCCCTGATAGGCCTCGACCAGCGCCTCCGCCTCGGCGGCGCTCATCTCGGCATTGGACGCGAGCCCGCCCAGGTCGAACAGCGGCGAGTTGAACCCGGCATATTCCCAGTCGACCAGCCAGAGCCGGCTGCCATCGTCCAGGATGTTGGCGGGGAGCAGGTCGTTGTGCCCGAACACGATCTCGATGGGCCCGACCAGGCGCTCCAGCCGCTCCGCCGCCGCGAGCAGCCCGTCCAGGCGCTCAAGGTGCCGGCTCTGCCCCTCGCGCAGCACATGGCGATAATCGCGCAGGACGTGGAACACCCAGAACATGAAGCCCGGCCCACGCAGGTGCTTCGGCACCTCGCGGTGGCAGCGCCGCAGCATCGCCACCAGCCGGTCGCGGTTGGCGGGATCACGCACGTCGGCCGCTTCCATCGGCCGCCCCTCGACGAAGTCCAGCACCAGGATGCCGGGTTCCGCATGGACCACCGCCGGCGAAAGCCCGGCCGCCGCCGCGGCCCGGCTCGCCGCCAGCTCGTTCGCGCGCACGATGCCATGCTGCGGGATGTCGTCGCCGACCCGCACCACGAAGCGCCTGCCCTGGTCCGCCACCACGAAGTTCAAGTTGGTGATCCCGCCGCCAAGCGGGCTGGGCTCGACCGGCCCCCGCCAGATCGGCAGCCCCGCCACCCTTGCCAGGGCCTGGTCCACGCTCACGGCTGGCCTCCCCTGACGCGCAGTCTCGCAGCACCCGCCTGGATCAGCCGGTCGGCGGTGATCGCGATGAACGCGACGCACAGGCCCGCCACGATCCCCCGGCCGGTATCGGCTTTGGTCAGCGCGACATAGACCTCCTGGCCGAGGTCGCGGGTCCCGACCAGCGCGGTGATCACCAGCATGGACAGGGCCAGCATGATGGTCTGGTTGATGCCGAGCAGGATCTCGGGCAGCGCCAAAGGCAGCCGGATCCGGGTCAGCATCTGCCAGGGCGTGCAGCCGGCCGCGGTGCCGGCTTCGATCAGCATCGGCCGGATCTGGCGGATGCCGTGGGCGGTGTAGCGGACCGAAGGCGCCAGGGCATAGAGCACCACCGCGATCATCGCGGTGAAGTCGCCGACCCGGAACAGCATCACCACCGGGATCAGATAGACGAAGCTCGGCAGGGTCTGCAGCGTGTCGATCACCGCCTGCATCACCCGCCAGAACCGCTCGTTCAGCCCGCTCAGGATGCCCAGCGGAATGCCGATCATCGCCGCGATCACCACCGACACGCCGCACAGGTAGACGGTCAGCATCGCGTTCTGCCACTGGCCGGTGAACACGATGAACAGTCCGAACGCCAGCACCATCCCGGCCAGGAGAATGCCGCCCAGCCGCCAGCCGGCCAGAACCGTCACGAACAGCACCCAGGGCCAGGGCAGCCCGGTCATGAACCGGCGCACAGGCACCAGGACGTTCAGCACGATCGCGTTCTTGATCGCCTCCAGCACGTCGAAGAAGTGGACGTTGATCCACGCCACCAGGTCCGCCCAGAACGGCCCGGTCGAGAGCGTCCAGCCGGCCGGATAGACCGCCACCCAGGGCAGCAGCAGCCCGGCTGCGTAAAGGGCCGCGATCGCGAGCGCGAAGCCGATCCAGAAGCGGCGGCTTCTTCCATAGACCTGCTCGTGCGCGGCGCTGCTGAGGCGATCCAGCGCCACCGCCAGCAGCACGATTGCAATCCCCGCCTCCAGCCCCCCGCCGATGTCGAGCCGGCGCAGCGAGGTCAGGACGTCGTAGCCGAGCCCGCCCGCCCCGATCATCGAGGCGATGATGACCATGTTCAGGGACAGCATGATCACCTGGTTGACGCCCACCAGCAGGGTCGGCCGGGCCGCCGGGACCAGCACCTTCCAGGTCATCTGCCGCGGCGTGCAGCCGGCCATCCGGCCATACTCCTCCACCTCGCGCGGCACGGCGCGCAGCGCCTGCATGGTCACCCGGACCATGGGCGGCATGGCGTAGATGATGGTGGCGAGCGTGGCGGCGACCGGGCCGAAGCCGAACAGGAACAGGATCGGCACGAGATAGGCGAAGATCGGCACGGTCTGCATCAGGTCGAGCACCGGGGTCAGCAGGCGCTCCATCGTCCGGCTGCGATAGCCGCCGATCCCCAGCAGAAGCCCCAGGCCCACCCCGAACGGCACCGCGATCGCGATCGAGGCGAGCGTGACCATGGCGCTGGTCCACTGGCCGAACACCGCCAGGTAAAGGAACGCCCCGCCGCCCAGGATCGCCAGGCGCTGGCCACCCCAGTGCCAGCCGAGCATGGCGGCGCCTGCCACCACGGCCGGCCACGGCAAGGGCGGCAGGACCTGCACTGCCGCGGAGCCCTGCCCGTCCATCACCCCGGTCGCGAACAGCGCGGTCGCCCAGTGCAGCGGCCAGTTCAGCAGCCAGGAGACCGCCCGGGTCAGTTCCTGGAAGGTGAACAGGCCGAAACCGGCATCCTCGACCAGCCAGGTCATGAAGCGCGAGATGTCCCGCGCCCAGCCCAGGCGCCAGCCGCGCGGCACCTCCTCCATCCAGCGCGGATAGTCCACCGGCAGCACCACCAGCAGGAACGTGACCAGCGCAACTCCGCCCCAGAGCAGCCTCGCCCTGGCCACGGGCGCCTGGCCGCGTGCGCCTGCCAGCGGCAGCGCCAGGCTCACCGCACCGACTCCCGGGCCAGGAGGACGTCCAGCACCAGGCTGCGGTCGATCAGCCCAATCGGCTGCTCGTCCCGCGTCACCAGGAACGGCCGCTCGCTGGCCTCGACCTGGGCCGCGATCGTCTCGACCTTGGCGCGGGCGTCGATGGCGCCGGCCACCTCGATCCCGGCATCGAGCGGCCGCATGATGGCGCCGGCCGACAGGATC
The DNA here is from genome assembly GCF_000427665.1 of Geminicoccus roseus DSM 18922. Classification (NCBI taxonomy): domain Bacteria; kingdom Pseudomonadati; phylum Pseudomonadota; class Alphaproteobacteria; order Geminicoccales; family Geminicoccaceae; genus Geminicoccus; species Geminicoccus roseus. The sequence goes on from NZ_KE386572.1 coordinate 5,061,850, forward strand.
TTCGGCCGGGACGCGTCGCGGGTGAATTCGGCGACATAGGCGTCCGCCGGGTGCAGCACCAGTTGCTCCGGGGTGCCGGTCTGGATGATCCGGCCGCCGCGCATGATCGCGATCCGGTCGGCCAGGCGGATCGCTTCGTCGAAGTCGTGCGTGATGAAGACGATGGTCTTCTTCAGGACCGCCTGCAGGCGCAGGAACTCGTTCTGCATCTCGCGGCGGATCAGCGGGTCCAGGGCCGAGAACGGCTCGTCCAGGAACCAAAGTTCCGGCCCCACGGCGAGGGACCGCGCGATACCCACGCGCTGCTGCTGCCCGCCGGAAAGCTGGTGCGGAAGGTCGTGCTCGCGCCCGGACAGGCCGACCAGCTCGATCATCTCCCTGGCACGCCGCTCCCGCTCGGCGCGCGCAACTCCCTGCACGTCCAAAGGGAACCCCACGTTGCCCAGCACCGAGAGATGCGGCAGCAGGGCGAAGTTCTGGAACACCATGCCCATCTTGTGCCGGCGCAGCTCGATCAGCTCGGTCCGGCTCGCACGCAGCAGATCCTGCCCGTCCAGCAGCACCTGGCCCCGGGTCGGCTCGACCAGCCGGGACAGGCAGCGCACGAGGGTGGACTTGCCGGACCCGGACAGGCCCATGATGACGAAGATCTCGCCCTCGTGGATGTCGAGCGTGGCGTCCACCACGCCGGCCACGATTCCGGCCCGTTCCAGAGCCGCGTCGTCCGGTGCCGGGCCCAGTCGCTCCAGGGCCGCCGCATCGGCGCCAAACAGCTTCCAGACCCCGCGCGCCGCGAGCTTCACCGGACGCCCCTGCGGCTGTGCCATGCCTACTGGCCGATCCACGGCTTCCAGCGCTGCTCGTTGGCGGCGATCCATTCCTCGACCACCGCCTCTAGGGGCTGCCCCTCCAGGTCGACCGCGGCGATCATCTGGCCCATCTCTTCGTTCTCGACATGGAACGCCTTGATCGCCTCGTGGGCGCCCGGCCACTTCTCGGCGACACCGCTCCAGGCCACCTTCCAGATCGGCCCGCGCGGCTTGCCGCAGTCATAGGCCATGTCCGGGTTGATGCCCCATTCCGGGTCCTCGTAGCAGGCCTTCTCGTAGGCCGGGAACTCGACCCACTCGCCCTCGTACTTGATCGGCGCCCAATGCGGTGCATAGACCCAGAGCAGGATCGGCGCCTGGCGCTGGTAGGCGCTCTCCAGCTCGGCAAACAGCGCGGCGTCGGTGCCGGCATGGACCACGACATAAGGCAGATCCAGGGCCTCGACCCGCTCCTCGTCGAACCCGCCCCAGGTCACTGGGCCACCCAGGTAGCGCCCGTCCGGCGCGGTCTCGGCGGTGGAAAACAGCTCGGCGCAGTCCGCCAGCGCCTCCCAGTCCGGCAGGCCCGGGCACTGGTCCTTCAGGTAGGCGGGATACCACCACTCCTCGATCGCCTGCATCCCGGTCTCGCCCAGGTTCTCGACCTGGCCACCGGAGGTCGCGTCGTCCATCGCCTCCCGCCCGGTCGTCTCCCAGATCTCCATGGCGACGTGGAGGTCGCCGGTCTTCAGCCCGGCGAACTGGGCGAGATAGTCGGCCTGGACGTACTCGACATTGTAGCCGGCCTCCTGGAGCACGCTGCCCATGATCCGGGTGGTGAGGAGCTGGCCGGTCCAGTCGTGCAGGGTCAGCTTGATCGGGTCATCGGATTCGACGGCATTCGCCCCCGGTACCGCCAGCAGGGTCGGCAGGGCAAGGGCGGCGGACAACAACAGTCGCTGGAGCATCGCTTTCCCCTTGATCGTCGGTCGACGAGCTGGGCTCGGTACCCCGTCCGTCGCATTTATTTCACTGAACTGTCTCCGCGAAACACTGGCAAGGTCAACAGCAAAACCACAGATCTGTTGATTCTCCGTGGAGACCCATTCACCCTCCGGGTGGGGCGGCAAAGGTTGATGATGTTCCCGACCAAATGGCAGAGCGCGATCATGGCGACGCTTCGGGAGCGCGGGCGCTGCACGATCAGCGACCTCGCGCTGCACCTAAACGTCTCCGACGAGACGATCCGCCGGCACGTCCGCGCCCTGGTCGACGCCGGCACCCTGCTGCGGGTGCATGGCGCGGTGGCCCTGCCCCTGGCCCAGGCCGAACCGCCCTTTTCCAGCCGGCTGAGCAAGCGCACCGAGGCGAAGCAGCGCATCGGCCGGGCGGTGGCGGCCGAGATCCGCGATGGCCAGACCGTGATGATCGATGGCGGCTCGACCACCGCCTTCGTCGCTGAGGCCTTGCTGACGCGCCAGTCGCTGACGGTGGTGACCAATGCGCTGGAGATCGCCCGCACCCTGCTCGGCCGCCAGAACCATCGGGTCTATCTCGCCGGCGGCGAGTTCCGGGCCGATATCGGGGCTGCCGTCGGTCCCGAGGCGCTGGCGCTGATCCAGCAGTTCCGCGCTGATGTATCGATCCTGTCGATCGGCGGCATCGATGCGGAAGACGGGCTGATGGATTTCGATCTTGAGGAGGCCGGCATCGCCCGGGCAATGATCGCTCGCGCCGGTCGCACCATCGTCGCGGCCGATGCGAGCAAGCTCGGCGCCAAGGCCAGGGTCTGCGTCTGCGACTTCGACCGGATCGACACGCTGGTTTCCGATGCCCCGCCGACCGCGGCCATCGAGGCGCGCCTCCGTTCCACGGGCGTCACCTGGATCAATGCGAGCGCCCAGGAGCCGCTCGACAGGACGTCACCGGACCTCGCTCCCCTCGCGGGCTGAGGCAGCGCCGGTCGGCCAGATGCCTCGGGCTGCACCGGCGGCCTTCGACGCGGAGACGGCCGTGGACCAGATTGTCATCATGATTCGCCGCCTGCGCGGGCCGGGCAGGCCGCAAGTAGAGTGGCAGCATCCCCCCTTCCCTTGAAGGGGGATGTGAGGCCAGCCGGACATCCCGGCACCGCCATGCCAGGTCGTGGAAAGTAGATTCATGGGTGCGCGTCGCTGGATAGGCGACTTTGGCGCGCCAGGGCCATCCGGAGGTAGATCGCTTCGGCTGCACGGGCTCAGCTTGAGCAGAATCCGGTTCGCACGCGTCGCGCCGCGAGGAGCTCTTGGACGTCCAGATCGGAGCCGACGGCCAGACGGCACGCGACGACTTCCCAAGCAGCGATCAGAGCTAGGTGGCAGGGCAAAGCAAGTCCGCCGGCCGATCCCTAGCCCAGGGACTTCAGGACGATCTGCGAATACCTGCACCGCGCTCGCACGGCGACCGCAAAGCTATGCCTGAGGATCTGGCGGCTCACCCCACCGGCAATCGGAGCCGGTTACGGCGGCGGTTTCGCAAGGGCCGCCGCAGCAGCCCGCCCTGCACTGCAACCGCATGGCCTCGATTTCGTAACGGATTGCGGTAATCGGTTTCCTGAATCGATTTCATGCATGATGACCTGCAGCATCAGGTTCTGTATCCCGCTTGCCGCTGACCTAGACGGAGCCGCGCGATGCTGCCCGTCTGGCCTGCCCGAGGCGATGATGGTGCGGAAGGAATTGGGACATGAACTGGCGCAGGCGGCCGACCATGGAGGATGTGGCCAAGGCCGCCGGAGTCTCCAAGGCCACAGTGTCGCGCGTCCTGGCGGGGATCGAGGGCGGCTGGACCCCGGCCACGGCCGAGAAGGTGCGCCGGGCCGCGATCGAACTCGGTTATGTGGTCAATTCGCTGGCGGCCAGCCTGCGCAGCCGCCAGAGCTTCACGATCGGGCTGGTGGTCGCCGACGTCTCCAACCCGTTCTTCGGCGGGATCGCCAGTGGCGTCGAGTCGCGCCTTTCCCAGACGGGTTACAGCGTCATCCTGGGCAACAGCGGCAACTCGCTGGAACGCGAAAAGGCGCTGGTGAAGGTGCTGGTGGAAAAGCAGATCGACGGACTGATCACCGCGACCTCGGCTGCGGCTGCGGATCACCTACGGGAGGCGCAGGATCGTGGCGTGCGCGTCGTCCTGGTCGATTCGGAAGTGCCCGGCCTCGATGCGGACAGCGTCACCATCGACAACCGCGCCATGGCGGAGATGGCGGTGCGCCATCTGCTGGAACTGGGCCATCGCCGCATCGCCATCGTGACCGGCCCCATGGAAGCCACCTTCGACCGGCAGCGCCTGGCGGGCTATGCCCAGGCTCTGGCCGCCCAGGGCCTGGCGTTCGACGAACAGCTGGTTCTGCGCGGCGACCTGCTGGCCCATGGAGGCGAGCAGGCGGCAGACCGGTTCCTGCGCCTGCAGGATCGTCCCACCGCCATCTTCGCCACCAACAACATGATGACCCTGGGCGTTCTGGTCGCTCTGACCAGGGCAGGAATCCAGGTTCCGGGGGAGGTCTCCCTGGTCGGGTTCGACGACCAGGAATGGTATCCCGTCTGCCACCCGCCACTCACGGCGATCGCCAATCCCGCCTGTGAGCTGGGTCATGCCGCCGCGGATCGGCTGCTGACCCGGCTGACCGCGAAGGGTGACGGAGCCCAACCGCAGGCGGAGCGTCTGGTCCTGCCAGCCCGGCTCGTGCTCCGTGCCAGCACCGCCGCCGGCCCGACCAGCGGGATCGGCCAGGTCCCCGCCATGCACCTGGCCTGACGCTCGCCTCCAGGACAATCGTTCCGCCTCGTTCGAGCATCCGGTGGGCCGCTGCCGATCATGCGCCCACCAAGGGCCACCGCTGTCGATCCAGCGCTGCGCGCTGCCTGCGATGCTGGATAGACAAGGCCGGATCCGAGTTGGCGCCCCTGCTTTTGGGCACGGCCCTGGCGAGGCGCCTGAAGTGGCCGGCTCCACACTTTTCACTCGGCGCGCCCGGACGGACGGGGCCAGTGCTTGCCAGGATCTCCACAGTGCCCGGCTGCCCGAGGCCCAGTAGGCTGACAGTGCCAGCCATGCACGTGGCTTTCTGGTTTGGGCACGCCCAGAACGCCTATCGGCGGTCCCGCAGCCCGGGATGGCCCGCTGAGCTGGCCAGGGATGTGATCCCTCCCGCCTGCCATCCTGCCAGCTGTCCCGCACAATCGGTGCGCGTTCCTCCATGTACCGCACGAGACCGGCGAACTGTGTTCAAGTGCCGATAGGCTGCCCCAGCTGAGTTGGACGCCGGGCTGACCCCCACCCACGCCCTGCCCGAATGCGCCGCGATCCGCAGGCGGCTCATCCTAGCGCTCGGCCGCGGCTCGATCTTAGGCCCGCTTGGCGCCATCGCCGGAACACCCAAGGTCGACCGGTGGCCGCCCCGCCACCGGCAACGCCAGCCATCCGTTTCCATAGCCGAACGCTTCGGCGGCAGTTGCCGCCGAGTTGCCTTTCGCGGGAGGTTTATTCGAGACGCCTCGGCCAGAAGTTGGCGCTTTGCGGATCACGCTTGGAAGGTTTGGCCCAGCTGAGCAACCCCCGATAGCTTCAGCAACCGAGCCCGCCCAGAAGGACTTCCGTGGATGCATGCCGCAATCGGGCCAAGATCAGGATCGCGGCGATATCGGTCCTTCAAACCCTAGACCGCGCCCGGGATCGATGCTGCGATACCGCGCTGGATGTCGCTGCTCCTCAGGTCCGGCCAGAAGAGGGAGATCAGATCAGGTCGGCCCAGAAGATCCCGATGACCAGGCCACTCGCCATCACGGTCGCTCCCACCACCAGCTTGCCGCGCCGGGTCAGCAGGGCGCCCCAACGCTGCAGCGGCCGCCCATGCTCCGCAAAATCCCGACTCCAGATTTCAGAGGGTCTCGAATTCATCGATGTGGCCCCTTCGTCCAGAACGTCATCACCCAGGAACTGCGAACAGGTACGCCGACTGCGTCGCGGCGGATCTAGAGCATGACCAGAACTGCACTGCAGCATCCCCAAAGTTCAGCTCAACGCAAGTCATGATATGGCGGATCATGTCATAAAACCTGGCTTGGCCTTGATGCTTGCCTGCACGCCGGTACCGGCCGTGCACGTCGTTCCGGCAGGACATCCAGCGGACCCGCTTCTCGCACCCGCCGGGACGAAACGTGCCGAAACGGGACCGGCTCATTGAGCATGCGCGCTTAGCCAGCGAGCTTTGAACGGCCCATGGGCCGTCCTGTGCTGTCACGATCTCCGCCGGACGCATGCCGGTTCACCGGGCTTGGCGCAGAGGTACGGAGCTAGACGCTATCGGGCCAGCGAGGAGCCATGGGTGCGTATCGTCCCGCTGCGGCGGGGCAAGGCTGGGGACTGGGCCAGCGGGGATCGGATAACCGCTTGCTCCTGAATGTATGCCGATGGGCTCTGCGCAGGCGTGCCCTGCCAAAGCGTTGCCGTCGGTGAACGACGGTGCAGCGGCAGTTCGACCGCTGGCGCCGCGCCGGCATGGGAAGCGGATGCCCCCAATGGAACAACCAGGGACACATGATCGAGAGCAACATGGTCCCGACGCTTGGCAGACGGCCAGCGGAGGGAGGGCTCGCGATCAGGCACTGGTTGCATTTCTCGTGGCGGATGGACCACCCTGCTTTCCATCGCCTGCCGGGCTGCTCAGGCTCATCGGCGCGCCGGGCCAGCGCAATGATCGCGTCGGCACTTTTGCCGTTTGACGAAAGAGGCCAACCGCACCCTGCCTGCCGGCAGAGTCCAGCATAGCCATGCCTTACGCGCCGCTACTCCCCGCCAAGCGGCCAAGGCGGTGACCTTGCTGGACCACCGCTGGCCCGACGGCCGTTGTCCGGGCCGCCGCCGTCAAGAAGTCGCACCACCGACTGGAACAACGTTTCCCGTCAGCCTCATGCACTTTTGGCGCTTTGCACCTCGCGGCGTATGCCGCGCCTCTCGCTTCTCCGGCCGCGCTCCCCTCGCCGCTGGCATGATCCCCCATCGCTGAACACTGACCCGACCCCAGGCAAGGGAGCTTGGCCGTCGACCATGTCGCTGTACGCTCCTCCGGGCAGGGTGGGCGAGCGAGACAGGGCTTTCGCCCCTTCACCCTCAGCGCATCGCATAGCTGGTCAGGCGCAGCGTCCAGGTCCCGGCGCGCTGATAGTTCTGCTCGATCTTCAGCCGGAGCGCCGGCCGCGGCCATGCCGCCTGATCGCGCCACAGGATCTGCTGCTCGCCGCCGGAAAGCTGCACCGGCGGGGCCTTCGCCCACCGGCGCGGATACCAGGACGGCCGGGCCAGGCAACGGTCGATCCGTCCCTCGATCCGGCGGAACATCGCTTCCATCGTCCCCCGGTCGCCACGCCCGTCCATGGTCGGCCGGCAGACATAGGCGGCCGTCAGCAGGCTGGTGCCGTCCACGAAGCATAGCCCGAGCTCGCGATCGAGCGGGCGCGCCTGCCAGGGGCCGGGTCCGCCGCTTTCCTGCCGCAGGGCCCGAAAGGCTTCCTTCCAGGCATCGATGGCTGCGATCATGCCATCGCAGAACTGGTCGTCGATCGGGGGCGATTTCACCGGCCGCGGCGGCAGCACGACTGGCTTCTCAACCGGCGCCGGCGCCGGCGGCGGCGGCGACGGCGGCGGGCTGGGCGCGCAGGCTGCCAGCAGCAGGGCGGCAGCGGCCAGGACCTGCCTCGCCCGCCAGCCATGCCCGGCTGCTTCAGGAGCGAGCCTTCCCGAGGAAACGTCGTTCGCGGCGGCGCGTACCCGGGCCAAGCGCCGGGAATGATCCCGACGGGTGCGCGGCCCCCGCTTCTGGCCTACCCAGATCAGCCCAGGTCGGCCCGGAACTCGTCGAACACGTCCTGGTAGATGGCGCGCTTGAACGGCACGATCAGCTTCATGATCTCATCCTCCTTCGCCCAGCGCCACTCGGCGAACTCGGCCTCCTCGCCATGGCCGGTGAGGTTGATGTCCTCGTCGCTGCCCTCGAAGCGGAACAGGAACCAGCGCTGCGACTGGCCCTTGTAGCGGCCCCGCCAGGACTTGGCGGCCAGGTCCGGCGGCAGGTCATAGGCCCGCCAGCGGTCGCTCTCCCGTACCAGGGTCGCGGCGTCGGTCCCGGCTTCCTCCCGCAGTTCCCGGACGGCGCAGCTCAAGGGCGTTTCGCTCGGGTCGATGCCTCCCTGCGGCAGCTGCCAGGCCTCCACCATGGTGTCGATGCGCCGGCCGACGAACAGGCCATGGCCCGGCCGGTGCAGGAGCATGCCCACGCAGGGACGATAGCCTTCCAGCGGCGTCGCCGAGATGATGCAGGTGCCCGCTTCGTCCATGTCATCCCCCGTGTCGGTCCCTCGCCACGCCTCCCTTGTCGGGGTGGATCCCGGCCCGCAGCGACCGCCCATCCGGTGGCGCGCGCAGGAGCACCGAAGGGGCCACCAGCGTCAAGCCCTCGCCCGGCAGTTTGGCCAGCCACCTCCCCAACCGATCGAGACTGAGCGGATGGCTCCGCACCACCAGCAGGACGTCACCTTCCCGCCGCGCCTGCCTCGCACGCTCCTCCAGGAACGCGTCGATGACGCTGGCGACGGTGTGGATCTCCAGCCAGCCATCGGCCGCGACCGCGGCCACCTGCTCCGCGTCCGCGACCACGCGCACGAAGTTGCCGTGGAGCACCAGCGGAAGGCCCAGCTCCCCCAACCCAGCGGAAACCGGGCCTAGTCGGTCCGGGCTGGCGGCGAAGGCGCCGGGCTCCATCACCACCCCTGCCGGGTCGGTGACCGTCTCCAGCGCCATCCGGAGCCGCCGCAGATTCTGGTCGTCGGACTTCGCCGGCGACAGCGCCAGCGGGCCCGCATCGAACCGGGCAGGATCACCCCGGGAGATCGGCAGATCCAGCCAGATCTCGTGCCCCGCCCGGCGCATCGGGGCTTGGTCGGCCAGCGGGTCGTCGCTGTAGGGCGACCATGCCACCGCCACGGCGTCCGGCAGATCCAGCGCCGCTCGCGCCAGAACCGGATCCAGGCCCAGGCCGGTCAGGATGATCGCGATCCTGGGGCCACTCCCTGGTGCGTCCGCGACGGCGCGAGATCCATGTTGGCCGGGCGGGACCTTGGCCACCGGCGGATCCGCGGGCGGCAGCACCTGGCTCCGCTCGATCTCCACCAGAATGGTTGGACCAGAAGGAAGCACCGGCGGCTGGCTCCTGGCGATCGCCGCCAACATGACCATCCCCGTCAGCACCAGCACGACAGCCAGCCACGGGACGGCCGGGCGCCGCCCAAGCCGGTCAAAGATCTGGCGCATTGCGGGCAAGCCTGCTCCCTTCGACCCGGCGCTTCGGCGGCGACCGGCCGCTTGGCATGCCGCCGGCCGCGCATGCCATGGGTGCATCTTGGACCCTGCCAGTGAATGATCCGTTAACGATGCGCCGAGTTCTGACGCAAAGCACCCAAGGCCAGTCCATCCGATGAGGCCGGCAGGGTGCGGCTTTGCGACCGTGCTCGGGGCGGCTGCCCTTCTCCTGCTGGGATGCGCCGGTCCCGAGCCCGATCGCTCAGCCCCCGACCCGGACTGCCCGGCGAAGCTCGCGGCCAGCGGCGCCCGGTTCAGCCCGTGGCCTGCCGCTCCAGGTGGCGCCTGCGGGGTGAGCATGCCCCTGATCCTGGAGCAGGCGGGGCCGGACCTGATCCCGCCGCTCAAGACCGCCTGCGCGATGGCGGCCTCGCTTGCTGGGTTCATGCCCGAGATCGACCGTCTGGCCCTGCTGGAAACCGGCAGCAGGGTCACTGCCGTACTCACCGCCGGCAGTTGGGCCTGCCGGTCGATGACCGGCAATGCGGCGCGGCCGAGCCTGCATGCCTCCGGCCGCGCCGTCGACATCACCGGGTTCGTCCTGGCCGATGGCCGCCGCATCATGGTGGAGCGCGACTGGTACACGGGCGGCCCGCCGGGGCGCTTCCTGCGGGCCGTCGGCAAGGCTGCCTGCCGCCGGTTCCAGGTGGTCCTGGGTCCGCCCGCCGACCGCCACCATCGCGATCACCTCCATGTCGACATCGGCCCGTGGAGGCTCTGCCAGGTAGCCTGACTGCCGGTGTCCCTGTCCCAGGAGGTCTTCGGCGGTATTTCCGCTAGTTCAGGTCGGAGGTCAGGGCGAAGGGAGCGAAATCCGGCAGGTCGCCAGAGGCCGAACGGACCATCTCCAGCCAGGCGGTGCTCTGCATCTCCATCAGCCGGCTGACGGTGCGCTGGAACTCGAACGCCCCCTCGCCCACCGGATAGAGCTGGTCCGGCCGGCCGTCGGCACTGACCACCAGCATCCGCCTGCTCTCATAGAGGACGTCGACCAGCGTCATGAACCGGCGAGCCTCGTTGCGCCGGGCCGGCGCCAGGATCGGCACGTTGGTCAGGAACACCACCCGGAAATGGCTGCCGATCGCTAGATAGTCCGCCGCACCCAGCGGCCGCGCGCAAAGTTCGGGGAAGTCGAACAGGGCGATCGGACCGTCGGCACGGGCGACCTTGAGGGTGCGCGAACCGACCGGCACGTCGACCGGGCTTCCGGGGCTGCCGTCGCTCAGCGCCAGGAACAGCCGCTCGATCTCCTTGCCGGCCGCCTCGCCCAAGGGCGAGAACCAGGTGTTGAGGTCGCGCAGCCGCTCGACCCGGTAGTCCACCGGACCGTCCAGCGACACCACGTCGACCTTGCTCTGCAGCAGGTCGATGAAGGGCAGGAAGCGGTCGCGGTTCAGCCCGTTCCAGTAGAGCCGCTCGGGCGGCCAGTTCGAGGTGGCGACGATCACGACGCCGGCATCGAACAGCCCGGTGAACAGCCGCCCCAGGATCATGGCATCGGCGATGTTGACGACATGAAACTCGTCGAAGCAGAGTAGGCGGGTCTCCGAGGCGACCGTGCGCGCGAACTGCCCCACCGGATCCTCGCTTCCGCCGTCCTGGCGGAGTTCGTGCAGGCGCCGCTGCACCTCCAGCATGAACGCATGGAAGTGGACCCGCCGGGTTTTGGGCTCGGGCGAGCTCGCCACGAACAGGTCCATCAGCATCGACTTGCCGCGCCCCACCGCGCCCTGCAGGTAGACCCCCCGCACCTGACGCCCGTTGGCAGCGGCCTTCCTCTTGAACAATCCGCTCCAGAACCCGCCCTGGCCACCGTCGTCCGGCGCCGCCGTCAGGTCGTCGTGAAGACGCTGCAGGCGCTGGGCCGCCCTCTCCTGGTCCGGATCGGCCTTCAGGGCGCCCGTGGCGATCTTCTCCCGGTAGAGCGCGAGCGGTCCGGTCACGAGCTTCCTTCGATTCTGGAGAACGGGTTGGGTGCGGGCCGGGTCGCCCGCAGGGCGGGACTTAGCAGCCGCCTGGAAATTGTCGATCCACCCAGCAGGAGTTGCGGCACATGTCACAGCGACGCTTCATCGTGATCACCGGCGGACCAGGGTCCGGCAAGTCGACGCTGATCCAGGCCCTGAGCGCCCGGGGATTTCCCCATGCCCCGGAGGTCGGGCGGCGGATCATCCAGCGGCAGATGGCGATCGACGGACCGGCCCTGCCCTGGCGCGACCGGGCGCTGTTCGCCGAGACCATGCTGGCCCTGGAGATGGAGAACTACCTGGCGCAGCCGGCGGAGACGGTCTGGTTCGACCGGGGCGTGCCGGACGTGATCGGCTATCTGCGGCTGGAAGGCCTGCCCGTCCCGCCACACCTGCACGAGGCGGCGCGCGCCTACCGCTATCACCGGCAGGTCCTGATCTGCCCGCCCTGGCCAAAGATCTTCCGCCAGGACCAGGAGCGACGCCAGACTGCCTCCATCGCCGCCGCCACCTGCACCGCGATGGAGGGCGTCTACCGCGACCTCGGCTACGAGCTGATCGAGGTGCCGCGGGTGGACGTCGCCGAACGGGTCGCCTTCGTGCTCGACTGCGGGGTCCTGACGAGCTGAGCCGTCACACCCAGCCGGCCAGTTCGCGCTCGACCAGGTCGGTGATCAGGCGGATCCCGGCCTCGCCGTCGTTCAGGCAGGGGATGTAGGTGAACTTCTCGCCGCCGGCATGGGTGAAGATCTCCCGGTTCTCGCCCTCGATCTCCTCCAGCGTCTCCAGGCAGTCGACCGAGAAGCCCGGCGAGATCACCGCCACCTTCTTCACGCCCTGCCCAGGCAGCGCCTCCATGGTCTTGTCGAGATAGGGCTGCAGCCATTCGTCCGGGCCGAACCGCGACTGGAAGCAGACCATGGTCCGCTCCTGGGTCATGCCCAGCTCGCTGAACACCAGCCGCGCGGTCTTCAGGCACTGGCAGTGGTAGGGATCACCCCGCAGCAAATATTCCTTGGGCATGCCATGGAAGCTCATCACCACCTTGTCCGGCTGCCAGTCCAGCGTCGCCAGGTGGTCGCGGATGCTGTCGGCGATCGCGGTGATGTAGCCCGGATGGTCGTGATAGGGCGGGGCCGTGCGCAGGGCCGGCTGCCAGCGCATGTCGAGCAGCTTCTTGAACACGACGTCGCAGCCGGTGGCGGTGGTGGCGGCGCTGTACTGGGGGTAGAGCGGCAGCAGGATCAGCCTGGAGCAGCCCTGGCGGAACAGGCGCTCGACCACCGACGGCAGCGACGGGCTGGCATAGCGCATGCCCCAGTCGACCACGACGTTCGGGTAGCGCTCGGCCAGGAGCGCCCCGACCTTCTCCGCCTGCGCCCGGGTGACCGTCTTCAGCGGTCCCTCGTCCTTCTCGGTGTTCCAGATGGTCTGGTAGTCCTTGCCCTTGCGCGACGGCCGGGTGGTCAGGATCACGCCCTGAAGCAGCGCCTGCCAGAGCAGGAAGGGCTTCTCGATGACCCGCCGGTCCGACAGGAACTCGGAAAGGTAGCGGCGCATGGGCCAGTAGCTGGTGCCGTCGGGCGTGCCGAGGTTGGACAGGATCACCCCGATCTTGGGGGCGGCGACCGGCGGGTGCCCCGGAGGCAGCGGCCCGGTGGCGGCACTGGCTGCTGGCTTGGCCGACGGCCGCTCGATCTGCCCGATCATCGATCACCTCTGAAGCTGGATGCTGGCAGATAATGTGGGGCCAGCTATGCGCAAGTACGTTGGCCAGAACGGAACTGGGGGTGGCCGGGAGGTCACAGGCCTCCTACCATCGAGGGCAACCCAGCAACGACGCCGGAATGTCTCGACGATGACCCACGCGCCCAATTCGCTCGCCGCCCGCGATATCGCCTATCTCGTTCATCCTTACACGAACCTGCGCGTCCACGAGAAGCAGGGTCCGCTGGTGATCACCAAGGGCAAGGGCGTCTGGGTCGAGGACGATGACGGCAAGCAGTACCTGGAAGGCCTGGCCGGCCTGTGGTGCACGGCGCTGGGCTTCGACAACAAACGCCTGGTCGACGCGGCCAAGCGCCAGATGGAGACCATGCCTTATTCGCACCAGTTCGCGCACCGCTCGACCATGCCGGTGATCGAGCTGGGCGAGAAGCTGCTGTCGATGACCCCGGACAGCCTGACCAAGGCCTGGTTCCTGAACTCCGGCTCCGAGGCGATCGACACTGCGATTAAGCTGATCTGGTACTACAACAACGCCAAGGACCGGCCCGAGAAGAAGAAGATCATCAGCCGCCGGCGCGCCTATCACGGCATCACCCTGGCGGGTGGCCACCTCACCGCGCTGGAATATGCCCGCAAGGGCTTCGACCTGCCGATGGCGGAGCGCTTCCTCACCGTGACGCCGCCGACCTGGTACCGCGAGGGCATGGAGGGCGAGACCGAGGAGCAGTTCACCGACCGGCTCGCCAAGGAGCTGGAGGACCTGATCCTCGAGCATGGCCCGGACACGGTCGCCGCCTTCTTCGCCGAGCCGGTGCAGGGTGCCGGCGGCGTCATCGTCCCGCCGGACAGCTACTTCCCCAAGATCATCCCGGTCCTGAAGAAGTACGACGTCCTGTTCGTGGCCGACGAGGTGATCTGCGGGTTCTGCCGGACCGGGCAGATGTTCGGCTCGCAGACCTACGGCATCCAGCCGGACCTGATGACCGTCGCCAAGCAGCTCTCCAGCGCCTACCTGCCGATCGCCGGCCTCTTGATGAGCGACGAGTTCTACCAGACGCTGGCCGACCGCTCCGCCGAGCTCGGCACGATCGGCATGGGCTACACCTATGGCGGCCACCCGGTGGCGGCTGCGGTCGCCCTGGAAACCCTCAAGATCTACGAGGAAGAGGACACGCTCGGCCACGTGCAGGCGATGGCGCCCCACTTCATGCAGCGCCTGAAGGCGATGGAGGAGCATCCGCTGGTCGGCGAGGCGCGCGGCGTCGGCCTGATCGGTGCTGTCGAGATCGTCAAGGACAAGGCGACCCGCGAGCAGTTCCCGGCCGCCTCCAAGGCCTCGGTGACCGTGGCGAATGCCTGCCAGCCGCACGGCCTGATCCTGCGCGGCCTGCCCTTCGACGCGGTCGGCATCTGCCCGCCGCTGGTGATCAACGAGGCGGAGATCGACCAGCTGTTCGACCGGCTCTGGTCGGGCCTGGACGACGCGATGGACAAGCTGACCGCAGCGGCCTGATCAGCGCCCGAGCAACAGGAATGGCCGGGGCTTGCCCCGGCCATTTTCTTTGTCGTTGGGAAAGACGCTCAGGCCTTGCAGGCGGTCACGTTGTGCAGGTTCGCCTGCAGGAACGCCTTGGTCTGCGCCCACCAGGGTGCCTGGGCGTTCCAGTTCGCCCGGATCCGGGTGCCGTCCGGCCGGACGATCAGGGTCCCCCAGATGCACAGGCTGTCGGCCAGACGGTAGGCGGTGTCGAGCTGCTGGCGGAAGAAGTCGCCCGGGATCAGCTGGCCCCGGATCGAGCTGGGCCAGGCCAGGTCATGGTACTGCATCCACAGCCACGGCATCACCGGCTTGTCGTAGGTGCGCGCCTCGGCGATCATGGCCGTAGCGAACTTCGCCCAGTCCCGGCGGTCCGTCTCGTAGGCATGGAACATCGGCATGATCCAGTCGCACTTGGCGGCGAGCGGACGCATCTTCTTGTTCTCGCTCTGCTGGTAGGCGAGCTTGGCGCCGCCGGCGACATAATCGCTGTAACGCGGCTTCGGCATGATCCCGTACAGGGACAGCTTGGTGCCGGCCGGCACGCGCTCGCGCATGTAGTCCATCAGCCGCATGTATTTCGGCCGCTCGCGGTCGGACGCCGCGTTCCAGCGCTCCACGTCCAGCGTGACCATGGTCTGCTTGTTCGCCTTGATCTGGGCGATGACCTTGTCGAGCTTCTTGTAGTCCGGCTCCTCGCCGGTGATCAGCGTATTCTGGTAGTAGATCGGCATCGGGCGCAGCCCGCAGCCATCGAAGCTGGCCGGACCGTTGTTCCAGCTCATCCGCTGCCAGGCGACGAAGTTCTTCTTGTCCGGAACGGTCGGCTTGGTGGGCGGCGTCGGCGTGACCGGCGGCTTGGGATTGGCAGGCGGGGTCGTGGGGGTTGCGACTCCGCTCGCCTTCTTCAGGTCGGCCAGGAGGTCCGTCAGGCCGGGCGCCGTCGGGGTCGCGACCAGCCCAGCCAAGAAATCACGTCGTTGCATCTGCACTTCCAGAATAGGCTCGCCAACCAGTCCAGCTGGTCGCGACGGAGAGGTCGCATCGACCTGTGCGGCTCATGAACAGCGAGCCATGAAATGGCGCCGGCCTCCTGCTTGGAAGACGGTAACTCCGACGACCGGCGCCATACCTACTTTGCCGTTCAGAGTTTGCAAGCATTCATCGGATGTCCCTGCGCTTGCATGAACGACTTGGTCTGCAACCACCAGCTCGCCCGGCCCTGCCAGTCCAACCGCTTGATCGTGCTGCCGCTTGCTGGCGCCCTCGTGCCCCACAAACAGACGCTGTCCGCCCTGGCCCGAGCCTTCTCCAGTTCCCCGCGGAAGAACTCGCCGGGGATGAGCTTGTAGTGGATGCTCTTGTAGGGAGACTTCTCGTAGAACTGCATCCACAGCCACGGCATGACCGGCTTGCCGTAGCTGTGGGCTTCCTCGAGCACGATGTTCGCGAACTGTGCCCAGCGGCTGCGGTTGCCCTCGTAGGTATAAAGCGACGGCATGATCCAGTCGGTCTTGGTCGCGAGCGGGCGCATCCCTCGGTTCAGGCTGCGCTGGCGGGCGAGCCGGCTGCCTCCGGCGCGATAGTCTGGATAGTTGTAGTTCGGCATGATGCCCCAATAGCCCATCCGCACCGAGGACGGGATCCGGCCTCGAAGGTACTCGATCACCCGGATGAGCTTGTCGCGCCCTTGGGCAGTGGTCGGATCCCAGCGCTCGATGTCCAGGGTCACGATCGGAGGCTTGGCCTTGCGGATCTGGGCGGCGACCTGGTCCAGCTTGCGGTAGTCGGGCTGTCCGCTGGTGACCATCGACGCCTCGTAGAAGATCGTCATATCCTTGAAGCCGCAACTTCGGAAGCTGCCTGGCAGCTTGTTCCACCGCATGCACTGCCAGACGTCGAACCGGGGAGCGGCCTCCGAAGTCCCGGAAAAGCCAAAAGCCCCACCAAATGCGAGCATTCCTCCGAGGAGCTGTCTTCTCTGCATGTCTTCGATCCCCCATCGAGCATGAGCGTCGCCATGTAGCGTCGACATCGGATTGATGAAGCTTCGGCGGGATCGAGGTAATCGTGACGATCGTCTCATCCGGAAATGAGGTTGCCGAGCGCGGCCGAATGGCCGCACCTTCCAGCCGGCTCCGCCTTCTGCGCTTGCGCTGGGGGAGCGACCATGCCACCGCACCGCCACATTCCAGTCATCAGTGGGGTTGGGGGCCGATGAGGGATCCGGTCGCGGTCTTGGTCACCCGCGGAGATCGGGTGGAGAGCCGGCATCTGGGCAGGCTGGCGGTGGCGGATGGGCGCGGCCGGCTGCTGGCCGCCATCGGCGACACCGACGAAGCGGTTTTTCCCCGCTCGGCGATCAAGCCCTTCCAGGCGTTGCCGCTGGTCGAGAGCGGTGCTTTGGACGCCTCCGGATGCGATGCTGCCGACCTGGCGCTGGCGTGTGCCTCCCACAACGGGGAGGAGATCCATATCAGTCGCGTGCTTGCCTGGCTGGAGCGTGCCGGGCTGACGGAGGGCGACCTGCGCTGTGGCGGCCATCCACCCCTTCTGCCGGCCGCCGACGCAGCACGCCTCAAGGCCGATCGGCCGGTCACCCCGGTGTTCAACAACTGCTCGGGCAAGCATGCCGGCATGCTCGTGACGGCGCGGGCGCTGGGTGCCCCGATCGAGAGCTATCTGGAGCGCGACCATCCGGTGCAGCGTCGGGTCGACGATGCGCTGCGCGAGATCACCGGCATCGATCCCCTGCCCGTCCCCGGGACCGACGGATGCGGCGTTCCCTCCTGGCCCATCCCCCTGGATGCCCTTGCCCGTGCGGCGGCGCGGCTGGCGATGCCCAAGGGCCTGCCCCCGTCGCGCGCGGCGGCACTGACCCGGATCGGCGACGCCATGGTCGCCCATCCCGAGATGGTGGCCGGCAGCGGCAGGCTATGCTCGGCCCTGATGCGCGCCGCCCCCTGGATTGTCGCCAAGACCGGCGCCGAGGGGGTCTACCTCGCCGGCAACCGCCGGAACGGCCATGGAATGGCGCTGAAGGCGGTCGATGGCGCCACCCGTGCCGCCGAGGCCATGCTGCTGGCATCAATGAGCCGGCTGGGCTGGCTGGATGGCGTCGAGCCCGGCGCCCTCGCCCGGTTCGGAGAAAAGCCAATCCTCAACGTCGCCGGCGCCAAGGTCGGGCGGATCCTGGTCGAGTTGGCCTTCCTGGACGGGCTCGCATGAGGGTCACGGTGGATGGCGCCCTGCCGGTCGCCGGGGTCGACGAGGTCGGACGCGGGCCGCTGGCGGGCCCGGTCGTCGCGTGCGCCGTGATCCTGCGCACCCCCATCGAGGGGCTGGCCGACAGCAAGGCCCTGCCGGCCGCGGAGCGGCGCCGGCTGGCCCTGCTGCTCCAGGACCAGGCGGTGGTGGCCCTGGGTGCGGCGTCGGTGGCGGAGATCGACCGGCTGAACATCTTCCACGCCTCGATGCTGGCGATGCGCCGCGCGGTCTGCCGGCTGAAGATCCGGCCCGTCCAGGTGCTGGTCGATGGCAACCGGGTCCCGCCGGGACTGGACCTCCCGGCGGAAGCGGTCGTGAAGGGCGATGCCCTGGTCGACTGCATCGCGGCTGCCTCGATCGTGGCGAAGGTGGTGCGCGACCGGGCGATGGCGCGCCTCGCGCTGCGCTGGCCAGGCTATGGTCTCGAGCGCCACGCAGGCTATCCCACCGCCTTCCACCGCCAGGCTCTGCGGGAACTGGGGCCGACCCCCCATCACCGGCGGGGGTTCAAGGGCGTGCTTCCCCTGGACGATGCCCTGGATGCCGTCCTGGATGATGAGGCCTCTGGCGTCCTGGCATGATTTTGTGGTCCAAGCGGCCCGGGTTGATGCAAGGGGATGCGGGTCGATGGATCAGGCGACGGTGATGGCCGAGTTCGAGGCGGCAGGCGCGCTCCTGCGCGGTCACTTCATCCTGACCTCCGGCCTGCGCAGCTCCGTCTACCTGCAGTGCGCCCGGGTGCTGATGGACCCGGCCCGGGCCGAGCGGCTGGCAAAGGCGCTGGCGGCCAGGATCGGCGACATCGAGGTGGACCTGGTGGTGGCGCCAGCCATGGGCGGGATCCTGGTCGGGCATGAACTGGCCCGCGCTCTGGGCGTCCCGTCCCTGTTCACCGAGCGGGTCGACGGGACCTTCACCCTGCGCCGCGGCTTCTCGATCCCGAAGGGTGCAAAGGTCGTGGTCGCCGAGGACGTGGTTACCACCGGCATGTCCACCAAGGAGTGCATGGAGGTGATCCGGGCCGAAGGCGGGCA
Organism: Geminicoccus roseus DSM 18922; assembly: GCF_000427665.1. Taxonomy (NCBI): domain Bacteria; kingdom Pseudomonadati; phylum Pseudomonadota; class Alphaproteobacteria; order Geminicoccales; family Geminicoccaceae; genus Geminicoccus; species Geminicoccus roseus. Next base: position 5,080,586 of record NZ_KE386572.1, read on the forward strand.
GGTGGTCGCGGCCGCCTGCCTGGTCGACCGTTCGGGAGGCCGGGCCGATCTCGGCGTGCCGCATCACGCGCTGATGGCGCTGGACCTGCCGACCTACCGCCCGGACGAGCTTCCGCCCGAACTGGCGGCGATCCCGCCGGTCAAGCCCGGCTCCCGCCCCGGCGCTGCCAAGGCCTGACGAGGTTGCTGTTCGCCCGGCAGCGGCGCCCGAACTTCTGGGAGCGCAGTCGTTCGGCGGTCCTCCCGCGCATGGGCTACCGGCGCGCGTTCCGCTACCGCCTGCAGCGCATCGGGCGGATGAGCGGCTCGCCGCACTATCTGGCGGCCGGGGTGGCGCTCGGCACCGCGCTGGCCCTGACGCCATGGTTCGGCCTGCATTTCTTCATGGCGTTCCTGCTGGCGAGGCTGTTCCGGGCGAGCCTGCCGCTGGCGCTGGCGTTTACCCTGCTGAACAATCCCTGGACGCTGCCGCTCGTGATGTTCTGCAACTACGAGCTTGGCCGCGCGATCCTGGGCAGCAACGGTGTGGGCCTGCCGCCGGTCGAGGCGATCTCCTGGAGCTATCTCCTCAACGACGGCGAGGCGCTGTTGCTGCCGCTGATCGTGGGCAGCACGCCCCTGGCCATCCTGGGCTTCTGTGCGGTGTACTGGCCGCTGCGACGCAAGGTTGCCCGGATGCAGGTCGAGCGCCGGACGAAGCTGGATGCCCGCCGCACGGCGATCCGGGCATTGCAACCGGAACAAGCGATCATCTGAAACCCTCTGGAGGGAGATGGACATGACGGAACTGGCCGATCTCGGCGTCACCGGTCTCGCGGTGATGGGCGCCAACCTTGCCCGCAACGCGGCGCGCAAGGGCCTGCGCGTCGCCGTCCACAACCGCAGCAACGAGAGGACCGAGCATCTCCTGGCCGAGCATGGCCACGAGGGCGCGTTCGTCGGCACCAGGTCGGTCGAGGAGTTCGTGGCCGCCCTGTCGAAGCCCCGGGCGATCATCATCATGGTCAAGGCCGGCCAGCCGACCGACGACGTGATCGCCGAGCTGGTCCCGCACCTGGATGAAGGCGACATCATCGTCGACGGCGGCAACGCCCTGTTCTCGGACACCCGGCGGCGCGAGCGCGAGCTGGCGGCGCGCAATATCCTGTTCGTCGGCATGGGCATCTCCGGCGGCGAAGAGGGCGCGCTGGAAGGCCCATCGATGATGCCGGGCGGCGCCAAGGCCGCCTGGGAGCGGATCGCGCCGATGGTCACCAAGATGGCGGTCTCGGTCGATGGCACCCCGTGCTGCGCGCACATGGGCCCGGATGGCGCCGGCCACTACGTGAAGATGGTGCATAACGGCATCGAATATGCCGACATGCAACTGATCGCCGAGGCCTACGACCTGATGCGCACGGTCTACGGCATGAAGGCGAAGGAGATCGCCGAGGTCTTCGCGACCTGGAACACCGGCGACCTCGACTCCTACCTGATCGAGATCACCGCGATCGTGCTGGCCAAGCAGGACGCCGCGACCGGATCCGCTCTGGTCGACATGATCCGCGACGAGGCCGAGCAGAAGGGCACCGGGCGCTGGACCGCGCAGTCGGCCCTGGAACTGGGCGTACCGATCACCGCGATCACCGAGGCGGTGTTCGCCCGCGCTCTGTCCGGACGTCCCGCCCAGCGCGCCGCCGCCGCCAAGGCGCTGAGCCACGCGCCGATGGCCCAGCGCAAGGCCGGCCCGGCCGAGATCGCCATGATCCGCGATGCGCTCTATGCCTCCAAGATCGTCGCCTACGCCCAAGGCTTCGAGCAGCTCGAGGTGGCCTCCAAACAATATGGCTGGGATCTCGATCTCGGCCTGATCGCCACGATCTGGCGGGGTGGCTGCATCATCCGGGCGGCGTTCCTGGACCGGATCAAGGAAGGCTACGCGTCGCATGCCGACGCCCCCAGCCTGCTCCTGCAGCCCTACTTCCGCGACGGCGTGCTCAAGGCGGAGCAGGCCTGGCGCGACGTGGTGATCCTGGCGGTGCAGAGCGGCGTCGCCGTGCCGGCATTCGCCTCATGCCTGGCCTATTTCGACGGCCTGCGCCGCGAGCGCGGCCCTGCCAACCTGCTGCAGGGCCTGCGCGACTATTTCGGCGCGCACACCTACCGCCGCTTCGACAAGGAAGGCACCTTCCACACCCGCTGGCCGCAGGACGGGAGCGAGGTGGAGGTCTGAGCGAAGCGACCGCGCCGCTCCCTCTACGGAACGGGACCGACCTCGTGTCGGTCCCGGATCCCGCTTCCGATCAGTCGAGTTCGTCCAGCACCGAGCCGAGCTTGTCCACGATCTCGTCGATATGGGCCTTGGTCAGCACCAGCGGCGGCGACATCGCGATCGTGTCGCCGGTGATCCGCAGCATGATGCCCTTCTCGTAGCCCAGCAGCATGGCGTCGTAGGCCCGCTCCGCCGGCGCTCCCGGCCGCGACGACAGTTCGACCGCCCCCATGATGCCGATCGTGCGGATGTCGATGACGTTGCGCTTGCCCTTCAGCGAGTGGATCGCGTCGGCCCAGTAGCTTTCCAGGGACGCCGCGTTCTCGAACACGCCCTCGTCCTTGTAGACGTCCAGCGTGGCCAGGGCCGCCGCGCAGGCAATCGGATGCGCCGAATAGGTGTAGCCGTGGAACAGCTCGATCGCCTTCTCCGAGCCGCCGTTCTCCATGAAGGTCTCGTAGATCTCCTTGGAGACCATGACCGCCCCCATCGGGATGGTGGCCGAGGTCAGTCCCTTGGCGGTGGTCATCAGGTCCGGCTGCACCCCGAAATAGTCGGAAGCCGATGCCTTGCCGAGCCGGCCGAACGCGGTGATCACCTCGTCGAAGATCAGGAGGATGCCGTGCTTCTTCGTGATCTCACGCAGCTTCTGCAGGTATCCTACCGGCGGCGCCAGCACCCCGGTCGAGCCCGCCACCGGCTCCACGATCACCGCGGCGATGGTCGAGGCGTCGTGCAGCGCCACCAGCCGCTCCAGTTCGTCGGCCAGATGGCCGCCCCAGCTCGGCTGGCCCTTGGAGTAGGCCTGGTGCTCCAGGCTATAGGTATGCGGCAGGTGGTCGACGCCGGTCAGCATCGAGCCGAAATGCATGCGGTTCTTGACCATGCCGCCGACCGAGATCCCGCCGAAGCCGACCCCGTGATAGCCGCGCTCGCGGCCGATCAGCCGGGTGCGGGTGCCCTGCCCGCGGGCGCGCTGGTAGGCCAGCGCGATCTTGAGCGCGGTGTCGACCGATTCGGATCCGGAATTGGTGAAGAAGGCGTGGTCCAGGTCGCCTGGGAACAGATGGGCCAGACGCGAGGCCAGCTCGAACGACTTGGGGTGCGCCCACTGGAATGAGGGGGCAAAGTCGAGCTCCGCCGCCTGCTTCTGGATCGCCTCGACGATCTTGGGATGCCCGTGACCGGCATTGACGCACCACAGGCCGGCCGTGGCGTCCAGGAGCTGCTTGCCGTCCTGGGTCGTGTAGTGCAGCCCCTGCGCCTTCACCAGCAGGCGCGGGTTCTTCTTGAAATGCCGGTTCGAGGTGAACGGCATCCAGAAGCTCTCGAGATCGTTCGGAGCGCTGGCGAGATCCTTGGTCAGCATGGCGGCCTCACGGGAACACTGGGGCTAGCAGGCACGGCCTAAAATCGATCGGGCCGCGGCTGGGACCATCACATCATGACGTACCCTGCAAGGTAGAGCCACAGGATCGCGAGCGCTTGGGCCAGGATGGTCATCGGGATGCCGGCCCTGGCGTGCTCGAGGAAGCCCAGATGCACGCCGGCTTCACGCGCGCGCTCGACGGTGATGATGTTGGCGAGGCTGCCGATGATCAGCAGGTTGCCGGCAAGCGTGGAAAGGGACGCCAGGGCAAAGAGCGACCCGTCCGGAAGGTCGGGCAGGATCCCCAGGATCAGCATGACGATGGGCACGTTGCCGATCGTGTTGCTGCCGACCAGCGCCAGCGGCGCCAGCACCGCCAGCCGGTCCGGCAGGAGGCCCGCCTGCTCCAGCCGCTCCACCGTAATGGCCGGCAGACCGGTGTCGGCCAGGGCTGCGGTGACCACGAACAGCCCGCCGAACAGGACCAGGAGGTGCCAGTCCACTAGGCCCAGCAATTGCTTGGTCGCCATGGTCCGGCTGACCAGCAGGGCCCCGGCCACCACCAGGACGGTGGTGGTGTGCGGGATCGGCGTGGTGAAGCCGGCCATCAGCACGATCGTCCAGAAGCAGGCCTTGAGCAGTGCGCTGCGCTGGACTGGCGGCACCGGCAGCGCTTCCCCGTTCACCGGGCGCGCCGCCAACGCGTCGCGCCATTGCCACCGCACCACCAGCCAGACCGCCGCCAGCCCGGCAATGGCCGGCGGCGTGCAGGCGGCAGCGAACGGCCAAAACTCCAGCTGCCCCACCGAGCCGATCAGGATGTTCTGCGGGTTGCCGATCAGGGTGGCGGCCGAGCCGGCATTGGCCGCGCCGGCAAGCGCGATCAGGAAGGGACGCGGGTCGAGGCCGCGCGCGATCAGCCCCCGGCATAAGAGCGGCGTGATCGCCCAAACCACCACGTCGTTGGCAAGGATCGCCGACAGGAGCCCCGCCACGACGATGACGACCAGGAGGATCGTGGCCGGCCGGGCATCGGTCGAGGCGATGCCGGCGGCGACCCGGTCATAGAACCCGCAGGCCGCGAACTGGGCGGAAAGGACCATCAGGCCGAACAGGACGATCAGCGTGGGAAAGTCGATCGCCGCCAGGACCCGCTCGGCGGATACCGGGCCGGCCGCAAACAGGACGATCGCCCCCAGCAGCGCGATGCCGGTGCGGTCGATCTTGAGGCCTGGCCAGCGCCCGAGCGCCATGCCGAGATAGACCGCGACGAAGGTCGCGAGGACGAGGCCGTTCAATGCGTGGGGCTCCAGCGGACAGTCGGAAGCGGCCGGGCCGCCACGCTTTTCAGGCGCGTCCGAGCAATCGGCGAGCTGCGGGAAAAGGACAAGCCACACCAGGAGGACCGCCCTGCTCCGGGGCCTGGCCGGCTTCGCCTCCTTCGCCCTGGCTCCCAGAGTCCCGGGTGCGGTGACCGCCGAGCTTCACCCGCCGCCAGCTCTCATGGCCATGCCCCCGCCGCGCCGGCCGTCGCCGGCCTGGCACTGCCCGCCCTGCCGCATCTGATCGGCCAGCCGGCAGCCGGGATCCCGGACAGCTCGGTGCCGCCGGAACTGGCGGCCGGATCCGTCACCGCCTCGCTCGTCAGCCAGGCGGTGTCCTGGGTGGTGCTGGGCGCGTCGGTCGGCTGGCTCGGCGCGTGCCTGGAAGCTCGGGCACCCAGCGGCGTATTTCAGCCCCCCGTCTCGCCCCGCTTGGCCGTTCCCTCCAGCACTTCCACCGGCACGCCCATCGCCGCCGCCAGGCGGACCTGGCCGCTGCCGCGCCTGGCCGGCTTCTGCTGGCTTTCGTGCGGCTTCCAGGCGGAAAGGTGCAGGATCTCGAAATGGGCGATCACCCGGCCGTCCTCCCGGGCGAAGCGCTCGCGGTAGATTTCGGCGGTGCGCAGCAGCAGGTCGCGCCGGAACATGCCCTTCGGCCGGTCAACCAGCGCGCCGCCCTCGCCCATCGACTGGAGGTCGTGCAGGAGCGCCAGGGGATCGGCATAGGTGACCGTGATCCGGTCGACGTCGGCCACCGGCAGAGCCAGTTCGGCCCGCTGCAGAAGGGCTGCCGCGTCGCGGATGTCGACAAACGGCGCCACCCGCATCGCGGCCCCGCCCTTGAGGTCGAGCTCGGCCTGCATCAGGGCGGTGCGCAGCTCCATCAGGCTCTCGCCGCCCAGCAGCGCCAGCAGCATCAGGCCATCGGCCGCCAGCAGGCGGCGGAGCTGGACCAGGACGCCCGGCAGGTCGTCGACATGGTGGAGGGCCAGGGCGCTGACCACGAGGTCAAAGCTGTTATCGGCGAACGGCAGCAGTTCCGGCTCGGCCTGGACTTTCAGGCCAGGGCCTTCGTCCAGGGCATCCCCGACCGGATCCAGGGCCACGGTCAGCTCGCTGCCAAGGCCCACTTCCGCCAGCATCGCCGCCATCCGTCCGCGCCAGCTCCCCAGTTCCAGGACACGCGGGAACGGACGGCGGATCTCGGAAAGCCGCTCGACCAGGCGCTCGGCAACCTCGTCCAGCAGGAAGGGCTGGTAGGCGCGGTCGGACAGGGCGCGGATGCGGTTGCGGTTGACCGCCTGCCGGTCGAAGAGGCGCTTGAGTTCGTTCATGACGCTCGTGCGAGTGGGTCGGGACGTCGGGCGCGGCCGGCAAAGCGCAGGCTCAACAGTAGAAATGCGAGCGCAAGCCCGGTGAACAACCCCCACCACAATCCGGCCAGGCCCAATCCGGCAGGAAACGCCAGATACCAGGCGGTGCCGACCATCACCGGCCAGAAACAGCTCACATGGATGGCGGTGGGGATCCAGGTGTCGCCGGTGCCGCGCAGCGCCGCCGTGACGATGCCCTGCCCGCTGTCCATCAGCATGGTCGGCAGCACCACCAGGATGGTGGAGGCGATCGCGATCACCACCACCGGGTCGGCCGCATAGAGTTCACCGATCTGCTGGCGGAAGCCGGCAAGCAACGGCGCGCAGACCAGCATGATCGCGAGGCCCATGCCGGTGCCGACCCAGCCGGCCCGCGCGATCTGGTCCGGCCGGGCCCGGCCGACCGCATGGCCGACCCGGACCGAGGTGGCGGTCGCCACGCCCAGGGTCAGCATGTAGAGCAGCGCGTTCAGGTTCATGGCCGCCTGGTGGGCGGCCAGCTGGGTGGTGCCGAGCCAGCCGGCCATCACCAGGATGAACTGGAAGGCGCTGCTCTCCAGGCCCTGCGACGCTGCGAACGGCAGGCCCAGCCGCAACAGCCGGCGGCGCACGCCGCGCACGTCGCCGAGCGGGCCGCGCACGCCATAGGCAAGATGGCCGGCAAACCGGAACGCGTAGAGGATCAGTGCTGCCGCCATCACCCAGCGGGTGATCGAGGTGCCCAGGGCAGCTCCCTCGGCACCCAGCATCGGCAGGCCGAACGGGCCGAACATCAGGATCCAGTTGAGCACCAGGTTCAGGACGTTGCCCAGCCACATCACGGCCATTCCGGCATGGGGCCGGCTGATCGCCTCCAGAAAGTAGCTGGTGACCGCGAACAGGAGGACGGCCGGCATCGCCAGCGCGAAGGCACGCATCACCCTGGCTCCTCCCGCGACGACCTCGGGGCTCTGGCCGAGCCAGCTCAGGATCGTCTCGCCCGGCAGAAGCAGGAGGGCGGTAGCAAGGCCCAGAAGCGCCGTGTCCAGGCAGGCGATCCGCCAGATCCGCCCGGTTTCGCCCGGCTGGCCGGCGCCCATTGCCTGGGAGACCAGCACCACCGTGCCGGTGGCGAGACCGATGCCCAGCAGCATGAACAGGAGGAACGGCGCGTTGCCGATCGCGTAGAACGCCAGCTCCTCGGCGCCGAACCGACCGGTCATGATCGTGTCGACCGCGGTCATCACCAGGATGCCGGCGCGCGCCGCCATCACGGGCAGGGCGAGACTGAGGGTCTCGCGGAGGTCGACGCGCATCCAGATCCATCCCGGCCCGAGCGGCCCGGCCGGGCCGTCGGTCCCGGCGCTTCTTGTTCAGTTCGCGATCAGGTAGGAGGCGAGCCCGCCATCCTCGGTGCCGGCATAGAGCTTTCTGCCGTCCCGGGAGAACACCAGGCTCGTCACCATGTCCGCGCCCGGATTGTCCAGGGGTATGGTCCGCTCGGAGCCGAACGAGAGCAGTTTGGCGCTGCCATCGGCATGGCCGGCCGCCACGATCGCCAGGGTCGGGTGGAAGGCCAGCGCCGTGATCGGGACCTGGCAGTAGTCGCCCAGCTCATCCGGCGCCTTGCCCATCGGCCCCTTGCCGGTGAAGTCCCAGACCACCAGCGTGTCGGAGCCGCCGGTGGCGAGCTTCTTGCCATCCGGCGAGAAGGCCAGGGCGCGCGGCTTGCTCGGATAGCCGGACATCCGCATGTCCTGCCCGTCCGCCAGCCGCCAGCCATGCAGCTCGTTCTCCTGCATGGCCGTCACCAGGTAGCGGCCGGTGGGGTCGAAGCGGATCCGCACATGGCTGCCCTTCCAGGCCAGCTTCTTGGGCTCCTGCTTGGCGAGTTCGGTCCACCAGATGCTGGCCCCGCCATAATGGGCCACGGCAAGGCGCTTGCCCTTGGCGTCCAGGGCGAGGTCGGCAATGGTCGAGGGATGGTCGGCAAACACCGCCTTCTCCCGGCCGTCCTTGCCCAGCACGCGGGCTTCCTTGCCGGCGGCGAACACGATGTTGCCGCCCTGCGGATCGGTCGCCAGCGCCGCGATCCAGCGGCGCGGCGCCTTCGCGACCTCCTCCGGCTCGCTGCCGGGCTGCAGGCGGACCAGCCGGCCATCGTCGCCGCCGGACAGAAGCGACCTGCCGTCCGGCCCTACCGCCGCGCAGAGCAGCGCGCCGTCATGGGCCACGGCAGGCTCAACCGGCTGCGACGCGATGTCGTCCGGCTCGCCCCACCAGATCCGGCCGTCGCCCAATGCCGCCGCGACCATGGCGCCGACCTGGTGCAGGGCGACAACCGGCGCACCGGTCGCGACGATCGATGCCGGCAGCCGGGGAGGACCCGCCATCACGACGTCACGCAGGCGGCGAAGGCAGTCTCCAGCGCCGCGCGGTCGAGCTCGCGGCCGATCAGCACTAGGCGGCTCCAGCGCGGCTCGCCGGCTTTCCAGGGCCGCTGGAAGTCGCCGTCGCGGATCATGTGCACGCCCTGGATCACGAAGCGCTCGTCCTTGCCCTTGATGTCCAGGATGCCCTTGTAGCGCAGGATGTTCGGCCCCTGCTCCGCCAGGATCTGGCCGAACCAGCGCTCGAACAGGTCCGGGTTGATCGGCCGGTCCGCCTTCAGCGACACCGAGCTGATACCGGAATGGGCGATGTGCTCGTCGTCGTGGTGATGGTGGTGATGGTCGTGACCATGGTCATGATCATGGCCGTGGTGGTGATGGTCGTGGCCGCAGTCCGGGCCGCAGGCGTCATGGTCGTGATCATGGTGATGATCGTGGCCATGCTCCAGGAACTCCGGATCGAGCTCGAGGATGCGGGCGAGGTCGAACGCGCCGCGGTTCAGGATCTGGTCCAGCGGCACGCTGGAATTGCGGGTCTCGTGAATCTTGGCGAACCGGTTGATCGAGCGGATCGCGCGGCGCACCGACGCCAGCTCGTCGGCATCCACCAGGTCGGTCTTGTTGAGCAGGATCACGTCGGCGAACGCGATCTGGTCGACCGCCTCCTGGCTGTCCTCGATCCGCTGCTTGACGTGCTTGGCGTCCACCACCGTCACCACCGCGTCCAGGCGCGACTTCTTGGCGACGTCCTCGTCGACGAAGAAGGTCTGCGCGACCGGGGCCGGATCGGCGAGGCCGGTGGTCTCGATCACGATGCCGTCGAAGCGGTCGCGGCGCTTCATCAGCCCCTCGATCACCCGGATCAGGTCGCCGCGCACCGTGCAGCAGATGCAGCCATTGTTCATCTCGAACACTTCCTCGTCGCTCTCGACGAGGAGGTCGTTGTCGATGCCGATCTCACCGAACTCGTTGACGATCACGGCGTATTTCTTGCCGTGGTCCTCGGTGAGGATGCGGTTGAGGAGCGTCGTCTTGCCGGCACCGAGATAGCCGGTCAGCACGGTGACGGGGGTCTGATCGCTCATGGACTGATACTTTCGGAAATGGTCTTCCGGCTCATGCCCGGTAGGCCGCCTTGCTGCGATAGGGAAGCGCCCCGGCGAAACGGGCGGAGCGGCCGAGCTGTTCCTCGACGCGGATCGCCTCGTTCCACTTGGCCATCCGCTCCGACCGGGTGAAGCTGCCGACCTTCAGTTGTGGCACGCCCCACCCGACCGCAAGATGCACGATGGTGGTGTCCTCGCTCTCGCCGGAGCGCGCCGACACGATCGCCCCCATCCCGGCAGCCTTGGCGGCTTCCCAGGCAGCCCTGGTCTCGGTGAGGGTGCCGCGCTGGTTCGGCTTCACCAGCACCGTGTCGCACTGCTTCTCGGCGGCGGCGGTTTTCACCCTGGCGGCGTCGGTGACCAGGAAGTCGTCGCCCACGACCTGCACCTGACCGCCCAGCCGGGACGCGAAGGCCTGGAAGCCTGTCGCATCGTCCTCCGCCAGCGGATCCTCCACCGACACGATCGGATAGCGGCCGATCCAGCCGGCCAGCACCTCGATCATGCCGGCGGCATCCAGGTCGCTGCCGTCCCGGGCGAGCCGGTAGCGGCCGTCCTTGCCGAACTGGCTGGCGGCCACGTCCAGCGAGATCGCGACCTGCTCGTAGGGGCGGTAGCCGGCGCGCTCGATGGCGCGGGTCAGCATGCCCAGGGCCTCCTCGTTCGAATCGAACAAAGGCCAGAAGCCGCCCTCGTCGGCGACCCCGGCGAGCTTGCCGGCATCCTTCATGAGGCCACCGGCCGCGCGGTAGACCTCGGCGGTCCATTCCAGCGCCTGGGCGAAGCTCGCAGCGCCCGGGCAGACCACCATGAAGTCCTGGATGTCCAGCCGCCCGGCGGCATGGGCGCCGCCGCCGAAGATCTGGATCTCGGGCAGCGGCAGCGTGTCGACCGCATCGCCACCCAGCCAGCGCCACAGCGGCACGCCCTCGGCGGCGGCCGCGGCATGGGCGACGGCCATCGAGACCGCAATGGTGGCGTTGCCGCCGAGCTTCGACTTCTCCGCGGTGCCGTCCAGCTCGATCAGGATCCGGTCGATGCCGGCCTGATCCCCTACCTCGGCGCCGCGCAGCGCCTGGGCGATCGGGCCGTTCACCGAGGCGACCGCGCCCTGGACATCCATCCCGCCGAATTCGGCCCCGCCATCCCGCCGGTCCAGCGCCTCGCCCGAACCGGTCGAGGCGCCCGCAGGCGCGATCGCCCGGCCGAGCGCGCCGCCCGAGGTGACCACGTCGGCCTCGACCGCGGGGCGGCCGCGGCTGTCCCAGACCCGCCGGGCCACGATGCTGTCGATCCTGTGCGTCAAGCCGTGCTCTCCCGTTCCCAGGCCTCGCGGATGGCGGCCAGGCGGTCCGGCACCTGAGCCAGGAAGTGCCGCCCGACCATGCGGACCTTGTCGCGGTCCTGCAGGCCGCGGAGATATTCCACCGGAGACTTCCCGTCGACCCGCGCCAGGAACAGTCCCGGCAGCAGGGCCGCGGCCCGGCCCTCGAGCCGGTCGCGCTTCTCCCACACGACCTGGCCGAGATAGGTCTCCGCCAGCGCGTCGAAGCATTCCAGGTAGCGCCCGGCATCCTCGGGCCGCCACAGGCATTTCAGCATGAGGTGGTTCAGGCAGAACGCCAGGTCGAAGGCCGGATCGCCGTACCAGGCGCATTCCGCGTCCAGGAACACCGGCCCGTTCGGCCCGATCAGGATGTTCTTCGGGCTGACGTCGCCATGGACCAGGGCAATCCGGTTGGCAGCGGTGGTCCGTGCCAGCCCACGCAGCTGCCGTCCAAGGTCCGGATGCACCTCCGCGGTCGCCAGGAGGTAGGGCTCCAGCCGGATCTCGTGGAAGATCCGGTCGGTCGGGAAGGCCGCGGCGACCTCCGCCCGCCCTGCGGTACCGACATGGATCGCCGCCAGGGCCTGGCCCACCGCCCGCGCATGGTCCGCGACGATCTCCCCCTCCAGCAGCATCTTCTTCCACAAGGGATGGTCGGCCGGATCCAGGAATTCCATCACCAGGGCACCCGCGGCCGCATCCTGATGAAGCAATCTCGGCACCGCGCTGGGGGCGTGGCGGCGCGCCTCCTCCATCCAAGCAGCCTCGTAGACGTTGCGCTCGACCGGCGCCTGCCAGTCCTTGGCGACCTTGAGCTTGGCCAGGGCACGCTTGACCGCCACCGCGCCGTCCTCCAGGTCGATACGCCAGATGTCGGAGCTTACCCCGCCGGTCAGCGGCGCCATGGTCGGAACCGAGTCGATGGCACAAAGGCCGGCCCGCCGAAGCACGGCCAGGATGTCGCCATCGATGACAGGGGGACGGTTGGTCCGGCTCATCGTGTTCTGTTGTCCGATTTGAGGTGACCTGGATGAATGCCCTGCTCGTCTATCAGGCGGACCGCTGGCTCGAAAGTCGGCTGGAGCGGCTGTCCTTTCCGGTCCGGGTGGTGGCGCCACGCGACAAGGACCAGGTCGTGGCGGCCATGGCCGACACCGAGGTGCTGCTGCACGCCCTGGATCCGGTGACCGCCAGGCATATCGAGGCCGGGCCGAAGCTGAAGCTGATCCAGAAGATCGGGGTCGGGGTGAACACGATCGACCTGGACGCGGCCAGGGCGCGTGGCATCGCCGTGTGCAACATGCCCGGCACCAACACCGCCGCCGTCGCCGAGCAGGCGCTCCTGTTGATGCTCTCGGTCCTGCGCCGGGTGACCGTCCAGGACCGCGCCTCGCGCGCCGGAGAGGGCTGGTCGGACGCCATCCAGGCCGCCGGCAGCTATGGCGAGATCGCCGGGCGCACGGTGGGCTTCGTCGGCTTTGGCGCGGTGCCGCGCCGGCTGGCCCCGGTGATCGAGGCGCTGGGCGGCAAGGTGCTGCGCTGGCACCGTTCCGACGCGGAGGGCCAGCCGGGCGAGCGGGTCATGGTGCTGGAGGACCTGTTCGCCCGGGCCGACATCGTCTCCCTGCACATCCCGCTCCAGGCCGACACGGCGAAGATCGTCAACGCCCAGACCCTGTCCCATGTCCGGCCCGGCACTATCCTGGTGAACACCGCCCGTGGCGGCCTGGTCGACGAGGCGGCCCTCCTGGCGGCGCTGGACGATGGCCGCCTGGCCGGAGCCGGGCTGGACGTGCTGGCCACCGAGCCGTTCGAGCAGGACAACCCGCTGCTCGGCCGCGACGAGGTCGTGCTGGCGCCCCACAGCGCCTGGCTGACCCGGGAGACCTGGGACCGCTCGCTGGCGGTGATTGCCGAGAACGTGCGGCGGCTGGGCACCGGCGAGCAGCTGCTGCACCGGGTCGCCTAGCCGCCCGCTTGGGTCCCGACCGGTTGGGTTTCGACCGGTGGCTCGATGGTCGGGGCCGTAAAGCCCGGCGGCACTTTCGCCCAGGGATAGCCGTCGGCCGCGAGATCGCGGCCAACCGTGAACAGGGCCTTCATGTAGTCGGTCTCGAACGGCTCATTGAGCGGCATGGTGAAGCTTTTCGGGATGTAGGCCAGGTTGAAGTCGATCCCATCGCGCTCGGCCTCGAGGTAGATCCGGTACAGGTCGCCTATGCCCTGGGTCTGGATCAGGGAGGTGACCGCCCGTTCCATGATGTCGAGGGCCTGCCGCTCGACCTGCGCCCACTCGGGGTCCAGCCGGGCGTTGCGGATCACATAGAGCCGGCGCTCGCGCACGACGTGGCCCTCGCGCGAGGTGGCGCGAACGTTGAGCCCCGGCGGGTAGACGAACACCTGTGCGCTGGCCCCTCCGTCGACATGCATTTCCTCATAGGCTTCGCCGCCGACCTCCACGTCGATCATCACCGGCGGAAACGCACCCGGGATGGCCGCCGAGGCGACCAGGACGTCGTGGACCAGTTCCAGGGCATTAGGATGCCCGCTCGCGGCGATCTCGCCGATGTTCCAGATCATCGGGCGGCGCGCGTCGAGGTTGGTGGTGCCGATCAGCAGCACCCGCCCCTTGCCATACTCGGCGGCAATGGCCTCCAGCATGGCCTGGTCGACGAAGCGCGCGATCGTCTGCCGCAAAGGCGAGTTGTCGGCGAGCGCATCCTGCAGCAGGGCAGCCAGATAGCCGCGCGGCTGCAGGACGTCCTGCGCCGTGATGGTGGTGCAGACCTGCTGCAGTTCGTCGTCATAGTCCGGGCCGAGAAAGGCGAAGGGTGCGGTCAAGGCGCCGGTGCTGATCCCGGTGACCCCCTGAACTGGGGCCGGGTCCCCGCAGCTGTCCACCCGACCAGGAGCCCGGCGCCGAACGCGCCGTTCTCGCCACCGCCCGAGATCGCCAGGAACTCCGCCGGCGGCAGGGGCTGGCCGCGCTCAGCCGGGCTTCGCAGCGCCTGCTCGCGGAAGAACGAGGTGATCATGGCCTTCTGGAACGCCGTGGGATCGCCGTCGCCCCAGTAGCGCGCCTCCGGCAGGTCGGCGATCTCCGCCTGTTCCTGCTGCTCGACCGGCACAGCGTTCAGGCGCACGAGCGTGCCGCAGCCGGCCAGGAGCAGGCAAGCGGCTGCGGCAGGCGCACGGGTAGAAACGGACAATGCCATCACACACCTCGCTGCGAAGCTCCTTCGGGGATTTGGACAGCCGGAGATGGTGAATCCCACCATTGCTGCCGCACCCGCCCGGGAGCGTCAATGGCAGGCGCGCCTGCAAGCGGCTTGAACGCTGCCCGCCGCGCGACCATCCTGCCGCCATGAGCGAGATCCTTCCCACCACCTGCCCCCATGACTGCCCGTCGGTCTGCGCCCTGGAAGTCGAGCGGCGCGCCGACGGCAGCATGGGCAAGATGCGCGGCTCCAGCCGCAACCCGTACACGGCCGGCACGCTGTGCGTGAAGGTGAGCCGCTACGCCGAGCGCTACCACCACAAGGACCGGCTGGCCTACCCGATGGTCCGGACCGGGCCGAAGGGCAGCGGCCAGTTCCAGCGGATCTCCTGGGACGAGGCGATGGACCGGGTGGCCGAAGGGCTGCTGGCGGCCGAGCGCGAGCACGGTGCCGAAGCGGTCTGGCCCTATTTCTATGCCGGGACCATGGGCTACGTGCAGCGCGACGGCATCGAGCGGCTGCGCCACGCCAAGAAGTACAGCCGGCAGCAGAGCACGTTCTGCGTGACCCTGTCCGATGCCGGCTGGCGGGCCGGCTACGGCAAGCGCTGGGGCGTCTCGCCGGTGGAGGCCGGCGAGCATGCCGGGATGTGGCTGATCTGGGGCACCAACCCGGTCCACACCCACGTCAACATGATGAACCACATCGCCAAGGCGAAGAAGCGCGGCGCCAAGGTGGTGGTGGTCGACGTCTACCGGACCGGCACCGCCGACATTGCCGACGTCCATCTTGCGCCCAGGCCTGGCACCGACGGGGCGCTGGCCTGCGGCATCGCCCATGTGCTGTTCGCCGAGGGCTTCGCCGATCGAGCCTTCCTGGCCCGCTTCGCGGACCTGCCCTATGACAGGCTGGAGGAGCATTTCGCCGCGCGGACGCCGGAATGGGCGGAATCGATCTGCGGGGTGCCGGCCGAGCGGATCCGCGAGGTGGCCAGGCTCTATGGCGGGACGCAGGCGTCCTATCTGCGGGTCGGCTACGGCTTCACCCGGCAGAAGAACGGCTCGGCCGCCATGCACGCGGTGTCCTGCCTGCCGGTGATCACCGGCGCCTGGCAGCACCAGGGCGGCGGCGCCCTCTACTCGATGAGCGACATCTACGGCTTCGACAAGACCATGATCGAGGGCCTGGACGTGCTCGATCCAAGCGTCCGCATCCTCGACCAGTCTCGGATCGGCCCGATCCTGGCGGGCGACCGCCGCGACCTGGGCGACGGCCCGCCGGTGACCGCCCTGTTCATCCAGAACACCAACCCGGCCCTGGTCGCCCCGGAGAGCGGCCTGGTCCGCCAGGGCTTCCTGCGCGACGACCTGTTCACCGTGGTCCACGAGCAGTTCATGACCGACACGGCGAAGCTCGCCGACATCGTCCTGCCCGCCACCATGTTCGTCGAGCACGACGACCTCTACACCGCCAGCGCCCATGCCACGGTGCAGGTCACCCGCAAGCTGTTCGAGCCGTTCGCCGAGTGCCGCAGCAACCACCAGGTCATCTGCGACTTGGCCGGCCGGGTCGGCGCGGACCATCCGGGTTTCCACATGAGCGAATGGGCGCTGATCGAGGACATGCTGGCCCGCAAGAACATGCCGGATGCGCAGGCCATCTACGAGAGCGGCGGCCATGACGTGCTGTCCAGCCATGCCGGCGGCCATTTCCCGGACGGCTTCGCCACGCCGGACGGCCGCTTCCGCTTCGCCCCGCCCTGGCACGAGATCGGTCCCCGCCACCACTCCATGCCGGCGCTGCCCGACCATCAGCCGGTGATCGAGGACGCGAGCGACGAGCATCCGTTCCGGCTGGTGGCGGCACCGGCCAGGCAGTTCCTGAACTCCAGCTTCACCGAGATGGAGAGCGGCCGCGCCCGCGAGATACGCCCGACCGCCCTGCTCCATCCGGACTCGATGGCGGGCCTGGGACTGGGCGACGGCGACCCGGTGCTGGTCGGCAACCGGCGCGGGACCGTGCGGGTCCACGCCAAGGGACGCACCAGCCAGCATCCGGGCACGGTGGTGATCGAGGGGATCTGGCCCAGCGAGGGCTTCGCCGACGGCACCTGCGTCAACACGCTGATCTCGGCCGAGCCCGGCTTCCCCAATGGCGGCGGCGCCTTCCACGACACGGCGGTATGGGTGCGCGCCGGCTGATGGCGTCTTCGCGCAAGGCCTGCCGGAACAACCTGCGCCCGTGAACGTTGGACTGGGATCAGCAGCAGCAGCTTCGGCAGCTTTTTACCGGTGCTGCGCTGCCGTCCTGGATCCCGCGTTCCGGAGCCGTTGATGATCGTCGCCACGGCCGTGGTCTTCCTGTTGATCGGCCTGGCCCTGGCCTTTGGCGGGGGCTGGCTGCTCGCGATCGGCGGCTCCTGGTACTACGTGCTGGCGGCGCTGGGCTTCCTGGTCACGGCTGGCCTCCTGCTGCGCCGCCGCCCGGCTGCGTTGTGGGTGCACGCCCTGGTCGTGCTGGCGACGATGGCCTGGGCGGTCTGGGAAGTGGGCTTCAACTGGTGGCAGCTGGCGCCAAGGGGCGACGTGGTCGTCCCGCTCGGGATCTGGCTCCTGCTTCCCTGGATCACCCGCAGGCTCACCGGCGGCGCGGCAGCGCGCCCGCCCGGGCCCCTGCATGGCGGCGGGCTGGCCATGGCCATCACCCTGGTCCTGGCGGTGGGGCTTGGCGGCTACGCCTATCTCACCCCTTCCAACGAGCAGCGGGGCACCCTGCCCGAGGCGGCGGTCGCAGACTTTTCGGCCTTGGCGGAAGGCGTCCCTCCGGGCGAGTGGCATGCCTATGGGCGGACCGGCGCTGGCCGTCGCTACGCGCCGTTCGACCAGATCACGCCGGCCAACGTGGACCAGTTGGAGATCGCCTGGACCTACCAGAGCGGCGACGTGCGCCGGCCGGACGATCCCAACGAGACGACCTACGAGGTCACCCCTCTCAAGATCGACGACACCCTCTATCTCTGCACGCCGCATAATTTCGTGATCGCACTGGACGCCGAGACCGGGGAAGAGCGCTGGCGGTTCGACCCGCAGGTCCCGGACGACA
Source organism: Geminicoccus roseus DSM 18922 (assembly GCF_000427665.1). Classification (NCBI taxonomy): domain Bacteria; kingdom Pseudomonadati; phylum Pseudomonadota; class Alphaproteobacteria; order Geminicoccales; family Geminicoccaceae; genus Geminicoccus; species Geminicoccus roseus. Next base: position 5,098,023 of record NZ_KE386572.1, read on the forward strand.
CCAACCGGCAGCACCTGACCTGCCGCGGCGTCTCCTACCATGTCGATCCGGATGCCGCCGAAGGCGCTTCCTGCGCCCAGCGGATCTTCATGCCGACCGCCGACGCCCGCCTGATCGCCCTCGATGCCAGGACCGGCCAGGTCTGCCCCGGCTTTGGCCAGAACGGGCAGATCGACCTCTGGGAGAACATGCCCCACGTCCAGTCTGGCTTCTATTACTCGACCTCGCCGCCCGTGGTGACGAAGGGCCTGATCGTGATCGGCGGCGCCGTGAACGACAACGTCTCGACGACCGAGCCCGCCGGCGTGATCCGCGCCTACGACGTCGATACCGGGGCCCTGGTCTGGAACTTCGACCCGGGCCAGCCCGGCAGGACCGAACCGATCCCCTCTGGGGAAACCTACACACCCAGCACCCCGAACAACTGGACCATCTCCAGCGTCGACGAGGAACTGGGCCTGGTCTACGTGCCCCTGGGCAATGCCCCGCCGGACCAGTTCGGCGGCAACCGCACCCCGCAGGACGAGCGCTTCTCCTCCTCGATCGTGGCCCTGGACCTTGCCAGCGGCGAACTGCGCTGGGTCTTCCAGACGGTCCACCACGACCTCTGGGACATGGACGTGCCGGCCCAGCCCTCGCTGGTCGATCTGGCGATGCCGGAGGGCACTGTGCCGGCCCTGGTGGCCCCGACCAAGCAGGGCGACATCTACGTCCTGGACCGGCGCAGCGGCGAGCCGGTGCTGCCGGTCCGGGAAGTGCCGGCTCCGCAGGGTGCTGCGCCTGGCGACTTCACCGCACCCACCCAGCCGGTTTCCGCCCTGTCCTTCCAGCCGCCGCCTTTGACCGAGCAGGACATGTGGGGCGGCACGATGTTCGACCAGCTGGCCTGCCGGATCGCCTTTCGAGGCTACCGCTACGAGGGCCGCTACACCCCGCCGTCGCTCCAGGGCAGCCTCGTCTATCCGGGCAATTTCGGGGTGTTCAACTGGGGCGGCATCGCGGTCGACCCGGTCCGGCAGGTCCTGTTCGCCACGCCTTCCTACCTGGCCTTCACCTCAAGGCTGATCCCGCGCGAGAACGAGCAGGAAAACTACGTTTCCGAAGGCGAGCCCGGGCTGAACGAGAATTATGGAGCACCCTATGCCGTGGAGCTGGCGCCGTTCACCTCGCCCCTGGGCCTGCCCTGCCAGGCTCCTCCCTGGGGCTATGTCGCTGGCGCCGACCTGCGCACCGGCGAGATCGCCTGGATGCACAAGAACGGCACGGTGCGCGACCGCTCTCCGGTTCCCCTGCCCTTCGAGATGGGCGTCCCCGACCTGGGCGGCCCCATCATCACTGCCGGTGGAGTAGCCTTCATGAGCGGTAGCCTGGACTATTATGTCCGCGCCTTCGACCTCACCACCGGCCAGGAGCTTTGGCGGGATCGGCTGCCCGCGGGCGGCCAGGCGACGCCGATGAGCTATGCCGGGTCCGATGGCGCGCAATACCTGCTGGTGACGGCCGGGGGCCACGGCTCGCTCGGCACCAAGGCCGGCGACCACTTCATCGCCTACCGTCTCCCCCGCTCGTGAGTGGCCCGACCCTCCCCGCAATGATCCGGACGTCCAGGCATCGCCGCCTCCTTTGGCCGGTCGCGCTGCTGGCCCTGGCCGGCTGCAGCGGTCCCCAGTCCGCCCTCGATCCGGCCGGTGTCGAGGCCGAGGAGATCGCGACCCTGTTCTGGCAGATGCTGGCAGGTGCCGGGGTCATCTGGACGCTGGTCCTGGGCACCGCAATCTACGCCTCGCGCAGCGACCAGCGTCTTTGGAGCGAGCGCCGGGCGCTCAACATGATCCTGTGGGCCGGCGCGATCGTGCCGACCCTGGTGCTGGCCGGCCTGCTCGCCCATGGCCTGCGGCTGATGCCGCTCCTGCGCGCCGAGGGGAGCGATCTGCGGATCGAGGTCGCAGGCGAGCGCTTCTGGTGGCGGGTCACCTACCTGCGCGACGGGCTCCCCTCGGTGGTTACCGCCAATGAGCTGCGCCTGCCGGCCGGGGCGGACGTGGAGGTGGTGCTCACCACCACCGACATCATCCATTCCTTCTGGATCCCGTCGATCAGCGGCAAGACCGACATGATCCCGGGGCGCACCAACCGGCAGATGCTCCGCCCGACCCGGCCAGGGATCTACCGGGGTGCCTGCGCCGAGTTCTGCGGCAGTTCCCACGCGCTCATGGCGATGTCGGCCGAGGTCATGGCGCCTGACGCCTTCGCGCGATGGCTGGAAGCCGAGGCCCGCCCCGCCGTTCCATCTGGCGCCCGCGGCGAGCAGGTCTTCCTTCAGAACGGCTGCGGCGCCTGCCACGCCGTGCGCGGGATCAGCGACGGCGCCGCGATCGGCCCGGACCTCACCCATCTGGGCAGCCGCCACACCGTGGGCGCCGGCATCCTGGACAACACGCCCGAGAACATCGCCCACTTCGTCGCGCATACCGAGGCGCTGAAACCGGGGGTGCGGATGCCCCCCTACGACATGCTGCCGGAGGACGACCTCGTCGCCCTGGCGACCTGGCTGGGTAGCCTGCGATGAGCGAAGCGACGATGAGCGAACAGGCCGACCTCGAGCGCCGCCGCGGCCAGGAGGAGCGGCTGGGCAAGGTCTGGGCGACGCCCAAATCCTGGCGCTACTGGTCGGCGGTGAACAACACCGAGGTGGGGGTCTGGTACACCGCCACCTCGTTCTTCTTCTTCCTGTTCGCCGGTGCGCTGGCGCTGGTGATGCGCAGCCAGCTGGCGGTGCCGGAAAACGACCTCGTCTCGGCAGGGTTGTACAACCAGCTCTTCACCCTGCACGGCACGATGATGATGTTCCTGTTCGCCGTGCCGATCTTCGAGGCAGTGGCGATCGTGGTCCTGCCGCAGATGCTGGCGGCGCGCGACCTGCCGTTCCCGCGCCTGTCCGCCTTTGGCTACTGGTGCTTCCTGATCGGCGGGGTGTTCGTCGCCGGCTCGATCTTCTTCAACGCCGCCCCCGACGGCGGCTGGTTCATGTACCCGCCGCTCACTACCGACCCCGAGCTGAGCGGGATCGGCGCCGACATCTGGCTGCTGGGCCTGTCGTTCATCGAGGTGGCCTCGATCGCCGCGGCGGTGGAACTGATCGTCGGCGTGCTGAAGTGCCGGCCGCCCGGCATGCGGATCAACCTGATCCCGCTCTACTGCTGGTACATCCTGATCGTCGCGGGGATGATCCTGTTCGCCTTCCCGCCCTTGATCGCCGGCGACATCCTGTTCGAGCTGGAGCGGATGTTCGACTGGCCGTTCTTCGACCCGGCGCGCGGCGGCGACCCGGTGCTCTGGCAGCACCTGTTCTGGATCTTCGGCCATCCCGAGGTCTACATCGTCTTCCTGCCCTCGATCGCGCTCCTCGCCATGATCGTGCCCACCTTCTCGCAGCGGCCGATCATCGGCTATGGCTGGATCGTGCTGGCCGCGGTCGGAACCGGGTTCCTCAGCTTCGGGCTGTGGGCCCACCACATGTACACGATCGGCATGCCCGCGATCTCGCTGGGCTTCTTCTCGGCCGCCTCCGAGGCCGTGGCGATCCCGACCGGGGTGCAGATCTTCGTGTTCGTCGCCACGATGCTCGCCGGCAAGGTGATCTTCGCCATCCCGATGCTGTTCGCGACCGGCGCGCTCGCGATCTTCGTGTTCGGCGGTCTGACCGGGGTCATGGTGGCGCTGGCGCCGTTCGACTGGCAGGTCCACGACAGCTACTTCGTGGTCGCCCACCTGCACTACACCCTGATCGGCGGGATGTTCTTCCCGCTGATGGCCGGGATCTACTACTTCTACCCGTTCATGACCGGCCGCCTGCTGTCGGTCCGCCTGGGCAAATGGGCGTTCTGGCTGATGTTCGCCGGGTTCAACATCGCCTTCCTGCCGATGCACTTCACCGGCCTGCGCGGCATGCCCAGGCGGGTGTTCACCTATCCGGCGGATCTCGGCTTCGACGTGCTGAACCTGGTCTCCACGGTCGGCGCCTTTGTCATGGCGGCGGGCGTCCTGGTCGTGACCTTCGACCTGATCCGCCCGCTCGCCAAGAAGCTGAAGGCCGCCCACAACCCCTGGAACGCCGGCACGCTGGAATGGGCGCCGCTCGATCCGGGCAATCCCTGGGGCATCCGCTCGGTACCGGTGATCACCAGCCGCTATCCGCTCTGGGAACAGGAAGGCCTGGCCCGGCAGATCGCCGAGGGACGCTTCTACCTGCCCGACGCCAAGGAGATGAAGCGCGAGACGCTGATCACCACCGTGCTGGATGCGGAGCCGGTCCAGGTCCTGCGCCTGCCCGGCCCGTCGTTCCTGCCGATGATCGCCGCCATCTTCGTGGGCGGCTCCTTTATCGCCGCCACCTTCCACTGGTGGATTTCCGCGGCACTGTCCGGCGTGGTCGGCATCGGCGTGATCATGGCGTGGCTGTGGACCGGCACCGCGATGATCCCGGAGAAAGCCAGCAAGGATGCCGGCCTGGACGCTGAGCTGCCGCTCTACAAGTCCGGGCCGCAATCGGTCGGCTGGTGGGCAATGTTCATCACCATGGTCGGCGACGGCACCGCCTTCGCCAGCCTCGTGTTCGCCTACTACTTCTACTGGACGATCCAGCCGGACTTTCCGCCCCCGGACGCAACCGGCCCCGGCCTGACCTACCCGCTGCTGGCCGCTGCCGTGGCCTTCGGCGCATGGCTCTGCATGGTCCGGGCGCGGGCGGTCAACCGTGGCGGCAGCGAGCGCCGGGCAGCCCAGCTGATGGCGACCAGCGTCCTGCTCGCCCTGGCGAGTGCCGCCCTGCTGCTCTACGCGCCCTGGACCACCGGCCTGGTCCCCACCCGCGACGTCTACGACGCCACGGTCTGGGTGCTGGTGCTCTGGTCGGCGATCCATCTGGTGGTGGGCGTGCTGATGCAGGGCTACTGCATCGCCCGCAGCCTCGCCGGCAAGCTGACGGCCCGGCACGACATCGATCTGCAGAACGTCGTGCTCTACTGGCATTTCGCCGCGATCACCGCGATCGTCACGGTCATGGTGATCGCCCTGTTCCCCCTGGTGGCGTGAGGGCGACGCGGATGTTCTGGCGCGAGAAGGCCAATCTCTGGACGCTGATCACCCCGCCCACCGTCTGGGCGCTGCATTTCCTGTTCTGCTACGTCGTGGCGGCCATCGCCTGCGCCAAGTTCGGCCGCGCGGCAGACCTGGACGGCACCCGGATCGTCATCGCGGTGGCGACTGTCGCCGCTGCCGGCCTGATCGTGGTGGCCGCCGTGACCGCCAGGCACCACTGGAGCATCGGCTCGGAACTGCCGCCCTATGACGAGCCGACCAGCCAGGACCGCGAGCGCTTCCTGGGCGTCTCGACCTTCCTGGTGAGCTGCCTGAGCTTCGTCGGCGTGATCTTCGTCGCCATGCCGGCCCTGTTCATCTCGGACTGCCGCTGATGCGCTGGCCCTTTCTTCTGGCAGGCATTCTCATGCTGGCCTTGGTCTGGGGCGGCCCGCTCCAGGCGGTGGCCGGCCATGGCTTCGCCGCCCACATGGCGATGCATATGGGCGTGGTCGCGGTGGCGGCACCGCTGATGGCCGCCAGCATCGCCGGGACGCGGGTCGACCCCTCGCCCGGCCGCCCGCTTCTGTTCGGTCCGCTGCCCGCCTCGCTGGTCGAACTGCTGGTGGTCTGGGGCTGGCATGCGCCGGGACCCCACGAGGCGGCCCGCAGCCATGCCGGGATGTTCGCCCTGGAGCAGGGCAGCTTCCTCCTGTCCGGGCTGCTGGTCTGGATCGCCTGCCTGGGCTTTGCCGCCAGCGGCCGCGCCGGCCGCAGCCTGCTCGGCACGCTCGGCCTCCTGCTCACCTCGATTCACATGACCCTGCTGGGCGCGCTCCTGGCCTTCGCCACCCGCCCGCTCTACGACCATGGCGGCCATGCAATGCCGGACCACCAGCTCGCCGACCAGCAGGTCGGCGGCATCATCATGCTGCTGGTGGGAGGCGCCTCCTACCTCCTGGGCGGCCTCGTCCTGATGGCGAGGCTGTTCCGCGAGCCGACCGGCGCCGGCGCTCGGGGAGCGCCGTCATGACGATCAGGTTGCGCTACCTGGTCTGGGCGGCCCTGGCGCTGGCTCTGGCGGGACTCGTCGTCGCCTGGTCCGGCCTCATCAGCGTCGGCGCCAGCTCCGGCCACTGGGCGATCACCAACGTTGCCCTGCACTGGGCGATGCAGCAGTCGGTGGAGACCAGGGCCCTGTCGGTGGAGCCGCCGCCGAACCTGGACGACCCGGCCCTGGTGCGCCGCGCCGCCCGCCATTTCGAGACGAGCTGCGCCTTCTGCCATGGCTCTCCGGCGCGGGACGGCCGGGCCCTGCCGCAGCAGATGACCCCGCCACCGCCGCTGCTGACCCGTTCCGCCGAGGAGTGGACCGCCTCCGAGCTGTTCGTGATCGTCAAGCATGGGGTGAAGTTCAGCGGGATGCCCGCCTGGATCTCCCTGGCCCGGGACGACGAGGTCTGGGCGATGGTGTCGTTCCTGCGCGCCCTGCCCCGCCTGGATGCCGCCAGCTACCTGTCTCTCGTGGGCGTTCCGCCGGAGGGCGCGGCGGCAACCGGCGACCCGGTGATCCAAAACTGCATGGCCTGCCACGGCGCCGATGGCGGCAGCCAGGACGGTGCCTTCCCGGTCATTGCCGGGCAGCGCCTAGCCTATCTGCGCGAGAGCCTGCACGCCTTCGCCGACAAGCGGCGGGAGAGCGGCATCATGCAGTTCGCCGCCGCCGGCCTGTCCAGGGACGATCTGGAGCGTGCGGCCCGCTACTACGCGGCACTGCCGGCACCGGAACCGGCAGGCCCGGAGCGCCCGGGATCCGCGGAGGGCCAGGTGATCGCCACCAGGGGCCTGCCGGAGGCGCGGGTTCCGCCATGTGGCCGGTGCCACCGCCGGGGCGAGGTGGAGAACCCGGTGTTCCCGCTGCTGGACGGTCAGGAGGGCTGGTATCTGGAGGCGCAGTTGCATCTCTGGAAGGACCATGCCCGCGGCGGGACCCGCTACGCGCATCTCATGGACAAGGTCGTGCCCGGCCTTTCCCCGGCGGATATCGAGGCGGTCGCCGCCCATTTTGCGGCGCAGTCCTGGCGGCCCGCCGAGCCCGCCCGGGAGGAGGCCGCCAAATAAGCTCGCTGATCCAATGAGTTGCCGTTCCTGCCCCGTGGCGGTCACGCCATGAAGCTGAACGTTGACATGCCGATGACCATGGCTATAGTCCGCGCACCGTCCGGGTAGCCATATCCGGCGTGCCGTGTTGTTCGGCACGTTCCGACCGCAGGATCTTCGTCCCATGTACGCAGTCGTTAAGACCGGCGGCAAGCAGTACCGCGTGACCCCCAACGAGGTCATCCGCGTCGAACTGCTGCCCGTGGAAGCCGGTGCAACCGTTGAGCTCACTGAAGTCCTGATGGTCGGTGGTGACTCTCCCGTCGTTGGTTCCCCGCTGGTCGCGGGCGCGAAGGTGACCGCCACGGTCCTGGAGCAGGACAAGGACGACAAGATCATCGTCTTCAAGAAGCGCCGCCGGAAGCACTACCGCCGCCGCACCGGCCATCGCCAGATGAAGACCGTGCTGCGCATCCAGGAGATCGTCGCGGCCTGATGGCCGGATGATCGGAACGCTTTCGGGCCTTGGCCCTTTCTCGTTAATGAGCATCGTTTCCGGCCGCAGTCGGCGACGATCCAGGAGTGGAGACATCCCATGGCGCATAAAAAGGCCGGTGGTTCTTCGCGGAACGGTCGTGATTCGGCCGGCCAGCGCCTCGGCGTGAAGAAGTTCGGCAGCGAGTCGGTCGTGTCGGGCAACATCATCGTCCGCCAGCGCGGCACCAAGTGGCACCCCGGCAACGGCGTGGGCCTCGGCCGCGACTACACGATCTTCGCCGTCCAGGACGGGCAGGTGAAGTTCCATGACGGCCCGAAGGGCCGCAAGTACATCTCGGTCGTCCCGGCCAAGGAAGCTGCTGAGTAACTCCGGTTCCTCTCTTCTTCCGAAGATGACGTGACGGCCGGGGCTCCCCCCGGCCGTTTTCTGTTTGGAAATACGACGATGCGCTTCCTCGACAGCGCCAAGATCTGGGTCCAGTCCGGCCATGGCGGCGCCGGGTGCGCATCGTTCCGCCGCGAGAAGTTCATCCCGGACGGCGGTCCGAACGGCGGTGACGGCGGCAAGGGCGGCTCGGTGATCGTGATCGCCACCAGCGATCTGAACACCCTGATCGACTACCGCTACGCCCAGCATTTCCGGGCGCAGCGCGGCCAGAACGGCATGGGCTCCGAGCGCCACGGCAAGAACGGCCAGGACACGGTGCTGAAGGTGCCGGTCGGCACCCGCATCCTTGCCGAGGACAAGGAGACCATCATCGCCGACATGGTCGAGGACGGGCAGCGCCTGGTCCTGTGCCGGGGCGGCGACGGCGGGCGCGGCAACCAGCATTTCAAGAGCTCGACCAACCGGGCGCCCCGGCGGACCGAGCCCGGCTGGCCCGGCGAGGAACGCTGGATCTGGCTGGAGCTGAAGCTTCTGGCCGATGCCGGACTGGTGGGGCTGCCCAATGCCGGCAAGTCGACCTTCCTGTCGGCCTCCTCGCGCGCCCGGCCCAAGATCGCCGACTACCCGTTCACCACGCTCGAGCCCAAGCTCGGCATGATCGAGTTCGACCACGACACCTTCGTGCTGGCCGACATCCCCGGCCTGATCAAGGGCGCCTCGGAAGGGGCGGGCCTGGGCGACCGTTTCCTTGGCCATGTCGAGCGCTGCGGGGTGCTGATCCACCTGATCGACGGCACCGACAGCAAGATCGTCCAGGCCTACAAGACGATCCGCAAGGAACTGGAGCTCTACGGGCACGGCCTGGTCGACAAGCCCGAGATCGTCTGCCTGAACAAGGTCGATGCGCTGAGCAAGGAGCAGCTGCGCCGCAAGGCCGCCAGCCTGGAGGAGGCTTGCGGCCAGAAGCCGGAGCTGATCTCGGCGGCCACCGGCGCCAATGTCCGGCCGGTGCTGCTGCGGGCCCACGAGCTGATCAAGCAGGCCCGAGCCGCGGAAGCGGCGGAAAAGGCCAAGGTGCTGGAGGTCTCGTGACCTCGCCGATGCTGGCGCGCCGTCTGGTCGTCAAGGTCGGCAGCTCGCTCCTGGTCCAGCCCGACGGCGACATCCGCCAGCCCTGGCTGGATTCGCTTACCCACGACATCCAGCGCCTGCGCGCCCGCGGCACCGAGGTGATCGTGGTGAGTTCCGGCGCGATCGCGCTCGGGCGGCGGGTGCTGGGGCTGCCGGCGGGGCCTCTGCCCCTGGAGCAGAAGCAGGCCGCCGCCGCCGCCGGGCAGATCAGGCTGGCCGGCGCCTGGGCGGCGAGCCTCGGCGCCCATGGCCTGCCCGCGGCGCAGATCCTCCTGACCCTCGACGACACCGAATCGCGCCGCCGCTACCTCAACGCGCGCTCGACCTTCGCGGCCCTGCTGAACCAGCGTGCCGTGCCGGTGGTGAACGAGAACGACACGGTGGCCACCACCGAGATCCGCTTTGGCGACAACGACCGGCTTTCCGCGCGGGTCGCGGTGATGGCCTCGGCCGAGACCCTGGTGCTGCTGTCCGACGTGGACGGGCTCTACACCGCCGATCCGCGCCGCAGCCCCGATGCCCGCCATTTGCCGGTCGTGGAGGAGATCACGCCCGAGATCGAGGCGATGGCCGGCGGCGCCGGCTCCGTGGTCGGCACGGGCGGCATGGTCAGCAAGCTGGTGGCGGCCCGGATTGCGACCCATGCCGGCTGCGCGGTGCTGCTGGCGCGCGGCGACGCCCTCCATCCCCTGGACGCCGTGGAGCAGGGCGCGCGCTCGAGCCTGTTCGTCGCCAAGGCCAGCCCGCACGGCGCGCGCAAGCACTGGATCGCGGCCGCCCTTGGCGTCACCGGGGTACTGCGGGTCGACGAGGGCGCCGCCCGGGCGCTGGTCGCCGGCCGCTCCCTGCTGCCGGCGGGCGTCCGCACGGTCGAGGGCCGGTTCGAGCGCGGCGACGCCGTCCTGATCCGCTCGATCGACGGCCGCGACCTCGCCAAGGGCCTGGTCGCCTACGACGCCGACGACGCGGCGCGGATCGTCGGCCTGCGCAGCGACGACATCGAGCGCACCTTGGGTTATCGTGGCCGCGACGAGCTCATTCACCGCGACGATCTGGTCCTGTTGTAGGGAGTTTGCCTGATGGCCGAGACCGATGCCGTCGACCTGGTGCAGCGGATCGGCCGCCGGGCCAAGGAGGCTGCCGCCGTGCTGGCCCTGGCGCCGCGCGGCGTCAAGGATGCCGCCCTGCATGCCGCCGCCGCTGCCCTGCGCGCTGGCCAAGCGAGCATCCTGGAGGCCAATGCGAAGGACATGGCGGCCGGCGAGGCCGCCGGGCTGAGCAAGGCGCTGCTGGACCGGCTGCTCCTGACCCCTGCACGGGTCGAAGCAATGGCCGCCGGCCTGGAGGTCGTGGCGGAACTCGAGGATCCGGTCGGCCGTGAGCTGGCCCGCTGGCGCCGGCCGAATGGCCTGGACATCGCCCGGGTGGCGGTGCCCCTGGGCGTGGTCGGGGTGATCTACGAGAGCCGTCCGAACGTCACCGCCGATGCGGCGGCCCTGTGCCTGAAGGCCGGCAACGCCGTGATCCTGCGCGGCGGCTCCGACAGCTTCCACAGCTCGCGCGCCATCCACGCGGTCATGGCCAGGGCGATCGCCGAAGCCGGCCTGCCCGCCGACGCCGCCCAGATGATCCCCACCACCGACCGGGCCGCGGTGGGCGCCCTGCTGCAGGCCAGCCAGCATGTCGACGTGATCGTGCCCCGGGGCGGCAAGTCGCTGGTGGCGCGGGTCCAGAACGAGAGCCGGGTGCCGGTGTTCGCCCATCTGGACGGCAACAACCATACCTATCTCCACGCCAGCGCCGATCCGGACATGGCGCGCGAGATCGTGCTGAACGCCAAGCTGCGCCGCACGGGCGTCTGCGGTGCCACCGAGACCCTGCTGGTCGACCGCGCCGCCGCCGCCCGCCTGCTGCCGTCGATCCTGGATGAGCTGGCCGCCCGTGGCTGCGAGATCCATGGCTGCGCGGAGACCCTGGCGCTGTGGTCATGCGCGTTGCCGGCCACCGAGCAGGACTGGGGCACCGAATACCTGGATGCGGTGCTGGCGGTGAAGGTCGTGGCCGGCATCGACGAGGCCATCGGCCATGTCGGCCTGTACGGCAGCCACCATACCGACTGCATCGTCGCCCGCGACGCCGACGCCGCCGAGCGCTTCCTGGCGGAGGTCGACAGCGCCATCGTCACCCACAACGCGTCCACCCAGTACGCGGACGGTGGCGAGTTCGGCTTCGGCGCGGAGATCGGCATTGCCACCGGCCGACTTCATGCACGGGGGCCGGTCGGGCTGGAACAGCTGGTGACCTACAAATACCTGGTCCGCGGCACCGGGCAGTGCCGCCCGGGCTGACCGGCTGCATCTGTTTGGCCCCGGCTGCCGTAAGGTTGGTCGAAGCGACACATTGCTGAGACAAGTTCATGGGCCCGCTTGGCGTCGGGGCGCCAGCGCCCTATGTCGTCCGTAGATGCGAAGCGCGAATACTACGACGCCCTCGGGCGCCGATGGCACCGACGATCTGTTGGATGACCTGCTCGTCAGAGCCGGCCGACAGGATGCCGAGGCATTCAAGAAGCTGTATGCTGCTACGTCTTCGCGACTTCTGGGTGTCGCCTTGAGGATCGTCCGCCGCCGCGAGGTTGCCGAGGACGCGCTGCATGATGCATTCGTGCGGGTCTGGTGGCACGCCGCGCGCTTCGATCCTGCCCGCGGTCAGGCGATGGGCTGGATGATCACCATCGTGCGCAACAGCGCAATCAACCATCTGAGGCGGACCACCCGGGAGGTCCCGCTGGTGAGCGGCGACCAGGACGACGAGCAGGACCTGCTCGACCGGATGGCGGCCGTCCCAGGCGTCGACCCCACCGACCGGATCGGCCTCGCCCGCTGCCTGGAGGAGCTTGAGCCCGCGCCGCGCCAGTGTGTGGTGATGGCGTTCGTTGATGGCTGGAGCCATGAGGATCTCGCCGAGCGGCTCGGCCATCCGCTTGGCACCGTCAAGAGCTGGATCCGGCGCAGCCTCTCCCGCCTGCGGGAGTGCCTGGGCTGATGATGAGCGGATCCGGCGAGGAGCGCGACGAGCTGGAGATCGATGCCGGCGAGTTCGTGCTGGGCACGCTCTCGGCCGACGAGCGGATGCGCTTCGAGATGCGCCTGCGCACCGACCGTCGGGCCCAGGCGGCGGTGGCCTACTGGGAGCGGCGGCTAGCGCCCTTGGCCGGGCTTGCCCAGACGGAGGAACCGAACCCTGCCCTGTTCGAGCGGATCGAACGGACCATCAAGCACCAGGCCCGTCCGGCCCGCGGGCGGATCATGGTGCCGCTGCACCGGCGGATCTGGAACAGCGTGTCGATCTGGCGGGGCGTGGCGCTCGGGACCAGCCTGGCTGCGGCAGCCCTGGCCGGCCTGCTGGTGATCCGGCCGATCCCGCAGGAGGCGGGACCGTCCTATGTCGCGATCCTGGACAACGCCGAGGGGGCGCCGGTCTGGCTGGTCACCGCCGATCCGGCCGCGAGCACCGTGTCGGTGGATGCGGTGGGACAGGCGCCGGACGACACCAGGGTTCCGGAGCTCTGGCTGATCTCGGAAGGTGCGCCAGCGCCGGTCTCGCTGGGCCTGCTCCAGCCGGATACTCGAACCCGGACCATCCTGGATCCGTCGCAGCTGGCCGATCTTCGCCAGGGTGCGGTCCTGGCGGTGTCGCTGGAACCGCCGGGCGGCTCGCCGACCGGCGCTCCCACGGGCCCGGTGGTCCAGCAGGGCCAGATCGTCCCCTACCTGCCCTAGAAGCCGGATCCCGGCTGTCCAGGTCCGTCAGATGACCGGGCGGTGCATGCCGGATGGGGGCTCGTCCAGGAGTTGGCCCAGCCGGTGCAGCGCTTCGGCCAGGGCCGGCCGGCTCGATGGCGCGCCCAGCGAGACGCGGACCGCCTCCAGCTCGACATGGCCGACTGCAAAGGCGCTGCCCGGCATGACCGCCAGCCCGGCACGGGCGGCGTGACCAGCGAACGCCTCGGCCGACCAGCCCGAATCCAGCTCCAGCCAGAGATGGTGGCAGGTCGGCACGGCCGCGAACCGCGCGCCGCTCAGGGCCTGGACCGCCAGCCGCTGCCGGATCGCATTCTCCGCGCGGATCGCTTCGACGATCGCGGCCAGGGTGCCGTCGCCAATCCAGCGCGAGGCCAGGGCCGTCATCAGGGGCGGCGCCATCAGGCTGGTCGCCCGCAGCATCGCCGTCAGCCGGCGGGCCCCTGCCCGGCTTGGCGCCAGGACGAAGGCGGTGCGCAGGGCCGGCGTCGCGCATTTGGACAAGGTGTCGACGTGCCAGACCAGATCCGGCGCCAAGCTCGCCAGGGAGGGCAGGCCGTCGCCGGCCAGCTCGGCATAGGCGTCGTCCTCGATGATGGGCACCCCATGATCGGCCGCGACCCGGGCGACCGCCTGGCGCCGCTCCGCCCCCATGGTGGCAGTGGTCGGGTTGTCCGCCGCCGGGACCAGATAGAGGGCCTTTGGCCGCTGCGCGCGGCAGCAGGCGGCAAACGCGTCGGGAAGGATCCCCTCCGCGTCCATCGGCAGCGGCCAGAGCACGATCCCGAGCTGGGACGCCACCGCCTTCAGCCCCGGATAGGTGAAGGTCCCGGCACAGAGGATGTCGCCGGGCGCAAGCAGCAGGCGCGCCAGGGCATGGAGGACGCTCTGCGCTCCGGCCGCCACCAGCACGCACTCGGGCGGCACGTCGTCGTGGCGCCGGCCCAGCCACCGCGCCGCCGCGAGACGGTCCTGCTCGGCTCCGGCGGTCTCCTGGTAGTGCAGATGCGCCATTCCGGCCGGCGTGGCCAGCATTGCGGCGAGGTCGGCCGGGATCCGCTCCGCCAGGCGGGCCGCCGCCGGCTGCGGCGGGATGTTCATGCTGAGGTCGACCAAGGCGCCGGCGTCGGCCGGATCGGGCGCGAGCGATGCCCTGGCGCCCGCGGCGACAAAGCTGCCGCGTCCCGCGCTGGCCTCGATCAGGCCGAGCCCGCCGGCCTCGCGCAGGGCCCGGGTCACCGTGGTGAGATCGACGCCCAGCTGGGCGGCGATGTCGCGCTGCGGCGGCAGGCGGTCACCCGGACGAAGCTGGCCGGAACGAATCCCTTCCACGAGCGCTTCCAGGATACCCCGTGCCTTTGGCCCTGTCCGACCCTGGAGGGTCGGCCGCCAAGGCGGAAGGTCGGTGGCTCGCAGAGGCCTGGCCATGGTCAACGATGTTCCATGCGGGACGGGCAGAAGGTCGCGCCTGGCTCGGAATCCGGACAGCCGCCCTTGGTCGGAGCATATTGTATGGCTATATCCCGGACAACGCCACCTTATTGTATGGTTCAAAGCGCCTGCTCCTCCATACAACCAGCCGGGCCGAGGCCGGGCAGAGGGATCCGTCGCACATGCAGCACGCCGCGCAGTCCACCCACACCCACGAATCGGGCTGGACCGAAACCAGCAGCCCGATGCGGACCGGGATCCGCGGCCGCTGTCCCCGCTGCCAGCAGGGTCACCTGTTCCAGGGCTATCTGAAGCTCGCCAAATCCTGCGAGGTGTGCGGCCTGGACTATTCCTTCGCCGACCCGGCCGACGGGCCGGCCTTCTTCGCCATGTCGATCGTGGGCGTCCCGGCCCTGGTGATGGCGGTCTGGCTCGACCTTGCCTTCGACGCGCCCTACTGGGTCCAGCTGGTCACCACCTTCCCGCTCGCGATCCTCGCCTGCATGGCCCTGCTGCGCCCGTTCAAGGGCTGGCTGGTCTGCTCCCAGTACTTCCACCGGGCTGGCGAAGGCCGTCTGGTCGGGCCGGACGAGCGCGAGCGCTGAGCGGCATCTTGCGCTTGGCGACCGGATAGGGTCGGTTGCCGCCACGCCACGACCTTGCCTTGGGACAAGCTTGGACCCGACCTTCCTGCGCCGCCCGGTCGCCCGGATCAACCGTCCGCTCCCGGCCGAGTCGCTGCCGCTCGCCCGGGCGGTCCCGCGGGTCGGCCTGTTCGGCGGCTCGTTCAACCCGGCCCATGAGGGGCATCTGCATGCCAGCCAGGAGGCCCTGCGCCGCCTGCGCCTCGACCGGCTGGTCTGGCTGGTCTCGCCACAGAACCCCCTGAAGGAACGGGATGGGATGGCGCCGTTCGTCGAGCGTTTCGCCTCGGCCGAGCGGGTAGCGGCCGCCGACCCGCGGATCCGGGTCAGCGACTACGAGGAGCGCCACGGGCTGCGCTATTCGGCGGACACCATCACCCGCCTCGCCCGCGCGCCCGACCGCCGGCATGTATGGATCATCGGTGCCGACAATCTCCTGCAACTGCCGCGCTGGAAGCACTGGCTCCTTTTGTTGCAGACCTGCCCGGTTGCGGTGCTGGCCCGCGCACCATATCTTCAGCGTGCTGGAAAAGGATTGGTGGCCCAGAGGTTCGCAGCGGCGCGGCTCGACGAGCGCCATGCCGACCGGCTGGCCGACATGCCTCCTCCGGCATGGGTCTTGTTGCATCATCGGCTGCATCCCGCCTCATCGACGGCCATCCGCCGCGATCGGGCTGCGGCGAACCAGGAGATATCGACATAGCCACGGCAGGCAATGGAGGCATGGCACCGGCCGACCTCCTCGACTTCATCACGAAGTCGCTCGACGACGACAAGGCGGTCGATCCGATCGTCGTTGATCTGGCCGGCAAGACCTCGATCGCCGACTGGATGGTGGTCGCCTCGGGAACGTCCCAGCGGCACATCTCCTCGATGGCCGAGAAGATCCTGCAGAGCCTGAAAGAGCGCGGCTACAAGAACGTCTCCGGCGAGGGGCTCGGCTCCTCGGACTGGGTCCTGATCGATGCCGGCGACGTGATCGTGCATCTGTTCAAGCCGGAGACCCGCAGCTTCTACGACATCGAGAAGCTCTGGTCGGTCGAGGCGCCCAAGCGCCTGGCGGTCGCGCCCGGCTGAGCCCATGCGGGTGACCATCCTGGCGGTCGGTCGCAGCAAGGACACGGCGATCGACGGCCTGGTCGAATCCTACCGCCAGCGCTGTCCCCTGCTCGCCCCGGTGGTCGAGGTCGAAAGCCGCAAGCCGGCCGACGATCCCGGCCGCCGCGACGACGAGGCGCGCCTCCTCCTGTCGAGGCTGCCGTCCGGCGCCACCGTGGTGGCGCTGGACGAGCATGGCCGCCAGTTCACCAGCATCGGCTTTGCCGAGCGGCTGGGCGCGTGGCGCGACCAGGGCGTGCGCGACCTGGCCCTGCTGATCGGCGGGGCCGCCGGCCATGGCGGCGCCGTGCTGGAGCGGGCCGACCTCAAGCTCGCCTTCGGCACGATGACCTGGCCGCACATGCTGGTGCGCGTCATGCTGGCCGAACAGGTCTATCGCGCCTCCACGATCCTGGCCGGCCACCCCTACCACCGCGCCTGACCGGTCCCTTGCGGCCGGAGCCGGCAGCGCCCGGCGCGGCTCATTCCCGCGCAGGCGACCGGTTTTGCTTGCCCCACCATGCCGCCATGTCCATTCCTGTTCAGGGCTACACCTTGAACCAACGGGCAGATCATGGCGGCATCGCAAAGCACCGGTCCCTTCCAGCGCCGGGTCGTCCTTCCTTTCCGCCAGTTCTTCGACACCGAGAGTTCCAGCGGCATCGTCCTGATCGCCACCGCTGGCCTGGCGTTCCTTTGGGCGAACTCGCCGTTCGCCGATTCCTACGAGGCGATGAAGCACCTGCAGACCACCGTCACCATTGGCGGGGTCGGGGTCGACAAGTCGCTGGCGCATTGGGTCAACGATTTCCTGATGGCGCTGTTCTTCTTCCTGGTCGGCCTGGAGATCAAGCGCGAGCTGGTGTCGGGCGAGCTGCGTGGCTGGTCCCGCGCCGCCCTGCCGGTGGTCGGCGCGCTGGGCGGCATGGTCGGCCCCGCCCTGATCTATGCCGCGATCGCCGGCAGCTCCGGCTATTCGCCTGGCTGGGGCGTGCCCATGGCGACCGACATCGCCTTCGCGGTGGGCGTGCTGGCGCTGATCGGCGACCGGGTGCCCTACAACCTCAAGGTGTTCCTGCTGGCCTTCGCGATCGTCGACGATCTCGGGGCGGTGATCGTGATCGCCCTGTTCTACACCCCCAACCTCGCGGTGGTGCCGCTGCTCGTCTCGCTGGCGACCTGCGTGATCGCGGGGGTCTATGGCCGCCAGGGCGGTGGGCGGCCGGTGGTTTATGTCGTGCTGGGCGCCATTGCTTGGTACGCGATGCTCAAGTCGGGCGTCCATGCCACCATCGCCGGGGTGCTGATGGCCCTGACCGTGCCCCTGCGCCACGTCCCGGATCCGCGGGCCCTGGGCGAAGCGCTGACGCCCCGGCTGAACGGCAGTCGCGAGCGGATCGAGGTCGAGCTGGCATCGCTGGAAAAGCTGATCGAGGAGCAGCAAAGCCCGCTGCACAACTTCGAGCACAAGCTGCAGCCTTACGTGGCTTACCTGATCATGCCGATCTTCGCCCTGTTCAATGCCGGCGTGAACGTCACCAGCGGCAACGTGCAGCTGGGGGTGGGCGCGCTTGCCGTGTTCGTCGGCCTGCTGCTCGGCAAGCCGATCGGCATTGTCGGCGCGGTCTGGCTCGGCGCTGCCCTGAAGCTGTACCGCCTCCCGCCGGAGATGGACCTGCGCACCCTCACCGGCCTGGGGCTCCTGGGCGGGATCGGCTTCACCATGTCGCTGTTCATCGCCGGCCTGGCCTTCCCCGACCAGATGATGCTGGACGAGATCAAGCTGGGCGTGCTGGGCGCCTCGGTGGTGGCGGCCCTGGGCGGCCTCGTGCTGCTGCGCATGGCGCTGCCGGCGCGAGCGACCCTGTCCGACCAGCCGGCCAGCTGACGGAAACCGCCGCACCAGGCCTGGCCCTGCGGGCTTGGCCTGGCTGCGTGCGGATCGTCGCTGGGCGGGGGCGACGCTCTATGAGGGTGCCGGAGGCAGGGCCGACAGGCGCGCACGAGCACGACCGTTAACGCTACGGGAGGACAGCGTCCCCGGAAGCCAAGGCCCGGTCGTGTGCCGTCATTGGCGGCCGGCTTGGCGGGTACCGTGCCGGCATCCCGGAGACGCCGCCGGACTGTCTCGGGATTGGCGGCGCTCCTGTCCCGGCCGCCCCGCCGACGCCCGCGTGTCTGCCCAAGGATCCAGCTCTCCGCGATCGGCTTCCCCGATGCGCAGCGGCATGGGCCTGCCGGCAGCAGGCCTTCCCGAGTGCGACCGGATGGAACGGGAGATCGCACCGTACCGTTCGGCCTCGGCGTGGAGGGACAGCGCGGGGCGGGACGCCAGGATGCAGCCCCGAGGCCAGGATCGGCAGGCCCGGGTCGCTCGGTGCCGCCTCGCCGCGCATCCCGAGGCTCCATCGGCCTTTCTCACGGCGCGCGCCCCACCTTCCTGTAGGGCCGTCAGCGCCGCCAATCCCGAACCGCAGGCTGGTCGGGCCGCCTTTCCACCGCCATTTCGCTTCCCCGCCACGGCGAGGACGGCCTCGCTAGTGGAGCGGCAGGCGCCGGTAGCGGCCGGGCAGGGCCGGGTCGTGGAAATGGTCGAGCGGCCCATGGTCGACGAAGTGGCGGTGCCAGTGCGCCAGCGCCTCGTGGTCCAGGCAGACACCCAGGCCCGGCCCGTCCGGAACGGGCACCATGTTGTCCACCTGGCGGAACGGGCCGCCCTCGATCACGTCGCCGACCTGCCAGCGGAACAGGGACTGGGAGGGCTCGCGGATCCAGGGCATCGCCGCGCTGACATGCAGGTAGGCGGCCGTGCACACCCCGGTGTCGCCGGAATAGCACCAGAAGCCCACCCCCATCGCCTCGCAGGCGCCGATGAAGCGGATCGCCCGCGCGATCCCGCCCAGCACCGCGAAGTTCACCACGATCGTGTCCGGCGTCCCGAGCGCCACCGCCCGGCGCAGGTCCGCGACATGGCTGGAGAACGGGATCGCCGAATGGCGCCGAAGCGCCGCCATCTCCTCGAAGGTGGCGACCGGGTCCTCGTAGTTGCGGATGTCGAAGGGCTCGATCTCCCGCAGGATCCGGATGGCGGTGGGCAGCGACCACTGCATGTTGGAATCCAGCCGGATCATCGCTTGTGGCCCCAGCGCGTCGCGCAGGAGGCGCACGGTGCGGATCTCCAGGAGGGGGTCGCCCAGGATCAGCTTGCCCTCGAAGAAGGTGCTGCCATGGGCCTCGCGCATCGCCAGGCAATGCTCGACCACCGCCTCCGGAGACATCTCCCGGCCCTGGCGGAAGCCGAAATACTCGGTGAACGGGATCCGGTCGCGCAGTTTGCCGCCGAGCAGGCGGTGGAGCGGCTGCTGCCAGGCCTTGCCGCGCAGGTCCCAGAGCCCGATCTCGATGGCGCCGAATGCCTTGCCGACGGAAGCGTCATCGGTGTTCTGCACGATCTGCCAGGGCGGCAGGCAGACGCTTTCGCAGGCCGCGATGTCCAGCGGGTCCTGGCCGATCAGGCGCTGGCCCATCGCCTCGATCGTCCCCAGCACGTCGGTGGAGGGAGCTTCGCCGAGACCGACCAGGCCCTGGTCGGTCCGCACCTCGACGATCACCTTGGAGGTGCCGGGATAGAGGCCGCCGCTCCACCACAAGGGCGCTTCCAGCGGAATATTGACCGGGGTCGCCTTCAAGCCGGTGATGCGCATCCCACCTCTCCGTCCCTGCCGGTCCGGCCAGCCTCACGTCTCCGGATCGTCACCTGCCGGCATCGGATGGACGATCACCTCCGCCCCCGGAACGAGTTCCTCCAAGTCGATCTCGAGGCGGTCCGCGGCCAGCCTTGCCGCCCCCATCCGGGTATCCGGGGCGAACGCCACATGGAGTTCCACGAACCTCTCGTCCCCGACCTCGCGGGTGCGCAGGTCGTGCAGGCCGAGCACGCCCGGGTGAGCCAGCGCACGCGCCTCGATCTGCGCCCGCATTTCCGGGGCCATCGCCCGCTCCAGCAGGCTATGGACCGCGTCCCGGCCGATCCGGAACGCCATGAACAGCAGATAGACCGCCAAGCCGGCGCCGATCAGGGGGTCGAGCCGTTCCAGCCCGTACAGGCCGGCTCCCACCAGCGACAGCACCACCGCGACATGGGTGATCAGGTCGCTCTCGTAATGGGCGCGGTCGGCCGCGATCGCCGAGGATCCGGTCAGCGTCACCACCCGGCGCTGGTAGGAGACCAGGCCCAGGGTCGCGACGATCGACACGACCATCACCGCCAGCCCCCACGAGGTGTGGTGCAGCGGCTCGGGGTAGAGGAACTGCCGGATCGCGATGCTGAGGGCGAACAGGCCGGCCCCGGCGACGAAGGCGGCCTGGGTCAGGGCGGAAACAGCCTCTGGACGGCCGTGCCCCAGCCGGTGCCCGGAATCGACCGGCCGCTGCGATGCCCGGAAGCTCAGCCAGATCATGCCGGACGCGGCCACGTCGCCGAAACTGTCCACCGCCGTGCTCATCAGGGCGGCCGAGCCGGTCGCCACCATGGCCATCAGCTTGACCAGCGCCAGGGCGACCGCCACCAGGACGCTCAAGGACGAGGCGCGCTCGACCAGGCTGGCCGAATCGGGCGGTCCTCCTCTCGCTGACGGCTGCGGATCGCTCAGCTCGGGTTCGTCCACGGCATGGACCTCGGGCGCCGGCGGCTCGGACGGCGAAACGGTCTGGATGGTATCGTTCATGCTCACCCTCGCCGTTTGCCCCGATCGGCCGCGGCGATCAACCCGGCAAGGCCGCGCGGCAGTCTCTTTGCCCATCGGGCGGCAGTTCGGCGCTGGTGCGCGCTCACCGGAACGACGGGGCCCACATGGCGGCGGCACTGCCCCCTCCGGCAGCGACGCCGAGAAAACGCTCCACCAGGCTCACGGTGCCGATCAGGCCGCGGCTCATGCGGCCGAGCAGCTGGGCCAGCCCCTTGTCGGGATCCGGCAGCACCACCAGCGCCACCTCGTCGCTGGGGTTCAGGCCGATCCGGTCCTTGGCGATCGCGATCGCCTCGGACAGGCCGCCGATCCGGTCGACCAGCCGCAGCGGCTCCGCCTGGGCGCCGGTCCAGACCCGCCCGCGCGCGACCTCCTCCACCGCCGCCGGGTCCAGCCCGCGCCCGGCCGCCACCCGGTCCTTGAAGGCCTGGTAGATGGCATCCACCATCCCGTCGACCTTGGCCTGCTCCTCGGGCGTATATGGCCGGTTCGGCGACCAGATCCCGGCATGGCGACCGCGGCTGGTGCTGACCCAGTTCACCTCCAGCCAGTCCCAGAGGTCCTGCAGGACCGGCTTGCCGGCGATCACGCCGATCGAGCCGGTGAGCGTCGCCGGCGCGGCCAGGATCATGTCGGCCTCGGCGGCGATCCAGTAGCCGCCCGATCCGGCCACGTCGCCCATGCTGACGATGACCGGCTTGCCGGCCGCCTTGAGCCTTGCGATCTCGCGCGCGATCGTCTCCGAGCCCACCGCCGACCCGCCCGGCGACGAGATCCGGAACAGCACCGCGCGCAGGTCCGGATCCTCCCGGGCGGCGGCCAGGGCGTCGGCCACGTCGTCCGCCGCGGCGGCCTGCCCATCGAAGCCGGCGCTGCCGCGCAGGATCGGGCCCACCGCATGGACCACCGCGATCCGGCCCGCCGCCTCGTCCGGGTCCGGCATGGTCCGCTCCCGGTAGTCGTCCAGGTCGACCCGGCGCAGGCCGCCATCGCTACGAACCAGCTCGCCCAGCACGACGTCCTCGTGCTCCAGCCGGTCGACCAGCCCCGCCTCGAGGGCGGCAGCGCCCACATAGGGCCCCTGGTCGATCACCGCGCCGATCCGCCCGGCCAGGGCGGGACGTCCTTCCTCGATGCCGGTGCGCAGCTGCTGGTCCAGGGAGGAGAGCAGCGACTGGCTCATCTCCTGGTGGGCCGGCGACGGTGCCCGGTCCGTGGCGAAATCCAGCACGGTCTTGTAGTCGCGCCGCTTGGTGACCTCCAGCTCGACGCCCAACTTGTCGATCAGGCCGCGGGCGAACGGCTCCTCCATGGCCAGCCCGGTCAGCCCCACCGAGCCCACCGGCTGCAGGACGATCTGCTCGAACGCCGAGGCCAGGTAGTATCCCTCGTTGCCCGGCGACAGCTCGCCGAAGCTGTCGGCGAAGGCCAGGGTGGTCTTGCCGGCGGCGCGAACCGCCAGGATTGCCTGGCGCAGCTCCTGGGTGGTGGCAAAGCCGCGGCTGGTCTCGTCGAGGCGGGCGTACACCCCCTTCACCCGCGGGTCGCGGGCTGCGCGGTCCAGGGTCTGGACCAGGTCGAGCAGGTGATAGTCCTGGCCGCCGCGCAGCCAGCTGGCGGCCAGGCCAGGCTGGCCTTCCAGGACCGGGCGGCGCAGGTCGAGGGTCAGCAGCATCGCGTCCGGCAAGGGCTCGCTGTCCGGCCGGGTCAGCCACCAAGCAAGGCCGCCCATCCCGGCGACGAGAAGAAGCGCCAGCACGCCGATGGTGGCGAGCAGACCGACCAGGAACCGCCGCATTGGAAACCTCCTGAGGCGCATTCTGCCGCGCCGGCCTTAACGAAGAATGAAGCTTCCGGCACGGCCGCCCTAGGGCAGCGCCGCCGCCACCGATGCCGGCTCCTGGGACGGTGCGCCCGCCACGGCCGCCTCGCTTGCGCGCCTCGCCCGGATCCGCTCGCTCGCGGTCTTCAGCTGCCCGCAGGCCGCCAGGATGTCGCGGCCGCGCGGCACCCGCACGGGGCTCTGGTAGCCGGCGGCCTCCACGATCCGTGCGAAGGCATGGATCCGGTTGTTCGAAGAGCATTCGAACACAGCACCCGGCCAGGCGTTGAACGGGATCAGGTTGACCTTGGCGGGGATGCCCTGGAGCAGGCGCACCAGCTCGCGGGCATCGGCGTCGCTGTCGTTCACGCCCGCCAGCATCACGTACTCGAAGGTGATCGGCTTGTTGCGGTGCGGGTAGGCGCGGCAGGCGTCGAGCAGCTCGGCGATCGGCCATTTGCGGTTCACCGGCACCAGCTCGTCGCGCAGCTCGTCGCGCACCGCATGCAGCGAGATCGCGAGCCCGGTGCCGAGCTCCTGTCCCCACTGCACGATCCTGGGCACAACGCCCGAGGTCGAGAGCGTGATCTTGTGCTTGGACAGGCCGATCCCGTCGCCGTCGCTGGCCAGCTTCATCGCCGCTGCGATGCCGTCATAGTTGAACAGCGGCTCGCCCATCCCCATCACGACGATGTTGGTGAACAGCCGGTCCTCGCGCGGGCTCGGCCACTCGCCCAGGGCGTCGCGCGCGACCAGGAGCTGCGCCAGGATCTCGCCCGGCGTCAGGTTGCGCACCAGCGGCATCGTGCCGGTATGGCAGAACTTGCAGGTGAGCGTGCAGCCGACCTGGGTGGAGACGCACAAGGCGCCGCGATCGTCCTGCGGGATGAAGACGCTCTCGACTTCCTGGCCGTCGAAGAAGCGCAGGAGCCATTTGCGCGTCCCGTCGGTGGACTTCTGCTCGACCACGATCTGCGGCCGCGCCACCGAATACTGCTCGGCCAGCCGGCCACGCAGCTCCTTGGAGAGCGTGGTCATCTCGTCGAACGTCCTGGCACCCCGGCAGTAGATCCAGTGGAACAGCTGGCGGGCGCGCATCCTCGACTTGGATTCGGCCTCGCCCAGCTCCACCAGGACCGCTTCCAGGGCTGCCCGGTCCGCACCGATCAGGCTCTGGAGCCCGTCCGCGGCCAAAGGCTTTCTCAGCTGCTGCACGTCGGTTCAGCCTCGCGCCACCGGCTCCGTCGCCAGCGCCGCGCTCGTGCCGCAGGCGGCGGTGAGCGCGTTGTAGGCGTCGGTGAAGCCGGACAGGGAATAGGTGTCGATGGAATGGGTGTCCCGGGTCGAGGTGGCGCGGACCACGGCCTGCCGGCCGCGCCGCATCGCGACGATCGCCTTCTTGTCGTCGTCGGCGCTCTTCGCCCAGGCCTGCTCGTCGTTGGTGAAGAAACTGAACGGCGTGTCGTCGATCCGCACCGACACCTCGCTGCCCTTCTTGTAGGTGTAGCCCACCCGGATGCTGACCTCGTCGATCGGCGGGCTGGACGGGATCCGGGCCACGATGATGAACGGGTTGCCGCGCGAGGTGTAGTTGCCCTCCTGCTTCTTCGGCTCCGACGCGATGTAGCAGAGCTTCTCGCTGCCCTCGACGACGTAGAGGTTCCAGTCCTGGTGATTGGACAGGAGCTTCGGCGCGGCTTCAGCCATGGAAGGCACAAGCATGGCGAGCGACAAAACGACAGCGGCGAGCGCCTTCATGCAACTCGGCTCCGGAGGCAGGGGATGTTGGACTGCGGCAAGCATAGCCCTGGTGGCGTTCGATCTGAAGGGGTCGCAGCGACGCTCAGGCACGCCCAGTGCCGTCCCGGCCCCGGCGCAGCACCACGCCGCCATGGACGTGCGGTTTCGGAGGAACGATCGGCCCGCCCGGCATCACCGGCCGCTCGCCGAACCGGCCGAGCGTGATCTGCCGGTCGTACATCACGATCGCGGCAGCGATCGCGAGGTTGACGCAAAAGCGCGTCGGGATCTTCACGATATGGTCGCAGCGCGCCTGCATGGCCGGGCTCAGCGAAGCCCGCTCCGGGCCGAACACATAGGCCGCGGCGGAGGGATGACGGAACGACGGCAGCGCCACCGCATCC
The DNA here is from genome assembly GCF_000427665.1 of Geminicoccus roseus DSM 18922. Classification (NCBI taxonomy): domain Bacteria; kingdom Pseudomonadati; phylum Pseudomonadota; class Alphaproteobacteria; order Geminicoccales; family Geminicoccaceae; genus Geminicoccus; species Geminicoccus roseus. The sequence continues at coordinate 5,122,909 of NZ_KE386572.1, forward strand.
TCGGTGAGCTCCACCCCGACCAGCCGGCAGCCATGCGGCAGGTTCATCTCGTCCGGGCTGCGGTGGCGGAACACCGGCAGGCTGAGGTTGGACTTGGACGTGTCGGTGCGGCCGGCGTCGCGCAGGGACGTCGCCGGGTCGACCAGGAACAGATAGGCGGCACCGAAGGCATTCGCGGTGCGCATGAGGTTGCCGAAGTTCACCTCTTTCGAGATGGCTTCGGCGCCGATCGCGAACCAGCCGCGAAGTTGTTGCTCGGACATGACGCCCATTTAGGCAGCCGGATCGCGTTCGGGAAGTCTCCATCCGGCGCGTGACCGGGCTTCGCGGCCTGATCCCGGCCGGTGCGAGCACCTTCCCGGCAGCCGGTCCCAGGCCTAGGATGGGAGCATCCTGGTCGAGTCGTTGGGAATCGAAAGTATGCGTGCGCTGGTCTGCGAGCAGACGGTGGGTCTCGATGGCCTCGCCGTGCGGGAGATGGCTGATCCGGAGCCGGGCGCCTGCCATGTGCGGATCGCGGTCGCCGCGGCCGGCGTGAACTTCGCCGACCTGCTGATGCTGGAGGGGCGCTACCAGGAGCGGCCGCCTTTGCCCTTCGTGCCGGGTCTGGAGATCGCCGGCATGATCGACAAGGTCGGCGCCGGGGCCATCATGGGCGGGGTCGAGCCCGGCCAGCGGGTGCTGGCCTTCCTCGACCATGGCGGGTTCGCCGAGAAGACCTTGGCGCGGGCCGAGGACGTCATCCCGATCCCCGACGATGTCGACGACGTGACCGCGGCGGCGATCGCGATCACCTACGGCACCGCCTACGGCGCCCTGTCCTGGCGCGCCCAGATCCTGCCGGGCGAGGTCCTGCTCGTGCATGGCGCGGCCGGCGGGGTCGGCCTGGCGGCGGTCCAGGTCGGCAAGGCGATGGGCGCCAAGGTGATCGCCACGGCCCGCGGCGAGCAGCGGGCCGCGCTTGCCCGTGAGCACGGCGCCGACCATGCCCTGGACAGCGAGGACCCGGACCTGCGCAGCAGGATCAAGGAGCTGACCGGCGGCCAGGGGGTCGACGTGGTATTCGACCCGGTGGGCGGTGCCATGTTCGACCTGTCCTTGAGGGTGATCGCCTGGGAGGGGCGGATCGTGGTGGTGGGATTCGCGTCCGGCGACGTCCCGCAGATCCCGGCCAACATCCTCCTGGTCAAGAACGCCTCGGCGCTGGGTTTCTTCTGGGGCAGCTACCGCAAGCATGATCCCGGCCGGCTGCGCGAAAGCTTCGAGCAGATCTTCGACTGGCTGGAGAAGGGGCGGATCCGCCCGCATGTCTCCGACGTCCTGCCGCTGGACCAGGGCCGGGACGCCCTGTCGCTGGTCAAGGAGCGGCGGAGCACCGGCAAGGTCGTGGTGCGGGTCGGCGACGGGGCAAGCGACCCGCGCCCGGGCTGAGCCGGTTCAGCCGGCCTGCCCGAGGGTCGCCAGGCGCTGCAGGGTCACGGCCTCGCGCCGGCGGACCGTCTCGCGGTGGACGATGTAGATGCCGGAGGCGATCACGATGGCGGTGCCGGCCCAGGTCCAGGCATCCGGCAGGGCATCGCCGAACACCACCAGCCCGATCACCGCGGCATAGAGCATCTGGACATACTGGAACGGCGCCACGATGCCGGCCTCGGCCTTGGAATAGGCCAGCGACATCAAGGTGAAGCCGCCCCCGCCCAGCAGCCCGCCCAGGAACGAGATCATCAGCTGTTCCGCACTCGGCGTGGTCCAGACGAACGGCAGGACCGGCAGCATCCCCGCCAGGATCCCGACATTCACCCAGACCGCGAAGCAGCTCGGATGATCCTTCGGCGCCAGGCGGATGATCGCGTGGATGAAGCTCCAGAGCACCGAGGCGCCGATCATGCACAAGGCCGCAAAGCCGAACAGGCCGCTGCCCGGGCGCAGGATGATCAGCACGCCCAGAAAGCCCACCACCACCGCCGACCAGCGCCGCCAGCCGACCTTCTCGCCCAGGATCGGCACCGACAGGGCGGTGATGATCAGCGGCTGGCTGAACGCGATCGCATAGGCGTCGGTGAGCGGCATCACCGCATAGGCGTAGAACACCAGCACGCAGGCGAGCGGCGCCAGCGCCGCCCGGACCAGGTGCAGGCGCGGATTGGCCGGGCGGAGCAGGCGCAGGCCGCCGGCCGAGAGCGCCCACAGGGTCGGCGGTATCAGGCAGCCGATCGCGTTGAACGCCGCGACCTGGACCACGTGCCACTCGCCACCCAGGAGCTTCACCGCAGTGTCCTGCAGGGTGAACACGAAGAAGGCGGCAAGCGCCACCAGGATCGCGGGAAGGGTCGATGAGCCGGTCATGTCCTGATGGTCCTGCGACGTACCGCTTCGCGGCGAAAGACGTAGATTCCCGAGGCCGCGACGATCATCGCGCCAAGGACGGTGGTCCAGGCCGGCACGTCGCCGAACAAAAGGAAGCCGACGATCAGGCCGTAGATCATCTGGCTGTACTGGAAGGGGGCGATGATCCCGGCCTCGACCTGGTGATAGGCCTGCACCAGCAGCATGAAGGCGCAGCCGGCGATGATCCCGGCGCTGAGTCCGATCCCGGCCTCGTAGGCGGTGGGCGCCACGCCCACGAACGGCATGGCCAGGCCGGCGACCACCACGGTCATCACGTTGCCATAAAGGGCGAAGGTCTCGACCGGCTCACCCGAGCGCATCCAGCGCAGGACGATGGTGCTGCAGGCGTGCAGGAAGGCGCCACCCAGCACCAGCAGCCGGACCGGCTCCAGCCCGCCGGCCGGGCCCAGCATCACCAGGACGCCGCAGAAGCCCACAGCCACCGCGCTCCAGCGGCGCCAGCCGACCTGTTCCTTCAGCAAAGGCACCGACAGGGCGGTGGCGATCAGCGGCGAGGTGAACAGGATCGCGTAGACATCGGCCAAGGCCAGCTGGCCGTAGCTGGAGAAGATCAGGACGGTCGAGGCGAAGGAGATCAGCCAGCGGGTCAGGTGGCGATGCAGCACCCGGGTCTTGAGCCGGTGCAGCCCGCCCCGCGCCTGGGCGACCACGAAGGTCGTGATCAGGGCGCCCCCGGAAGTGAACAGCATCACCTGCAGCACGTGCCACTGCCCGCTCAGCAGCTTCACCACCGTATCCATGCCGGTGAACATGGCGAAGCTGGCAAGCGCCAGGAGAATCCCTTGCCGGCGCACCATCAAGGTGGCCGCCTGCCCGTCCATGTCGTGTCTATCCGGAATGCCGTTCGCCGTCCGGTAGCAAGCTGTCAGGACGCACAGCAACCACAGATCCGGGCAGCGAACGTACATGTTGCCGCACGGAAACGCATGAACCCGCAGGCCTGGTCGGGCCTTCCTCCGGGTCGGGGGACCTCAGTGGATCCCGGGATGGACCCGCGGCTGCCCTCCGAACCAGGTGGAACGGCGGCTGCCCGCTTCGGCGCTGGACCGGTAGACCCGGTCGAACTCCTTGGCGATCAGGTCCGGGGCGAACTGGGCGACCCGCCGCCGCCCCCTGGCCGCCAGGTCCTGCACCAGGGCCGGATCCCGCACCAGGCGGACGAGCGCCTCGCGCAGCGCGTCCACGTCGGATGGCGGCACGCACAGGCCGGCATCGCCCACCACTTCGCGGCAGCCGGGCGCGGTGGTGGTGACCACCGCGCAGCCCGCCCCCATCGCCTCGAGCAGGACCATCGGAAAGTTCTCGTGCGAGGAGGGCAGCACGAAGATCGAGGAGGTGGCGTACAGCTCGGCCAGCGCCTCGCGCTCCAAGAACCCGCTGAAGTTCACCGGGCACTGCCGCTCGGCCGCGAGTTCCTTCAGCTTCGGCGCCTGCGGGCCGTCACCGGCGACGATCAGCTCGGTCGGTTCCTTCATCCCGGCGACCGCTGCGATCAGGTCCTGCACACCCTTGCGCGGCACCAGGCGCGTCGCCGCCAGGATGCGCCCGGGCACCCGCTCCCGCACCAGCACCGACCCCTCCCCGGCGAACGGGTTGGCGACCAGGACCGCCTCCTGCCCGCCCGCGGCCGCCAGGAGCCCGCCCAGATGCGCGGACGGCAGGGTCACCCGGTCGGCGCTGTTGACCAGATAGCGCCACGCCGGACCGATCAGGCGGTGGATCATGTCAAAACGGTCAGGATTGTAGCCTGGCACGTCCGAGCCATGGGCGGTCAGGGTGAGCGGGATTCCGAACATTCTCGCGAGCGGAACGGCGACGGCCGCGCCCGGTACGATGAAGTGGGCATGAATGGTGTCGAAGGGCTGCGAACGCAGCAGGCGGTAGCCGGCGGCCAGGGCGCCCGGGATCCAAGTGGCCAGCTCGGAAGCGGTCGAGTAGTGGCGCGCCCGGCGGCGGCAGCTTGTTCGGATGATTTCCACACCAGCCCGCCGCTCCCTCCGCGGCAGATCGCCCATCCTCGAGGTCAGCACGGTCACTTCGCAGCCAGCTCGCGCCTGTTCTTCGGCGAGGATACGCACGGCACTCGCCCCTCCGCCCCCGATCGGCGGATATTCATGACAAACCGTTAATATTCTGCGATGACGATGCTGCATGCTCGCCTCATCTTTCGGAACGTAGCGTGCCGGCGTTTTTTGTAGCTTTAATATTCACTTGGAACATTGCCTCTTGCAAGTTCTCATTGTGCTCGCGGCTGCGTTCCGCTTGTCGGACGCGGCGAAAAATTTTGCATTATGTTCTGCAAGAAACTACACCGCGCACCCGCATTTTCTTCTGGAGCCGCAACCTTCGGCGCTGCACCGGGCAATGCTGAAGAGCAAAGGATCAGCGGCGGCTGCGGGGGGCGGTGACCGGCTTCGTGGCCAGGTTGTTCCCGGCCGCTTGCCGCCAATCGATGCCTCGCGAGCAACGGACGAGCAGCCCTGGAGGCGGATGACACGGGTTTCGTTGCGGCAACGTGCCCCACCCTACTGATTCCATTGCCCTCGCGGGCGGAGGGCAGGCTGGCCTCGGCCACCGCACCCCCCTCGGGCGCGGCTCCCTTCCTGATGGCAGATTCCCTCGCGCCATGGCCCCAGGGCCAGCGGAACGTCGGGCGGCGGACGGATCAATGCCCCCGCGGTTCACCGAACCCTGTCCGGCTCGGTGTAGCTCGGCGGAGATGTCCTGCTCGCCCTCGTCCTGGGGGCGCCCTGTCCTTGCTCGTGGAGATGCGCCTGTTCGGCCGGGGCCTCATGCCGCGCGGGCATGCGAGGCGCGCGTGCGGCATGAGGCCCCGTTTTCCGGGAAGCACACGGTCCCCGCTGCGGTCAACGGTGGCGCAGCTGCGGCCGATATTGTTGGCATTTTTCTCCCGACCGCTTCCCGGAGCCGGGAACGGCCGAGGTCCGACAGCCAAGTAATTCCGAAAGCAGTAGCCGTCCCGGAAAGTAAACAATTTCGGTCCGGTGCAACCGCTTGGCTAGATCACGGCGAGGAGACGCTCGACGCCGGTATCCACGGCGGCGATGCAGCGTGCCACCGCGGCCGGGTCCGGCGGCGGGCCCGTCAGCGCCGCGTCGAGCAAATCGTCGAGCCTGCCCGCGCCGTCGGCCTCGACCAGGGCCCGCACGTTCACCACCCGCTCCGCGATCCCGAGCAGGGCAGCGAAGCCGTCGAACTTCGGATTGTAGCCGAGCCCGACCAGCGGCACCCCCATGCCGGCCGCCAGGATCAGGGGATGCATGCGCCCGCCGAGAAAGGCCCGGCACAGGCCGGTGCAGGCCTTGAGCAGCGCGGCGTCGGCAATCGGCACCACCAGGGCCTCCGCCCGATGGCGCATCCGCTCGGCGATCCGGCCGGCCAGCCGGTCGTCGGCCTCCGAGGGCGCGCAATAGGTGGGCAGGAACAGGACCCGCACGCCGTGCCGCTCGACCTGCCGATCGAGCAGGCCGGCCAGCCGCTCGACCAGGATCTGCCCCTGCGGACTGTCCTGCGGGTCGGCCAGCCCCAGCCGCCGGGCGAACTTGCGCGGGATCAGCCGCGGCTCGGGCGGGAACCAGCGCCGCACGGCCACCCCCAGGATCGGGCGTCCGTCATCGGGCAGGCCGGCCCGCTCCAGATGGGCGCGTGCCTGTCCAGGATCGGCCGGCTCCAGGCAGATCGCCGGATCCGGCAGGAGTTGCACCGGCCGATCGGCCAGGGCCTGCGCCACCTTCTGGGCGAGCGGGTCGCGCACCGTGAGCTGGGTCATGGTCCGGAACGCGGCGCGCGCGGCCAGCCGGCTGCTACGATGGCCAAGGGGGCCTACCCCCAGCGCGAACCCGGCGACCTTGGCGCCGGCGGCGCGCGCCGCCAGGGTTTGGGCCGCCCAGTACGGCATCTTCAGGAGGCTGTCGTCGTCCTGGAACAGCCCGCCACCCCCGACCAGGACGAGGTCGGAGCGGCGCATCGCCTGCAAGAGCGCGCCGGCCGCCCCCCGCCGCACCGTCGCCACCCCCAGTTCCCGCGCCACCTGCTCGGGCCGGCTCGTCACCACGGTGATGGCCGCCTCGGGCGCATGGCGGCGCAGGAGAGCGCAGGTGGCCGTCCGGATCGCCTGGTCGCCGATATTGCCGTCGGCATCGCCGGCCAGGATCAGGATCCGCATGTCGGCCCCTCCGGCCGGGCCAGCCATGCGCTTCGATCCCTTCGAAACCTGTGCACCATCCGAATGGGTCATGGCCGTTCAAGTCTCTCCTGCGTCCCGGCTGCACCAGCACATCGGCCGGCGTCGCTTTAGCGGATCATGCGATTGCAATACGCGTCAATTCAGGTGACGTTGCTGGATAGTGGCCAGCCGCGCCCACGTCGTCCAGGGGCAGCATCCGGAAAAATAAGCGGCTTCCGGAACAAGGCTATTCGGCGGCTTTCTGAGGAGATGTGTCGCGATGGAAAGCAACCAGGAAACTTTCAATGATTGCGCACCGATTTTTGTACTTGGTTCGACCCGATCCGGAACGACACTTACTCGATCCATTTTGAGCGCCCATAGCAACATCGCGATTGCCGATGGGTTCCACTACTGGGTCGAGGTTGCCCATTTTTCGAAAGTCGTTCCCGACCTCCGGGCGCCGGGAGCACTGGACCAGTTCTTCACGCTGCTGAGGACGTCGCGGCACTTTGTGCACATCGCCGATCTCGATCCCGAGCTCGCCGAGGTGCGCACTCTCCTGGAACAAGATCCGAATCCCACGCCTGCCCGGTATTTCCGCTACGCCATGGAGACTTATGCCCGGCGGCGGGGAGCCGCCCGCTTTGGCGAGAAGACCTCCGCCAATGTCCGCTACCTCGACGAGGTCCAGGCGATGTTCCCTCAGGGCAGGATCCTCAACCTCGTCCGCGATCCGCGCGCCAACGTCACCTCGCATCTCCATGTCCCCTGGGCGTCGCGCGATGTGGTCTCTCTGGCGCTCAAATGGAAGCTGGCGGTGCGCTCCTTCCTCGATTTCCAGGCACGCGGCCCTCGATATCCGCAGAACGTGATGGAAGTGCGCTACGAGGACCTCGTGGACGAGCCGGAGGCGGTCATCCGCCGGATCTGCGCCTTTGTCGGCGAGCCCTACGACCCGAAGATGCTGGCCCACCAGGACCATTCCGGCATCAAGGTCAGCGCCCTGCCCTGGAAGACCGGCGTCACCAAGGCGATCTACGGCGGCGCGGTCGACCGCTGGCGCCAGGAGCTGACCGGCCCGCGCCTGGCCCTCGTCCAATGGCTGACCGCCCCGGAGATGCGGCACTATGGCTACCAGCCGCTTCCGGTCTCCGCGGCGGATCGCGCCCGGATGCCCGCCCAGTTCGTCCGGGAGTTCCAGCTCTGGCTCGCCTACAAGCGCCGCCAGCGCGAGGAGCGGCGCCAGGCGGGGCCGCAATATTACGACGATTCGGGCGTGTACCGGATGATGCTGGGGCTGCTGGGCCGCGTGCCCGGGGCAAGATCGTCCTCCGGGTCGAGCGCTCCGATCAAAGAACCCCTGCCGAGCAGCGGGCGCGCCGGCGGGCCGCCCTCCCCCTAGCCGGAGCACCGCCGCACGTCGCATTGACGCCGACATCTGACATGTTAGCATCCAGCCCATCCGGCCGGGCTGAACCCGGTCGCGCGCCGCGGGACGGCGCCAAGACAGGGAAAGGCAGGATCAGGTGGCCGGCGAGTACGATTACATCGTGGTGGGCGGGGGCAGCTCCGGATGCGTGACCGCGGGCCGGCTGGTGAAGGACCACGGCGCCCGCGTCTTGCTCCTGGAAGCCGGCCCCAGCGACCGCACGCCGCTCGTCAACATGCCGGCCGGCTTCATCAAGCTCCTGGGCGTCGAGAAGTTCATGTGGTTCTACGAGACCATGCGCCAGGAGCGGCTGGGCGGCCGCGCCCCGATCATCCCGCAGGGGCGGATCCTGGGCGGCGGCAGCTCGGTCAACGCCATGATCTATGTGCGCGGCCAGCCCGCCGACTACGATCCGTGGGAGGAAAGCAGCGGCGGGGCCGGATGGGCCTATCGCAACATCGTCGCCCACATGCGCCGCATGGAGGGCAACCAGCGCCTGCACAACGCCCTGCACGGCGTGTCCGGCCCGCTGAAAGTCTCCGACCCGCTGCACACCTGCGAGGCGAGCCGCGCCTTCATCCGCGCCGCCCAGGCCGTGGGCATCCCCTATAGCGGCGACTTCAACGGCACGCGGCAGACCGGCGTCGGCTTCTACCAGACCACGACCTACCAGGGCCGCCGCTGCTCCGCGGTCCATGCCTTCCTCGACCCGGTGCGGGACGACCCGAAGCTGACCCTGCAGACCGGCGTGCTGGTCAACCGGATCGTGCTGGAAGGCAGGCGGGCCGTGGGCGTCGAATATGTCCAGAACGGCCAGACCCGCCAGGCCCGGGCGACGCAGGAGGTGATCCTGTGCGCCGGCGCCATCGCCACGCCGAAGCTGATGATGCTCTCCGGCATCGGCCCCGAGGCCGAGCTCGCCCGGCACGGCATCGCGCTGCGGCATCGCCTGGACGGGGTCGGCGCCAATTTTCAGGATCATCACGAGGTGCCGGCCATCGCGATGACCAACGGCGCCTATGGCTACCATGGCCAGGACACCGGCCTGGCGAAGTACCGCAACGGCCTGCAATACCTCCTGTTCCGCTCCGGCCCGGTCGCGTCCAACGGCGTGGAGGCCGGCGGGTTCTACAATCCCGAGGACCCGGACGCCGATCCGACCATCCAGCTGTTCTGCGTGCCGGCAGTGTTCCTCGACAAGGACATCAAGGACGTCCAGCCGGACCACGGCATCACCATCAATTCCTGCCTGCTCCGCCCCAAAAGCCGCGGCTCGATCACGCTGCGCTCCGCCGACCCGACCGCGCCGCCGGTGATCGAGCCCAACTATTTCGACCATCCGGACGACCTGCGCATCACCCTGGCGTCCTTGAAGATCGTCCGGGAGATGTTCGCCGCCGAGCCGCTCAAGGACATGGTCAGGAAGGTGGTGTTCCCCGCCGACGAGCTGACCACCGACGAGCAGCTGGTCGCGCATTGCAAGCGGTTCGTGAAGACCGTCTACCATCCGGCCGGCACCGCCAAGATGGGCACCGAGCGCGACCCGATGGCGGTGGTCGACCCGGAACTGCGGGTGATCGGCCTGGAAGGGCTTCGGGTGTTCGACGCCTCGATGATGCCCAACATCATGAGCGGCAACACCAACACCATCGTCCTGGCGGTGGCCGACAAGGGCGTGGCGATGATGATGAAGGAGGAGCTGCCGGCTCCGGTCGACCTCCCCAACCGGCCGCTCGCGGCATGAGCGTCGGGATCGCGGACCGCGGCGCCGCCGCGGTGCCGCCGATCGACCGCCCGGAGCAGCTCACCGACCTGGTCCTGGCCCGCCTGCGCCAGGACATCGTCGAGGGTGCGCTGGACCTGGGCGAGCGCCTGTCCGAGCAGCAGCTGGCCACCCGCTACCGGGTCACCCGGGCGCCGGTTCGCTCCGCCTGCATCCGCCTGCAGGGCCAGGGCCTGGTCACCATTGTGCCGCAGCGCGGGATCTTCGTGTTCGATCCCAGCGCCCAGGAGGTGCGGGCCTTGTGCGAGCTGCGCGCGGCGCTGGAATTGGAGGCGGCCGCCCTGGCGCTGGCCCGGGACCGGGACGGTCTCCTGCTGGCGCTGGACCGGGTGATCGAGAGGATGCGGCCGTACACCGGGGATCCCGCAAGGATCGCCGAGCTCGGCTACCAGAGCCTGGATTCCGACTTCCACCTGGCAATCCTGCAGGCCGCCGCCAGCCCCATGCTGCTGGAAGCCTACCGGTCCACGGTGAACTGGCGGTTCTCGGCGCTCCGGACCCGGCTGGCCCGCCAGTCCGAGCATGCCGGGAACTCGTTCCGCGAGCATCTGGAGATCCGCGACGCCGTCCGCCAGGGCGACCTGCCGGATCTCCAGGCGCGGCTGCGCCGCCATATCGACAACACCGACCGCTACTACGCCCGCCTGCTCCAGGCGCGCGCGTCCCAATCCGCCGACTGAAGAGGATCCGCCGTGAGCGCCTTCTACGCCGACATGAAGAACTCGACCCATCCGCTGGCCCCGGCGGAGATCGCGGTCAAGGCGATCCCCGACGACGAGCGGGTCTGGGTCCCGCAGGCGCCGGATGTCTGGTTCCGGCCCCTGATGCTCAACACGCTGGCCGGCCAGTGGTGCAACCTCCTGCGGGTGCGAAAGTCCGGCATCCTGTCCCGCCACCTGCACCCCAACCCGGTGCATGGCTTCGTGCTCAAGGGCCGGTGGAAGTATCTGGAGCACGAGTGGACCGCCGAAACCGGCTCCTATGTGTTCGAGCCGCCGGGCGAGATCCACACGCTCTGGGTGCCCGAGGATACCGAGGAGATGATCACCTTCTTCAACATCACCGGCTGCATGTACTACCTGAACGACAAGGACGAGCATGTCGGCTTCGAGGACGTGTTCAAGAAGATCGACATGTGCCGCAAGCACTACAGCGAGGTCGGCCTGGGCGCCGATTATCTCGACCAGTTCATCCGCTGATCCCGACCGCTCCCGCACACCCGCAAAGGCCTGAGCCGATGTCCACCGCCTTCCGCCCGGACCTGTTCCAGGGCCGCCATGTCCTCATCACCGGCGGCACGTCCGGGATCGGCAAGGCGGTGGCGAAAGCCTTCCTCGCCCATGGCGCCAGCGTCACCGCGGTGGGCGCCCTGCCCGCCGAGGTCGAGGCCGCCGAAGCGGACCTGCCGGGTGCCAGGCGCCAGGTCCTGGACGTGCGCGACAACGCCGCCGTGCTGGCCCTGGTCGGCAGCCTGCCGCGGCTCGACGTGCTGGTGACCTGTGCCGGGGTGATCCGCCGCCATGCCGAGCTGGAGCCGGACGTGTTCGCCGACGTGCTCGACATCAACCTGAACGGCACGATGCGCGCCTGCGCCGCCGCCCGGCCGCTGCTGGCCGCGTCCGGCGGCTCGATCGTCACCACCGCCTCGATGCTGAGCTTCTTCGGCGGTGGCCTGGTGCCGGGCTATGCCGCGTCGAAGGGCGGCGTGGCGCAGCTCACCAAATCCCTGGCGATCGCCTATGCCGCGGACGGCATCCGGGTGAACGCGATCGCGCCCGGCTGGATCGAGACCCCGCTCACCGGCGGCATCCAGGAGGACCAGGCGCGCTATGCCGCGATCCGCGACCGCACCGCGCTCAAGCGCTGGGGCAAGCCCGACGACCTGACAGGCGCGGTCCTGTTCCTGGCCTCCCCCGCCGCCGCCTACATCACCGGCACGGTCCTGCCCGTCGATGGCGGCTACCTGGTCGTCTGAGCCGTACCTGTTCCGCCGGCTCCGGTGGCCGGCGGCTCAGACATGGGCCAGGATGTTCACCAGCCGGCCGAACGGGTCACGGACATAGAAGCGCCGCACGCCCCAGGGCTCGGTCGCCGGGCCATAGGCCACCGGCAGGCCCCGGGCCAGCACCCGGCGATAAACCTCGTCCAGGTCGTCGACCTCGACCGAAAGATCCGGCACCGGCGTGCCCGAGCCGCCTTCGCTCGCGATGGAGACCTGCGCCAGGGCACTTCCCTCGCCGGCGAACGTCATGATCCAGCCATGGTCCATCACCAAGCGCAGGCCAAGGATATCGCCGTAGAAGGAGCGGGCGTCCTCCAGCCGATCCGAGGCGATGTTGGCGACGATGCGTTTCACGGCCATCCGATCTTCCCCAGCGCATGGAGACATGGCTCGGCGATCCGGAGCCGAGCCCATCCATCAGCCGAGCATAGCAGGACCGCATCGACCCGGCAGGACCGCCGTTCTATGGCTGGAGGTCCGCGACCTCCGAGCGGCCCGACCCGTGGCTGCCGCCGCGTCGCGACGAGGAGAGCCTACCGATGATCGAGAGCGCACGCTTCCCCGGACGCTACCTGCAGGGACCAGGGGCCCTGGCACGGCTGGGCGAGGAAGCGTGCGGCTACGGCAGCTCGGCCCTGGCGCTGCTGGATGGCGGCGTGTTCGACCGCCTGGCGCCGCGTGTCCAGGAGGCCTGCGCCGGCTCGGTGGAACTCGTGCTGCGCCGCCATGGCGGCGAGTGCTCGCCCGAGGAGATCGACGCCGCGGTCAAGGCGGCGCAGGCGGCGGGCAGCCGGCTGGTGATCGGCATCGGCGGCGGCAAGGTCCTGGATACCGCCAAGGTCGTGGCGCACGAGCTGGGTCAGCCGGTGGTGGTCGTCCCGACCATCGCCGCTTCCGATGCCCCCTGCAGCGCGCTGGCGATCGTCTATCGGCCGGATGGCACCACCCTGCGCGACCAGGTCCTGCCGCGCAGCCCGGACCTGGTCCTGGTCGACACCGACGTGATCGCCCAGGCGCCGGCGCGCATGCTGGCGGCGGGGATCGGCGACGCGCTCGCCACCTGGTACGAGGCGGAGAGCTGCCGCCGGAGCGGTGCCCCCAACATGATGGGCACGCCCGGCGTACCGATGGCGCACGCCATCGCCGCCTATTGCCGGGACGTGGTCTGGGAGTTCGCCGAGGCGGCGCTGGCCGAATGCGATGCCGACCGAGCCGGGCCGGCGCTGGAGCGGATCGTCGAGGCCAACATCCTGGCCAGCGGGATCGGCTTCGAATCCGGCGGGGTCGCTGCGGCCCATGCCATCCACCATGGCCTGTGCGAGTTGGACGAGGTCCACCATCACCTCCACGGCGAGAAGGTCGCCATCGGCATCCTGGCGGGCCTGCTCCTGCACGAGGACATGGAAGAGTTCGAGCGGGTCCGCGCCTTTCTCCAGCGGGTCCGCCTGCCGGTCAGCCTGAGCGGGATCGGCATCGCCGACGCCTCGCTGGCCAAGCTCGAGAAGGTCGCCGCCCGGGCCTGCCGGGCCGCCGAGATCATCCATTTCGAGCCGATCCCGATCAGCGAGGCCATGGTGGTCCGCGCCCTCCAGCGACTGGCGTGATTTTGATGAGCGATCCGGACGACGAACCCCGTGGCTATGCCTCCCCGGCCTGCTCCATGCACGAGCTGGATCCCGCCTACATGGGTCTGCCTGCCGACCCCAGTCAGGTGATGAGCTGGCGCAAGCTGGAACGCGCCCGCCTGATCGAGGCGCGCATGGCGGTGCCGGCCTCGGTCCGCGCGGGCCACGCGGCGGCGATCGGCCGGGCCCTCGACGCGGAAATCGGCGATCCGGCCGGCCGGACGATCAGCCTGTTCTGGCCGTTCCGGGGCGAGCCGGACCTGCGGTTCTGGATGGAGGCGGCCAGTGCGAAGGGTGCGGTATGCGCCCTGCCGGTCGTGGTGGAGAAGAGAGCGCCGCTGCAGTTCCGGGCCTGGCGGCAGGGCGACCGGATGGAGCGCGGGATCTGGAACATCCTGGTGCCGGCGGACGGCGCCGAGGTCGTGCCCGACATCGTGATCGCTCCCTTGGTCGGATTCGACGCGGCCTGCTTCCGCTTGGGCTATGGCGGCGGCTATTTCGACCGGACCCTGGCCCGGCTGAACCGCGCGCCCAAGGTGATCGGCGTCGGCTACGAACTGCAAAGGATCGAGACGATCCGGCCGCTCGACCACGACATCCCGATGGACGTGATCGTGACCGAACTTGGAACGGCGATGCGCCGCGGCTGACGGGTCGGCCGCGGCGCATGCTCAGGAGGTGACCGGCCGGTTCAGGCCTTGCAGGCGCTGGTCACCGACATCTTGGTCTTCTGGTCGGCGAACGCCTTGGTGGCCTTCCACCAGGCTGCGTTGCTGTTCCACTTGTCCCAGCCGCTGGAATGGCTGGCGGACGCGCGCGAGCCCCAGATGATGGCGCCGTCGGTCAGCTTGTGGAGGGTCTCCAGCTGGAGCTTCCAGAAGCTCTCGGGGATATAGGTCGAGCCGATCTTCGGCTCGGTGTTGTGGTACTGCGGCCAGAGCAGCGCGATCACCGGCTTTCCGTACTGCCGGGCTTCGGCGATGTTGGTGCGGGCATATTCCAGCCAGCCGGCCTGGTCGGTCTTGAAGGTGTAGAGCGACGGGAACACGACGTCGACTTCGGCCGCCAGCGGGCGGATCTTCTCGTTGTTGCCGAGCCAGGTATGCCAGCGGTCCGGGCGGTAGCTCTTGCTGGTGGGCGCCAGGTAGTTCCGCTCCGGGATCAGCATGTAGTAGCCGAACTTGATCCGGGTATTGCCCGCCGCACGCACGCCTTCCTTCAGCGTCCGGACCACCGTGATGAGCTTGTCCATCTCCTTGATGGTGTCCCAGTGCTCGATGTCGATGACCGCATAGCGCGGGTTGCGCTTGAGCAGGAGCGGGACGACCTTGTTCTTGAGCTGGGCGATGTTGGGCTTTTCCTGCGACCCGCTGCCGAACAGGGTGTCGCCGTAGAGCATGTAGAGGTCTTCGCTGATGCCGCAGTTCGCGAACGACGGCATGTTGTGATAGCGGAAGCCCTTGTAGATCACCCAGTCGCTGGAGTTGCCGCCGGAATTGTTGTTGTTCGGCACCGACGGCGTGTTGGGCGTGCTGCCGCCATTATTGGTGCTGCCGCCATTATTGGTGTTGTCGACGGGCTTCTCGGTCTCGGGCTCCGACTTGGACCCGCCGCCGAACTTCGCCGCGACCGCGGCGGCATAGGCCACCACATAGGCGTCGGTGATCTTGTTCTTCTTCAGATAGTAGGCGTACTGCTCGGCCTTGGCCGGATTGGTCTTCGCCTGCTCGCGCATGACCGTCATGTTGTAGCGCCAGCCGCTGTTGTCGATCACGGCGCCCTTGAGGATCGAGGCGGAGGCGGCGGTCGTTCCGGCCGGCTTGCTGCTCGCCGGCTGGGTGCTCCCGCCTTTGCCGAACTTCGCGGCCACCGCGGCGGCATAAGCCACGATATACTCGTCGGTGACCTTCAGCTTCTTGAGATAGTCGGCGTACTGCTTGGCCTTGGCCGAGCTGGTCTTCGCCTGCTCGCGCATCACCGTCAGATTGTAGCGCCAGCCGGACTGGTCGATCGTGACATTGCCGAGATTGACCGCAGCCTGCGCCGCGTTGGTGGAGATGAAGGTCGACATCGAAATCGCCAGCGTCAGGACGACAGCGAACATCGCTCGTTTGGAGCGTCTCATGATCCCCCCCAGGACCGCCAACACGGTGAACGATGCGAAGCAGCAAGCGGCCAGTACGGCGCCTCGAAGAAGGCCGGACTAGAAAATGCGCGACGGTAAATCTTTCGTCACGCCATCAGACAATTGACCACACCACTCCGTAACATCCGGATAGAGGCTGTAGTGGCTTACTTTCGCTGTGAGAACAACTTACGCGCCAAATCTAGATTGCATGACGCACATTTCATATTTCCGGCAGGGAACCCGAGCGCCTTCGTTCATGCATCCGGCCGATGAACTCGCCGATGGCTCAGGTCGTTTTCCCCAGGATTCCTCATCCAGAAGATGATGAAGTCGCTCCGCAGCCTGATCCCGAACCGGGCACTGTGAATTCCGGGGTCTGTTAATGTTTCGAAGCCCCTCGCCCGCCTTTTCGGGCTGCAGGCGTCGCGTCTTGCCGCTTGCCGGCCACGCTGCGAGATTGCGCGGTCGCAAGCTGACCACCCTGCCGCTCAGGCCAGTCCCGATCTGGAGTTTCCGCGTTGACCACCGACGGCCGTTTCCTTCATGCCGCGCACTGGGGCACCTTCTATGCGGTCGTCGAAAGCGGGCGCTTCGTGCGGGCCGAACCCTTCGAGGGTGATCCCACGCCCTCGCCGATTCTTTCCAACATGCCGGAAACCGTGCAGGGCCCGGCGCGGGTCCGCCATCCCATGGTCCGCCAGGACTGGCTGGAGCGCCGGGGCGCCTCCCGTGCCACCCGCGGCACCGGCCCGTTCGTCCGGGTCACCTGGGACCAGGCCCTGGACCTGGTGGCCGGGGAACTGGGGCGGGTGCGGGCCGAGCATGGCGACGCCGCCGTCTATTCCGGCTCCTATGGCTGGTCGTCGGCCGGGCGCTTCCACCATGCCAAGAGCCAGCTGCAGCGGTTCATGAACCTGTCCGGCGGCTCCACGGTCAGCATCCAGAACTACAGCTATGCCGCGGCGATCACGCTGCTGCCCCACGTGGTCGGCACCCTCGCCCCGGTGGCAGGTCCTATGTCGAGCTGGGACGGGATCGCGGCCCACACCGAGCTGTTCGTGGGCTTTGGCGGCCTGGCGCTGAAGAACGCCCAGGTCGAGCCCGGCGGCATCGGCCACCACACCACCGAGACCTGGGTTCGCCGCTGCAAGGCCAACGGCACCGCCTTCGTCAATATCGGCCCCTCGCGCGCCGACATGCCGGCCTGGCTGGACGCGGACTGGGTCCCGCTCCGCCCGAACACCGACACCGCCCTGATCCTGGCGCTGTGCCACAGCCTCCTGGCCGAGGACCTGCACGACCGCGGCTTCCTCGACCGCTGCTGCGCCGGCTTCGAGCGCTTCGCCGCCTATCTGCGCGGTGAAACCGACGGCACGCCGAAGTGCCCGGAATGGGCGTCGCCGATCACTGGTGTGGCGCCCGGGACGATCCGGGCGCTGGCCCGCCGGATGGCGGGAGCGCGGACCATGATCAACCTCGCCTGGGGCCTGCAGCGCGCCGACCATGGCGAGCAGCCCTACTGGGCCGCGGTGGCGCTGGCGGCGATGCTCGGCCAGATCGGCCTCCCGGGCGGCGGGTTCGGCTTCGGCTATGCCGCCATGGGCGGCAACGGCGAGAAGCGCCCGAAGGGCGGCCTGCCCACCCATGCCCAGGGCATCAACCCGGTCGACAGCTGGATCCCCCTGGCGCGCATCGCCGACATGCTGCTGCAGCCGGGCCAGAGCTACGACTATGACGGCAAGACCCGCATCTATCCGGACATCCGGCTGGTCTACTGGTGCGGCGGCAATCCGTTCCACCACCACCAGGATCTGAACCGGCTGGTGCGCGCCTTCCGGCAGCCCGAGACCGTGGTGGTCAACGAGGGCTTCTGGACCGCCACCGCCCGGCATGCCGACATCGTGCTGCCGGCCACCACCACGCTCGAGCGCAACGACATCGCCGCCTCCCGCCAGGACGACTTCCTGATCGCGATGCGCCAGGCGATCGAGCCGGTGGGCGAAGCCCGCTCCGACTTCGAGATCTTCACTGGCCTTGCGGAGCGGACCGGCATCGCCCAGGCCTTCACCGAGGGCCGCGACGAGATGGCGTGGCTGCGCCATCTCTACGAGCGCGCCCGTGGCCGCGGCAGCAACGAGCTGCCGGACTTCGACCGGTTCTGGGCGGACGGCCATGCCAGGCTGCCGGTCGACGACGCGCCGTTCGTGCTGTTCGCCGACTTCCGCGCCGATCCCGCAGGCCGGCCCTTGAAGACGCCATCCGGCCGGATCGAGCTCTATTCCGAACGCGTCGCCGGCTTCGGCTACGAGGACTGCCCCGGCCACCCGGCCTGGATCCCGCCGGCGGAATGGGCCGGCAGCCCCAGGGCCGCCACCTTCCCGCTGCACCTCCTCTCGCCGCAGCCGGCCGGGCGGCTGCACTCGCAGATGGATGGCGGGGGTGCCAGCCGGCGGAGCAAGATCCAGGGCCGAGAGCCGGTCCGCTTGTCGCCGGTGGATGCCGGCGCGCGCGGTCTCGTCGATGGCGATATCGTCCGGATCTGGAACGATCGCGGCCAGGTGCTGGCCGGGGTGATCGTGACCGACGACCTGATCCCGGGCGTTGTCCAGCTCGCGACCGGTGCCTGGTACGACCCGAAGGAACCGTTCGGCCTGGACCTGCGCGGCAACGCCAACGTGCTGAGCCTGGACAAGGGCACCTCCCGGCTGGGCCAGGCCCCCTCGGCGCAAAGCTGCCTGGTGGAGGTCGAACGCTGGACCGGCGCCGTGCCGGACCTGGGACCCGACGTTCCCGAGGAGGCGGTCCAGGCCGCCTGATCCCGGTTGCCGGCGGGCCGTTTACACGAACGAACCCGAGCGGCGCGGGCTCACGCGCCGCCGGCCGGCGGCTGCTCGACGATCTTGATCAGGTCCAGGTCGTAGCCCAGCTCCTTTGCCCGCTGCAGGTGGCGCTCCAGCACCTCCTGCCCGGGCTCCGGGTCGCGGCTCAGGATCCACAGATACTCGCCGGACGGCTCGCCCACGATCGCCCACTCATAGTCCTCGCCCCGGTCGAGCACCCAGTAGTCGCCGTAGAACGGCCAGAAGAAGGTGACGTCCAGCTTGGCCCCGTCCGAGCCCGGGACCGGCTCGGCATAGCCTTCCGCCGTCTCGACCGGGCCGGAGGGCGAGCCCTTGCGGCAGGTGTTGATCACGTCGATCCCGCCATCCGGACGCACCGTGTAGTCGGCGGTCACGCCCTCGCACCCGGTCTCGAAGCGGTTCTCGTAGCGGGCCAGCTCGTACCAGCGGCCGAGATAGCGCTCCAGGTCCACGGCCTTGGCCGGCTCAGGCACGCTGTCGTTGCCGGACGGACCGCTGGCGCAGGCGGCGAGGCCGAGGCCAGCCAGCATTCCGAGCAGCGCCCGGGAGACGATCCTGTGTCCCATCATGCCGGCTGTCCCGCTCCTTGACCCTTGTTGGGTGGAAAGTCGTCCAGGCAGCGCCGGGTTCCGGTGGCACCATCTGGCCGGATCAGCGATCATATCGAGGTACAGCCACGAAGAAGATGCCCTCGATGTCGGTTCAGCGCCCCGTCCCGCACAGTTCCCACTGGGGACCCTTTACCGCCGGTCTCGACGACGGGAAGGTGGTCGTCACCCCGCATCCCGACGATCCGAACCCTTCCCTGGCGCTCGGCAACATCCCAGCCGCCGCCCGCCATCCGGCCAGGATCGGCCGGCCGCTGGTGCGCCGGGGCTGGCTGGAGAACGGCCCGGGCCCGGACCCGCGCCGCGGCCGGGACGAGTATGTCGCGCTGCCCTGGCAGGAGGTCGAGGAGCGGCTGGCGGCGGAACTGGTGCGGGTGCGCGACCGGCATGGGCCCGGCGCGATCTTCGGCGGCTCCTATGGCTGGAGCAGTGCCGGCCGCTTCCACCACGCCCAGAGCCAGCTGCACCGCTTCCTCAACCTCGCCACCGGCGGATACGTCGCCTCGGTGAACACCTACAGCGCTGCCGCCGCGGAGGTGATCCTCCCCCACGTCATCGGCACCAACACCACGCTCAGCCGCAACCAGCCCTTCTGGCCGGGCATCGCCGCCGACACCGACCTGGTGGTGGCGTTCGGCGGCCTGCCGGTGCGCAACACCGCCGTCAGCAGCGGCGGCAGCTCCATGCACATCGCCGCCCAGGCGCTGGCTGCCGCCGCGGACCGCGGGGCGGGCATCGTCTATTTCAGCCCGATCCGCGACGATCTTCCGCAAGCCGCCCGCGGCGACTGGCAGCCGATCGTGCCCGGCACCGACGTGGCGGTGATGCTGGCCCTGGCCCATACGCTGATCAGCGAGGAGCGGCACGACCGCGCGTTCCTGGCCAGCCATTGCGTCGGCTATGCCCGCTGGGCCGCCTATGTGCTCGGCAGCAGCGACGGGATCGCGAAGACGCCGGAGTGGGCCGCCGCGATCTCCTCGGTCCCGGCCGACATGATCCGCACGCTGGCCCGCCGGATGGCCGCCGGCCGGACGCTGGTGACGGTGAACTTCGCCCTGCAGCGGGCCGAGCATGGCGAGCAGCCGGTCTGGGCAGGCCTGGCGCTGGCCGCCCTGCTGGGCCAGATCGGCCTGCCGGGCGGCGGGTTCTGCTGCGGCCTGGCCTCTGCCGGGAACATCGGCAAGCGGCCGCTCGCAGTACCGCTGCCGGTCTTCCCGCAGGGCAGGAACCCGCACCCCGACTTCATTCCGGTGGCGCGCATCGCCGACATGCTGCTGCATCCGGGCGAGCCCTACCGCTACAACGGCCAGGAGCGGACCTATCCGGACATCCGGCTGGTCTACTGGGTCGGCGGCAACCCGTTCCATCACCACCAGGACCTGCGCCGGCTTTCCCGCGCCTTCGGCCGGCCGGAAACGGTCGTGGTCCACGAACAGGTCTGGACCGCCACCGCCAGCCATGCCGACATCGTGCTGCCCGCCACCGTCACCCTGGAGCGCGACGACATGGCGGCCGCCAACAACGAGCCGCGCCTCCACGCGATGCACCGGCTGGTCGAGCCGTTCGCGGAGGCCCGCGACGACTATGCGATCTTTTCCGCCCTGTCCGGCCGGGTCGGCTGCCGGGAAGCCTTCACCGAGGGCCTGGACGCTCAAGCCTGGCTCGAGCGGATCTTCGAGCCGACCCGGCAGGCGCTGGCGGAACGGGGCGACGAGGCGCTCGATTTCGCCACCTTCTGGCAGCGCGGCGAACTGGTCCTGCCTGAGATCCACGAGCCCGGCCCGATCGCCCGCTTCCGCGCCGATCCCGCCGCGTCGCCGCTGCCCACCCCCAGCGGCCGGATCGAGCTGTTCTCGGAGACCATCGCCTCGTTCGGCCTGAGCGACTGCCCGGGCCACCCGGTCTGGCTGGCTCCGTCGGCTTGGCTCGGCGCCGCCGACAGCTCCAAGGCGCCGCTGCAGTTGGTCGCCAACCAGCCGGCCAGCCGCCTGCACAGCCAGCTCGACTTCGGCGCGGCCAGCCAGGCTACCAAGGTTGCCGGCCGCGAGCCCCTGCGCATCCATCCCGACGACGCCGCACCCCGCGGGATCCGTTCCGGCGACCCGGTCCTGGTCCGCAACGACCAGGGCGCCTTCCTGGCCGGTGCGGTGCTGTCCGAGGACATCCGGCCAGGCGTGGTGCAGGTCGCCACCGGCGCCTGGTATGCCCCGCACCCGCTGGAGCCGCACGGCACCGTCTGCATCCACGGCAATCCGAACATGGTCACCCGCGACGTCGGCACCTCCAGCCTGGCGCAGGGCTGCACCGGCCAGCTCGCCATGGTCGAGGTCGAGCGCTATGCGGGCGAGCTGCCGCCGGTCCGGGTGCATGCCGCCCCCGGCTGATCTCCCAGAGCCCGGTCAGCCTCTTGGCGCACTCAGCCCTTGAAGACGCATTGCCGGTGGTAGTCGAGGAACACCGGGTGCGGCCGGAGTCGGGGATCCGCCGGCATCGCCACCCGGCCGTCCGGCCGGAACAGGCGCAGCGCATCGTCGGGAATACCGCGGCTGGCGCGCAGGATCGATCCATCCGGGCCGATCGACAGGAGGCCCCGGTCGAACATCCAATGGACGGTTCCGCTTAGCACTAGGCCGTTGCGCACCGAATCAGGACCATCGGCGGCGACCGGCCGGATATGGACAGCCTGCGCCTCGGTCCGGCCGCCGCCATTGACGATCCGCAGGCCGGTGAACGCGCAGGTCTGCCGATAGGCGGCCTGGACCGACTTCGCGAACGCCGCCTCCCGGAACGGCCGGCTCACCAGCCGCTCGACGATGGGCCGCCGGAACAGGGCGGGAGCTTCGCCAAGACCGGCCTCGGCCGACGACACCTCTCCGGCCGGAAGCAATTCCGCCGCGAAACCGGCCTGGACGATCGTCTCGTACTCGCGGTCCGGCAGGCTCCGCACCGCCCGGCCGAACGCGCCCTTGCTGGTCTGCCCGTCGTCGCGGACCAGGAAGCTCTCGTAGTAGTGGACGCCGTCCCGGAAGGGCACCGGACGATCGAATGCCAAGTAGTTGGAGATAGCGGCGTAGAAATGGCCGGGCCTGGCCGGATCGGCACGGACATCCTGGACCCGAGCGGTCGCGACATAGGCCTGCCGGCCTCGATAGGCCCTGTCCCCGGTGCCTTCGCGGCGTGGCTCATAGTAGACGATGAAGTCGCCGACCGCCTGCTCGACCGTGCGCAGATAGGTCGACGGGAAGTGGTACCGCTCCTCCGGCAGGTCGTCGTAGATCGACGCGATCTTATGGGTGAAGACGGCTTTCAACGGCGCCCAGCCAGACTGCCTTCCTCATCTCCCGCTATCCTTGGGATCGCCCGGAGGCAAGCAAGTCCAGCGGTGGGCGCGTCGCCTCATGCTTCCACGGCAAGCACCACCAGTTCGTCCAGCAACCCATGCAGGTCGTCGGTGTGGCGGTCGCCGCGCGGCCGCGGGCTCGGGTCCGAGGTCATCGCCACCGTCAGCGCCAGGTCCGGCACCACGAACAGCATCTGCCCGCCATAGCCCCAGGCATAGTAGACCGGGCGGCCGTGCGCCTCGCGGATGAACCAGGCATAGCCATAGCCATCGCCGGTCCAGACCGACGTCGTGCGCTCCTGCCAGGAGGTGGCGACCCAGCCCGCCGGCAGCACGCGCTGGCCGTCGATCGTCCCGTCCTGCCGGTACAGTTCTCCGAACCGCGCCAGGGCCAGGGGCGAGAGCAGCATGTTGTTGCCGCCGAAATAGATCCCCTGCGGATCCCGCTGCCAGGCCGGGATCCGGATGTCCAGGGGCAGGCCCAGCCAAGTGCGCGCCAGGGCGAGCGTGCTCTGGCCGGAAGCCTCGGTGAGCAGGGCGGAGAGCAGGTGCGAGGTGCCGGTGGAATAGACCATGTGCCCGCCTGGGCGGGTCTCGAACGGCCGGGCCAGGGCATGGCGCACCCAGTTCTTGCTGGTCACCCAGGCGCCATAGGCTGGACCGGAGGTCGAGCCCAGGCCCGCCTGCATCGACAGGAGATGCCCGACGGTGATCTCCTCGACCATCGGATCGGCATCGTCCGGCACCTGGTCGCCCAGCACCGACACCACTTTCTGGTCGGTCCCGCTCAGGATTCCTTCGCCGATGGCGATCCCCGCCAGCGCCGCCAGCACCGATTTCGAGGCCGACTTGATGTTGACCGGCCGGTCCAGGGCCGGCCCGCGCAGGCGCCGCTCCAGCACCGGCGTGCCGTCCTGCAGCACGACCAGCGCATGCAGGCGCGGAATGGCGGCGGCGCGCTCGACGATCGCCTCGTGGGCGGCGGGTGCTTGGGCGAAGGCCCGGAAGGGCCGCAGGACCGGCAGGGCCGCCGCCATTCCGAGCGTGGCGCGGCGTGTCCATCTCGGCGAAGCTCCGGCCATCCTGATCCTCTCCTTCTCGGGCTATCCGCCAGTAGTGCGGCAGCGAAGGAAGATGGCCAGATCCGTGCGCCGTTCAAGGGAACCGTCTCCACCAGTCAAAATGGCTGTGCAGGTGGCGAGGACCGGACCGCGCCACCACCTCATGCCGAGTGCCGCCGGGAGCCGCCCCGGCCGATGTCCCAGGATCGAAACGGAACTGCCCGCTCATGGATACGGTCACGCAGATGCTGTTCGGCGCCACGGTGGCCCAGGCCGGCTTCCGCAGCCGGCTCGGCCGCAAGGCGCTGGCCGCAGGCGCGCTGATCGGCCTGGTTCCCGATCTCGACGTGGCGGTCGGATGGCTGGCCGGGCCGTTCGCCAGCTGGCAGTACCATCGCAGCTTCACCCATTCCCTGCTGTTCGGGCCCCTGGTCGGTCCGCTGCTCGGCTGGCTGTGCTGGCGCATCCAGCGCTGGCGACATGGCGGCGAGGAGGACGGCGACATGCTGCGCTCCTGGATCTGGCTGGCGATCCTGGCCTTGGTCACCCATCCGGTGATCGACGCCTTCACCAGCTACGGCACCCAGCTGCTCTGGCCCCTGACCGACCGGCGCTTCGCCATCGACGCGCTGCCGATCATCGACCCGCTCTACTCGCTGGTGCTGGCCGCCGTGCTGGTGGCGGGCTCGCTGCGCCGCGTGGCGGCCCGGACCGCGCAGGATCTGGCAGGCGCCGCGCTCCTGTTCATCGCGATCTACTCGGTCGCCGGCTGGGCGATCAACGACCGGGTCCGCCAGATCGCCGCGGCCGATTTCGGCCGCCCCGCCACGGTTGACGCCTACCCGCTCCTGTTCCAGCCCTACTATCGGCGCGTGGTGGCGCTGACCCCGGATGCAGCCCATGTCGGCTACTACTCGGTGCTGAATCCCAAGCCGATCGAATGGCAGGCTTTCCCGCAGGGACAGGGGGCTGCCGTGCAGGCGGCGCGCGCCACGCCGCAGGCGCGGCTGTTCTCCTGGTTCGCGATGGACCGGCTGCTCTGGCAGGAGCAGCCCGACGGCAATGGCGGCAGCATCGTCCAGGCGACCGACCTGCGCTATGGCTTGCCTGGCTCCACCGATATCGGCTTTTGGGGCGTGCGCGCCCATGTCGGCGCCGGCAACCAGGTCACCGGCCCGATCGACAGGATCACCATCCCCCGCGACGCGTCCGCCGCGGCGTTTGCCCGGTTCTGGTCGGAGATGACCGGCTGGTAGCGCCAGCACCCGGTCAGGCGGCGGGGTCGTACTGGATCTTCATCGTGCCGGTCTTGAGCGGCGTCGCCATTTGTTGGGCGATGTCGGCAAGCGGCAGCCGGTGCGACACCAGGGCCTCCGCGCGCCTGCCCAGCCCCTTCAGCACCTCCACCGCGTCGGGCAGGTTGAAGCACACGGCATGGCTGCCGATCAGGGTGAGTTCGCGGCGGAAGATCTCGTAGGGGCTGAACGCCGCGCGGGCGGCCGGCGGGCAGACCCCGAAGAACAGGATCGTGGCGCCGTCGCGGGCGAAGCTCGGCATGCGCGCGCACACCTCCGCCACGCCGGTGCAGTCCACCACCAGGTCGAACCCGTCGCCCAGGGCCGACGGCTCGATTTCCCGTCCGTCCACCGCGGCCGCCGCGCCGAGTTCGACTGCCTGGGCACGCCGGGTCTCCTCCAGGTCGACCATGGTCACGTCGGCAACGCCGCGCGCCTGCAGGCCCATCATCATCATCAGCCCGATCGGCCCGGCGCCGAACACCAGCGCCCGCATCCCCGGCGCCACGTTCGCCCGGTCGATCCCGTGCATCACGCAGGCCAGCGGCTCGGCCAGGGCAGCCACGTGGAACGGCAGGTCACCGATCGGATGGACGTTCTTGGCCGCCACGGCAACAAAAGGCGCGAACCCGCCGTCGTTGGTGGCACCATAGCCCTTCAGATTGGCGCAGAGGCTGGGCCGACCCGCCATGCAGGAGCGGCACTGCCCGCACGGGATCAGCGGATCGACCGTGACACGGGCACCCGTGGCGACGCCGGTCACGCCCTCGCCCAGGGCCACGACCGTGCCGGCGATCTCATGGCCAGGGACCACGGGGAAGGCGCACAGATAGCGCCCGTGCAGGATGTCGAGATCGGTGTGGCAGACGCCGGTGGCACCTACCTCGACCACCACCTGCCCCGCGGCGGGAGCCGGGTCGCGGACATCCGTCACCAGGGCGTCACCGATCTCCCTAAACAGCAAAGCCTTCATCGTTCCTGTCTCCCTGATCCGCCGGCGTCGGCCGCCGGTCGTTGCCGGCCGCCCGCAACGGGACGGTCCGTTCATTCCGCGCCAGCCCCCTCGACATAAAGCAGGAGTTCCTGGCCGCCGCGCACGATGTCTTCCTCGACCGCCCGCCGCACCGCGGCGCCGTCCCGCCGCCGCAGCCCCTCGACGATCCGCACATGCGGGTGGACGTCCCACTCCATCACGCCGTTGTCGTAGAGGTGCGACAGGATCGGGCCGCAGCGCATCCAGAGCGACGCCACGAACTGGTAGACGATCGGCAGACGGCCCATGGCGCACAAGGCGAAGTGGAAGCGCTCGTTGAGCTCCACGGCGGTCTGGAACCGGCCGGCATCGCAGGCGGCGACGATCCCGCCGTGGATCTCCTCCAGCGCCCGGATCTCGGCCTCCGGCGCGATCGTCGCGGCCCGCGCAGCGGCGCGTCCCTCCAGGTCGACCCGCAGGTCGCGGATCTCCAGCATGCTGGCGCGGTCCAGCACCGGCACGACCACGGTGCCCCGCTCGTCCAGGGTCAGCGCCTGCTCGGACACCAGCCGCAGCAGGGCCTCCCGTACCGGCGTGGCGCTCAGGCCGAGCTTGATCGACAGAGGCCGCAGGAGGAGCCGTTCGCCTGGCTTCAGCCGGCTGCGCATCAGGGCGGTCCGGATCTCCTGATAGGCCCGGTCGCTCAAGCTCACCTTGGAGATGCGGGCAAAGCCTGCTCCGGCTTCGTCCGGCCGCTCCGGATCCGGTTGCGCTGGGTCGGGGGGCTGCGGAGGCGGCCGGCTTGACATCGGGAAACTTGCCCTGCAGCTTTGTTATAACAAATAACGCGATGCATCGTATGGGGGGCGTGTCATGCTGACAAGGACCAGGGCCATCGGGCCGTTCGTGCGCCCAGGTCGGTCCTGACCGGATGGCGGAGGCGTCCTCGATGCTTGCACTAAGGAAAAGCGGCCCCGCTTTCGGCCTGGACTTGGCCGAGGTCGAGGCGCCGGGCGAACCGGCCGCCGGCGAGGTCCTGGTCGAGGTCGCCGCGGTCGGGATCTGCGGCTCCGACATACATGTCTACGAGTGGACCGCCGGCTACGACTTCATGACCCCGCACATGCCGATGACGCTGGGCCACGAGTTCGCCGGCCGGGTGGCGGCGGTCGGTCCCGGTGTGGACGGCTTCGGCATCGGCGATCCGGTGACTGTCTGGCCCACCGTGGCGTGCGGCCAGTGCCGGGCCAGCCTTGCCGGCCGGCCGCAGGACTGCCAGGAGCGCCGCGTGATCGGGCTGCACCGCAACGGCGGCTATGCCCGCCGGGTGGTGGTGCCGGCCGGCAACTGCCTGGCGCTGCCGGAGAATCTGGACATTGGTCTGGCTGCCCTGGCCGAGCCATTGGCGGTCGGACAGAACGCTGTCGACGTCGCGGAGATTGGGTCGGGCGATGCGGTCCTGGTCCTGGGCCCCGGCCCGATCGGCCTCGGCATTGCCTGGCTGGCCCTCCACCAGGGCACCGGCACGGTGATCCTAGCCGGCCATGACGACCGCCTGCGCCTCGACTGCGGCCGGCGCATGGGCATCCCGCATCTGGTCGACCTGAAGGACGAGCCGCTCGACCGCGCGGTCGATCGCATCCTCGGCCGGCCGGTCGACCGGGTGATCGAGGCCACCGGCCAGGTCGCTTCCATCCATGACGGCCTGGGCGTGCTGCGCTCCAGCGGCATCCTGGTGGTCGCCGGGATCCATTCGGAACCGCTCGAGATCGACCTGACCCGCCTGGTCCGCGACAAGAAGCAGCTGCGCACCGCCCATGACGCCTCGCCGAGCGCCTGGCCGCGGGTCCTGGCCCTTCTGGCCTCGCATGGGGCGGAACTCGGCCAGATGGTCTCGCACCGCCTGCCCTTGTCGGCCGCGCTGGAAGGCTTCGAGCTCGCGCGCCGCAAGCAGGCGATCAAGGTGATCCTCGAACCTTGAGGGTCCGTCTTCGCGTCGACCAACGATCAGGGAGTGAGCCAAACATGGCCATCAAGTTCCGGCCCGGCCTGGGCCTTCTCGCGGCGGCAGCACTCGGCCTGATGGCAAGCACCGCCCATGCCGAAGTGAAGATCGGCGCCCTGTTCCCGTTCAGCGGCGCGCTGGCCCTGCTGGGCGACGAGAGCTGGCGCGGCGTCGAGCTGGCCGGCGAGGAGTTCAACGCCGCGGGCGGCATCGACGGCGAGCAGGTCGTGTTCGTGCGCGGCGACGCGGTCGACAACAACCAGGCGATCGCCGAGGCGCGCCGGCTGATCTCGGTCGAGGAGGTCAAGGCGATCTTCGGGACCTATTCCTCGTCGCGCTCCCAGGTGGCGAGCCAAGTCGCCGAGCTGGCCGGCATCCCCTATTTCGAGCTGGGTGCTGTGTCCGACGACATCACCGGGCGCGGCTTCCAGTACCTGTTCCGGACCAATCCCACCGCAAAATCGATGGCCGAGCGGACGGTGCAGATGATCACCGAGGTGATCGCACCCCGCCTAGGCGTGGAGCCGGGCTCGCTCAAGATCGGGATCATCCACGAGGACAGCCTGTACGGTACCACGGTCGCGCATTTCCAGAACGAGTTCGGCAGCGAGGCCGGCCTGACCATCGTCGAGACAATGCCCTATCCGGCCGACACGGTCGATCTGTCCTCCACCATCCTGCGCCTGCAGCAGAACGAGGTCGATGTCGTCCTGCAGACCTCCTACCAGAACGACAGCGTCCTGTTCTTCCGCCAGGCCCACGAGGCCGGCTTCGAGCCCAAGGCGGTGATCGGCGGCGGTGGCGGCTACTCGCTGGTCGACACCGCGCAGGCGGTCGGCACCGACCTCATCGAGGGCGTCTTCAACGCCGACGTCACCCAGTATTCGGTCAATCCGGATGCTGCCCCGGGCATCGAGGACTTCGTCACTGCCTACGAGACCAAATACGGCAGCGAGCCGCGCTCCGGGCACAGCCTACTGACCTATGTCGGCGCCAAGGTGATCCTGGAGGCGCTGGCCAAGGCGGAATCGCTGGAGCCCGACGCCATCGTCGCCGCGGTCAAGGCGATCGACATCCCCGAGGGCGGAACGGCGGAAGGCTGGGGCGTGAAGTTCGGCGAGGACGGCCAGAACGAGCGCGCCACCATGATGGGCATGCAGTGGCAGGACGGCAAGCTGGTCACCGTCTGGCCGCCCGAGGCCGCCATCGCCGAGGTCCGCCTGGACAAGGCGGAGTGAGCTGAACCCGGCGGCGGACAGGACAAGGGCACCGGCATGACCGTCTTCTGGCAACTCGTGATCAACGGGCTGATGCTGGGTGGGCTGTTCGCCATCATCAGCGTCGGCCTGACCCTGATCTTCGGCATCGTCCGGCTGGTCAACTTCGCCCATGGCGAACTGCTGATGGTCGGCATGTATGCGACCTTCCTGCTGACCACCCAGCTGGGCGTGCATCCCTACGTCCTGGCGCCGCCGGTCGTCCTCCTGCTGTTCCTGGTGGGCGTGCTGATCCAGCGCTTCATCCTGCAGCCGCTCCTGGAGGCACGCGACAGCCATGTGCAGATCTTCGCGACGGTCGGCCTGTCGACGGCGCTGATCAACCTGGCGCTCCTGCTGTTCGGCGCCGACATCCACTCGACCCCGGCCTATGGCGCGCGCACGCCTTTGGCGGTGGGCCCGTTCCGGGTCCTGTCCGGCCATCTGGTGATGTTCGCCGCCGGCATCCTGGTGGTGGCGGGCCTGCACGTCTTCCTGCGCCACACCTATCTGGGCCGGGCGATCCGGGCGACCGCCCAGCACCGCCATGCCGCCCAGCTGATGGGCATCGACATCAACCGGATCTACATCATCACCTTCGGCATCGGCACCGCCTGCGTCGGGCTCGCCGCCACCCTGGTGGCGCCGATGTATCCGGTGTCGCCGACGGTGGGCACCTATTTCGTCCTGACCGCCTTCGTGGTGGTGGTGCTGGGCGGCATGGGCAGCCTGCACGGCGCCTTCATCGGCGCGCTCATCATCGGTCTCGTGGACAGCCTGAGCGGCTACTACATCGCCCCCGACCTGAAAGAGGTCGTGATCTTCGTCATCTTCATCCTGATCCTCCTGGTCCGACCGACCGGGCTGTTCGGGATGGGCCGCGGCTCGGAATAGGAGAGCTCCGATGAACCAGCCAAGGCCCTCCCCGCTCGCCGCCTTCGGGCTGGATCCACGCGGCGCCATCCTGGTGGCGCTGCTGCTGGCGGCCCTGCTCGCGATCCCGATCGGCGTCGATTCCGATTTCGTGTTCCACATCTTCATCACGATCTGCCTGTACGGCGCACTCTCCACCGCCTGGAACATCGTGGGCGGCTTCGCCGGCCAGCTCTCGCTGGGCCACGCGATCTTCTATGGCCTGGGCGCCTACACCGCCGGCTTGCTGGTGCCCTTCGGCATCTCGCCCTGGATCGGCATGCCGATCGGCGCCGCGATCTCGGCGACGGCGGCCGTCCTGATCAGCGTGCCCTGCTTCCGCCTGCGCGGCCCGTTCTTCGCGCTGGCGACGATCGCCTTCCTGGAAGTCGCCCTCCAGCTGGCCCTGCACTTCAAGGACCTGACCGGCGGCGCCGTCGGCCTGATGGTCCCGCTTCAGATCGGCTGGGAATGGATGATCTTCCGCGACCGGGAGCCCTCCCTCCTGATCGCGTTCGGCCTGCTGCTGCTCACCCTGCTGGTCGCCGGCTGGATCCGCCACAGCCGGTTCGGCTACTACCTGATCGCCACCCGCGAGCGCGAGCCGGCCGCCCAGGCCGCCGGCGTCGACAGCCTGAAGGTGCGCCTCTGGGCCGTCGCCATCTCCGCGGCCCTGACCTCGATGGTCGGCACCTTCCACGGCATGTACCTGACCTTCATCGAGCCGGAGGCGATGTTCTCGCTGGCCCTCTCGATCCAGATCGCGATGTTCGCCCTGATCGGCGGGATCGGCACCGTGCTGGGACCCCTGCTGGGCACGCTGCTGGTGGTGCCGCTCACCGAGCTCGCCCGCGGCTGGCTGGGCGCCGGGGCGATCGGCCTGCACGGCTTCATCTACGGCACCGTGCTGGTGCTGATCGTGCTGTTCATGCCGGACGGGCTGGTGGGCTTCTTCAGCCGCAAGGCCAGTGGCAAGGCTGACGAGGCCGCGCGCCAGCCGGGTGCGATGCAGGCCTCGGCCGGTACGCTGGTCCACGATCCGGCCGAGCCCATGGAAGCCCGTGCCATTGGCGAGCCGATCCTGGTCGCCGAAAAGCTCAACAAGGCGTTCGGCGGCCTGCGCGTCGCCCAGGACCTGGACCTCACGGTGCAGGAGGGCGAGGTCCTGGGGATCATCGGTCCGAACGGGGCCGGCAAGACCACCCTGTTCAACATGCTGTCCGGCTTCCTCCCCCCGGATTCCGGGATCGTCCGGGTGCGCGACCGGAGCGGGCAGTTCGTCACCCCCACCTCCCCCCATGAGTTCGCCCGGATCGGCGTCGGCCGCACCTTCCAGATCGTCCAGCCGTTCGCGGCGATGACCGTGCTGGAGAACATCATGGTCGGCGCCTTCCACCATCACCCCGGCCGCAACGAGGCGCGCGACAAGGCGCTGGAGGTCGCCGAGGCGATGGGCCTGTGGGCGCAGCGCGACGTGGAGGCCCGCAACCTGACCATCGGCGGACTCAAGCGCCTGGAGGTCGCCCGGGTGATGGCGACCGAGCCGCGCATCCTCCTGCTGGACGAGGTCATGGCCGGGCTGAACCAGACCGATGTCCGCCACGCCATCGCGCTGATCGAGAAGATCCGCGACACCGGCGTGACCGTGATCGCGATCGAGCACGTCATGCAGGCGATCATGGCGCTGTCCGACCGGGTGGTGGTCCTGAACTCGGCGCGGCTCCTGGCCAACGGCAAGCCGGCCGAGGTCGTGCGCGATCCCGCGGTGATCGAGGCCTATCTGGGAGAGGAGTTCGTCCATGCTGCGGCTTGAGAACGTCTCCGCCGGCTATGGCCGGGTGACCATCCTGCACGACATCTCGATCGAGGTCGGCCAGGGCGAGGTGGTGACCATCGTGGGCGCCAACGGTGCCGGCAAGACCACCACCCTGCGCACCATCGCCGGACTGGTCCGGCCCACTGCCGGGCGGATCACGTTCGACGGCCAGGAAATCGGCCGCCTGCCCGCCCATGAGGTCGTCGACCTCGGCATCACGCTCATCCCCGAAGGCCGCCAGCTCTTCCCGTTCATGACCGTGCGCGAGAACCTGCTGATGGGCGCATACACGCCGCGCGCCCGGGCAGAGGCGGAGGAAACCCTGGCCTTCACCTTCAGCCTGTTCCCGCGCGTGCAGGAAAAGCTCGGCCAGATGGCCGGGTCGCTTTCCGGCGGCGAGCAGCAGATGGTCGCGATCGCCCGCGGCCTGATGGCCAAGCCGAAGCTGCTCCTGTTCGACGAGCCGTCCCTGGGCCTGGCCCCGATCATCGTGAAGCAGGTCTTCCAGACCATCGACAAGATCGTCGCCACCGGCGTGACCGTGCTGATCGTGGAGCAGAACGTGTTCCACACGCTGAGCATCGCCGATCGCGGCTACGTGCTGGAGAACGGCGAGATCACCATGACCGATACCGGCGCCGCACTCCTGAAGAACGACCATGTGCGCCGGGCCTATCTTGGAATCTGAGGGACGACGATGAGCGCAGACTTGAGCAACCGCCCGAGCCACCGGGACCGCATCGTCCTGGTCACCGGGGCCGGCCAGGGCATCGGCGCCGCGATCGCCGAGGGGTTCGGCCGCCGCGCCGCCAGGGTCGCGGTGACCGATGTCGACCTGTCCCGCGCCGAGGCGGTCGCCGCCCGGATCCGCGATGCCGGCGGTCGGGCAGCGGCGGCCGCCTTCGACGTCGCCGACTATGACGCCCTGAGCCAGGCTGCGGGCCGGCTGCAGGACGAGCTGGGCGGCGCGTTCGACACGGTCATCAACAATGCCGGCATCTCGCCCAAGCACAAGGGCAAGGCCCATCTGGTCTACGAGATGTCGCCCGACGAATGGCGCCGGGTGGTCGACGTCAACCTGACCGGCTGCTTCAACACGACCCGCCTGCTCAGCCCTGCCATGAAGGACAAGGGCTTCGGCGTGCTGATCCACATGTCGTCGGTGGCGGGCAAGACCTACTCCAACGTCGTCGGCGCCCACTACGCCGCCACCAAGGCCGCGCTGATCGGCTTCACCAAGCACACCGCCGCCGAGCTCGGCCCATTCGGCATCCGGGTCAACGCGCTGGCGCCCGGCCGGATCGACACGCCCCTGATCCGCACCGTGCCGGACGAGATCAACCGGGTGCAGATCGAGATGACCGCGCTGCGCCGGCTGGGCCGGCCCGACGAGGTCGCCGACCTCGCCCTCTACCTGACCTCCGACGAGGCCAGCTTCATCACCGGCCAGGTCTGCGACGTGGCCGGCGGGCTCCTGATGACCTGATGGCAACGAGCAGGAACGACCAGTCCATGTCCACCGAGGCAGCCCGTCCGGGCCACTCCATCGCCAACATGTCGGGCGCCCATGTCTTCGCCGCGGCGCTCAAGCGCCACGGCGTCGAGGTGATCTTCGGCCAGAGCATCCCCTCCGCCCTGTTCCTGGTGGCGCCGGAGTTCGGCATCCGCCAGATCGGCTACCGCACCGAGAACGCCGGCGCCGCCATGGCCGACGCGTTCGCGCGCGTCTCCCACCAGGTCCCGGTGGTCACCGCCCAGAACGGCCCCGCCGCGACCCTGCTGGTCCCGGGCCTGGCCGAGGCCTTCAAGGCCTCGATCCCCATGGTCGCGATCGTCCAGGACGTGCACCGCCAGCAGACCGACAAGAACGCCTTTCAGGAACTGGACCATCTCGACCTGTTCAAGGGCGTCGCCAAGTGGATCCGCCGGGTCGCCGAGGTCGACCGGATCGACGACTATGTCGACATGGCGTTCGCCGCCGCGGCTTCCGGCCGTCCCGGCCCGGCCGTGCTGATCGCGCCGGTGGACCTGTTCACCGACCGGCCAAAGTCCGGTTCGGGCCGGCGTGTCGCGTCGTTGGGCAGCTACCCGCTCGACCGGACCGTGGCCGATCCTGATGCGGTCGCCCGGGCCGCCGATCTCCTGGCTTCCGCCCGCGCACCCCTGGTGATCGCCGGCGGCGGCGTGCATCTTTCCGATGCCAGCGCCGAGCTTGCCGCCCTGCAGGAGCTGGGCTTCCCGGTCGCCACCACCGCCATGGGCAAGGGCTCTGTCGACGAGACCCACCCGCTCTCGGTGGGCGTGGTCGGCTACTTCATGGGCACCCGCAGCCGCACCCGGCACCTGCGCCCGCTGGTCGAGCAGGCCGACGTGATCCTGCTGGTCGGCAACCGCACCAACCAGAACGGCACCGACAGCTGGCAGCTCTATCCGAAGGACGCGCGCTACATCCACCTGGATGTCGACGGCCAGGAGGTCGGCCGCAACTACGAGGCTGAGCGCCTGGTCGGCGATGCGAAGCTGACCCTGCAAGCTCTTTCCAAGGAGTTGCAGGGCCGTGATCTCGCTGGCCGCGACGCCGCCCGTCCTGCCCTGCAGCAACGGATCCAGGAGGCGCGCGACGCCTGGGATACGGAGGTCACCGGCACCCTCGACCTGGATGCGTCGCCGGTGCGCCCGGAACGGTTGATGCGCGACCTGGACAGCGTGCTGACCCCCGACACGATCGTGGTCGCCGACGCCAGCTACGCCTCGATCTGGATCTCCAACTACCTGGTGGCGCGCAAGGCCGGCGCCCGGTTCATCACGCCCCGCGGCATCGCCGGCCTCGGCTGGGGCCTGCCGTTCGCGCTGGGGGCCAAGATCGCGCGGCCGGAGGCGCCGGTGGTGTGCCTGACCGGGGATGGCGGCTTCGCCCATGTCTGGTCGGAACTGGAGACCTCGCGCCGCATGGGGCTGCCGGTCGTGCTGGTGGTCCTGAACAACCAGATCCTCGGCTACCAGAAGCATGCCGAGAAGGTGCTGTTCGACGGCTACAGCGACGTCTGCGACTTCCAGGCGGTCGACCATGCCGCCATCGCCCGCGCCTGCGGCTGCCAGGGCGTGCGGATCGAGCAGGCCGCCGACTTCCTGCCGGCCCTGAAGACCGCGCTTTCCGCATCCGCCACCACCGTGATCGACGTGGTGACCGACCAGAAGGCCTTCCCGCCGATCACCATGTTCGAAGCGAACCAGCGGCTGGATTACTGACCCGCCGCGCCTGGAGGCTGACCATGACCGCCAAGCTGTTGAACGCCAGGCTGCTGACCGGGGCCGCCCTCGCGACCAGCCTGTTTCTCGCCCAGCCGGCGCTGGCCGAGGTCGAGTTCGGTGCCCTCTATCCCTTCAGCGGCGAACTCGCCCTTCTGGGCGAGGAAAGCTTCCGCGGCCTGGAGCTGGCGGTGGAGGAGATGAACGCAAAGGGCGGCGTCCAGGGCGAGCAGATCGTGCTCGCCCGCGGCGACGCGGTGGACAACAACCAGGCGATCGGCGAGGCCCGCCGCCTGACCTCGGTGGAAGGCGTGAGCGCGATCTTCGGCACCTATTCGTCCGGGCGCTCGATGGCGGCGAGCCAGGTCGCCGAACTGGCCGGGATCCCCTATTTCGAGCTGGGCGCGGTCACCGCCGATCTCACCAACCGCGGCTTCCAGTACCTGTTCCGCACCAACCCCACCGCGGTGCAGACCGGCGCCACCACGATCGACCTGGTGCGCGAGGTCGTGGCCCCGGCCCTGGGCGTCGACCCGAAGGAGCTGAAGCTGGGCATCCTCTACGAGGACAGCAGCTTCGGGGCCTCGGTCGGCAAGTACAAGATGGAGGCGGCGGCGAAGCACGGCATGAACGTCGTCCAGGAGCATGCCTATCCCGCCAGCACCGTCGACATGTCGTCGATCATCCTGGCCCTGCAGCAGGCCGAGGTCGACGTGGTCATCCAGACCGCCTACCTGAACGACACCGTGCTGTTCCTGCGCCAGGCTCACGAGGCCGGCTACAAGCCGAAGGCGATCGTGGGAGCGGGCGGCGGATACTCCATGCAACCCGCGGCGGACTCCGTCGGCCACGACTTGATCGACGGCGTGTTCGACGTCGACTTCACCCAGTACAAGATCAATCCCGACGCAGCGCCCGGGATCGAGAACTTCGTCCAGGCCTATGTCGACAAGTACGGCAGCCAGCCGCGTTCCGGCCATTCGCTGGTCAACTATGCGGGCTCGCTGGCGATCCTGCAGGCCCTGGACGAGGCGGAAGGCTTCGATCCGGAGACGATCCGCGAAACCGTGGCCGCCATGGACGTCCCGCTCGGCCAGACCGCCACCGGCTACGGCGTGAAGTTCGACGAGAACGGCCAGAACACCCGTGCTTTCTATTACGGAATGCAGTGGCAGGACGGCCAGCTCGTCACGATCTATCCCAAGGAAGCCGCGTTCGCCGAGCCGCGCTTTTGAATGATCCCCTGGAGCCGTGCCGGCAGGCCGCGCGGCTCCTTCTGAGCTGGAGCCCCCCGCCATGTCGATTGCTGCCCCGACGGCGCAAGCCGCGAGCGACGCCGCCCCCCGCCGCCTGGACCCGAGCAAGGTCGCCTACCAGCGTCCGCAGCCGGTCGGGATGGTGCCCGACATCTTCCTGAACGGCGCCCTGTCGCTTGGGGAGGACGACCCGCACTGGGTGCTGCAGGCGGAGAATGTCTGGTTCAAGCCTTTGGTCCTGAACGTCACCCAGGGCTTCTACGTCAACATCCTCAAGGTGCAGAAAGCCGGCGTCCTGTCCCGCCACCGCCATTTCGGCCCGGTCCACGCCTTCACCCTGAAGGGCTCCTGGCACTATCTGGAGCATGACTGGGTCGCGCGCGAGGGCGACTACGTGTTCGAGCCGCCCGGCGAGACCCACACCCTGGTGGTGCCGGACGATGCCGACGGCATGATCACCCTGTTCCACGTCACCGGCGGCTATTCCTATGTCGACCCGCAGGGCGAGGCCCTGGGCTACGAGGATGTGTTCACCAAGCTGGAAGCCGCCCGTCGGCATTTCGAGGCAGTCGGCCTGGGTGCCGGCTATGTCGACCAGTTCGTGCGCTGAACGAGAAAGCTGGCTGCGTCATGCGCGGCCAGCCTCCCCCCGGAGGAGCGACGGGGCACCGGTCGGAATGCCGTACCAGGCCGTCGGCAGAAACCACGGCCTGGCGCCAGTCGTCCTGTCGTCGGGTCTCCACGGAGCGAACCCTGAGCTGGCTTCTTGAACTCCTCCCGCACAGGTGCGGGGCGGAGCATCCGTCCGCCATGCCGAGTGAACCGGGCTCATCCGCCTGTCCGGATATCGGGACGCACCTCCAGCGTCATCATGACGGCCAATGGAAACAGCATGAACATCGAGGCAATCGAGATCACGGCGGAGACCACCCCATAGTCGCCGCCGATCGAGGGGCAGCCGAAAAAGCCGAAGAAGATGAAGCAGGCGGTGGCCGTCATGAACGCACGTTGGCGCGGGTCGGCGCCACAGGCCCTGTCCAGCACCAGGGGCAGCACCCGGGAGAACAGATCCCAGGCCGCCAGGAGAGATGGCAAGACCACGAACGGGAACAATGCCCAGGGTGAGATGCCCAGGCCCTGGGCTGCGATCCCCATGTCGCCATGCGTCGCAATGGTGCGCACCGGCGCGTAGCTCCAGAGATTGCCGCTCGCCATCACTGCCAGCCAGAACAGGAGCAGCAGGCCGAGCGGCGGCATGGATGATGATTGCCTCCTCAAGGTCAAGGCGCAGGTCAGATAGAGCAGGCCGTTGCCCAATCCCGGCCCCGCCAGTGCGACGACGGCTGCTTCGAATCCATGCCCGGTCGCGAACATCCGGTCGTAGTCGACATTCTCGCTGATCTCCTGCTGCAGGAGCAGGTTCGCAAGGTTCAGGTGGCCGTAATCAAGAGCCAGGGGATCGGACTTGAAGCCCAGCAGCCAGGCTGCAACGGCATGGGAATACTCATGCAGAAAGAACGCGACGGCATGGGTGGCCAGCAGAGCCAGCGACGTCAGAAGGGCAAAGCGCGCGGCTTGCCCATGCGCCCGGACCCCTACGGGTCGACGGGCACTCACGATGGACGTGGGTTCGCTCACCCGAAGCAGCTTGATGTCTCCGCACATCTGCACTCGCTGGGCGGCTGTTCTCGCCCCCGGCTGTCCATCGCTACACCTTGCCCCCTTCCGCTACTTTCTCGCCAGGGCAGCCGCTTTCTCCGCCGTGGCGCGCTTCGACAAGGTTGGCTTGGAGCCGGTGGCGCATCGGCTGCACGAGACTATTCCAAATTGGGCATTGCAGTCGTAGCTGACACCGTTGGAACAGGTCTGGGTGAAGGTCTGGAAGCAGACCGATACACCGCCTGAAGTTATGCAGAAATTGTGGATGTTGGCCTCCGGGCAGCCGGGATCGCCGACCGGGTCACCAACGATCTGGCAATTCTGGACATCCGGCTGTGGCGTGGACGAACAGGCCAGGCTGACCGTCAGGTCCTGCGCGCCGTACCAGTTGGTGAAGGTGCCGTCGAACTTGTTCGGTGCCTGGGCAAACCAGTTCGCCGTGCCGGTAAAGCCGCTCTCCTTCCAGGCGTAGCTGCCGATATAGCCCGCATAGGGATATCCCCAGTAATAGGGGTGGTCCCCTGTGCAGTAATAGGCCCAGCCCTGGGTCTCCGCTCGGCCGTACGGCACCGGCTTCTGGACCTGCACCTCGCAGTTCGGGATCGGATCGCCTGTTCCGTTGCTGGCGGTCAGGCAGACGTCGACATCCTGGGCGCCGGCCGGGGCCGGCAGCAGCAGGAGGCCGCAGGCCAGCAGGCCGAGCCAGACCAGCTCGCGGACGGAATGGATCGTCATCATCGGCTTCCCTGCGGCTGGACTGGCCGGGAGGGGGAGGCATGCATCTTCTGCATGAACCCGCCACTACCCGAGAACGGCTTGGTCGCGCAGCCGATATAGAAACGGAACGAGCCCGCCGCGTTCGCCCTGTTCTGGGCGACCACGGTCAGGCTGTGCAGGCCCCCGCCGGAAGGCAGCGCCGTAAGTTCCAGATGCTCATGGCGCTTGGCATCCCAGCCGACCACATGGGGGTAGGCGCGCGGGCAGGTCAGCGTGATCTGCTCGGACTCCCGTGCCCCCACCCGGGTCAGCCTGGAATGGACCGTCGAGCACGGGTGCCCGGCGGCGCCCACGCATTCCTGCCGCTGGTACTGGAAGATGCGTTCGGTGTCGTAGACCGGATGGGCCGCCGCCGGCAGCACCGAAGCCCCCCAGATGACGGGCAGCGCCAGTCGGGCAAAGGATCGTCCACCAAGCATGCCGATAATCCATCTCCTGAAACGCCGTCTTCAAGCTATGGGCGAGCCCCGATCGGCAAGGAAATGGTCGACGGCTGGATGATCATGGAAATCTGTGGAAGATCCAGAAGCCACCGCTGGTGCGGTCTATCCCGACCGGGATCGGGACGATTCCGAGCCCCCACTTTCAGAACGACAGCGGCTCGGGAAACGCTGGCAACAACGGCCAGCGCGGGCACTGGAGCCGTGTTGGCGCACGTCATGCCATTTTGCCAGTTCCTGGCCTTCGTTGAGGGTGCTTGCGCCAGCGGCTCACTTCCGCCGGAAGAACACCATGCCGCCGTGGTGGAGCGTATCGGCGTCGACGAACGCGCCATCAGCCGTGAACCCCGTGTCGTCCCAGTAGCTGATGCGATCGCCTTCGACCTCATACCGCCCCTGATAGGCGCTTTGGCGTTCGCCACGCGCTTCGTCGTAGCGCCCGTTGGGCAGAAGTTCCTGGCGGACACGGCCATCGGTCGTAACCCACATCCCGACATAGGGGTGCTGTTGCATTTGCGTGTCCGGTTGGCTGGCAAGGACAAGGACATCCGCCGCGCCGCGCGCGAGGTCGCCCATGGGCTGGTTGTCCGGCGACATGGCCGCCTCTGTGGCACCAATGAGCGCCAGCAGGGCAAGCGATGCCGATGCGATGGTGTTCATCCGGAGAACTCCTCGACGGAGAGCGCAAGGCTGCGATCAGACGCTGGCGGTAGGGCGGATGACGATCTCGCTCGTGTCGACATCGGCCGGCTGCGCGATCACATGGACGATGGCTGCGGCAATCGCCTCCGGCTTCAGCGCGATCTGGCGGTAGGCAACCATCGCCTCGGCGGCGACGGGATCGGTGATGGTGCTGGCCAGCTCCGATTCCACGACGCCCGGATAGACGCAGGTGACGCGAAGCTTGTCGTTCTCCTGCCGCAGCCCCTCAGAGATCGCCCGCACGGCGTACTTCGTCGCGCAGTACACAGCGGCAGTAGGCACCACATGGAGTCCGCCGATCGAGGAAACGTTGATGATCTGGCCCGCACCCTGCCGGTTCATCACCGGCAGGACGGCCGCGACCCCGTAGAGCACGCCCTTGATATTGACGTCGACCATGCGGTCCCACTCCTCGACCTTGAGGGACGCCATGGGCGAGAGCGGCATGATGCCGGCATTGTTGACGATGACGTCGATGCGGCCAAAGGCTTCGACGGCCGCATCGGCGAAGGCTTG
The DNA here is from genome assembly GCF_000427665.1 of Geminicoccus roseus DSM 18922. Classification (NCBI taxonomy): domain Bacteria; kingdom Pseudomonadati; phylum Pseudomonadota; class Alphaproteobacteria; order Geminicoccales; family Geminicoccaceae; genus Geminicoccus; species Geminicoccus roseus. The sequence goes on from NZ_KE386572.1 coordinate 5,163,200, forward strand.
CATGCTTTCACGCGAGGTCACGTCGAGGCTGCGGACGAGGACCTTGCCATGGGCGGCCTTGATCTCGGAGGCGAGGCGTTCCAGCCGGTCGATGCGCCGCGCGCCGATCACGACGGTGGCGCCGGCAGCCGCCAGCATTCTCGTGGTCGCCTCGCCAATGCCGCTGCTGGCGCCGGTGATGAGAACGATCTTGTTCATTCTGCCCGTCACGGCCTGGGTTCCTTTGATCGTCGGGGACAACATGTTCCTGGCCGATCTAGGCTCGGCAACGGTAGACGATTTGTCCGATGTTCTTGCACGATTGTCCGAGTGGACCGCTCGCTCCTTCTTTTCGTTCCTGCCTCGTGGGATCGGGAGACATGAACCAGCTCGCAGCCCTCACGGAGATCCTGAGCCGTCACGCCCCTGTGGACGGCACCCATCCGTGCCCGTTGCCGGGCGTGACGCTGCTGCGTTCGTCGACACCGACGATGCCGATGCCGGTCATCTACGAGCCGACGCTCTGCATCGTCGCGCAGGGGCGCAAGCGCGCCATGCTGGGTGCCACCGCCTTCATCTATGACGCGGCAAGCTACCTGATCGCGTCGGTGGACCTGCCGGTCATGGGATCGGTGATCGAGGCGAGCGCGGAGCGGCCTTATCTGTGCCTGCGTCTCGACCTGGACATGACGGCGCTCGGAGAACTCGCGATCCGCCATCCCGCATCCCGCCCCGAGGCAGAGGGCCTTCCGGTGGGTATTGCGCTGCACCGGACAACGCCCGCGCTGCTCGACGCCGCGACCCGGCTCGCGGGACTGCTGGACACGCCGGACGACATCGGGGCGCTTGCGCCGCTGACGATCCGCGAGATCCTCTATCGGCTCCTGGCCGGAGACAGCGGCGCCACGATCCGCCAGATGGCGCAGGCCAACAGCCGCCTCAACCAGATCGCTCGCGCCATCGTCTGGATCAGGGCGCATTTCCGGGAGGCTTGTCCGATCGAACAGGCGGCGGAGATGGCGGGCATGAGCCGGTCCACGTTCCATGTTCATTTCAAGACGATCACGTCGATGAGCCCGCTCGAGTTCCGCACTCACCTGCGCATGCAGGAGGCGCAGCGGCTCATGGTCGGTGAAGCCATGGACGCCGCCAGTGCCGGCTTCAGCGTCGGGTATGGCAGCCCGTCGCAGTTCAGTCGCGACTACGCCCGCATCTTCGGGACACCCCCGGCCAGACACGCCGGCCAGCTGCGTGGCGCCGTCGAGACCCGGCCCAGCGTGCCGGCGTCCGAGGCCGCTGCGTGACAGCCAGGCGCGAGGGGCGCCGCCACGAAACCACCCAGAGCAGCCTCGCCAGGATCATCAGCGGGCTTCCCCGCCTGCCGGACCGTGGCAGGAAAGCGGGCGCTGATGACCGACGCCAGCCAGGGGTATGACGTCGGGCGCCTGACGGAACTTCTTCCGGTGCTCCAGGCTGCGGAGCTGACCTGGCTGGAGGAGCCTTTCGCGGTGGATGACACGGCCGCCTACCATGCCTGGCGGGATTGCTCCGGCCGGCCGCCGCTGGCGATGGGCGAGAACAGCATCGGCCTTTCGGGCTTCCGGACGCTGATGGCGGAGATCTCTCCGGAGGTCGTGCAGCCCGACATCACCAAGACCGGCGGGATCAGTGGCGGCCGCACGATCTGCGCGGAGGTAGCGGGTCCTGGCCGGATGGTCTGCCTGCACATGTATGGGGGGCCGGTCGGCCTGTATGCGAGCGCCCATCTGGCGGCGGCAATCGGCACGGTCGCGTGGGTGGAGATGGATTCGAAGCGCAACCCGCTGTTCGAGCAGCTGCTGCCCTCGCCCCCGCAGGTGGTCGAAGGGCGCCTTCATCTCGGCGAGGCCGCAGGTCTTGGCTTTGATGTGCCGGAACGTGTCCTGCTCGAGTCAGATGTGACCGAGGCGTGAGAGCGCGATTAGCCTGACCGGCCGAAAGCATCAAAGGCCCCGCCACTTTTCTGGGGGGCCTTTGGAAGTTTTGGATGCGGGGAGAGGATTTGAACCTCTGACCTTCAGGTTATGAGCCTGACGAGCTACCGGGCTGCTCCACCCCGCGTCGAGGGAAGTCTCGCTGGTGTTGTGTTGTTGGCGGCGTCACGCTGACCCGGCGGCGACCGACTTTCCCGTGCCTTAAGACACAGTATCATGGGCGCTGAGGGGTTTCACGGCCGAGTTCGGGATGGGATCGGGTGTGGCACCCTCGCTGTGACCACCGGGTCGGCGTGACGTCGCGATCTTGCCTGGTGGCGCGCCGTTGGCGCGCCGGCTTCCCTGTCTATCGGCCGTTCGGCCTACTTGAGCCAGGGAAGCTTTTCTTGCGGCAAGTACGGTGACTGTGTGATTGGGACGTTTTGGGATGCTGGATCGTCCGGTGTCTTGCACGGGTCGATCGCTGGTGTGGGGGGAGATGAGGCCGATCGGGCGATTAGTATCGGTAAGCTGCATGCATTGCTGCACTTCCACTTCCGACCTATCGACGTGGTGGTCTGCCACGGCCCTGATAGGGAGACGTTGTTTCAAGGTGGGTTTCCCGCTTAGATGCTTTCAGCGGTTATCCCGTCCAGACTTAGCTACCCGGCTGCGCGGCTGGCGCCACGACCGGCCCACCAGAGGTCTGTCCATCCCGGTCCTCTCGTACTAAGGACGGATCCTTTCACGTCTCCAACACCCACGGCAGATAGGGACCGAACTGTCTCACGACGTTCTAAACCCAGCTCACGTACCACTTTAATCGGCGAACAGCCGAACCCTTGGGACCTGCTTCAGCCCCAGGATGTGATGAGCCGACATCGAGGTGCCAAACCACTCCGTCGATGGGGACTCTTGGGAGTGATTAGCCTGTTATCCCCGGCGTACCTTTTATCCGTTGAGCGATGGCCCTTCCACGCGGGACCACCGGATCACTAGGGCCGACTTTCGTCTCTGCTCGAGCCGTCGCTCTCGCAGTCAAGCAGGCTTGTGCCCTTGCACGCAACGGCTGGTTTCCGACCAGCCTGAGCCTACCTTCGCGCGCCTCCGTTACACTTTGGGAGGCGACCGCCCCAGTCAAACTGCCCACCATGCGGTGTCCCCGATCCGGATCACGGACCTGGGTTAGACATCAAGCGAACCAAGGGTGGTATTTCAAGGACGCCTCCATCCCGGCTGGCGCCGGAACTTCAAAGGCTCCCACCTATCCTACACATGTTTCGCCTAATGCCAGCGCAAAGCTGCAGTAAAGGTGCACGGGGTCTTTCCGTCTGACCGCGGGTACCCCGCATCTTCACGGGGAATTCAATTTCGCTGAGCCGGTATCGGAGACAGTGGGGAAGTCGTTACGCCATTCGTGCAGGTCGGAACTTACCCGACAAGGAATTTCGCTACCTTAGGACCGTTATAGTTACGGCCGCCGTTTACCGGGGCTTCGATTCGGAGCTCTCACCCCTCCTCTTAACCTTCCGGCACCGGGCAGGCGTCAGACCCTATACGTCCTCTTTCGAGTTCGCAGAGCCCTGTGTTTTTAGTAAACAGTCGCCACCCCCTGGCTTGTGCCCCCCGCCAACAGTTGCCTGCCAACGGGGCCCTCTTCTCCCGAAGTTACGAGGGCAATTTGCCGAGTTCCTTCGATACCGTTCTCTCAAACGCCTCGGTATGCTCAACCAGTCCACCTGTGTCGGTTTCGGGTACGGTCTATACGTGGGAGCTGTTTCCTGGACGTCCTTCGCGGCACCTCCAATCCGTTAAGGAGGTACAACTTACGGCCGCCGTCACTACCCACAGGCCGGGGAATGTTCACCCCGTTCCCATCGACTACGCCTTTCGGCCTCGCCTTAGGGGCCGGCTCACCCTGCGCGGATTAGCCTTGCGCAGGAACCCTTGGACTTTCGGCGGGAGTGTCTCTCACACTCCTTGTCGCTACTCATGTCAGCATTCGCACTTCCCATACCTCCAGCCGACCTCACGATCGACCTTCACAGGCCTAGGGAACGCTCCGCTACCGCTCGTACAAGTACGAGCCCGCGGCTTCGGTGCGTGGCTTGAGCCCCGTTACATTTTCGGCGCAGGACGGCTATTAGACCAGTGAGCTGTTACGCTTTCTTTAAAGGATGGCTGCTTCTAAGCCAACCTCCTGGTTGTTGTGGCCTTCCCACATCCTTTTCCACTTAGCCACGACTTGGGGACCTTAGCCGGCGATCTGGGCTGTTTCCCTCTTGGCGACGGACCTTAGCACCCGCCGCCTGTCTGCCACGCTGGACACTTCGGTATTCGGAGTTTGGTTAGGTTTGGTAAGGATTGCTCCCCCCTAGCCCATCCAGTGCTCTACCCCCGAAGGCAATCACGTGACGCGCTACCTCAATAGCTTTCGCGGAGAACCAGCTATCTCCGGGTTTGATTGGCCTTTCACCCCTAACCACAGGTCATCTCCGTCTTTTTCAACAGACGTGAGTTCGGTCCTCCAACAGGTGTCACCCTGTCTTCAACCTGCCCATGGCTAGATCACCCCGGTTTCGGGTCTACCGCCGCCAACTAAAGCGCCCTGTTCAGACTCGCTTTCGCTGCGCCTTCGCCTATCGGCTTAAGCTTGCTGGCGACGATAACTCGCTGACCCATTATACAAAAGGTACGCCGTCACCCACCCCATGTCCCGAAGAACATGGTCAGGCTCCGACTGCTTGTAGGCATCCGGTTTCAGGTTCTGTTTCACCCCCCTTGTCGGGGTGCTTTTCACCTTTCCCTCACGGTACTGGTTCACTATCGGTCGTCGAGGAGTACTTAGGCTTGGAGGGTGGTCCCCCCATGTTCGGACAGGGTTTCACGTGCCCCGCCCTACTCGAGGACCTGTTGGAAGCTCTACCCGTACGGGGCTGTCACCCGCTATGGCGCGCCATTCCATGCGCTTCCGGTTCGTTCCAACAGGCCACTGGCCTGATCCGCGTTCGCTCGCCACTACTAACGGAGTCTCGGTTGATGTCCTTTCCTCCGGGTACTTAGATGTTTCAGTTCCCCGGGTTCGCTTCCGCCACCTATGGATTCAGTGACGGATACCGCACACGTGCGGTGGGTTTCCCCATTCGGAGATTCTGGGATCAACGGTTGCTCGCACCTTCCCCAGACTTATCGCAGCGTGCCACGTCCTTCATCGCCTCTCGACGCCAAGGCATCCACCAGATGCCCTTGATTACCTCTTCTCCACCCCACAACAGCGACCGACCCGTGTTGTCTTCTTGCTGGGCTATCGGCCTTCGGCCTGCTTGAGCCCGGTTTGCACCGGATCCAACCAACAGCTTCAGATCCTCGAGCCTGACAAGATCACGTGCCCTTCGCTGCGGCAGAGCCCCACCGGTCGTGAGAGACGACCGGCAAGTTCTTCCACACCCCCCGATCGCTTGCGATCGGGAGTTTGATTGAGCATCCCGTGCGTCCCAAACTCGAACCACCGGAACAGGCTATTCCACCTGCACCGACCGTCCGAGCGGTCACACAGTCATCAAACACAACACCATACGATGATAAACAGAACGTCCGCCGGGCCAACGCCCGGGAACGACCATCAGGACCAGGCCCCAAGGGGCCATGATCCGGTCATGGAGCACTTCATCCGTCGCGCATGAAGACATCCTGTCCATCCACCGCCAGTCGCCTGGCGGGGAATGGTGGGCCCGGGCCGATTCGAACGGCCGACCTCACCCTTATCAGGGGTGCGCTCTAACCGACTGAGCTACGGGCCCGAACTCAGGATTGTCTTCATCTGGAGGGATGTGCGGACGGCGCCCCGCAGAAGCGAACTTCCGCATGGGACTTTGCTTTGCCGACTTGCGCCGGCTGTATCGACCTCAGCGACCCCGGGCAGTCCGTGAGATGCCCGACATCGAGGGTCCAGAAAGGAGGTGATCCAGCCGCAGGTTCCCCTACGGCTACCTTGTTACGACTTCACCCCAGTCGCTGACCCGACCGTGGTCGGCTGCCCCCTCTTGCGAGGTTAGCTCACCGGCTTAAGGTCGAACCAACTCCCATGGTGTGACGGGCGGTGTGTACAAGGCCCGGGAACGTATTCACCGCGGCGTGCTGATCCGCGATTACTAGCGATTCCACCTTCATGCACTCGAGTTGCAGAGTGCAATCCGAACTGAGATGGCTTTTAGGGATTTGCTCGGCCTCGCGACCTGGCTGCCCTCTGTCACCACCATTGTAGCACGTGTGTAGCCCAACTCGTAAGGGCCATGAGGACTTGACGTCATCCCCACCTTCCTCCGGCTTGTCACCGGCAGTCCCCGTAGAGTGCCCAGCCCAACCTGATGGCAACTACGGACAAGGGTTGCGCTCGTTGCGGGACTTAACCCAACATCTCACGACACGAGCTGACGACAGCCATGCAGCACCTGTAACCGCCCCCTTGCGGGACACTGCCTCTCAGCAGCTTTAACGGCCATGTCAAGAGTTGGTAAGGTTCTGCGCGTTGCGTCGAATTAAACCACATGCTCCACCGCTTGTGCGGGCCCCCGTCAATTCCTTTGAGTTTTAACCTTGCGGCCGTACTCCCCAGGCGGTGTGCTTAAAACGTTAACTCCGACACCGAGAGACAAGTCCCCCGACATCTAGCACACATCGTTTAGGGCGTGGACTACCAGGGTATCTAATCCTGTTTGCTCCCCACGCTTTCGCGCCTCAGCGTCAGATCCGAGCCAGTGAGCCGCCTTCGCCACCGGTGTTCCACCCAATATCTACGAATTTCACCTCTACACTGGGTATTCCACCCACCTCTCTCGGTCTCAAGCCCGCCAGTATCGAATGCAGTTCCGGGGTTGAGCCCCGGGATTTCACACCCGACTAAACGAGCCGCCTACGCGCCCTTTACGCCCAGTAATTCCGAACAACGCTAGCACCCTCTGTCTTACCGCGGCTGCTGGCACAGAGTTAGCCGGTGCTTCTTCTCCGGGTACCGTCATCATCTTCCCCGGCAAAAGGGCTTTACGACCCGAAGGCCTTCATCACCCACGCGGCGTCGCTGGATCAGGGTTGCCCCCATTGTCCAAGATTCCCCACTGCTGCCTCCCGTAGGAGTCTGGGCCGTGTCTCAGTCCCAGTGTGACCGATCATCCTCTCAGACCGGTTACGGATCGCAGGCTTGGTAGGCCGTTACCCCACCAACTACCTAATCCGACGCGGGCCCATCCCAGGGCGTGAACTTTCCACTCCCGTGCGTATCCGGTGTTACCTGCAGTTTCCCGCAGCTATCCCAGACCCCAGGGCAGGTTCCCACGTGTTACTCACCCGTCCGCCACTCACTCTTGCGAGTGCGTCCGACTTGCATGTGTTAGGCGCGCCGCCAGCGTTCGTTCTGAGCCAGGATCAAACTCTCAGCTTGATCGCTGACCATCTAGGCATACGCAAGGTACCCATCAGAACCTCCGAAGAAGTTTCCAATGAACACCAAGATGTACCAGACGATCATCCCCACCCAGCCAGCCAACCAAAGTCAGCCAGACCAGAGGACGCCGCCCGCACATCCCTCCAAAACGCTTTTTCTAAAAAGCGCTCCACCAACCAACGATGTCAAACAACAACCCGCCGACCACCGCCCAGCCTCAACCAGACGACCATCGGGCAGCCCTTCCAGGCCGCCACCCAATCCCAACAGACCAGGCCGAAATCTTCACCAAAACCCGGCTAAACCACCAGGCAGCAGGCCATCCCCGCCGCCCAGCACCCCGCCGCGCTTCGTGAGCCGGGTTCTAGGACCAACCAGTGAAACCGTCAACAAGGTTTTTCGATCCTTCGGCAACCGACCCGTGACAGAACCATGTGCGGACCTTCCGCCGATCCCAGCCACGGACAGCCTTGGCCATCCTGATCCATCTCCTCCGGGCGGACATGGCTTCAGGACCGGAGGAGCTGCTGGCCCAGCTTGATGCTCCGGACAGGCGAGCGGAGAGCCGGCAGCCCAGGTGAATATGGTGATGCTGGGAGACCGGCAGCTCGGTAGAGCTTCAGGCCCTTGCTCCCGTCTCGAACTTGCTGACCCCAAGGCTGCTGCCGCTCAGGCAGGCTCCGGTCGAACGGCACATGCTGCCGCGGAAAACAATGCCACCGGCCTCCCCATGGCTGTCAGATCAGCTGTTCCGGCTCACCAGGATCCGGACGCTGGACATTCGGGACCTTCGCCTCCTGCCACTCGTGATGGGACCGCTCGGTGCCGACGACCTGCCAGTGCCGGCGACCCTTCGCGTATCGCGCTCCATCACTCTTGTGGCCACTCTGAAGGGCGCCTTGAGCTTTTAGGAATGGTTCTGGCTGCGCGCCAACCCTTGAGGTCCGTGAGGCCGCCTGCGGCCGAGGACGTGCAGCATTGCAACTGGCTGTCGTGAGAAACACGACCGGCGGTCTTCGCTAATTCGATCGAGCGCGTGTCCAGATAGCACGTGCCCGTTTGGTTGAGAGATTCCTCGCTCGTGGTGACGACGGCGCTCCCCAGAACGAATCTGATCGTCTGCGCTCTGAGCGATGCAGTTACAAATGCCATCTGCCTCGCCAATTCAGGCGGGCACTCTCAGGATGTCGTCCACATCCGGCCTGGAATGGGCACAGACGTCGGCCCGGCCGACTTCGCACCGCACAAGCACTCGATCGATGGTCGATCGGGCTGACAGGAGCACGGAACCGGTGCAGCAAGGGATGGATGCGATCTTGAGGCCGCTCGATGTGCCGTCCGCCACGAATAGTTGAATGGCTTCCAGCGCATCATCAGCGCCGACCCATGCGCCCACCGCCGCGCCCGCCGAACCCGCCCCGTCCGGAGCGGCCGATCCGGTCCCTGGCGAAGCTCGGGGCGATCCTGGATGGGGTGGACGGCTGGGCCGGCGTCGGCACCACCGGGCGCAGCGTCCCGGTCCGGATGCGGTTCTGCATGCTGGAGATGACCTGCGCTCGCTGGTCGGCGTCAAGCCCATCCCAGGCAGTCCGCACCTGGGCACGATCCGCGTCGCTCAACCCGTCCCACTGTTCGCGGATTTCCTGCTTCTCCTCGGGCGACAGCTGGTCCCATCTCTCCTTTAGTGCCGCCTTCTGCGCATCGTCCAGGCCCGCGAGAAAATCCTCGTCGTACTCGTCGTAGTAGTAGATCCAGTCATCGTCGTAGAACGGGTCGTCCCAGACGTATTGGGTGTATGTCCCGCCGCCCGGGCCGCTGCCGGCGCATCCGGCCAGGGTGGCGGCCCCGAGCGCCATCAACAAGCCGCGCCGCGTCCACATTGTTTCCTGCCTCCCAATCTGGCCGAGATGGCACAGGAAGAGCCGGCGCGGTCCTGGTCCTCCCTATTCCCCTGCCAGTGCGCCTGCCTGATCCAGCCGGGATGGGTGCCGCATCATGCGGATGCTCCGCGGCAGCTTCTGCTGACCCATGGCCTTCTCCGGCACCCACTGGAACACGACATAGAGCACCGGGATCGTGAAGATGCCAACCAGCGTGACACTGCGGTAGTCGTTGAAGCGGACGATCGTCTGCGGCCGCAGGATGCCGACCGGCGGCTCATCGAGACCATTGGCGACCCGGACAGGTGGGCGCGCATGGCAATCGTCGACATCGCCTGCTCCGGGCGGTTCTCGAGCAACCGCACCATTGCCGGACATGCCAGGAAGATCTGGCGGGCGGGACCGTGCCTGGCGCCGTGAGCCGGTCCGTCACCGCAGCTGGCACGCGCAGTTGGCCCTGCTCCAGGGTGCCACAGCCTGCGGCCGGGGGTGTGAACTTCAGCGTCTGCGCCCGGCATGTGCACGCGGTGGAACTGCTGCTGTTCGACTGGGCCGACAGCCCGAAGCCAGCAGCAACGATCCGCTTCGATCCGGTTGCCGACCGTACCTATCACTGCTGGCCCAAGGTCGTCCCCAACCTGCGCCCTGGCCAGATCCACGCTTGCCGCGCGGCCGGACGGTGGGCGCCTGCGGCCGGCCTGTGCTCCGACTGCGCCAAGGTCTTGCTTGACCTCTACGCCCATGCGGTCGCGATCCCAGCGCTGTACGACCTGCAGGCCGCCGGCAAGGATGGCGACGATGCCGCCACCTCCCTGAAAAGCGTCGTGGTCGACCTTTCGGCCTGTGACTGGGAAGGCGACCGTCCGCTGCGGCAGCTATGCGCCTGGACCATCATCTACGAGATGCACGTCCGCGGCGTCACCCGGCACCCAGCCTCCGGGCTTGAGAAAGGCCGCCATGGCACGTTCGCCGGCCTGGCCGAGAGGATGTCCTACCAGCGCGACAGCAATTTCGGCAGCAATCTGCTTACTGGCCGCATTCGTTGACCCGCTGAAACACGAAGAAAATTCTGCCCGGGAGGGCGGTGGCGGAGGGAACGGGATTCGAACCCGTGAGGAGTTGCCCCCAACACGCTTTCCAGGCGTGCGCCTTAAACCGCTCGGCCATCCCTCCGGTTTCGGCTGGCGATGGCTTCTAGCGGCTGGCATCCTGCGCCGCAAGCCAGAGCCGGCATCCACCGGCCATGTCGGAGACGTAAATCTTGCATCGCAGCCAGGTTCTTCCGCCCGGGCGTCCCCCTTCGAACCCCGGGAGGGCTTGGCCGTGCTCCTGCTCCGGCGCGCCGGGACGGACATGACGGGCCCGATGCTGGCGCGGGGCGCCGACCGGTTCGCCGGCTGGCTGGTCATCCTGCTGCCCCTCCTGTTCGTGCTGGGCCGCGCCCTGGCCGATGGCGCGCTGATCCTGGTGGCCCTGGCGTTCCTGGTCCGCTCGGCAGCGCTGCGCGACTGGCGCTGGGCGGGGGAAGCCTGGGTCGTGCTGGCCCTGGCCTGGGTCGCCTGGCTCACCTTCGCCGGGATGTTCGCCGCCGACGTCGCGGACGCCACCAGCAAGGGCGCGATCCAGATCCGCTTCGTGCTGTTCGCCGCCGCCCTGGCGACCGTGCACTTCCAGAATCCGCGGGTGCGAAGGAACTTCCTCCTGGCGCTGGCCGCGACGGTGCTCCTGGTGGCGATTGACTGCCTGATCCAGGTGGCGACCGGCAGGTCGCTCACCGGCCGGCCGCTGCCGGAAGCGTACCGCCTGTCCGGACCGTTCTCCGCGCAAAAGGCCGGGACCTATCTGGGCAAGACGGTGTTCCCGGCCCTGCTCCCGCTCGTGCTTCTGGTCGAGCGGCGCGAGCTGGCCGCCTGGATCCCGCTGGTCGGCCTGGGTGCAGCCGGCGCGATCATCGCGCTCACCGGGGAACGCTCCGCCCTGCTGGCCTTCGGCCTGGGTGCGGCCTGCTGCATGGTCCTGCTGCCGGCCCTGCGCCGATATCTTTTGCCGGCCATGCTGGTGGCCCTGGCGGGACTGGCGGTGATCGGCCTCAGCCGGCCGATCCTGGTCGAGCGCTTCGTCGAGCAGACCAGGGACGATCTGGTGGGCTTTGCCGACAAGCGCTACGGAATGATCTTCCGCAGCGGCCTTGCCTTGTTCGAAGAGCAGCCGGTCACCGGAATCGGCGTCTCGGAGTTTCCCAGCCGCTGCCCAGAGCCACGCTTCGCCGGAATCGGCCCGGTCGAGGTCCGCTGCGTGAGCCACCCGCACAATCCATGGATGGAGATGCTGGTCGAGGGCGGCTTGGTCGCGCTTGCGCTGTGGCTGGCGCTGCTGGTCGCCTGGCTGGTCCGGTTCCGCCAGGCCGGCCGCACCGTCTTTGCGGTCGGAACGGCTGCCCTGCTGCCGTTCGCCTGGCCGCTGATGACCAGCATGTCGCTGTTCACCACCTGGAACGCCATCCTCTGGTGGCAGGCGATGGCGCTGATGCTGGCGCTCAGTCCAGCAGTTCGGCCGCGATCGAGCGGCCCTCTTCCTTGAGGTCGCCGCGGGCGACCGGCCGGCCGGCGCGGCGGTACCAGTAGGCGGCGTTGCCGGCATCGCCCTCGACCCGGTGCAGCCAGGCGTGCACCCAGTCGGCATCCGCTTCGCCCTCGTGCGCCTGGACGATCCCGTGCGCCTGTTCCCACTGGTCGTTCAGTCCGTACCAGACCGCCGCGACCGGCTCGGACAGGCCGGCTGGGGGAGCCGGGTCCGCCAGCGAGGCCAGGAAATCGTCAAGCTTCATCAGTCCACGGCCTCCGCAGCCCGCATGTCGCCGGGCCTGGGCATCCGCGGTGCTCCCTCGGCATGCTCGACCGCTTTCTTGCGCTCGAGCTCCAGGATCGCCTTCTGCAGCTTCTCGAACGCGCGCACCTCGATCTGGCGTACCCGCTCGCGGCTCACCCCGTATTTCTCGGAGAGCTGCTCCAGCGTGGTGGGATCCTCCTTCAGGCGCCGTTCCGTCAGGATGTACTGCTCGCGCTCGTTCAGGACCGACATCGCCTCGCTGAGAAGCGCCTCGCGGTGACCGCGCTCGTCGGCATCGGCGACCGTGCGGTCCTGCGTCTCGCGGTCGTCCTCCAGCCAGTCCTGCCACTCGCTGTCGCCCTCGATCCGCAAGGGCGCGTTCAGCGAATGGTCGGGTCCTTCCAGGCGCCGGTTCATGTCGATGACGTCCTGCTCGGTCACCGCCAGCGTGTCGGCGATCGCGCGCACCGTGTCGGGATGAAGATCGCCGTCCTCCATCGCCTGCATCTGCGACTTCAGCCGGCGCAGGTTGAAGAACAGCTTCTTCTGCGCGGCCGTGGTGCCCATCTTCACGAGCGACCAGGAGTGCAGGATGTATTCCTGGATGGCCGCCTTGATCCACCACATGGCGTAGGTCGCCAAACGGAAGCCGCGTTCCGGGTCGAAACGCTTGACTGCCTGCATCAGCCCGACATTGCCTTCCGAGATGATCTCGGACATCGGCAGGCCGTAGCCGCGATAGCCCATGGCGATCTTCGCCACGAGCCGCAGGTGCGAAGTCACCAGCTTGTGGGCGGCCTCGGCATCCTCGTCGTCGCGCCAGCGACGAGCGAGCATGTATTCTTCCTCCGCCGGCAGCATCGGGAACCGGCGGATCTCGTCGAGGTAACGGGAAAGCCCGCTGCCTTCGAGGGCGACCGTCGGAAGACCGGCCATGGCACTCCTTCTCCTGCACTGAAACGGGTCCGAAATCCGGACCGATCCGGTTCTTGATAGCGTACCCGCTGCGATCTTACCATCAAGACCGGAGCGCGCCCTGTGGTTCCGCCGCAGGCCGGACGGTCACATGCCCGTGGGTCCTCGAGCTAGCGGAACCCGTGCAGGAGCGTCTTGAACAAAGGCGGCGGCGGCAGATCGAACGCCATGGCCTGTCCGGTGATCGGGTGATCGAAGCCCAGGCCCCGGGCATGCAGGGCGATGCGGTCGAGCTTTTCCACCAGCGGGCGGGCCGGTTCGGGAAGATCGCCGGTGCGCCTGGGGCCATAGGTCCGATCGCCCAGGATCGGGTGGCCGAGGCTGGCCAGGTGCACGCGGATCTGGTGCGTCCGTCCGGTCTCCAGGCGGCACTGCACCAGGGCGGCACGGGTACCGCCGGCTTCCAGGACCTGCCAGTGGGTGACCGCGCGCTTGCCGCCCTTGCTCACGATCGCCATCCTCTTGCGATCGAACGGGTCGCGGCCGAGCGGCCGATCGACGGTGCCTTCGGTTCGGGCCGGCAGCCCCCGGACGACCGCCTCGTAGACGCGATGGATGGAGTGCACGGTGAACTGGCCGGACAGGAGCGTGTGGGCCCGGTCGTGCTTGGCCACCACCATGACCCCGGACACGTCCTTGTCCAGCCGGTGCACGATGCCGGGCCTGGCCACCCCGCCGATCCCCGACAGGGAGCCGCGGCAATGGGCGAGCATGGCATTCACCAGCGTGCCGTCGTCATGGCCAGGCCCGGGATGGACCACCAGGCCGGCTGGCTTCGCCACCACGATCAGATGCTCGTCCTCGAACAGGACCTGCACCTCGATGTCCTGGGCTTCCGGCGTGGCGGCCACCGGGTCCGGCACCGCCACCGCATAGGCTTCCCCTGGCCGCACCTTGCGCGACGCCTGGCTGACCTTCTGCCCGTCGCGCAGCACGGCGCCCTGGTCCAGGAGTGCCTGGATGCGCGCGCGCGACAGATCAGGTAGGACCGCCGCCAGCCAGGCATCCAGCCGGCGCCCTGCCGCGTCCTGCTCGACGACCCGCATGAACGTCTCGCGGCTCATCGGGAGACCACGCGATGCAGCGGCGACGCCTTCACCATCGCTCCGTCGTGGGCCAGCTCGGAAATCTCCAACATGGGCGAGACCGCCACCCGCATTCTCCTGGGCTTCGTGATCGCCGGCGCGGTCGTGCTGGTGGCCGGGATCGTCGTTCTCATCTGGCTGCTCGCCTCCGGAACACCAAGGGACGATGGCGCCCGGCCGGGCGCCGCGCAGGTCGGCAGCGCCCCTAGCACGGATCGCGGAGCGGCGCTGCATCTGGCGCCGGGCGAGCGGATCATGTCCATGGCCCGTGGCCCGGACGACCTCGTGTTCCTTTTGGAGGCGGCCGACGGCTCCCAGATCCTCCGCCTGGTCGATCCCGCGAGCGGGGATACCTTGCGCGAGCTGCCGGTCGTCGAGGGCGCAACTCCATGAGGCAGGTGGTCGAGCTCGTGATCGAGCGGCTGGGCGGACGCGGCGACGGGATCGCCGTTCATCCGGACGGCCGGCGGCTGTTCGTGGACGGCGCCCTTGCCGGCGAGCGGGTGCGCGTCCAGGCGCCAGAAGGCAGGCGCGGCGGCGACGAGCACTGGGACCTGCTGGAGGTGCTGAAGCCCTCCGACAAGCGCGTCGACCCGCCCTGCCCCCACGCCACCGCATGCGGCGGCTGCCGGCTGCAGCACCTGGCGCTGCCGGCCTATGCCGATTTCGTGGCGGATAAGATCCGCTCGGCCCTGAGCACTCGCGGCCTCGATCCTGCCCTGGTGGCGCCAACGGACCTGTCGCCGCCGCACAGCCGCCGCCGCATCCGGCTGGCCTGGCAGCGTACGGCTTCCGGCATGCTGCTCGGCATGCGCCAGGCCCGTTCCCGGCGGATCGTGAACCTCGCCACCTGCCTGATCGCGCGCCCGGAGCTGGTGGCCCTGCTGCCGGCGCTGCGCCTGGTGCTGGGCCGGCTCGACTCGGCATCCGGGGAAGCCGCCCTGGACCACACCCCAAGCGGGATTGACGTCCTGCTGCTCGGTGAACGCCCTCCCTCTCCCAACGACCGGACCCGGCTCGCCCAGGCGCTGGCCGACCTGCCGGGCGTCTGCCGGATCTCCTGGCGGGCCGCTCGCGAGCGCCAGAGCGAGACCCTGGTGAGCCTGGGCGAGCCTTTGCTGCAGCGCGGTCCAGCCCGGGTCGCGCTGGCACCTGGGGGATTTCGTCAGGCCACCCGGGAAGGCGAGACGGCGATGCTGGCTTTCCTGAACCGCCATCTCCAGGGCGCCCGCCAGGTGGCCGACCTGTTTGGCGGCACCGGCGCCCTCGGTCTCGGCCTGGACCCGCTGCCGGCCCGCCTGCAGATCGTGGAGAGCGATCCCGGTGCCGTCGACGCAACCAGCAAGGCGCTTGCTGCCGGCATCAAGGGCACCAAGGCCAGCGTGCTGCGCCGTGACCTGGAGAAGGATCCGCTGCGGCTTCCGGAGCTTCGCGGCACCGACGCCGTGATCCTCGACCCGCCGCGCGCCGGGGCGCGCTCTCAGTGCATGGTTCTGGCGACAAGCCGGATCCCGCAGATCGGCTACGTCTCCTGTGATCCCGGCAGCTTCGCCCGCGATGCCCGCATCCTGGTCGACGGCGGCTACCGCCTGATGGCGGTCCAGCCGATCGGCCAGTTCCTCTGGTCGGACGAAGTCGAGCTTGCCTCCTACTTCCGACACGAAGCCGCTTGACCACTGCCGCCGGCCCGGCTAACCAGCGCCCACACCAAGACGTCCCCATCGTCTAGTGGTCAGGACGGCGCCCTCTCACGGCGCAAACAGGGGTTCGAATCCCCTTGGGGACGCCAAGCCTTCCCATAGGCGACGAAGCGTCAGGCGGCACTTAGATGTCCGCGCTGGCTTCTGAAATCCGGTCTTCCCGATCAGGCTTGTTCGCACCGCTGCGGGATACCCGCAAGCGGCATATCTGCCGTTCCAGCGCGTGACGAGCCGAACATCCTGCGGGACGGGCTCAGCCCCCTCCTGAGCAGCTGTTCTTCCGAAGGTCCATCGCTACGAGATCCTAGGCCGCCCGGCGGATCCACGGTCCGGGCGCAACGGGAGCTGTCCCTCATCCGGACTACATGGCGGTGCTGACCAGCAATTCGCGACTGGTGGCACCTCCCGAATGCCCGATGATCCCAGTTCGAGAGCGAGCGACGCGCTGCCTCGCATCACGGGAGACCTGGCCATGACCGTCAAGGAACGCGATCTGCTCGAGGATCTCGCCAATGAGCAGGCCGAGGGAGAATCCGAGCTGTTCGAGAGCGAGGATGCCTACGAATCGGAGGATTCGTACGAGAGCGAGGACGCCTACGAATCCGAGGACGCCTACGACTTCGCCGACGGGTTCGAAGCCGAAGATGCCTTCGAGAGCGAGGACGGGTACGAATCGGAGGACAGTTTCGAGGCGGATGGCGAGGACGCGTTTCTGGGCGCGGTCAGCAGCGCGCTGTCCGCCGAGAGCGAGGACGCCTTCTTCAAGAAGCTGGTGCGCGGCGTGGTGAACGTCGCGAAGAAGGCGGCACCGATCATCGGCAAGGTCGCCCGCGCCGCCGCACCGGTGCTTTCGGTCATTCCGCATCCGGCCGCCCAGGTCGCCGCCAAGGTGGCCCGGCTGGCGAGCAACCTGCGCGCCGAGGCCGAGATGGCCGGCGAGGGCGAGCCCGGCATGATCCAGCGTGCCGCCGAGGCCGCGGCCGAGATGGCCAGCAAGGACCGCCGGGCACGGCCGGTGGTGGTGGGCTTGGTCGCCCGCCAGCTTCTGCAGAACCGTGCGGCGGGGATGAGCCCCGCGCAGCGGATGCGCGCCGTGCGGCAGGTGTCGGCCGCCGCCAAGACCCTGACCAACGTGGCGGGGAGCTCTGGACTGCGGGCGCTTCCCCGGATGGCGGCCAGCGTCAACCGCACCGCGGCCGCCAAGGGCACCCCGACGGTCGCCAAGCCCAAGGTGCTGCTGCGCACCGCGCAGCGCGTCGCGGCCAAGCCGCAGCTGGCATCGCGCCTAGCCCAGCCGAATGCGCGGGCGCAGCAGACGGTCGGCCGGGCCGGCGGCATCGGCAGCATGGTTGGCGGCATCCGCCGGCTGCGCATTCGTGGCCCTGCCGAGATCATCATCCGGAGCCTGTGACCACGAGCCGGCAAGGGGGACGCAGCCATGGCCGTGGACCCGCTGCGCAAGCTCCTGTGGCTGAAGCAGGAGAGCCTGGAGGGGCGCGCGAACCGGATCGTCGTCCTGAGCCCGAAGGCCGTGGGACTGCGCCGCGGGGACCTGCGCTTCGCTCCGTCACCCGCCCATTTCGAGGCCGCCCAGGCAAGGCTCGACAGCATCGACCGGCTGATCCGGCGCCGCCTCGTGCATCTGGGACAGATCATGGAGCCGGACCGGCGCACCGCCCTGGACAGCATCCTGATCGCGATGGCGATGGTGGAGCGCGAGATCGACCGGGCCCGCCGCAGCTTCGGCATGTTCTTCGAGATCTTTGCCCAGCGCGGCACCGCCTTCGCGCCCGCCCTGGCCGCTCATGACGCCATTGCAGCCGATTGCTACCGGGCGGTGCGCCTGGGCCTGCCCGGGCTGATCCAGGGGCCGGTGCTGAAGCCGATCACCTACATGGAGCATGGCTACAGCCCCGCCACGATGCGCCGCGGCGTCAGTCTGGCCCGGCTCCTGGGCGAGCCCAACCCGTTCCCGCTGATCCGCATTCCCTGGGACCGCGACCGGCCCTGGCAGTCCGTGTTCCTGCACGAGGTCGCCCACAACCTGATGGCCGATCTGCGGGTATGGCACGAGACCAAGGACGCGGTCATCCGCCGCCTGGCCGAGATCCGGCTGCCGCTTCGGGCGATCGCCATCTATGGCAGGTGGCACAAGGAGATCTTCGCCGATCTCGCGGCGATCCTGCTGGGCGGCCCCGCCGCGGCCTTCGGCATGGCCGAGTTCCTGGCCCATCCCGCCGACCGGGTGATGACCTACCGTCCGGGCGGCGCCCATCCGGTCGGGTATCTCCGCATCTTCATCATGGCGGAGATGCTGCGCCGCCTGGGCTTCGTCGAGGATGCCGACATGGTCTCGACGGTCTGGCGCCGGCTCTACGATCCCGAGCGCGGCCACCGGATCCCGCCGGTCCTGATGGAGACGCAGGCGCGGGCGATCCCGGCGGTGGTCGACGAGATCGCCTTCCAGCCGCGCCGCGCCCTGGCCCAGCAGGCCCTGAGTTCGGTCATCCGCTTCAGGCCCGAGGACCAGGCCGCCATCCGCCGCGGCGCCTTCGACCTGAAGACCGGCCATCCGCCGCAGGCCCTGCCGCCCAGGCACGTGGTCTCCGCCTGCCTCTATGCCCTGGAAGCCGGTGCCGAGGCCCAGCGGCTCAGCCTGCTGGTCATCCGCCTGCTGGCCCATCGCGGCACCGGCTGGCGGGGAGAGAAGCTGGCCAACCCGGCTGAACTCCTGCCTGCGCCCATTCCGTCGCGGCTGCCCGCCGCCATGACCGCCTGAGGACGAGGACGATGCCCCATATCGCGACGGAACCCACCGGCCGCGACCGCTCGCCGACAGCGGTCCAGCTCGACAACCTGATCCGCCGCTCCCTGCGGATCAGCAACCCCGCCAATCCCGCGGAGGTGGCCCAGGGCCTGCGCCGCTACTACCCGCAGGACGACATGGCGCTGGAGCGCGAGGCGCAGGGGCTGCCGGTGATCCCGGAGGTCCGCCACGTCCGGCCGGCCACGACTCCCGGGCCGTCCGGGGTCGAGCTGGAGCAGGCGCAGGCGGATGTCGAGCGCGACCTGCAGTTCCTGACGACCTCGGCGCAGCTCAAGGACGTCGAGGCGGAACTGCTGGGCTGGGCGCAGGCGATCCGCAGCCATGTGTCGGACGGGCTGGCGAATGCCGGGCAGGGCCTGGACCCTTATGCCCGCGACCGTACCTTCGCCGCGCGGAGGGCGCTCGGCGACTACGCGCGAATGGCGCGGCTGGTCGGCGCTCTCACGCCCGGCTTCTCGCTGCCCTATCGCCGCCTGGCGCAGAGCCTCGACCAGGTCGCCGCCCTGCAGCTCGTGCTGGCCGGGGAGAGCCTGGCACAGCTCGGAGCCGGCGGCGGCCGCTTCCTTTTGGCGGCGCCTGCAAGTGAGCTGGTGGCAAGGCGTGATGCGGCGCTGGCCGCGCTGCGCAACCTGATCGGCAGCAGCCAGGTCAGCCTTGACCAGTCCACCTGGCCCTGGGGTCTGCGCGGCTATCGCGAGTTGATGTCCAGGCTCGGCCAGAGCGGCATGAGCGACGTGCGCGCCCTGTTCGAGGAGAACACGCTGGCGCGGATGATGGATGAGCTGATCGACCGTGCCGCCTCGACCCGCTCCCAGGGCCTGCGCGCCCTGGCCGCGACCGGGCAGATGGCGACCCAGCGCCTGGAGCGCCTGGTCCAGGTCGCCGCCCGGATCAACGTGACCCCCTCCTCGCCACCGGTGGCAGGCTTCCTGGAGGCGGTGCAGCTGTTCCTGGACGCCTTCCAGGGCGGTGCCGCCATCCGCCTGGTGGCAATCGCCCGGCCGCCGATCGTTTCCTATGGCCTCTACGGCCTGGGTGGCCCGGACGTGCCGACCCAGCGGCTGAACGCCATCATCACCGCCCGCGGCGAACTTGCCCAGGCACTCGACTGCTGGCTCGCCTGCGACTGCTGCGGCGACCAGGTCATCTGCCTGGCCCTGCTCGACAAGCTTCTCTACGACACCGACCGCGCCATCGACCTGTATGCGCTGGGCAGCTCCACGCTGGGGCGCAGCGAGCCGGAGGTGCGCGCGGCAGCCTTCGGGCACCTGATCCGCACGATGATCGGCAATGTCGCGCAGGTCGGCGCCCGCCCGGACATCCCGCGGCTTCCGACCATTGACTGCCAGCAGTCCTGCCTGATCGCCTGGCCCGCGCTGAGCGCCATCCTGGAGCGCCTGGCAGCCGCCATGCTCGGCCCGTTCTTCCCGCCTGTCGGGACGGCCCCACCAGCGACCGCCGAGGAGATCGGCTGGATCCGCGAGGAGCTCTGTCTGCAGCGCCAGCTCGACCAGCGCTTCGGCGATCTCCTGGCGACGCTCACTCCTGGCTGCACCGAGACCAGCCGCGTGCTCGGCGCGCTCGGCTGGCTAGTGGACCGCACCCTCATCGACGTCGAGGGCGCCCTCGCCGCATGCATGCCTGCCCGGGTGCGGATCCCGCCGACGCTCGAGGACAGCCTCGACACCACGATCTGAGGCCCGCTGCAACAAGGGAACCTGATCATGTCACTCGGACAGCTCCTGCAACGATCCGCCCAGGTGCGGCAGCCTCAGCATCACGTCATCGAGCTGCAGTTCCGCCAGCCCGCCGACGACCAGCGGGATCGACGGCCAAAGCGGCAGATATCGCCGATCGAGTGGTGCCTGATCCGCAGCGTGGCGGGCGATCTCATCGCCCAGGCCGACCTGTTCGTCGAGCAGGCGGTCGCCGCCAGGAAGAGCATCGCCGAACTCGCCCGCAAGGTGGAGGAGCGGCGGCAGGACAGCGGCACGTGCGGCTGCGGGGGCCGGGAGGCGACCGGCGCCAGCTGCGACTGCCAAGGAGGCAGCGAGCATGAGCTCAGCGAGTTCTGCTGCGCCATGCTGCTGGCCTCGGTCCATTTCGGCCGGCTCCTCGCCTTCGCCCGGCTGGCCTGCCCGTCGCTCATGGACGACCGGCAGCGGTTCGCCGACGTCATCGGCGCGCCCAACGGCACGCGGGCGGAAGCCTACGCCGCTGGCCTCGCCGCCGCGTCGGCTTCCGAGCCCACCGCGGCCTCGCGGCGGCCGGACCCGGATGCCGCACCGTTCGATACCTTCCTCCATGCGCTCATGCGCTATGGCCAGGGCGATCGCTATGAGGCGCCGGAAGCGGCCATGCCGGAAGCGCCCGAGGAGGAGGACGGCAAGCCGGACACGGAGCGGCGCCCGCCTGAGGATCGCCCAAAGGGCAAGGGCCAGAAATAGACGATCGGTTGCGTCTCTCCAGCTACCTCCTTTCGGGGCCGAGCGCGTGCCATGACCTACCAGACCCACCAGACCATCCAGCGCCTGTGGCAGCAGTTCGCCCAGGACACGCTCGAGGGGATGCCGTCGGACCAGCGCGCCCGGTTGCAGAGCGCCTTCGAGGCCCGGTTCGGCGAACTGCTCAAAGGGGCTGCCGGCGACGACAAGGACGCCTTCGTCGACCTGCTCGGCTTCGGCCAGGACGGGCTGAAGCCTTTTGGCGAGGTCGCCTATCCCTATCTCGCCGCCGATTTCGACGAGGCCGTCATCCCCAGCCAGCTGCATGCCGCCGCCGAGCTCTATTTCATCTTCCAGCACGAGCGGATGGGCGTGTTCCGGGTGGCGGCCGTGCTTCGCCAGCTCTTCCGGGAAGGCCGGATGCGCATCCAGCGCGGCCCCGGCGCCAGGCTCCTCTACGTCCTCGATAAGTGGCAGCCGCTTCGCTACGGGCCCAAGGAGCGCATGGCCGCCTACAAGCGCGTGTTCAACTATGGCCGTCGCCCGGCCCCGGCCGGCGGGATCGTCAACCAGAACTTCCACTACCAGTTCGTCGCGCTGATGAGCGCGCTGGCCCAGTACTACCGCGACCTGACCATCGGCGAGGTGATCCGCGGCGCATCCGAGATCGATCAGCGTCCCTATGGCAACATCGCCGCCGTGCAGAGGCTGGGCCTGGATCTTCGCTACGGGCTCGACCGCGCGTCCTACGGCAACATCGTCGCGCTAGCCCACGAGACCGGCATCTATCTCCGCCAGCTCCTCGAACTGTTCGACACGCCCGACGTGAAGAAGTCGTTCGACGCCAACACGAAGTGGGACGTGGTGGAGCAGGTGCTCAACCGGTTCCTGGGCGGGGCGACCGAACTCAGCCAGCGCGCCAAGATGGCGGAGACCGGCCGGCGCGTCCTGCTCTGGGCGGCCGGCAACGAGTTCGACAGCGGCATTGACCCGCTGCTGTTCCAGACCGAGGCCAAGCCGGCCGGTTCCGCGGCCGAGGCCTGGCTCGCCGCCTACCGTCTCACCGAGGAAGGCCGCCGCTTCCCGGGCGTGTCCGCCAGCCTGCGCTGGGCGGTCGGCCTGCCGCCGCGGTCGGCCGAGATGCCGGTGATGGGCTGACCGGCAGCATTCGCCCGAGGTGCCGCCATGCTTGCCACCGCCACCCGACCTGTCGTCTTCCAGGATGCCGCCTCGCCGCCCCTGGTGGTCGACCTCCCGCTGCTCCTCTCGCCCTTCGGGCCCTGGCTGGTCCAGCGCCTGGCCCAGACCGGCGAGGTCTGGCTGCCGCGCGCCTTCCTGCTCCTGCTCGAGGAGATGGCGAACGGCGAGGACAGCGAGGCACTGGCCGTGGCGCTGGGCGGCAACCGGCCGGACCAGCTGGAGCAGGTCTGCCACGCATGGCGCGAGGGCTGGCCGGGCTTTGCCCAGGCGCCCGGCATCTACTGGCTGGGCGACGCGCTCGACGTGTCCCATGCGCGCAAGGGCCTGCCGCCGGGCCTGGTCGACCGGTTCGACGAGCTGGTCCAGGGCCTGGATTCCGCCGCTGGCTTCACCAGCCCGGATGCGCCGGCACCGCTCATGGACGCGGCGCGCGACGCCCTGGCACTGGCGGCGGTCCTCTCCGGCGAGCGGGCATTGATCCTGTCGGCGGCGCTGCGCGGCTTCAGCGAGCCTGCGGTCGTAGCCGCCCTGGACCGGTTCGGCATCGCGGCGCACCGCCTGGAGCCTGGCCGCCACCGCGACCTCCTGCTGGCCTCGATCCTGCGCCGCCTGGAACAGGCGCAGGTCCTGGGCCTGCTCGCCACCGGCGCGCTGCGTCTCGGCCTCGTCAATCTTTGCGTGCCCCACGCCGCGCGCCCCCTGCCCCCGCCCCGCCCGATGCCAGGGGGCGTCACGGTAGACGACCCGGGTGACGACGAACTCGCCTGGACGATCGCCAGCGACGACCATCGCCAGCTGTGGGAGGGTGCCGTGGCTGTCTGGCACGATATCGAATGACCGGCTGCCCAACCTGCTCCGGACGCACCGCCTGCGGCTGCACCAGCTGCCGCAGCGACCGGGTGGCGACCGACCGGCTGGCGAGGCTCGCGATCCGCGACCTCGACCGGCCATCGCCGGCATTCGCTTCCGCCGAAAGCGAGGAGGCGGACCTGCGAGCGGGCAGCATGGTCCTGCCTGGAGGCGCCATCGCCTGGTCCGGGCCGGTGCCGCTGCCACGAGGCGATGCCGCCACGATCCTCCGCAGCCTGGACGGACGACGCGGGCCGGTGCCGCCGCTCCTGCAGACACCTGCCAAGAGCCTCTACGCCATCGCAGTCGGAGGCCTCCCCGTCTATGTCGGCATGGTCCCGGCCAGCACGGTCGTCGCTCGCATCCGGGCCCATATTCGTCTGGCTGCCGCCCCTCCGGCCTCGAGACGGGGCGACCTCGCGCGGCTGGCGCCGATCATGCGCGATGCCCTGGCCAGGCGCAGCCGCATCGATGTCTGGGCCGGCCGGATCACCGACTGGGGTCCCTACAGCCGGGACAACAAGGCGCTGCACGCCTTCGAGATCCTGGCCGCCAACCTGCTCCTGTCCCGGCGTCGGCTCCCGGTCGGCTACGACCGCAACACCTGGACCTTCGAGGAGGAGCGGCTTCTCGAGGCGGAGGAAAGCTGATGGATGCGGCGCTGCCCGATCTGCTGCAACTTGAAGCCGCCGCCGAAGCCGCCGACCTTTCCGTGGTCGGCCCGCGCGACAGCCGGGTGCAGGAGATCGATGGCCACCTCTTCCCCTTTGGCCTGATCTGCCACTTGTGCCGCGACTTCGGGGACGGGCGCTGTGCGGGGTGTACCGGGACGCTGATCGCGCCCAACCTCGTCCTTACCGCCGCCCACTGCCTGTGGAGCCATGCCCGCCGCGCCGCGCCGAGGAGCATCACGGTGATGCCGGGCCGCACCGACCGCGACACGCTGCCGTTCGGCCGCCGGGCCGGCCACCGTTTCTGGGTCCCGCATGGCTTCATCGACGGCCCGAACCACATGCTCTGGGACTTCGGCGTCATCCTCCTGGAGCGGCCCTTCCCCCACGCCCGGCGCTTCATGCCGATGGTGGCGCGCAGCGATCCGGAACTCGCGCAGATCGCCACGGATCAGCGGGTCGCAATCGTAGGCTATCCCGGCGACCGGCCGATCGGGACGCTCTGGCGACATGAGGAGCGCATCAAGAAGGTCACGCCGCGGCGCCTGCTCTACTCGATCGACACCTGTCCCGGCCACAGCGGCAGTCCGGTGATCGCCGGGCTGGGCCGTCGGCCGGAGATCCTGGCGGTCCATACCATGGGCATCCTGGATGCCGAGGGACGATCGTTCGGCTGCGGCCGGCAGACCGTGCTGGCGCCGCCTGGCCTGCTGAACAGCGGCATCCGGCTCACCCCGGCGGTCATCCAGAGAGTGCTCGACCCGGCCAGACCAGGTTGGGGACCTTGGCGGATGCGCGCGTTTGCCAGTACGCAGAAGTAACCTGAAGTAGTACAGTGTGCAGTCTGATGCCCGGTGTGATGTCCATGATCGTGTGCTGGGCGGTCTCCGATCCCTGCGCGCACACGGCAGATCGAAGAAGGCGTGCGATTCCGGGAGGAAGCTGATGCCGGCGCAACCAGCGGAACCGCTCCAGTCGGACATGCCGCCCGTCATGCAGGACCACCCGGCGGGCAGCGAGAGCCTGCCGCGTTTCGTCGTGCAGGAAGTGCTTTGCATGGTGGTGCCGGCGGAACAGCTCCGGGGAGGCCTGAATCCGGTCGGGCAACTTCAGGTCGGGGGCAGAGACTTCGTGATCGTGGCTGCCGATACCCTCCGCCACCAGCCCCTCTGCCGCCACCGCCTGACCCGGCGCGAGCGCGAGATCGCCTGGCTGGTCGCCGAGGGCCTGTTCACCAAGCAGATCGCGCACCGCCTGGGCGTAAGCCCGCACACCGTGAACGCCTACATGAACCGGATCTTCACCCGGCTGTCGGTGCACACCCGCGCCGAGATGGTGGCGGTCATGCTGAAGGAGATCAGGTAGTGCTTCGGCGCGCCTTGCGAGGTGCTGGATCCCTCCGGATCGCTGGCCGCCGGTCTTCGACCACGACCAGCGGCCCGTGTCAGGTGCTCGGGTCCGGCGTCATCCGCAGATAGGGCTTGAGCTCCGTCACTCCCTTGGTGAAGCGCTCGCGGGCCTCGGCGGTCGGGATCGACGGGAGCACGATCACGTCGTCGCCGCGGTTCCAGTTGGCCGGGGTGGAGACCGAGTACTTGGCGGTCAGCTGCATCGAATCGATCACCCGCAAGACTTCGTCGAAGTTGCGCCCTGTGCTCATCGGGTAGACCAGGACCAGCTTCACCTTCTTGTCCGGGCCGATCACGAAGACGTTGCGCACCGTGGCGTTGTCCATCGGCGTGCGCCCGGAGGCGCTGTCGCCGGCGCTGGCCGGGAGCATGTCGTAGAGCTTGGCGATCTTCAGCTCCGGGTCGCCGATCATCGGATAGTTCGGCGCATGTCCCTGGGTCTCGGCGATGTCGTCGGCCCAGCGCCGGTGATCGTCGAGCGGGTCGACGCTGATGCCGATGATCTTGACGTTGCGCCGCTCGAACTCGGGCTTGACCCTCGCCATGTAGCCAAGCTCGGTGGTGCAGACCGGGGTGAAGTCCTTGGGGTGCGAGAACAGGACCGCCCAGCTGTCGCCGATCCAGTCGTGGAACCGGATCTTTCCCTCGGTGGTCTCTGCCTCGAAATCGGGGGCCGTGTCTCCCAGACGGATCACCATGCTCGTCCTCCTCTCGGCTGCTCGGGAGAGTTATCGTCGGTCCAAGCTAGCACAAGGTGTCCTATCGCACAGCGGGAGTCGGGCGGCTTTACGGGGCAACATCGGCGGGCGCTTCGACATCCGGATGGAACCTTCTGGCCACTGCCGCCGTCCAAGGGCACGTCCCTGTAAAGACAGGTTGACCGGTCCGCTTGCCGGCCGCACCGGAAAGGCGATGGGAGGCTCGATGGCGCAACAAGGACGAGGTGACGTCGTGGGACCGGAAGCTTCACAGTCTGATGGCAGCGACGAGAAGAACCTGGGCAGGTGCGCAGGCAGCCCGTCGGAGATCCCGCCGGAAGGCTGGCTCGTGGTGCTGCGGCGCGTGCTGCGCGAAGCGATTT
Source organism: Geminicoccus roseus DSM 18922 (assembly GCF_000427665.1). Classification (NCBI taxonomy): domain Bacteria; kingdom Pseudomonadati; phylum Pseudomonadota; class Alphaproteobacteria; order Geminicoccales; family Geminicoccaceae; genus Geminicoccus; species Geminicoccus roseus. Next base: position 5,189,521 of record NZ_KE386572.1, read on the forward strand.
CCGACGAGGCGGGAACGGCGGCGGCGAGTTGCAGCTTCTACGCGCTTCTGGCCCTGTTCCCGGTCATCTCGGTCGCAATCTCCCTTTATGGCCTGTTCACCGACCCCAGTTCCGCTCAGAGCCAGCTGGAAGTATTGCGCGGCGTGCTGCCCGCCTCGACCTATGAACTCATCGAGACCCGCATGCGCGACATCGCGAGCGCCGGCCGCACCCAGTTGAGTTCCGGCCTGGTGCTGAGCCTGGCCATCGCCCTGTGGAGCGCGATGAACGGGGTGAAGTCGATCCTCACCGCCCTCAACGTGGCCTACGAGGAGCGGGAGAAGCGCAGCTTGCTGCGCCTGAACCTGGTGGCGCTGCTGTTCACGCTCGGTGGAATCGCAGGCGTTACCATCGCCCTTACCGTGATCGTCGCCATTCCCGCCGTCCTGTCCTTCAGCTGGCTCGGGCCGCTTGCAGCCATGGCCGTGCGGGCATTCTCGTTCCTGCTGCTGCTGGCCTTCACCATGCTGGCGCTGGCAATCCTCTACCGGCTTGGCCCCTCCCGCGCCGAAGCGAAGTGGCGCTGGGTGACCCCCGGCTCCATCCTGGCGGCTGCCCTCTGGCTGCTCTCGTCGGTCGCCTTCTCGTTCTATGTCAGCAACTTCGGGGCATACGACGCGACCTACGGCACGCTCGGCAGCGTCGTGGTGGCGCTTCTCTGGTTCTGGATCTCGGCCTATGCCGTGCTGCTGGGGGCGGAACTGAATGCGGAACTCGAACTGCAGACGCGCCGCGACACCACAACGCCGCCCGCGGAACCGATGGGCGAGCGCGGCGCCTTCGTGGCGGACCATGTGGCCCGTCGCTAGGCCAAGCCGCGCCAGATGTCAGTGCGATGCGAGGATAAAGCGCTCGATCGCTTCAGCGACGCCGTCCTCGTCATTGCTCGCGGTCACGTGGTCCGCCGCCGCCCGCACGTCCTCCGCTGCCTGTCCCATGGCGATGGAAAGTCCCGCGCGCCGGAACATCGCCACGTCGTTGTGGCCGTCGCCGATGACGGCGACCCGCTCGAGCGGAATGCCGGCCGCCTCGGCGAGCGCCGCTACGCCATGCCCCTTGTCGGCCCGGAGCGCGGTGACGTCGAGATAGTAGGGCTGCGACCGGACCGCCCTCGCCCGATCCTCGAGCGCCGCGCCGACACTTCCTTCCATCCGCTGCAGCATGGCGTGGTCGTCGCTTGCCGCGACGATCTTGTCGACACGGCGCGCCTGCCCGAAGGATGGAACCACGACCGGCTCGAAGCCCACGGCCCGCCGTTCACGCGGCACGAACGGGCCGTCCGGATCAAGCACCCGCCACTCGTCATCAGCGAACAGCCAGATCTCGACGTCGTGCCGGCAGAGCAGCGCCAGGGTCTCGTCGGCGACCTCGTTGGCAAGCTGGTGCGCCTGGATGATCGTTCCGTCCGCGCCGGCGATCGTCCCGCCATTGAAGGCCGCCGTCGGCTGGTCGATCTCCAGCACCTCGACGGGGTACCGCAATCCCCTGGTCGGCCTGGCGCTGATGATGGTGAATCCGATGCCGGCCGCCCGCAGACGCCGGACCGCCCTGGCCGTGGCCGGAGCCACTTGTTTCTCGCTGTCGACCAGGGTGCCATCCACGTCGCAGATCAGGAGATCGATGGCGCGGCCGCCGGAGGCGTCGCTTCGGCTGGATGAAGTCACAGGCAAGTTTCTCCGTCTGTCTTGCCGGAAGCGCGTGGAGGAGCACGTTCTTCTAGCGATGGGAAGGTACCGGACGAAGCCCCGGCTCCGCCTCCTCCTCCAATAGATCGGTGACGGCGTCGACGGCTCCCATCAGCCTGTCCAGCAGGTCTAGATCAAGACTGCGCAAAGGAGCCGTGATCACCGGCTGCCCGCCCACCAGGATGACGGACCAGCCCCGGCGCCTGGCGTTGACCAGGCTCTTCCGGGCCGCCTCGATCGGTTGGGCCTCCGCCTGGTCTGCAGGCCGAACCCCACGCTCCGTCATGCTCGAATTCTCCGGATGCTGCCCGCCGCCATCCTGTACACCCAGCCGATCCAGGTCCGACAGGAGTCTCGGCCGGCGAGTTGCCGGGATTCTCGGAACGCCGGCACCCAGGAAATGTTGTCGTGGGAGCAAGGGCTCCGCCCTTGGCGGGACCGGCAGGAGAATAGAGATGGCACCCAGGACACGTTCGTCGACGGTCGAAAGCTCTGAGATCGCCGCCATGGATCGTGCAGAGCAGCAATCACCCGACCAGGACACGTCGATGGCGGTGTTCGGCCGGGACGTCGACAGCTACGACGCGCAGGGAACCGGTACGCAGGGGGAAGACGCCACGGTCCAGGACTGGGCGGTGGCCGAGACGGCGCGACCGGACTTCGCCGATGAGACGGCGGACGGACTGGACGACACGGAAGAGGCCGTCCGTCGTGGGGCGGAAGATCCCCAGATGGACGAGCCGCTCGAGGAGCGCATCCGCCGGAAGGCCTACGAACTGTGGGAATCCGAGGGCGGGCCGCATGGCCGGGCGGAGGACCACTGGCATCTCGCTGCCGAGTTGGTGGCGGAAGAGGATGCGCATCGCTCGGCCCTGCTGCCGTTCGAGAGCGGCACCGACCCAGCGGTGGAAGAGGAGAGCACCCTGAACAATCTGGGTGAGTTCCCGAGCCTGTCGGATCAGGGCGAGGACTCGGCCGACCCGGTCCGATCCACGCCGGAGCGCTGAACGCTTCTCCGAGTTCAGGCAGCGAAGCACGCCCCGGCCGGTGACGGCCGGGGCGTTTCCTTGAGCATCAGCGCCTGCGCGATCAGGCGATCTTCTTTTCTGGCGACTGGATGGCCGGCTCGGTCCGGGCCGGCGTGCCGGTCGCGGCCGCGAGGCACAAACGCACCGCATCCTCGAAGGTCGAGGCGTAGTGGTCGGCCAGGACCTCACGCTCTGCGTCGGCCTGGCCGGGATGATCCTGGGCACGCCAGAGGCCGAGCAGGGTGCGGGCCTTGGGGATCCGGCGCCGGATCCGTTTGACCGCCGTGCGCGCCGGGATCAGGCTGGCGGGGTCCAGATAGGAGAAGCAGACCATCGCCACGCCGGCAGGCTCCAGCCGGAACAGATTGGCGGTGCTGATCGCGTCGGTGCCGACGATCCGCGACCGGATCCCGTGCTTGAACAGGAGCTGCGCTAGGATCCTGGACGCGGAATCATCCAGGGCACCGCGTCCGGAAATGATCAGGACCGGCGCTTCGCCCGCCCATTCCGGCGCCAGCGAACCTTCGGTCAGGACCTGCAGCCCGAGCGCCGGATCCTCCTGGTCCGCCGATTCCACGGCCGCCTCGGCCTCGGGGTCGTCGGTTGCCGGCGCCGGCTTGGGCCGGTCCTCCTGATCCACCAGATCGTCGATCAGTTCCTCCAGGCTGGCGCGGATGCGGTTCAGCCGCTTGTCGTTCAGCGCCCCCCGCGCATGGTCGTTCTGCGCCAGCTGCAGCCCCTTCAGCGCGACCTCGTCGTAGTAAGACGTCAGGGACCGCTCCTTCAGGTACTCCACCGCCTTCTCGGTCGCTTCCAGCGGATCGCCCGCCAGCATCCGCTGGTAGAATAGCTCGGAAGGGGTGAGCGCCGGCCGGTCGCCGAACATGATGTCCAGGAACTCCAGCGACTTCACGTGCCGCCCGAGCACCACGAGGCAGACGGTGACCGGGGTGGCGAGCAGAAGACCGATCGGCCCCCACAGCCAGGTCCAGAACGTCGCCGCCGCGACCACGGCGACCGGCGAGAGCCCGGTGCTGCGGCCATAGAGCAGCGGCTCGATGCCATGGCCGACCATGGGCTCCACGATGAGGAACAGGGCTGCCGCCCAAATCGCCATCGACCAGCCCGGATCGACCGCCGCCGCGATGATGACCGGGAAGACGCTGCCGATGACCGCGCCGATATAGGGCACGAAACGCAGGACCCCGGCCAGGACGCCCCAAAGGATCGGGCTCGGTACCCCGATGATGGAGAGGCCGATGCCGATCACCACGCCATAGCCCGAGTTCAGGGCGACCTGGGTGAGGAACAGCCGGCTCAGGCGCCGGCCCGCATCGTCCATGGCCGCTGTCGTGTTCTGGATGTCATGCGCGCCGGCCAGCCGGATCAGTCGATTGCGCAGGTCCTCCCGGGCCAGCAGGATGAAGATGACGAACACCACGATGATCCCGGTCGTGGCGAGCGGATGCAGCAGCGGATTGATGATCAGCGCCAGGGTCGCCAGCGAGCCGGGATCTGGCTGCTGGATGATCACCGGGATCGGCGAGACTTCCCCGGCGGGCACCCCTGATTCGGCGGGCCGCAGGTCTTGTCCCCTCTCCGCATCCTCCCGGTCCAGTTCCTCGCTCAGATTGTTGAGCATGCCCGAAACGCGGTCGACCACCCCCTCGCCGTCGGTGGCGCCGCGGAACGAGCGGATCTTTTCCTGAATGGTCGTCTGGTAGCGCGGAAGGTCGGTGGCGAGTTGCGCCAGCTGGGCCGCCATGATGGTGCCCAGGCCGAAGATCAGGGTGAAGGCGAGAAGCACCACCGCCAGCACGGCAACCGCGCGCGGCACCCAGTAGCGCTGCAGGACCCTGACCAGCGGCGCCAGGACAAAGCTCAGCAGGATGGCGAGCGCGGCCGGGACCAGCACCTCTCTGCCGAAATACAGAAAGCCGATGATGACCACCGCCACGAACAGCCCGGATGCGGCGGGTGCACGCGCACCGCTTTCCCCCAGCCGGGGGTCGATCGGGGCAGGTATTTGAGGCATCGCGTCTCGCAAGCGCCATGAGGAGCCCACTGCTCCTGGATGATCACCCAACGTGCGGACAAGGCCGCAGCACCCATCGAGGTGAATTTATTTTTACCAGTGTCGCAGGCCGGGAAGACCAAAGATTGTCGATTCCACTCCCTGGCGGCTCTGGGGACCAAGAAAGGGTCGGCTCACGCTCTCTCGTAGATGGCCTCGACCCCTCCCGTAAGCCGGGAAGCGGGTCACAGCAGGCCGGATCCTGCGACGAGGCGCCCGGCTCTCTGGGAAACAGGTGCAGCATCCCGGCTATCGCGAAGCAATCACTGGCGAGCCTAACCTGAGTGAGTGGCAATCAGTCGAGCCAACTCTACTTCTCTTGAGGAAGAGCCGGCACGCCATGCGATCTCGACAGAAGCGGCGCGGCTTGACCAGGGAGCGGGAGGAACGGTCGATGAGAAGAGTCCGTCAGTCTCATGGTGAAACGGTCGTGGACACAGCACCGCATGATCGGTCCGCCCACTCCTTCCAGCTCATCTCGCTCCTTGCAGAACATCGGCTTCGCGACATCGAGAGCAAGGAAGCCCGCCACCATCTCGGATGGCTGGCGGAGACGGCCTCGACCCTTTACCTCCTTCAGCAACGCGCCGCGCGGCCGGGCCGCGATGGAGCGAGCCTCCAGGCCTACTTGCGGGACACGGCCGAGTACTGGAACCGCGCCCTGCACGACCGCGGCATCCGGGTCACGATCGAAGCGGCCGACCACCTGCATCTGAGCGAATCAGCGATGATCACCCTGGCGATCCTGGCTCATGAGGAGACCGCCTACTCGATCGAGCACAGCTTTCCGGACGGCCGACCGGGCACCATCGCCATCCGCCTGGCTCCCCTCGGGCATGGCCGCGCCGAACTCACTGTCTCGGACGACGGCAGGCAGCCTGCGGCCACCGGCGCGCAGGGACCCGGGGTCGCCCTGGTCCAGCAACTCGCGGAGGCATCGGGTTGGCAGTATGAGTGCTCGACCGACGGGCATGGCCGCCGGATCGCCATCCGCTTCCGCACCGGCGCGCCGGCCCGCTACGTCCTTTCCGCCCGGCTGCCCGTGGCCAAGGTGCGCCGGTCGCCGAAGGTCGGGTCGGTGGCGCGGCATGCCATGAAGGCCATAGGAACCAGAGCCAGGGGTCATGCGGCCGCCATGGCAGGAGGTGGCCGCTAAGGCTCGCGTGCCCCTGCCCGGGATGTCTCGTTGTCCGACGGGCGACCCTGGCCGGCTCATGTCCCGCCAGGGGTCGCGGGGCTCACCCCCGGCGAGTCCTGTCCAGGAGCCGAAGGACCAGCCCCGTCAAATCCCTGTCCTCGAAGGGCTTTTCCAGGCGGGGAACGCCGGCATGCTCGGGCGGGATGATGGAGTCGTCGTAGCCCGTTGCAAAGATCATTGGGACTTCGTGGTCGCGCAACCCGGCCGCGAGCGAGAATACGAGGTCGCCACGGAGGTTGATGTCGAGCACGGCCAGATCGGGAAGAGAGGCAGCCTCCAAGCACTTCTCTGCGCTTTCCAGATCCGAAAGCGGCCCGATGACTTTCGCTCCCATGCTTTCCAGTAAAATTTTGACATCGTCGGCAATATAGAACTCGTCCTCCACAACTAGTATGCGGCGTCCTTGCAGGGGCTTCGACCGATCAATATGCATATTGCACCTGGATACGCCTCTGCGTCAGGAGATAAGACTCCCCTCACCGCCAGATGATAACATAAGACAGTCTTCCAGCACGCATGCTTCTGATAACGCATCGCGAGGCAAGCGGAAGGCACGTGCATGATCAATCCCTTGGTCAGGAAGCTGGAGAAGTTCACCAAGCTGTCGAGGGCCGATCAGGAGGCGCTGCGGGATCTGGCTTCGCAGCGGGTGCGTCATCTCAATGCGCGGGACGACCTGATTCACGAGGGAGACCGGCCGGATCATGTCAATCTGATCCTCTCCGGATGGGCGTGCCGCTATAAGACGCTGGAAGACGGCAGGCGGCAGATCATCGCCTTCCTTCTCCCTGGGGACCTTTGCGACCTGAACGTCTTCATCCTGCGAGAGATGGATCATTCGATGGCGGCGATCACGCCCCTCACCTTCGCCGAGGTCACCCGCGAGCATATGGAAGCCCTGACGCTCGACCATCCAAGGGTGACCCAGGCGCTCTGGTGGGACAGCCTCGTCAATGCCGCGATCCAGCGCGAGTGGAGCGTCAACCTGGGCCAGCGGACCGCGTTCGAGCGGGTCGCCCATCTGCTGTGCGAACTGTTCCTGCGCCTGCGCTCGGTCGGGATGACCGAGGGAACGAGCTGCGACTTCCCGGTCACCCAGGTCGATCTCGCGGATGCCACCGGCCTCTCCGCGGTCCATCTCAACCGCACCCTCCAGGAACTGAGGGGAGCCGATCTCATTGTCCTGCGCGGCAAGCTCCTGACGATCCCCGACCTGGAGGCGCTGCAGGCGGCGGCCCTGTTCAGTCCCAACTATCTCCACCTCAACCATGAGGGGCAGCGTTTCGACGCGAACGATGCATGACGACCCGTGACCGGCATCCGCTCGCATTGGCACCTGAAGGACATGCTCCGGGCGGAGGCCCACGTCCGGCCAGGACCGGCGCGGGCATGCGGGAACTGATCGCCGATCACGACTGGGCCGGCAGTCCCTTGAGCGGAATCGGCGACTGGCCACCGAGCCTGAAGGTCATGGTGAACCTGATGCTTGGCTCGTCCTTCCCCATGCTGCTGCTCTGGGGCGAGCATCTCGTCCCGATCTACAACGATGCCTATGCGGCGATCATGAGGGACCGGCTGCCTCCCCTGGGGCAGGCATGGGACGATTTCCGGCCCGAGATGGCGCCGGTCGACCGGCACACGTTCGCCCGGGTGCTGCAGGGGCAGACCTTGACGTTCGAGGATGCCGCCCATCCGGTCATGCGCCCGGCCCTTCCACCGTTCGCTCCGCTGCGCGCCTGCTACGCTCCAAGCCGCGACGAGCATGGCAAGGTGATGGGGATCCTGATCACCGTCGTGCCGCCAGGGGATTTCGGCGCCCGGAGGCGGCCGCCTTCGCTCCCGGACAAGTCGCTGGCGACGTTCGAATGCAGCCTCCTGTCCGGACGGCTGGTCATGTCACCAGAGGCGACCGAAGTCCTGGGACTGGAGCGCAGGAGGACGATCCGCCATGTCGAGGATCATGATCGCCTGATCCATCCTGCCGACCTCGAGGACTACCGCCAGCAGTTCGAAAGGGCTCTCTCCACCGGCGAGGCGTTCCAGATCCGCTATCGGATCATCCGCCCCTCCGATTCGAACGTCGCCTGGCTGACGAAGCAGGTGATCGTGCTGCGCAACCCGGATGGAACCGCCATTGGCCTGACGGGAGCAGTCTGGCAGGCCGACGCCTCCCCTCGCGATCGCCTGGACCCGGCGCGACCCCAGCAGGAAGGTTCCGTCAGCGATGCCGGGCTCCCGCTGCAGGCGCTCCTGGATGACGTCCTCGCCGCTGCCATCGAGGCGCAGGGGGCCGATGCGGGCACCCTTCATCGATACGAGGCTTCGGACCTGACCCTGCGGGTGGCAGCCTCGGCCGGATTTGACGACAACAAGATCCGCAAGCTCCTCGTGACACCGCTTGCGGATTCGCTTGTGACCTGCGTCCGGGCGTTCCTTGCCGGTGACAGCCTGATCATCGACAGCCATGCGCCGGGCGCAGCACGATGGCAGGACCAGGACATTGCAGCGCTGCTGCCTGCCCGCGGGGTTCATGCCCTGCCTCTGGCAGATCAGTCGGGGCGCGCCATTGGCGTGCTGACAACCTACTTCAAGGGGCCGGGCCTGCCGTCGGGCGAGGACCAGCGCCAGCTTGAGCGCTGTGCCGCACGGGCAGCCCATGCCCTTCGGGCCGCGGACCGGCAGGATCAGGCTGAGCGACGCCTTGCCGCGCTCCTGGAAGGCCTGCCGCACCTGGTCTGGCAGTCCCGGCCCTTCGGGGAGTGGAGCGCCGTCAGTCCCCAATGGGTCGCCTTCACCGGCCTGAACGAACAACAGTCGCTGAAACTGCGCTGGCTGAATGCCCTCCATCCGGATGACCGAGCGCCAGCGCTCGCCGCATGGAGGGCGACGGCCGCCGGGCAACCACTCGACTTCACCTGCCGGATCTGGAGCGTGCGCGAGCAGCGCTATCGCTGGTTCCAGACGCGCGCCCATCCGGTCCGCGACGGTCGTGGCGCCATCGTGCAGTGGATCGGCACGTCGACCGATGTCGATCAGCTTCGGCAATTGCAGGAACGGCAGGCTTTCCTGCTCCGGGAACTCCAGCATCGGGTCCGCAACACGCTGGCGGTGATCCGCTCGATCGCCCGACGCACCGCGGAAAGCAGTTCCAGCCTACAGGAATATTCCCAGCACCTGGACGGGCGGATCGGGGCGTTTGCCCGGGTCCAGGCGGCGGTCACCCGTGATCCGGGCTGCGGGATCCAACTGGAATCCCTGGTCGCCGAGGAACTGCTCGCCTCTCACGCCCAGCTGGGCGATCAGGCCCGCCTCAGCGGCCCCTGCATCCGGCTGCAGCCAAAAGCCGCCGAGATCCTTGGCCTTGCGATCCACGAGCTCACCACCAATGCCCTCAAGCATGGTGCCCTGTCCGGCCCGGCCGGCCGGGTCGAGGTCACTTGGCAGGTGGACGGCGACAACCTGGTCTTCGACTGGACCGAGACGGGAGTGGCGTACGAGCGCGGCAGCACGGCTGAGGAGGGCTTTGGCATGTCGCTGCTGAAACGTACGCTGGCCTATGAACTGAAGGCCGCCGTGGTCCTGCGGGAGGATCCTGCCGGCGTCCGCTGGAACATGACGATCCCGATCAACGAGCGGCTCGTCGTAGGAGCGATCTCCGCGCTGCCGGAGGCCACTTCCTGACTTCCCGACGGGCGTGAGCGGAACCACAGCTCGCTCGCCGGGTTTGCAGTTCATCGCTGCCTTCCCCACCGGAGCCGGCAACGTCGTCCTGCGCGCCAGAACAGGGCGATGGTTGTGCGAGGGGCAAGGGATCGTGTGCCCTGCCGCCAAGACGGCGCCCTATCTGCTTGACCGTGCCCGATGACCCTTCTCGACCTCCTGATCGTCGCGTTCGTCGGAGCATGCCTGGCCGGGCCCCTGTCCCTGCGGCTCGGCGCCCATGCGGGCTGGGTGCTGGCGGCCCTGCCGGCCTTCCTGTTCTACCAGTTCTGGCGGCTGGCCCCCCTGCTCAAGGGCGGGCTGGTCGTCGAGCATGCGGTGGAATGGGTGCCCTCCCTCGGGATCGATCTCGCCCTGCGCCTGGACGGCTTCTCGTTCCTGTTCGTGCTGCTCATCACCGGGATCGGCGCGCTCGTGGTGGTCTATGCCGGCGCCTACATGGCGGAGAACTCGCTTGCCGCGCGGGCAAGGTTCTTCACGCTGATCCTCCTGTTCATGACCTCGATGCTGGGCGCGGTGCTCGCGAACAACCTGATGGTGTTGTTCATGTTCTGGGAGGCGACCAGCATCCTGTCCTTCCTGCTGATCGGGTTCGAGAGCCGCAGCGCCCTGGCCCGCCGGTCCGCCGTCCAGGCCCTTCAGGTCACCGCAGGGGGCGGCCTGGCCCTCCTGGCCGCGTTCGTGCTGATCGGGGTCCAGCTCGGCACCTTCTCGGTGACCGAGGTCCTGGAACGGCGCGCCGAACTGGTGGACAGCCCCTGGATCTGGCTCATCGTCACCGGCCTTCTGGTCGGCGCCTTCACCAAGTCGGCGCAGTTTCCCTTCCATCTCTGGCTGCCGAACGCGATGCAGGCCCCCACGCCGGCCTCCGCCTACCTGCATTCGGCGACCATGGTGAAGCTCGGGATCTACCTCCTGGCGCGGTTCGAGCCGATGCTGGGCGAGGTGCCGGGGGTGCGGGCCATCCTGCTGGCCACCGGCAGCATCACCATGCTGATCGCCGCCCTCTATGCCCTGCGCGCGGAAGGCTTCAAGGCGGCGCTGGCCTATTCCACCATGGCCTCGCTCGGCATCCTCGTGATGCTTATCGGCCTGGACGGACCCACCACGGCGGTCGCAATCGTCGGCTTCATCCTGGCCCACGCGCTCTACAAGGCCGCCCTGTTCTTCTGCGCAGGCTCGGTGATCCATTCCACCGGCATCTCCCGCCTGCGCCGGATGGGGGGTCTGGCCCGGCTGCTGCCGGTCACCGCCGGCGCCGCCATCCTGGCCAGCCTCTCGATGGCCGGCCTGCCGCCCTTCATCGGCTTCATCTCCAAGGAACTGCTGTTCGAGGCCCAGATCGAGAGCACCTGGGTGGTGATCCCGGTCGCGATCGCGGTGGTCGTCAATGCGGTGATGGTCGGCGTGGCTGGGGTGGTCTCGTTGCGGCCGTTCTTTACCGGCAACGCCCCCGACGAGGGGCTCAAGCATCGCGAGACAACCGGCATCGTCATCGGTCCCGCGGTCCTGGCGGTGACTGGCCTGCTGATCAGCGTCGATTCCGGCTGGATCGCCGGCAACGTGCTGCGCCCGGCGTCCTACATCATCAACGACGGTCCCCTGAAGGTCGACATCGCCCTCTGGCACGGACTGACCCCGATGCTGGCGCTCAGCGTGGCCGTGCTCGCGATCGGCGGGGCGATCGTCTGGTTCTGGCGGGCCATCCACCTCCGCCTGCGGTCGGTGCGCCTGCTCGACGAGATTTCCGGCGACCGCGCCTACGATGCCGGGATGTGGGCGATCACCCGTTCCGCCCGTCTGACCTCCCGCCTGGTCCAGCACGGCGACCTTCGGCGCTATCTGTTCACCGTGCTGGCGGCGACCACCCTGCTGCTGGGATGGGCGATGCTGGCCGGCGGTATCCTGCCGCGCTGGCCAGCAGGCTCGCCGGTGCAGGCAGGCTCGCTCGCGGTGCTGGTGATCGGCGTGGCGGGCGCCCTCGCCGCGGCCAGGGCGCACTCGCTCCTCTCGGGGATGCTGGCGGTCGGTTTGGCCGGCCTGGCCGTGGCCCTGACCTTCCTGATGAATGGTGGCCCGGACCTGGCGCTCACCCAGTTCGCGGTGGAGGCGCTGATCGTGGTGCTGCTGACCGCGACCCTGCTGGCGCTGCCGCTCCAGGAACAGCCGTCGCGCCTGCCCCGGGAGCGGGTCGCGGACGCGATCCTGTCGGGCTGCGTGGGCCTGCTCGTGCTGGTGGCGACCCTCGACATGCTGGCCACGACGCCGGATGCCTCGGTTGCCGGCTATTACGGCCAGGAGAGCTACCGCTCCGCGTTCGGCCGCAACGTCGTCAACGTCATCCTGGTCGACTTCCGGGCGCTCGACACGCTGGGCGAGACCATCGTGGTCGGGATGGCGGCGATCATGGTCGCGGGCGTGCTGCGCGGGGCGGACCCGGCCGGCCACGCCTCGGAGCGACCCACCGCCCTGATCCTCCGGCTCACCCTGCGCCCGTTCTTCGCGCTGCTCCTGGCCACCTCGCTCTTCATCCTCCTGCGCGGCCACAATGAACCCGGCGGCGGCTTCATCGGCGGCCTGGTCGCCGCCCTCGCGTTTGCCCTGATCGCCCTGGCCGACGGGCCCGCCGCCGCCCGGGCGATGCTGCGCATCCATCCGCTGGTCCTGGTCGGGGTGGGCGCCCTGGCGGCGATCGGAAGCGGCGTGCCCGGGCTGTTCCTCCCCGGCGGCTACCTCACCCATCTCTGGGCGGAGCCCCAGATCGCCGGGATCGGGATCAAGCTCGGCACCACCCTGGTCTTCGACATCGGCGTCTATGCCGTGGTGCTGGGCAGCGTGCTGGCCTTCCTGTCGGGCGTGCAGCGGGAGGGCAGCCGGTGACGCTCGCCTATGCCCTGGGGGCGGCCATCATGGTTGCCTGCAGCCTCTACATGATCCTTTCCCGCAACCTGATGCGCACCGTCCTCGGGATCACGATGCTTTCGACCGCCGTCAACCTGATCCTGTTCCTGTCCGGCCATCTTCGCTCGCAGCGGCCGCCCCTGATTGCCGGAAGCGAGGAGGTGCTGGTCGACAGCGCCGATCCCCTGGCCCAGGCGCTGGTGCTGACCGCGATCGTGATCGGCTTCGCGCTGACGGTGATCCTCGCGGCCCTGGCGCTGCGCGCCTATCGCACCGAGCGCACGCTGGATGCAGCGCGGATCGATTCGGCGGAACGCTGATGATGGCATGGCCCGACGCACTCGTGGTGCTGCCCGTCCTGATCCCGCTGGCAGCGATGGCGCTCACCTCGATCCTCCGGACAGATCTCCAGGCGAAGCGCATGGTGATGGAGGCGGCGGTCGGCCTGATGCTGCTGGCCTCCCTGGCGCTGCTGGCGCAGGTCGCCGCGACCGGCACCCGCACCGTCGCGTTCGGAGGATGGCCCTCGGCGTTCGCGATCGTGTTCACGGTCGACCGGATAAGCGCGGCGCTGGCAAGCATCACCGGGATCGTGGCCCTGGCCGCGACCGTCTATGCCCGGGCCGAGATCCGCGACCGCCGCCGCCGCGCCGGCTTCGACCCGCTGTTCCTGGCGATGATCGCCGCGGTCAACGGCGCCTTCCTGACCGGCGATCTCTTCAACCTCTATGTCTGGTTCGAGCTGATGCTGGTGACGGCGATGGGGCTGATCGCCATCGACCGCCGCCGCTCCCAGATCGACGGGGCGCTGCGCTACGGCGCGATGAGCATCCTCGGCGCCAGCTTCATCCTGCTGGGGATCGGGCTTCTCTACGGGGAGACCGGCACGCTCAACCTGGAAGGCCTTTCGGCGGCCCTGCGCGGCAAGGAGCCAAGCCTGGCCTCGGGCAGCGCCGCCTTCCTGCTGCTGGCCGGATTCGGCGTCAAGGCCGGCCTGTTCCCGCTGTTCTTCTGGCTGCCGGCCTCGTACCACACCGCACCGGTGGCGGCCTCGGCCGCCTTTGCCGGCCTGCTGACCAAGGTCGGCTTCTATGCCTGCCTGCGGATCTTCACCCTGGTGTTCGAGGTGGAGCGCACGCCCGGGCTGCAGCCGGTGCTGGCCCTGCTGGCGGGCACCACCATGCTGATCGGGGTGCTGGCGGCAGCCGCGCAGTGGGACGTCCGCCGCATCCTCGCCTTCCATATCATCAGCCAGATCGGCTACATGCTGATGGGTCTGGCGCTGGCGACCACCGCGGGCATCGGGGCGGCCATCTTCTACATGGTCCACCACATCCTGGTGAAGACCAACCTGTTCTTCGCCGCCGGCGCCATCGGGCGGGCCAGCGGCACCTCCAACCTGAAGAACGCCGGCGGCCTGATGCGGGCACAGCCGCTCTTCGCCCTGCTGTTCGCGGTTCCGGCCCTCTCGCTGGCCGGGATCCCACCTTTGTCCGGCTTCTGGGCCAAGCTTCTGGTGATCGAGGCCGGCCTGCGCGACAGCGCCCTGCTGCTTTCGCTGACCGCGCTGGGCGTGGGCTTCCTGACCCTGTACTCGATGACCAAGATCTGGGTCGAGGCGTTCTGGAAGGACCGGCGCGATGGTCGCCGCCCCCGCCCGGTGCCGCCGGCCATGCTGCTCGCTTCGGGGATCCTGGGTGTCCTGACCGTGGCGATCGGGCTGGCGGTCGAGCCGCTGATCGCGTTCACCGACCAGGCGGCGGTCGAACTGACCGGGCAGGAGCCCGCGCGATGATCCTGGTGCGCGTCAAGGCGGCAACGCTGCTGTTCGCCAGCGCCATCTACGACCTGGTGGCCTCCTCCATCGACGTCGCCCGCATCGTGGTGGCGCGCAATCCGCAGCCGCACCCGGCGATCATCGTGTTCCCGGTCCGGCTGAAGACGCGCTGGGGCGTGGGCCTGCTCGCCAATCTGGTCTCGCTGACGCCGGGATCGACCTGCCTGCACATCGAGGAGGACATGAGCGCGCTCTACATTCATGTTCTGGACAGCCGCCAGGAGGAGAAATTGATCCGGGAGTTCCGGACCCTCTTCGAGCACCGGATCCGGGAGCTCGAAGGATGAGCGGCCTGTTCGGGATCGACGTCCCGGTCCTGGCCTCGGTGCTGCTGGTGGTCCTGGCGGTTCCGCTGGCACTTGCCGCCTACCGCATGGTGACCGGGCCGGGCTATGCCGACCGGTTCGTCGCCCTGGACATGCTGACGGCGGTCGCCGTGGCGTTCGCGGCCTTGACCGCGCTGGCGACCGGCAGCAGCGCGTTCCTGGACGTCGGGCTCGGGCTGGCGCTGATCAACTTCGTCGCCACCTGCGCTGTCGCGGCGTTCCTCGAGCGCAAGGGGGGTGACGAGTGAGCGCCGTGCTGGACGTGCTGGGGCTGCTGGCGATCCTGGTCGGCATCGTGTTCCTGATCATCGCCGCGATCGGCGTCGTCCGCCTGCCCGACGCCCTGCAGCGGATGCACGGCGCCACCAAGGCCGGCACCCTCGGCGCCACCCTCGTGGTCCTGGGCGTGGCTGGGATTTCCGGCCAGGGCCTGTTCACCGCCGGCCTCACCGTGCTGGTCCTGCTGCTCACTCTCCCGGTGGGGGCGCAACTGCTGGGACGCGCGGCCTACATGTCGGGCGCCACGCTCCGGGACCTGCACGGGCCGGACCCGCTGCGCGGCATCCTCGATCGCCGGTCCCTGCCGCTGGAGGAGCGGACCGATGGCGGGCGGTCCGCTTCCGACCGGAAAGCCTGAGGATCCGCCGGATACCAGCCCGCCGCCACGACCCGGCCCGGCCAGGGATCAGCCCGCGGTGATCGGGGCCGCGACCGGGTCGAGCCGCTTGCCATGCTCGACCCGCTCGGCCGCGTGGTGGACCATGGTGTAGGCGTAGTCGACACCCATGCCATAGGCCCCCGAGTGCTCGCGCACGATCGCCATCACCTCGTCATAGGTCTCGCGCCGCGCCCAGTCGCGCTGCCACTCCAGCATGACCTGCTGCCAGGTGACGGGAACGACCCCGACCTGGATCATCCGCTGCATCGCGTAGTTGTGCGCTTCCAGCGTCGTGCCGCCGGAAGCGTCGGCGACCATGTAGATCTCGTAGCCGCCCTCGCGCATGGCATCGAGGGCGAAGCTGTTGTTGCAGACCTCGGTCCACAGGCCGGACACCACCACCTTCTTGCGGCCGTGGCGCG
Source organism: Geminicoccus roseus DSM 18922 (assembly GCF_000427665.1). NCBI lineage: Bacteria > Pseudomonadati > Pseudomonadota > Alphaproteobacteria > Geminicoccales > Geminicoccaceae > Geminicoccus > Geminicoccus roseus. The sequence goes on from NZ_KE386572.1 coordinate 5,205,409, forward strand.
CCAGGGCATCCCGGACCTTCTGGTCGTCCCAGGAATTCATCGAGGTGCGCTCCAGGATCGGATGGTCCGGGAACACCGCCAGAAGCTCGGGATAGGTGTGGCCGGAGAAGCTCTCGGTCTCGACCGTGGTGATCGTGGTCGGCACGGCGAAGGTCCGGGCCGCCTTGGCCAGTGCTACCGTGTTGTTCTTCAGCACCTGACGGTCGATCGACTGCACGCCGAACGCCATCTGGGGCTGGTGGTCGATGAAGATGACCTGGGCGTTGCCGGCGGTCAGAAGGAGCTGCCTGGGATCGGACATGATGGGTCTCCGGATGGGTGCAGGGTGTGCGGACGGCCCGGCTCGAGCGTGGCCCGGCTGGTTCGGGAGGATGCCGGACCCGGTAAAGGCAGGTCCCGGCGCTGCGGGTCAGGTGATGGGTGTCGGGGACGTGAAAGCTTGCTCCGGCAACCGGCCGGGGATGGCTTCGCCGGCTGTCGTCGGCGAGAGGCCGGAAGCGCCCGCCGCCCCCCGTGCATGGCCCGGAATCACCGGCGTGATCCGGACACCGTCCGCCCTGATCTTGATCGGCCCAGGAGCCGCCATGGTGGCGGTCGGCATCGGCGCTTCCTCCTGCCTGTGCAGTGACCGAGCCTATTCCGGATCGAAACGTTGGCCGCAATTATACCTAAGCGTATCCGGACCGAACCCCGCTGGCCTTCTTGAGCTCGTCGGCGATCCGCACCAGGTCGGGCAGGGACCTTGCGTCCAGCTTGCGCATCACCTGGGCCCGGTGGACCTTGATCGTGATTTCCTTGAGGTCGAGGGCCGCGGCGATCTGCTTGTTGGCCAGGCCTTCCGTCACCATCGCCATCACCTCGCGCTCCCGTGGGGTGAGGGTCTCGTAGCGCTCCTGCAGCGACGACAGCCGCCCGGTCTCCGCCCTTCGGTCCCGGTCGAGCCGGATGCCGCGCTGGATCGCATCCAGGAGATCCTGGTCGCGGAAGGGCTTGGTCAGGAAATCGATCGCGCCGGCCTTCATCGCCGCCACCGACATCGGGACGTCGCCATGGCCGGTGATGATCACGACCGGGATCTGGATGCCCGAGCGCAGCAGGGCCTGCTGCAGGTCGAGGCCGTTCTGCTCGCGCAGGCGCACGTCCAGCACCAGGCAGGACGGCAGGTCGGGACGGTCAGCCTCGAGAAAGGCCCGGGCCGAATCGAACGAGACCGCCGCCTGTCCCACCGAGCGCAGCAGGCTTTCCAGGGACGAGCGGACCCGTTCGACATCGTCGACGATGAAGACGATGGAATCGGCAGCATCAGTCATGGGCGGTGCTCGCGGATCCGGTCGGCCCGGTGGGCAGGAACATCTGGAAGACCGCTCCATGCGGCGGGTTGCTGCCGGCCGTGACGCGCCCGCCATGCGCCTCCACGATCAGCCGGCAGATCATCAGTCCCAGGCCGGTGCCGTGCGGCTTGGTCGAGTAGAAGGGGTCGAACAGCTTTTGCCCCTCGGTCCAGCCGATCCCGTTGTCGGAGACGGAAACCACCACATGGCCGCCTCCGGCCGAGCAGGCCACCCGGATCTCGCGCCGCTCCCGCGACACGCCGGCCACTGCGTCGACTGCGTTCGTCAGCAGGTTCAGGACCGCCTGGCGCAGCGGCATGGCGTCGCCCCGGATCGTCGGCAGGTCGGAGGGCGCATCGACGGTGATGCGGGCCTCGGCAAGCCGGGCCTCGGCCTGCATCGCGTCGACGGCACCGCCGACCAACACCCCGAGGTCGATCGGCTCCCGGCGGGCCGGGCGCCTGGCGAAGGCCCGGCGGACGCTCTCGATGATCTCGCCGGCCGCATGGCCATCGGCCGCGATCCGGCGGAGGCATGCGCGCACTTCCTCCGGTTCGGCGCGATCGAGCCAGCGCACCGCTGCGTCGGCACCGGTCACCACGCTGGCGAGCGTCTGGTTCACCTCATGGGCCAGCGAGGCCGACAGCGCTTCCAGCATGGTCGCCCGTGCATCCTTGGCACGGCCCTCGGCCAGCAGCGACTTCAGGAGCCGCGCGTGAAGGCTCGCGGTCTCGGCCAGGAGCGCCAGCATGACGATGCTCACCGAGACCAGGCCGAACATGCGGCCGACCCACCAGCCGATGCTGAAGCGTGTCCCAGCACCCAGGAAGCCGAGCAGGACGACCTCGCTCAGCTGGGCGGCCAGCGTGACCAGCAGCCAGAGATGCAGGAGCGTCAGCCGGCCACGACCAAGCAGCAGGCCGGCTGACCCGACAACCAGCACCAGCGCGGCATAGAGCACCAGGTCCCAGATCGCGGTGGCCTGCCGCGGGTCCGACATGAAGGCCGGCGCCAGTCGCTCGCCAGCCACCGAGACCCAGGTCAGGACGGCGGTGAGCAGCACCGAACCGATGGCCACGACCAGGATCAGCGGCCAGGTATGGCGCGCGTCGACGGTCGCCGGGCGCGGGCGGAACTGCAGGATCGCATAGACGAGCAGGGCGAGCGGCAGGACGATCCGCCGGAACGCTGCGATCGTGGCGGTCGACTGCAACCCTGCGTCGAGCAGGCCGGTTTCCGCGAACACCCCGGGAAAAGTCATCGCCCAGGGCAGCGCGGTCAGGCCGGTGAGCAGGTAGCCGGCCGCCAGCACCAGCAGCGCCACCCAGCCGTTCACGGTGAACTGCCCGAGCAGGAGCGTGGCGGCGATCAGGTCGATGAGCAGCACCGCCGCCGCATAGGCCGGCAGCCATGCCTCGGTCCCCTCCAGGGGGATCCGGGCGAACGGCGCCGTGACCACCAGCACCAGCACGAGGCCGGCCACGATCGCGCCGGCCAGCAGGCCATGGCTCCGCCCCACCTCCTTGGCCGTCAGCGAGAAGGCATGGTCGCCGGTCGAGGAGCGGTCTTGATGGTTCACGGGGGTACGGTGGCTCGAGGACAGATGGGCGCGGGGTCGACGCCGGGATCAACTTAGGCGACCCGGGCGCCATCGCAACCATCCCTGGTCCGCCCCGCCTCCATGTCCTCGTTCCCGCTGGCCGTGGCGGCACCTCGCCCATGGACCGCCTTGCTATCCCCCCCGGTCTCGCGGCCCTGCCGCCGGTATGCCACGGATTTGTCGTTGTATCGGCGGGCGAACAGGATCTACTGATCGGAGCGGTGGAAACGGACCGACAAGCCGCGCCGGCGCGACCGCATCCCGGACAAGCAGCTTTCGACGGTTTCCGTCATCGCGGGGCGGCCGAAGCGGCGTCACCATCTTCATCCTGCTGCGGGAACCACGGTGTCGAACAGACAGATCCCCAAGAAGAAGTCGCACCTGTGCAGCGAGCGCCCTCCCTTCGAGTGCATCGCGCTGCTCCTGCAGGGCGGCGGGGCCCTGGGATCCTACCAGGCGGGTGTCTACCAGGCGCTGGCGGAGGCGGGCCTCCATCCGGACTGGGTGGCGGGGATCTCGATCGGCGCGATCAACTCGGCGCTGATCGCGGGCAATCCTCCGGAAAAGCGGGTCGAGCGCCTGCGCGCGTTCTGGGAGGAGATCACCACGCCGCCGTTCGGTATCCCGGACTTCGAGGCCCTGGAAATCAAGGGCGACCTGGCCCGCAGCGTGGTCAACCAGATGCGGGCCTTCGGGGTGCTGGTCGGCGGCGCGCAGGGCTTCTTCACGCCGCGGCCGGTCCCCCCGCAGTTCCAGCCGCCCGGCACCATGGAGGCGCAGAGCTATTACGACGTGACGCCGCTCAAGGCGACGCTGGAACGGCTGGTCGACTTCGACCGGATCAATGCCGGCGGCACCCGCTTCAGCGTCGGCGCCGTCAACGTCCGGACCGGCAATTTCGTTTACTTCGACAGTACCCGCCAGATGATCCGGCCCGAGCACGTCATCGCCAGCGGCTCCCTGCCGCCGGGCTTCCCCGCCACCGAGATCGAGGGGGAGTTCTACTGGGACGGGGGCATCGTCTCCAACACCCCGCTGCAATGGGTGCTGGAGGGCAGGCCGCGCCAGGACACGCTGGCCTTCCAGGTCGACCTGTGGAGCGCTCGGGGCGACCTGCCGCGCAACCTCAACGAGGCGGATGTCCGCCAGAAGGAGATCCGGTTCTCCAGCCGGACCCGGGCCACCACCGACCAGTTCAAGTATGCCCAGCACCTGCGCCACGCCCTGAGCCGGGTCCTGAAGTCGTTGCCGCCGGAGCGCCAGGCCGAGCCGGACATCGCCTTGCTGGCCAGCGAGGCCGACCACAAAGTGCACAACATCATCCAATTGATCTACCGCTCCAAGCGCTATGAGGGAGCGGCCAAGGACTACGAGTTCTCCAGGCGGACCATGGAGGAGCACTGGAAGAGCGGCTACCACGATGCCGTGCGCACCTTGCGGCATCCCGAGGTCCTGGAGCGGCCGAAGAGCCCGGACGGCGTCTTCACCTTCGACCTTGCCTACCAGGGGCGGGAATAGCCCGTCCATCACCAGTACGAGGCGACGATGACCGAGAACGAGGTGCGCGAGCGCGCCTACGCGATGCCGCTGACCAGCCCGGCCTTCCCGCTGGGGCCCTATCGCTTCTACCATCGCGAATACCTGATCATCACCTACCGGACCGACCCGGACAAGCTGCGCGCCCTGGTGCCCGAGCCGCTCCAGGTCGACGAGCCGCTGGTGAAGTTCGAGTTCATCCGCATGGCCGATTCCACCGGCTTTGGCGACTATACCGAGAGCGGCCAGGTCATCCCGGTGAGCTTCCAGGGACGCAAGGGCGGCTACACCCATTGCATGTTCCTGGACGACCATCCGCCGATCGCCGGCGGCCGGGAGTTGTGGGGCTTTCCCAAGAAGCTGGCGAAGCCGACCCTGCGCGCCGATGTCGACACGATGCTGGGCACGCTCGACTACGGGTCGGTGCGGATCGCCACCGGCACCATGGGCTACAAGCACAAGGTCGCCGATGCCGAGAAGGTGAAGGCGTCGATGTTGACGCCCACCTGGCTGATCAAGATCATCCCGCATGTCGACGGCACCGCCCGGATCTGCGAGCTGGTCGAGTACTACCTGGAAGACGTCGACCTGCACGGGGCCTGGACCGGCCCGGCCTCCCTGACCCTGGCCTCGCACGCCCTGGCGCCGGTGGCGGAACTGCCGGTGCTGGAGATCGTGTCCGCCAGCCATATCATCGCCGACCTGACGCTGGGCATGGGCAAGGTCGTCCACGACTACCTGGCCTGATCGGGTCGTTTTCGCTTTTGATGGAGTAGATCTATGCGCCTGCAAGACAAGGTCGCCGTCGTCACCGGGGCCGCGAGCGGCATCGGCAAGGAGATCGCCAGGGTCTATGCCCGCGAGGGCGCCAAGGTGGTGATCGCCGACCTCAACGCCGAGGCGGCGATGGCCACGGCCAGGGAACTGGACCCGTCCGGCGACCGCTCCCTGGGCGTCGCCATGGACGTCACCAACGAGTCCCAGGTCGATGCCGGGATGCAGCAGGTGATCGACCGGTTCGGCGCGCTGGACGTGCTGGTCAGCAATGCCGGCATCCAGATCGTGGCGCCGGTGGTGGAGTTCGAGTTCGCCAAGTGGCAGAAGATGCTGGCGATCCACCTGGACGGCGCCTTCCTGACCACGCGCGCGGCCCTGCGCCAGATGTACAAGCAGAAGAGCGGCAGCGTGATCTACATGGGCTCGGTGCACTCCAAGGAGGCATCCGTGCTCAAGGCGCCCTACGTGACCGCCAAGCACGGCCTGATCGGCCTGTCCAAGGTGGTCGCCAAGGAAGGCGCCGCGCATGGCGTGCGCTCCAACGTGATCTGCCCGGGCTTCGTGCGCACGCCGCTGGTCGACAAGCAGATCCCCGAGCAGGCCAAGGAACTCGGCATCTCGGAGGAGGACGTGATCAGGAAGGTGATGCTGAAGGAGACGGTGGACGGCGAGTTCACCACGGTGGAGGACGTGGCCAACACCGCCCTGTTCCTGGCTTCCTTCGAATCGAATGCGCTGACCGGCCAGTCGATCGTGGTCAGCCATGGCTGGTTCATGAACTGAGCGACCGGGCGGCGCCCGCCGCTGGCCTGGCGCGGCGCCGACCCTTCCCTCACCCCGGATGCTGCATCGCCGCCACCAGATGGTCGGCCAGCAGCGCCGCGGCGCGGGGAAGGTTGGGTGCGCGGTGCAGCCGGGTCTCCAGGCCCGGCAGGGCGGGCATTCCCTCCGCCTCGCCCAGCCGCCGCAGCCGATCCGGGAAGGTGGCGGCCTTCACCACCGTCACCGCCAGCCCCTGGGCGGCCACCGCCTCGACCGCTGCCAGGCTGTGGCTCACAAAGGCGATCCGCCAGGGCCGCCCCTCGCGGTCCAGCGCCTCGGTGGCATAGCGGCGCAGGAGGCAGCCGCCCGGATAAAGCGCCAGCGGCACCGGGTCCTGCCGCTCGGTCTCGTGGCCCAGGCCGGTGGCCCAGACCGCCTGCTCGCGACGCACGAACTGGCCGGCGGCCTGCCCCTCCGGATGCAGGGCCAGGACCAGGTCGAAGGCGCTGCCGAGCCGGTCCGGCATGGTGGCGGTCAGGCCGGTTTCCATCTCCAGGCGGATATGCGGGTAGTCGCCGGCGAACCCGGCCAGGATCGCCGGCAGCACCAGAGTGCCATGGTCGTCCATCACCCCCAGCCGGACCAGTCCCTCGACCTTGTGGGCGCGCAGCCGCCCCACCGCCTCCTCGCCCAGCACCAGGATCCGCCGGGCATAGCCCAGCAGCCTCTCGCCGGCGGGGCTGAGCTCGACCTGCACGGTGGTGCGGTGGAACAGATCCACCTCCAGCCGCTCCTCCAGCCGCCGGATCTGCATGCTCACTGCGGACTGGGTGCGGTGCAGCGCCAGCGCCGCGCGGGTGAACGAGCGCTGTTCGGCCACCGCCACGAACGCCTTGAGCAGGTCGGGATCCAGGTCGGGCATGGTCATGGGCGATCGTGATGAGCCTCATCAGCTCAATGCCATTCCCTGATGAGTACCGGTCTGGCTATGCAGCAGGCAAGGAACCATGGCCGGGGGACGTCGGATGGAACTGCTGGGCGTGCTCGCCGCCATGCTCTCGAGCGGCCTGGGCGGGGCCTCGGTCGGAGTGACCCGCTACGTGGTGGCGGCAGCCGACCCGATCACCCTGGGCGTGTTCCGGTTCGGCGCCGGCTGCCTGCTCCTCCTGCCGGTGGCGATGCTGCGGCCGGAGCCCTGGCCGGCGCCCGCCGACTGGCCGGGCGTAGCCGGGCTGGGGATCCTGTTCTTCGCGGTCTTCCCGGTGCTGTTCAACGCCTCCCTGGCCTTCACCACCGCCGCCCGCGGCGCCCTGGCCCTCTCCACCCTGCCGCTGCTGACCATGCTGGTGGCGGCCTCGCTGCGCGTGGAGCCGCTGAGCGCCCGCAAGGCCATCGGCGTCGGGGTCGCGATGGCCGGGGTGGCGATCGGGCTGTTGGCCGATCTCGGCCAGGCGCCGGAGGGAGCCTGGCGGGGCGACCTGCTGATGGGGGGCGCCGCCCTGTGCATGGCGCTCTACAATGTCTGGTCCAGGCCGCTGATCCGCCGCTCCGGGCCGGTGCCGTTCACCGCCCTGGCGATGGCGGCGGGCGCTGGCTGCCTGGCGGTGATCGCCGCTGCCCAGGGCGGCTTTGCCGCCACCCTGCGGTTCGGGCCCGGCGAATGGGCCGCGGTGCTTTATCTGGGCGTGCTCGGAAGCGCCCTGACCTTCTGGCTGTGGGCGTTCGCCCTCCAGCACACCACGCCGACCCGGGTCGCGGTCGCGGTCACCGTCAACCCGCTCGCGGCCGGCCTCACCGGCGCTCTGATCCTGGACGAGCCGATGCGCTGGTCCCTGGGGGTGGGCATCGCCGCAGTGCTGGCGGGAATCGGGATCGCCGCCGGGGGCAGGCCGGCCGCCGGGAGCGCCACACCGGCGGCGGTCCCGCGCTAGGCCAGGACGGCGCGGCGCTTCAGCCCGGCGGATCAGAAGGTGCTGGTGACCTTGGACAGGGTGCGGGGCCGGTCCGGGTCGCGGCCACGGGCAAGGGCCGCGGCCGCGATCGCCGGATAGGCCAGCTGCAGGGCGGCCAGCGGCCCGTTGGCCGGGTCGATCGTTGGCAGGCGCCAGTGGTCGCCCGGCTGGTCGCCCACCAGGATCACCGAGGCGCCCTGGCCGGCCAGTTCCGCCGCGGCGGCCCGCACGTCGGCCCCGGTAGGCCCTGGCAGCGCCAGCGCCACCACCAGGAAGCCCGGTCCCACCACCTCGCGCGGGCCGTGGCGGACCTCGGCGGCGGACAGCGCTTCGGCGGACAGCCCGCAGGTCTCCTTCAGCTTCAGGGCGATCTCCAGCCCGGCGGACAGCCCGGCACCCCGGCCGAGCACGAAGGCATGCTCGGCGGCGACGAGCGGCCCGACCGGTAGCCCGCCGCTCTGGGCGGCGGTGGCCTCCAGGTCACCGGGCAGCCGCTCCAGGGCGGCGCGCAGGGACGCGTCCCCGGCAAGATCCGCCAGCAGGGCCTGGATCGCCGCCATCGAGCAGATCACCGACTTGGTGGCGGCGACGCTTTGCTCCGGCCCGGCCCGCTGGTCCAAAACGAACTCCGCGGCCGAACCCAGCGGCGATCCCGCGTCGTTGACCAGCGCCACGGTGCGAGCCCCGGCACGCCGCCCCCAGCTGACCACCTCGACGACGTCGGCCCCCCGGCCGGACTGGGAGATCGCCAGCATCAGCGCGCCCGCGACCCGCAGCCCGGCGCCGTCGCGGGTCACCAGGGAGGGCGGCAGCGACATGGTCGGCAGGCCCAGCCAGCGGGCAAGGCTCCAGGCGGCGAACGTGCAGACATGGTCGGAGCTGCCGCGACCGACCGTCACCGCCAGGGCCGGCGGCCTCGAGCGCAGCGCCGCCGCCACCGCCTGGCGCTCCTGGGCGCCAGTCTCGATCAGCCGGCGCACGGCTACCGGCGCGAAGAGCGCCTCCTGCTGCATCAGGCTGTCCGGTGCCATCCGATCTCTCCTGTTGGCCTTCGCCTCAGAGGCTGCGGTTGCGCTCCTGCCAGACCGCCGCCAGCCGGTCGTTATGAGCGTCGGAGCCTGGCAGCGCCGAGGCGCGCCAGACCGGCGGCGCAAAATCCTGCTCCAGAAGGCGCTCGGCGACCCGCCCGGCCAGCAGCTGCAGGAGCAGCGCCCCGCTCACGCTGGAGAACGCGCCGACCCGGAGGTCCTGGGCCAGTTCCACCACCGCATCCCCTTCGGGCGCGCCATTGTCCAGGACATGGTCGGCCAGCGCGAACAAGGACGGCCGCTCCGGCCGGCTGGCCGCGCAGGCGGGCGAGCCAAGCGCCAGCACGGTCAGCCCGCGCTCCCCGGCCAGCCGCGCCACCTCGACCGTGAGCGGGGTGGTGCCGCTCGACGAGATCGCGATCAGCACGTCGCCGGGCTGCCAGGCATGCCGGGCGACCATGGCCGGCGCCATCGCCGGCAGCCGCTCCAGGGCGGTCTCGACCGCGGCACCCTCGGCGAAGGCCAGCGCCGGGGACGCCATCGGCACAAAGCAGGCCGAGGTGCCGGCCCGGTGATGCAGTTCCAGCGCCAGGCACTGGCCATGCCCGGCGCCGAACAACCAGATCGTCCGGTCGGCCAGCACCGCCTGCACGCAGGCCTCGGCCGCGGCCTCCAGCGTTGCCCGGCCAGGACCCGCCGCCTGTGCCATGAAGGCCGAGAGATGCGCCAGATAATCGTCGATGACCTTGCTCATGGCCCTTGGCCTACCAGCATCCAAAGGCCGCGTCACCGGCCGCGGCGCTGCCGGAGCGGCGGTCGGGCGGGGACGGCGATCCGGAGCGGGCGGAAGCCGCCCGGGAGCGTGCTCACGGCCCGGCCGGATCCACCATCTCTTCTCCTGCCGGAGCGGCATGGTTCATCAGCAGGATCGAGATCCGGCGGTTGCGTGGATCCTCCGGCCGCTCGGGCAGGCGCGGCTCGGTGTCGGCCTTGCCGACCACCTCCGCGATCCGCGCCGCCGCCAGGCCCATCCCGGTCATCGCCAGCCGGGTGGCGTTGGCCCGGTCGGAGGAGAGCCGCCAGTTGTCGCTGCCGGCCCCGCTGGCGAACGGCCGCGAATCGGTGTGGCCGCGGATCGACAGGCGGTTGGGCTGGTCGGCCACCGCGGCCGCCACCACCTCCAGCAGGCGCAGCGCCTCCGGCGACAGGCGGTCGCTGCCGGAGGGAAACATGGCGAGGTTCTCCCGGTCGAGCAGCTCGATGCGCAGGCCGGCCTCGGTGCGGGTGACCTGCAGCTGGTTGCGGAACGGGGCCAGATCGTCGCGGGCAGCCAGGGCCTCGCGGATGCGGTCCTCGACCTGCGCGAACGTCCTGGCATCCTCGGCGTCGCCCGGCATGTCCAGGGCCGGGTCGTCGCCGACGGGTCCAAACGCCTGCACCACCCGGTCCGCCAGCTCGCTGTCGGTCTGCTCGCCGCGGGCGGGGGTCGGCGACAGGTCGAAGGGCGAGGCCGGTGGGATCTGGATGAAGCTCGGCGCCATCGCCATGCTGCCGCGCAGGATGCCGGCATCGCCGCCGGGCGGCAGCCGGCTGACCGAGCCGGGATCGGTGAAATACTCGGCCAGCCCCTCCAGCTTGGCCTTGCTGGTGGTCCCGAGCAGCCACATCAGCAGGAAGAACGCCATCATCGCGGTGACGAAGTCCGCGTAGGCGACCTTCCAGGCGCCGCCATGGTGTCCGCCATGGCCGGCCTCCACCACCTTGCGGACGACGATCCGGCCATCCTTCCTGGGCGCCATGGCCGGTCACGCCGCCATCGGCTCGGCGGGGATCTGCTGGAGCAGTTCCTCGACGGCCTGGAAGTTCGGCTGCAGGTGGGAAGGCACGCTGCCTCGCGCCAGCTCGACCGCGATCGGGGCGGCATGACCCTGCAGATAGGCCACCAGGCAGTCGCGGATGATCGCGTAGAACTGGGCGTCCTCCTCGTAGGTCTGCGCCAGGCGCGAGGCCATCGGCGCGAAGATCCCGTAGGACAGGAAGATCCCGAGGAAGGTGCCGACCAGCGCGCCGCCGATCATCTTGCCCAGGATGTCGACCGGCTGGTCGATCGCGGCCATGGTCTTCACGATGCCCAGAACCGCGGCGACGATCCCGAGCGCCGGGAAGGCATCGGCCATGGTCTGCAGCGCGCCCGAGTTCATCAGCTGCTCGCCGTGATGCTTCTTGAGCTGCCGGTTCATGCTGTCCTCGACCTGCATCGCGTCGTCCATGCTCATGGTCATCATGCGCACGGTGTCGGAGATGAAGTCGCAGGCGAAATGGTCGTGCTGGATCTTGGGGTAGCGGCCGAACAGGGCGCTTTCGTGCGGGTTGTCGATATGCGGCTCGAGCGCCAGCACGCCCTTGGTCTTGAGCAGCTTCACGATGGTGAACATCAGGCAGAGAAGGTCGCGATAGTCGTCCTTCTTCCATTTCGGCCCGGCGAACACCCGCTTGAGGTCGCGCAGCGCGCCCTTGACCACCTGGGTGCCGTTGGCGACCAGGAAGGTGCCGGCCCCGCCGCCGCCGATCATCATCAGCTCGAACGGGGCGGCCTTGATGATCAGGCCGAACTTGCCGCCTGCCAGCGCATAGCCGCCGAAGATCATCACGAACACGAGGACGAGGCCGATGATGGCGAACATGCGCGGACGGCGCCTCCGGTAGGTCTACCGGGGACACCATAGCCGCGATTCCTTGCCTATCCATTAACGGGCCCGGCTTTCCAGGCCCTTCCGTCAGTCGTTGGCGCGATGGGTCTCGCGCAGGAGGCGCTGCTTGTCGCGCTGCCAGTCGCGCTCCTTCTCGCTCTCGCGCTTGTCGACCATCTTCTTGCCGCGGGCCAGGCCCAGCTCGACCTTCGCCCAGCCGCGCTCGTTGAAGTAGATCGAGAGCGGCACCACGGTCAGGCCCTTACGCTGCACGGCCCCCTTCAGGCTGTCGATCTGCCGGCGGCGCATCAGCAGCTTCCGCGGCCGGCGGGTCTCGTGGTTGAACTGGTTGCCGCCGTGGAACTCCGGAATGTAGGCGTTGAACAGCCAGAGATCGCCCTGCATCTCGCCGGCATGGGCGTCGCCGATGGTCGACCGCCCCTCGCGCAGCGACTTCACCTCGGTGCCATTGAGCACCAGGCCGGCCTCGAACCGTTCATCGATGAAATACTCGTACAGAGCCTTGCGGTTCTGCGCGACGACCTTGCGGCCTTCCTGCTTCTTCGCCAAAGCGACCTTCTCAGTTCGTCAAGCCGACCGCGCGCAGCGCCGAGTCGATGCGTTCCTTCGATGCCGGCTGCGGCTCCACCAGCGGGAGCCGGAGCTCCGAGCGGCAGCGACCCAGCCGGGACAAGGCATATTTGGTGGGTGCCGGGCTGCTTTCACAGAACAGCGCCTGGTGCAGCGGCATCAGGCGGCGATGAATCTCCAGCGCCTCGCCGGTGCGGCCGGCGGCCCAGGCGTCATGCAGATCCGCGCACAGCTTCGGCGCGACGTTGGCGGTGACCGAGATGCAGCCATGGCCGCCATGGGCCAGGAAGGCCACGATGTTGGCGTCCTCGCCCGACACCTGCAGGAACTCGCTGCCGCAGGTCTCGGTGGTCAGCAGCGGGCGGACGATGTCGTTGGAAGCGTCCTTGACCCCCACGATCCGTGGCAGCTCGGCCAGCCGGCCCATCGTTTCCGGGGTCATGTCGACGATGCTGCGCCCGGGAATGTTGTAGATGATGATCGGGATGCCGGTCTGCTCGTGGATCGCATGGTAGTGGGCGTACAGGCCGGCCTGGGTGGGCTTGTTGTAGTAGGGCGTCACCACCAGGGCTGCGTCGGCGCCGGCCCGCTCGGCATGCTGGGTGAGGCTGATCGCCTCGGCGGTGCTGTTGGAGCCCGCCCCGGCGATCACCGGCTTGCGGCCGGCCACCACCTCGATGCACAGCTCCACCACCCGCTCGTGCTCGGCGTGGCTGAGGGTCGGGCTCTCGCCGGTGGTACCGACCGGGACGAAACCGTCGGTGCCTTCGGCGATGTGCCATTCGACCAGCTCGCGCAGCGCTTTCTCGTCGACCGCACCGTCGCGAAACGGAGTGACTAGCGCGACGATGGAGCCACGAAACATACTTTTCAACCTTCTGGTTCTTTCGGCTTGGAGCCGTGCCCGTGATCAACGATAGTCGCCTGCGCCTGCCTCCGGCAAGTCGGGGGCACGATCCCTTCGGGAACGGTTACGCGATGCGCAGCGCTTGGTTGCCCGACCTGGCCCCTCCACCCGGGTCCCCCGCCAGCTCCGCCCCTTCTTCCACCCCCTGCCCTCCCCTCCCGCGAAAGACCTGGTGGCGGCCCGCCCTGGCCGCGCTCGTGCTCGGCCTGGCGGTCCTGGCCGCACCGGGGCCGGCCGGCGCCGAGAGCGTGCAGGACGTGCTGCGCGCGGTCGAGGCCGGGCATTTCTCCTGGGCGCGCGCCAAGGCCGACGACGCCGGCGGCGACCTCCTGCGCGACTACGTGGCCTGGCGCGAGCTGCGCGACGGCAAGCCGCTGCCGGCGTTCGACAGGTTCGAGGCGTTCCTGGCCGGGGAGCCCGACTGGCCCAGCATCGGCCGGATCCAGCGCCGCGCCGAGGAGGCCATGGATGCCACCGTCCCGGACCAGGAGGTGCTGGCGTTCTTCGCCAAGCGCGACCCGGTCACCCGCCAGGGCCGGACCCGGATGGCCCTGGCCCTGCTGGACCAGGGCGACCGGGCGAACGCCGCGCGGATCGCCGGGCTGGCCTGGGTGGACGGCCGGTTCTCGGCCGGCGAGGAGCAGTATTTCCTGGTCCGTCTGGGCGAGCTGATCACGCCGGAGCAGCAGCGCGCCCGCCTGGATGCCCTGCTGGCGGCCGGCAGCCGGGACGAGGCACGCCGCCAGGCCAAGCGGCTCGACCAGGGCCATCGCCGGCTGGCCGAGGCGCGCATCCTGCTGCAGTCCGATTCCAGCGGCATCGACCGGGCCGTGGCCGCGGTGCCGGAGGCGCTCAAAACCGATCCGGGCCTGACCCTGGACCGGATCGCCCGGGCACGCCGGGACGGGCGCGACGCCCGGGCACGCGAGCTCCTGCTGCTGATCCGCAGCGCCAAGGCGCAGCCGGCCGCATGGTGGCGGGAGCGGCACATCCAGATCCGCGACCGGATCGATGCCGGCGCCTACAAGGAAGCCTACCGTTTGGCGGTGGCGCACCGGCAGCCCGAGGACCATCCGAGCTTCGCCGACGCGGAATGGCTGGCCGGCTGGCTGGCCCTGAGCTTCCTGGACCAGCCCAAGGACGCCGCCGCCCATTTCCAGAAGATGACCGACGCGGTCGGCTCGCCGATCAGCCTGGCCCGCGGCGCCTATTGGACCGGCCGGGCGCAGGCCAGGGCCGGCAAGCCGGAATGGGCGGCCGAGAGCTGGAGGGCCGCAGGCCGGCACGGCACCGCCTTCTATGGGCAGATCGCCTGGCTGGAGACCGGCCAGGCGCCGAGCCTCCCGTCGCTGGACTTCCCGGCCCCTGGCAAGAAGGCCGAAGCGGCGTTCGCGGAGCGCAGGCAGGTCAGGCTCGCGCGCCTGCTGTGCGCGCAGAACGGCAAGCCCCAGGCCGGGCCGATCCTGGCGCATCTGGCGGAGACGGCCCTGGACGATCCGGCGACGCTTGGCCAGGTGGCCGATCTCGCCGCCTCCTGCGACCGGCTGGACACGGTGGTGCAGACGGCCCGGCTGGGCCAGCGCGGCGGCGACCTGCGGGCCGCGGCCGCCTTTCCGGCACCGCCCTTCCTGGCCCTCATCGACCCGTCCGGGGTCGACCCGGCGCTGGTGACCGCGATCGCGCGTCAGGAGAGCCAGTTCGATCCCCGCGCGCAGAGCCCGAGCGGGGCGCTCGGCCTGCTGCAGCTGATGCCGGGCACCGCCAAGGCGATGGCGCGCAAGCAGGGCCTCGACTATGCCGCCTCCCGCCTGCTGACCGACCCGGTCTACAACGTCTCGCTCGGGCGGACCTACATGGCCGAGCAGCTGCGCCGCTGGGGAGAGCCGGCCCTGGCGATCGCCGCCTACAATGCCGGGCCCAGACGGGTCGACAGCTGGATTGCCCGCTATGGCGACCCGCGCGGCAAGGGGCTGCACCGGCTGATCGACTGGATGGAGCTCATTCCGTTCGCCGAGACGCGCAACTATGTTCAGCGGGTCCTGGAGGGCCGCAACGTCTACCGCCTGCGCTTTGGCTGGAATGCCGAGGTGGCCGGCCACCCGTTCGAACCGAGCTCCAGCGACCCGTCCTGAGCCGCCCGACCGTCCGCCCACCTCCCGGAGATCCGCCTTGCCCGCCGATGACGACCTGCCGCTCTCGATCGACGCGATCCGGGCGGCGGCCGAGCGCCTGGACGGCCTCGCCCTGCGCACGCCGCTCCTGGAGAGCCCGCTCCTGAACGCCCGGCTGGGCGGGCGGCTCCTGGTCAAGGCGGAGTGCCTGCAGCGGACCGGCAGCTTCAAGTTCCGCGGCGCCTACAACGCGGTCACCGCCGCCGGCGGCCGGCCGGTGGTGGCGTTCTCGTCGGGCAACCACGCCCAGGGGGTCGCCCACGCCGCCCAGATCTCCAACAACGCCGCGACCATCATCATGCCGGCCGATGCGCCGCGCACCAAGATCGAGAACACCCGCGCCTACGGCGCCGAGGTGGTGCTCTACGACCGCCGCAACGAGGATCGCGAGGCGATCGGCGCCAGGATCGCGGCGGAGCAGGACGCGGTGCTGGTGCGCCCCTACGACGACCCGCTGGTGATGGCCGGCCAGGGAACCGTGGGGCTGGAGATCGCCCAGCAGTGCCGGGCGCTCGGCATCGTGCCGGACGTGGTGGCGGCGCCTGCCAGCGGCGGCGGGCTGATCGCCGGCATCGCCACGGCGATCCGCGACAGCTTCCCGGACACCGAGCTGCGGGTGGCCGAGCCGGCCGGGTTCGACGACCATGCCCGCTCGCTGGAGCGCGGGGAGCGGGTCGCCCATGGCGGCGCCGGCCAAACGATCTGCGACGCGCTGATGGCGCCGATCCCGGGCGAGCTCACCTTTGTGGTCAACCGGCGGCTCCTGGCCGGCGGGGCGGTGGTGGACGACGAAGCAGTGCGCGACGCGATGCGGGCGGCGTTCCGGTTCTTCAAGCTGGTGGTGGAACCGGGCGGTGCGGTGGCGCTGGCCACCGTGCTGGCCGGCGTGGTGCCCGCCAGGGGCCGGACCGTGGTCGCGGTGCTGTCCGGCGGCAACGTGGATGCCGAGCTGTTCCGGGACGTGCTGGCGGAAAGCCCGGCGGCCCGATGACCGGCCAGCGGGAGACCCGGGTCGACTGGCCCACGGTCGACGGGCTGCGGCTGCGCTGCGTCACCTGGCGCGGCGAGGGGCAGCGCCGCGGCACCGTGGTGATCTGCAACGGCCGGACCGAGTTCGTCGAGAAGTACCAGGGCGTCGTGCCGGAGCTGCTGGAGCGCCGCTTCGACGTGGTCGCCTTCGACTGGCGCGGCCAGGGCCTGTCGGACCGGCTGCTGGCCGACCGGGCCAAGGGCCACATCGAGCGCTACGAGGACTACCAGGCCGACCTTGCCGCGATCACCGAGCTGGTCGAGGCGCGCCGCCTGCCCGGGCCGCGCCTGATGCTGGCCCATTCCATGGGCGGCCAGGTCGGCCTGCGCTTCCTGCACGACCGGCCGGGCTTCTTTGCCGGGGCGGCGATGACGGCCCCCCTGATCCAGATGCGGTTCGGCAACCTTGCCGCCTCGGCCGTCTCGGCCATGGTCCGGCTGATGTGCCTGATCGGCCGGGCGGAGGCCTATGTGCCGGGCCAGGGCCCCAGGCCCTACGCCTACCATCCGTTCGAAGGCAACGTGCTTACCAGCAGCGAGGAGCACTACCTGGCGTTCCGCGCCCTGCTCGAGGCCGATCCGGAGCTGCGCCTGGGCGGGCCGACCCATGGCTGGGTGCGCGCCGGGCTGCGCTCGATCGCGCAGACCCATCGGCCGGCCTATGCCGCGGCGATCCAGGTCCCGGTTCTCCTGGCGCGGGCCGAGAACGAGCAGGTGGTCGACAACCCCGCCATCGGCCAGATGGCCGAATGGCTTCCCAAGGGCGAACTGCTGGAGATCGCCCAGGCGCGCCACGAGATCCTGATCGAGCAGGCGCCGGCGCGCCGGGCGTTCTGGGACGGGTTCGACCGCTGGCTCAGCCGGATTCCGAGCTGAGCGCCGCCACCGTGCGGACGATCTCCTCGACCATCGGGTAGGTGAGCCGGTTGGTCTGCACGTTGTAGCGCGAGGTGTGGTAGCTGCAGACCAGCCGGGTACCCTCGTCGACCTGGTGGACCGCCCCGTGGCCGAACGGCAGTTCCGACGGCTTGCGGCCAAGGGCGCGCACCGTCGATTCGTGGGCAATCCGGCCCAGCACCAGCACGACCCGGGGCCGCGGCGGAACAGTCAGCTCGTCGACCAGGAAGCGCCGGCAGGTCGCCACCTCGGCCGGGGTCGGCTTGTTCTCAGGGGGCACGCAGCGTGCGGCGTTGGTGACCCGGCTGCCGACCAGACGGAAGCCGTCGGCCGGGTCCGCCCGGTACTCGCCCGCCGCCAGGCCATGCCTGGCCAGCGCCGCATAGAGGACGTCGCCGGCAAAGTCGCCGGTGAACGGGCGCCCGGTGCGGTTGGCGCCGCGCAGCCCGGGTGCCAGCCCCACGATCAGGAGGCGGGCATCGGCCGGACCGAAGGAGGGCACCGGCGCATGGTGCCAGCCGGGAAACTTCGCCCGGTTGGCAGCCCGGAACGCGGCCAGCCGCGGGCAGAGCGGACAATCCGCCGGCGGCACGGCACGCACCGCCCCCTGCCCGCTCAGCTCTCGACCTGCTCGTCGTCCTGCTCGTCCTCGCCGACCTCATTGTCGAGGTCATGGTCGTCGGCGGACATCGGCCGGTGGGTTTCCCGGGCGATCAGCGGCATCAGATCGGCCAGATCGACGAAAAAGTCGGCCTGGCGGCGCAACTCATCGGCGATCAGCGGCGGCTGGATCTTGATGGTGGAGATCACGGTGACGCGCTTGCCGCGCCGCTGGACCGCGTCGACCAGGCGCCGGAAATCGCCGTCGCCGGAGATCAGGACGATGTGGTCCAGGAAATGCGACTGTTCCATGATGTCGACCGCGATGTCGACATCCATGTTGCCCTTGTACTTCCGGCGGCCGGTGCTCTGGGTGTACTCCTTCAACGGCTTGGTCACCATGGTGTAGCCGTTGTAGTCCAGCCAGTCGACGAGCGGCCGGATCGGGGAGTACTCCTGTTCGTCCAGGAGAGCCGTGTAATAATAGGCCCGCACGAATCGGCAGGACAGATTGAACGTGCGCAACAACCTCTTGTAGTCGATATCGAACGCGAGGGCGCGTGCGGCTTGGTACAGGTTGGCCCCGTCGATGAACAGCGAGGTCCGATCGTCTGGGTGAAGGATATCAGAGGGCAGGAGCCCCATCGGGCCGCTCCGAGTGCGTTGTAATCTATTGTCCGCCGGGTGACGGAACACGTGACTTAGAGCGTGGCAATCCGCTCGGCAACCGCCCTGCGACCAGGGCGCACTGTTCAATCACCTTGTGGTTGTTGATGGTGACGGTATCATGCCCGTCCCTCCGGGATATTTCATCAGTGTCATCTCGTCGCTTTTCGTTCGGCAGCCGTTTGCACCCGGGCCTGCGATGCATTAGATGAGCGGACGACGTCGTTTTTCCCTCCCGGAGTCTGTTCATGGCCCGCATCACCGTCGAGGACTGCGTTGAGCGCGTCCCGAGCCGGTTCGAACTCGTCATGCTCGCAGCGCAGCGTGCGCGCGACGTGTCGGCCGGCGCCGCTCTCACCCTCGACCGCGACAACGACAAGAACCCTGTCGTGGCGCTGCGCGAGATCGCCGAGGACAAGGTCGAGCTGGACCATCTGCGCTACGAGATGATCCACGGCCTGCGTCGCCATGCCGAGGTCGGCAGCGAGGAGCCGGAGAGCCTGCAGGACGAGCTCGACGCGCTCATGCCTGCCCCGGATCTCGGCCAGATCGGCCAGATGCCGGAAGACGTGTCCTACCAGGACCAGGACATCGTCGAGGACGAGGGCTTCGATCGCTGAACACAGGCGAGGAGCGGCCGCGGTACGGGCAGCGGCGGCCGCCCCATCCATGGAGAACGCGGCGACCGTGAAGCTCGAAGCCGGTGACGAACTCCTTCTGAACCCGCCCGCCGAGGCGTCGGCGGAACCGGCCAAGCCGGCACCACGCCGCAAGATCCTCCGCCAGTACGAGCTGGTCGACCTGGTCCGGGCCTACGACCCGAACGTCGACGAGGAGCTGCTGGACCGCGCCTACGTGTTCACCATGCGGGCGCACGGCTCGCAGCTGCGCGCGTCGGGCGACCCCTATTACCACCACCCTGTCGAGGTCGCCGGCATCCTGGCCGGGCTGAAGCTCGACACCGCCTCGATCGCCACCGGCCTGCTCCACGACACCGTGGAGGACACCGGCACCACCAATGCCGAGCTGGCCAAGCTGTTCGGCAAGGAGGTGGCGCGCCTGGTCGAGGGGGTGACCAAGCTCAACAAGATCGAGCTGCAGTCGGCCGAGACCGCGCAGGCCGAGAATTTCCGCAAGCTGCTCCTCGCCATGAGCGAGGATATCCGGGTGCTGCTGGTCAAGCTGGCCGACCGGCTGCACAACATGCGCACGCTGCACTTCATCAAGAACGATGAGCGGCGCAAGCGGATCGCGCGGGAGACCATCGAGATCTATGCGCCGCTCGCCGAGCGGATCGGCATGGAATCGATGAAGGGCGAGCTGGAGGACCTGGCGTTCGCCGCCTTGTGGCCCGAGCATCGCGAAGGGGTGCTGCACCGCCTGGACACGCTGCGCCAGGGCGATGAGGGCCTGATCGAGCGGATCTGCACCTCCCTGCGCGAGACCCTGCACAAGGAAGGCATCGAGGCCGAGATCACCGGGCGGGTGAAGTCGCCCTACTCGATCTGGCGCAAGATGCAGAACAAGAACGTCAGCTTCGAGCAGCTCTCGGACCTGATGGCGTTCCGGGTGATCGTGGGCACGGTCGGCGAGTGCTACGCCTCGCTCGGCATCATCCACGGCAAGTGGCAGACCCTGCCCGGGCGGTTCAAGGACTATATCAGCCTGCCCAAGCCGAACGGCTACCGCTCGCTGCACACCACGATCCTGGGGCCGGAAGGACGCAAGGTCGAGATCCAGATCCGCACCACCGAGATGCACGAGGTGGCGGAGCTCGGCGTGGCGGCGCACTGGGCCTACAAGGACGGCGAGCGGCCGCGCGACGGGCGGCAGTTCCGCTGGCTGCGCTCGCTGCTCGAGATCCTGGAGCATGCCAGCGACCCGGAGGAGTTCCTCGAGCACACCAAGCTCGAGATGTTCCAGGACCAGGCGTTCTGCTTCACGCCCAAGGGCCAGCTGATCAGCCTGCCGCGTGGCGCTACCCCGGTGGACTTCGCCTATGCGGTCCATTCCCAGATCGGCGATTCCTGCGTGGGCGCCAAGGTCGACGGGCGGATCGTGCAGCTGCGCACCCAGCTGAAAAACGGCGACCAGGTCCAGATCATCACCGCCAAGGGCGCCACGCCCTCGCCGGCCTGGGAGCGGTTTGTCGTCACCGGCAAGGCGCGCTCGCGGATCCGCCGGTTCCTGCGCCAGCAGCGCCGCTCGGAGTTCATCGAGCTGGGCAAGGACCAGGTGGTCAAGCTGGCCGAGCGCGAGCACCTGCCGTTCAGCGAGAAGCACCTGGACAAGGCCCGCCAGGCTTTGTCGCTGAAAAGCGTCGAGGACCTGCTGGTCGCGGTGGGCGACGGCACGCTCCATGCCAAGAGCGTGGTCGACGCGGTGCGCAGCGAGCTGCAGCCGGCGCCGGTGCAGGAAGAGACCCTGCAGCCGCACCGCTCCAAGGGCGTGCCGATCGACCAGACCGAGCATGCCGGGCCGATCCGCGGCCTGCCGACCGGGGTGGCGTTCCATTTCGCCGGCTGCTGCCACCCGGTGCCGGGCGACCCGATCGTGGGCGTGGTGCGGACCGGCAAGGGGATCGCGATCCACCGGCTGGAATGCCGGACGGTGGCGGCCGAGGACCATGCCGGCCTGATGACGCTCGGCTGGAACGGCCGCCTCGCCGATGCCACCGCCCCCGCCCGCCTAGCGGTAATGGTGACCAACAAGCCGGGTGCCCTCGGCACGGTCAGCACGGTGATCGGCAAGCAGGGCGGCAACATCACCGACGTGCGGATGAACCGCAAGGACGAGGAGCTGTTCGAGATCGTGCTGGACGTCGAGGTCCAGTCGCGCGAGCAGCTCGACCAGATCCAGGCGGCGCTGCGCTCCAGCGCCATCGTCAACGGCGTGGACCGCCTGCTGATCGGCTGACCGGGCGGACTTGCCCGACCAGGATCGAGGAGCGGCCGCCTCAGGCGGCCCGCTTCAGCTCCAGCACCGCCCAGACATCGCTGAGCGCCTCGACCAGATGGTCGACCAGCGCGTCGTCGTGCAGCGGCGAGGGGGTGATCCGCAGGCGCTCGGTGCCCTTGGGCACGGTGGGATAGTTGATCGGCTGGATGTAGATGCCGTGGCGGTCCAGGAGCAGGTCGCTGGCCTGCTTGCAGCGCACCGGGTCGCCCACGAACACCGGCACGATGTGGGACGGGTTGTCCATCACCGGGATCCCGGCCGCCGCCAGCCGGCCGCGCACCGATGCTGCCCGCTCCTGGTGGCGGATCCGCTCGGCGTCGCTGGTCTTCAGGTAGCGGACGCTGGCCAGCGCCGCCCCGGTCACCGCCGGCGGCAGCGAGGTGGTGAAGATGAAGCCCGAGGCATAGGAGCGGATCGCGTCGATCAGCGCCCCGGAGCCGGCGATGTAGCCGCCCAGCGCGCCGAACGCCTTGCCGAGCGTGCCCTGGATCACCGTCACCCGGTGCTCCTGGCCCATCATCTGGGCGATGCCGCCACCCTGGTCGCCGTACATGCCGACCGCGTGGACCTCGTCCAGATAGGTCATGGCGCCGTAGCGCTCGGCCAGGTCCATGATCTCGCCGACCCGGCCGAAGCTGCCGTCCATGGAGTAGACGCCCTCGAACGCGATCAGCTTGGGGCGCTCGGGCGCGGTCTCCGCCAGCATCTGCTCCAGGTGCTCGACGTCGTTGTGCCGGAAGATCCGTTTGGGCGCGCCGCCGTTGCGGATCCCGGCGATCATCGAGGCGTGGTTCTTCTCGTCGCTGAACACGACGCCGTCGGGCAGGAGCCTGGCCAGGGTGGAGAGGGCCGCCTCGTTGGCGACATAGCCCGAGGTGAACACCAGGGCCGCTTCCTTGCGGTGCAGCCCGGCCAGCTCGCGCTCCAGCGCCACGTGCAGATGGTTGGAGCCGCTGATGTTGCGGGTGCCGCCGGCACCGGTGCCGTGGCAGCGCACCGCCTCGCGCCCGGCCTCGACCACCATCGGATGGGTGCCCATCCCCAGATAGTCGTTGGAGCACCAGATCACGACCGGGCGCGGTCCGTCGGGAGTATGGCGCAGTGCGCGCGGGAACGTGCCGACCTGCCGCTCAATATCGCAAAAGACCCGGTAGCGACCCTCTGCGCGCACGGCCGTGACCGCCTCGCGGAAGATGCGCTCGTAATCCATGATGTCTGTCCCGAGTCCTGGCGCCAACGTCTTATGGCACCGAATGTGCGACGGACGCTGGATGGATTCCAGTGTTTCGACGCTGCTCCGGCCAGGATGTCGCGGCCGGAGCAGATCGAGGAAGGCCGGTCAGGCGGCCTGGGCGTAGACGAAGGTCGCCTCGCTGCGGCTCTCCTGGAGCCGGACCCGGTCGAAGGCCTCGTCGTGCAGGAACACCACGGTGCCGGTCTCGAAGCCGTTGAAGCGGGTGCGCAGCGCGTTGCTGTAAGCACCCATCTGGCCGACCTCGACCCAGTCGCCCTCGTCCATGTCGGAAGGCAGCCAGTGCGGGCCCGGCATCGAATCGATGCTGTCGCAGGTGGGCCCGAACAGGTCGTAGGACATCAGCGGCGCCTCGCTGCGCTGGCCGTCGGCGCGGATCGCGCGCAGCGGGAACTGCGGGCCGATCCATTTCAGCTCGGCCAGGTTCCCGTACACCCCGTCGTTCAGGTAGAGCGAAGCGCCGCGGCGCAGCTCGACGCGCGCGAACACCGAGGCGCCGTCGGCGACCAGGGCGCGGCCGGGCTCGCACTGCAACGGCGTGCCGGACAGGCCGTAATCCGCGACCGCCTTCTTGATGGCCGCCACGAAGTGCTCGAACGCCGGCTCGTCGCCGACATAGCGCCCGGGAAAGCCGCCGCCGACATCGATCATGTCGACCGGGCCGGTCTCGCGCACCACCTGGCCGCACAGGCCGAGCGCCCGGCGGAACGCGGTCGGGTCCAGGCACTGCGAGCCGACATGGAAGGTGATGCCCACGCTCCTGCCGAACGCGCGGCAGGCGCGCACCAGGGCCGGCGCCTCATGCACCTCGCAGCCGAACTTGCCGGTCAGGGTCAGCACGGCACCCTCGCCCGGGACTGCCAGGCGCACGAACAGGTCGAGATCCTTCGCCCGCCCGGTGACCTGGACGATCTTGGCCAGCTCCTCCTCGTGGTCGAGGACGAAGCTGCGCACGCCGTGCTCGAAGTAAGCCTCGGCAATGGCCTCGGGCGACTTCACCGGGTGCATGAAATGGCAGATCGCACCGGGAAAACGGCGGCGAATCTGGCGAACCTCACCAATCGAGGCGGTGTCGAAGTGACGGATTCCGCCCTTCCACAGTGCATCGAGAACCGGATCGGCGTCGTTGCATTTGACGGCATAGAGGACGTCGCCCGGAAAGGCGGCGATCATACGCCTGGCCGTGCGCTCGACCACGTGGGGCCGGACGCCGACAATCGGGTGAGAACTGAGGTGATGGGTGAGCAACGCCTCAGCGCTGCCGTAGCTAGTGGTCATTTCCAACCTTCCGAGAGACCGGTGGAGGTCCAGGGCTGATCAGAAAGCCGCCGCCGCGCGCGCCGCAGTGCATGGGCTTCTTTTCGTCGGGGGGTAGATAGGGACACTACCCCCCTGACGCAAGCTATAATTAGTCCCGGATTTAGATGGACTTAGGCATCTACTTCCATGTGAAGCCCGATCAAGGCCCCGATCCGCAGCGCTGGGGCGGGTTTGCCGTCATCCAGCCACACGGCGTTCTGGCCAAACAAAGGTCGGCCCGAGTCGTCCGCATGGTACCGCTTCAGGGTCCGGATCGGCTCCGGGCCGGTCCGCTCGCCGCTCTCCTGGTCGGTGGTGGGGACGATGCAGCGCTCGCAGGCGCTCGCCAGCGCCAGGCGGATGCCGTCCGCCACCGCGTAAGGATGGTCGTCCTCGGCATAGGCCGGCAGGCCGTCCACCACGATGTTCGGCCGGAACCGGTCCATCGGCAGCGCCGGGCCGCCGGCTTCCTGGAGCTGGTCGTTCAGCCGGGTGAGCGAGGCGGTGCTGGTCAGGAGGATCGGGAAGTCGTCCACGAAGCTGGTGCGGGTGCCGGGGGGCGCCCCCCTGCCCCGGCAATAGCGCTCCACCTCCGGGTCGAAGCGGACCAGGCGGACCGGGCGGCCGAGATGATCGGACAGGGCCTGGTCGGTGGCCGGATCCCCGGTCAGCGCCGGGAAGCGGTCCTTCCAGATGGTCACCTCCATCGGCGGGCCGGCCATGGCCAGGTCGACCAGGTGCCGGCTGCCGCCGAAGCGGAGCGCCAGGGCGCCGTCCTCGAACGCCGGCACCACCGTCGCCATGGCCGGCAATTCGCGCTGGCTGAGGAAGCGGCCGTCCGGGCGGACCACCAGGAAGCGGCGGTCATGCTCCAGGCCGAGCGGGCCCAGCGTCGCCTGGTCCAGGGCGATGCCGCGGCAGCCCTTGACCGGATAAACGAACAGGCCGCTGATCCGTCCTTGCAGCATCAGCCGATCCTCGTCGCAGCCAGGCGTTCCTCGTCCAGGTGAATGCCCAGGCCCGGGCTCTCGTCCAGGTTCAGGCAGGCCTGCGCATCGACCTCGATCGGCGCCACCAGGCCGTGGTCACGCCTGGCGGTGGTCCATTCCGGCGGGTCGTAGGGGAATTCCAGGGGCAGCATCGGCCCCAGGCCCGCCACCAGATGGGCGTTGGCGAGCAGGCCGATGCCGTTGCCCCAGGTATGCGGGGTGAAGGCCACGCCCATGGCGCGGGCCTCGCGGAACAGGTCGGCCAGGCCGGTGATGCCGCCGCCGCAGACCACGTCGGTCTGCAGAACGTCGACGCAGCCCTCGCGCAGCCAGGCGCGCATGCTCTCCAGGTCGCGGGCGAGCTCGCCGCCGGCGATCCGGATCGAGGTGGATTCGCGCAGGATCCGCATGCCCTGCAGGTCGGAGCGGTGCAAGGGCTCCTCCAGCCAGAACACGCCCAAGGGCTCCAGGGCGCGGGTCACCGCCAGGGCGTCCTTCAGGGTCCAGGACGGCGAGGCGTCCCAGGGCATCCGCCAGCCCTGGTTGCAGTCGACCATCAGCTCCATCCGGTCGCCGATGGCGGCGCGGATCGCCTGGATCTTGTGGATGTCCTGGCGCCAGTCGGCCTCGTGGAAGCGCACCTTCATGTGCTTGTAGCCGAGCTCGGCGAAGCGCTCGGCCTGGGCGGCCATGGCCTTGGGATCGCGCAGCGTGCCGGACGAGGCGTAGCAGGGGATCCTGCCGGAGCTGCCGCCGAGCAGGCGCCAGACCGGCTGGCCGGTGATCTTGCCGAACAGGTCCCACAGAGCGAGATCCAGGGGCCAGATCCGCCCGTAGAAGAACGACAGGTTGTCGATGATCCGCGCATGGCGGGCGAGGTCGCGGGGGTCCTGGCCGATGAACAGATGCTCGTTGCCGATCAGGCCGGGCATCGGGTCGCCGGAGCCCACCCCGACCAGGCCGTCATCGGTGGTGACCCGGACCAGGTCGACCACGAAGCGGCGGCGGGGGACGGGGTCCCAGGAGGCCGGGAAGGGTGGATCCAGGTCGATCGCGTGATGCGACAGCTCGATCTTTGCAATTTTCATTCCAGCCCCACTCCCGCCTGCTTGCCGCGTGGCCATGCCTGCGGATAGCACGGGGAAACAGTTGCGTCGGAGGGTTTCGTATGTCGGCGAGCTTCGGTCTGGAGCGGGGCACCCCGGTCATCTACGGCGAGGACCGGGCGCTGGCGGTGGCCGAGGACGTGACCGCGCTGGTGGGCTCCCAGGCCCGGGTCCTGCTGGTGGCCGACCGGGCGATCGCGATGCAGGACCGGGTGGTGCGGATGCGCGAGCGCCTGGCGATGGCCGGCCACCAGGTGACCATGTATGCCGAGATCGTGGGCGACCCGGACAGCGCCCGGATCAACGCCGCCGCGGCGGCGGCGCGCAGCCAGCGGGCGCAGCTGGTGATCGCGGTGGGCGGCGGCTCGGCGATCGACGCCGGCAAGCTCGCTGCGGTGACCGCCGCCGGGGAGGACCCGGCCGACGCCTACGGCCTGTGCGCCACGCCCCTGCCGCGTGCGACCCTGCCGATCATCGCGGTGCCGACCACCGCCGGGACCGGGGCGGAGATGACCCGCACCGCGGTGTTCACCAACAGCCACGGCCACAAGGTCTGGAGCTGGGGCGAGGAGCTGCGCCCGGCCCTGGCGGTGCTGGACCCGACCCTGTCGGTGACCCTGCCGGCCAGGCTCACCGCCTGGACCGGGCTGGACGCCCTGGTGCACGCGATCGAGGCGGCGACCAACCGGCGCGCCAACCCCCTGGTGGCGGCCCCGGCGCTGCACGCGATCCGGCTGGTCTCCCGGCATCTGGGCCCTGCGTTGGACGAGCCGGCCAACCTGGAGGCGCGCGGCGGGATGCTGGTCGCAGCCGCCCTGGCCGGCACTGCGATCGATAATGCCGGGACCGGCGCCGCCCACGCGATCGGCCATGCCATGGGCACGCTGGCCCATGTCCATCACGGCCGGGCGGTGGCGCTGGCGTTGGGCGCGGTGCTGGAGGCGAACCAGGAAGAGGCGCCGCGCGCCCATGCCGAGGTCGCCGCCGCCATGGGCGTGCTGCCCACCGACCTGGTGACCGCCTATGACCGGCTGCTGGACGAGGTCGAGATCGGCCGCGACCTGTCCGACGTGGGCCTGGGCCCCGAGCATACCGATGCGCTCTACGCGACCGCGCTGGCCCCGGAGAACCTGCCGATGCTGCAGGCGAACTGCCGGCACTTCACCGAGGAGGAGCTGCGCGAGGTGGTGAGCATGGTGCTGGCGGGCTGAGCCCGGGCTCGTTCGCGCTATTTGCCGAAGCGGCCGCCCGCCCGGGTTCGTTCGTGTAAAGCATGGGAACAGCGGCCCGGGCCGGGGCTGCCGCAGGCTCGACCGGTTCCGGGGCGGGCTGCGCCGGCTCCGGCTCGGGTTCGTTCGTGCAGATCGCGGCTGGCACCGGCTGGTTCTGGTTGGCGGGCGCGGGCCCGGCCTCCTTCGCGTCCGCCGGCTCGTCCTCCTCGTTTCGCGGCTCGGCGGTGCCGGCGCGCAGCAGCGCCAGGGCTTTCAGCGCGCGGGTGACCGCGTTCATCGCCTCGGCCTGGTAGCGCAGGATGGTGGCCAGGCTGCGCGGGCGGTGGCCCTCCTCGTGCACCAGCACGGCGGCCAGCTTCAGCGTCTCGGAAAAGCGCGAGACCGGCACCGGCAGGCACCAGTACTCGGCCTCCAGCTGGTCGGCGCGCTCGGCCCGCCACAGCGCCATGGCGATCCGGGCGCACAAGGACGCCTCCACCGGGCAGAGCGGCCGGTAGCGGTCGTAGACCGAGCGCTCCAGCTCGTGGAAGCGGTCGGTTTCCTCGAAATCGGCAAGGCACGGGTCGGTGGAGCGCATCGCCACGGTGCGGGCGTTCTGGGCGGCGCGGGCCTTGCCCTCGGGGGTGGTAGGGCCGCGGCTGCGGGCGCCGTTCTGGCGGGAGGCTTGGGCCTGGGCGAGGCTGCGGGGCATGGGGCGGGATCCCTGCGTGGTGGGCGGCATGTCGGGCGCAAGGTACCAAGATAAGGAATATTTGCCTAGCAGCTTCCAGAGCAAGGAACGGCCGGCGTCAGGCGCCGGGTCCGGCCGGATCCCCGCGATCGCCCGGCAGCCACTTCTGCATCACCACGCGCGGCACCTCCTCGAACCCGAGATGCCGGTAGAATCCGACCACCTGCATGTTGGTCTCGCGCACCAGCAGCATGACCTTCGGAACGCCCCTGCCCTTCAGCCAGTGCTCCGCGGCTTCGACCATCGACCGGCCGACGCCCTGGCCGCGGTGCCCGGGATTGGCGGCAAGGTAGTAGATCCAGCCGCGATGGCCGTCATGGCCGACCATGACGCTGCCGACGACCATCCGGTCCGCCCCGAGCCCGACCAGGACGTCGGAGCCGGCCTTCGCGCGGGCGAAGCGGAAGTCCCCGGATGGATCGTTGTAGCTCGTCACCAGGCCGCAGGCCCGCCACAACGCGATGACGTGCGGCTCGTCCGCCGCGGTGGCGGGGCGGACGGTCAGGCCGGGCGGCGGGGTCGATTCCTGTGGTTCGTCGGTCATTGCGGGCCTCGAAGGCAAGTTCCCGCAGCAGCGGGGGGCGGCTCAATGACCCCGCGCGGCACCGCCTGCCAAGCCCCGCCTGCATCTAGGCGAGCACATCCGCCGAGATCGAGGTGATGCCGAACAGGGTGACTCCGAAGACGATGGGCGGGATCTCGACACCCGCTTCGATGGCGATCTCCAGCTTCAGCGACGGGCGCGTCGCCCCTTCGAAGGTGGCGTCCACCAGCGACGCAAGGTCGTCCTGCTCCGTGAGCAGGTCATCGCCATTGCTGTCCAGCGGGTTGAGGAAATCCACGGCCACAATCTTGAAGCCACCTACCGCATCGACGATCAGGGCGTGCCCGCCACTGCCGTTCACGAAATCATACGTGTCCATGCCGGGACCTCCCACCAGGACGGGGGCATCCTCTGGATTGTCGGCCCGGCTCACCAGCGTGTCGTCGCCCGCCCCACCATAGAGAACGCCGGGGCCGAGGCTGCCGCCGGACAGCCTATCGTTGCCGTCGCCGCCACGACCGACGCCGTTGTTGCCGACAGAAATCAGATCGTCGCCCGCATCGCCGAACAGCGTGCTGACTTCTTCCTTGAGACTGTCGAGAAAAGACCGGCTGTCCAGGCGGTCGTTCCCCTGACCACCGCGCAGCACGCCGAAGCCGTTCAGCGTGTCGTTGCCATCGCCGCCGAGGAACAGGTTGTCGCCGACGAAATCGAAGATCACGTCATCGCCGACGCGGCCCGAGAGCACATCATCGCCTTCCAGGCCCTGGAGCCGGTCGTCGCCCGCCCCGCCGTCCAGGATGTCGTCGCCGGTATGCCCGACCAGGAGGTCGTTCCCGGCGCCGCCGGACAGACGATCCGCCCCGGCGCCGCCCAGGAGCGTGTCGTCGCCGGCACCGCCATACAGGAAGTCGTCGGCGGCGTTGCCGCCGATCGTGTCGTCGCCGAGGCCGCCGGAACGGCGGCTGTCGTTGATCGTGCCGGTCACCGCGGCCATGGGTTCTTGCTCCATCCGCGCAGCCTTACGGGCTGCCGGATCATGTTCGCGAACGGTCGGGCCGAGCCTGCCACGAAGGGCGCAGCCGGTCGCCACGAACATGACTGGACGTTAACGTTTCTTCAACCCTGTCACACCGATCGGAATGTGGTTCCCGCCCGATCCGCCGGGGGTCAGCCACCACCCAGCGATGGCTGATGCCGACGAAAGCGAGTTCGGCGACCTCGACGACGATGCCGGCGAAGGCGGGCTGTTCGACGTCTGAGCGTTCAGGCCGACCCCCGCCGGCTCGTGAACGGACAGATCGAGGCGGAGCGTGCCATGCGCAATCCGCCTCGGCGATCCAGGCCGCGGCATGCTGCATCGCGGCCGCGGGCGAGCATGCGCGACCGGTAGCGGCCTGGTCCGGCCCGCCTCCCGCTCAGGCGTCCTTCAGCCACCAGCTGTCCGGCCGGTAGATGCCGAAATGGGCGCCGGGCTCCCAGTTGTAGATGCCCTCGGCCGGCAGGTTCATCAGGTTCGGCCGGGCCACCACCGGCTGCATCACCCCGGCCACCAGGCCGATGTTCCAGACATTCTCGGCATGGTTCTTCAGGATCGCATGCCAGATCGTCGCCTGGGCCTGCCCGTCCTCGGCGAAGCGCCAGTCGTCGAAAAGTTTCATCAGCGCCTGCGCCTCCGGCATGTCCGGCGCCTCGCCCGCCATGCCCTTGGTTTCCCGGTACTGGCCCCATTTCGGCCACTGCGCCTGGTCCTGGGCGGCCGGCACGAACTCGAGCGGCGGATAGTCCGGCTGCGGGATGCCGTTCTCGATCCCGTACCAGATCGTCATCAGCGCCTCGCCGGAGAAGATCCGGTTGCGCAGCACGTCGCGCTGCGACGGCTTCACGTCGATGCCGAAGCCGACCTCCTTCCAGGTGGTGGCGACCAGCTCCAGGACGTCGCTCTGCTCGCTGTCCTCGCCGGCGGTCTCCACCACCAGGCGCAGGTCGCGGCCGTCTGGCAGCCGGCGCAGCCCGCCCGCGCCCATCTCGAGGCCCAGCTCGTCCATCAGCGCGCTGGCGGCTTCCGGGTCGAAGCGGGTGTTGGCGGTGCCGATCTCGTCGGTCCAAAGCGGGCTCTGCGGCAGGATCGTGTTGTTGCAGGGCGTGGCGAGGCCGAAATAAAGGAACTGGTTGATCAGCTCCCGGTCGATCGAGATCGCCAGCGCCCGGCGGAAGCGCACGTCGCGGAACAGGCTGCGCCAGACATCGTCGGCGGCGTTCAGGTTGGGGAACAGCGCCAGATGCGCGCCCTTGGCCTGCTTCCACAGATGGGTGACCAGCCCACTGCGCTCCTCGCTCTCCTTGAGGAAGGTGTAGTCCTTGAAGAACAGGCCGCGCGCCTGCATGTCGGTCTCGCCGCCGCCGGCCTTGATCGGGATCAGCTTGCTGTCGACCACCTCCAGCACGATCCGGTCCAGATAGGGCAGCTGCACGCCGTTGGCGTCGACCCGGTGGAAATAGGGGTTGCGCTCGGCCACGAACCGCTCGGACGGCGGCTCGGTCACCAGCACCCAGGGCTGCACGTCCGGCATGTCCGGATTGTCGATCTTGCTGATCCGGTCCTGGCGGCCGAACAGGTCGGCCCAGTCCCGCGACTTGGTCGCCGCGATCCGCTTCTGCAGGTCCTCCGCCGAGGCGTATTTCTCGTGGAACGACTTCAGGTAGTGGGCCGGCCGGTACAGATAGATCGGCGCCGCCGCGGCCAGGGCCGGCAGGAAGAACGGGTTCGGGTTCTTCCAGGCGTAGCGGACGGTGAGCTCGTCCGGGAAGGTCACCTCGGGCGGCTCGCCGTCGACCAGCATCTGCACTTCCGGGCCGGTCGGCATCAGCTTGGGCTCGTTGGCGACGTCCTCCCAGTAGAAGCGGAAGTCCTCCGAGGTGAAGGGGTGGCCGTCCGACCATTTGTGGCCGCGGCGCAGGTGGAAGGTGAAGATCCGGCCTTCCTCGACCTCGTAGCTCTTCAGGATGTCGGCCACGAACTGGTAGTCCAGATCGTAGCCGACCAGCCTGGCATAGCCGTAGACCGTGAGCATCCGGGTGTCCTTGGCCCGGCCGATCAGGCTGCGCATCTCGCCGCCGCGCTTGCCGAGCTCGGCCAGCCCCTCCAGGACCCGCGGCTCGTCGGGCGGGGCCCCGGCCGCCTGGGCCGGCGAGCGGCGCGGCAGGACAACGGCCCCTGCGGCGGCCAGCGCCGCGGTCTCGACGAAGGTCCGGCGTGTCAGCATGGCGCGGTGGGCTCCCCTGGCTCTTGCGTCTGATCGTTCGACCTGCCCGCCCCTTCAGGCGGGCGCATGGCTTTCCGACAACATACGGACATAATGGTCCGGTTCCACCTCGATCAGCCGGGTGGGCTTATCGCCGATGGTGAACGGCGCCTTCCAATGGTCGGGGCGGCCGTTGCCGGCGGCCATCAGGTGGTCCAGGTCCAGGGGCCGGTCCGGGTCCGGCTCCGGCACCGCCGCCAGGAGGTTCCGGGTGTAGGGATGGCGGGGGTTGGCGAACAGCTGGTCGGTGGGGGCGATCTCCACGATCCGCCCGCCGCTCATCACCGCGATCCGGTCGGCGATGTAGCGCACCACGGCAAGATCATGGGCGACGAACAGATAGGTCAGGTCCAGGGCCTTCTGCAGGTCGCGCAGGAGGTTGAGGACCTGGGCCTGCACCGAGACGTCCAGGGCCGAGACCGGCTCGTCGCAGAGCAGGATGTCCGGCTCCAGCGCCAGGGCGCGGGCGATGCCGATCCGCTGGCGCTGGCCGCCGGAAAAGCTGTGCGGGTAGCGGCGCAGGTGGCGGCTGCCGTCCAGCCCGACCGCCTCCAGCAGCTGGCGGGCGCGGGTCTCGCGCTCCTTGGCGTTGCCGATGCCGTGGATCAGCAAGGGCTCGGCCACGATGTCCAGCACGGTCATGCGCGGGTCGAGCGAGCTGTAGGGGTCCTGGAACACGTACTGGATGCGCCGGCGGAACGCGCGCAGCGCCGAGGCGTCCAGATGGGCCACGTCGATCGGCCCGTCGGGACCGTGGAACAGGATCCGGCCGCTGTCCGGGGTCAGGCCGCGCATGATCATCTTGCTGACCGTGGTCTTGCCCGACCCGCTCTCGCCGACCAGGGCGAAGCTCTCGCCCTTGGCGATGGTGAAGCTGATGTCGTCGGCGGCGACGATCTCCAGCCAGGAACCGGAGAACGGCCCGCCCTTGCGCGCCATGAAGCGCTTGTTCAGCCCCTGCACCTCCAGGAGCGTCTCGCCCCGGGCCGGGCCCGGCTCCGGCACCGGCCGGTGCACCGCCTGGGCATGCTCGACATTGATGGCGCGCAGGCCCTTCAAACGGACCGAGCGGTCGGTGGTCAGGCTGGGCACCGCGCCGATCAGGCCCTGCAGGTAGGGATGCTGCGGGTCGGTGAGCAGCTCGCGGGCGGGACCGCGCTCGACCACCTTGCCGCGATAGAGCACCACCACCTCGTCGGCGATGTTGGCGACCACGCCCAGATCGTGGGTGATGAACAGGATCGACATGCCGAGCGTCGCCTGCAGGTCCTTGAGCAGCTTGAGGACCTGGGCCTGCACGGTGACGTCCAGCGCGGTGGTCGGCTCGTCGGCGATCACCAGTTCCGGGCGGCACACCAGCGCCATGGCGATCACCGCGCGCTGGCGCAGGCCGCCGGACAGCTCGAACGGGTAGGCGGAGTAGGCGCGGTCGGCGTCGGGAAAGCCGACCAGCTTCAGCATCTCCTTGGTGCGCGCCTTGGCCTCGCTGTCGCTCAGCCCCTCGTGCAGGGTCAGCACCTCGTCGATCTGGTTGCCGATCCGGTGCAGGGGCGAGAGCGAGCTCATCGGCTCCTGGAAGATCATCGAGATGTGCTGGCCGCGCAGCCGGCGGCGCAGGCCGCCCTCCTGGTCGAGCGGCGCCAGGTCGACCACCTTGCCCTCGTGCAGGAAGTTCACCGCGCCCCGCTCGATCCGGGCGTTGCCCGGCAGGATCCCCAGCACCGCCTGGGAGATCACGGTCTTGCCAGACCCGCTCTCGCCGACCAGGGCCACGGTCTTGTGCTGCGGGACGACGAAGGACGCGCCGCGCACGGCCTCGACCTTGCCCTCGTCGGCCGCGAAGCTCACCACCAGATCGTCGACTTCGAGCAGTGGGGTAGTCAACCTGACGCCTGCCTGGAAAAGAGACCGGCGGCCGTTTCGAACCGGACGCCCGGGCGATCTTGGAGGAGACCGATCGCGCGGTCGAGGGCAAGGAAGCCCTCGGCACCGGTCACGCCGTGATGGGTGAGCAGGCCGATGGGCCCAGGCCCTGCCCGCTCGGCGAGCTGCGCCAGGATCGCTTCCGCGTCCAGGTGGCGCTTGCCGTCCTGCCAGCGCACCGTGTCGACATGGGTGTCGACCAGGCGGAGATCCGGCACGTCCGGCGCCGGTTTGCGCCCGGCAAAGGTGGAGAGGCCGACAAAGCCCAAAGACGGCAGGCGGGCGCGCAGCTTCGGCTCGATCCGGTTCCAGGGCGGCACCATCACCGGATGAAAACGCTCGCCGAAGATCCCCGCCAGCCGTTCCCGCGCCCGGACCAGGGCTTCGTCCTGGTCGAGCCGGTCGACCAGCTCGCATTTGCGCCCATCGGCGCTGCGATGGTCCTGGTGGGCCAGGCCGTGCTGGACCACGGCGGCGCCGGGGCAGGCCAGGATCCGCTCGATCGTGGCCGGCTCCAGCTGCTCAGGGATCACCGCCAGCACCAGCGGCACGCGGTGGCGCCTGGCGATCCCGAGCAGCCGGTCGAGCCTGGGATCGTCGGCCGCCGCGTCGTCGTCCCGCCACCAGAGGTTCAAGCGATCAGTCCTTCGATGACCCGGGCGCTGGTTTCCGCCCCGTCGAAGGCGAAGCTGCGGCCGATCCTGGTGTCCTGCTCGGTGGCGCGGTCGATGGCGGCGGCCAGCCGCTCCGGGGCAAGCTCGGCCGATTCCAGCAGCACCGCCCGGCCGAGCTCCGAAAGGCGCGCCGCCCGCCGGCGCTGCTCGGTCTCGCCGTCCTCGGCGAACGGCACCAGCACCATGGGCGCCTCGCCCATCAGGGCCTCGGCGACCGTGTTGTAGCCGGCCTGCGAGACAGACACGCGACAGTTGGCCAGCCGATCGGGCAGGTCGCCCACATGGGTCTCGACCCGCCCGTTTTCGCCCAGCATGGCCTGCAGCCGGTCGCGGTCCGCCGAGCCGAGCGCGGCGCCGCCCACCAGCTGCCAGGGCTCGTCCGCCAGCCGGCTGAACCGGCGCGCGGCCGCGGCCGCCGCCAACAGCCGCCCGCCGACCCGCCCGCCCCCGGCCGAGACCAGGATGCCGGTCCGCCGCGCCTTGGGCGCGGTCGCCTGGTCCAGCACGAAGCCGGTATGCACCACCCGCTCGCCCAGTTCGCTGGCATGGGGGAAGGTCGCGCCGAGCGGCAGGAAATCCTGGTCGCCATGCACCAGGACCCGGTCGTAATGCTCCAGCACCAGGTCGCGCATGGCGAGCGCCCGGGCCGGGTCGCGCTTCTCGGCCAGCACGTCGCGCACCGAGCAGACCACCCGGCCGCCCCGGCCGCGCACCGCCCGGATCACCGGCAAAAGCTCGTGGCGGAAGGCGCGCCGGCCGAACGGGAACAGCTCGGTCACCAGCACCGCCGGGCGCAGATCCGCGGCCAGCCCGGCCAGATGCGCGGCGCGGCGCTGGCGGGCCGGCTCGTCCCAGGGCCGGTCCTGGCGGTCGCGCAGGTCGGAAAAGTTGGCCCCGGCATGGACCGGGTCGAGCTGCACGAAGGCCACGCCGTCTGGCAGCGCGAACCTCGCGGGCGGGCCGCCGCTGGCCAGCGTGGTCGGGATGTTGCGCGCCGCCAGGGCGCGGGCCAGGCCCAAGGCGCGGCGCAGATGGCCGGTCCCCAAGAGATGCTGGGTCCAGATCAGGACGGTCATGGCGAGGAGAGCGGCACCGGGCGGACCGTGCCGGCCTCGATCAGGATCGCGTCGGAATGGGCGAAGGCCACCGGGGACGGCTCCTGCATCGCCCAGCCGGTGCGCACCGCCAGCGCCGCCAGCATCAGGCCGCGATGGCTGACCAGGATCGCCTCGCCGACCAGATGCGGCGCCACCCGGATGGCGGCCTCGCGATAGGATTCGCCGCCGGGCGCCCGAAAATCCAGGCCCAGCGCCTCGCGGCGCGCCACCTCGGCCGGGTCGTCCAGGCGCAGGGAGCGCAATGACCGGCCTTCCCAGCCGCCCCAGTCCAGCTCCACCAGCTCCGGCAGCACGGCACCCTCCAGCCCCAGGATCTCGGCGGTCTGCCGGGCGCGGGCCAGCGGGCTGGTGCGGACCGGCCAGGCCTGGAAGCGGGCCGGCAGCCGCCAGGAGCGCACCAGGCGCGCCCCTTCCGGCGAGAGCGGGATGTCCGCCCTGCCCTGCAGGCGCCGGTCCCGGTTCCATGCGGTCGGGCCGTGGCGGATCAGCAGAAGGCTCACCGCTCGCCGGTTTCCTCGCGGCGCACCCGCCTTGCTGCGGCCAGGCCAAGCGCGGTGTCCAGCGCATGGGCGGCGGCGGCGTCGCTGTGGACCCGCTCCACATGGCGGATGCCGGCCTGGCCCATGATCGAGCGGCGTTCCGGCTCGTCCAGCAGGATCATCATGCTGTTGGCGAACGCCACCGCGTCGCCGCCGGTGGCGAGCAGGCCGGTGCGGCGGTGCAGGACCACGTCGGACACCCCGGTGCCCCGCCCGGCCACCACCGGCAGCCCGGCGGCCTGCGCCTCCAGGAACACCATGCCGTAGGCCTCGTTCAGGGCGGGCCAGACGAACATGTCGGAAGCGGCATAGATCGGCGGGAGGCGATCCTCGGGCATGGCGCCCAGGAAACGGACCCGGTCGGCGCCCAGCGACGCGAACGCACTGCGCACCAAGGGCCCGGCCGGACCGTCGCCCACCACCAGGAGCTGCCAGGGCCAGGCGGTCATCCGGGACAGGGCGTCGGCCAGCTGCAGGTAGGAAGCGCGCTTGGCCTCGTCGTCGCGCATCATCGCCACCGTGAGCAGCCAGACCGCCGAGGGGTCCAGGCCGTGCGCCGCGGCCAGCTGGGTGCGGTGGGCGAAGCGCTGGCTGTTGGCCTGGCGGTAGGGGGTGGTGTCCAAAAACGGCGGCAGGCGCTGGATGACGCCCTTGATGCGCGAGCCCGCACCCTGCAGACCACGCACGTCGACCTTGGTCATCGGCAGGAGCAGGTCGGCACGCGACAAGGCGCGGATCGAGCCGGCATGGCCCACCGCCCAGCCGCCCTCGCGGCGACGCCGGGCGAACGACGGCTCGGCCACCACGTAGGGGATGCCCAGCCGCTCGGACACGGTCGGGCCCAGCAGGTCCGGAGCCTTGTGGTAGCAGTGATAGGTGAACCAGAGGTCCGGCACCCAGTCGCGCGACAGCCGGTCGGCCAGGCGCTGCGACAGGCTGGCGGCGGTGTGGGCCAGGCGCAGCTGGTGGAGCTGGTCGCCATCGCGGTCGTAGCTGCGCAGCCGGCAGGCGACCCGCACCTCGTGGCCAAGGCGTTCCAGCACGCGGATGAAGCCACGGCTCATGCGCCGGTCGCCGGAAGGCACCGGATGGTCTGGGGGCTTCATCGGCGCGTAGAACGCGATCTTCAACTTGGTTTCCTTCGGCGTTCCCTCAAGGGGGCCTGTTAGCGCTGTGGTTTCCCCGTGCCAGCGCGTCGTCCACCAGCGCCGCAATACGCGCGATCCCACGGCCCGAGTCAAACCCGATGGCCACCTTGGCGTGCGCCTCGCGTGCGAATTCGCCGCGGCGGGCGGGGTCCTGCAACAGCTGGGCCATGGCGGCCGCCAGCGCCGCCGCGTCGTCGGGCGGCACCAGCCGGCCGCTCTCCCCGTCCGTCACCAGTTCGCCCACCGAGGCGGCGTCGGTGGAGACGATCGGCAGGCCGGAGGCCGCCGCCTCGACCACCACGTTCGGCAGCCCGTCCTTGTCGCCGTCCTCGGCGACCCGCACCGGCAAAACGAACAGGTCGGCCTGGCGGTAGGCCGGCCGCACGGTCTCGGCCGGCTGCGGGCCCAGCCAGGCGATCCGCCCGGCCAGGCCCAGCTCCGCCGCGCGCGAGCGCAGGCGCTCCAGGAGCGGCCCGCCGCCGATATGGTCCAGGCGCCAGTGCAGGCCGTCCGGCAGCAGCGCCAGCGCGTCCAGAAGGAGGAACAGCCCCTTCTTCGGCACCGCCCGGGCGATGCACAGGATCCGCACCGGGTCGGCCGGATCATGGCCGTCGCGGGCCGGTCGGTGCGCCGGCGCCTGGAAGCGGGCCCGGTCGACGCCGTGATGGATCAGGTGCACCCGCCCGGGGGGAGCCAGATCCTGGAGGTGGACAGCGCCGATCCGGGTGCAGGTCGCGCAGAACGCGGCGCCCGCCAGCTTCTCGGCCTTCTCCCAGGCCGGCGTGGTCCAGATGTCCTTGGCATGGGCGGAGATCGCGAAGGGCAGCTCGTGCATCAGGGCGGCATAGCGCGCCACCGAGGCAGGCGTGTGAAGGAAATGGGCGTAGAGCAGCTCGGTGTCCGGCTCCAGCTCGGCGGCCAGCACGCAGGCCTGGCCGAACCGGCGCACCCGGTTCTCGCCAGGATCGCGGCGATGGTCGGCCAGCCAGGTGGCGAACGCCCGGGGATAGCCCGGGAGCGCCGTGGCGGCGCGGCGGCCGGCGGCGACCCGCTCCGGCTCGTCCTCCAGATATTCCGGCAGGTAGCGCACGGGTGCGCGCACCGCCCGGTGCAGGTCGTGCACCGCGAGGTCGGTCGGGTGGCGCAGCGAGACGATGGCCAGGTCATAACCCAGCCGCTCCAGGCCCAGCAGTTCCTGGGCG
The DNA here is from genome assembly GCF_000427665.1 of Geminicoccus roseus DSM 18922. Lineage (NCBI taxonomy): Bacteria > Pseudomonadati > Pseudomonadota > Alphaproteobacteria > Geminicoccales > Geminicoccaceae > Geminicoccus > Geminicoccus roseus. The sequence continues at coordinate 5,243,965 of NZ_KE386572.1, forward strand.
ACGAAGGTTTCCGACAGGCGGGGCCAGCCCTTGAGGACGACAGCGATCTTCGGCAGGGCGGACCTCGGCGGGAAACGGCGGGAACAGGATGGCCGGAGCCGGTGGGCGGGCCGGGCTGGCGGTCAGGCGCGGCGGCGGGCCGGCAGGGTGCTGACCACCGGGTCGCGCTGCAGCCAGGGGCGCACGTACTCGGTGATGTGCGGCAGCCCGTCCAGCATCCCGGCGACCTGGCGGGGATCGGCGGCAGGCCAGCTTGCGATGTCGTGCAGCTGGGCGGCCATCACCCTGGGATCGCGCTCGCCGTCGTCGGGCAGCATCCGCAACAGGCCGAGCTCGGCGGCGCGCTCGGCGCGGATCGCCTGCTCCAGGCGCGGAGTGGTGCGCGGCACGATCAGGGCCGGCTTGCCGAAGGAAAGGATCTCGCAGAACGTGTTGTAGCCGCCCATCGCCACCACCCCCAGCGCCCGGTCGAACAGGGGCTCGGTGCGCGCGGCGAAGGTCAGCAGGGTGAGCTTGGGCAGGTGCTGGGCGCGCTCCAGGAACGCCGCGCGGGTCTCGCGATGCATGAACGGGCCCATCAGCACCACGGCCGGGTGCGGCAGGTCCGGATCGGTCTCATAAGCCTGCAGCACCCAGTCGATCAGCTCCTCGCCGTCGCCGCCGCCGCCGGTGGTGACCAGGACATAAGGCTGGTCGGGCAGCTCGATGGCGGGCTCCAGCCCGGCGGTCTCGGAGACGTGGCGGCGCAGATATCCGGTGAAGCGGGTCTTGGCGGCGAGGCTGGCGGCGCCCGGGATCTGCGCCAGCGGGTCGCCCATCTCCTTGGTGCCGTACACCCAGATCTCGTCGTAGAGCCGCTTCAGGGCCGGGGCGACGTTCTTGCGCCGCCACTCCTCCTCCAGGGTGGCCGGGTCGTCCATCACGTCGCGCAGGCCCAGCACCAGCCTCGTGCCGCGGTCTTTGAGCAGGCGCAGGGTCGGCTCGACCTCGCCGCGCAGGCCGAGCGGCTCCTTGTCGACCAGGAACACGTGCGGGTCGAAGATCTCGGCGGCGTGCTCGATGATCGAGCGGCGGATCTCCAGGGTCTTCTCGATGTCGATATGCAGGCCCAGCGGGGTGTAGTCGCCGTTGCGCAGCTTGATCACGCCCGGCACCCGGACGAAGTCGACCCGGGTCTTGAAGTCGAAGCTGCCGATGATCGGCGAGCCGGACAGGATCAGGACCGACAGGTCCTTGAACTGCTCCACCAGATGGTGGGCGATCGTGCGGCAGCGACGCAGATGGCCCAGGCCGAAACTGTCGTGGCTGTAGATCAGCAGACGGGCATGGTCATTCATGAGGCGTCGATCCATGGGCGGCCCGGCGCGGAAGATGGCAGATTTCGGCGCTGGCCGATACCGGCAGGCAGCCAGGGCGGCGCCAGCCATCCGCCAGCATGGCGCGGCAATGGCGACAGGACGATGACCGGGCGGGCCGGCGCACGGGCATGGGAGCCGGCCGCTGCCCCCTGCCCGCTTCCATGCCGGCCGGTCACATGAACGGGTGGCTCGGCAGGTCGAAGGGCGTGAACAGGAAGCGGCGGAACACTTCCAGGTAGCCGCCGTCATAGACGTAGTGGCCGTTCTCCCGGCGCAGGAGGGACCGGTGCTGCCGGTAGTAGCGGGGGATCGCGTACCAGGGCAGGTCCGGGCGCTTGTGGTGGACGTAGTGCAGGTTGTTGTTGAGGAACAGGAAGCTCATCAGCGGCCCGGCCTCGACCAGGGCGGTGCGCTCCTCCGGGGTCTCGTGGGCGATGTGCTCGCAATAGGAGCGCACCAGGCTGAGCGACGTGCCGGGCAGGACGAACAGCAAAAGATACTGCCAGGCCGGCAGGCCGCACACCAGGGTGACCCAGGCCAAGACCAGCACCACGGCCGGGACATGGCAGGCCCAGGCCCAAAGGTTGCGGCGGTCGCCGGCCAGCAGCGCGCGGGCCTCGTGCCAGAAGAACTGCGCCACGATCAGGAACGGGCCGATCGTGAGCCGGCCGAACAGGGTCTGGTTGAACACCAGGACCCGGCGCCACCAGGCCGGCAGGGTCGCCCAGCGCTCGGCCGGGACATAGTAGCTTTCCGGGTCGCGGTAGGGGTCGGTCAGGTGGTGCAGCTTGCGGTGGTGGGCCAGGTGGGAGGCCCGGTAGACCGGGTAGGGCAGCCACAGGCTGAGCGGCGGGAACACCGGCACGTGGTTGAGCCAGCGGCGGGTCGACATCAGCTCGTGCAGCGCCTCGTGCTGCAGGGAGCCGTACAGGGCCAGGGTGAAGGCGGCGGCCGGGAGCAGGAGCCACCAGGGGATCGCGGTGGCGAACCAGGTGAGCGCCAGCCAGCTGCACCAGACCGCGGCCAGGCTGACCCAGGTCACCCAACCTTCCGAACGAATAAGTTCGGTCTTGATCAACCGGGAAGAAGGTTCCGGCTGAACGACATTCTCCATGGGCAGACCTTTTTACAAAAACCTGCCTGTTCTACCGAGCTTTGCGTCGCGATTGAAGGGTTTCGTTAAGAGGTTGGGCGCTAATCTGGGCGCGTTGACAGGGATCATGGAACGGATACGTTTCGGCGGGGACGATTCGGGTCCGTGATCCGAACCAGCGCAGACTATAATACGGGGGATCTCATGGCCGATCGTGAGAACAGGATTCATCCGTTCATTCCCAAGCTGGTCGACCAGTATGAACGGCGGCGGGTGGATCGCCGCGAGTTCCTGCGGACCTCGACCCTTCTGGGTCTCTCGGCGGCCACCGCCTACGGCATTGTCGGCCGGATCGACGGCCCGGGCTTCATTCCCCAGGCGCGCGCGCAGAACGGCACCCCCAAGAAGGGCGGGATCGCCCGGGTCTCGATCCGGGTGCCGGACCTGTCGACCCCCCACACCTTCTCCTGGGTGTACGACAGCAACTCGGTGCGGCAGTGCAACGACTACCTGACCCGCACCGGCGTCGACAACATCACGGTGCCGTGGCTCCTGGAGAACTGGGAGGCCTCGGACGACCTGAAGACCTGGACCCTGCGCCTGCGCCAGGACGTCACCTGGTCGAACGGCGAGAAGTTCGTGGCCGACCACGCGATCTGGAACCTCCAGCACATGCTGGACCCGGCCACCGGCTCCTCGGTGCTGGGCCTGTTCAGCGGCTTTCTGGTCGAGGACAAGGACACCGGCCAGAAGGACGCCGACGGCAACCCGGTGATGACCACCGAGTACTGGGACGCCAGCGCCATCGAGAAGAAGGACGACTTCACCATCGTCCTGAACGGCAAGGGCCCGCAGATGGCGGTGCCGGAGAACCTGTTCCACTACCCGGCGCTGATGCTCTGGCCGGAGGATGACGGCAAGTGGGGCGTGGGCTCGCCCGGCACCGGGCCGTTCGACTGCGCCGAGCTCGAGATCGGCAAGCGCGCGGTGTTCAGGGCGCGCGAGAACTACTGGGGCGAGGGCCCCTATCTGGACGAGCTGCATTTCATCGACCATGGCGACGACGCGTCGGCCCAGGTCGCCGCTTTGGCCTCCAAGCAGGCCGACGGCATGTACGAGGCCTCGGTGACCCAGTACGAGGTCCTCAAGCAGATGCCGCACCTGGAGCTCTACCAGGCGACCTCGGCGCAGACCGGGGTGGCGCGCGTCCATCCCAAGAAGCCGTTCGACGACGCCAGGGTGCGCAAGGCGCTGCGCCTGGCGGTCGACACGCCCAAGCTGTTGCAGCTGGCCCATCTCAACATCGGCGCGCCCGGCGAGCACCACCACGTGGCGCCGATCCATCCCGAATACGCCGATATCGGCCTGATGCAGCAGGACATCGAGGCGGCCAAGCAGCTGCTGGCCGATGCCGGCTACCCGGACGGGATCGAGGCCGAGATCTCCTGCAAGCAGGACCCGGCCTGGGAGTTGATCGCGGTGCAGGCGATGGCGGAGATGTGGAAGCAGGCCGGCATCAACGTGACCATCAACGTGATGCCGTCCTCGGCCTACTGGGACAACTGGACCAAGGTGCCGTTCGGCTTCACCGCCTGGACCCACCGGCCGCTGGGGGTGATGGTGCTGGGCCTGGCCTATCGTTCGGGCGTGCCGTGGAACGAGTCGAACTGGTCGAACCCGAAGTTCGACGAGCTGCTCTCCAAGGCGGAAGGCATCCTGGACGTCGAGGAGCGCCGCCAGGCGATGGTGCCGATCGAGGAGCTGATGCTGGAGGAAGGCCCGGCGGTGATCCCGCTGTGGCGCGGCATGTTCACCTTCTGGGACAAGAAGATCGGCGGGTTCCGCCAGCACCCGACCAGCTACATCTTCGGCGAGGAACTCTACCTCAACGAGGCGTGAGCCCGTTTCGGAGGGGGTGGCCGGACAGCCCGGCCGCCCCCGGCCGCCCTGGCGGGCCCGCCGCTTCCTGCCGCGCCCGCCAGCCTGTTCCTCCTGAAGATGGCCACCGACGATGACGAGCTTCGTCCTGCGCCGCATCGCCCAGATGGCCTTCACCATCGTCGTCGCGTCGTTTCTGATCTTCGCGGTGTCGGAATGGTCGCCCGGCAGCGTCGCCCGCAAGATGCTGGGCCCCTACGCCACCGCCCAGCAGGTCGAGATGCTGAACCAGGAGCTGGGCCTGGATCGCCCGGTGCTGGTCCGCTACGTCGAATGGGCCGGCAACGTCCTGCAGGGCGATCTCGGCTACTCGACCCTGTACAAGCAGCCGGTGGCGCCGATCTTCGTCGACCGCCTGCAGAACACCGCGATGCTGGCGGCGATCGCGTTCGCGATCATCGTGCCCGTCTCGATCCTGTTCGGGGTGCTGGCTGGGATGCGGGAAAGTTCCGCCGCCGACCGGACGATCTCGGTGGGGGCGATCATCTGCACCTCCCTGCCCGAATTCGCGCTGGGCGCTTTCCTGTCCTCGATCTTCGTGATCTGGCTGGGCATCCTGCCCGGGACCTCGACCATGGATCCCGGCAGCGGCTGGAGCATCGCCAGCCAGCTGGTGCTGCCGGTGATGGTGATGGTGCTCTATGACGCCGGCTACGTGATCCGGATGGTGCGCGCCTCGATGATCGAGGTGATGCTGGCGCCCTATATCCGCACCGCGATCCTCAAGGGGCTGAGCTTCCCCGACGTGATCCGCAAGCACGCGCTGCGCAACGCGCTGATCGCGCCCTTCACCGTGATCCTGCTGCAGATCAACTACCTGATCACCGGGGTGGTGGTGGTGGAGGCAGTGTTCGCCTATCCGGGCTTCGGCCGGATGATGCTGGAGGCGGCGCTGAACAAGGACGTGGCGCTGATCGAGGCGGGCGCGCTGGTGGCGGTCGCCATCGCGGTGACCACCCAGGTGGCCGGCGACATCGGCTACATGCTCCTCAACCCGCGCATCCGGATCGCATGATGGCGACGATCCCCGAAGACATCGAGGTCCGCGCACCGGCCAAGCCGCCGGGCCTGTTCGGCAAGATCCTGGAGGTCCGCCATTCCTGGGTGGCGGTGGTCGGCCTGCTGCTGGTGAGCTTCTGGGTGGCGGTGGCGCTGCTGGCCCCCTATCTGCCGCTCTACGACCCCAACGCCCAGGACTTCATGGCGCTGGCCAACCCCTATCCCGGCGGCGCGCACCTGCTCGGCACCGACATGCTCGGCCGGGACATGCTGAGCCGGGTGATGTGGGGCGCGCGCACCGTGCTGGTGGTGGCGCCGATCGCGGTGGTGACCGCCTACCTGATCGGCTGCACCATGGGGGTGGTGGCCGGCTATTTCGGCGGCTGGACCGACATCGTGTTCTCGCGGATCGCCGACATCGTGCTGAGCTTTCCGGTGATCATCCTCTATCTGATCATCATCGCCCTGTTCGGCGCCTCGGCGGTCAACATCGTGATCGCGGTGACCTTCACCGCCGCCCCGCAGATCATGCGCATCGTCCGCGGCCTGACCCTGGACATCAAGAACCGCGAATACGTCACCGCGGCGCAGATCCGCGGCGAGAGCGCCATCTACATCATGGCGGTGGAGATCCTGCCCAACGCGCGCGGCCCGCTGATCGTCGATGCCTGCCTGCGCATGGGCTACACCATCATCGCGATCGGGGTGCTGGGCTTCCTGGGCCTGGGGCTGCCGCCGCCCGACCCGGACTGGGGCGGGATGGTGAAGGACAATTACGGCCTGATGTCGGTCTACCCGCACATGGCGCTGATCCCGGCCGCCGCGATCTCGTCCTTGGTGATCGGCTTCAACCTGCTGGCGGACGGGCTGCGCGAACTGGCCCTGAAGGACTGACCCCGCGGCTGGCCGGGCGCGGCCGGGCCGGCCGCGGCTCCCTGCCGGAATGGCGGTCCGCCGCCTTCCGGGCGCCCGGTCGCTGCCACGAACCGCTCTCCGGCCGCTCCCCGGCTCCGGCCCGCCGCACAGGGCCCAAGGCTGGAGCCGCGCCGCGGTCGCCGGACCTGTCGCCGCCCGGAAATGCGGCCGGCAAGCGCCAACGCCGGCTCCCAGCCCCCCGGGTGACCGGCTCCTAGAGCATCGGCCGACCTGATTGAATCGTCGGGGATCCCCCTGAGGCGCTGGTTCTGATTCACGATGTCCGCCGGGCTGGAGGCCGGCATGGATGTCCAAGGCGCTCTCCGTCGATCTTCGTGAGCGTGTTGAAGGCAGTGGCTGAGGGCGCAAGCCACCGAGCGGCAGCGTCGCGATCTGGCGTCCGCGCCGCGAGCGTGATCCGGTGGCGCGCGCTGGAGCGGACGCAGGGCGATCCGCGGCCAGGTCCGCCCGGCGGTGATCGCCGCTTCGCCCGCGTCGAGGCGCAGGGTGGCTGATCCGAGGACTGCTGGAGGCAACGCCCGATATCACCGCGGAGGAACCGCGCGCGGCGCTGACCCAAGCGCGGCCGCGGCTTTGGTTGCGGCACCCTGCAGCGGTTCTTCCGCCGTCACGGGCTGACACGCAAAATAGGAGCGGGCACGCTACCGAGCAGGACCGTCCCGATGTCCTGGAGCGCCGGCAGGCGTGGTTCGACGGCCGGATCGACCTTGATCCCGAGCGGCTGGTGTTCATCGATGGTCGAGCGCCAGCGGCGATCGACGGGGCCAAGACGAACATGGCCCGCACGCACGGAGGTTGCCCCCGCGGCGAGCGCCTGCGCATGGGCGTCCCCCACGGGCACTGGAAGACGACCACTTTGGGGGGGGGGCGCCCCGACCACGCGCGGGATGATCGCGCCCGTCGTCCTGAACGGCGCGATCCATCGCGATGCCTTCGAGACCTACGTCGAAAAGGTTTTCGTTCCCGAACTGCAACGTGGCGGCATCGTCATCATGGACAACCTGTCCAGCCACAAGGGACCAACGACGCGCGCGCTGATCGAGGCCGCAGGGGCGAGCTTGCCGTTCCTTTCGCCCTACAGCCCCGACTTCAACCCATGATCCGGCAGGAGCCGGATCATCCGCCCCCTGAAAGGGCCCGGTCCAGCAGGACCGGGAGGCGAGAACGCCTTCGCCAGGCACAAGGCCATGCTGCGAAAGGCGGCCGGGCGCACCGTTGAGGGCCTCTGAACTGGCCATCGGCCGCATCGCCGACGCCTGCAACCCCGCAGAGTGGGCCAACCACTTCAGTGCATGCGGATACGATGCAGACTGATGGGATTCCGCTCTAGCGCCGGCAAACGGCGCGCGGCTGTTCGGGTACGCCAGCGGAACAAGCCTCCACCCCGCGGCGCTCGTGCCGAACCCTGGCCGACGGTTGAGCCGGTCGGGCAGCGTTCGATCAGCCCGCCCAGTGGCCAGCCGAGGGTCCAGCCAGCGCGTCCAGGCTTCCGGGTCAGACCACCGGCGATCGGCCGGCAGCGCCGGTCATCTGGTGGGTGCAACCCGAGAGAATGCCAGCGGATCGGGCATCCGGTCCGCTGCGCAGCGCCCGTGCAGGACTTTGGCCATCGATCAAGCCGTTCGGGCAGCTTCGGGTCCGCCAGCTAGGTGTACGGTCCCGGAGTGTCGTGGTGTGTTATTCCGTGAGCAGGAGAACGCGCTATGGCAGCAGGTCTTCACGGTTCAGCCCGCACGACGCCGCGAGTTCGAGCCGAACTCCTAGCGTCGCAAGAAGCGACCCGTGCCCTCGCCACCCGCTATGGGTTGAACCCCAAAACGGTCGCCAAATGGCGCCGACGCAGGTCCACGGTCGATGCGCCCATGGAGCCGAGCCGGCCACGCAGCTCTGTCCTGACCGAGGCCGAGGAGGCCATCGTCGTCGAGTTCCGTCGACACACCCTCCTGCCACTCGATGACGTCCTGGGCTGCCTGCGCGAGACGATCCCGACGCTCTCTCGGAGTGCTCTGCACCGCTGTCTGCAGCGGCCTGTCAGCTGCGCTGACATCCCTCCGGGGGATCGGGCCTTGGCCCGATGGTATCTCCCGCGTGCCGAAGGACGAGGGGAAAGCCTCCAAGCGCAGGCGGTTTGCCGAGACGAAGATCGGCTACGTCCATATCGACGTCTGCGAGCTGCGCCTGGCCCAGGGAAAGCTGTTCATGTTCCTGGCCATCAGCCGCCAGCAGGCGGCTGATCCGTCTCCTGCAAGGAACCGGTCCAGCAGGACCGGGAGGCGACCGCGTGTCAAAGTTCGTCCATGTCGCCTTGTTGGATGCCAACACGAAGGCCAACGGTGCCGCGTTCCGCCGTGAGGTCGTCGCCGCATTCCCCTACCGCCTGCACACCGTGCTCACCGACAACGGCATGGCCTTTGCCGACCAGACCTGTGAACCGCGGCCGTTACCCTGAGATCGAGGCCTTCTTCGGCGGGCATATCTTCGACCGCGTGTGCGACGAGCACGGCATCCAACATCGCCTCACCAAGCCCTACCACCCCTGGACGAATGGTCAGGCTGAACGGATGAACCGGACGGTAAAAGACGCCACCATCAAGGCCTTCCATTACCCAGACCTCGAGGCCTTGAAGGCTCACGTCCTAGCGTTCGTGCGCGCCTACAACTTCGCCAAGCACCTCAAGGCCTTGCGCTGGAAGACACCCTTCCAGGCCATCTGCGGCGCCTGGAATGACGACCCGACCGCCTTCAAAATCGACCCGCACCACCTCATCCCGGGACCGTACAGCCAGGCGCATGGCCAAGGCCCCAGGCGGCACGGCCTGGCTTTTGGGCCGAACCATCAGCGACTGGATCGCTGCGCTGGTCATCGGCGCGCGGCTACCTGAGCAACGCAACCGGACAAGACCTGCACTCCATCGCGCGGCCCGCAAGGAATGTCGGCCACCCGGCGAGCCCGTCGGTCAGCGTCCGGTCGGCCGGCGGGCGGCCCGCCAGGGTCCTGCCAGCACAGCCCGGCTGCCGGACCAGGCCACCAGCGATCGGCTTGCTGCGCCATCAACAGCGTATGACCATCCGGGGACGCAACCGGAACAGACCTGCCCTCCACCCCGCAGCGCCCGTGACGAACATCGGCCAACGCGGCGCCCCCTCCTGCCAGCGCGGCCCGGCAGCCGGGCTGCAGCACCGCTGATCGGCCCGTAGAGTGGGGGCGACGGCGTGCGACTGCCCGGGGACGCTGTCCGAACGGGCCTGCGCTCCACCCGGTGGCGCTCGGGCGGAACGTTGGCCACCCGCCGGGATGCTCGGGCAGCGGCCGGTCCGCCAGTGCGGTGGTTCGGCAGCCGGGCTGCAGCACCGCTGATCGGCCCGCAGCGTGGGGTGACGGCGTGCGACTGTCCGGGGACGCTGTCGGAACGGGCCTGCGCTCCATCCGGTGGCGCTCGGGCGGAATGTCAGCCACCCGTCCGGACGCTCGGGCAGCGTCCGGTCTGCCTGCGGGGCGACCGGTCAGGATCCTGCCAGCGCGGCCCCCCTGCCGGGCTGCCCACCGGTATCGGCCCGCAATGTGGGTCATCGGCGTGCGACTTTCCGGGAACGCTGTCGGAACCGGCCTTTGCTCCACCCCTGCGGCGTCCTTGCGGAATGGTGGCCACTCGGTCGAGCCGGGCGGGCAGCGTCTGGTCGGCCAGCGCAGCGGGCGTTCGAGCGCCCTGCCATCGCCGCCGGCCGGGACGTGACGGCCGTTGCTCCTGGCCGGAGCGGTGCGGAACAGCTGGCCGCGGCCGGGCTGGGCGAGCTGGATGGAGAAGGGGCTGTTCTTTCAGCCTGCCTGCCGGGGAGCGGGGAGCATCCGGGCGGCGTGGCGGGAGCGCGGCCGGAAGCCTGGGAGGTGCCGGGCCTCGGCGCGACGGGGGGCCGCGCCTGCGGTTCGACCGGGCCGGTCGGCAGCAGCTTTGAGCTGATCCCGCCGGGGCCGGCCCGGTTGCCGGAGATGCATGGTGGCGACGTTCCGGGTCGCGGCGCGGCGGCAGGCAAGGCGGCAGGTGCTTTCGTGGCCTGGGGCCGGGCGGCAGCCCGAACGGCTACATCGGAAACACGATCGGTCCTGCCCTGAAACCGGCCTGTAACCGTCGTCCCGATATCCAGGCCGTCATCTTGATGGTGGATCGGAGATCACGATGAACGGCGACGCCATGGCCGGTACGCGGCACGAGATGATGACGGCAGGCAGCGTCCTGTCGATCGTCGAGGAGGGCCGCGGCCTGCCCGTCCTGCTTGGGCACGGGTTCCTCTGGGACTGGAGGATGTGGCAGCCGCAGATCCGCGCCCTGTCCTCGCGCTGCCGGGTCATCGTGCCGGAGCTGTGGGGCCATGGCAGGTCGGGGGCCCTGCCTCACGGCACGCTCCGGCTGGCCGACCTGGCCCGGCACATGGTTGGGATGCTGGATCGGCTCGAGATCGAGCGCTGCGTCGTGGTCGGCTCGTCGGTCGGCGGCATGTGGGGCGCCCACCTGGCGGCGCAGGCGCCGGAGCGGGTGGCCGGGCTGGTGCTGATGAACAGCTATCTCGGCCGGGAGCCTGCGGGCAAGCGGCTGGCCTACAAGGCGATGCTCGATCAGGTCGAGGCATCCGGCCGGGTGGGGGACCAGCTGGCCCAGGCGATCACGCCGCTGTTCTTCGCCCCGGACATCGAGACGCGTGCGCCGGCCCTGCCGGAAAGGCTGCGCCAGCAGCTCCGGTGCTTCGATGCCGACGTTCTGCGCCGGTCGATCGTGCCGCTCGGGCGGATGATCTTCGACCGCGCCGACGCGCTCGACCTGCTGCCGGGCATCCGGGCGCCCACCCTGGTCATCGCCGGCGCGGAGGACCGCGCCCGGCCGCCGGAGGAAAGCGACGAGATGGCCGGCCTGCTCGAAACCGAGCTGGTCGTGATCCCGGGCTGCGGGCACAGCGCCACGCTGGAGCGACCCGAGGCGGTCACGGCGGCATTGCTGGCGTTCCTCGACCGGCTGGGTCCTGGCAGGCCAGCCAAGGGCGCGGAGCAGCCCTGGCGCGGGGGCCATGCCTGGCGGTGAGCGTGGAGCCTGCGGCGGTGCAGGGACCGGCGCTGGCGCCGGCACCCGGCCGGCGGAGGCACGCGCTGCGAGGTGACGGGCAACCTTTGGATGGAGCGGGCCGGGTGCTGCGCTGGAGACAGCCTGAACGGCTCATTCTCGGCATCGCTGGAAATCCTGGACCAGGCGGGCTCCGGCCTGTCAGCCGAGAACGCGGACAGGCCGCGGCCAGGCCCGTCCCCTGCGCCTTTGGCTGGAGAACGGGTGGATCCATCCGCTGGCGGCCATTTTTGGGGCTGGCTTCATGCTGCTTCCCGACGGGCTGACGAGGCGTCGTGCGGGTCCGGTCGGGCCACGAGCTGCCAGCCTGGAGGTGTCCGGCGTCCCGGGGCGGGCAGGACAGCTGGCGAAGAGCCGCTTGATCAGGTGGCGTCGGGCGCATGCGTCGCCGGGGAGCGGACAGGGGATGGTCCGGCTGGCGGTGCAGGAAGAAGCCGCCTGGATCAGGCGGGCCTTCGGCCAGATGGGGAGATGGTCGGCATCATCGGCGTTGTTCGCGATCCGGTGCCCGAGCGGCGGCATGGCGCCTGGCGGCCGGGCCCACGCGAGGCGGCAAGGGGGGTGGCTGCGGCTGGGTTCACCCGGGACCGGCGGGCTGCCAGAACAGCGGCTGCCTCGGCCGGTGACGTGTCCGGCCGTGGCAGCGCTTGTCGATGCTCGTGGCCGGCACGCGGGCTGGCGGCATGGCTTGCCACCGGCAGCCGGTCTCGGGCAGGGGCAGGGCTTTCGCTGATCACGCCGCGGGTGATCGGCCGTTTCGCCGACCCGGCCGCCCATCAGGCCGGTGCGGCTCGATCCGCGCGGGGGGATGCCCGGCCGGCGGTGGCGGCGGGTCGCTTGGCAGACCCATTTTCTGCCTGGTGCTCCTGTTCGGCCGAGCGAAAACCGGGACGCTGCCGAAGGTTGCCGGGGGTCTCTGCCCTGGGTGCCTGATCCCGCAATGTGGCGATACGGTTGGCCATCATGCGGCGAGGGATGCGCGATGGGCCAGGTTCTTCACGGCTGCGCCCGTGCAATGGAGGCGGTTGGTCGCGCGATCCGCCTATGTCAGGAGAGCGTGAGAGCGGCGGCCAAGCAGCAGGGCGTCAGCCCGACCACCATCCTGGAGCGGCGCAAACGGCGGACAGCCGCGGACGCGCCCATGGGTCCGAAGCAGGTTCGTTCAACGGCCCGGACGTCCGAGGAAGAGGCGATGTTCCTCGCCGTTCGCAGAGCACACGCTGCCGCCGCCGGACGACTGCCTCCATGGCTTGCAGCCGACCATCCCGCACCTGACCCGCCCGTCCTTGCACCGCTGCCTGTCACGGCGTCTGGCCAATGTCCGTGAGCGTATCGGTGCGCCTGTCCCGGGGATCGGGCCCCGCCGCACCGAGCCATCGTCTTCCAGGCGGAACGGCAGGCAGGGCGCCGGCAAGAAGCCGGAGAGCCTGGTTGCCAGGATGGCCAGCGGGAGGCTTCGGGCCGAGGGGCTCATGGACATCGTTGACATCGACGTCGCCAAGGCCGGCGTCGAGGTGTTTCCCGGCTGGCTGATGAGGCATCGTACCGCTTCGTCTCAGCCCTGCATGCCTGCCTGGAGGCGACCGGCAGGCTGGACCTGGATGATGGCCGGTACGCCCAGGCTGGGCAGATCAGCATCGTCGATCCGGCGCGCACCGAGGCCGACGGTGCCAGCGAACTGGTTCACACCAAGACCAGACGGCTTCCCACCTCGACGGGTTGGCTTAGACCCCAGGCGACGCAGCCCTGATCGCCCGGGTCGGCCGGGCGCAAGCGCCAGCAGCCTGGACACTGCCCGGCGCGCATGGACGGGAACCGCGCGAACCGGTTCGACGCTGCGATGCCTTCAGGACGGCTCGCGTCCAGGAGATCAACCGTCCAAAGGCGGGCTTTGCCGCACCCGCCGCGGCAGCGTCGATTGCTGCTCGCCTTGCCTGGCCCGACGGGGAGATCGACGTGGTGCTCGTCGGGACAGGGCGCCTCATCGACGATGATCCGATCTTGAGCAGAACTCCGGCTCTCCTCCCAAGCATCGCCGACTTCAGCGACGTCTCCGCCGCCATCTTGCTGTCGGAACGTCCTGAACCTGGCCGAATGCACGCCGAAAGCCCTCGCCGCCTTCGCCGGGCTGTCGCCGAGCCGGCGCTCCTCCGGTAGTTCCAGGCGCGGCAGCGGTACCATCAGCCGCATCGGCAGCGGACGATTGCGCCGCACGCTCACCCGGTGCGCGCGCAGGGCCAAGCGGACCAGCAAGGCTCGGGGCGGCTTCGTCGACCGCATGGCCGCCGCAGGCGAGCCGCCCGAGGTCATCCTGGTTGCCGTCGCACGCAAGCTCTTGGCCCGGGCACCTTCGGTCCTAGGGAAACCGAATGCCGCTCCGTTCCGGAACACCCGACCTGCCGCCCGCTTGACCGGCAGCACGGTGGGTCCGGGGGATCGGGCGAAGCCCGATGGCATCAGCCGGCTGCCGGAGATCGACGGCGACAAACCCGTCAAGAAGCGCGTTGCCCGCTACCCGATCGGCTATTTCCACATCGACCTCGCCGAGGTGCAGAGCGGGGACGGCAAGCTGCGCCTGTTCTTGGGCATCGACCGTATGAGCAAGTTCGCCTTCGCCCGGCTCGTGCGGAGCGCCGGCAAGATGGAGGCAGCCCAGTTCCTGCGCGACCTGATCCTGGCCGCCGAACCGGTTCAGGCTCGGTCCGTCACACCACATCCCGGGCCCCTGCCCTAGCGTGGATGCCCGCCGCGGGATGCGCTGGCCCTGGCCATGGATGGCCGCTCGGCCTGGCGGAGGGCGTCGCGCAGCTGGCGCTCGGTGGCGCGCAGGCGGACTTCGGCGGAGGCCAGGCCGGCGAGCGCCAGGAGGGCCTGCGTTTCGCGCTCGCTCAAGGTGCGGACCCGGTCGTCGATGACGCAGAGCGAGCCCACGGCGAAGCCCTCGCTGTCGAGGATCGGCGCGCCGGCATAGAAGCGGAAGCCGGGCTCGCCCGCCACGGCCGGGTTGTCGGCGAAGCGCGGATCGCTGGCCAGGTCCTCGACCGAGAACACGCCCTTCTGCAGGATCGTGTAGTTGCAGAATGCCCAGCTGCGCGGCGTTTCCGGAAGGTCCAGCCCGAAGCGCGACTTGAACCATTGGCGCGTGGGGGTGAGCAGCGTCATCAGGGAGACCGGCACGTCGAGGGTCTGGCTGGCCAGCCAGGTCACCCGGTCGAAGGCTTCCTCGGGCGCCGTGTCCAGAAGCCCGGTGCGCTCCAGCGCCGCCAGCCTCTGGCCCTCGTTGAGCGCGATCGGAAAGGCCGTGCCGGCGGATGGCACCGCCACCTTGCCGGTGTCGGCCAGGGAGAAGCGGAGCGAGGCCACCGCCTCGTCGGGCGTGTCGAGGCGGATCACCCGGCCGGGACCCTCCAGGACGGGCGGCCCGGCGGCGCCGATCGCCAGGATCCGGCTGCGGCCCAAGGACGGGTCGGCGCCGACGCTGTGCAGAAGCGCCAGCCGCCCGGGATCCCGATCGGCCAGGTCGACCAGCACGGCATAGGGGCGGCTGGAGCCGATCGCGAGCAGGGCCGCGTGCGGGTCCTCGAAAAGTTCCGCCGTGCATTCGGCCACATCGGCGAACTGCCGCTCATAGAGGCGCCGCCGCCCGGCCGGCGCGACCACCACCACGGTCACCGACGGCGCGGGCGCGGACGGGGCGGGCGCCCGGCCCTCGATCAGCGCCTCGATGTCGGCGCGATAAACGCGGCGATGCCCGCCCGGGGTCTTCCAGGACGGGATCGAGCCGCCCTCGATGAGCAGCTGGGCGGTCCGCACCGAGACACCCAGCAGCTTCGCCGTGTCGGCCGTTGTCAGGATGTCCTTTGCGGGCTTGTCCATGCCGTTTCCTCCTGCGGCTCGTCCGGGCGCGCCAAGCCGCCTGCTGCCGCGGGCTGGCCGGCAAGATAGTCGCCGCGCCAAAAAATGGAAGTCTTGCTAAATTTGATAGAATTGATAGTACAGCGCCTCGCTTGGGTTCAGGCGGGCTCCCCCGCTCGCCGCCAAGCCCCGGACCGTTCGCCCTGGCTGGATCCCGGCTGCCTGATCCGGTGGACGCCGCGCCTGGATGATGTCCGGTCATGCGAGAAGGAATGTTCAGATGGCATGGCAAGTCGACCCGTCGGAGGACCGAGACTGGTTGCGGCGGGCGCGGGAGAACCAGGCGCGGCTGACCGCCGGGCTCCAGCCCCGGTACGACGTGATCGTCTGCGGCGCCGGCGCGTCCGGTTCGGTGGTCGCCCGGCGCTTGGCCGAGAACCCGGATGTCCAGGTGCTGCTGGTCGAGGCGGGCGGCAGCGACGACGCCGAGACCGTGCTGGACCCGGCCCAGTGGCCGGCCAACCTCGGCAGCGAGCGGGACTGGGGGTTCCAGGCCCAGCCCAACCGCCACCTGAACGGCCGCAGCCTCTCGATGTCGATGGGCAAGGGCCTGGGCGGCGGGTCCAGCGTCAACGTCATGGTGTGGGCGCGCGGGCACCGCAGCGACTGGGATTTCTTCGCATCGGCGGCGGGCGACCCCGCCTGGAGCTATGAGGCGGTGCTGGAGCTCTATCGCGAAATCGAGAACTGGCAGGGCGCGCCCGATCCCCGGTTCCGGGGCACGTCGGGGCCGGTCTGGGTCCAGCCTGCCGCCGATCCGAGCCCGATCGCCCATGCCATGCTCGACGCGGCCGAGGAGCTGGGCATCCCGACCTTCGCCCATCCGAACGGGCTGATGATGGAGGGGGATGGCGGCGCCGCCCTCGCCGACATGCTGGTGCGCGACAGCCGTCGCCATTCCTTGTTCCGCGCCTATGTCCGCCCCTGGCTGGACCGGCCCAACCTGACGGTGGCGACCGACACCGTCCTGCGCCGGGTGGTGATCCATGACCGGCGCGCCATCGGCGTCGAGCTGGTTCGCCATGGACAGGTGCAGACGATCGGCGCGCGGGTGGAAGTGGTGCTGTCGCTGGGCGCCATCCAGACGCCCAAGATCCTGATGCATTCGGGCATCGGCGATCTCAAGGAACTGGGCCGGTTCGCGATTCCGGTGGTGCAGCACCTGCCGGGCGTCGGGCGGAACTTCCAGGACCATGTGTCGTTCGGCTGCACCTGGGAATATCGGGAGCCGATCGCGCCGCGCAACAGCGGCAGCGAGGCGACGCTCTACTGGAAGAGCCGTCCCGGCCTGGACGCGCCGGACCTCCTGTTCTGCCAGGTCGAGTTCCCGGTGCCGAGCGAGCGGACCGCGGCCCTTGGCGTCCCGGCGCATGGCTGGACGATGTTCGCCGGCCTGGCGCATCCTGAGAGCCGCGGCCGCCTGCGCCTGCAGAGCGCCGATCCGGGGGCGCCGCTGGCGATCGACGCGAACATGATGTCCGAGCCTGCGGACATGGCGACCGCGAAAACCTGCGTGGAGCTTTGCCGCGCGCTGGGCAATGCCCGGGCGTTCCGGCCGTTCGTCCGGGGCGAAGCCATGCCGGGCGACCTGAAGGGCGAAGCGCTGGAGAGCTATATCCGCGACGCCGCCGTCACCTACTGGCACCAGAGCGGCACGGCCCGGATGGGGCGCGACGAGCTCTCGGTCGTGGACGGCGCGCTCAAGGTCCACGGGATCGAGGCCCTGCGGGTGGCGGACGGCTCGATCATGCCGCGGGTGACCACCGGCAACACCCAGGCACCCTGCGCCATCATCGGCGAGATCGCTGCCCGCAAGATCCGCGCGGCGCACGGTTTGTGACCCTGCCGCGCTGAGGGATCCCCAAGGCGGCGGACGGCCCCGGGCCCAAGCCCCCATGCGACGGCCGAGCCCGGCGCTGTTTCCTGCCTGAACTGGAAGCTCTGGTCCGATGCATCATCCGTTGAATGTCCGACACGCAAAGGCCGGCGCGATGCCGCCCGAGCAGCCGTGCCGCCTGGGGCGCGTGCTGGTGGTCCATGACGACGCGCGCGTCCGCCACGTGATCACGAGCTACCTTGCCGACCATCGCTACCTGGCCGTCGGCTGTGCCGGCGGCGAGGTGCTGCGTCACCTGCGCTCCGGCCTGTTCAGCCTCGTGGTGCTGGATGCAGGGCCTGGCCCGTCCGGCGGCTTCGACCGGCTGCGCCAGGTCCGCGCGCAGTCCGACGTCCCGGTGATCCTGATCACCGGGCGGCACGGCACCGACATCGACCGCGTGCTCGGGCTGGAGCTTGGCGCGGATGACGTTCTGTGCGGGGCGCTGCACCTGCGCGCGCTGCTGGCAGGCGCTCGCGCGATCCTGCGGCGCCAGCAGGCGGGCCGGCAGGCGGCGGCGCCGCCGCTCCGGGGCGGCTACCGCTTCGCCGGCTGGGAGCTGCAGCACCGCCGCCGGGTCCTGAAGAACCCGGCGGGCGAGACCGTCCGCCTGACCAGGAAGGAGTTCGCCCTGCTGGTGGCCCTTCTGGACGCGCCGGGCCGGCCGCTTTCCCGCGCCCATCTGGTGCGGGCGACCAGCACCCATGAGGATGTCTACGACCGCAGCATCGACGTCCAGGTGCTGCGGCTGAGGCGCAAGATCGAGGCGGATCCCCGCGCGCCCAGGCTGATCCGGGCCGAGCGCGGCATCGGCTATGTCCTGGATGCCGCGGTGGAGATCCTGTTCTGAGCGGGATGCCGGGCGGTGGGTGCCGCCCGGGCGCTCACCCGTCCGGCTGCCCGATGCTCCAGCTGCCGGCCTGGCGGTAGATGGCGTCGCGCAGGCGCTTGATGTCCCGGTTCAGCCGGCCGAGCTCGGCCGGGGACTGGTTCGATGCCGCCAGCAGCGCCTCGCCCAGGCATCCGGCCCGGCCCCGAAGATCGCGCCCCTTTCCGGTCAGCTCGACCACGACCTGCCGCTCGTTGCCGGGGTTGCGCGTGCGGCGGACCAGGCCGGCGGCTTCCAGCCGCTTGAGCAGCGGCGTCAGCGTGCTCGGCTCGAGCGCCAGCTGCTCGGCGATCCCGCCCACGGTCTGGCGGTCCTCGCGCCAGAGCACGTTGAGCACCAGATATTGCGGGTAGGTCAGCCCGAGCCCGTCGAGCAGGGGCTTGTAGGCGCGCTGGATGGCGATGCCCGTCGAGTAGATGGCAAAGCAGAGCTGGTCGTCCAGCGGCACCGGGCCGGCTGTATCCTTGGTCATCACGGGCTCCTTCGCGCGGCCGGCGATATGTCGTGCGATAACCGATATCGCGATAAATTTCTCTCGACAAGCACAGGCGGCCTCGCTAGAGCATTGCTTATCGCGATAATAGTTATCGCAGATAGAATCTCTCGTCTCCCGGTCAACCTGGTGAGGAACCCGTCCATGATCAGCAGGATCCAGAAGATCGCTCTGGCTGCCGCCGCCGCGTTGTGCGTCGCGGGCCAGGCCCATGCCGAAGCGCCCGAGGGGCAGAACGCGGGCCAGCCGCCCCGGAACGTGGTGCTCGTCCACGGCGCGTTCGCCGACGGCTCGGGCTGGCGCGGGGTGTATGACGAGCTGACGGCGCGCGGCTACCGGGTCAGCATCGTGCAGAACCCCCTGACCTCGCTGGCCGACGACGTGGCCGCCACCCGCCGGGTTCTGGCCCGCCAGGACGGCCCGGCGATCCTGGTCGGCCACAGCTATGGCGGCACGGTCATCACCGAAGCCGGCGTCGACCCCAAGGTCGCGGGCCTCGTCTATGTCGCAGCATTGGCGCCCGACGCCGGCGAATCCACCGGCGAGCAGTTCGCGCAGATCCCCGTGCCGCCGACCTTCGTGATCGAGACCGGCGAGGACGGCTTCGGCTTCGTCAATCTCGACACGTTCAAGACCGGCTTTGCCGGCGACACCAGCGATGCCGACGCGGCGTTCCTGCGGGATTCGCAGGTGCCGATCAACATGGCGATCTTCAGCGAGAAGGTCAGCCAGGCGGCCTGGCGGACCAAGCCCAGCTGGGCGGTGGTGGCGACCGAGGATGCCGCGATCGATCCCAGGCTGCTGCGCCACACCGCCCGGCGCATCGGCGCCGTCACCCGGGAGGTCGAGGGCAGCCATGTGGTGTTCCTGACCCAGCCAGAAGCGGTCGCCGACGTGATCGACGAGGCCGCCCGGAGCGTGGTGCTGGCAGCCAGCGGCGGCTGAGCCAGCTTTGCTGCCGCCGGCATGGCCGGGACAGGCGGGCCGTTCGGCGCCGCCTGTCCCGCGTCAGGACCATGCGCGCCTGCCGGGCAGGAAGGCATGGCGGCGGCCCGGGCCGATGGGATCGGATGGCAGGGGACGATCCCGGTGAAGCGCCCGACAACAAGGATTTTGATCCTTTCCATCTTGTCACCGTGGGTTTGT
Organism: Geminicoccus roseus DSM 18922; assembly: GCF_000427665.1. Taxonomy (NCBI): domain Bacteria; kingdom Pseudomonadati; phylum Pseudomonadota; class Alphaproteobacteria; order Geminicoccales; family Geminicoccaceae; genus Geminicoccus; species Geminicoccus roseus. The sequence goes on from NZ_KE386572.1 coordinate 5,263,719, forward strand.
AGGAATATAAGCAAGTTCGCTCGGGTCGATAGGATCCCGAGCGGATGACTTGCGAGGTCCACCCCCATGAGCACGCTCCTGCCCCTGGACGATAACGGCCACCCGATCGCCATCCTGGGCTTCGTCCACCACGGCACCCAGAAGCTGGAGGTCGCCAGCAGCGCCAGCGCGCGCAGCGCCGCCCTGCCCGAAGGGGTCCGGGTGGTCAGCCTGATCGCCACCGGCCCGGTCCGCTTCGAGCTGGGCGGTGCCAGCGTCACCGCCGATCCGGCCAGCAGCCCCTATCTGCATCCGGGCGTCTATCTGGACCTGCCGGTCGGCGGCGCGGAGCGCCACGTGGCGCTGATCGCCGAGAGCGGGTCCTGTCAGGCCTACGTGATCGGGCGGACCTGACATGGCGCTGCGCCTGGGGCTGCCGGCAGCCCTGGGACTGGCCGGTCCGGCTTCGGCCGCGCCCTTGCCTCCCCCCTCGCCGCCGCCCCCGCCACCTCCTCCCCCGCCGCCGCCGGTCGAGACCAGCTACCTGATGGTGGCGAGCGCCGATCCGCTGGTCGACGAGCAGGGCAATCATCTCGTCTGGGAGCATTCCTGATGGCCAACCGCCAGATCCACGAGCTCGACCCGGCCGCGACCCTGGACAGCGCCGACCGGATCCTCGTCTCCACCGCCGCCGGCAATCTGACCCGGCGGGCGACCCTGGACGCCCTCCCCTTCGCCGGGGACCGGCCGGGTGCGGTTCCCCGCACCCTGCCGGCCAAGCTGCGGGAGCAGGTCTCGGTGCGCGATTTCGGCGCGATCGGCGACGATGCGGCCGACGACACCGCCGCGTTCGCCGCCGCCATGGCGTCGGGCGCCCGGGCCATCCGGATCCCCGCCGGCCGCTACCGGCTGACCGCCCCGGTGGACGTGCCGAACGGCACGGCCCTCCTGGGCGAGGGCCGCGACAGCTCGATCCTGCGCTTCGACCATGACGGCGCCGGGCTGCGCTTCGGCACGAGCTTCGCGCCCGGCAGCGCCGAATACACCGACGGCACCTGCACCGGGCTGGGCCTGACCGCGAAGGCCAGCGCCACCGCCGCCGCGCTCAAGGTGGTGGGCAACAATTTCATCGGCCGCGACCTGCGCTTCCGGGGCGGTGGTGCTGGCAGCTGGGCGATCGAGCTGGACCGCTCCAACGACTGGTCGCTGGTCGACCTTCTGGCCTGGGGCGACGGCGCCGACGCCTTTGCCGGCAACGGCATCTGGGTCCGCAACTCGACCAATGCCGCGGTCAACTATGGCGACGGCTCGCTGCGCCAGGTCTCGATCAAGCTTGGCGGCGACGGGCTCAAAGGCCTGTTCTTCGAGGGCGGCAGCGCCTCGCCCGGGATCGTCAACAACGTGCTGGTCGCGAAAGCCAACATCGTGGCGCCGAACCGGACCGGCTGCATCGGGATCCACATCAAGAACGCCCGCCGGCTGACCTTCGTTTCGGTGGACCTGGAATCCTTGTCCACCGGCGTGCTGGAGGAAGGCAGTGCCGCCGGGATGAGCGAGGTCAACACCTGGCTCGGCACCTATTTCCTGGCCAACAGCACCAGCCCGGCGGTCGCCTATGCCGACAACAACGGCACGGTCGCCGGCGCGGTGCGCAACCGCAGCTTTCTCGGCTGCGACAACTTCCCGGCCCTGACTGGCACGTTCGCGGACGGCGACACCATGCTGGCCCGCGGCCTGTGGCTGGGCTCCGCCAGCACCGGCCTGCCGGTGGTCCGCGCCACCGAGCAGGCCGGCAACCTGCGGGTCGACCGGGGGGCGTCCGCCTATATCCAGTTCGGCGCGCCGGCCACCGGCAACAACAGCCGGATCACCTGCGGGGTGGACGGCCTCACCGCCCCCTACGATGCCACGCTCTACATGGGCGACACCAACATCCGCAAGGTGACGGTCGAGCCGGTCCTGCACATGAACGAGCACCAGGATCTGCCGAAATCGCCAACCGACGGCATGATCGCCTTTGCCGCCGGCCACCCAAATTCAGGGACTTGGAATCCCTCCTACGACCGGGGCCTCTACAGTTTTGCTGGAGGCACCTGGCACCGGCTGGTGGATACCCGGATGAAGGGCTGGGTGGCGGTCAACGAGCAGACCGGCACCAGCTACACCCTCCAGCCGGGCGATGTCGGCGACCGGGTCGAGATGAAGAACGACGCCGCCAAGACGGTGACCGTGCCGCAGCTGGCCAGCGTGCCGGGCGCCTCCGGCACCAAGCCGCCGGGTGGGACCAACGTGATCGCCGGGCGGCGGGTCTATTGCGAAACCAGCATCGGCCAGGTGGGTGCGGGCGCCGTCACCCTGGTCCCGGCCAGCGGGGTGGTGATCGAGGGCCCGACCGCGACCAGCGCCGACGGCCAGACCATCGTGCTGCGCTGGGTGTCGGCGACGCTGGTGCGCACCCGGCTGGCGTGAGCGGGTCGATGGCGGCGCCGCCCGGGCTTCGGGCGCCGCCGCCGCTCGCCCAAGCAGGCGGGCAGGAGCCTGCGGAAAAGACTGACTTGGCCTGGCCAGACGGCGCTCGAGGCCTTGCTGACCACCGATCCGGCCGAGGATTTGGCCCGGAGCGAACCGGGCGCGAGGTGCCGGACACCACGAACAGCTTGCCCGCGTCCGTGCCGATCCCGGGAGCCAGGCGTTCCGGTGCTCAATGGCCAAGCCGTCGATCCGGTCGCGCAGGTCCGCCGGCGGCTGGATCCGTTGCCGTTTCTTCCCGGCCGCTCGGGCAGCGACCGGCCAGATCAGTCACAGCAACCATGGCGGCGCTGCGCCGGATCGTGGCAGGCGGATCCAACGCACCACGTCAGGCTTCCGCGGCGGAAGAACCTTGACCGTGGGAACCGCCATCATTACTCGGAATCGCTTTTTACATACTCAAGCTGGAGCGATTCCAATGCATATATTTGAATCATTTTACTCTCGCTCCTTCTCGATTGTAATCAGCTTCATTATTCTTGTTGCGGCCCCGGCATGGACGTTCGCCGATGAAGTCCAGGTGAGCGATTCGCGTGGCAGATCGCTCCAGATCGAGCGTCCGGTCGACCAGGTGGCGATCTTCCCGCTGCCGATCCCGGAGGCGATGATCGCCATCGACGGCGGGACCGAGCGCCTGATGGCGATCAACCCGAGGGCGCAGGCAGCCCTGATGAACGGCGTGATCGGGGAGCTGTTCCCGGAGGTCGCGGCCATCAGGACCGACCTGGTGGCGCCCAACTTCATCCCCAATGTCGAGGAGATCCTGAAGGCCGGTCCCGACATCGTGCTGCAGTGGGAAGCCAAGGGCGACGAGCGGGTGGCGCCCATGGAGAACGCCGGCATCGTGGTCGCGACGGTGAGCACCGCCACGCGCGAGACGCGGCGCGGCTACATCGCCATGCTCGGCCAGATCCTCGGCAAGGAGGACCGGGCGCAGGCGTTCCTGGACTGGGAGGACCAGACGGTCGCCAAGATCGCCGGCGTGCTCGGGGCCGCGCAGCAGCCGCAGCCGCGGATCGCCTTCATCGACGCGATGAACGGCAACGAGTTCGTCGTGTTCGGCCGCCAGGAAGCCTACTTCACGGCGGCGGGACTGGTGAATGCCGCCAGCGAGGCAGGCTTCACCGAGGGCTCGGTGAAGGTGGGCGCGGAAGCGCTGCTCGCCTGGGACCCGGACATCGTCCTGGTCAACTACTACAACGACGCGATGCAGCCGGCCGACATCCTGGACCACCCGGTCCTGGCCGGGCTCGCGGCTGTCCAGCAAAAGCGGGTCTACAAGACGCCCGCGATCGATCCCGCGACCGCGGCCGGCGGGCAGCTCGCCTATCTGTGGCTTGCCCGGATCGGCTACCCAGACCTGTTCGACGACGACCTGCGCAAGGCGGTCATCGACGGGTTCGACTTCCTGTACGGCCGGCAGCTCACCGAGGCGCAGGTCGACCAGCTCCTGCAGATGAACTGGAACCGCGACAGCGCCGGCTATGCGGGCGGCTTCGGCGCGGCCGGCTGACCAGGACGGGAACCGCACCGTGAAGGACATCGGCTTCATCACCTCGGGCGACGGCGCCCAGCTGAAATGCTACCTGGACTTTGCCGGCTTTCTCGACGAGCGCATCTACCTGCCGTTCCTCGACCGGGTCGACCTGACCGCGTTCCGGGCCATCGTCGTGCCGGACTTCTCCAACCAGGCGCTGCTGCACCGGCACGCCCGCCAGCTCAACGCCTACCTGGCCCAGGGCGGGTTCCTGGTCGTCTTCGAGCCCAACCGGATGGACCAGTGGCTCGACGTGGTCGAGGTCCCCTGGTTCGCGCGCGAGACCGAGGACTGGAAATGGTGGATGAAGCCGGGCGGGCGCATGGAGGCGTACCAGCCGGAGCCACGCCACCCGATGGCCCAGGCGATCCCGCTGCCCGCGATGTGCTGGCACTTCTTCGGCGCCTTTCGCTTCGTCCCGGACGCGACCCCGATCCTGAACCTCGACCACGACGAGGGCTGCCTGATGTACGACCAGCGGCTGCAGGGCGGCGGCCGGCTGATCGCGTCCACGCTCGACCCGCACACGCACCACGGACGCGGCTTCATGCCGGCGACCACCCGTTTCCTGGAGGGCTTCTATCCCTGGCTGAAGGCGGAGGTCGGGCGCGATGGCTGAGGCCGGCCGGGATTTCCGGGGCGGCCGGCGGCCGCGCCTGCTCTACCTGAAGTCGTACCGGGCCTTCGGCATCGACCGCATGGGCGGGCTGGTCCCGCAGGACTGGCACTACGCCGCCATCGACATCTACCAGCTGGCCGGCGCGGCGCTGGGCGAGGTCGACGTGCTGGTCGTCCCCGACATGCACGACCAGCTGTTCCTGAAGTCGATCGAGCCGCGCCTGGCCGCCTATCTTGCCGGCGGCGGCCACCTGCTGGTCAACGGCCACATCACTGAGCCATGGCTGCCCTGGCTGTCGCCCTTCAAGGCGGTCAGCCCGAAGCCCTTCAGCAACTGGATGATCCGCCCGCGCGATCCCGGCGCCTATTTCGGGCGCATGGACTTCGAGACCTTCCACCGGCACGAAGGCATTCTCGGCCAGTATGCCCGCGGCTACAGCGATCCGCCCGAGGGCGCCCAGTGGCTGTGCATGATCGGCGGTCCCGCCCTGGACGGCAGCGTCATCGAGGGGCCGGTGGACTGGGTGTGGCGGATGCCGGGGGGCGGCAAGCTGTTCGTCCATAACGGCGACAACATCCATCATTTCTGCTCGGACCCGCGCCACCAGCCCAACCTGTTCCACGACATCCTGCACGGGCTGGTTCATTCGGACGAGCCTGCCGGGATCCGCCGGTGACCTCGAACCCGCGGCGCGGCATCGAGGGCATGTCGTCGGAGGGCGGCAGAGCGCGCGGCCCGGCCCTCGCCATGGCCAGCCTGGTCGTCCTGCTGCTGGCGGCCGTGGTGGCGTCCCTGGCAGCCGGGCGATACACGATCGGGCTTGGCGACCTCTGGATCCTGGCGAGCGGCTGGCTCGGCATCGGCCCCGGCCGGGATGGCCTGGCGGAGCCCGTCTGGCGGGTGGTGGAACTGGTGCGGGCGCCGCGCACGGCGATCGGCGGCTTCGTGGGCGCGGGGCTGGCGCTGGCCGGCGCGGTGCTGCAGGGCGTCTTCCGCAACCCCCTGGTCGACCCGCACGTGATCGGCGTGTCGTCGGGCGCGGCGTTTGGCGGCGTGTTCGCGATCCTGCTGGGCCTGGGTGCTGCGGGGCTCTGGTCGATGGCCTTCGCCTCTGGACTGGCGGCGCTCGGGCTGGTCGTGCTGATGAGCCGCCGGTCGGGCCGCTCCTCGCTGCTGATGCTGGTCCTGTCGGGCGTGGTGGTGGCCGCCCTGTTCTCGGCCCTGGTGTCGCTGGCCACCTATCTCGCCGACCCCAACGACACCCTGCCGGCGATCGTGTTCTGGCTGATGGGATCCTTTGCCAGCGCCACGCCGGAACGCGCCTTCTACATGGTGCCGGTCATCGCGCTGTTCGCCGCTCCGCTCCTGGCGATGCATTTCCGCATCAACGTCCTCTCGCTCGGCGACGAGGAGGCCCAGGCGCTTGGGCTGCGGGTCGAGCCGACCCGGTGGATGGCCCTTGGCTGCGTCACCGGCATCACGGCGGCCAGCGTCGCCAACTCGGGCATCATCGGCTGGGTCGGGCTGGTCATCCCGCACTTCGCCCGGGCGCTGGTCGGCCCCGACCACCGCCTGCTCCTGCCGGCGTCCGCCCTGCTCGGCGCAAGCTTCATGCTGGTGATCGACACGCTGGCCCGCTCGCTGACCGCCGCCGAGATCCCGCTGGGCGTGCTGACCGCGATCATCGGGGCGCCGGTCTTCCTGCTGCTGCTGCATCGCAGCCAGGATGAGGGATGGCAGCGATGATCGAGGCGAGCGACCTCGCGTTCCGCCATGGCGCCGCCGGGCCCTGGCTGTTCGCCGGCCTGTCCTTCTCCCTTCGCCGCGGCCAGACCCTCGTGCTGCTCGGCCGGAACGGGCGCGGGAAGACGACGCTGCTGAAATGCCTGGCGGGTCTGATCCCGCCCTCCGCAGGCACCATCCGGCGCCAGGGCATCGTCGGCTACGTCCCGCAGCACTTCCAGCCGCCCTTCGCCTACTCGGTGCTCGACATGGTGCTGATGGGGCGTGCGCGGCATGTCGGCCTGTTCTCGGCCCCTGGCGCCGAGGACCGCCGACGCGCCCAGGAAGCCCTCGAGCTGATCGGCCTGGCCCCGCTGCAGCGGCGCTCGGTCACCACCCTGTCCGGCGGCGAGCGCCAGCTCGTCCTGATCGCGCGCGCGCTGGCCTCGGAAGCCGACATCCTGCTGCTCGACGAGCCGGCCTCCGCCCTCGACTTCCGCAACCAGGCGGTGATGCTCGCGACGCTGCGCCGGCTCGTCGCCAAGCGCGGGCTCACCATGGTGATGACCACGCACGAGCCGACCCATGCCCTGGAGGTGGCCGACCGCGCGGTGTTCCTGCACGGGGCCGGCCAGGCCGAAGAGGGGCCGGTCGACGCGCTGTGCACGGAGAGCAGGCTCTCGATGCTCTACGGCATCCCGATGCGGCGGCTGGACTACGGCATCGGGGCGCGCCGGTCCTCCAGCATCGTGGCCAGCTACGGATCGGTCGACACGGCCTGAGGCGGAGGCGGGGCGACATGGCTTGCCGTCGGGTCCCAGCGCCCGGCAGATCATCCAGGCCTTCGTCCACCAGAACGCAGAGCCGGCCCGATCACGCGCGGGTTCCGGGCGCAATCCCTTCGGCAAGACGGGCACCGGCGCCGGGGGCGTACCCGGCAGGCGCGCCCCCGCGGATCGGGGCCGGGCGTCAACGTCTCGTTCAGGTCTGGCGGACAAGAGTGGCGGCGGGCCGGGAGAAAGTTCCGGCCGGCTGCCTTGCTTGGAGTGCCGCATGCCGTCTCGCCGACCCAGTGCCTGGTCGTCGCTCCTGCCGCCCCCCTTTCCTTTTGCGCCCGTCTGTCCTCAGATCCGTCCGGCTTTGCGGGCAGGCGGACATGGTGATCGATATCGACGGGACGAGGATCCAGATCAGCTCCTGGCAACGCCCGCCCGGGCCGGGCGTGCCGGCGGTGCTGTGGCTGCACGGGGCGGGCATGGACCGGACGGTGTGGACCCTGGCGGCGCGCGACCCGGGCCTGCGCGGGGTCGCGAGCCTGGCGGTGGATTTGCCTGGCCATGGCGGCTCGGCTGGCGGGGCGCCTAGCACGGTCGAGGACCATGCCGCCTTGGTCGGCCGGCTGCTGGACGGGCTGGGGATCGAGCGGGCGGTGCTGGCCGGGCATTCCATGGGCGGGCTGATCGCGCTGGCGGCCATGGCGGCGATGCCGGAGCGGCTGGACGGGCTGGTGCTGGCCGGGGCCGCCGCGCGGATGCCGGTGAACCCGGCTTTGATCCAGGCGGCGGAGAACGACCTGCCGAAGGCCGCCCGGATGATCGCGACCTATGCGGTGGCCCCGGCCGGCCGGCGGGCCGCCGCCGCCACGCCCGGCGTGCGGCTGGCCGGGAGCGCGGTGGCGATGCTGGAGCGCTCGCGGCCAGGGGTGCTGGCCGCGGACCTGCGCGCCTGCGACCAGGCAGCGCCCGCGACCGGACCCTGCCCCGTGCCGGCCCTGGTGGTGACCGGGGCGCTGGACCGGATGAGCCCGGCCAAGCGCGGCGCCGAGCTGGCGGCGGCGCTGGGCGCCCGGCTGGCGCGCCTGGAGGGGGCCGGCCACATGATGATGCTGGAGCGCCCGGACGCGTTCGCCCAGGCCGTGCTGCCGTTCCTGGCGGAGGTGCGGGCAGGACGCTAAGGCCCTGCCCTTCAGGAAAGGGCGCGGGCGCGCTGGCGCAGCTCGTTCTTCTGGACCTTGCCGGTGGAGGTCTTGGGCAAAGGCCCGAACACGAAGTGACGCGGGACCTTGTAGTGGGCGAGGTTCTGCTTCAGCCAGGCGGTCAGCTCGGCCGGCGGCGGGGCGGCGGCGTCGGGCTTGAGCACCAAAAAGGCGCAGGGCACCTCGCCCCATTTCTCGTCCGGCCTGGCCACCACCGCCGCCTCCATCACCGCCGGGTGGCGGTAGAGGACCTCCTCGACCTCCAGCGAGCTGATGTTCTCGCCGCCGGAGATGATGATGTCCTTGGCGCGGTCCTTGACCTCGGCATAGCCGTCGGGGTGCAGCACGGCGAGGTCGCCGGTATGGTACCAGTCGCCGGCAAACGCTTCCGCGGTGGCCTTGGGGTTCTTCAGGTAGCCGGCCATCACGCTGTGGCCGCGCAGCATGATCTCGCCGATCGTCACGCCGTCGGCCGGGACCGGGCGCATGGTCTGCGGATCGGCCACCTGCATCTCCGGCATGACCGGGGTCCGCACGCCCTGGCGCGCCATCCGCTCGGCGCGCTCCTGAACCGGCAGGTCTTGCCAGCCCGGCTGCGGCAAACAGAAGGTGGCCGGGCCGTACACCTCGGTCAGCCCGTAGGCATGGGTGACCCGAAAGCCCATCGCCTCCATGGACTGGATCACGATCGAGGGCGGGGCGGCGCCGCCGGTCAGCACGTCCACCGGGCGGGCCAGCGCCCGGCGCGCCTCCTTGGGGCTGTGCGAGAGCATGTTCAGGATGATCGGCGCGCCGCACAGGTGGCTGACCTGCTCCTCGGCGATCAGCTGGAAGATTCGGGCGGGCTCGACCCGGCGCAGGCAGACATGGGTGCCGCCCACCGCGGTCACCGCCCAGGTATAGGTCCAGCCGTTGCAGTGGAACATCGGCAGCGTCCACAGGTAGACGCTATCCGGGCGCAGGCCGAACAGGAGGGCGTTGCCCATCGCGTTCAGATGCGCGCCGCGATGGTGGTAGACGACCCCCTTGGGGTTGCCGGTGGTGCCCGAGGTGTAGCAGAGCGAGATCGGCGCCCATTCGTCGGCCGGCAGCACCGGCGGCGCGTCGGGATCGCCCTGGTCGAGTAGTTCCTCGTAGGTGAGCTGGCCGATCGCCTGGCCGGGCTCCTCCGGATCGACCATGTCGACCACCAGGATCGGCCGCTTCAGCCTGGCCAGCGCGTCGCGGATCACCGGGGCGAACGCGGTGTCGGTGATCAGCACCTTGCTTTCGGCATGCTCCAGGATGAAGGCGATGGTGGCGGGGTCCAGCCGGTAGTTCAGGGCGTTGAGCACCGCGCCGGCCATGGGGATGCCGTAATGGGCCTCCAGCATGGCCGGCACGTTCGGCAGCATCACCGAGACGGTGTCGCCCCTGCCCACCCCGGCCCGGCGCAGCGCCGAGGCCAGGCGCCGGCAGCGGGCGCGCAGCTCGCGCCAAGTCCGGCGCTCGCGGCCATAGATGCAGCCGACCCGGTCGCCATAGATGTCGGCGGCCCAGTCCAGGAACACGAGCGGCGTCAGCGCCTGGTGGTTGGCCCGTGCCCGCGGCAGGTCCTGCGCATAGATGGAGGGTGGGTCATCCGCGCTGACCATGGGCTCCGCTCCCTGTTTCGGCCTTTCCTCGTACGCCCGATGCTACGCCGGAGCCGGGTGCGGCGACAGGCCGGATGTGGCGCGCCCATGACGGTTTGGCGCTTCCCCGGCGAGCAGGCCCACCAGCAGCACCGCGAAGGTCGCGTGGTACACGCCGTTCAGCCAGTTCTGCAGCAGGCTCTGGGCGATGGCGTCGCCGGCCAGCACGAGCGCGACCAGCCCTTCCCCGCCGGGCGGCGCTGCCTTGGCCACCGCCATGGCGCGGCCGACCACCGCCCCCAGCAGCACCAGCAGGAACGCCAGCCCCACCGGCCCGGCCTCGACCCAGAGCCGCACCGCCTCGTTGTGCGGCCAGTCCAGGATCGCCTGGCCGTCCAGATGCGGCTTGCCCTCGGCCAGGGCTGAGCGCACCGCACCCAGCCCCAGCCCGAACGGGTGGCCGTCGGCCCGCTCCAGCCAGCTCTGCACCGCCACGGCCCGGCCGGTCGACCATTCCGGCTGGCCGTCCGCGACGAGCCGGCGCCAGAGCGAATCGTCGATTAGGGTGGTGTGCAGGGCCAGGAAGGCGGTGCCCGCGAGCCCGGCCAGGACGAGGCGGCGCGTCCAAGCGGCCCGGCCGGGCGAGGCCGCGACCAGCAGGGCCGCGGTGATCGCCAGGGCCAAGAACGGGGTGCGGGTGGCGGCCAGGAGCAGCATGAGGAGGGCGCCAGCGCCCGCCACCAGCCGGAGGAGGCGGCCGATCGCACCGGTTCGGCGCCAGGTGGCGGCCGCCAGCGCCAGGTGCAGGGTGCAGAACGAGGCATGGATGACCAGCGAGCCGGAGGCGTCGATCCGGGCAATGCCCTCCGCCCCCTTGGCCAGCTCGGCCGGCCCCAGCAGGACAACCGCCAGGGCGGTCGCCAGCACGTAGAGCGCCGTCAGCCGCCAGAGCAGGCGCGGCAGGTCCAAGGGCCCGAGCGCGGCGGCGACCGGGCCAGCGGCGAACAGCGCCAACACCGGCAGGAGCAGCTTGTAGTCCAGCGGGTCGACCGGGCCCTGCAGGTCGATGAGCGCCATGGCGGCGGCCAGCAGCAGCAGCAGGGCGGGCGCGCGCATCGCCGCCGGGCCGATCCTCGGCCGGACCGAAAGGCCCAGCGCCACCAGGGCCAGCACCACCAGCAGGAACACCGGCATCCGCAGCGCGGTGATCCCCAGCCGCGCCGCCTGGTCGGCGCTCAGCATCGCCAGGGCCGCCAGCAGCACCAGCAGGCACGAGGCGAGGCGGCGGGTGGAAGGAGCGCTCGGCATGGCGGTTTGTGAATATAGTCAGGCTCGACTTTAAATCAACCATTGATAGAAATAGCGGCATGGACCAGACGCCGCCGATCCGCCCCAAGCGCAAGCCCTTCCCGCTCCCGACGGGCCCGCTCTGGCTCGACCGGCTGCAGCAGAGCTGCCTGGTGATCCTCCTGGTGAACTGGGTGTTCCAGGGGATGCGCGGCATGCAGCGCAAGGAACTCGGCTTCCGGCTGGGCTTCGGCGCCGCCATCGCCGCGCTTTGCGGCGGGCTGGCCGCAGGGGCGGGCCTGCCACCCTTGGCGGCGCTGGCGGTGGGGGTTTTTTCCGGGCACAGCGTCAACTTCCTGGCGAACGGGCAGTTCTGGGTGTGCGCCCGCTACTGCCGCCGCTACCGGGGCAGTGCCGCGCGGATCGCGGCAGCCAGCGTGGCGCTGGCCAGCGAGCTGGCCGCCCTGCCCTGGCTGGACGAGGTCGCCTTCATCGGCTCACGCGCCCGCGGCGGCGAGCCGTCGGACCGCTCCGACATCGACCTGCGCCTGGTGTTCCCGCCGGGCGTTCGGGGGTGGTGGCGCACCAACCTGCTGCTGCTGCGCCTGCGCAGCCGGGCCCTTGTCCAGGGCCTGCCCCTGGACCTGTACGCCTACGACGCGCCGGACGCGCTGTTGCGCTTCGACCAGGACGAGCCCCTGCTGCTGGCGAAGGACAGCCATGGCCGGCTGCGCCGGATGTTCGCCCGGCGCGCGGTCGACCTGGAGGCGCGCCCGGCCGCGCAGCGGCGGCCGGCATGACCGTGGAGACCAGGCGCACCTGCTTCGCCTACTCGCCGGGCGGCCACCTGGCGGAACTGCTGCGCGCCACGGACGGCATCCGGTTCACCGACCTCTACCACGTCACCTTCCGGTCCGGCCGGGATATCGGCCTGGCCGGCCAGCGCGTCCACCATGTCTGCCACCCGCGCCGCTCGGTGGCCCGCACCCTCGTGAACGCCGTGCAGTCGGCGATCGTGCTGCTGCGCGAGCGGCCGGAACTGATCGTCTCCACCGGGGCCGACGTGGCGGTGGCGACCCTGCTGCTCGGCCGGCTGTTCGGCGCGCGGCTGGTGTTCGTGGAGACCGGCGGCACGCTGGCGCCGTCCTTGACCGGGCGGCTGGTCTATCCGTTCTGCGACCTGTTCGTGGTGCCCTGGCCGGAGAAGCTGGACGCCTTCCCGGATGCGGTGCTGGCGAGCGGGCCGCTTCTCTAGCGGCGGGAGGCCGGCAATGCTGGTGGCGGCGGTGGGCACCTTCCTGCACGGGTTCGACGAGCTGGTGCTGGCGGCCGAGCGCAGCTGCGCCTGCCTGGACCTGCCGGGCTTCGCCCAGATCGGCCATGGCCGGGCGACGCCCCAGGCGATCGGCTGGCAGCGCTTCCTGCCGCAGGCGGATCTTTCCGCGCGGTTCCGGGCGGCGCGGGTGGTGGTCTGCCATGCCGGGATGGGCATCGTCGGCGAGGCGATGCGCGCGGGCGCGCCGATCGTGCTGTTCCCGCGCAAGGGCGCCACCCGGGCCGGCCATCCGGCCAACGACCAGACCGCGTTCGCGCGCCGGATCGCCCTGCGGCACGGGCTCGGGCTGTGCGAGGACGGCGCCCTGCTGCCGGCGATCCTGGCCCGGGTCCTGCGCGGCCCGGCCCGGCGCGACTACGAGCTTGCCAGCGACGTGCCCGCGATCCTGGCCGACTGGCTGAGCCGGCCGGGGCACAGGCGGTAGACCCGCTCGCCCTGGAAGCGGCCGCGCACGGCGTGGTCGCCCAGGTCCTCCATCGCCGCCTCGGCCTGGGCGGCATGCACCGTGGTGCCGGTGGCCAGCACCACCACCCCGCCGGCAGGGCCGTGCTCGCGGCAAAGCTCGACCAGCCGGGCGGCCACGTTCACCGCATCGCCCACGATCGTGTAGTTCAGGCGCTCAGGGGTGCCGATGTCGCCGACCAGGACCTGGCCGGTATGCAGGCCGATCCGCAGGCCCAGGCCGAACCGGGTGCGCATCGGGTCGTCCCGGTAGGCCTCCTGCATGGCGGCGGCGGCGCGCAGCGCCCTGGCGGCATGATCGGCCTGGCGCTCGGGCGCGCCCCAGAACGCCATCACCGCGTCCCCTAAGAACTTGTCGACCGTGCCGCCCTCGGCGACCACGCAGGCGGTCAGCCGGGCAAAATGCTCGTTCAGCAGGCGGGCGGTCTCCCCGGCCGGCCGGTGCTCGGCCATCGAGGAGAAGCCGGTCAGGTCGGTGAACATCACGGTCAGCTCGCGCTGCTCGGAGAGCGGCTCGCTGTCGTGGCCGGCTTCCAGCAGGCGGCGGACCAGCTGGCGCGGCACGTAGGTGGCGAACGCGCCGGTCACCCGCAGCATCGCGGTGAACGCCTGCGCCAGGTCGTCCAGCTCGCGCACCCGGGAGCGTTCCGGAGTGTCCACCTGCTCCAGCTCGAAGCGCGCCACGGCGTTGGCCTGGCCGGCCAGGTCGCGGATGGTGGCGGCCAGCCGGCGCGCCAGCAGGGCGGCGATCGCGGCGGCGGCGGCCACGATCGACAGGCCGACCAGGGCGATGGTCTGGAACCGCTCCGGCCCGACCCCGACATCGTCCAGGTTGACATAGGCGCCGACCCAGAGCGGCTCCGGCGCGAAGCCGCGCAGGTCGCGGAACAGATAGAGCAGCGGGCGGCCGCCGACCTCGCGGATGATCAGCGGCGCCTCGTCCGACCCGTCCGGCCCGTCCGACCCGCCCGGCTGGGTGGCGGCGAACGAGCCCAGGCCGGACCCGGCGACCAGGGCCTGCAGGGCCGGATCGTCCATCTCGGCCAGGCGCGGCAGGTTGACCGGGGCCGGGCCGTCGAAGCTCGGATGGGCCAGCACCCGGTTGCCGTCGTAGAGGATGAAGGCGGAGCGGATCGGCGGCAGCGCCAGGTCGCGCATGAAGCGGGACAGCCGGTCGGAGCGCAGCATCACCACCACCAGCCCGAGATCGTCGCCCTTGCCGCGCACCGGCACCCGGTAGTTCAGGTAGGCCAGGCGCGGGTCGGTGTCGGCGGCGAACGGCGCGCCCCAGCTGCCGGCGCCGATCTGCAGCGCCTCGTCGACCGCCTGGCGCGCCTCTTCGTTGCCGGACAGGTCCAGGATCGCGACCTCGGCCGGGCGGTCGGCTTCGCGGGCGACCTGGATCCCGGTCAGGTCCGGGCGGAGATAGACCACGGTCGAGACCTGCGGGGCGGCGGCGAGCGACGCCACCAGCGTGCCGGTGATCTCGCTGGCGCCGGCGCGCCCGGCCAGCTCGCGGGCAACCAGGCGGGAGATGTAGTCGCCCTGGGCCTTGGCCGCCTGCAGATGGTCGCGGGTCCGCTCGGCCAGGGCATCCACCACCAGCCGGGTGCCCTGGCGCAGCGGCTCGACCGCCGCCTCGCGGGCGCTGAGCAGGGCGAACACCACCAGGATCACCGTGACCAGGGCGACGAAGCCCACCGACCCGCCGATCAGCAGGCCGCCCAGCCCCAGGGTGAAGCGCGGCCGCTTCCTGTCTTCCAGCTTCCTCACGGGCGGGATTGTGGCGGCTCGTGGACCAGGGCGGAAGGGTTCAGCGGCTGAAGCGGCCGACCGGATCGCGCAGCCTGGCCGGATGCTGGACCGGATGGGCCCGGTCGGCGGCCAGATGGGTCAGCGAGATCTCGGTGCCGTCCGGCCACAAGACGGTGACCCGGTCGACCCGGCGCTCGCGGCCGAGACCGAAATGGGCGACCGGCTCGCCCTGGGACAGGTAGCCGGCCCCGGTGTCGATCATCCGGACCTGGCGCCGCCCGCCGGCCTCCAGCGTGACCCGGGCGCCCCGCGCCGGGGCGCCGGCCGCGGTCACCGGGGCGATCCGGATCCAGTGGTGGCCGGGGTCCTTCGCCAGCTTGAACCAGCCGAGGCGCCCGGTGCCGCCCTCGCCATAGCTGGTCACCAGCTCCAGCCGGCCATCCCCGTCCAGGTCGGCGGCGACGCAGGCCAGGCCGGCCTCGGACGGCTCCAGCGCGTCGCCCGGGTCCAGCGAGCGCCAGTTGCCCTCGCGCCAGCCGAACAGCCGGTTCGGCTCGCCCTGGTGGTGCAGGAAGATCTCCTGGAAGCCGTCATTGTCGAAATCGGCGACCACCACGCCGCGCACCGCCGAGGGCTCGGCGAACAAAGGCGGGGCGATGTCGGCCCAGTCCTGGCCGGCGCCGCGCACCATCATCCGGTGCGGCCCGTCGATTCCGGCCAGCAGCAGGTCGAGCCTGCCGTCATGGTCCAGGTCGACCGGCAGCGCGGCGCGCGAGCCGGGCTCGGCGCACAGCCCGGTGCTGGCGCCGATCTCGGCATAGGTCCGCTCCGGCCCCGCCCGGAAGAACAGGTCCGGGCCGACGCCGCAGGCCACGAACAGGCCGGTCTCCTCGCCGTCCAGGGTGGCGATCGCGAAGCCGTTGCCGCCGACCATCTCGTCCAGATGCACCGCGGCTGCCGAATCCACCAGGCGGCCATGGCTGGCGTCCAGCTCGAACAGCCGCACCGGCCCGCCATAGGCGGCGACCAGGAAGCCGTACTTGCCGCCGCCCTTGCGATCGAAGGCCACCACGCTGCGCGCGGCGATCCGGTTGAGCAGCGGCTCGACATAGGGATCGTCGAACCGGTCCAGCCAGCCGGCACCCAGCCGGGTGAGCAGGCGGTCCTGGGCGCGCTTGGGCCCGGCGGCGACCTCGGAGTTCTGCAGGTAGATCTCCTCGCGCCCGTCCCGGTCGACATCGGCGCCGGCCACGGCGAGCGTCGCGGAGCCGGAATCGGCCAGCACCGGGTCGGCCTCGTCGCGCAGCCGGCCCGAGCGCAGCCGGTAGAGCCGGTTCGGGCCGTTCATGCCGGCGACCAGCAGGGCCAGGCCGGAACGCGGGTCGGCCTGGACCACCGCCAGCCCGCCCTGGGCCTCGTTCCGGGAAGGACTGACCAAGCAGCGGCAATCACGAAACATGCACCGGCACCTCGATCGTCCAGTCCCCTCCTCGATAATACAAAGTAGGCTTCTGGGGAAGCACCTTCCCAGGCACCCGCGGAAATACTCTAAGCTTGCATCGTCTTCACCATGCCGTGCTCAACCGGCCAGGTAATCGTGCCATTTTCGCAAGACGGTTGAATGTTTTCTTCGAACGTGGCGCGCCCGGCACTTGCCCGGCGCGCGCAGGGGCGGCCATCGACGAATCACGCAGCTATCCTGTATTGTCAGAACGCGGTAACGCTCGGGCAACCATGCTTCCATCCCGCCCGGCGCTTTGCGAGGAGCCGCGACATGTCCGTCCTGCAGCGACACCACGTGACGACCGCCGGCTCCGGCACCCGGTCCATGATGTTCTCCCACGGCTTCGGCTGCGACCAGAACATGTGGCGGCTGGTGGCTCCCGCCTTCGCCGACCGGTTCCGGGTGGTGCTGTTCGACCATGTCGGCGCCGGGCGCTCGGACCTGTCGGCGTTCGACCCGGCCAAGTACGGCTCGCTGCAGGGCTATGCCGACGACGTGGTCGAGATCGGCCGCGCCCTGGACATCCGCGGCGGGGTGTTCGTCGGCCATTCGGTCAGCGCCATGATCGGGGTGCTGGCGGCCAAGGCGGCGCCCGAGATGTTCGACGAGCTGGTGCTGGTCTGCCCGTCGCCGCGCTACATGGACGACGGCGACTATCGCGGCGGGTTCAGCGAGGCCCAGCTCCACGAGCTGCTGGAGTTCCTCGATTCCAACCATATGGGCTGGTCGGCGGCGATGGCGCCGGCGATCATGGGCAACCCGGACCGGCCGGAGCTGACCGAGGAGCTGACCAACAGCTTCTGCCGCACCGACCCGGACATCGCCCGGCATTTCGCCCGCACCACCTTCCTGTCGGACAACCGCGCCGACCTGGCCGGGGTGCCGGCCCGCTGCCTGGTGCTGCAGTGCGCCGACGACGTCATCGCCGGCGAGCAGGTCGGCCGCTACGTCCACGAGAACCTGCCGCGCAGCGAGATGGTGCTGATGCAGGCCACCGGCCATTGTCCGAACCTGAGTGCCCCGGACGAGACGATCGCCGCGATGAAGGCATTTCTCTGAGAGGATCCCATGCCGTGCGCAGCAGCCACGACGCGCACGACCCCGCGGACGACGAAGACCTGGAGGACCTGTTCGAGAGCGCGCCCTGCGGCTACCTGTCGGCACGGGCGGACGGGCGGATCATCAAGGTCAACCGGACCTTCGTCGACTGGACCGGCCATCCCCACGACCAGCTGGTCGGCCGTCGCTTCATTGACCTGCTGACCCTGCCGGGCAGGATCTTCTACGAGACCCATTTCGCGCCGCTGCTGCGCATGCAGGGCTTCTTCCACGAGGTGGCGCTGGACCTGGAATGCCAGGGCCGCGGCCGGCTGCCCTGCCTGGTGAACGCGGTCGAGCGGCGCGGCCCGGACGGCGAACTGCGCTTCGTGCGGATCACCGTGTTCCGGGCCGAGGACCGGCGCAGCTACGAGCAGGAGCTGCTGGCCGCGAGGGAAGCCGCGCGCCAGGCCAGCGACGAGCTGCGCGACCTGAACGCGGTCCTGGAGACCCGGATCGCCCAGGCGGTCGAGGAACGGCTCAGCGCCGAGGAAGCCCTGCGCCACGCCCAGAAGCTGGAGACGATCGGCCAGCTGACCGGCGGCGTCGCCCATGACTTCAACAACCTGCTGACCGTGATCATCGGCGGGCTGGACATGATCGAGCGGCAGGCCGGCCTGCTGGAGGACGGCCCGGCGGTGGCGCGGATCCGCCGTTCGGCCGACATGGCGATGCAGGGCGCCAAGCGCGCCGCGATCCTCACCGCCCGGCTCCTGGCCTTCGCGCGCCGGCAGCCCCTGGCGCCCAAGCCTTTGGACGTCAACCGGCTGGTCATCGGCCTGGCCGACCTCCTGCAGCGCACGATGGGCGACGCGATCGCACTGGAGACCGTGTCGGCGGCGGGGCTCTGGCAGACCCTGGCCGACCCGAACGAGCTGGAGAACGCCCTGGTCAACCTCGCGGTCAACGCGCGCGACGCGATGCCCGAAGGCGGCCGGCTCACCATCGAGACCGGCAACGCCTCGCTGGACGAAGCCTATGTCCAGGCGATGGGCGAGCCGGTCCCGCCCGGCCAGTACGTGCTGCTGGCCGTGTCCGACACCGGCTGCGGCATGGACAAGGCCACCCTGGACCATGTGTTCGAGCCGTTCTTCACCACCAAGGAGGCCGGCCGGGGCACCGGGCTGGGCCTGAGCCAGGTCTACGGCTTCGTGCGCCAGAGCGGCGGCCATGTCCGGATCTACAGCGAGCCCGGCCAGGGCACCACGGTGAAGGCCTACCTGCCCCGGCTGCTCGGCGCCGCCGCGCCGGACGAGCGGCCGGCCGCCGCGCCTCTTGGCGGCCTGCGCGGCGGGCGGGAGACGGTGCTGGTGGTGGAGGACCATGCCGATCTGCGGGCCTATGGCGTCCAGGTGCTGCAGGAGCTGGGCTACCGGGTCCTGGAGGCGGGCGACGGGCCGGCCGCGCTGGAGCTGCTGGCGGCCCATCCCGAGATCGACCTCTTGTTCACCGACGTGGTGCTGCCGGGCGGGATGAACGGCCGGCAGCTCGCCGATGCGGCCAGGCAGACCCGGCCCTTGCTCAAGGTGCTGTTCACCACCGGCTACACCCGCAACGCCATCGTCCATCACGGCCGGCTGGACCCGGGCGTCAACCTGCTGGGCAAGCCGTTCACCCAGATGGAGCTGGCGGCCAAGATCCGCGGCGCGCTGGACGGCTGAGGACGGCCGGCCGCAGCCCCTGGGCCCGGTCCCGGAGGGCTCAGGCCGCGGCGGCGCGCACCGGCGCGGGGCGGGCCGGCCGGGCGTCGCCCGACGGGGAGCTGGCCGGCGGGGAGCTGGCCGGCTGGCGGACCGTGGCGGCGGCCGGCTCCGGCAGCGCCAGGATCCGCTGCGCCAGCGCGTGGCGGACCAGGGCATAGAGGAACAGCAGCATGCCCAGGCCCTCCAGCCCTTCCTCCAGGTTGGCCATCATCTGGTAGGTCATGGTGTAGGTGCCGTGCTGCTCGGCATGGCGCGAGCCCAGCATCTCCATGCCCAGGGCGCCGCCGACATAGGCGGCGCCGGACAGCACGAACAGCAGCATGGTCGGGCGGGGCAGCGAGCGGAGCAGCGGGATGAAGGCCAGCCCGGCCGCGATGCAGATCAGCAGGCCGGGGATCACCCAGGCGAAATGGAAGATCCCGCCGGTCTCCACGTACTGCCCGAGCAGGCTGCCCAGCCGCTCGTGGAAAGCCATCGCCTCGTCCATCGACAGCAGCACGAAGCCGAACGACAGCAGGCCCCAGGACCAGAAGCGGCCGGGCGCGCGCAGGGCGATCACGAACAGCAGCACCGCGTTCAGGAAGATCAGCGAGGACGACACCCAGGTGTAGAAGCTGCGCTCGCTGTTGACCTCGAGGAGCCAGCGCGTCCCGGCCTGCCACTGCTCGGGCGTGAGCACGCCGCCATGGGTGGCGTAGAGAAGCAGGTCCTGCAGGACGCTCAGCAGCAGCAGCGCCGCGAGGGCGGCAGCGACGGGAGCGACGACCAGGCCGGCCGGGCCGAGGCGGGCGCTCATCGTCATGTCTTGACCAGCCTGGTCGTGGCGAGGGTGCGGGCGGCTGGATCAGCCTGTTCCCGGACCCCTCGGGCACTCGCGGGAATGTCCTCCCAAGAACAGCAGATAACCCTAGGGCAGATTTCCCTGGACGAAACGGATGGGCTCCAAATCATGTTCATGACCATCACCAGCGTCCCATGATCCACACCGACAGTACCGTTAGAGCGGCGACTTGTCGGCACCTTGCGCCGAAGGGCCGTCATGGAGCCGTAGCCGAACGGTCATCTTATTGCAATCTACCCAGCCCGGTTGTCGATCCTTTCGCTGCACCCTGGTAGGACGTCCGGCGCCTCAGGGCGCCGGGCGCCAGCCGAACATCTCCGAGACCCGGCCGCCAGCGGCCAGGATGGCGTCGGACAGCACGAACAGAAGGACCGGCACGAGCAGCAGGACCAGCAGCATGGCGCCCTTGGGCAGTGCACGGACCAGGGGAAGGCAGATCAGCCCCAGCCCCAGGCAGACCAGCAGGCCGGGAATTCCCCAGGCGTCATGGAAGCTGCGGCCGGCTTGCGCGGCGCGCCTGGCCAGCTCGTCCAGCTGCTGCTGCAAGGCCATGGCCCGGCCGGCCGGAATGAGGACGAGCAGCGATGCCAGGAGGGTGCCGGAGCAGACGGCGGCCCTGTCTGCCTGGCTGCTCATCCGGCGACCGGCGCCAGCGCGCCGGCGGGCATGGCGGCGCGGCTTCCGGACGATCCGGGGTAGCCAGCCGCGGCCGGAAGCAGGGTGCGATCGATCCGAACAGGCTTCATGACATCACCGGCAGTCCGCGCCGTACAACCAGCAAGCCGGGCTGCCGGTTCCGCGCGCTGCCGCCAAGATGCCCGGGCGCGCGCCTTCTAGCTGCGCGCGCCGCCCTCTTGCTTGCGGCGCGCCACGAACGCCGCCAGTTCCTCGGCGATGGCCGGGTCGAGCGGCGGGGGCTCGAAGGAATCCAGGATCTGGCCGACCAGCTTCTCGCAGCGGTCGTAGGCGGTGGGCTCGCCGGCCTCGGCCCATTGCTTGGAGTTGCGCCAGTCCGAGACGATCGGCGGGTAGAAGGCGGTCTCGTAGCGGGCGAGCGTGTGGGCGCTGCCGAAGAAATGGCCGCCGGGCCCCACCTCTCGGATTGCGTCCAGGCCGATCGCGTCGTCGTCGACCACCACCGGGGCCACGGTCTCGGCCATCATCTGGATCAGCTCGGCGTCCAGAACCATCTTCTCGAAGCTGGCGACCAGGCCGCCCTCCAGCCAGCCGGCGGCGTGCATCACGATGTTGGCGTGGCCCATCACGGCCGCCTGCAGCGACATCATCGATTCGTAGGCTGCCTGGGCGTCCACCGTGTTGGCGGCGTTGGCGTTGGACGAGCGGTAGGGCAGGCCGTAGCGGCGGGCGAGCTGGCCGCCGGCGAGCGTCGCCTTGACGTATTCGGGCGTGCCGAAGGCGGGTGCCCCGGACTTCATGTCGACATTGCTGGTGAAGCCGCCATAGGCGCAGGGCGCCCCGGCCTTCACCATCTGCGAGAACGCGATCCCGGCCAGCGCCTCGGCGTTCTGCAGGGTCAGCGCGCCGGCGATGGTGGCGGGCGCCATGGCGCCGGCCAGGGTGAAGGGGGTCAGCACCATGAGCTGGCCGGCCCTGGCCATCGCCATGATCCCCTCCAGCATCGGCCCGTCCAGGCGCAAAGGCGAGTTGGAGTTGACGATGGTGAACAAGGACGGCTCGCGCTGCAGCTGCTCCATGCTGATCCCGCGGGCGATCCTGGCGATCTCGATCCCGTCGGTGATCCGGGTGTGGCCCAGCGAATAGGCGTGGAAGGTCTTGTCGGTCAGGGTGACGAAGGCCGCCAGGCAGTCCAGGTGGCGGGTCTCGGGCGGCAGGTCGACCGGCTCCACCGGGTAGCCGCCCATGATGTGGATGCAGTTCAGGCTCTGCCCGAGCTTGAGGAAGTTGGTGTAGTCCTGGAAGTTGCCGGGCCGCCTGCCCCCGGCGCGGTCATGGCTGTTCGGGGTGGAGCCGACCGTGGCGAAGTTGACCACGTCGCCGCCGATGACGAGGTCGTGGGCGGGGTTGCGGGCGTGCAGGGTGAAGCGGCCGGGCGCCTTGGCGACCATCTCCAGGACCAGGCCGCGGTCGAGGCGGACCTGGGGGGAGCCGGGCGTCACCTCGGCACCGGCCGCGGCCAGGATCTCCAGGGCCTGCGGGTGGAGGAACTCGATGCCGATCTCCTCCAGGATGCGCAGGGAGCTGTCGTGGATCTTCTCGACCTGGTCGGCGGAGAGCGGCTCGGTCGGCGGCAGGTGGTTGACCACCTGGCGCCAGGGCCGCTGGCCGATCCCGCTGTCCGCCACCCGCCGCACCCGACGCCGACCCGCCTCGCGCATCCTGACCCTCGTCCACCCAATGACCGGCCCGGACGGCCGCAGCAGGACGCTAGATCAGCAGCGCCGGAACGTGCATGCCCCACATCGCCAGGGGCCTGTTTGGGAGCGACAGAAAGCGGCGGCCGCGCCACAGGGGGAGACGAGCGTGGCGGGATCAGCCCAGCAGGCGGCGCATGGCATACATGGCGAGCGCGATGGCCAACAGGGAGACCAGCAGCGAGCCGGCCATGTAGAGCAGCGCCAGCTCGACCCGTCCGCGCTCCCACAGGGCCACCGCGTCCAGCGAGAAGGTGCTGAAGGTGGTGAAGCCGCCCAGCACCCCGGTGGTCAGGAACAGGCGCAGCTCCTGGGACAGATGCCAGCGCAGGGCGGCGCCCTCCACGATCACCCCCATCAGCGCGCTGCCCAGGACGTTCACGACGAGCGTGCCGAACGGAAAGCCCATGCCGAACAGGCGCAGGGCGCCAATGTTGACCAGGTGGCGGCCGGCAGCGCCCAGGCCGCCGCCCAGGAACACCAGCAGCAGGATATGGGGGCTCATCGACCGGCCATGCCTCTCACGGAAGGTCGTCGTCCCGCTCGCGCTCGTGCGCGCCGTCGTCGAAGCCGCGGGCACGGCTGACATAGATCAGCACCATGAACAGGATGGTGAGCAGCAAGGCCAGGCTGCCGCCGGCGATCAGCGCCATCTGGCCGTGCCAGTCGATCACGGTGCCCTCCAGCTGGTGCCAGAGCCCCCAGGAGCCCCAGGCGACGAAGCCCAGCAGCGCCAGGAGCAGGACGATCACCGACCATGCCGGCATCTCAGCTTCCCAGCATCGGCAGGTCCAGCCCCTGCTCGCGGGCGCAGTCGATGGCGATGTCGTAGCCGGCATCGGCGTGGCGCATCACGCCCGTCGCCGGGTCGTTGGTCAGGACCCGCTCCAGGCGCCGGGCGGCCTCGGGCGTGCCGTCGGCGACCACCACCATGCCGGCATGCTGGGAGAAGCCGATCCCGACCCCGCCGCCATGGTGCAGGCTGACCCAGGTGGCGCCGGACGCGGTGTTGAGCAAGGCGTTGAGCAGCGGCCAGTCGGCCACCGTGTCCGAGCCGTCCTGCATCGCCTCGGTCTCGCGGTTGGGCGAGGCGACCGAGCCGGAATCCAGATGGTCGCGGCCGATCACGATCGGCGCCTTGACCTCGCCATTCGCCACCATCTCGTTCAGCGCCAGGCCGATCTTCGCCCGCTGGCCCAGGCCCAGCCAGCAGATCCGAGCGGGCAGGCCCTGGAAGGCGATCCGCTCCCTGGCCATGTCCAGCCAGTGGTGCAGATGCGGGTCGTCGGGGATCAGCTCCTTGACCCGGCGGTCGGTGGCGAAGATGTCCTCCGGGTCGCCGGAAAGCGCCGCCCAGCGGAACGGGCCGATGCCCTTGCAGAACAAGGGCCGGATATAGGCCGGCACGAAGCCTGGGAAGGCGAAGGCGTTCTCGACCCCGGATTCCAGGGCGAACTGGCGGATGTTGTTGCCGTAGTCCAGGGTCGGCACGCCGGCCGAATGGAAGGCCAGCATGGCGCGGACATGGCGGGCCATGGTCTCGCGGGCGGCTTCCTCTACCCCGGCCGGGTCGCTCTTCTGCCGCTCCTCCCAGTCCTCCACGGTCCAGCCGGCCGGCAGGTAGCCGTGCACCGGGTCGTGGGCGGAGGTCTGGTCGGTGACGATGTCCGGCAGGATGCCGCGATGGGCCAGTTCCTCGAACACGGTGGCGGCGTTGCCGAGCAGGCCGATCGAGACCGGGCTGCCGTCCTTGTTGGCCTGCTCGATCCGCTCCAGGGCGTCGTCCAGGTCGGTCGCCATCAGGTCGAGATAGCGGCTCTGGATGCGCCGCTCGATCCGGGACGGGCGGCATTCCACCGCCAGCATCGAGGCGCCGGCCATGGTGGCGGCCAGCGGCTGGGCACCGCCCATGCCGCCCAGCCCCCCGGTCAGGATCCACTTGCCCTTCAGGTTGCCGTCGTAATGGCGGCGGCCGCACTCCACGAAGGTCTCGTAGGTGCCCTGCACGATCCCCTGGGTGCCGATATAGATCCAGGACCCGGCGGTCATCTGGCCGTACATCATCAGGCCGAGCTTATCGAGCTCGTGGAAATGCTCCCAGGTGGCCCAGCGGCCGACCAGGTTGGAGTTGGCGATCAGGACGCGCGGGGCGTCCTCGTGGGTGCGGAACACGCCGACCGGCTTGCCGGACTGGACCAGCAGGGTCTGGTCGGCTTCCAGGCGCTTGAGGGTCGCGACGATCGTGTCGAAGCAGCGCCAGTCGCGGGCGGCCCGGCCGATCCCGCCATAGACCACCAGCTCTTCCGGGTTCTCGGCGACCTCGGGGTCGAGATTGTTCATCAGCATGCGCATCGCCGCCTCCGCCTGCCAGTTCCGGCAGGTGAGCTCAGCGCCGCGGGGGGCGCTGATCCGACGGGCATTGTCCCGGCGCGACTCGGTCATGACACTTGCTCCTTGGTCGGGCGGCCCACCGGAAGCTAGGACGAAGCGCTGCCGACGGCCAGGGGAGTACGAGGCATGTCCGAGCGCGTGGCGTTGACCGAGTTCCTGGGAGACCTCCTGCCGGCGCAGGGACGGATCCTGGAGGTGGGCTGCGGCCAAGGGGAGCTGGTGGCCTGGATGCGGCAGGCCGGGCGGGACGCGCTGGGGGTCGACCCGCAGGCAGTGGACGGCACGGCCACGATCCGGGGCGTGGCCCAGGACCTGCCGGTCGAGGCCGGATCGGCCGGGGCCGTGCTGATGGTCAACAGCCTGCACCATGTGCCGGTCGGCGCGATGGACCGGGCGCTGGGCGAGGCGGCCCGCGCGCTCGTTCCTGGCGGGCGGCTGATCGTGGTGGAGCCTTTGGCCGAGGGCGACTGGTTCGAGATGCTGCGGCCGGCGGACGACGAGACCAGCGTCCGGGCCGCCGCCCAGGCGGCGCTGGAGCGCGCCTGGGTGATCGGGCTGGCGCCGGGCCAGGCCCGCCGGTTCTCGGTGGAGCGGCGGGCGCGGGACAGCCGGGAGGTGCTGGCGGCCCTGCTGGCGGCCGATCCGTCGCGCGCCGGGGCCATCCAGGCGGCAAGGCCCACGGTGGCGGCGCGCTTTGCCCGGGGCGGCCGGCCAATCGAGGGTGGTGGCCGGGCGTTCCTGCAGCCGATGGCTCTGGCGGTCCTGGACCTGCCGGCCAGGCCCCGGCTGGTGCGCTTCGCCCATGGCGAGGCCGAGATCGAGGCCGCCCTGGAGGTCCGCCGCCGGGTGTTCTGCGAGGAACAGGGCGTGTCCCTGGAGGGCGAGATCGACGGCCTGGACGGCGGGTGCGACCATCTGGTGGCGGTGATCGGCGGCGAGGTGGTGGGGACCGCCCGGATCCGCGCCTATGGCGAGGATGGCGCTGTCGGCAAGATCGAGCGGGTGGCGCTCCTGAAGGAGGCCCGCGGCCTGGGCCTGGGCGAGCGGCTGGCGCGCCTGGCGACCCAGGTCCTGGAGGCGCGCGGCCATCGCGCGATGCTCCTGAACGCGCAGACCAGCGCCACCGGGCTGTACGAGCGGCTGGGCTACCGGGCGGAGGGGGAGCTGTTCGACGACGAGGGAATCCCGCATGTCGCGATGTGGCGGCGCCTGGCCGAGGGCTGAGGCCCGGCTGCCCTGGCGGGCACTCGGACTGCGAGCATCCGGGCAGTATTGTTTCCAGCAATTGTCACGACTTCGTGACCGTACGTGAGAAAACCGGTATTCATAAATAAGAACCGTGATAAATTCCAAGTTGTGCAAGACGCACACCTGTATCCGGAAAGACCAACTGCTCCTCATTCCGTAGGAGTCGCTGATGACGTCGACATAGCGTCATCAGTATCCGATGCCGGCCGGCAAGTCCTCACCCTCTCGCCATGTCTCGACCAACGAGCCAGGGAGACTGCAGCCATGTATCCAACCATCCCGAAGATCCGCATCGCCGCCCTCGCGGTCGCCGCGTTCATGGTGGCCCCGGTCGGGGAGGCCATGTCCAGAGACTACAAGGTCTGCTACCGGGCGACCGGTCTCGGCACCACCCGGATCGTGCTCAACGTCGCCAAGCACTCCGACCTCCCCACCTGGCGGGCCGGACAGCAGAGCGTCTACGAAGCCGACGGCAAGCATACCCTCTACCGGAGCAAGAACCGCTCGGTGATGGCGACGGTGGACGGCTCCATCGTCACCTCGCGCGGCGGCGGCGGCCAGGTCGCCGGCTCGCACTTCGGCGGCATCTCGCTGTTCGTCCGGGGCGGCCGCGGCTTCGGTCCCAAAGGCGGCCCGTCGCATCCGATCTACTGGGAATGCACCTCGCCCAGGAACAGCCCGGTCCCGCCGGTCTGGTACTGCACGATCAAGTCGGATTCCTACAAGCGCAACCTCGGGGTCACGCTGATCAAGCTGCGCCGGCCGGACCGGCATTGCGACATCTTCCAGGACACCCGCTGACCACCCCGGACCGGCGGCCGCGCTGACGGCACCGGCAGCACGAGCACGGGCGAACGGCCAGGCACCGCTCGCCCGTCCACGCGTGCACAGCCTTGCCTTGCGCTTTCCTTCAGTGGTCCGGGCGGACCAGGAAGACGTGGCGGCCATGCTCGTCGCCCGGCCGAAGCCCGGCCAGGCGCACGGCATAGCGGCCGTGCAGCCGGGCGACCACGGCGGCGGCGGCTCTGGGCGTCAGGGCCGGGCGGGTCAGCCAGAGGGCGTGGTGGGCGCGCTCCACGGCGAAGCGCTCCTGCAAGAGCGCATGCGGGTCGGCGCAGGCGCCGGCCAGCCACTCGTCCGGCCGGGCGCCGAACTCCTTGATGTAGCTCAGACAGTCGAACTGGATCTGGCTGACGCTGTAGGCGCGCTGCATGGGCGGTCACATCACCGCGTTGAAGCGCGGCTGGCTGGCATAGGCGCTGTCCGGGCGGGGGCCGCCGGCCTGCTTAGGCGCATCCCGGAGATGGCGGTCCAGCCAGGCCCGCGCGCCCTCCGGCATCGGCGCCGTGGCGGCATCGGCCTGGATCCGCTCGCCGATCCGGGTCCGCCAGGAGGCGACCGCCGCCTCATCCGGCGGCTGCGGCCCGAACGCCGTCAGCCGGCAGAGCGTGCGGCCAGGCGCCAGCGGCTGCAGCACCACGGCGCAGGCGGCGGGGCCGTTTTCCAGCAGGACCAGGTTCGGCAGGTGCCAGACCCCCTCCCCCGCCAGGGCCGAGGCGGCGGCCTGCCAGGGGGCGTCGACCTCCAGCCAGATCGTTGCGGCCGCATGCTTCGGCAGCGGCGGGAGGAGCGGAGGCGCGCCGGGGCCAGGCATGATCGCCACGAACAGGAGGCCCGCCCGCTCGCAAAGCGGCAGGACCGGCAGCCGCTCGGGACGCATGCCCAGATACTGGTACATCTCGGGCACCGTCTCGCCGCCCTCGGCCGCCGGGATCGCCTGGCGGTCGCGGCTGTAGCCGCAGGAGGTGAAGCCGCAGCGGGTCTTCGTCCCGGTCTGGCACTGCATCGGGATGAAATGGCAGCCGCCATGCTGGGCCTTGTTCAGCCGCGCGGTCAGCCCGCCGCCTGCCAGGCGCTGCACATGGATGCCGTGCACGCCGATCGTGTAGGGCAGCAGGTCGCCTGTGGCGGGGATATCGGCCGAACTGCCCACGCAGACCCAGGCGCGCGGCCACAGGCGCTCGTCCTCCAGCCGCAGGAGCGCCGGGCTGGACGGCCCGGTCACGGCAGCGCCGCGTTCGGATCATAGTCGGCCCGGCCGCGCGGCTTCACCGATTCGGCCGGCGGCGGCGGCAGCGGGCCGTCGGCCATGAAGCGGTCCAGGACGTTCCTGGTCAGCCGGGAGATGTTGTTGTCGCCCTCGTTCCAGGGCAGCGCGCCGCAATAGGCGATCGAGCTGAACGCGAAGCAGGCGCCGCCGTTGGGGGTCTCGTGGTAGGCGAGATCGGCGCGCACGCGGGGGTGCTGGGTCCCGTCGATGCCGGGCTGGCTGCTGCCGTAATACTCGCCGACCAGGAGATAAGCCTCGGTGTGGCGGCCGGCCGAGGTGGCGACGGTCAGCGTGTGCGGCGGCGAGCCCAGCATGGTGTCCACGATGTCGACTTCCAGCCCGGCGGCCCCGCCGCCGCAAAGCCCGAAATTGCCGAGCTTCTCGTCCGCGCCGATGCCCTCGAACGCCCAGGAGATCCGCGGGTTATGGCTGTCGGGGGTGCGGGTGTAGTAGGTGCCGATGTCAAAACCCTGGGCGGCCATGCCGGCGCCGGCCACGGCGTGCAGCATCCGGCCGCGGAAGCGCCACATGCCGCCAAGCTCGCCGGTGCTCTGGTGGTAGTATTCGCCGGGATCGGCGAACCAGGGGCGGATGCCGCTCTCGCAGCGGCGAAGCTCGGTGATGACCCCCCTGCCCAGCCCGTCATAGGCCGGGTGGTAGGTCTGCACCCAGTACCAGCCGTCGCCGCCCAGATACATCAGCCGCCCGCCCTGCTGCGTGTAGTTGTGCAGGGCGTCGATCTGCGGGCCGCTGTTGTGCTCTGGATGCGAGCCGGTCAGCACCACGTTGTAGCGCTGAAGGCGGGCCAGGCCCTCGTAGGTGACGTCCTCGTCGGTGAACACCTCGTAGTCGTAGCCCATCCTGTCGAGCCAGTAGATCAAATGCAGGTCGGCATTGTACTGCCAGGGCGCCTGGGCCACGAACGTGTCGTATTTCGGGCGCATGTTGAGGATCGGGCGCAGGCGCGAGGAGAAGCTGACGCCGCTGCCGTCGGTGTGCACGTCGTATTGCGAGCTGCCGTACTCGCGGTGCTCGGCCAGATACATGTTCTGGTCCTGCATGATCGGCACGCGATACATCAGGAGCTCGGCCCCGGCCCCGTTGGTCGCCATGTGCTCGTTGGCGTAGGCGAGATAGCTGATGGTCGGGATCATCACCCCGATCTTCGGCCCGGGCGCACCCAGCTTCGCCACCACCCAGAACGGCAGATAGTCCTCGTCGCCCTCCTCGGTGGTGAGCTTGACGGCATAGGAGCGGCTTTTGGTGCCCTCCGGCACGGTCCAGGCGAAGTCCTCGATCCAGCGCGCGTCGTCCACGTCGTCGTCGTGGAAATGGATCGCGCCGTACTCGTCCCTGGCGTGCTTCCAGTCGAAATTCTCGCCGCGCCAGTTGTGCCCGGTCATGGCGCGGGTCGGGCAGTTCACCAACGTCGCGTGCAACAGGTAGGGGCCGCGGTCGTGGCCGACCAGCGTGTCGATGCCCTGGCCGAAATCCCAGGAGGCCACCAGGCACCTGGCCAGGGCGTTGGTCGGGCCGGCATGGGTGCGCTCGGTCAGGCCGGGGTTGGCGCCAGCCTTCATCATCTCGATCTCGAGCCGGGACAGCGCCCGGTTGCATAAGCGCGGCGCGTCGATCTTGCCGTTGTAGCTGCCGGCGATCCGGAAGCCCGAGGGGTGCTGGCGGTCGCCGGGTGCGGGGGCTTCCGGGTATCCCGCCAGGACGAACGGCACGGCGGCATGGGGGAGACCCGGCTGCAGCTCGGCCTCGACGGGACCCGGCTGCGGGTCCAGGGCATAGACCACCTGCGGCTCGTGATGGAGCACGGCCCGGCCAGTGGCGGCGTCGAAGCTGGCAGCCACGAAATGCCAGGCGCGGTCGCGCAGCGGCATCGGCGCCCTCACCACCTGCGCGCCGACCCGCAGTTCCAGATGGCCGTCCGTGCCGATGAACAGGCCATAGCCCTTGTTCTGGCTCCACTGGCCGAGGATCGCCTGGACCCCGTGCTTCCAGTAGCGCTCGTGGGTTTTGGGTGCGGTCGGCCAGATCCAGCATTGCAGGGTGAAGCTCTCGACCAGGAGCGACGGGCCGGCCGGGACGAAGCCGTAGGAGCCGCTGAAGATCACCTGGGGCCGGCCGGGATAGGTCCCCTCGATGTCGCTCGGCACCGGCCGCTCGATGAAGCCCGGGCCGCGCGGGTTGGTGTCGCCGTTGACCAGCTCGACGATCTCGGCGCGGTACTGCCTGGGGCCGTCGCAGTTGACGTAGAAGCGGATCGGCTCGCCCGGGTGGACGCTGAACTTGTCGGCGTAGCCGGTCAGGCGCATCGCTGGCATCGTCGGGTTCTCCGCGCGACGGCGGCGTGGCGTCGCGTCTGTGTGCTGGGTCGGATCGGGCTCAGGCGGGCAGACGGAGGCAAGCGCTCAGGTCCAGTTGTGGGCGCCGCGCTTCCAGCCCTCGTGGAAATGCTCGGGCATCCCGTCGGTCTCGGGCAGCTCGTCCAGGCGCATCAGGAAGATCGCGTGCTGGATCTCGTTCTCGTCGTGGAACACCCGCTCGTCCACGAAGGCGGGCGGAACGCCGCGCAGGCCGGACAGGCGCGCGATCCGCCATTCCTGGTCGGGTTTCGTGCAGACCACCACCAGCTTGCCGGCGGGCGGCTGGGCGCGCATCCGGAACAGGACCTGGCGCAGCAGCGGGTCCTCGGCGATCCCGCCCGAGACCTCGGTGGTGTCGCCCGGCACCGCGCATTCCAGAATGGCGCAGCCGGCGACGCCCTTCATGGAATCGATGCAGCGCCGGTGCGCCTCGATCAGGCGCTGGCGCTCGGGCGTACCGGGTCGGGGGATCGGGATCATCGCGACGCCTTCCTGCGGGGCAAAGACGGGCCTGCCGGCCAAGGGCGGCCGGGCGCGTGGGGCAGGAAAGCCCGCCCCGCACCGAGCCTCGGTGATTAATCGTTTACTGGCAAGTTCCATGCCCCCTTTACGAAGAAGGGCCGGAGCCGCATCCCGGCGGCTCCGGCCCCTTGCTCGCCTACCTGGAACGGGCGTCCAGGCGGCAGCTTCGCCTGGCCTTCAGGAGGCCGGCCACCAGCGGTGGTAGAGCCCCCAGTCGGTGCCGCGCGCGAAGCAGTCGATCCGGCGCGGGCCCCAGTTCAGGCATTCCGGCTCCTCCAGGATGACCCCGCCCAGGTTCCGCCAGCCGCGCCAGCGCACGCCGTCCCACCAGCGCTGATACATCGCCCGGTTGGTGCCGCGCGCGAAGCAGTCGATCCGGCGCGGACCCCAGCTGGTGCAGGAGGGCTGCTCCAGGATGGTGCCGCCCAGGTTCTGCCAGCCCCGCCAGCTGCTGCCGTTCCACCAGCGCCGCCACAGGGAGCGGTTGGTGCCGCGGCCGAAGCAGTCGATCCGGTTGCGGGCCCGGCTCACGCATTCCGGCACATGGGTCAGCACACCGCCCAGCCGCTCCCAGCCGCGCCAGGCGCTGCCGTTCCACCAGCGATGCCAAAGCGCCCGGTCCGGGCCGCGCGCGAAGCAGTCGATCCGGTTGGAGGCCCAGGTGACGCAGGACGGCTGCTCCAGGATGATGCCGCCCAGGCTCTGCCAGCCGCGCCAGGCACTGCCGTTCCACCAGCGGTGCCACATGGCGCGGTCGGTGCCGCGGCCAAAGCAGTCGATCCGGTTGCGGGCCCGGCTCACGCATTCGAGCTTTTCCAGGAGGATGCCGCCCAGGCTTTCCCAGCCACGCCAGGCGCCGCCATCCCACCAGCGGTGCCACATGGCGCGGTCCAGGCCGCGGGCGAAGCAGTCGATCCGGTTCGGCCCCCAGGCCACGCAGGACGGGGCGTCCAGGATGATGCCGCCCAGGCTCTCCCAGCCGCCCCAGGCGCTGCCGTTCCACCAGCGGTGCCACATCGCGCGATCGGTGCCGCGGGCGAAGCAGTCGATCCGGTTGGCGCCCCAGCTGACGCATTCCGGCTCTTCCAGGATGATGCCGCCGAGGCCCTCCCAGCCGCCCCATTGGGCGCGGGCGGGCGACGGCGCCAGCGTGGCCGCCCCCAGCACGGCCAGGGCGGCCACGCTCCAGGCCACGGCCCGGGAAACGATGCGGGCGCGCAGGCGCGCGCCGATGGTTCGACCGGTCATCGCTGTTGCCCTTCCTCGTGCGGACTGCACGCAGGCCGGCGCCCTCCCGGCAGCCAGCGGCACGGACGAGGCCGGGCCGCCGGGCACGGGCTCGCCCCCGCCCGGCAAAGACCAGCGCAGGTCACGAGACACTGCCCGAATCTATCCAGACGCCCCTTGCGGTCGCCCATGACGGCGCGGCAGCCCAGCCCCGCCGTCTCCGAAGAGCCAGGAGCACATCGACCTGTCGGGCAACGATACTATTGCGAGCAGATCGGCGCCACGTCCTGCCAGGATTTGCAATTCATACAAAGACCGGATCATTTCATACAGCGACAATAAATGCCCAAAGTATTCGATCGGAAAACAGTCCATGGCGTACCGCAAGTCGCCTCGCGCCGGACAGGCGGCCGTCCGGCAGCGCCCGCTCAACTCGAACTTGGTGCATGCTCGCGCCAGCGATGCGCCAGCTCCGCGTCGATGTCGAACAGGTCGAGGACGCGGCCGACCGTATGGTCGACCATCTCGTCGATGCTCTTCGGCCGGGCATAGAAGGCCGGGACCGGCGGGGCGACGATGGCGCCCATCTCGGTGACGGCGACCAGGTTGCGGCAGTGGCCCAGATGCAGCGGGGTCTCGCGCGGCAGGAGCACTAGGCGGCGGCGCTCCTTGAGCACCACGTCGGCGGCCCGGGTCAGCAAATTGTCGGTGAGGCCGGTGGCGATTGCGGCCAGGGTCTTCATCGAGCAGGGGGCGATCACCATGCCGAGCGTGCGGTAGCTGCCCGACGCCACGCAGGCGCCGACATCGGCCAAGGGATGGACCCGATCGGCCAGGGCCTCGACCTCGTCCACCGAGCGGTCCAGCTCGTAGGCGATGGTCAGCCGGGCGGCCCGGGTCAGGATCAGGTGGGTCTCCAGGTCCTGGTCCTTCAGCGCCTCCAGGAGGCGCACGCCGTAGACGACGCCGGACGCCCCGGTGATGCCGACGATCAGCCGGCGGCGCTTAGTCATGACGGGGCGCTTTCCAGGGGCAGGAGACGGAAGGGGGGCACTCAGACGGGCTCGCCGGCCTGCCCGGCGCAGGCGACGCACAGGCCGGCCAGCTCCACGGTGCGGCTCTCCACGGTGAAGCCGCGGTCCCGGGCGATCGCGGCCAGCGCCTGGTCCAGGGCGTCGGCCTCCAGCTCGGCGACCTGGCCGCAGGCGCGGCAGAGCAAAAAGGCGCTGCTGTGCGGCTCGTCCGGGCGCGGGCAGCCGATGAAGGCGTTCAGCCGGTCGATGCGGTGCACCAGGCCCTGCCCCACCAGGAAGTCGAGCGCGCGGTAGACGGTGGGCGGCGCCACCCGGCCGCGCTCCGCCGACAGGGTCTCCAGGATGTCGTAGGCGCCGACCGGGCGGTGGCTGGCCCAGACGATCTCCAGGACGCGGCGGCGGATCTCGGTGAGCCGCCCGCCATTGCGGGAACAGACCAGGTCGGCGCGCGCCAGCGCGTCGGCGACGCAGTGCTGGTGGTCGTGATCATGGTCGTGGTCGTGGTGCGGGGTCGTGGCCATGGCATCCTGAACATAGTGTCGCCGGAGCGGGATGTCAGGCCGCACGGCGCCGGCCCGCGCGTCAGGAGCGCAGCAGGCCCTCGGCGGCAAGATAGTCGAGGATCGCTTTGGCGGCCTCCTCGGGCGGCGGCTCGACCATCAGCCGGCCCTGGCCCGCGGTGAACGAGGTGGCGGCGGCCAGGCGCGCCGAGGCGCCGCCGCGCAGCCGGCGCATCGGGCGGGCCAGCGACCGGGCCGGCTCCGCCTGCCAGGCCGGCGCCTGTTCCGGCGGAACGGCGGTGGGCTCGATCGTGACCACCGCCCGGGCGGCGCGGGCATAGGCCCAGCCGCCGGGCTCGGGCGCCGTGGCCGCGGCGGTCAGCACGGCCGGGGCGGGGGCCGCCAGCCGGCGGCGTCGGCCGCCCTCCAGGGCCTGGACCAGGGTGACCCGCTCCGCCAGGGCCTCGATGGCCGCGACCTCGGGGACGCAGGCGCCGCCCAGCGCCTGCGCCAGGAGATAGGGCAGCATTCCGCTGGCCGGGCCGCGCTCGGCGCGGGCACCGGCCAGCACCAGGGCCGGGCGGCGCGCCCCCAGCCAGCCGGCCAGGGCCGGCGCGGGATCGGCCTCCTCCGGCAGGTCCAGGCGGACCAGGTCCAGCGGGCCGAATCCGGCATAGGGGCGCAGCGCGTCGTCGGACGGGCCGGCATGGAGGCCGATTAGATCATGGCCGGCTGCCTGGAGGGTGCGGGCCAGCTGCAGCGCCCGGGCATCGCCATCGGCCGGGCGCGGGCGGCCAGTGGCGGGGTGGCGGCCGGCGGACAGGAGGACCACGATCTCAGCCATGGCGGCGCTCGCGCAGAAGGGCCGCCAGCGCCGGCATCACCGCCTGGGCGTCGGCGACGATGGCGAGGTCGGCACGCTCGATCATCTTGGCGTGCAGGTCGGTGTTGACCGCGACGACGCGCTGGCAGTGCTCAATGCCCTGCAGGTGCTGGGGCGCCCCGCTGATGCCAAACGCCAGATAGGCCTTGGGTGCGACCAGGGTGCCGGATGCGCCGACCTGGCGGTCGCGCGGCAGGAGGCCCCGGTCGCAGACCTGGCGCGAGCCGCCGACCGTGCCGTTGAGCTGCCGGGCCAGATCGTGGAAGCAGAGCCAGTCGCGCACCCCATCGCCGGCGCTGACCACGAGATCGGCCTCGGACAGGGGTGCGCCGGTCAGGTCGACCGGGATCTCGCCCAAATCCTCGATGCCGCCGGCAGGCGCCGGGGGGAGGTCGACCTGGACCGGGCGGGCCTCGCGCAGGGTGGCGTCCGGCCGGTCGGCCAGCAGGATGTCGTGCAGGGTCAGGATCGGCGCCAGCGGGCCGACCAGGTCGATGCCGCCGCCCCGGGCGCGCAGGCCGCTCTCGTCCAGGCGGTGCACGGCAAAGGCGGCGGCAAGGCCGCTCGCCACCGCCAGGCGGCGGGCGCGGTCGGCGCCGAGGAGCGGGTGGTCGGTGAACAGGACGTGGCGGGGGGCAAGGCGCTCGATCACCGCCGAGATCGCGGCGGTGGCGGCATCGGGGTTCCAGGCCGGGTCCAGCTCCAGGGCGGCATGGCGGTCGACGCCCTGGCGGGCCAGGTCGTGGCGGCCGTGCAGGGTCAGCGCCAGGACCGCACCGTCCAGCCGGTCGGCCAGGTCGCGGGCGGCGGCGAGCAGGCCGAGGTCGGCTGGCTCCAGCCGCCCGCCTGGCAGGTCCAGCACCGCCAGCACCAGGCAGGACGGCGCTGAAACGACCAGCGGCTGCTCCGCGGCAGCGGCCGGCGCCGGGGCGATGCCGTGGAGATGGACCAGCTCGCCGCCATGCGGGTCCAGGCGCAGCCGGCCGGAGGGGCCGGGCATGGCGTGGGCACGCGGGGCGTGCGGGTCCTTGCGCGGGCGCACCGGCCCCGGCGGCAGGCGGCGCTTGCGGCCGGACGGGCCCAGAACAGTGCGGGCGCGCTCGGCATGGGGATCGCGGCGCGGGCGGGTGGTCATGCCGCCTGCTCCAGGGCGGGGGCGGCGACGCGGGCCAGGACCAGCTCGGCGATCTCGGCGACTTCGGGGCGCTCGCCGGTGACGCCGTCCAGCATCACCGCGCAGGTCGGGCAGGCGACCACCACCGTGGCGGCGGCGACTTCCCTGGCATCGTCCATGCGCATGTCGGGGATGCGCCGGCGGCCCTGGATGTCGGTGAGCGGCGCGCCGCCGCCGCCGCCGCAGCAGCGCGAGGTGCGGGCATGGCGCTCCATCTCGACCCGCTGGATGCCCATCAGGTCGAGCAGGCGGCGGGGTGCTTCGAACTCGCCATTCCAGCGGCCGAGATAGCAGGGGTCGTGATAGGTGAGCGGGCCGCCAGCGGGTCCTGCCGCGGGCCGCAGCCGGCCCTGCTCGGCCAGCTCCAGCAGCAGGGCGGTGTGGTGGACGACGGTGTAGTGGCCGCCAAGCGCCGGGTAGTCGTTGCGCAGGGAGTTCAGGACATGCGGGTCGGTGGTGACGATCCGCCCGAAGCGGTAGCGGGCAAGGGTCGCGATGTTGGCTCGTGCCAGGCGCTGGAACTGGGCCTCGTCCCCTAGGCGCCTTGCCAAGTCGCCGGTGTCCAGCTCCTCCTCGCCCAGCACCGCCAGGTCCAGGCCGGCATGGCGGGCCAGCTGGACGAAGGCGCGGATGGCGCGCTGGCCGCGCGGGTCGAAGGCGCCGTCGCCCAGCCAGAGCAGGAGGTCGGTGGAGCCCACATCCTTCAGGCGCTGCAGGCCCAGGTCGGTGAAGGCGTCCATGCGCCGCTCGGGCGGGCGGCCATGGATGTTGTCGGCGGCGGCAAGCTCGGCCAGGGCATGGGGCGCCTTGCCGGGCACGGCCCCCAGTTCCAGGGCCTGGAAGCGGCGCAGGTCGACGATCGCGTCGACATGCTCGATCATCATCGGGCAGGCTTCCACGCAGGCGCGGCAGGTGGTGCAGGCCCACAAGGCCTCAGGGGGGATCAGCCCTTCCGTGCCGACCAGCGGCAGGGCGCTTCCGCCCTCGCCTACCCGGTCCTCCATGCCCGGCCAGCGGCGGCCGGCATAGGAGCGGTCGTCGGCATGGTCGGCGGCCTGACCGATCGCGATTGCCTGGATCAGGAATTTCGGGTCGAGCGGCTGGCCGGCGGCAAAGGCCGGGCACTGCACCTCGCAGCGGCCGCAGGACACGCAGGCATCCGCCATCAGCAGGCGGTTCCAGGCAAAATCTTGAGGCGTCTCGGCGCCGAGCCTGAGTGCCTCCAGGTCGAGCGGCTCCAGGCCGACCGCCCTGCGCCCTTCGGTGAAGCGCCGCGGGCGCGGATGGGCCACCAGGTTCAGCGCACCGGCCACGGCGTGGCGCATCGGCCCGCTCGCCAGGCCGTCGGCCAGCTCGAAGGCGGACCAGGCGAGAAGGGCGGCGAACGCCAGGGTGAGCGGATGGGCCAGGCCCGGATCGTCCAGGAGACCCGCCGCCGGCAGGGTGAACCAGGCCAGCGCCAGGGCGAAGCCGCCGATCGCCCAGCCAAAGCGGTTCCAGCGCCCGCCGGACAGGCGCGGCGGCCGCTCGCTGCGCCGGCGCAGGACCATTTCCACGCCCACCAGGGTGATGAGGCAGGCGGCCAAAAGCGGCCAGGCGGTCCAGGGACCGCCCAGATGGACGACATGGACCAGGAGCAGCAGCAGCAAGGCCGCCACCAGGCCGCCGGCCGCCAGGATGTGCATGGTCGAGGCGTAGCGGTCGCGGGCGACCACGTGGTGGACGTCGACCAGGTAGCGGCGCGGCAGGGCCAGCAGGCCGGACCACCAGTCGACCCTGGCCGGGCGTCCGGCCAGCCAGCCGGCGGCCCGGCCCAGCAGGCCGATCGCCGCCCACAGAACGGCACCCAGCAGCACAACCGGGACGATCAGCGCCGAGCCCATCAGAAGGTCATGCAGAGGCGGAGGGAATCGTAGAGGGCGGCGTGGATGTTGCGGCAGGCGACCGCGTCGCCGACCCGGAACAGCATGAAGCTGCCGTCGGGGTTGTTGACGATCTCCTGGGGCTGGCGGTCGCGCAGCCGGCGGACATCGACCTCGCCCAAATTGCGGCTGAACGGTTTCAGACTGAAGTAGATCTCGTCGTTCGGCAGGGTGCCGTGCTCGATCACCACCTGGTCGACGACCCGCTCCTCCTCGGCGTCGGTGTACTCGTTGACCAGCACGGCGATCAGCTTGTTGCCCTCGGGATAGACCTCGGTGAGCCGGGTGTCCGGGGTGATCACCGAGCCGGACTGGTAGAGGTCGCGCAGGTAGTGGGGGAAGTTGGTCATGCCGACCTCCACCAGCAGCTTGCGCTCGGGCGTCACCACCTCGACCTTGCTGCCGCGCTTGGCCATGAAGGTCGCGACCGAGGGGCCGTGATGGTCGGCATGGTCGTCGAACAGCAGGACGTTCTCGCCGGGCGCCACGGCGCCGTTCAGGATGTCCCAGGTGCTGACCACGTGGCCGGGTGCGGCCTTGACCTCGTTCAGGTTCGGGTGGCCGCCGGTGGCGACGATCACGATGTCGGGGTCAAGATCCCGGACCGCCTCGGCGCTGGCCTCGGTGGAGAGGCGGAGCTCGACGTTTAGCCGGCGCAGCTGGCCCTGCAGCCAGCGGGTGATCCCGTTCAGGCCCTCCCGCCAGTCGGCCTTGCCGGCAAGGGCGATCTGGCCGCCCAGCGCCGGGGCCTTCTCGAACAGGACGACGCGGTGGCCGCGCTCGGCGGAGACCCTTGCGGCCTCCATGCCGGCCGGGCCGCCGCCCACCACCACCACGGTCCTGCCGCCCTGCCCCTTGGGCACGATGTGCGGCAGGGTCGCCTCGCGGCCGGTGGCGGGGTTCTGGATGCAGATCGCGTCGCCGCCGGTATAGAT
This sequence comes from Geminicoccus roseus DSM 18922, assembly GCF_000427665.1. Classification (NCBI taxonomy): domain Bacteria; kingdom Pseudomonadati; phylum Pseudomonadota; class Alphaproteobacteria; order Geminicoccales; family Geminicoccaceae; genus Geminicoccus; species Geminicoccus roseus. The sequence goes on from NZ_KE386572.1 coordinate 5,302,393, forward strand.
CCGGTCGATGCAGTAGCCGGCACCGATGCACTGGCGGATGTCGTCGGGCCGGCCTTCCCGCAGCTTGTTGACGATGTGCGGGTCGGCGATGTGGGCGCGGGTCATGGCGACCATGTCGACATGGCCTTCCTCGATCGCCCGGGCCGCGGTGTTGACGTCGGGGATGCGGCCGGCATGGAACACCGGCACGGTGCCGATCTCGCGCTTGATCAGGCTGGCCAGCGCCAGGTAGGGCGCCACCGGCATCGACATGTTGGGGATCAGGTTGGCGAGGCCGCGCTCGGTGTAGACGTGGCTGCAGTTGACGTTGAGATAGTCGATGTGGCCGTCGCCCACATGCAGGCGGGCCAGGCGGATCGCCTCCTCGGGCGTGATGCCGTCGTCCAGGAGCTCGTCGCCGGACATGCGGATGCCGAACACCATGTCGTCGCCGATGGCCCGGCGCACCCCCTCGAACAGCTCGCGGGTGAAGCGGCTGCGGTTCTCGGTGGAGCCGCCATAGGCGTCGGTGCGGCGGTTGACGTGCGGCGACCAGAACTGGCCGGGCAAATGGCTGTCGACCAGCACCTCGACCCCGTCGAAGCCGCCCTCCTTCAGGCGCAGCGCCGCGGCGGCATAGTCCTTCTGGATCCGCCGGATGTCCCAGTCCTCCATCTCCTTGGGAAAGGAGCGATGCGAGGGCTCGCGGACCGGCGAGCTGGAGACCGTGGCCATCCAGTTCTCGGCATCCCAGCGGGTGCGGCGGCCCATATGGGTGATCTGGCAGAAGATCTTCGCGCCGTGCCTGTGCACCCGGGCGCTGAACTCCTGCAGGTAGGGGATCACCTTGTCGTCGCTGATGTCCAGCTGGTTCCACAACGCCGCCGGGCTGTCCGGGGCCACCGAGGAGGAGCCGCCGACCGAGGTCAGGCCGATGCCGCCCTTGGCCTTTTCCTCGTGGTAGAGCTGGTAGCGCTGCTGCGGCATCCCGTCCTTGCCGTAGGACGGCGCGTGGGAGGTGCTCATCACCCGGTTGCGGATGGTGCAGTTGCGGATGGTCAAGGGCTGGAACAGCGCGTCGGTCGACGCCATCGCGAAAGGTCCCCTTCGGGCGCGGCTCCCAGATGGAACGGCGCGCGTCGGATGCGATGGTGGCCAGCGGCTCCGGGGGGCGTCAAGCGCGAGAGCGACGCAAGCTGACGCTGAAGAAAAAAACCGGCCGCCAAGCTATCGGGGGGGATTAAGCGCCTAGCGGCCGGACCTCTAAAATCTGTGCGAGGGAGGCACGAGGGAGATGCTAGCTCCCTGGTGCTGCAGCAGATGTGACATTCATCACATTGGCATCGGGGGCGCCAGAACCGAGAGCTGCGTCCAGAAAGCGCACCCAGCCGGCGCCGCCCGACTTGGCGAAGCGCAGTCGGCCATAGCTGCGCCGGGCCTGGTGCCAGACACCGGGGATCCGCGGCCAGAACAGCGACAGACCGCAGCGATGCTCGTCTGGGCTGCCGACCCCATCCTTGTCGATGGCGCGGATCGAATTCTTGTACACGACTGCCTCGTCCAGCCGGTCGAGCACCCGGCCGGCCGCGCTGCGCAGCCGCCGATCATCGGACAGCCCCACGACCCGCCGGACGATGTCGCCGATATCGACCAGGTCGCCGTTGCGAAAGCAGCGGGCCATCATCCGCTCGGTGTCGAGCGGCTGCGCCAGGCCTGGCAGGAGCGGCACCAGCGCGTCGCCCAGATGGCCGAGTGCCGCGCCCAGATCGTCGGCGCAGGCGGTATCCAGCAGCGCCAGGTCGACATCCGCCTGGCGGCGGACGGTGTGGTCGGCGACATAGCTGTCGACGATCAGCCGGCCGAGCTCCTCGGGCTGCAGGATGGCGCTCCCCAGCCGGCGCAGGACCGTGTCATAGGCCCAGCCCTCGTTGGGCACGACCTGCTGGGAGGCCACCACCCATTCCGCGAACGGCGCCGATTCGACCAGGCACTCGGCGCTGGACATCATGCAGGCATCGAAGCCCAGGATCGCCAGGCGGCGGTCGGTGTCGAGCCCGGCGATCGCCAGGGCCTTGCCCAGCTCGTCCAGATCGATCCAGCCGCCCTCGGTATCGTCGCCCAGCACCGACAGGCCGCGGCCATGCCCCCAGAGCACCAGCACCCGGCGGTCGGCGGGAAAGGCGGTGAGGCTCCATTCCAGGAAGCCGGTCAGCGTGGCGGGATCACCGGAATCGCGCGGCCCGAACGGGGCGATCTCGATCGGCGCGCGCAGCCCGTCGGCGGGCCGGGGCCCGACCAGGAACCGGCCGGACACCGAGGAGGCCGGCACATGGACCTGGCCGGCCACGTGCACCCCGGAGGAATCGCCGGCGCTCCGCATCGAATCGATGTCGCCGCCCACGTCGGACGCGAGGTCGTTGTCCGCGCCGACATAGACCGACAGCGCCCAGGGGCGGCGGTCCGGGGCGATGAGTGGCGGTCGGTCGAACCAGCTGGGCATGGGCACCTCTCCGGGGCTTGGGGATGATCGGCGGGGCGGTGAAGCGGGGCTGTCCCCGCCCAGGTCCGGCAGCTTCAGCCGGGCCGCCCGCCACGGCAGGGTCTCCTCGAACGGGAAGGGCTGCGGCGCCGGCGGCACGCCCGCTGCCAGCAGCCGGGCAAGCTCGTCCACCAGCAGCAGCGCGTCGGCTGCCTTCACCGACACCCAGTCGTCCCGGCAGACCTGCCGGACCACCGCCGCCCGCGCCTGCCCCAGAAGGCTCTCCGCGGCCTCTACCAGGCGGGCGCGGCTGCGCTCGGGAAACCAGATCCGGCGCATCGCCTCCACCAGCAGCACCGTCTCGTGGGGGGCCAGCAGGCCGCGCGCGCAGGCAGCGTCCAGGGTGGCGCGGATGTCGACCTGGGCGTCGCTGCCGGGCAGGTAGGAGGTGGCGGCCGGGCCGTGCACCACCGCGACCTCGTCGTCGGCGGCCAGCTTGCGATCGCGGAAGGCGGCATAGACCTGGCCGATCCCGACCATGCCCAGGGTGTCGAGCTCCGCGGCGCGCAGCGCGCCCATGCTGGAGGCGCCCACTACCCGGACGCCCCGGTCGATCACCGCCAGGATCTCCTGGTGCCACGGCGCCGGCACGTCGCCGAAGCGGCCGTCGACCAGGCCCAGGATGGCAACGCCTTCCTGGGCGGCACGCCACAAATCGCCCATGGCCGCCGGCGGGCGCAGCTCGATGCCCGGGTGGTGCGGCAGGACATGGCCGTGGAGGGTCGGGCCGATGAACAGGGCGGCGCGGTTCAGTGGACCGGCTCCTGCAGGGCCGGGGCAGCCAGCTTGACCACCGCCAGCGGTGCCGGGCCACAAGGCAGGTCGACGGCGCGGAACGGCCCCTTGCCCGCGCGCAGCAGCGCCGAAAGGATCTTGTGCACATCCTCCTGGATGGTGACGCCGGGCGCCAGGCGGCCGGGCCCGGGCAGGCCCTCCATCCGCCCGCCGCCCTGCAGGGCGGCGCGCTGGCGCTCGACCCGCTCGGACGAAAGCGCCTGGAAGCGGTCCCAGCCGGTATCGTCGCGGGCGCCGGCGATATGGGTGAGCCTGGCCTGCAGCGCCTCGGTGACCGCGCGCAGCCACGCGATCACCGGGTCGGGATGGCAGCCCGAGCCGTGCGCCCAGCCGCGGCCGTCATCGCCCACCGCCTGATCGTCCATGACATGGCAAAGGAAGACCGGCAGCTCGACGCAGGCCGGCAGCCGCCAGACCGCGTGCAGGACGCCGGCATCGTCCAGCTGGCGGAGCAGCCGGCGCACCAGCGGATCCTCGATCCCGCCCGGGTCGATCCTGGGCAGCCCGCCGGCGAACCTGGCGGTCGGCACCGCCCTGGCCAGCGCGTCGCGCTCGACCAGCTCGCACAGGCCATGCAGGATCGCCTCGTCGCGGCAGTTGCCGCCGGAAAGCCCGTTGGAGCTGGCGCGCGGGCGCGGCCTCGTGGCGGTGCGGGCGTCCAGCGACACCTCCGCCCAGGGCAGCGTGGCGGCCTGGCCGGTATCGAGGTCGCTCGCCTCCACCAGCGGCTCGCCGCCGCGCCGAAGGCCGGCCGGCTCGACCCGCTCGGCGCTCCATAGCTCGATCGCCTCGACGATCGCCGAGACCCGGGCCTGGATCGGGTCGATCCCCTTGCCCTGGGACACGGAAAGCGAGCGCGTGCGCGGGCGGACGGCCGCCCATACCGGCACGCCGACCCGGTCCAGCCCGGTCAGGTCGGCGAGCCGGGTGATCCCGTAGAACGGCAGCAGCGGCTCCAGGTCGGCCAGGGTCGCTTCGGGCAGGCGGATCCGGTGGCTGCCGGTCCACCAGCGCTTGGCCGTGGGCGCCGTCTGGGCGGGATCGGTCCGGGTGCCGTGATCAGTCGTCACCGAACCGGCCGGGCGCGAACTTGTCCTTGCCGCCCCGGTCGCTCGTGGGGTCGGGGACGATCGAATCGATCTTGAACTTGTCCTTGCCGCCGCGCGGGCTGTTCGGATCGGCCTCGAACTCCATGCCGTCTTCGCTGAGGATCGCGTTCTTCAGGCGATGGATCGGGGCGGCGGCGTTCAGGGCGTCGATGGCCCGGTCGCCCATCGGCGAGCCGCGCTGCTGGTCATCCGGCAGGCGGAAGTTCCTCAGATCATCAAGAGGAATGAAATAAGTCACATCCTGCTCGTCGCGGATCAGGACGCCCGGCCTCTTCCCGGAAGCTGGCGTGGCCGTGGTCGTCATCTTGTCGCCTCCATAATCAATGGTTCATGCAAACGATTGCGAATATGTCGTGACGGTCCATGCATTCAGCCTACGCTTGGTCTTGGGCTGGATCTGTGATTTTTCTCACGTCGTGGGTGCGGTAGGTTCTGGCCCGCGCTTTCCGAACGCCCTCAGAGAAAAACGTACAAATCCGTGCCTCAACGTTCCGCACCGCCATCGACCGACGTTGCCGACTTGTCGGCCCGCCGGGAAGCTATTCTGCTTCATGCGGATGTAGAAAACTACACCGGGCGCATGGGTCGCGACGAGACGGGCACGTTCCGGGCGCTCAAGCGCTCGTTCGCCCTGTTCCAGGAGGCGGTCGACCGTGCGGGCGGCCGGATCGTCAACCTCGCCGCCGACAGCATCCTGGCCGAGTTCCCCGACTGCCAGCAGGCGGCATTATGCGCGATCGAGATCCAGAGCGAGCTGGCCGCCGACGACGACAAGACCCTGCGCTACCGGATCGGCCTGAACCGCGGCACCGTGCTGGTCGACGGCGACGGGATCTGGGGCGACGCGGTCAACGTCACCGCGCGGATCCAGGAGCAGGCGGCGCCGGGCGCGATCTTCGCCTCCGAGCAGTTCGTGGAGAAGCTCAGCCCGATCGACGGGCTGGAGTGCGAGGACAAGGGCGAGGTCCGGGTCAAGAACGTCTCGCGGCCGATCCGGTTGTGGCGCCTGCGCCGCCAGGACGAGCCGGCCGATGCCGGCACGGTGTTCACCCGGATCCACCTGCCGGGCATCCCCTCGATCGTGGTCCTGCCGTTCGGGCTGCGCGGCGAGCCCGGCCAGTACGCCTATCTGGCCGAGGGCATGACCGAGGACGTGATCACCGACCTGTCGCGCTTCCGCGAGCTGTTCGTGATCGGCCGGACCACCTCGTTCGCCCTGCCCAGCCGGGGCGGCAACTTCCAGCAGATCGGCCGCGCCCTGGGCGTGCGCTACATCCTGGAAGGCGTGGTGATGATCCAGGGCGACCGCTTCCGGATGAACGCCAACCTGGTGGAGGCCGATACCGGCTTCGTCGCCTGGTCCGACCGCTACCATCGCGGCTTCGCCGAACTGGCCGAGGTCCAGGACGACCTGACCCGGCAGATCGTCAGCCATCTGGTGGGCGGCCTGGTCCGCCACGAGGAGCGCAAGGCGCTTGGCCGCGGCACCAGCAACCTGGAGGCGTACCACCTGGTGCTGCGCGGCCGCTACCTGCTGAACCGCTACGACCGGGAGGCCAACCAGCAGGCCCGCGACCTGTTCCAGCAGGCGATCGACCTCGACCGCAACTTCGCCCGGGCGTGGGCGAACCTGTCGCGGGCCTACAACCATGAGTGGCGCTACCGCTGGAGCGAGACCCCGGAGCGCTCCATGGACCTGGCGCAGATCTGCGCCGAGCACGCCATCGGGCTGGATCCGAGCGATGCGCGCGCCTATGGCGAACTCGGCTGGGTGCAGCTCTACCGGGCCGACCGGGAGCGGGCGCTGGCCACCTACGAGACCGCCCTGCGCCACAACCCGAACGACAGCGAGATCCTTTCCCAGCTCGCCATCGTCCATTCCTATGCCGGGCGGCCGCGCGAGGCCGAGGCCCTGCTCGAGCGCGCCATCCAGCTGGAGCCGGACACGCCGGACATCCTGTTCTGGCGGCTCGGCGACGTGTATTTCCAGATGAGCGATTACCGGCGCGTTACCGAGGTCATCCAGAAAATGCGCGATCCCGGCGAAGGTGCACGGCTCCTGGCTTCGGCCTATGCCCATCTGGACATGATGGACGAGGCCCATCGCTGGCGCGACGAGGTGCTGCGCCGCCAGCCCGGCTTCACCGTGAGCAACTGGATGAGCACCCAGCCGGACGCCTCGGACGACGACAAGGAGCGGTTCAGTTCCGGGATGCTCAAGGCGGGCCTGCCGGCATGAGCGATCCGGACGGCCTGCAGATCGGCGGACGGCCCCGCCCGGTCATCCGGCCGCGGCCGGCCTCGGCGTGGAACGGCCAGGAGGCGATCCTGGACGTGCTGGCGCAGTGCCGCTGGTTCCGGATGCTGTCGCGGGACGAATTGCGCGAGGTGTACCGCGAGGGGGTGGTGATCAGCCTGCCCAAGGGCCGCACGGTGTTCCGCACCGGCGACACCAGCAGCGACATCTACATCCTGATCTCCGGCCGGATCGCGATCAGCACCACCGGGCTGAGCGGGCGCGAGATCGGCTTTCGCCAGTACGGCCCGGCCGACGCCTTCGGCGAGCTGGCCGCCCTGGACGGCAAGCCGCGCTCGGCCAACGCCAAGGCGATGCAGGCCTCCCAGCTCCTGCGCATTTCACCCAGCGGCTTTCGCCGGCTGCTGGCGACCTATCCGAGCGTGGCCGAGGAAGTGCTGAAGTCGCTGGCGCGGCTGGTCCGGGCCTTGAGCGACCGGATCGCCGAGAACAGCGCCCGCGCCCCGGTGCGGATCGTGGGCGGGATCGTCCAGATGGCGGCCGAGGCGGCGCCCGCCCCGGACACGATCCGGGTGCAGATCCACCCCGCCCCCACCGACGAGGAACTGGCGGCCCGCTACGACAGCCACCGCGAATCGGTGAACCGGGTGATCAACGAGCTGAAGCGGCGCGGCCTGGTCAGCCGCTCGCGCGCGGCCCTGACCGTGCTCGACCTGCCGGGGCTGCGCCGGCACCTGGCGGAGATGCGCGGCTAGCAGCTGGCCTCCGCCGGCCCGGCCGGCTAAAGACCCGCCGACAATCGACAGGACCCGGGTGGCGAAGCGCGGGCGGGGATCTTCCTCGTCCGGCGATGCCGCATGTCGCCTGCGCGACCTGCCCCGCCCGGGCCATGGTCAACCTGGACAAATCCCGATGAGCGCCCCCATCCCCGCCTCGACCCCGGACTCCCCGCGCCGCGTGCTGGCCGCCAGCCTGGCCGGGACCACGATCGAGTTCTTCGACTTCTACATCTACGCCACCGCCGCGGTGCTGGTGTTCCCGCATCTGTTCTTCCCCGCCAGCGACCCCACCAGCGCGATCCTGCAGTCGTTCGCGACCTTCTCGATCGCGTTCTTCGCCCGGCCGATCGGCGCCGCGGTGTTCGGCCATTTCGGCGACCGGATCGGGCGCAAGGCGACCCTGGTGGCGGCCCTGCTCACCATGGGCGTCTCCACCGTCGTGATCGGCGTCCTGCCGACCTATGAGACGATCGGCGTGGCGGCCCCGCTGCTCCTGGCCCTGTGCCGGCTGGGCCAGGGCCTGGGGCTTGGCGGCGAATGGGGTGGTGCCGTGCTGCTCGCCACCGAGAACGCCCCGCCCGGCCGGCGCACCTGGTACGGCATGTTCCCGCAGCTGGGGGCGCCCCTCGGCTTCATCCTGTCGGCCGGGCTGTTCCTGGTCCTGACCGAGACCATGGACGACGCGGCCTTCTTCGCCTGGGGCTGGCGGGTGCCGTTCCTGCTCAGCGCCTGCCTGGTGATCGTCGGGCTCTATGTCCGGCTCAAGATCAGCGAGACCCCGGCGTTCCGCCGGGCGATCGAGAAGGAGGAGCGGGTCAGCGTGCCGGTGATGACCATCCTGCGCGAGCAGAAGGCCAACGTGGTGATCGGCACGGTGGCCGCCCTCTCCACCTTCGTGCTGTTCTACCTGATGACCGTGTTCGCGCTGAGCTGGGGCACCACGGCGCTGGGCTACAGCCGGGTGGAGTTCCTGCTCTACCAGATGACCGGCGTGGTGTTCTTCGGCCTGACCATCCCGGTCTCGGCCCTGCTCTCCGACCGCTATGGCCGCAAGCTGGTCCTGGCCCTGGTCACCGTGGCGATCGGCGTGTTCGGGCTGTTCATGGCCGGGCTGTTCCAGGCGGCCAGCCCCCTGACCGCCATGCTGTTCTGCATCCTGGGCCTTGGCCTGATGGGCTTCACCTACGGTCCCCTGGGCGCGGCGCTGTCGGACCCGTTCCCGACCGCGGTGCGCTATACCGGGGCGTCCCTGGCGTTCAACCTGGCCGGGATCTTCGGCGCCTCGCTGGCGCCCTATGTCGCGACCTGGCTGGCGAGCAGCTACGGCCTGGCGGAGGTCGGCTACTACCTGAGCGGCTCGGCGGTGCTGAGCCTGGTGGCGCTGGCCTGCATCCACGAGGAACGGCCGCTGGCGGCCACCGGCCGGAAGGCGGCGGTCCAGGCGGGCTGAGCCGGCCGCGCCCGGATGGGGTCAGGCGGCGCTGGCGGTGACGAAGCAGTTCCGGCCGGCGCGCTTGGCCGCGTAGAGCGCGCTGTCGGCGCGGGCATAGAGCTGCTCGTTGCTGTCGGTGGGTGCGACCAGCGCAATGCCGGCGCTGCCGCTGATCCGGATCACCAGCCCGTCGATCCGGTAGGGCTCGGCCAATGCGGTGAGCAGCCGGGTGATGATCCCCTCGTCGCGGCCACCCTGGAAGCCCGGGCAGAGCAGGGCGAACTCGTCGCCGCCCAGGCGGGCCACGATGTCGCTGCGCCGGACGGTGCCGCGCAGGCGGCTGGCGACCTCGACCAGCAGCCGGTCGCCGACGTCATGGCCGTGGGTGTCGTTGACCGGCTTGAAATGGTCGAGATCCACCAGGACCAAGGCGGCGGCGGCCTCCTCCACGCGCAGCCGGGCGACCGCCTCCCAGAAGGCGGTGCGGTTGAGCAGGCCGGTGAGCGGGTCGTGAAGGGCCCGGTACTCGAACTCCTGCATGGCCCGCCGGCGGTCGGTGATGTCGCCGAGCAGGCCGACCAGGCGCAGGGCGTGGCCGTCCGGCCCGCGCTCCAGGGCGCTGGCCCGGTTGTTCACCCAGAGCACCCGGCCATCCCCGCGGCAGATCCGGTACTCGATCGCGCACTCGGCCCGGCTGCCCTCGATCAGCGCCTGCATCGCGGCGTCGACCTCGGCGCGGTCCTCCTCGTGAACCAGGGCGAGCCAGCCCTTGGCCGGATCGTCCGGCGCCAGGCCGAGCAGCAGGGCGGCGCGCTCGCTGAGTTCCATGCGGCCGGTGCGGACATCCAGGTCCCAGAGCCCCTCCCGGGCGGCCTGGAGGGCGAACTGCAGCCGCCGCTCGCTCTGCCGAAGCCGGTTCTCCGATTCGCGCCGCTCGGTCACGTCGGACAGGATGCCGAACACCCGGTCGCCGCTGCGGTCGATCGCGACCGAGTGGAGCCAGATCCAGCTGCCGGCGGCGCTGCGCGCGCGGTACTCGACGTCCCAGTCGAGGCCGCCCGCCTCCACCGCCGCCCATCGCCGCTCCAGGCCCTGCCAGTCGTCGGGATGGACGCATTCCGCCCAGGAGGGCAGGACGTCCCTCGGCACATCGTCGCCATAGCCCATGATCCGCAGCGCCCGCGCATCCAGCCGGTTCTCGCCGGTGCTGAAATCATAGTCCCAGGTGCCGACGCCGGTGGCGGCGAACGCCCGGCGCAAGCGGTTCTCGACGGCCAGGCGCTCCTCGCGCTGCTGGACCTCCTCGGTGATGTCGCGCCCGACGCCGTGATACTCCACGACCCGGCCGTCAGCGTCGAACAGGCCGTGATCGGTCCATTCCTGCCAGACGACGCTGCCGTCGGCGCCGAACGAGCGATGCCGGGTGACGATGCGGGGCTGCTCGGGCGTGATCCGGGCGAGGTTGCGGCGGATGGCGTCCCGGTCGGCGGGCGGCAACAGGTCGAGGAAGCTGGAGCCGACCACATGGCGGCCATGGATCCGGGCATAGGCGTGGTCGATCCAGAGCAGCCGCAGATCGCGGTCGTAGCGGCAGGTGATCTGCCGCCTGAGATCGGCGATCGCCCAGACCGGATCAGCAGGATCGACCCGGTTCATCCCATGCCTGTCCAACGCTTCAAGGCGCGGCATCCAACTGGCGATCCGTCGACGGATCGGTGGTGGCGCGGCAGACTAGGGCGAGTGGCAGGCGACAATCAAGAAGCAAACGCGCGACGTCTGTTACGGGCCATGAATCTCCCAAAGTGCAAACGATCTCATCCTTCAAAAAAAATCAGTATATATCCATCTTTGGCTCCCGCTTACCGGGAATGCGGCGTGACGAAGCAAACAGAAGCATGGAGTTCGTCCAGGCTAGTCGTGCGCGATCATGATGTGGCGCGGGATGGTATAGTCCTCGAGCGCATAGCCGGAGAGATCCTTGCCGTAGCCGGACCGCTTGAACCCGCCATGCGGCATCTCCGAGCAGAGCATGAAATGGGTGTTGATCCAGGTGCAGCCATACTGCAGCCGGCTGGCCACCTGCATCGCCCGGCCGACATCCCGGGTCCACACCGAGGAGGCCAGGCCGTACTCGCTGTCGTTGGCCCAGGTGACCGCCTCCTCCACGTCCTGGAACCGGGTCACCGACACCACCGGGCCGAACAGCTCCTCGCGGACGATCTCGTCGCCCTGCCGCGCGCCGGCGATCACGGTCGGCTCGAAGAAATAGCCGGTGCCGCCACCCGGCCCGCCGCCGGCCACCGCCTCCATGTGGCCGCTCTCCAGCGCCCGGCCGACATAGCCGGCGACCCGGTCGCGGTGCTGCGCGGAGACCAGCGGGCCGATCTCGGCGGCAGGATCGTCGCGGTCGCCATAGGAAATCGAGGAGGCCGCCCCGGCCAGGTCGGCCACCAGCCGGTCGTGGATCTTCGGCCCAGCATAGATCCGGCAGGCGGCGGTGCAGTCCTGGCCGGCATTGTAGAAGCCGAACATCTTCAGGCCGTTCACCACCGCGTCCAAGTCGGCATCGTCGAACACGATCACCGGCGCCTTGCCGCCCAGTTCCAGATGGGTGCGCTTCATCGACTTCGACGCGGCTTCCAGCACCTTGGCGCCGGTCGCGATCGAGCCGGTCAGCGCGATCATCCGCACGCCCGGATGGTCGATCAGGGCGGCGCCGGTGGAGGCTCCACGGCCATGGACGATGTTGACGACGCCCGGCGGGAAGATTTCCGCCAGCACCTCGCCCAGCGCCAGGGTGGTGAGCGGGGTCATCTCCGAGGGCTTCAGCACCACGCAGTTGCCGGCCGCCAGCGCCGGGGCGAGCTTCCACGCCGCCATCATCAGGGGATAGTTCCAGGGTGCGATCGAGCCCACCACCCCAACGGGGTCACGGCGCACCATGCTGGTGAAGCCCTTCAGATACTCGCCGGCGGCCGGCGCTCCCTGGTGGCGGACGGCGCCGGCGAAGAAGCGGTAGCAGTCGGCGATGGCCGGGATCTCGTCCTCCTGGACCCGGGCCAGGGGCTTGCCGCAGTCCTGCGATTCCAGCCGGGCGAGATGGTCGGCCTTGGCCTCGATCGCGTCGGCCAGGCGCAGCAGCAGGGCGGAGCGCTCGGCGGGCGTGGTCCGCGACCAGTCGGCAAACGCACGGGCCGCCGCGCCCACCGCGGCATCGACCTGGGCCGGGCTGGCTTCGGCGACCTCGACCAGGACCTGGCCGGTCTGCGGGTCGAACACCGGGACAGGGTCCCTCTCGCCGCTCACGAACGCGCCGTCGATCAGCATGGAGAGATGCATCGTCGCCTCCTCGGTCCGGGGTCGATGGCCGCGCGTCCAGGGCGTTCAGATCCAGCCGCGCCTGCCTGCGGCGTCGAGCGTAGCGGAACCGCCGGGGCCGGCGGAAGCACCTGCTTGCGCCGGCTACCGAGCTATCCGCCCCGCCCGTTTCGTGGAACATTGCCGGAAAGCCTGCTGCCCTCCGGAGGAATGATGCGGTCCCTGATCGGTCGTGAAGCCGTGGCCCGTCTACGGCCGCAGGCCGGGTGGCTTCTGCCGGCGGCGCTGCCCGTCGCCCTGGCCCTCGCGCTGTCCGGCTGCGGGCTGACTGCCCTGCCCTTCCGGGTGACCGGCGACGTGCTCAAGGTGGTGCCGGTGGCCGGCGACGTCGCCGCGGCGCCGTTCGACCTGGTGGGCGACGCCATCGACTGAGACGGCGCAGGCCCGCCCGGTCAGTCGACCCGGCCGATCCGGTCCAGCGGCGGCGCCTGCAGCTCGCCGGCCGCCTCGACATAGGCCGCCAGCGCGTCGACATCGTAGGGGCCGGTGACCCGGTCGGTGCCCTCGCGCAGCACCGTGAAGCCGTCGCCGCCATCGGCCAGGAAATTGTTGACCGTCACCCGGTAGCTGGACTGCGGGTCGACCGGCGTGCCGTGCAGCTTCATGGTGTCGGGATCGACCCGTTCGCCCACCGGCCTGCTGCCGTCCCAGCGATAGGTGAAGCCGTCGGAGACGTGCAGGATGCGGGGCTTGGGCTGGTCCAGCCATTGCTGCTCCAGCATCCGCTCGATCTGCGCCCCGGTCAGGCTCATGGTCACCAGCGAGTTGCCGAACGGCTGGACCGCGAACAGCTCGGCATAGGTCACCTGGCCGTCCTCGTTCCGCGGCAGGTCGGTGCGCACGCCGCCAGGATTGGTGAAGGCGATCTCCGCGCCGCTGGCGATCTCGGCCCTGGTCGCGGCAAGCTGGGCGTCGGCGACCACGTCGCCGAGCGTGGTCTCGCCGGCATGGCTCTCCTCCTTGGTGAGCGACTGGGCGATCCGGCCGACCACCCGCTCGGCCAGGGGGGCCACGATCTCCTGGTAGCGCTGGATCAGCGCGGTCTGGCCCGGGTCCCTGGCCAGCTCCTCGGTGCGGACGATCAGGTTCTGGGCCTGGGCCGAGACGACGTCGCCGCTGGCGCGGTCGATCTCCAGGCCGATCTCGGTGACCAGGGTGCCGAACTTGTCGCCGCTGGTGACCAGGCGGTTGTCGATCTCGCAGACATAGGCCTTGTGGGTATGGCCGCTGACCACGACGTCCACGGCCCGGTCCAGCTTCGGCACGATCTCGGTGATCGCCCCGGAGATGCCGGGGCAGTCGTTGATGCCGCCGGTGGGGTAGCCGCCCTCGTGGAGCAGCACCACGATCGCCTGGGTGCCCTGGCCCTGCAGTTCCGGCACCAGCGCGTTCACGGTCTCGGCCTCGTCCTTGAAGGTCAGGCCCTCCACCCCGCTCGGCACCACGATCCCGGGGGTGCCCTTCAGGGTGAGCCCGATGAACGCCACCGGTATGCCCTCGAACTCCTTGATGACATAGGGCGACAGGACCGGCTGGCCGGTGGCGTCGTCGATGGTGCTGGCGGCAAGGTACTGGAAGCTGGCGCCCCCGAAGCGGCGGTCGCCGCAATCGTCGTTCGGATGGCAGCCGCCGTTCTGCATGCGCAGGAGCTCGGCCAGGCCGTCGTCGAACTCGTGGTTGCCGACCGCACTGGCCTCCAGCCCCATCAGGGACAGGGCCTCGATGGTGGGCTCGTCGTGCAGGATGCCCGAGAGCAGCGGGCTGGCGCCGATCAGGTCGCCGGCCGCCACGAACACGCTGTTCGGCCCGGCCTCGGCGCGGCGCTGGCGGATCAGGGTCGCCATCGCCTCCGCCCCGCCGGCGGGGACGCGGATGGTCTGCGACGGGTCGGCCGGGTCCGGGACCTTGATGCCGCCGTCGGGCGGCAGGAGGTTGCCGTGGAAGTCGTTGATCGCGAGCAGGGTGACGTTCAGTGGCCCGGCGGGATCCGCCGCCGCGACGGGCTCAGCGGGATCCGCGGCCATGGCCGGCAGGGGGACCAGGAGCGGCGACATGGCCAGAGAAAGGGACAGGGCCAGCGCGTCGATCGTCCTGCGCGTCATGGTGCTCCAACCTCGTCGGGTGCGGCGTCCTCTCCTGCCTAGCAGAGCCTTGTGCGCGGGCAAGGGCAGGATCCGCTACTTGCCCGATCCGGCAACGCTGTCGGTGCCGCGGGTCAGGCGGTAGGCCAGGAGGATCGGGACCAGGGTCACCACGAACACGAACACCGCGACCACGTTGGTGACCGGGCGCTGGCGGGGGCGGACCAGCTCGGACAGCATCCAGATCGGCAGGGTGGTCTGCTGGCCGGCTGTGAAGGTGGTGACGATCACCTCGTCGAAGCTGAGCGCGAAGGCGAGCATCCCGCCGGCCAGCAGCGCGGTGGCGAGGTTGGGCAGGATGACGTGGCGGAAGGTCTGCCAGGGCCCGGCGCCCAGGTCGTAGGATGCCTCCACGATCGACCCGGCGGTGCGGCGCAGCCTTGCGATGGCGTTGTTGTGGACCACCACGATGCAGAAGGTCGCGTGGCCGATCACGATCGTCCAGAAGCTGAACGGGATCTCCATGATCCCGAACGCGGAGCGGAGCGCGATGCCGGTGATGATCCCCGGCAGGGCGATCGGGAGGATCAGCAGGAGAGTGACCGTCTCACGGCCGAAGAAGCGGGCGCGCACCAGCGCCATGGCGGCGAGCGTGCCCAGCACCATCGCCACCAGGGTGGCGACGGCTGCCACCCGCACCGACAGGCCCAGCGCGTCCCAGACGTCCTGGCGGTTCCAGGCGACCTGGAACCAGTCGAGGGTCAGGCCGGGCGGCGGGAACTGGTAGGACTTGTCCTCGGTGGTGAAGGCGTACAGGAATATGAACGCCATCGGCAGATGCAGGAACAGAAGCCCAAGGATCGCGGCGATGGTCAGTCCGGCGGGCATGCGGTCAGAGCGCATCGAATGCGCCCAGGCGGCGGGCCACGGCCAGGTAGAGCGCCATCACCAGGATCGGCACCACCGAGAAGGCGGCGGCGAGCGGCACGTTGCCGGCAGTACCCTGCTGCAAATAGACGACCTGGCCGATGAACAGGCGCGACGAGCCGATCACGTAGGGCAGGATGTAGTCGCCCATGGTCAGCGCGAAGGTGAAGATCGAGCCGGCGACGATGCCCGGGAAGGCCAGCGGCAGGACGATGCGCAGGAAGGTGGTGCGCGGCTTGGCGCCCAGATCGCCGGACGCTTCCAGGAGGCTCGGCGGCACCCGCTCCAGCGCCGCCTCGACCGGCAGGATCATGAACGGCACCCAGAGATAGGTGAACACCAGGAACATGCCGAGATAGCTGACCGACAGGGAGGGGCCGCCCACCACCGGCAGGCCCAGCATCGCGTCCAGCAGGCCGATCAGCCCGGTCTGCGCGAAGATCCAGGTGATGGCGCCTTCTTTCGCCAGGATCAGCTTCCAGGCGTAGACCTTGACCAGGTAGCTGGACCAGAGCGGCAGCATCACCAGGACGTAGAGCAGCGCCTTCCAGCCGCCCTTCGCATAGCGCGCCATCAGATAGGCGATCGGAAAGGCGATGATCGCGCAGGCCAGCGTCACCGCGGCGGCCATGGCGAGGGTACGCAGGACGATGTCGAGATTGGCCGGCTCGGACAGGAACTGGCGCCAGGTCGACAGGGTCGGCTCGTAGATGATCACCCCGGAGAACTCGTCCAGCGCGAAGAAGCTTTGCGCCAGCAGCGCCAGGAGCGAGCCGGCATAGACGATGCCCAGCCACAGAAGGGGTGCGAGCAGGAGCAGCAGGGTGACGAGGCCGCTCTTGCGCCAGAACGCGCGGGCCAGGACGGCGCCGGGCCCGGTGGCCAGCGCCGCGGTCACCGCTCCAGTTCCAGAAAGGAAGCGGCATCGGCGCCCAGCACGACCGGCGCCCCCTCGGGCGGCAGCCGGGCGGGATCGGTCTCGGCGACCAGGGCGGCGATCGGGCTGCCGTCGGCGAGCCGCGCCTCGATCCGGGTGCCGGCCCCCAGGAAATGGCGGGCGACCACCACCGCCTCCAGCCGGCGCTCGCCGCCGTCCAGGCGCAGGCGCTCGGGCCGGATCGCGACCGGGCGGCCCAGGCCCAGCAGCGCGCCGGGCAGCACGTTGGCCGCGCCCACGAAGTCCGCGACGAACGAGGTGGCCGGACGGTCATAGACCTCGCGGGGCGTGCCGACCTGCTCGATCCGGCCATGGTTGAACACGGCGATCCGGTCAGACATCGCCAGTGCCTCGCCCTGGTCGTGGGTGACATAGACGAAGGTGATCCCGACCCGGCGCTGCAGGGCCCGCAGCTCGCCCTGCATCTGCTGGCGCAGCTTCAGGTCGAGGGCACCCAAGGGCTCGTCGAGCAGGAGGACGCGCGGCTCCAGCACCAGCGCGCGGGCCAGCGCCACCCGCTGGCGCTGGCCGCCGGACAGCTCGGCGGTGCGCCTTTCGCCGAAGCCCTCCAGCGCCACCGAGGCCAGCATGGCGTCGGCCCGGCGGGAGCGGGTGGCGCGGTCCTGGCCGCGGATCATCAGGCCGTAGGCGACGTTGTCGCGCACGCTCATGTGCGGGAACAGGGCGTAGTCCTGAAAGACGGTGTTGACGTCGCGCTCCCAGGGCGGCGTGCCGGCGGCAGGCCGGCCGGCGATCCGGATCACCCCGGAGGTCGGCCGGTCGAATCCTGCGACCAGGCGCAGGCAGGTGGTCTTGCCCGAGCCGGACGGGCCCAGCATCGAGAAGAACTCGCCGTCGGCGACGCTGAAGGAGACGCCGTCCAGGGCGCGCAGCGGCCCGAAGCTGCGCACCACGTTCTCGAAGCGGATCGCCTCGCTCACCGCGTCCTGCCGCCGGCGGGAGGGCGGGCCTGTCCCGCCGATGGCCGGGCCATCCCGTTCAGCGGCCGCCCAGGATGGCGATATAGTCGGTGACCCAGCGGTAGTAGGGCACGCAGGCCTCCTGGCTCGCGCACTTGGCTACCGGGGTCCGCCAGAAATGGATCTGCTCGAAGCTGTCGATGCCGTTGGTCTTGCAGCCGTCCGGGCCCAGCAGCTCGTTGTTCTCGCAGGCGGCCGGCACGGCCGGAACCGAGCCGAACCAGGCGGCGAGGTCGCCCTGCACCTTGGGCGTGAGCGAATGCTCCATCCACATGTAGGCGCAGTTCGGATGGGCGGCCTCGGCATGCATCATGGTGGTGTCGGCCCAGCCGGTGGCCCCTTCCTCGGGGATCGTGCTGGCGATCGGCTCGTTCTTGGACTTGAGCAGGTTGACCTGGAACGGCCAGGAACTGGAGGCGACCACGCCCTCGTTGGTGAAGTCGTCGATCTGGACAAAGGCGTCGTGCCAGTAGCGATGCACGATCTGGCGCTGCTGGCGGAGCAGGTCGAGGGCGGCTGCGTATTGCTCCTCGCTCAGCTCGTAGGGGTCCTTGATGCCGAGATCCGGCTGGTGCGCCATCAGGTAGAGTGCTGCGTCGGCGATGTAGATCGGGCCGTCGAAGGCCTGGACGCGCTGCTCGTTGCTCTGGCCGTCGGGCAGGTCCTGCTTCTCGAACACTACGCTCCAGGAGGTCGGCGCCTCCTTGAACACCTCGGTGTCGTAGGCCAGGACGTTGCCGCCCCACTGGTAGGGCGTGCCGTAATGCTTGCCGTCCACGAAATGCCAGGGCGCTTCCTGCAGGCGCGGGTCGACCTTCTCGAAGGACGGGATCAGGCCGGTGTTGATCTCCTGGACCCGCTTGCCGGCGATCAGCCGGAGCGAGGCGTCGCCGGAGGCGGTGACCAGGTCGAAGCCGCCCTCGTTCATCAGGGCGACCATCTCGTCGGAGGTGCCGGCGGTCTTGACGGTGACCTTGCAGCCGGTCTCCGCCTCGAACGCGCTGACCCAGTCAAAGGCCGGGTCGGTCTGGCCGCGCTCGATGTAGCCTGGCCAAGCGACGATATCGACCGCCCCCTCCCCCTCGCCGAGCTCGGTGACCATCTGGGCGCGGGCGGTGCCGGCCCCGGAAAGAACGGCGACCGCGGCGACCGCGGCCAGAAGGTTCGCCCGCATCCTATCCTCCGGCCCCAAGGCCTCTGCGTGGATCCGAACACATCCCGTTACGTCTTTTGGCGCGGCAGGATCAAAATAACCGCGCCAACCGGCGTTCCGTTAACCTTTGATTCAACATTGCCGGCGTAAAGTCCAGGGCATGGACCGGCCGGTCTCTTCCCCCCAGTGGATCGGCCGGTCCTGTTCTCCCTGACGTTGTGATGCCTGACTTGGCGGTCGCCGACCTGTTCGGCGGCCGCCTTTTTTTTCCGAGGAGCCGCCGGCGGGGCGCCGGACTGGCGCAAGCGGGCCGGCTGGCGGCGGCGACGGGCCGATCCCGCACGGCGGCGCCGGCTGGGACGCGCCGGCTGGGACGCGCCGGCTGGGACGCGCCGGGTGCCGGGCTACTGGCTGGCCCAGACGATCCGGGCGATCCAGGCGACCTCGTCGATTGCCCAGGATTCCTCGCTGCCGCCGGGCAGGTCCACCACCACGCGCTGCGCGGTCCGCCGGGACATGATGCCCAGATGGAGCTTGTTCTTGCGGTCGCGGAGCAGGATCCGGTCGCCCCGGCGGGTCGAAGAGGCCGGGGAGACCACCAGCACGTCGCCGCGCCGCCAGTAGGGCGCCAGGTCCTCGCCCAGTTCCAGGGCATAGGCATGGCCGTCGTCCAGGCCGGGGAAGTCGACATCCTCCCACTCGTCGCCGATCGGGAAGCCGGAGGCGTCGAAGACCTGGCCCGTGGCCGCCCGATCCAGGGGCAGCGAGCGCAGGCGCCTGGAGGCCGGCGCGGGCTCCTCACCGTCGGTGCCGTTCATCAGCGCGACGAACTCGGCCATCGGGGTCATGGTGGCCTCGAGGATCTTGGCGATGCTCTCGGTGGACGGCCAGCGCGCCTTGCCGGCCTTGGTGGCGCGCTTGCTCTTGTTGAAGGTAGTGGGGTCCAGTCCGGCGCGCTTGGCGAGGCCCGAAGCGGAAAATCCGTTCTTGGCGGCCAGGCGGTCGATCCCCACCCAGACGTCGCTATGCGTCATCATAGGAAACAGCTCCGAGCAATACAGCAGGCACTATGGCAGTAGGAACATCATCTTGACGTTTGCTGGTCCTGTCACTAGGCTCATGATCCTAACTTCAGAAGTATGGTCCCATGGCCGCCCACGACCGGTTTCAGGCGATCGTAGTGTTCGAGGACCGCGCCGAAAGTCGCTGGCTGTCCTGGCTGCGGCCGGGCTTCCGCCACTGCTACTGCCTAGTACGCGCCGAACGCGGCTGGATCCTGGTCGATCCACTTCTGCATGATCTCCGGGTGGCTTGGCTAGACCTGCCGGATCAATTTGATCTCGTCGAGCACTATGTCCAGCAGGGCCGCATCGTTCTGGCAGGATTCGCCGAAAATTCCGGCTTCGGCGCCAGCACATTCCGCCCGGTTACTTGCGTCGAGATCGTCAAGCGCACGCTCGGGTTGGGCCGGGCAGCGGCGTGGACACCTTACCAGTTGCATCGGGTCCTGTTGGCGCGCGGATGGCAACGATTTCTCTGATTGACCAATGTCCGATTATAGGAATATAGTCTGAAACACCGCACGAGCCCCCGGCGTCCCATCTCGGAGCCCCGCCATGCCCCCCGTCGATCCCGATCTCGACCAGCGCTATCGTCGGGCACGCGAACGACGCCGGCAGTTCGAGCCGATCTGGCGCGAATGCCTGGCCTTCACCGCGCCGCAGCGCAGCCCGGGTTTGGAGGCTGCCGGCCGCGCGCCGGAGCGCCTGTTCGACTCCACCGCCGCGGATGCCGTGGAGCAGCTCGCCGCCAGCCTCCTGGGCGAGCTGACCCCGCCCTGGTCGTCCTGGTTCGGCCTGCGCGCCGGGCCGGACGTCCCCCGCCAGGATCAGGCCGAGGCCACCGAACTGCTGGAGCAGGTCGCCGCCCGCCTGCAGAGCCATTTCGACCATGCCAACTTCACCGTCGAGATCCACCAGGCCTTTCTCGACCTGGTCACCCTCGGCACCGCCACCCTCCTGTTCGCCGAGGCCCCGGCCGGCCGCGCCTCCGCCTTCCGCTTCACCGCCATCCCGGCCGCCGAGATGGCGGTGGAGGAGGATGCCGACGGCACCGTCACCGGCCATTTCCGCACCAGCGCCATGGCGCTGACCGCCCTGCGCGCCCGCTGGCCGGACGCCCTGCTGCCGGCCGACCTGGCCCAGCAGAACGCCGAGCATCCCTGCCGGGTGGTCGAGGCGGTGGTCCCGGCCGGCAGCCAGTTCCACTACCGGGCCTGGCTCACCGACGACGAGGAGACCGGCCGGCCGCAGGCCCTCCTGGCGGAGGGGATCTTCGAGCAGCCGCCCTTCATCACCTTCCGCTGGATCAAGACCGCCGGCGAGGTCTACGGCCGCTCGCCGATGATGACCGCCCTGCCCGACGTGCGCACCGCCAACAAGGTGGTGGAGCTGATCCTCAAGAACGCCTCGATCGCGGTCACCGGGATCTGGCTGGCCGAGGACGACGGCGTGCTCAACCCGGCCAACATCAAGCTGATCCCGGGCAGCATCATTCCCAAGGCGGTGGGCTCCGAGGGGCTGAAGCCGCTGGAGATGCCCGGCCGGTTCGACGTCAGCCAGCTGATCCTGGACGATCTGCGCGCCCGGATCCGCCACACCCTGCTGGTCGACCGGCTGGGCCCGGTCCAGGACGCCCGGATGACCGCCACCGAGGTGCTGGAGCGCTCGGCCGAGACCACCCGCCTGCTCGCCGCCGTGTTCGGCCGGCTGCAGTCCGAGCTGCTCACCCCGCTGGTGGCGCGCGGCCTGGCGATCCTGGCGCGCCGCGGCGAGATCCCCGACCTGCGCCTGGACGGCCGCTCGGTCGAGCTGCGCTACCAGTCGCCCCTGGCCCGCCGCCAGTCCCGCCTCGACGTGCAGAACACCCTGCTCTGGCTGCAGACCGTCCGCGAGATGGGCGACCACGGCGCGTCCGTGGTCGACGTGCCGGGCGCTGCCCGCTGGCTCGGCCACACCCTGGGCGTGCCCGCCGAGCTGATCCTGGAGCGGGATGCGCTGGATGCCTTCCAGGCCGAGTTCCTGCGCCAGGTGCTGCCGTGAACGGCGAGCCACTGGCGGACGAGCCTGCCGCGGACGACCTGGCGCGCTGTGCCGCCAGGCTGTTCGCCTCCGCCGACGGACAGCGCCTGCTCGACCACCTGGAGCGCGCCTACCTGCTGCGCCGCGTGCCGCCGCAGGCCAGCGACCAGGAGCTGCGCCACATCGAGGGCCAGCGCTTCCTGGTGGCGCATCTGCAGTCCCTGGCGGCGCGCGGCCGCGGCCGCTGACCCCCGATCCCCGACCCAAAGGCCATCCCGCCATGGAACAGGACATGATCGCGAACATCCCGGAGGCGCTGCCCGACCCGGACGACCTCCTCGCAACCGCGCCGGCCGTCGACGAGGCCGCCCTGCCCGGGCCGGAGACGGAGGCGGAGGCGGAGGCGGAGACGGAGGCGGCGCCGGCCCTGGAGATCCCCGAGAAGTTCCGGGGTCCCGACGGGCAGCTGCGCGCCGACATGCTCCTCAAGAGCTACCTGGCCCTGGAGCGCAAGATCGGCGGGATGCTGCCCATGCCGGGCGATCCGGAGGACCGGGCGGCGCAGGAGCGGCTGTTCGCGGCACTCGGCCGGCCGGCCGATCCGTCCGGCTACGCGATCGAGCAGAAGGCCGAGTGGCTGGAGCGCGACCCGGAGCTCGACCGGCAGCTCCACGAGGCGGGCTTCAGCAACCGCCAGGCGCAGCTGGTCTAC
Organism: Geminicoccus roseus DSM 18922; assembly: GCF_000427665.1. Taxonomy (NCBI): domain Bacteria; kingdom Pseudomonadati; phylum Pseudomonadota; class Alphaproteobacteria; order Geminicoccales; family Geminicoccaceae; genus Geminicoccus; species Geminicoccus roseus. The sequence goes on from NZ_KE386572.1 coordinate 5,324,531, forward strand.
GACCTCGCTGCCGAGCGGATCGCGCCTTTGCTCGAGGCGACGCTGGCCGAGGTCGAGGACGCCCGCCAGGCACAGGCCAGCCGTGGCCGGCTAGAGGAGCATTTCGGCGGGCCCGAGCGCTTCGGCGCGGTGGCGCGCCAGCTCAAGTCCTTCGGCGAGCGGCACCTGGATCCGTCCACCTACCAGGCGCTCTCGCGCACCTATGACGGGGTGATGGCGCTGCACGCGATGATGCGCGCCAAGGAGCCGGAGATCGTCACCGGCGGCGATCCGTCCAACCTCGCCCCCGACCCGGAGAAGCTCGGCCGGATGATGCGCGACCCGCGCTACTGGCGCGACCGGGACAAGGATTTCGTGGCCAGGGTGACCGAGGGCTACCGCCGCCTCTACGGCGGCTGAGCCCCCGCACCCCGGCCCGATCTCGACGGGACCGGCGCGGACAACCCCTGTCCCTGGGCCCGCGCCGCCCCTCTCACCCTCCACGGCTTCCTGCCCCGGGCCCGGCGCCAAGCACGTCGGACAACCCTTGCGCACGGCCACCAAGGCACCCAACGACAAGGGAAGGACCATCATGTCCACCTCGATCGACCAGGCCTTCGTCAAGCAGTTCGAACGCGAAGTGCACGAGGCCTACCAGCGGCAGGGCAGCAAGCTCCGCCACACCATCCGGGTGAAGAACGGCGTCATCGGCAGCTCCACGGTCTTCCAGAAGGTCGGGCGCGGCGCGGCGGCGACCAAGGCGCGCAACAGCTTCGTGCCGGTCATGAACATCGAGTTCGCGACCGTCGAGGCGCGCCTCTACGACTATTACGCCGGCGAGTGGATCGACCAGCTCGACGAGCTGAAGACCAACATCGACGAGCGCAGCGTGCTCGCCAACACCGGCGCCTTCGCGCTCGGCCGCAAGACGGACGAGCTGGTGATCGAGGCGCTCGACACCTCCAATCAGGAAGCCGGCAGCGATGCCGACGGGCTGACCAAGGCCAAGGTGCTCAAGGCCTTCGAGATGCTGGGCGAGAACGACGTCCCTGATGATGGCCAGCGATACGCGATCGTCGGCTGGAAGCAGTGGTCGGAGCTGCTGAACCTGGCCGAGTTCGCCAACTCCGAGTTCGTCGGCGACGCCGAGCTGCCCTGGAAGGGCAGCCAGGCCAAGATGTGGCTGGGCACCACCTGGATCCCGCATTCCGGCCTGCCCCGCGAGAGCACGACCCGCACCTGCTACTGGTACCACAAGTCGGCGCTCGGCCACGCCATCGGCCAGGACGTCAAGACCGACATCAGCTGGCATGGCGACCGCGCCGCCCACTTCATCTCCTCCTCGATGTCCCAGGGTGCCGTGATGATCGAACCCAAGGGCGTCGTGAAGATGCCCTGCCTGGAGGACTGAGCGATGGCCTACAAAGCCGAGAACCTGAGCGTCCTGTCCTACGCCAACGGCTTCACGCTCTGGCACTACCGGACCGAGGACGTCCACACCACGGTCGACGGCGCCGGCTACTTCAACGTGGCCGCCAAGATGCTGCGGGTCGGCGACTTCATCATGCTGAACGCCGGCCTGGGCACCTCGCCCAGCCATGGCGTGATGGTGGTGGTCGCCAATGCCGCGGGCGTCGTCGACCTCTCCAACATCGTCGCGTTCGGCTCGATGAACTCCGACTGACCGGCCGGACGGTCCGGGCGGCGGCCTGCCGCCGCCCGGATCCTTTTCGAGGACAGGCTCATGGCTTACAGCGACATCGACCTCTGCTCGCAGGCCCTGGTGCGTCTGGGAGCGGCACCGATCGGCTCGTTCTTCGAGAACAGCGCCGAGGCGACCGTCGCCCAGCGCCTGTACGGCCTGGTGCGCGACGGCCTGGTCAGCGCGCATCCCTGGAGCTTCTCGATCGGCCAGGCCGCCCTGGACCAGCCGGTCCCGGCGGATTCGCAGGATTATGCCTTTCGGCACCAGCTGCCGGCCGACTGCCTGCGGGTGATCTCGGCGGGCGCGCACCGCGCCGGCCGCGGCCTGGACTACCGGGTCCAGGGCGGCGGCCTGCTCGCCGGCCAGGCGGCGATCACCCTCACCTACCAGCGCCGGGTGCCGGAGAGCGAGTTTCCCGCCTTCTTCGCCGCGGCCCTGGTGGCGCGGCTGGCCGCCGAGTTCTGCCTGCCGGTCACCGAGAGCGCCAGCCGCGCCGAGGTGCTGCGCAAGGCGGCCGACCTGGAGCTGCGCCAGGCGCGGCTGGTGGACAGCCAGCAGAGCACGCCCCGGCGCTTCGAGGACTTCACCCTGATCGAGGCGCGATTCGGATGAGCGCGGTCACCCTGGTCACCGCCGGCTTCACCGCCGGCGAACTCGACCCGCGCCTGCTCGGCCGCTCCGACCTGGAGGCGCTCGGCAAGGGTGCGGCGCGGCTGGAGAACGTGCTGGTCCAGGTCACCGGCGGGGTGACCAGGCGGCCGGGCATGCGCCGCTCGGTGGACGTGCCGGGCGGCATCCGCCTGGTGCCGTTCGACGCCCCGGACGGTGGGGCGCTCTTGGCGTTCGGGCCGTTCAAGGTCGACGTGCTGATCAACGACGCCCTGGCGGCGACGCCGAATACCCCCGCCGCCGCCAACTGGACCTCCGCCCAGGTGCCGCAGCTGGCGTTCGCCAGGCTGGGCGAGAGCCTGCTGATCTGCCACCCCGACCTCGAGCCGCGCCAGCTGGTGCGCCTGGCCACCGGCGGCTGGCAGCTGCGCAAATGGGCGTTCGCGATCCCGCCGGGAGCGCCGGCCCCGTTCGCCTACCGCGAGCCGTTCGCGCGCTTTGCCGCCGACGAGGTGGCGATCCAGCCGGTCAAGGCCGGCCTTGCCGCCGACCAGCCGATCCCGCGCGATTCGCTGGTCACCCTTTCCGCCAGCGCCTCGGTGTTCACCGCCTTCCACGACGGCACCCGGATCCGGATCAAGGGCCGCCAGGTCGTGATCCAGAACGTGCAGAGCGCCACCCAGGCGCTGGGCCTGGTCCTGGAGGAGCTGAACGACGGGCAGACCACGCGCAGCTGGGACGAGCAGGCGTTCAGCCAGGCCCACGGCTATCCGGCCACGGTCGGCTTCTGGCAGGACCGGCTGGTGGTCGGCGGCTCGCGCGACCTGCCGGACGCGGTCTGGATGTCGCGCACCGGCGCCTATTTCGACTTCGACGAGGGCACCGGCCTGGACGACGAGGCAATCCGCTTCCGGCTCGGCACCCAGCGCAACCACGCGATCCGGGCCCTGGTATCCGGCCGCCAGCTGCAGGTGTTCACCAGCGCCGGGGAATGGGCGCTGGCCGGCGATCCGCTCACCCCCGCCACCATCCGCGCCGACCAGCAGACCGGGATCGGCTCGATGGTCGGCCGCAACATCGCCCCGGTGGAGATCGACGGCGCCACCCTGTTCCTGAGCCGCAGCGGCAAGGAGCTGCGCGAATTCCTGTTCACCGACGACCAGCAGGCCTTCCAGGCCGCCGACCTCGCCGTGCTGGCGCGCCATCTCCTGGAGAACCCGGTCGACCTGGCCTTCGACCCGATCCGCCGGCTGGTGCTGGTGGTCAGGGCCGACGGCAGCATGGCCGCTTCCACCATCGACCGGGAGAACGGCATCGTCGCCTGGTCCAGGATCTCCACCAACGGCGCGATCCGCTCGGTGGCGCACCTGGATGGCCGGACCTGGCTGCTGGTGGCGCGCGAGGGCGTGGTCGCCGCGGAGTACCTGGACGATACGATCGGGGTGGACGGCGCGCTCCGCTTCAGCGCCTCGCCCGGGCGCACGGTCTGGTCGGGCCTTGGCCGCTTCGACGGCCGCCAGGTCTGGCTGGTCGGCGACGGCCGGCCGGTGATGCGGGCGGTCGTCGCCGGCGGCAGCGTCACCCTGCCCTATCCGGTGACCGACCTCGTCGCCGGGCTTGCCTTCACCCACACGGTGGAGCCGGGCAGGACCCTGCCGCTGGCCAGCCGCGCGCAGAACGCGCGCTACCGGACCGTGCGGATGGCGTTCCGCCTGCTCGGAACCAGCGCGCTGCGCCTGGACCTGGGCAGCGGCGCCATCCCACAGGCCCTGCCGGACCTGGCGGGCGGCTTCACCGGCGACCACGCCGTGCGCGTGCTGGGCTGGCGCCGCGGCATCGAGGCCACGCCCTGGAAGATCGTCCAGGACGATCCCAGCCCGTTCACGCTTCTCTCCGTGTCCCACCAACTGCAGGTGATCGACTGATGGGTGCCGCAACCAGCCTCGCCACGCTCGGCCTTTCCGCCGTGCTCGGCCAGCAGAAGAAGAGCCGTGCCAACGACCTGATCGAGGTCGACCGGATCCGTTCCGCCCAGGAGCTGAAGCTCCAGCAGGACATCGACCGGCGCAAGCGCGAGCAGCAGCTCGCCCGGGCCCTGGCCAGCGCCCGGGCCCGGGCCGGCTCTGCCGGGATCGGTTCCTATCGCAGCGCCGCCGACGCGATCGCGGCCGGGCTGCAGCGCCAGGCGCGCACCGAGCAGGCCGAGGCGGACGCCCGCGCCAGGCTGGCCCTGGACGGCAACGACACCCGCGCCGCCCTGCGCCAGCGCAACAACCTGCTGGACCAGCAGGGCAGCATTCTGGGCCAGGGAGTGCGCACCCTGGGTGGCCTGGCCGGCGGTTCGCTGCTCGACTGAGCGGCGGCCGGCCGCCCGTCGCACGGAGGACCCCTTCCCCGGAGCCGAACGACCATGCTCGAGACCGGTGGCCGCAGCTTTCGCCAGTTCGTCTGGGTCTACAACCAGCTGCAGAACCGCGGCACGCCGGCCCTGCATGGCCGGGTGACCGACTGGCTGGAGCACAGCTGGCGGGACGGCGACAAGCGCCTGCTGCTCATGGTGTTCCGCAACGCCGGCAAGTCGACCCTGGTCGGGCTGTTCTGCGCCTGGATCCTGGCGAACGATCCCGATCTCCGGATCCTGGTGCTCTCCGCGGAACAGAATCTCGCCGACAAGATGGCGCGCAGCGTGCGGCGGATCATCGAGCGCCACCCGATGGCACGCCATCTGCTGCCCGAGCGCAGGGAGCAGTGGGCGGCCGACCAGTTCACCGTGGCCAGGCCCCGCGACTTTCGCGATCCGTCGCTCTGCTCGCGCGGGATCACCGGCAACCTCACCGGCCTGCGCGCCGACGTGGTGATCTGCGACGATGTCGAGGTGCCCAACACCTCCGACACCCCCACCAAGCGCGAGGACATGCGCGAGTGCCTGCGCGAGCTCGACTACATCCTGATGCCGCAGGGCACGATCCTCTATGTCGGCACGCCGCACAGCTTCTACTCGATCTATGCCGACCAGCCGCGCAAGGAGCTGAAGGAGGACGCGCCGTTCCTGGCCGGCTACCGGCGGCTGACCATCCCGCTGCTCGATCCGGCGACCGGGGCGTCCGCCTGGCCCGAGCGCTTCTCGCCGGACGTGGTCGAGCGGATGCGCCGGCAGACCGGCCCGGCCAAGTTCCGCTCGCAGATGCTGCTGGAGCCGACCCATGTCCATGACGTGCGGCTGGAGCCGGAGAAGATGCGCCGCTATGCCGGGGCAATCGAGCTTGCCAGCGGCAACGGCGAGACCGTGCTGACCATTGGCGGCCGGCGCATGCTGTCCAGCACCTGCTGGTGGGACCCCTCCTTCGGCGACCCGAAGAAGGGCGACGCCTCGGTGGTCGCCTGCGTGTTCGTGGACGAGGAGGGCGGCTACTGGCTGCACGGCCTGCGCTACCTCACCCACGACCCGGCCAGGGTCGAGGAGCAGGACGAGGCCGACCAGCTCTGCCGCCAGGTGGTGGCGTTCGCCGAGGCGATGGCCCAGCCGGCGATCCGGATCGAGACCAACGGGATCGGCAAGTTCCTGCCCTCGCTGCTGCGCCGGGCGGTGGCGCGTTCGGGCTGCGGCTGCGCGGTGATCGAGCACGTCTCCACCCGCAACAAGGTCCAGCGCATCCTGGACGCGTTCGACCCGCTGCTGGCCGCCGGCCGCCTGCATGTCCACGAGGATGTCTGGCAGGGCGGCTTCGTGCAGGAGATGCGCGAGTGGCTGCCCGGGCGGGAGAGCCGCGACGACGCGCTGGACGCGGTGGCCGGCTGCATCCTGGAGGAGCCGGTGCGCCTGCGCGGCCTGCACGCCCTGCGCACCCGCAGGCAGTGGCGCGGCGGCGCGCCGCTGATGGCCAGGACCGGCTTCGACCTCTAGACCAGTTGCATCCCGGCCCGCCGCGGATTAAGCGCCTCCTGGTGCTGGAAGCGTGGCCGAGCGGTTGAAGGCAGCGGTCTTGAAAACCGCCAGGGGGCAACCCCTCGTGGGTTCGAATCCCACCGCTTCCGCCAACACAAGCAGCGACCACCATGGAACGGCGAGGTCTTCGCTGATGGATCGTCCAGCGGTTCCGTGGGCACGCCATGCCCTTGGTCGCGAACCTGTCGCCAGGCTCTTGACCAGCGTCCGGTGCCGTTCTCGTTTACCTCTCCACCTGCCGCCCCATGGCGAACGCCGGCCGTTCAGCCCGCGGGGGTCGGTGCCGCCGCTGGCAGCACGCCGGCGTCCTTGAGTTCCTGCCAGAAGGCGGCCGGGATCGGCTGCTGCATCAGGGCGGCGTTCTGGCGGACCCGTTCTGCATTCTTGGTGCCGGGGATGACCGTGGCGACCACCGGGTGGGCGGCGCAGAACTGGAGGGCGGCGGCACGCAGGTCGACGCCGTGGCGCTCCGCGATCGCGCGCAGCCGGTCGCGCGCGGCGACCTTGTCGGGCGGCGCCTCCTGGTATTCGAAGGTCGTGCCGCCGGCGATCAGGCCGGAATTGTAGGGGCCGCCGACCACCACGTGCACCCCCCGCTCCGCGCAGCGCGGGAAGAACTCGTCCAGGGCCGGCTGGTTCAACAGGCTGTAGCGGCCGGCCAGCAGGAACACGTCCGGGTCGGCCTGCTCCAGCGCCAGGATGCAGGGCTCCACCAGGTTCACGCCCAAACCCCAGGCGCGGATCACCCCCTGCTCCCGCAGCCGCGTCAACGCCACGGCCGCCCCGTCCATGGCGGTCCGGAACGCCTCCTTCCAGTGGGCGCCGTGATGGTCCTCGGCGCAGTCGTGGATGTAGACGATGTCGATGCGCGCCATGCCCAGGCGCTGCATGCTGTCCTCGAGCGAGCGCTGCACCCCGTCGGCGGTGTAGTCGTAGTCGCTGCGGAACGGCATGCAGTTGATGAACGGGCCCTGCGTCCCCCCCTTGCTCTCGTCGGCGCGCAGCAGCCGGCCGACCTTGGTGGACAGCACGAACTGGTCGCGGGGATAGCGGCGCAGCGCATGGCCGAAGCGGTGCTCCGAGACGCCCGAGCCGTAATGCGGCGCGGTGTCGAAATGGCGGATGCCGGCATCCCAGGCGGCCTCCAGGGTGGCGTCCGCATCCTGGTCCGAGATCTCGGCGAACATGTTGCCCAAGGGCGCGCCACCGAAACCAAGCGGCCCGGGAGGGAGGAAATGCTGGTGGTTCGACATGATGTGCTCTCCCCGGCGGCCTGGTCGGTCGTGCCTGCCGGTCCTGGTGGCGCCGGCCGCAGCAGTTCGACGGCAACCATTGCGCAGCATCGGACCTGAGACAAGCCGGAGCGGCGCCATGGTCAGCGGACCATCGTCCCGGGTTGCATCGCCTCCTGATTCACCTAGGCTCTCCCCCAGGCGCACGGCCGGCCTTCCCGATGAAACGATTTTCTTCGGGGGTGGCCATGACCGGAAGAACGGCGGCAAGCCGCGGCATGCGACGGCATCGATGCGCCAGATCAGGGACGGAACAAGACCAATGAGATCCATCATCAGGAAGACGGCTGTCGTGGCGGGCATGGCCGCCTTGCTGCTCGGCAGCGCTGCCGTGGGCGAGGTGCAGGCCCAGGAGCCGATCAAGGTCACCATCGGCTGGGCGCCGCCGGACATCACCGGCGTGTTCAAGACCGCCACCAACTTCTTCGAAAAGTCGGCGCAGGACGCCAACCAGCACGGCTTCCAGGTCGAGGTGATCACCCGCGCGCCGACCAGCCACCTGGCGTTCGCCGAGCAGGTCGCGATCATCGAGGACTTCATCCAGCGCCGGGTGGACGTGATCGCGGTCTCGCCCTCGGAAGTGCAGACGGTGCGCTCGGCCCTGGCGGCCGCCGGCGAGGCGGGCATCCCGGTGATCGTGGTGAACCTCCTGGAGCCGATCGAGGGCCTCGACATCGCCTCCTATATCGGCTTCGACAACACCCAGGGCGGCATGGTCAGCGCCTATTCGGTGGCCGACTATCTGGGCGGGCCGGGCGTGCTCGGCACCGGCACCGAAATCGAGGCGAAGCCCGGCGACTATCTCGACCTGGAGTTCTGGCAGAAGGCCTATGCCGACCTGTCCGAGGAAGAGCGGGCCAAGGTCCAGGGCAAGGGCGCCATCATCGAGGGCGTGGCCGGCGGGTTCTATTCCACGGCCCGCCTGAACGGCTTCCGCGAGGTCATGGAGCAGTTCCCGAACGTGGAGATCGTCGGCAACACCTGTGCCGCCGACTGGAACCGCGAGAAGGCGGTGCGCTGCACCGAGGACTTCCTGCAGAGCACCGGCCAGGACCTGGACTTCATCTGGGCAGCCTCCAACGAGATGGGCCTGGGCGCCATGCTGGCGCTGGGCAACGCCGACCGGCTGCAGCGGGCCGACCAGCCGCACGAGGCAGGCGACGGCAAGATCGCGGTGTTCACCAACGACGTGACGCCCGAATCGGTCGACCAGATCGCGAACAACGGGATCATCGCCGAAACCACCCACGGCTTTGCCGACTGGGGCTGGTTCGGCACCAAGTTCGCCGTGCAGCTGGCCTGCCAGGAAGAGGCGCCGGCCCAGTTCGACATCCGCCCGCGCACCGTCTACGTCGCCAATGCCCGCGAGTTCTATCCGGACCCGCAACTTCCCGACATCGACTGGGACGCGATCCGGGCGAACTGCAAGAAGAACGGCTGAGGCGGCGCTGCCGCCCGATCCGTGACGGGCTCCGCTGCCGCGGAGCCCTCGTTCCGGCGCAGGCTGTCCGCGCGCCGCGAGGTTCCCTGGAACAGGTGCCGATGGTGACCGCTGCAACTCCCGCCGCCGCGCCCCCCGCCAGCGCGCCGGTGCTCCTGAAGCTCGAATCGATCGAGAAGCAGTTCGTGGGCGTGCGCGCGCTCAAGGGTGTCTCGCTCGAGGTCGTGGCCGGCGAGGTCCAGATGCTGCTGGGCGAGAACGGCGCCGGCAAGTCGACGCTCATGAAGATCCTGGCCGGCGAGTACACGCCCAGCGCCGGGCGGATCGTGGTGCGCGGCCACGAGGTGTCCGGGCTCACCCCGGACAGCGCGAAGGCGCTGGGGATCGGCCTGATCCACCAGGAACTGAGCCTGATCCCGGCGCTCACGGTGGCCGAGAACATCTTTCTTGGCCGCATGCCGACCACGCGATTCGGCCAGATCGACTGGAGCCGGGCCTACGCCATGGCGGCCGAGGCGGTTGGGCGCCTCGGGGTGTCGATCGATCCCCGGGCGGAGGTCCGGCGGCTGCAGATCGCCGAGCAGCAGCTGGTCGAGATCGCCCGGGTGCTCGAGGGCAATCCGGAGATCCTGCTGCTGGACGAGCCAACCTCAGCCCTGTCCGATTCCGAGCGCGAGCGCCTGTTCGACGTGATCCGCCGCCTGAAGGACCGCGGCGTCGGCATGATCTACATCTCGCACCACCTTGCCGAGATCCCGATGATCGCGGACCGGGTGACCGTCCTGCGCGACGGCAGCGTGGTCGGCACGATCCTGCCGGAGGAGGCCGACGAGGACAGCTGCATCGCGATGATGGTCGGCCGCTCCCTCAAGGACCAGTTCCCGAAGGCGGCCGTGGAGCCTGGCCTGCCCGTGCTGGAGGTCGAGGGCCTGCAGGCGGGCCGGACGCTCCAGGACATCTCCTTCACCCTGAGCAAGGGCGAGATCCTCGGGATCTTCGGGCTGATGGGTGCCGGGCAGGAGGAGGTCGCCGCGGCCCTGTTCGGCCTTACCGGGCGGCGTGCCGGCCGCATCCGGGTCAACGGCCGGGACAAGGCGATCCGCTCGCCGGCGGATGCGATTGCCGAGGGTCTGGGCCTCCTGACGCGCGACCGGCGGCAGAGCCTCGTGCCGATGCTCACCGTGGGCCCCAACCTGTCGCTGCCCTGGCTCAGCAACCGGTCGTTCTTCTCGGCGCTGCAGCACAGGCGGGAAGCCCAGGAAGTCGAGCGCTACGTCGCCGACCTCAAGATCCGCCCGGCCACCACCACCAACCCGGTGCGGTTCTACAGCGGCGGCAACCAGCAGAAGGTCATCCTGGCGCGCTGGATGTCGAGCGGCGCCAGCATCCTGGTCTTCGACGAGCCGACCCGCGGGATCGACGTTGGCGCCAAGGCGGACGTGTTCGCGCTGATGGGCGAACTGGTGCAGCGCGGCATGTCGATCCTGATGATCTCCTCCGAGCTCAACGAGCTGATCGGCATGGCCGATCGCGTCCTGGTGATGCGCGGCGGCCGCGTCTCGGCCGAACTCGGGCGCAACGAACTGAGCCAGGAAACCCTCCTGCGCCACGCGAGCTGAAAGAAACGAACCGATGGCTTCCCAGCAGCGAACCGGAGCGGACCTGCCGTCCTCGACGAGCACCGGCCTCAGATACCGCGACCTCCTTCTCCGCGGCGGGCCGTTCATCGCGCTCCTGATCCTGTGCGTGCTCCTGTCGATGGCCACGCCCTACTTCGCCACCGTCGACAACGCCTTCAACATCACCCGGCAGTCGGCCTTCACGGCGATCCTGGCGGTAGGCCAGACCTTCGTGATCCTGACCGGCGGCATCGATCTCTCGGTGGCGGCGGTGGCGGCCCTGTCCGCCTCGGTCACCACGGTGCTGCTCACCAGCCCGCTGGTCCTGTTCGGCCATGATTTCGGGATCCTGCCGGCCCCCGTCTCGATCGCCATCGGCCTGCTGGTCGGCTGCGCCTGCGGCGCGCTCAACGGCTGGATCATCGCGCGGTTCAAGATCCCCGACTTCATCACCACGCTCGGCACCATGACCATCCTGCGCGGTGTCGCCCTGATCGTCACCGACGGCCTGCCAGTCCCCTCCTTCCAGGCGACCGCCAGCGGCGCCGGCCTGCCCGAGGCGTTGATCCAGGCCGGCAGCGGCTCGCTGTTCGGCATGCCGATCAGCGCGATCATCGCGCTGATCGTGGCGCTGGTCGGCTTCTACATCCTGCGCTACCGGGCACTCGGCCGCGCGATCTATGCGGTCGGCGGCAACCGGGAAGCCGCGCGGGTGTCCGGCATCGACATCGGCCGCACCAAGATCATGGCCTACATGATCTCCGGCCTCACCGCCGCCATCGCCGGCCTCATCATGGTGGGCCGGCTGAACTCGGCCAACGCGCTGATGGCGGACGGGGAGGAACTGCGCTCGATCGCTGCGGTGGTGATCGGCGGGACCAACCTGTTCGGCGGCGAAGGCGGCGTGATCGGCTCGCTGGTGGGCGCGGTGATCATCGGCGTCCTGAACAACGGCCTCAACCTTTTGAACGTCAGCCCGTTCTGGCAGCGGATCGTGCAGGGCCTTGTGATCGTCCTGGTGGTCATCTTCGACCAGTGGCGGCGCCGGAAAAGCACAAGCACATGAAGCTTCGGTCCCGCGTCGCTGACTTCCCGGCCTCCCGGAGATGGGTGGCTGGGACCAACCACCATCCAGAGAGGGATCAATCGGTTCGACGAGGAGGCGATGCCGCAGGGGCATCCGCCTCGTCCGAATCCGCCCCTCCCTCTCCGGCGGGTGCCTGGCGTTCGGAGAGGAACTCGCCCAGGCCGGACAGGCCGTCGACATGCTGGGCGAACACCTTCAGCAGCACGAGAATGGGCACGGCGATGACCGCGCCCACCAGCCCCCACAGCCAGCCCCAGAAGGCGACGGAAAGGAAGACCACCACGGTGTTCATCTCCAGCCTCCTGCCCAGGACTGCCGGCGTGAGCAGCTGTCCTTCAGCGGTGGTGCTGAGAAGATAGATGGCGGGCGGCAGCAGCGCCTGCCCGATCGGGTCGAAGGTGACGAAAGCCACGGCCCCCACCAGCGCAGCCCCGATCAGCGCGCCGAGATAGGGGATGAAGTTGAGCACGAAGGCGAGCGCACCCCACAGCACCGGGTTGGGCATGCCGGCCAGCCAGAGACCGGCGCCGATCCAGATCCCGAGGCAGAGGTTGATGGCGAAGACGGTCGCCAGGTAACGGGACACCTCGCGCTCGACACCGAACGCGATGCGCAATGCCTGCTTCTTGTCGTGGAGCGTCGGCAGCACCCTGACGATCTTCTCGTAGAAGAGATCGCCGGAAGCCAGCAGGAAGAGCAGCAGCACGAGGGTCAGGCCGACGGACGCGACCATGTTGGTCAGGCTGTTGGCGGCGCGGTCGATCAGGTCCGGCTCCTTGACCACCACCTCCGGCGCCGCTGTTTTGCCCTGGGTGGCCTGCTCCATCTGTTCGGATGCCTGTCGTACCGCATCCACGGTCCCGCGCAGGGCATTGGCCTTCTCCATGATCCGCTCGCCGATCGCGGGCGCATTGTCGATCCAGCCCGCCACCGGGCCGCTCAGGGAGTAGGCTCCGCTGGCGACGACGATGAGGAGCGTGAGGACCAGAACGAGGGCTGTCGCTGGAGCGGGCACACCGCGCTTCTTGAGGAAGCGGACCACCGGGCTGAGCACCAGGGCGAGGAGGAAGGCGAACACCACGGGGACCAGGAAGCTCTGGGCGAAGTAGAGTGTCGCGACGATCGCCAGGATGAACAGGCCGACGATCGACACGGTCACGGGCCCCGGCAGCGATCGCCCCTGATCGTCGGACCGGTCGGACCCGTTGGCGCAGGAAGCAGCGCGTGCTGTGGCCTCATCTTCCATGGTGGTCATCTCAAGGGCTCCCTGCGCTCACACATCCATCAACACCTTGCCCCCCGCTCCGGCTTCCCGGACCAAAAGAAGTTGTACCCGCCGCTCAGGATCCTGCCTCTTCCGGCACTGTCGAACAGGCCTCCGCCCGTTCTCGTCACATGTCTTCCGGATGGCCCGGCACGCAGCTAGATTGGTGCCAAAGATGTCTCTTGAGCAATGCAGATAAAAATGAGCAGGTTCTTGAAGATGCAGGGAAGTACGCTGCCACGGATCAACGAACGGCCAGGAGGTTACCGATAACCTGACGTAGTTCCGCTGGCATCCCGGACATTTGGAGCCAAACAGCTCCATGAACCGGCATCGGCGCATTGACGTCCAGGCAGCCATACCAAGCATCAGCAGCATTCATGCCGCCGGAAAGCCGCACAACCGCACGCTCAAGCATGACAGCCGCAAGGCTCAAACGCCGCCTCGACCAGCGGCCCGGGCCATGGCTGCGCCGGCTTCGATCGCGCGCCGCAGGACCAGGGGCAGCGCTGCTCGATCTTGATTCTCGCAACGAACTGGAAGGTCGGCGGGTCGGTCGGTGACCCGAGAAGAAAAAGGTATCGGCTCATGCGGCCCATCATCATCAGCGTCGCCATCACCGGTTCTGTGCCGCGGAAGGCGCACAATCCCGCCGTGCCGATCACGCCGTCGGAGCAGATCGAATCGACGCATCAGGCGTTCGAGGCCGGGGCGACGCTGGTGCACATCCATGTCCGTCACGACGACGAGACGCCGGCCTCGGATCCCGAGCGCTTCGCCCAGGTGCAGGATGGGGTGCGCCGGCACTGTCCGGGCATGATCATCCAGTTCTCCACGGGCGGGCGCGGCCGGGCGCCCGCCGAGCGCGGCAGCGCGCTCAAGCTTCGCCCGGACATGGCGTCGCTCTCGACGGGCTCGGTGAACTTCCCGACGATCGTCTACGAGAACCAGCCGCCGCTCGTGACGGAGCTGGCCGGGACGATGAAGCAGTTCGGCGTGAAGCCGGAGATCGAGATCTTCGACCTCTCCCATCTTCATGGCGCGCGCCGGCTGGCTGATGCCGGGCTGATGGACGAACAGGCGCATCTCCAATACGTGCTGGGCGTCCAGAACGCCATGCCGGCCGAGCGCCATCTCCTGGAGATCCTGGTCGAGGAGGGGCTGCGGCTGTTCCCGCAGGCGACCTGGACGGCGGCCGGGATCGGCCGGCACCAGAGGCCGGTGGCCGGATGGGCGATCGAGCTCGGCGGGCATGTCCGGACCGGGCTGGAGGACAATATCCGGGTGTCCAGCGAGCGCCTGGCCGGCAGCAATGCCGAACTGGTCTCGATCGCCGCCGGGCAGATCCGAGCGGCGGGGCATCGGGTGGCGACGCCCCAGGAGGCGCGCGCGCTGCTGCGGCTTTCGGACTGATACCTGCGGGACACCATGTCCCTTGATATCGGTCGCACTCCGCGAGAACTACCCGGCGCCGACCGAGGGCCCCGAGCGGCGCGACACCGGGCTGAAGCTCCGCCCCATGGGCCGGCGCAGCCAGGCCCACAAAGCGGGCGAACCGGCTGCTCGCCGCTCACAGAACAGGTGCCGGGGCAGGTTCTTATCGACTATTGATTCTGCATATTGGTATATGACACCCACGCTCGGCCCCCCGGCATGTTTCCATGCGGAGGACGCGGCTGGCCGGCGGGTCACGGAAGGAAGGGTCATGAGCGTCCTGCAGCTGGGCACTCTTGAGAAGGCTTACAAGATACTTGATCTCTACTATGAAAATGCGGAGAGCTTTACTTTCTCCGAAATCGTGGAGAAGACCGGGCTGGAGAAGGGCTCGGTCCAGCGGCTGCTGTTCACCCTGCAGAACCTCGGGCTCCTGAGGCGGCATCAGCGCTACAAGAGGTACAGCCTCTCGCCGCGCTTCGTCTCCTACGCGGTCTCGTTCATCCAGGCCGACCCTTTGATGGCGAAGGCGACCCGCCATCTGGAATCGCTGGCCCGGCAGACGACCGAGTCGGTCGGCGTGGCGATCATGGACAATGCCCATGTCTTCTATCTCAGCCGGATCCCGAACCTCGTCAGCCATGATTTCGCCCTGCTGCCCATCCGTCGCCACGCCTATTGCACGGCGGCCGGACGGGCCATGATGGCCCATCTTCCCGACAAGGACGTGGACCGGCTGCTCGCCCTCTCGCCGCTGCGGCGCCTGACGGCGCAGACCATCGTCGATCCGGACGAAATCCGCCAAAGGATCGGCACGGCTCGCGAGGAGGGTTTCGCCTGGCAGGATGGCGAAGTCCTCGAACGGGAGATCGGCGTCGCGGCGGCCATTCTCGGTGAAGGCGACGTGCCCGTCGCCGCCGTGTCGATTTCCATCGACAAGTCCAACTACGACCTTGGCAAGGCCAAGCAGGTCTTCGGGCCGATGGTGCGGTCCGCCGCCCAGGACATGTCGAGCCCTGCCCTGTCGGCCAGCAGCTTCTCCAGCGCCCTTGCCGGGAGGAAGCCCGTTCAGGCCGATGCGGCCCGCTGATACAGTTGCACGATGTTGCCGTCCGGATCCTCGAAGGCGAGGGTCCGGCCATGGGCGCCCATGTCCCGTTCGGCGATGATCCGCGCGCCGGCAGGCTCGATCCGGGCACGCATCTCTTTCAGCGAATCCACCTCGAATACCGCAATCCCGCCGCTGGCACCGGGAGGCGCTTCCGCCGGACTGCCCAGCGCCATGCCGGCGTCGCCCACGCCGAACTGGACCCAGCGACCGGGGTCCTCGAACTTGAGGCGCAGGCCCAGCACGCCCTGGTAGAAGCTCCGGGACCGGGCCGTGTCGCCGACGACGTAGTAGACGTTCTGCAGGCGCTTGATGGCCATGGCTTGCTCCGGTGCTCAGGCGGCGGCGCGCAGGCCGATTTCCGCAAAGGTCCGCTCCACCGCACGATGCAGCCTGTCCACGAGCTCATCGAGCTGGGCGTCGGTCAGGATGAAGGGAGGCGCCAGCAGGACATGGTCGCCAAGACCGCCATCCAGCGTGTTGCCCGCCGGATAGCAGATCAGCCCCTCCTCCATAGCGTTCGCCTTCAGGCGGAGATGCATGCGCAGCCCCGGGTCGAGCGGCTGTTTGCTGGCACGGTCCCGGACGAACTCCAGCCCCAGGAACATGCCCCGGCCGCGGATGTCGCCGACATGGTCGTGCTCGCCGAACACCTGGCGGAGGCGGGTCATCAGGCCGGCGCCCTGTTTGCGGACCCGGGCCAGAAGATCGTCCTCCTCGATCACCTTCTGCACCGCCAGCGCGCCGGCACAGGCCGCGGCATGGCCCAGATAGGTGTGGCCGTGCTGGAAGAAGCCCGAGCCGCCGCGCACGGCCGCATAGACCGGCGCCGACGCGATCATCGCCCCGATCGGCTGGTAGCCCGCTCCCAGGCCCTTGGCGATGGCGACGATATCCGGAACGACGCCGTCCTGCTCGCAGGCGAACAGGGTGCCGGTGCGGCCCATCCCGGACATGACCTCGTCCAGGATCAGGAGGATGCCATGCCGGTCGCAGATCTCGCGGATCCGCCGGAAGTAGCCGGGCACCGGCGGCACGGCGCCCAGCGTGGCGCCGACCACCGTCTCCGCCACGAAGGCGATGACGCTGTCGCCGCCTTCCCGTTCGATCGCCGTCTCGAGTTCGTCGCCCAGCCGATCGACGTAGGCCGCATCGCTTTCGCCGTCGCCCTGCCCGCGATAGGCGTTGCAGGGCGAGACATGGTCGGCCTCGATCAGCAGCGGCTCGTAGAGCGCCCGGCGGCCGGCATTGCCGCCCACCGCCAGGGCGCCCAGCGTGTTGCCATGGTAGCTCTGCCGTCGCGCGATGAACCGGCGCCGCTGCGGCTCGCCCTTTTCCACGAAATACTGCCGCGCGAGCTTCAGCGCTGCTTCCACGGCTTCCGAGCCGCCGGACAGGAAATAGACATGGTCCAGGTCGCCGGGCGCCCGGTCGGCCAGGAAGGCGGCAAGTTCCTCGGCAGGCTCCGAGGTGAAGAACGCGGTGTGGGCGAACGGCAAAAGGTCGAGCTGGCGCTTCACCGCCTCGATCACCCGCCGCTCGCTGTGGCCCAGGCAGGAGACGGCCGCCCCGCCTGACGCATCCAGGTAGCGCCGCCCTGCCGAGTCGATGATGTAGGGTCCCTCCCCGGCCACCGCGCACGGATAGCTCTGCTTCGGCATCCGGTGGAAGACATGGCTCATCGGAGGCGCTTTCCTGGTTGGTCAGTCGGCTGAAGCAAGGGAGCGGAACGCGCCGTCGAAATAGATCAGCGGCCGGTCGCCGGCGCCGAGTTCGACCTGCTCCACCACACCGGCGACGACGACGTGAGAGAAGACCGGCATCACCCGCCCGACGCGGCAGTCGATATGGCAGGCGGCACCGCTCAGCCGCTGCGCGCTGCCCCGCGGGTGGCTCCACGACACCAGGCCGGCGCGTGGACCCGGGCCCATCCGCCCGGCGAACACGTTCGCTTGGCGCGTCTGTTCCTCGGTCAGCACATGCACGGTGAAGCGCTTTTCCTGGCGTAATGCCGGAAGAATGCTGGAGTTGGCGCGGATCGAGACCAGGAGCGAGGGCGGCTCCATCGACAGGGATGTCACCGACGTTGCCGTCAGTCCCATGAGCTGCCCGCCATGATGGACGGTCACGGCGCACACACCGCCCGCCAGGCGCCGCATGCTCACCCGGAACGCTTCCGCCACGGCCGCTGCCGGTGGGGAAACGGGATCGCCGGCGAGCCAGGGGCCCTCCTCGATGATCTCTCCGATCGGCAGCGTCGCCTCGTCCATTCACGCAGCCTCTTGCGCCGGCTTCTTGCCCTCGTCGTCCAGGGCCTTGGTCACCAGCGGCATCACTTCCTGGCCAAAGCGCTCCATCGAGCGCAGGGCCGCCTTGGCCTCGATCCCGGCCGGCCACATGAAGCAGCTCAGGTCGGTGATCCCGTTGGCGCGCACCTCGGCGACGATGCGCTCGGCCACCGTTTCGGCGCTGCCGATCGGCACCGAGGCCTGAATCTTCTCCAGGCTCGGCTCGCCTTCCAATGGCTGATCGGCGATGACGTGCCCGTCCAGGACCTGCGCACCGACGCGCATGTGCCCGGCACACCGACCGGCATAGCGGATGCCGGCAGCCACCCGGTCAAGTTCCGCACGGTCATCGGTGACATAGACATAGCGCTGGGCGGCAAAGCGGCGGCCCGCCAACTCGAAGCCGGCCTCGGCATACTTGCCGGCGACGAAGTCGTGCATTCCGGCCAGCGCCTTGCTGTCGCCCCAGCCGACCGTGATGAACGGGACCGCGTCGGTGGCGACCGCCTGCTTGATGATGGCAGGCGACCAGGAAACGAAATAGGTGTCGATCCGGCGGGGCGTGTAGAGCCGGATCGCCTGCGGCACATCGGGAAGCTGGTAGAACCGGCCGGAATAGCCGAACCGGTTCTGGTGCACCGCCTGGTCGACGATCTGCCAGATTTCCAGCATCCGGTCCTGCCGTTCGGCCAGATCGGCGCCGAACGCCTCGAACTCGAAGCGCTGGTAGCCTGACCCGATGCCCAAGGCGGCCCGGCCCTCGCTCAGCTGGTCGAGCAGGGCCAGTTCCTCCGCCACCCGGATCGGGTTGTAGAGCGGCGCCACGATCACGGCTGGCCCGAGCCTGATCTGCCTGGTCTCCCGTGCGGCGGCGGCGGCGAACATCAGGGGCGAGGGCGAGAGGCTGTAGTTCGAGAAGTGGTGCTCCGCGAACCAGGCGGTGTCGAAGCCCATCCTGTCGGCGAGCTTCACGCAGTCGAGCGTGCCCTGATAGACCTCGCGCTGCTCGATGCCGAACTGGTTCATCAGGTTGAAAAGGCCGAACCGCATGCCGTAGCCTCATATCGAAGTTTGGTAAATTTTATCTTTATTCGATAATTGGTGTCAATGTGCGTTCCGGCGGGCGCAGCAGGCGATAGCATCCTGGTCTCAGATACCGACGATGACCTCCCCGCCATTCGGGCTGATGACCTGTCCGGTAATGAAGTCGGAGCGTGGCGAGGCCAGGAAGCCGACGGTGTAGGAGATCTCCCGCGACTCGGCATAACGGCCGAGCGGCACCCGCGCGACCTTCTGCGGCATCTTCTTGTCGATGTCCGGCTGGGCCATGACCATCTCGGTCAGGACGCCGCCTGGCGCCACCGCATTCACGTGGATGTTCCAGGGCGCCAGCTCCCTGGCCCATGCCTTGGTCAGGCCGAGCAGCGCCGCCTTGGCCGCGCAGTAGGGCGAGGCGTAGTGATGGCCGACCATGCCCCAGATCGACGAAATGTTGATGATCTTGCCGTAGCGCTGCTTCTTCATGAACGGCAGCACGGCCTTGCCCGCGAAGAAGCTGCCCCGGACATGCACCGCGAAGGTGCGGTCGAAATAGTCTTCGGTGGTATCCTCGATCAGCGGCTCGCCGCCGATCCCGGCATTGTTGACCAGGATGTCGATGCGGCCGAACCGTTCGCCGATGCCGGTGAGAGCGGCGGTGAGCGCCGCGGTGTCGGCGACGTCGCACGCCAGGGACACGGCCTCGCCCCCCTCCGAGCGGACCAGCGCGGCCGTCTGCTCGGCCCGGACGCCGTCGATGTCCTGGGCGACGATCCGGGCGCCGCGCTCGGCCAGGAGCTGGGCGTGAGCCTTGCCCATGCCGGCCCCTGCCCCGGTGATGACCGCGACCAGCCCGTCAAGTTCACGCATCGTCGTTCTCCTTCATGCCCGCGCGGCCGTGGTGATCGCTCGGGGCGCCGGGCCTCGACCGGGCCGGCGCGCCCGGGCGCATTGCTTGTCGTTTCGGGAGCACGGGCCATCTGCCCGCGATGGGCTCAGAAGCCCACGATGGTCTTGCCCCCGTTGGGGCTGATGACCTGGCCGGTGATGAACGCGGCCTCGTCGCTGGCCAGGAACGCCACGGTCGCAGCGATCTCCTCGGGCTGCGCCCAGCGCCCCAGCGGCACCTCGCGCTCCTCCCGGCGCACCCCCTCCTCGCCGAGATTCTCCAGAACCATCCGGCTCCACACGCCGCCCGGCGCGATGGCGTTCACGGTGATCCCGAACGGGGCCAGCTCCTTGGCCCAGGCCTTGGTGAGGCCGAGGATGGCCCCCTTGGCGGCGATGTAGTCGGAAGCCATGTGATGCCCCGCCTGCGCCCAGCGCGACGAGACATTGACGATCCGCCCGCGGCCCTGGCGTTTCATCGCCGGGACGACGGCACGGCCGCAGAAGAACGAGCCCTTCACGTGGACGCCGATCATCTTGTCGAACGCCGCCTGGTCGATGTCCTCGATCACCCGGTCGACGCCGATCCCGGCATTGTTGACCAGGATGTCGACCCGCCCGAATCGCGCCAGCACGTCGGCAGCCATCCGATCGATCGAGGGGACATCGGAGATGTCGAAGGCGTAGGCGGCGACATTCCCTCCTTCCGCCCCTCCTTCCGCCCGGATCAGTTCCTCCGTCTCGGCCAGGCCGTGCGCGTCGATGTCCTGGATCACCGCGATGGCGCCTTCGGCCGCCATCCTCATGGCATGAGCGCGCCCCATGCCCGATCCGGCGCCGGTGACGATCGCGACCTGGCCGGCGAAGGATTGGCTCATCTCAGTCTCCAGCCACCAGCAGGGCATCGCGGCGGTTCCAGCCGACCGTCACCTTCTGCCCCGCCTCCAGCAGGGCGATGTCGGGACGGGACGGGATGCGAACCGTGAGCAGAAGGTCGGTGCCTTCGAGCCAGACCCGGTAGCGGATGCTCCCGGTGGTGTAGACGGCATCCTCGACCCGTCCCCTGAAGACATTGTCCATTCCCTGGGCCTGGTCGCCGAGCAGGATGGCCTCAGGACGCACGCAGATGGCGTCGGCGCTTCCGTGGCTTCGGGGTGCGGTGGCCTCGACCACCAGGCCGCTGCCGATCCGGGCGCTGACGTCGCTGCCCCGACCGGCGGACACGCCCAGCACCGGCAGCAGGCTCGCCTCGCCCAGGAAGCTCGCGACGAAGATGCTCTCCGGCTTCTCGTAGAGTTCGCGGGGCGAGCCGATCTGCTCCAGGGTGCCGCCGCGCATGATCGCGATGCGGTCGGCCATGTAGGCAGCCTCGTGCTGGTCGTGGGTCACGTAGATGACGGTGGCGCCCAGCGCGTCCTGGAACCGCTTGATCTCCTCCTGCATCTCCTCGCGCAGGTTCTTGTCGAGCGCCCCCAGCGGCTCATCCATCAGCAGGAGCAGGGGATCGTAGACGGCGGCGCGCGCCAGGGCGACGCGCTGCTGCTGGCCGCCGGAAAGCTGGGCGGGCTTGCGGTCGCCAAAGCCGGACAGGCGGACCATCTCCAGGACACGCTGGACCTTGGCCGCCATCTCCGCCTTCGGGAAGCCGCGCATGCGCAGCGGAAAGGCGATGTTCTCCGCGACCGTCATGTGCGGGAACAGGGCATAGTTCTGGAAGACCATCCCGAAGTTGCGGTGGTAGGGCGGCGTCGCGACGACATCCACGCCGGCGACCTTGATCGAACCGCCGCTGGGCACGACGAAGCCGGCGGTGATGCCGAGCAGGGTCGACTTGCCGGAGCCGCTCGGGCCGATGATGGCGAAGAACTCCCCCGCCTCGATCCGCAACGACGTGGGCTGCAGCACGGTCAGGGCACCATAGTCCTTGGTCACCCCCCGGAATTCGACCACCGCACCGCTCCTGGCCGTGCTGCCTGGAGCCGGACTGGCGCCCTCCGTACGGGGAAGATCGAGATGGAGGGTCATCGCGTCGCCTCCCTGCGTGGCCCGAACCGGCTGGCCATGGCTGCCAGCATCAGGAGCGCCAGCGTGATCAGCAGCAGGACCACGGTCGCGGCGGCGATGATCGGAGTCATCTGGTAGCTCAGATGCTCCCAGAGCAGACGTGGCACGGTGCGCGTATCCGGACTGGTCAGGAAGATGGCAAGGATCAGTTCGTCGAACGAGAAGGTGAAGGCGAAGATGAAACCGACCATCACCCCCACCCGGATCATCGGGAAGGTCACGTATCGGAACGTGTTCCAGGGGTTGGCCCCGAGCGTCATCGCCGCGAGCTCGTAGGTCGGCGCGTAGCTGCGCAGGGATGCCGCCACGGTGATGAACACGAGCGGCATGCACACGACCGCATGACCCAGCAGGATGCCCGCATAGCTGCCGATGATCCCGAGCCGGACCATGATCGGGAACAGCCCGATCGCGAGAATGATCTGCGGCAGGATGAGGGGCGCGATCATCATCGCCGAGAGCAGCCGCCGGCCCGGAATGTTGCCCCGGACCAGGGCGATGGCCGCCAGCGTGCCGAACACCGTGGCAAGCAGCGCCGCCGGCAGGCCGATCTTCACGCTGTTCATGATGGCGATGCGGTACTCGACGCTGTCGGCAAAGGCCTCGTACCAGCGCAGGGAGAAGCCCGGCGGCGGAAAGCTCAGGAACGTCTCGCTGCTGAACGACAGCGGCACGATCACCAGCGTCGGCATCACCAGGTAGATCAGGGTGAGGATCGCGAAGGCCAGGATGCCCAGCCCGGCGATCCGCCAGCGCGCGGCGGCGGTCATGCCGCCTCTCCCGGGGGCCTGCCACCGCCGACATGGCGCATGGCCCGCTCGTAGAGCAGGAACAAAGCACAGGTCAGCAGCAGCAGCAGCGTCGCAAGGGCGGACGCCAGCGGCCAGTTCAGGAGGCGGGACGCCTGCTGCTCGATCAGCACGGCCACCATGGTCCGGTGGCCGCCCAGGAGCGCCGGCGTGATGTAGAAGCCCAAGGACGAGATGAAGACCAGCACGCACCCGGCGCTGATCCCCGGGACGGAAAGCGGCAGATAGACCGAGATGAACTGCCGGAACGGGTTGGCGCCCATCACGGCCGCGGCCCGCAGCAAATTCCCGTCAATGCTGCGCATCGTGCTGAGCAGCGGCAGGACCATGAAGGGCATCATGATGTGGATCATCGCGATCTGCATGCCCACGCCGTTGCTGGTGAGCCGGAGTGGCCGCTCGATCAGGTCCACCGCCACGAGGAAGTCGTTCAGGATGCCCTTGCGCTGCAGGATGACGATCCAGGCATAGGTCCGGATCACCGTGCTGGTCCAAAACGGGATCAGGATCGCGGCCAGGCAGAGATGGAGCAGGTTCCCCCTGGCCCGGCTGACCACGAACGCCACCGGGTAGCTCAGGACGAGGGCAGCCAGGGTGACGAGCAGCGCCGACTGGAAGGTATAGAGGAGGACCGAGAGAGTGCTGCTGCTGGACAGGATCTCCGCATACTGGGCGAAGCCCGGGGTGGGGCCCGAGAAGCTTTGCACGATCACGGTGCCGAGCGGCAGGACGAAGAAAGCCAGCAGCAGCAGGACGGGCGGCATCAGGAGCAGGGTGTTGCCCCGCCCCGGCGACCACGGACGACGCCGGGCACGTCTGGATGCTGCCAAAACCGTGCCCATCGTCGTCCGCTGCAGCATGTCCCTTCCTTATCCGAGCAGCCAGTTGTTGAAGCGGTCGAACACCTCGGGCCCATGCTCCGCCCAGTAGTCGAAGTCCTGGAACACCGCCGTCTGGCTGTTCTGCGGCGAGTTCGGGAGCCGGGCCAGGGTGGCCTCGTCCAGGAGATCAAACGACTTGGTGTTGACCGGGCCGTAGGGGATCGCCCGGGCAAACGTCGCCTGGTTCTGGGCGTCCATCATGGTCGCCAGGAACTCCATGGCCGCCTTCTTGTTCTTGGCCCCGCGGGGGATCACCATCGCGTCGCAGACATAGAGGGCATGATCGAAGGTGTAGTCGACCGGCGCCCCCTCGTCCTTGGGCTTGAACACCCGGCCGTTCCAGACCGTGCCGACATCCACCTCGCCGTCGATGACGAGCTGGGCCGCCTGGGCGCCCGACGTCCACCAGGTCAAATTGGGCTTGATCCCGTCCAGCATCCGGAACGCCAGGTCCAGGTCGATCGGATAAAGGCTGTCGCGCGACTGGCCCCCGCCCATCGCCGCAACTTCCAGGGTCTGCGGCGCCAGCTTCCACAGGCTGCGCTGCTCGCTCCTCTCCGGGTCGAAGAATTCCGCCCAGTCCTTCGGCCGAGCGTCGCCATCGAGACTTTCGGTGTTCCACGCCATGACGTAGGCGGCGACATCGGCGAGCAGATAATGCTCCTTCGCGGCCACAGGCAGGAGCATGGACTTGTCGATATAGTCGTAGTCGATCGGCTCCAGCAGGCCCAGGCGAGCAAGCGCCGCCGCCTCGGTCGCGTCGATGTTCAGCACGTCGACGTCGACCGCGTTGTTCTCGACCATGGCCTTCACGCGGGACGTGTCCATGTAGGGCGCGCCGACGATCTGGATCCCGGTCTTCTCCTTGAACGTATCGAAATACGCGACCTTGTAGGCCTCCTCGAGCGCGCCGCCGGAATTGGGCACGGTCAGGGTCGCCGGCTGGGCGCGCAGGATGGACGGGAAGCCGGTGACCAGGCCCGCGGCGCCGAGCGCGGTGCCTGCAAGGATGCGGCGGCGGTCCAGGAGGGGGCCACTCCCACCCGGCGGGGCAATCGTCGGAACGTCTTTCATGGTACGTATCCTTTGGTTGTTCGACTGCTCGATCGTTACCGCCGCCCCCCCCGGGTCGGCAGTCTGGCTAGACCATGATGATGCCGCCGCCCGCGATCACCGTCTCGCCGGTCATGTAGCGGTTGCGGTCACTGGCCAGGAAGCACACCACTTCGGCGATGTCCTGGGGCGTGGCTACCCGGCCGAGTGGCGTGGACTTGGCCAGGTCTTCGTAGATGCCGAGGGCGCGCAGGTTGGGCGTATCGATCGGCCCCGGCGACACGGCGTTGACCAGGATGCCGTCGGGCGCCAGTTCCTGCGCAAAGGACTTGGTGAAGCTGATGACCCCGGCCTTGGCCGCCGCGTAGTGGGCATTCTTGGCGTAGGGGATGTAGGCGTCGATCGACGCGATCGAGACGATCCTGCCCGACTGCCGGGGCTTCATGTGACCGGCGGCGGCCACCGTCATGTGGAACATCGACCGCAGGTTGACATCGAACGTGTAGTCCCACGCCTCGTCGTCGATCTCGAGGATCGGCTTGCGCGGATAGACCCCGGCATTGTTGACCAGGATGTCGACATGGCCGAGCTTCTCCGCAGCCCTTGTGAACGCGGCATGGGCATCATCGCGTCGTCGGATGTCGCCCGCCACGCCCACGGCCTTGCCGGCGCCACCAAGGGTGGCCACGGCGCGATCCAGCCCGTCGGCATCGACGTCGATGATGCAGACCCTGGCGCTCCGAGCGATCAGAAGTTGCGCGATGGCATAACCCAGTCCCTTGGCCCCGCCCGTGACGACGACATGCCTGCCCGCCATCTCGCTCGATTCAGTCACATGGGCCTCCATCCCGAGCTGAGGGCCAGCTCGGACACCAAAATCGCTTTTCGATGAAAATTATTGTTATGCGATAGTTCTTGCTTGGCAAGCCTGTTCGGTTCAGTCCTGCTGCATCAAGCCGGCCTGCCCGCGCCGCGCCCGCCGGTGGCTATGCATCCGAAGAGTTCCGGCTGGAAGCGAAACAAGCAGGCGCAGCTTGACGCCCCCTGAAGAGATGCGCTGGTATTCGAACGAGATGACGTTCCCCAGCACAAAGAAGTCCGCAGGCACCACGGTTTATCCGGAGCGATCATCATGCGGCAAATGATCCGGAAGCCGAGCCTGCCAGAGACCCTCCTTGCAGACGATTTTCGCGAGGAACCCTATTGGTGGGCAGCAGCCTCGCCCAAGCAGGGCGACGGTAGCGCGCAAGCTGATCTGCCTCGGAAGGCGGATGTCGCGATCATCGGCGGCGGCATCACCGGCATGGTCGCGGCCCTGGATCTGGCGCGGGCCGGCGCCGAGGTCGTGGTCCTCGATGCGCAGGATATTGGCGAAGGCGCGGCACGCCGCAGCGCGGGCTTCCTGGGCAGGACCCTCAAGCGATCGGTGGACTGGCTCGCACACGCGCACGGCCGCTCCCATGCGGTGCAGGTCTATCGCGAGCTCGACGCCGCGCTGAAAGGCGTCGCCGCCCTGGTCGAGGCGGAGGGCATCGATTGCCACCACACACTCTGCGGTCGGTTCGTGGCCGCCAACTCGCCGGCGCATTTCCGGGCGATGATTGCTGATCTGGAAGCGATGCGGCGCGAGGTCGGCTTCGACTACATGGTGGTCGAGAAGCACGAGCAGCATCGCGAGATCGTTTCGGACCGCTACTTTGGCGGCGCGGTGATCCCCGACCTCGGCTCGATCCATCCTGGCCTCTACCATGAGGGCCTGGTCCGGCGCGCCCAACAAGCCGGCGCACGCCTTCATCCTTTCACGGCGGTCGAGCGGGTCCAGCCGGGCGAGGGCCCCAAGCGGATCACCACCTCGCGCGGTTCGCTGACAGCGCGCGAGGTGGTGGTTGCGACCAATGGCTATACGAGCCGTGGCCTCGGATGGCATGCCCGGCGCGTCATTCCGTTTCGCGGGTTCATCATCGCGACCGAGATGCTGCCGGCTGGCTTGATCGAACGGGTGCTGCCCCGGCGGCGGACCTATCTCGATACCCGGATCAACATCGACTTCATCCGCCCGGCGCCCGATTCCAACCGGATCCTTTTTGGTGGCTCGACCGGGACGCCCAGCGACACAGCGATGCCGCTTGCCGCCACGTTGCGCGACCGGCTTGTGTCGATCCTGCCTGATCTCGGCGGCGTCAGGCTCAGCCGCGCCTGGACCGGCCAATGTGCGGGCACGTTCGACTTCATGCCGCATGTCGGCAAGCATGACGGCGTTCATTTCGGGCTTGGGTACAACTTCGCCGGCATTCCGATCGGAACGCATTTCGGTCGCCTGATCGCGCGTCGCATTCTCGGACGTCCCCATACCCCATCCGTCTTCGAGACCTCCCGTTTTCCGACAGCGCCCTTCTATAGCGGATCGCCCTGGTTCGTTCCTTTGGCGATGCGCTACTTCGACTGGCACGACAAGCGCATCGCCGCGGAGCACGGGCCAGGCCGTGCCGTGCGAGCCTGAGGATCAGAGGCCGGCGGAACTGGCGCTGGAACGGTGTGCCCAATCTCCAGACAGGGCTGGAAGTAAAAGCTGATGCAGAAAGAAACGATCATCACCTGCTCCGTCACCGGCAGCCTGACACGGCCCGAGGACAATCCCAATCTTCCGATCACGCCGGCGGAGATCGCGGCCTCAGCGCTTGAAGCCGCCGAGGCCGGTGCTGCGATCCTCCACCTTCATGTGCGCCATCCGGACGGACGGCCGTCGATGGAGCTCGATCACTATCGGGAGCTTGTCGGGTTGATCCGGGACAAGAACGACGAGGTGATCCTCAACATAACGACGGGGCCCGGTGGACGCTTCCAGCCCGGCGAGGCGGATCCCAAGGTGGCGGGCCCGCGCACCAATTTCGTCACCGCCGAACAACGGGTCGACCACATCCGCCACCTCCGGCCGGAGATCTGCACGCTCGACCTCAACACCATGACCTTTGGCAACGAGGTGGTGATCAACACGCCACCCTATGTGCGCAGGATGTCGGAGATCATCTATGACTGCGGCGTGCGGCCGGAGTTCGAGCTGTTCGACAGCGGCGACGTCGCTCTTCTCAATGATTTTCTTGCCGGCGGCATCTTCCGCGGCCCGCCGCTGGCCAGCCTCGTGCTGGGCGTCAAATATGGCTTCGCGGCCTCGCCCGAGACGATGCTCTACGCCCGCAACCTCCTGCCGCGCGGTGCCATCTGGACAGGGTTCGGCATCGGCCGGGCTGCCTTCCCCATGCTGATGCAGTCCTTTCTCCTGAACGGCCATGTGCGGATCGGCATGGAGGACACGATCCGCATCTCCAGGACGGAACTCGTGCAAAGCAATGCCCAGCTTGTCGAGCGGGCACGCTGGCTTCTGGAAGGACTTGGAGCGGCGATCGCGAGCCCAGGTTCGGCAAGGGCGCAACTCGGACTGACGACCTAGCATGCTTCAGGGCATGCGGTTGAACTGGTTGTGTCGTCGGCCTTCCTGAGCCAGGCGGCTGCCGCCGTTGGCGGCCCAATCGCCGTCGCGGCGCCGGAGACTCCCGGAAGCCGCCGGCGCTGGTTTTGGACCGGCTGGTCCTACCATGGCGCCAAGCCCGCCGGCTCGACGAAGCGCCCGGAGACCGCATTCTCGCCGAGCAGGGCGTACTCGACCGGCAGGTGCGCGCCCTGTTCGGGGGTCATCGTGCCGCGATGGCCGGTCAGGTCGGTCTTCACGTAGCCGGGGCATACCGAGTTCACGGCGATGGCGGTGCCCTCCAGCTCTGCTGCGAGTTGCACGGTCAGCATGTTCAGCGCCGCCTTGGACGCGTTGTAGCCGATCAGGCGGGCCGAATAGTAGGGTGACGAGGGATCGCCGTTGATCGCCAGCGAGCCGAGCGTGCTCGCCAGGTTGACGATGCGGCCCGCTGGCGACTTGCGCAGCAGCGGCAGCATCGCCTGCGTCACGGCGAGCGTGCCGATGAAGTTCGTCTCCATGACCCGGCGCACGGCGGCCGTCGATGCCATGCCGGGCGGGCCGTCGGCGGCATCCGCGATGCCTGCATTGTTGACGAGGATATCGAGCCGGCCATGCCGCTCGGCGATCCACCGGGCAGCCGCGAGGATGGTCGACTCGTCGTCCAGATCGACCCGGACGGCTTCCACGCCCGGCCCGCCCGCCGACAACCCGGCCGCGGCCCGGCGGCCGCGCTCCTCGTCGCGCGACCCGACGATCACGGTCACGCCGGCTTTGCCGAGCTGGCGTGCGATTTCCAGCCCGATGCCCTTGTTGGCACCGGTGACAAGCGCAATGCGTGCAGTGTCGGCCACGCGATTCTCCCTTCAGATCCTGGCTCAGCGGCGCCATCAATCTAGGAAGGATCGTTCACCTTGCGGATTCGCCTATGCATGCGCCGCCGCCACGTCATCTAAGTCCCCGGAAAAGGCCGCGTCAGGCACGGGCAGCCGTGACCGTGGACGCGATGCTGGAGGCGACCCCTCAGGTTCTGCTGTCCGAGGGGATCCCTCGGCTGACCACCACCCGGGTGGCGGAGCGCGCCGGGGTTTCGGTCGGGACGATGTACCAGTACTTCCCCCACAAGCAGGCGCTGCTGTATGCCCTGAACGAGCATTACCTGGACAGGGTCGCGCTGAGGGTGGAAGCGGCCTGCCGGGAGCATCGCGGCGCCTCCACCGCGGCCATGGTCGAAGCGCTCGTTGCTGCCTATTGGGAGGCGAAGACCGAGCGGAGCGATGTCACCCGCGCGCTGTACCGCTCGGTGGTCGAACTCGACAACGAATCGCTGGTCGAGGCATTCGCACAGCGCCTGGACACTGCAACGCTGGCGATGTTCGCCAGCGCATCGGACGCTGCCGGTAGGGATCTCACGCTGGCCAACACCACCCTCCTGTCGGCGATCTTCGGGACGGTGCGCAACGTGTTCGAGCGGAACCTGCCGACGCCCCTGCAGCAGGACATCCGCCGGCAGCTGGTGACCATGTGCCTCGCTTATCTGGAGGCTGTCCGAGCAAGAGAGGATTGAGAGACGTCGCCGGATCTGGACCGCCCTCAAGCCGGCAGCAGCTTCTCCAGAAGCAGGTAGTTGATGCCGTCCTTCACCGTGTAGGTGATCTTGTCCGCGCAATGCATGATCAGCCGCAGGCCCATGCCGCTCTCGGGGAGGCTGTCCAGGTCGTCCGGGTCCACCTCGAACGGGGCGCTGCGCGCCCGCTCCAGGAGTTCGGGCGGGATGCTGGTGCCCTGATCGGCGATCCTGATGGCCACCCGGTCGTCGAGCAGTTCCACCGTGATCAGGATCGGCATGCCTGCCCGCTCGGCAAAGCCGTGCTCGATGACGTTGTTGACTGCCTCGACGAAGCCCAGCTCCAGTTCGTCCAGCGCTTCGGGGTCCAGGACCACAAGGCCGCACACACCGCGCAGGGCGGCCGCGGCCAGCGCGACTTGGGCGAGATCGCTCTCGATGGTGAACGTGATCCTCCGAGCCATGCCGGCCTCTGCCGCAGCGCTTGTCAGCTTTGCCGGATCGCGCTGGCCGCCTGCTCAGGCGTATCGTGCAGCTTCAGGACCCGGTCCAGGCGGGTGAGCTTCAAGAGCTTGAGGACCGCGCCGTGGGCGCCGCTGATGGCCAGGGTGCCCCGGCTGCCGACCGACTTCATGCAGGAGACGACCGCGCCAAGCGCGCTGCTGTCCATGAAGTCGACCTCCGCCAGGTCCAGCACGACATGGTGCTGGCCGGCCTCGACCTGGCGGGTGACGATCGTCTTGAACAAAGGCGCGGTGCTGGCCGTCAGCCGCTTGTGCAGGACCCGGACGATCAGGACGCCGTCCTGATCCCGTGCCTCGACCAGTTGGTCCTCTAGGCTCGCCGACCCGTTCATGTCGCTTCCTCACTTTTTCTCGAGGACCAGTAGGGACACGTCGTCCTCATAGGCCAGCCCGCCTCGCCACAGGCTCAGCTGCTCTCCCAGATCCTGTACCGCTACCGTGAGTGGCAGGTCCATGGAAATACCGACGGATGCCGCGAAGCGTTCCTCGGAATACAGCTCATCATTCGGCCCGCAGCATTCGATGATTCCGTCGGAATAGAGGACCAGGCGGTCGCCTGGCTGCAAGTCGATCTCGACATTTTCGTAAACGGCATCCGGAAACAGTCCTACTACCGGGCCGCCGTCCCCGACCATCACCACCTCGCGGTCGGAGCGCCGGACGTGCAGCGGCGGCGGATGGCCCGCCTGGCAGAGCACCAGCCGGCCCGTCCCCTCGTCGACCAAGCCGAAGACCATGGTGAAGTAGGTCGCATCCTCGTCCGCCTGGAACCGCCGGTTCAGTTCCGCGACGATGGCGGCCGGATCCCACAGAGTTGCACCCCCGCTGTCCGGCCGGCCGCCGATCTGCAGCCCGCCCCCGGAAAGCAGCCGCTGCAGGGTGAAGGACAGAAGGGCGGCCGGAACGCCATGGCCGGCGACGTCGATCTGGAAGAACGCCAGCATGGTGGGGCCCTGCCGCACCACCCCGAACGTGTCGCCGCCGACATGGCTGGAGGGAAAGAACAGCCAGTCGAAGCGCAGGCCCGGCAGGTCGGCCGGACGGGGCAGAAGCCGCCGCTGGGCCAGGGCGGATGCTTCCAGGTCGCGCCTCAGCTGGGCATGGGCCGCCTCCAGCTCCTGGTTGGCGATGCTCAGCGTCTGGTTCTTCGTGGCGAGCTGGCGCTCCAGGTCGAGAACCCGCTGGCCCGCATGCAGGCGCACGCGCAGCTCCGCCAGGTCGGGCGGCTTGATCAGGAAGTCGTCGGCACCGGCTTCCATGCCCTCCACCAGGGCGGCGCTGTCGTTCCGGCCGGTGAGCAGAATGATGTAGACGTAGCTCCTGGCCTGTCTCTCGCGGATGCGCCGGCAAAGTTCCACGCCGTCGACGTTCGGCATCATCCAGTCGGAAACGATCAGGTTGATGGCCGAGCTTTCCAGGATATCCAGAGCCTCCTGGCCATCGCCGGCCACGGTGACGTCATAGCCGATGGCCTCCAGGACCCCGGCCATCAGCTGCCGCATCTGGGGATCGTCCTCGGCCAGCAGCACCTGCGGCCGCCGCTTACTCGCTGCACTCGGCCGGCCGTCTGGCTGCCCGGACTCGAAGATCATCAATCAACAGTTCCAGCTACGAAATCGCCTGTTCCGGTGCTGGAACAGTACAGATGTCGGAGCTACTGCTCCTCGGGAAACAGTCTTGTCCATGTGGTCAGGCCGCACAAGCGAGCAGCCTGTCCCACCCCTCACCCTGGCAGCCTCCTCCCCCTTCAGCCGCGGAGCGCGCTGGCCACCGCCTCCCAGGCAGGCTTTTTCTGCATGCCGTCGGTGTAGAGGAGAGGACGGACCTGCAGGCCGTCCTTGCGGGGACGATAGGTGGCCAGCCAGCTGTGGATGTCGCTGAGGCCCCAGGTCACGGCCGCCACCGTGGCCGGAACGGCAAGGACGCAGCCGAGGATGGCCTGATAGGCCTCGGCCACCAGGGCATCGCGCACCGCGATGTCCGCCGGGGCATACTGGTCGGAGACATCGATCTCGGTGATCATGATCTTGAGACCGAGCGCTGCGACATCGTTGCAGAAGCGAGAGAGCACGTTCGGGTCGAAGTTCCGGATCGGCGCCTCGATATGCCCCTGCAGGCCCAGCGCATGCACCGGCACGCCCCGGGACACCAGCCGCTCCAGCATGCGCAGGGTCGCTGCGCGCTTCATGTCGCCACCGCCGGACGCATAGATCAGGCCGTAGTCATTATAGACCAGCATCGCGCCGGGATCGGCCGCAGCCGCGGCCTCGAAGGCGATCTGGATGTAATCGGGCCCGACGTTCTGCAACCAGGTCGTGTTGCGCAGGCCGCCCACGCCGGCCGGCGAGATGTCGATCGCCTCGTTCACCACGTCCCAGGAGTGGAGCTTGCCCTTGTAGCGCCCCGCGACGGCGTTGATGTGCCGCGTCAGCAGTTGCCGCCCGTTCCCTGGGTTGATCGCGTTCGGCAGCCAGTCCGGCAGGGACTGGTGCCAGACCAGGGTGTGCCCGCGGAACGCCATGCCGTTCTGCTGCGCGAACGCCAGGCGGCGGTCGACCGCCGAGAAGTCATAGACGCCCTGGGTCTTCTCGATGAAGCGCCACTTCATCTCATACTCGGGCACGACCAGCCCGGCATCCGCGACCACCACTTCCCGATAGGACTGACTGGTCGCGACCAGCGGGCCGATGGCGGTTCCGAACAGGATCCCCCGCTGCTTTGCCAGGGTCGACAAGGAGGGCACCTGCATGGCGGCGCCGCGAGCGGAGGCTGGTGCCAGCGACGTGGCCAGCAACGCGCCCCCGCCTGCCAGCCCGGCCTCGATCAGATGTCTGCGGTCGACCATGACATGCTCCAATCGGCTGGGTCGGCAGCGGGCTTGCTTCCGCCACAGCAGCGCCGCCATGCACAAGGAAATTCTTCCAGACTCTTGAAAAGTTACTCCGATAGGTGCCAGATTTTCTCCCTGGGCCATGGAGTTTTTTGTCAGATTCCGGAAAGGGCGAGAATGAAGAGGCGTAAGGTTGAGAAATATCGCGGCGCGAATGTACTTATACCGCGCCGAGCGGGATATTTTCTTTGGATCGGAATCGCCCTTCTCGCAGCTTCGTCCACCGTGTCGGCGCAGGACGCTTCCACCGTAAACGCGCCACGACCTTCAGTCCATCGGGAAAACTGGCCTCAAGTCGACCCCCCTGTTCTGGACGACCCGCATCTTACATCGCGCGTCATGGAATTGGTCAGCCGCCTGACTGTTGAAGAAAAAGTCGGACAGATTATTCAGGCCGACATCGCGAGCATCACGCCGGAGGATCTGCACCGCTATCCGCTGGGCGCGATCCTGAGCGGCGGGACGTCAGCGCCGAACCACAACGACTATTCCCCTGCCAAGGACTGGCTGGCCCTGGCCGACGCCTTCTACGACGCGAACCGGGCGCGCGGCGGCACCTATGTCCCCCTGCTGTGGGGAACGGATGCGGTCCATGGCCACAACAACATCATCGGCGCCACCATCTTCCCGCACAACATCGGGCTCGGTGCTGCCCACAATCCCGAGCTGATGCGCCGGATCGGCGAAGTCACGGCGACAGAGGTGCAGGTCACCGGCGAGGATTGGACTTTCGCACCGGCGGTCTCGGTGGCGCGCGATGACCATTGGGGGCGGACCTACGAGAGCTATTCCGAAGATCCGGAACTGGTTGCGCTCTATGGGGGCGCCATCGTCGAGGGGCTGCAGGGCCGTCCGGGCACGCCGGACTTCCTGGGCAGCGACCGCGTGCTGGCGACCGCCAAGCATTTCCTCGGCGACGGCGGCACCTTTAGCGGCAAGGACCAGGGGGACGCGCGGATCTCCGAGGAGGAACTGCGCGACCTGCATGGCCCGGGCTACGTGACCGCTCTCCAGGCCGGCGCACAGACGGTGATGGCCTCCTATTCGAGCTGGCAGGGCATCAAGATGCACGGCAACCCTGCCCTGCTCACCGACGTCCTGAAGGGACGCATGAGCTTCCAGGGCTTCGTGGTCGGCGACTGGAACGGGCACGCCCAGGTCCCGGGCTGCTCCAAGGAAAGCTGCCCGCAGGCGATCATCGCCGGGCTGGACATGTTCATGGCGCCGGACAAGTGGAAGGAACTCTACGCCAACACCCTGGCCCAGGTGCAGGCCGGCGAGATCCCGATGGCCAGGCTGGACGATGCGGTCGGCCGCATCCTCCGGGTCAAGATGCGCGCCGGCATGTTCGAGCGCCCGCGCCCTTCCGAGCGGCCGCTGGCCGGCCGGTACGAACTCCTGGGCGCCCCGGAGCACCTGGAGGTGGCCCGCCAGGCGGTGCGTGAATCGCTGGTGCTGCTGAAGAACGACCGGAAGGTCCTGCCGCTCGCGCCGAACCAGCGGGTCCTGGTGGCCGGGAACGGCGCCGACAGCATCCCGAAGCTGGCCGGCGGATGGTCGGTCACCTGGCAGGGCACCAACATCGCGAACCACAACTTCCCGAACGGACAGTCGATCTTCGCGGGCATCAGCGAAGCGGTCGGCGCCGGTGGCGGCTCAGTCGAGCTGAGCGTGGATGGAAGCTTCACGACCAGGCCGGACGTGGCCGTGGTGGTGTTCGGCGAAGAGCCCTACGCCGAGACCAAGGGTGATCGGGAGACCACCGCCTACCACGCGATGCATGGCGCCGATCTCGAACTGCTGCAGCGCCTGAAGGAGCAGGACGTGAAAATCGTCTCGATCTTCCTGTCCGGGCGCCCGCTCTACACCACGCCGGAGATCAACGTTTCGGATGCCTTCGTTGCCGCCTGGCTGCCGGGCACGCAGGGCGGCGGGGTCGCCGACCTGCTGTTCGCCCGGCCGGACGGATCGATCGCCCACGACTTCCGCGGCCGGCTGTCCTTCTCCTGGCCGAAATATCCGGACCAGATCGTCAACCGGAACGACGCGGACTACGACCCCCTGTTCCCCTATGGCTACGGCCTCACCTATGCCGAGGCCCGCGAGCTCGGCCAGTTGCCGGAGAGCTGACCTGTCCCGCCTGATGATGAAGCGTCGCGGCCTCGCCATGGGCATCGGCGGGACGGCGGCCATGGCGGCCCTGCCGGCCGAAGCCGCGCCCGGACTGGACCTGCAGGCCCACATGCCGGGTCCGCTCTCGACCGACACGCCGCCGGTGGAGACCCGCTCCGGCAAGGTCCGGGGCTATCGCCGCAACGGCATCCATGTCTTCAAGGGCATCCCCTACGCCGCGCCGACCTCGGGCCAAGCGCGCTTCGGGCCTCCTGGCCGACATCCCGGCTGGAGCGGGACGCGCAGCGCGCTGGCTTATGGTCCGGTCTGCCCGCAGGCGCCGCGCTGGCGCAACGACTACCTGGCCTTCCTGTTCGACTGGAACGAAGGCTATCCGGGCGAGGACTGCCTGTTCGTCAATGTCTGGACGCCGTCGGTCACGGAAGGGCGGCGCCCGGTGATGGTCTGGCTGCACGGCGGCGGGTTCTATGCCGGGTCGAGCTATGAGCTGCCGTCCTATGACGGGGAGCATCTCAGCCGGCGCGGCGACGTGGTGGTGGTCTCGGTCAACCACCGGGTCGGGCTGCTGGGCTATCTCAACCTCGGCGCCCTGGCAGGCGACGCCTATCCGCATGCCGCCAATGCCGGAATGCTCGATCTGGTCGCCGCGCTCGACTGGGTGAAAAGCAACATCGGGCAGTTCGGCGGCGATCCGGGCAACGTCACCCTGTTCGGGCAGTCGGCGGGAGGCTGGAAGATCAATGCGCTGACGGTGATGCCCGCCGCGGAAGGCCTGTTCCAGAAGGCGATCGTGCAGAGCGGTTCCAGGCTCCGGCTGGGCGAGCCCGAGCAGACCGCGGCGCTGGCCAGGGCGACCGTGGCGGAACTCGGACTCGAGGGGGCGGATCTCGCAAGGCTCCAGGAGCTGCCGGCCTCAGCTCTGGTCGATGCCGGCATCGCAGGCCGCAAGCGCCTTGCGGACGAGCAGGACGTCCCGCTCTCCGCGGTCCAGTGGCAGCCGACCGTGGACGGCGACGTCATCCCTACCCACCCCTACGATCCGGAGACGCCAGGCTGGGCTGGCCGCCTGCCGATGATCATCGGCACGACCAAGCACGAGCGCAGCCCGAGCCTGGCCGATCCCAGCCTCGAAGCCATCGACCTGGCCGCGGTGGCCGAGCGGCTGAGGCCGGAACTCGGCGAGCAAACCGACCAGGTCCTCCATGCCTACCGGCTGGCCCATCCGCAGGCCGCGCCCGTGGAACTCCTGGCCCTGATCAACAGCCCCAGGACCGATGCAATCACCCAGGCCGGGCGACAGGCGCAGGACGCGCCGGTCTATCTCTACTGGTTCGCCTGGGAGACGCCGGTGCTGGACGGGCGGCCGCGTGCCTTCCACGGCCTCGACCTGCCGTTCATGTTCGACAACACCGACCGCTGCGCCGGCATGACCGGCGCCACGGAGGAAGCGCGCATCCTCGCGGCCCGGATGAGCGCGGCCTGGATCGCCTTCGCGCATCGAGGCGATCCCAACCATCCGGACCTGCCGCCCTGGCCCCGCTTCGAGCCCGGCACCGGCAGCACGATGGTCCTTGCAGAACGCTGCGCGGTCGCGGAGGACCCTGATCGCGAGGAGCGCAAGGTCCTGGAGGCTGCGCTGGAATCAGACGGGTAAAGCGGTGGACACGGAGTCAGCCCGGCCCCTCGGCGCGTCGGCTCCTTAGGCGGTCGAGCACGGCCTGGCTGGGCTGCCCGGTGACCGGGAGGTCGTGGCCGCCCTCGAACGCCCGGATCGCCGCCTGGGTTCGCGGTCCCATCTGGCCGTCGATCGGCCCCGGGTCGTAGCCCGCCTCCTGCAGAAGCTCCTGCAGCGACAGCAGCAGATCCTTGCCGCTCGGCCCGGCTGGCGCGGGCTCTGGCGAAGCAGAGGCCGGTGCCGTGGACGCTGCCGGCGCCGCGCTGTTGGCCTTCTGGTAGGCGCTGACGAAGCGCTCGATATAGTAGATGAAGGTATCCAGCTCCGGCCCGTTCGCGCTGTCGCTCGGCCGCGCGACGCCACCGTCGCCCCAGGTGCCGGTCAGGAGATGGATCGAGCTGTCCCGCACCAGCGCGACCTCCTGGCGCAGGCTGATCCAGACCCGGAAGACGCATCCTTTGTTGGCATCTCCCGGAGTCAGATAGAACTCGAGCTGCGGCCGGCCGGGCGTGTCCTGGACTTCCTCCTTCGACAGCAAGCGGATGCCCGCCGCGTCGAACCGCGAGCGGATCGCTTCCAGCACGCCGCTGCGCAACTTGCCCTTCGCCGACGGAGGCTCGACCAGATAGTCCACGATCACAAAGACGCCCGGCAGGCCTCGCAGCGAGTCGATCGGCTCCTGGATATCTCCCGGCGCTATCCGGATAGGCTCGCACGCCGCGCGCGAGATGGTGTCCGCCGGAGAGGCGGCCGGCGTTGATTGCGCGGTGGCGGCGGAAGCCTTGGGGGCTGCGGCGGACTTCGGAGCGGCGGCGGACGCTTTGGGAGCGGCGGACGCTTTGGGAGCGGCGGACGCTTTGGGAGCGGCGGCAGCAGCTTTGGGAGCGCCAGCGGCAGCCTTGGGGGCGCTGCCGGAAGCCTTGGCCGGCGCCGGCTGGGCCGGAGCGGCAGCCGGCTCCTGCGGGGGCGGCCGAACCGGCGATGCTGCGGCAGCCGGCGGCGGTGGCGCGGCTGGTTCAATGGATGCCGCTCCAGCCACCTGGAGCGCGATCTGACCCGCCGGGACAGTCGGCCCGGTCTCCTGGGGCGGCACCTGCTCGGCCGCCAGCGCTGCCGTAGGTCCGCGCATGGAGCCGGTCGGGGGCACCGATGGCGTCGCGCCGTCATTGGCCTGCGCAGCAGCGGCCGCGGGGCCGGCAGTTCCTTCCTGCAAGGGTGCGGACGATGCGCTTCCTGATGCCGTGCTGGTGGACGACGTCTGGCTGGGTGCGGCAGGAGCAGGCTTTGCGCCTGCCGCGGCCTTGGGAGGATTGGCGAAGGGTCGCCGCGGGGCCGCGTCGAAGGCGAGGTCCGCTGCCTGCCCGTTTTCAACCCAGCGGATGAAGGCGGCCACCGTCGCCAGGCCGTCGATGGGCAGGATGTCTCCATCCTCCAGCGGCGTCAGGCTCGACGCCGCCAGCAGTTCAACCGTCCTATCCGGCGCGGATAGGGCTGGAAGGGTGGCGGCATCCTCCGCGTCGCCGGTGAGGCTGAAGCGCTCGGCGGAGGCGACCCCGTCGAGGCTGATGGATGGGCGGCCATCCTCGCCGACGCTCAGCCGTACCGGCCCGCGCCTTGCGGAACAGTCGACCGGCCTGGGCGTGCACTCGACCTCCCAATATTCTGCGTCGAGCCGCTCACCCTGGCCAAACCGGGCGAAGCCATCCGGGTTGAAGCGAAAGAACAGGTCGCCGGCCCTGCCCTCCTGGAACGTCGGCCAGCCTACCGGGCCACGCAGATATTGCTCGATCTCCTGTGCCCCGGCAGCGAACGGCTTGGCGGTGTCGACAATCGCCTCCTGCGCGGCGGCCGGCGTGGCAACCGCGGCGGCGACGGCTGCCGAGGCCAGCCAGAGCCGGTGCTTCATGGGTTCTTCGCACCAGCGGGTGACGCTGTGACGGTGGCAGGATCTGCCTGAGCAGGCTGAGCGGTGGGTGGCGACGCCGCGCTCGCCGCGCCTGGCATGGGTTGCTGCGAAGACTGCAACGCATCTGGCGCAGACGCCGCCTGAGCCTGGGCCGCGGCTTGGTCTCGGGCCGCAGCTTGCGCCTGGGCAGCCAGCCAGTCGGGCTGGTCCGGCAGGTTGCGCCGCTCCCGGATGTCGCCGTCCTGCATCGCGGTGAACCACACCTCGGCACCAGGCTCGCGGGGTGGCGTCAGGATCTTGCCCTGGGCCTTGTAGAGCAGGGCAGCCAGCAGGATGCCGTTGTTGTTGGCGGTGAACACCTCGATCGGACCACTGCCGTTCTCGAGCAGGCCCTCGTAGTAGCCGCGCTCCTCGTCGTAGAGATCGGAAACCGCCTCGAAGAGGATGTCGGTGTAGTGGGTATCCCAGAGCACCCACATGCCGAACGCCGCCTTGGTGGAGACGGCCGCATAGTCAGGCGAGTAGTCGCCCCGGGGACTCAGCGTGTTCCAGGCATAGCCCGACGAGAAGATCGTGTCGTAGACGAAGAACGGTCCGCCCTGGACGTTGTGCTCGCTGCGCGCGGTCATCATGCCGGTGGTCTGGTAGCGGCACTCCTGCACCCGGTAGATCCGGTCGGCGAACTCGGCGCGCCAGCCATCCGTGTGCACCGTCTCGTCCGAACTCATGTCGCTCGGCAGATCCCAGTTCAGTTCCATGCCGTCGAGGATGTAGCCCTCCGTCACGACATAGTTCTGGGTGTGGTAGAATCGCGGATCGCGCGCGTCGTAGGGGACATGCTCCTTGCAGATCTGGACCGTCGCCAGCGGCTTGGCCTGCCGGGCAGCCGCCGGCTTGAAGCCCCACAGCATGAAGCCCTTGGCGGCATACTCTTCGTAGCCGAGCCTTCCCTCCTGCACGTAGTCCGTCTCGCCATCCTTGCCGACGCGGCTGCCGTACAGAACACCCTTCTCGTCGATGACGTTGCTGTAGTTCCAGCGCAGCAGGACCCCATCGACCGAGTTGCCCAGATACGGATAGCGGTGCTTCAGGATGCGCATCCAGACCAGGAAACGGCCGATGTCCAGCGCCGAGAACCCGATCTCGTCCGGCTTGTTGGCGTAGTTCACCATGGCGCCGGTCTCGGTGTGGTACACCTTGTTCGGCAACTCGCCCCGGAACAGCTTCAGGTTCCGGAACGTCCCCAACAGCTTGTACATCCGCCGATCGAAATCGTTCTTGGTGATGATCCCGAGTTCGTAGGCCGCGACCGCGCCGCTGATATAGGAGGCCGTGTCCCACAGCGTGGTCGAAGGGAAGCGGCCCACCGCGTTGGCCAGGCCGGTCTTTTCCTGGGTGAAGGTCTCGAAATACTTCCAGGCCTGCCTGGCGATCTGCATCTCGCGCTCGGAGAGGTCACCCTGACGCGCCTTGAACGGCCGGAGAAATGGGCCGGGCCCACCTTCACCGATGGGCAGGGAATCCCCTTCACCCGTCTCGTCGCCGCCGGCCACCGGCGCGCGCTCCTGCGCAAGGGCGCGTCGCGGATCGGCCATCGCGCCACCCAGCAACACCACGCCGAAGCCTGCAGCCAACAACAGGAAGCGGTTCACGTGCACGTCGAGCAGCCTTTTCATG
The DNA here is from genome assembly GCF_000427665.1 of Geminicoccus roseus DSM 18922. Taxonomy (NCBI): domain Bacteria; kingdom Pseudomonadati; phylum Pseudomonadota; class Alphaproteobacteria; order Geminicoccales; family Geminicoccaceae; genus Geminicoccus; species Geminicoccus roseus. The sequence continues at coordinate 5,364,874 of NZ_KE386572.1, forward strand.
ATCTGGCGCGCCCCGGGAAAGTCAGCAGGGGGCCGAAGGCCCTGAAGTGCAGGCTTTCCAGGATGATGGCGTTGGTGTTGGCGGTGATGGTGCCGTTGGTCGCCCCGTCGGCTTCGAACCGCCCGGTGAACCAGCCGCGTTCCGGGTCGTTCAGAGGGAAGATCTGCGACAGCAGGCCGGATGTGTACTCGTTGGGCATCAGCGCCGACCAGCCGAACACGCTCTTGGTGTCCAGGAAGCGCAGCTGGTCGAATCGCTCGCCCTGCGGCGAGAGCACCGCCCAGGGAACGCCGTTGCCGACGACGCAGCCGTAGACGAAATAGGGAGCGCCCGGCACGTGACCCTCGCTGAGCGCGGTCGGGAGGCCGGTAGCCCGGGCACGCGCCTGCTGCGCACGCAAGACCGCCCAGGCCGAGGCGCGCGAGCGTGCGTCGAAGCCCATCTCCAGCCCCTCGAGCACGTAGGGTTCGCTGGTGGTGCATACTTCGGCGTCGAACTGTTCCGCGTGGCGGTCGTCCACCGGGACCAGCACGCCCATGGCATCCACGAAGTGAACCGTGTCGGCTACCTCGAGCGCCCGGTACGCGTCGAGACCCAGGCGGACGAGTCCCTTGGCCGCATACTCTTCATAGCCCAGCCGGCCCTCCTGGACAGGCTCGGGGTTCGTCGGCAGCCGGCCCACCATCACCCCGTTCAGGAGCATCGCGTCGATCCGCCAGCCCTTCTCGATGGCCGCGATCTTCTCGGCATGCTCGGGGTAGCCGGCCTCGACGATCTCCATGGCGATCAGCAGGCGCGCGAGATCCAGGGCCGACCAGCCGATCCCGTCCTCGGTCGGCTCACCGTTATAGTCGGTCATCTTCAGGCTGCGGACGTCGTAGGACTTGTTCGGCAGGCTGCCGGCGTAGAGTGGGAGCTTTCCGATCGAATCGAGCGCCCTGACCATGTAGTCGTCGAAGGCGCCGGGGGTGATCAGGCCCAGCCTCTGGGCGGAAACCAGGGCATTCAGGTAGGAACCGATCTCCCAGGCCGTGACGCCGAAGAACCGGTCCACCGACCCCGGCAGCCCCGTTTCAGGATGGACGTTCTGCTCGAAGTAGCGCCAGGCCAATTGCGCCCAGGCCACCTGGTCCGGGGAGAGCGGCAATGGCTGCGCAACCGGCGCCTGGCCGGCCGCCTCGAGCATGGCCTGCATCTGCGTGGGCTCGGGGCGGCCCGCGGCGGATCGAGCCTGCTCCGCCTCGACTCCTTCCAGCGCCAGGATGATGGAAAAGCTCACGAGCAGGCCGAGCAGGAAGATGAGGTGGCCGCGCGCGCGGTAGATTCCACTGCGGAAGTTCATGGGCTCGGCACCCCACTCATCAGGCCGATGGCGGCAGGCTCCGGCTCGTCCTCAAGCGGCTCCTCCTGGTAGAAGGCGGCCGTCACGATCGGCAACATCGCGAGCACGTTGTTCAGTCCCCAGAACAGGTTCGCCAGGAGTGCCCCCAGCTTGTAGTCACGCAGGTCCAGCGACCAGCAAATGAACGCGAAGGCCAAGCTCCAGAGCGTCAGCAGAATGATCGCGAGCTGTGGCCATACGAGGTAAAGGAAGTTGCCTTCCTGACGCACCTTCGGAGTCACCTTGAACTTGATTTCCTTGCGCAGGAGGGTCGTCCAGATCGCCCGCAGGTTGATCGGGAAGAAGTTCAGATAGGCCGCCTTCGGCTTGTAGCCCGCGATGTTCCAGGTCCCCACCATGGTCGCCAGTTCATTGGCGATCAGGAACGGGATGAGGTGCATGAAGAACTCATCAGAATAGGCGGCGACTGGCGCAACATTGAACAAAAGATAGATGATCGGCGCCAGCAGGAAGACCGTGTTCCAGATGGCGCCCAGATAAGAATAAAAGGTCGACCCGTACATGATCTTCTGCGGCAGGGTCAGCCCTTTACGGAAGAGCGGGTTCTCGTGGAACAGGATATCCAGGCTGCCGCCGGCGTAGCGAAAGCGCTGCATCGCCCAGGTCAGCAGGTCCTGCGGCGAGAGCATCTTCGATTCCACGAACGGGTGCTGCACCGACTTCCAGCCGCGCTCGCGGTCGCTGTGCAGGACGATGGAGGTGAAGATGTCCTCGGAGGCATGGAACTTGTATGGCGTCACCTCGGTGTTGAGCGCCGCCTCCTGCCGGATCAGTTCCTCGACCACCGGATCCAGCGTCGTCTCGTTCAGCATCCGCAGCGTGCTGGAGATGGTGCCTTCCGCATCCCGGTCGCTGGCAAGAACATAGGAACGAAGGGCGGCCTCCATCACCGCCTCCCGGCGATGGATCGAAGCCGCGCCGCAGCAGAACCCCGCATTCGCCCAGTTCCGGCGGCGCAGGATGATATCGTAGAAGAGCTGCGGGTCGTTCACGAACGGATCGTGCCCGACCTCGACCGGGCCGATCACCCGCTCCACGGCCCGCCCGATGAAGCGGCCGAAACGGCCGAACCGGCGCTCCAGAACCTTGGGGAGCGGCTTGCCCGCCGGCAGGTCGTAGAACCATTGCGGGGTCTGCACCCAAGCCATCTTCGGATCGCGGAAATAGCCGAGCGTCCGCTCCAGGATGGTCGCGAACGGCCGGGTATCGGCGTCGCAGATCAGGATGAAGTCGCCGCTGGTGTGCTCGATGGCGTTGCGCAGGTTGCCGGCCTTGAAGCCGATATTGGAGGGCCGGGTGATGTAGTTGACCCCCTCCTCGGCGGCCACGGCGGCCATGGCCGGCCGCTTGCCGTCGTCCAGGACGTGGATGCGCAGGTCCAGGGGGTGCGGATAGCGGATGTTCCTGGCATCGCGCAGGCCCAGCCGGACCAGTTCCGGATCCTCGTTATAGGTCGCGAAGAACACGTCGACGGCGATCGGGCGCCCAGGTTCGTCGGCATCGATGTCGCAGTCCTGGGCGTTTTCCGGCGGCGGGAGGATCGGCGGATCGCTGGTCTTCCAGAGATTGACCGTGAACAGGATCAGGCCGAAATATGCCAGGGTCTCCGCAAGCGCCACCGGCAGCGCGAACCAGAGCGCGTCGTAGTTGAGCGAGTAGAGCCAGCGCCAGCCGATGTACCAGCCGCCCAGGACCAGCGACACCGTGGCCAGGAACTGCCAGAGCGATTCACGCTGGTCCGAGTGGGGAACGGGTGGCGGCGGCTTCCTGCCTTCGTACCTTGTAAAATAAAACGGCATGTTCCGCCACTGAGGCTATTTTTATGCGATATTCAATAGGGTAGTTTTTATGTCAAGCTTTAGCTAGACATTTCCGGATATTTCATTCTTCCTGCGCGGCGGCTCAACAACGCCATTCTGCCCACGGTGAGATCGTCATGGCTTCAAGGGCTTCCGAGGCATCGCGCTTTGCCTGGCTGGACACGCTGAGGCTCCTTGCAGGCATCTGCATCGTCGCCGTTCATTCCACGTCCAACCCTGCGGGAAACCCTTTCCCCAACTTCCCCGAGGGGGAGCGAATCGCCCCGATCCTGTTCCGCTCGATCGTCTATATCGCGCGCACCGAGCTGTTCCTGATCATCTCCGTGTTTCTCCTCATGATGGCGCTGGATCGACGGCCGCGCTCCTATGGCACCGTGATCCGCGAGCAGGCCCGTCGCCTGCTGGTGCCGTTCGCCTTCTGGGTCGTGGTCTATGCCTTCTACCGCCTGATCAAGGCCGCGCGTTTCGGCTATGCGGCGAGCATCCTGACCGATCTTGCCGATCCGTGGAGTTGGGCCGGTTACCTCCTCCTGGGCAACGTCCAGTATCACATGCATTTCCTGCCGACCTTGTTCGGCATGATCCTGCTGTTCCCTGCCTACCGTCTCGCAGTGCGCCTGCCGATCCTGGGCGTGTCCGTCCTGATCTTCCTGTCGGCCAAGCTGGTGCTCGACCAATGGGTCTACGGGACCCTGAGCGGTTCGCCGTGGCTCGAATACGTCGTGCGGCTCGTGAAGATCTTGACCTATGGAGGCTACGGCATCCTGGCAGCCAGCTTCTATGGCATTCTGAAGCGTGACTTCGACACCGAGACCGGGCGGCAGATCTTCGGTGTCGTTCTTCTGCTGGGCGCCGCCTTGTTCATGGTGAAACTCGTCCATGCCTACCAGATCATCAAGACAGGGACCTGGGTCTTCACCTTCACGCCCGGGTACTGGGCGGACTATCTCATGCCGCCACTCCTGTTCCTCGGCATCATGTCGATGCGGCACCTCAATTGGCCTCCGATCTTTTCCCGCCTGGCGCCGTTCAGCTTCGGCATCTACCTCATGCATCCGCTCCTGATGGACCTGGTCGAGATCATGATCGCGCCCTGGAACCTGGTCCCCTGGCAGATGGTGAGCCTGAAGTTTCCGCTGGTCCTGGTCAGCACCGTGATCCTGGTGATGCTGGTCGCACGCCTGCCATTCCTGTCCTGGACCATCGGCCTCAGCGCCAAGCCGGCGCGCCAGGCGCCCCCGATGCAGACACCACCCGCAGCCATGGCCCTGCCCCGTTCCTGATGGGAAGCGAGGCGGCTCAGGGCTCGGCGAACCAGTCGATCACCTCTTCCAGCGGAACCCGGTAGGTCAGGCTGACGGCGCCATCGAGAAAGCGGCTGCCCCCGTCGCGCCAGGGCCAACGGTTCCCGGAAGAATTGCTGTACTCCAGGGAGAAGGTGCCCGGCCGCCAGTTCGACCAGCCGAAGGAGTAGCTGTAGTCCGGGTCCCAGTCCTGCTGCTGGTCGGGGTCCGGATAGAGAAAGGCGGTGCCTCCGACGAACAGGCTTCGCCAGATATAGTAGCGGCATCCGAAGGAGAGCGACGTCTTGAAGCTCTTGTCGCTGTTGCTGGCCTGATCAAAGTAGCGGGGTGTCGTCGAGATCGCCGGCTGGCAGGCGAAGATCCGGCTTTCTTCGGTATAGAGCGGCGCAAAGACACGGTCCTCGATGGCCAGCTTGTAGGCAGCCCGGATCGATCCCTCCTCCAGCCTGGTGAAGGCCTCCTCCCCGTCGGGATCGAAGCGGTTGCCGCCATAGTTCCCGTAGGTCAGCGAGAAAGTGCCGGGGCGGTAGTCGTCATAGCCGAAGGCATAGGCGAAGTCCGGGTTCCAGGGCTGCTGGTGGGAGGGCTCCAGGTACTGGTAGAGCGTCAGCCGCCCGAACCAGCCGGTGTCCGGCCAGTTGAGACTGAGGGTCGTGCTGAAGGTCGGCGTCGACGGAGGTTCGCGGTCCGGCCCGATGATGTTCGGATCCTGAACGACGTCATTCTCCCCGGCGCGAAGCGGAAGGCCCACGCCCAGCGTGATGCCGAGGGCGCGGTCGAGCCACTGCCCCCAGGTCAGTTCCGGCGTGGTCCGTCTGGCGACCGCCTTCTTGCGCGGGGCGCTGCTGTTGGCGGTGCGCCAGTCGGCGATGAAGCTCTCAAGGTAGTAGGTGATGGATTCGACTTCCGCCCCCTCGTCGAACCCCAGGCGGGACGGACCGCTCTTGCTCCACGTCCCGCCATAGAGCGCGGTCCCGGTGGCGCGTCCGAGCACCACCTGCTGCCGGAGGCTGATGGATACGCGGAACGGGCAGCCGGTCTCCGGGTCCCCGGTGGAAAGGTAGAACTCCAGGCGCGGCTGGCCGGGCAGTTCCGCCAGGTCCTTGGCGCTCACCACCCGCAGGCCTGCCTCTTCCAGCCGCCTTTCCACCCGCTGGCGGACTTCCGCGCGCAGCTTGCCCTTCAGCGGCGCCGGTTCGGTGAGATAGTCGGTGAGCACGGCCACGGCTTCGAGGCCGCGCAGGCCGTCAATCGAATCGCCGAGCGGCGCCTCCGGATCCAGCGGCTCGATCGGGCAGGTCGCGCCGGGCGCCAGGCCGGCCGCAGGCGAGCCTGTCGGGCGCTCGGCCGGCACCCGCGGCGCTGGCGAGGAGATCAGCTCCATCCCGTTCCGGAGATGAAGCGGCTTCGGGTCGGGTGGTCGGGGCGCCGCGGCCGAAGAAACGGACAGAGATGAAGACGGCGTCTCGGCTGAAGGAGAGAGTTCCAGGCCGGGCTCCGGGGCTGGCGGCCCAGCGGCAGGCTGGACCGGTACCGCTTCGGGCAGCGCAGAAGCGGGGACCTGCGCGGGCGGTGCCGCTGGAGCGACAGCCGGAGGGGTGCTGGCAGGTGGATCCGGGACGGGCGCGGGCTGGGTGGCTACTGACGACGGGACTGTGGCTGGTGGCCGCAACGCGGGCGCCGAAGCGATGGCCGCACGATCGTCTGCCGGCGGCGCAATTGGGAGGAGAGCCTCGGGTGGTGCAGGAGGTTCGGGTGGAAGGTGACCGGATGGAGGCGGCCGTTCATCCTGGCCCGCAACAGCATGACCCGCTGCCGGCTCCCCGCCATTCTCGGCCCATCGCAGATAGCGGATGACCACCGCCAGCCCGTCCACCGGCAGGGCCGGCCTGCCATGCTCCGGCACGAGGGCGGTTGTTCCCTCCAGACCGCCGGCCGAAGCAATTTTGGACAACTGGCCGAGGGTTGCCGGCGCCATGTCCGGGTTATCGCCTTGTCGGAGCCGGAGTTCGGTCGGGGCGTCCTCGATGGAAAGGATGACCTGACCTTCTGCCCCCAGTTCCACGTGCAGACTCTCGCGGCTCGCCCGGCAATCGATCGACGGCCAGGAGATGCACAACACTTCCCAGACGGTCTCCGGATCCCGCTCGTCCACCGCGAACCGCGCATAGCCGTCGGGGTCGAACCGGTAGGTGATCCCGTCCGCCACACCCTGCTGGTAGGTGGGCCAGCCAATGGCACCCCGGATGTCCTGATCCCGCTCGACCGCGCCCGGTGCGAAGGCCCGGCTGGTATCAAGGAACGCCTCTTGGGCAGCGGCTGTTCCAGCGGCATGGGTCAGGACCAGCGCCAGTGCCAGCCGCCCGGCACTCCATCGCCCTGCAGGAGGATATTCGCAGCGCCTCTTCACCAGGCAGGCCATGCTCCGTAGATCAAGGGCGCGCGGCCTACATAATCCTGGCCCGTGCACCTTCCAAGAGGTGCGACAACCAGGAACGCTACAACGTCGATTTAATGATCGTTCTCAGGGCAAATCCCGTATGAGGACCGCTCCGACAATTGTATTTCCGATATGACATGCGGCGAATTTCTCACTTGTTTCCGGCGATAGTCGTAGCTCTGCTGGCGGCGGGCTGCGGCCCCAGGCTCGACAGCTGTGGCGGCCCCCCTGGCGGCTGGGGCTTCGACGGCTCGGGCCAGCTGCTTCCCGTACTGGAAACGGTTCCTCCTGCGCTGACGATCGTCGCGCTTGGTTCCTCCAGCACCGAGGGCATCGGGGCGTCCACGCCGGCATACACCTATCCCGCGCAACTGCAGCGCATCCTCGACAACCGCTATCCGGATGCTGACATCAAGGTGTTCAACAAGGGTGTCGCCCAGGAGATCGTGGCGAGCAACCTGGTCCGCCTGGACCGGGATGTGCTTTCCCTTTCGCCCGACCTCGTCATCTGGCAGGTCGGCACCAACGACGCGATCTACCTGGACGACCTGACGACGATCCTGGAGCAGGTTCAGACCGGCATCGACCGGATCAAGAAGTCCGGGACGCGACTGGCCATCCTGTCCCCCCAGTCGTTTCCCGACGAGGCGCGCGACGGGCGCATCCGACGGATGAACGACGCCCTGCGCGACATGGCGCTCGCCAACGACGTGTCGTTCCTGGACCGGCACGGGCTGATGACGTGGTGGCTGGACTCCCGCACCCTGTTCCCCGACGAACTGCTCGGCGGGGACGCCCTGCACATGAGTGACCGAAGCTACGAATGTCTTGCCATCCGTATCGCAGATCTCGTACCGGCGCTCGCCCAGACTCAGAGTGACAAACATCTGGCATCATCGCCGCAGGTGCCACTCACCGTCTTGCCAAGATAGCCGCATCCCCTTTTTGCATTGGTGCAGGGTAGGTCGATCTGGCCCAAGGTTCACGTGGGGACCTGAGGGATCCGGGGCCGCGACTTCGCCGGGGCTGCCTTTCAATATTCCAACCGACTCTCAGGAGACAGAGATGCCGGCGGCTCCCATACCCGAGGACGAGGACGAACGCCTAGCCTCCCTCCTGGCCTGCAACATTCTTGATACGCCGTCTGATCCACGCTTCGATTCCATGACCCGCCTTGCGGCGCGGCTCTACGGCGTCCCGATCGCGCTGGTGTCGCTGATCGATGACCGGCGACAGTGGTTCAAGTCGTCGGTCGGCGTGTCGCTCACCGAAACCTCCCGCGATCTCGCCTTCTGCGCGCATGCGCTTCTCCATCCGGATCAGCCGCTGGTGGTGGAAGATGCGACGTTGGATCCGCGCTTCGCCGACAACCACCTCGTGACCGGCCCGCTCGGGGTGCGCTTCTATGCCGGTGTCCCGCTGCGCGATCGGGAGGGACGAGCACTCGGCACGCTCTGCATCCTCGACCAGCGGCCGCGCCAAATGCAGCTCGTCGAGTTGCACACCCTGATCGACCTGGCTGCGGGCGTGGGCTCGGTGATCGAGCTGTACCGGAGCCTCGCGACGCTCCAGGACGGAGAAGAGGTCGCCCGAACGCGTGCCGAGGAGTTGGACGCGGCGCGGCGGAAGGCCGAGGAGGCGGACAAGGCCAAGTCGATGTTCCTGGCGGCGATGAGCCACGAGATCCGCACCCCGCTCACCGGCGTGCTCGGCATGGCCGACCTGCTCAGCCACGAGGCGCTCACCGTCAGGCAGCGCGGCTATGTCGACGTGATCCGCACCTCCGGCCGCCACTTGCTGACCGTCATCAACGACATCCTGGATTTCTCCCGGCTCGAAGCTGGCGGCCTGATCCTCGAGCAGATCGACTTCGCGATTGCCGATGTCCTGGAGCAGACCCGCTCGATCCTGTCGCCTCATGCGCATGAGCGCGGGCTGCAACTGGCGTTCGACATCGCCCAGCCGTCGCCCCCGGCCGTGAAAGGCGATCCCACCAGGCTGCGACAGGTCCTGGTCAACCTGATCGGCAACGGCCTGAAATTCACGAGCGAGGGCGGTGTCTGGGTGAGCATTCGGTGCCGGCCCCTGCCGGACGACCGGGTCAGCTGTCGTTTCGAGGTGCGTGACACCGGCATCGGGATTGCCGAGGAGCGCCAGGCGGAACTCTTCGAGGCGTTCACCCAGGCCGACCTGTCCACCAGCCGCCGCTATGGCGGCAGCGGCCTCGGCCTTGCGATCTGCCGCCAGCTCGTGACGGCCATGGGCGGCACGATCGGTGTCGAGGGCCGGCCCGGGCAGGGCAGCACCTTCTGGTTCGAGATACCGTTCGAGCGGGGCAGCCTGGTCGCCGCACAGGAGAAGGCTGCGCTCGATCCGGCCTCGATGCCGAGCCTGCGCGTCCTGGTGGTCGAGGACGTGGCCGTCAATCGCGACCTGCTGGAAGCCACCCTCGCCCGCTATGGCCACGTGGTGGCGTTCGCCGAAAACGGTGCCGAGGCGGTCGCCAAGGTCGCAGCCCAGTCCTTCGACCTGGTGCTCATGGACATGCAGATGCCGGTCATGGACGGGGTCGAAGCGACCCGGCGCATACGTGCGCTGCCTCCGCCGGCCTCCACGGTCCCGATCGTCGCGCTGACCGCCAACGTGCTGGAGACCGAGCGACAGCGCTGCTTGGCGGCCGGCATGAACCAGGTGCTCATCAAGCCGGTCGTCTGGACCGACCTGTTCGGCGTCCTGGCCTCGGTCGGCCAGCGCAGTCCCGCAGTCCATCGTCCCTCCCCCACCGCAGTCCCCCGCGATCGCCAGGAGACGCCGGATGCCGAGGGACTGGTGGACCGGCAGCGGATCGACGCTCTCCGGTCGCTTCTGGGCGCTACCAAGCTCGAGAAGATCCTGCGGGATGTCATCCTGTCGACAGAAACGTCGGCGAAGGAGATGACGGATCTGGGAGAGGACGCGGCGGCCGTGGCGAGCATTGCGCACCGCCTGTGCGGCACCACGGCGAGCCTGGGATTGGCGCGCATCGGCGCGGCAAGCCGGGAGATCGAGGACCTCGCCCGCGAGGGGAAGCCCCTGCAGGCCGCCATCGCGGAACTGCACCAACTTGCCCGAAAGACCCGGGATCTGTTGGACTTGCAGGAAAGCTGACCGCCCCGCCCTTGATCCAGAGCGAGGCGGTTAGGAAGTGGACCCGGTCCCTCTGACCAGCCTGCCGCAAACCTGCCCGAGGCTCTTCGTCGGGCGCGAAGGCAAACGGGCGCATATGGTCGCCCTTCAGGAGCTCACAGGGTTCTCGAGGACTCTTGTTCAGCCACCATTCCTGCCGTTCCCATTCGATGCCACGATCCTCCCATGGCCACGCGATCTCCGGTGGATGGATCTTCGCTGAACCTAGTTCGGACGTATCTGGTAGCGTCCGTGGACGTGGTGGAAATTTGGCGCCCGCGCGGGTGTAGGGCGAGGTGCCCATCGGACCGGCGGTTTAGGGTGGAGTTGCAAGGCACTGACCCGGACCGGCAAGGAGAGCCGATGATCGAGGACAGAATGCCACCGGCGGAACTGCTGCAGAGGACTGGAGTTGGTGACCTCCTGCTCGGCCTGGGTGGCAACGACATTCTCAAGGGTGGAAGGCACAACGACCTGATCGTCGGTGGGGCCGGCCAGGTCCGCTACGTCGAGGGGGACGGCAAGACGACCGTCGCGATCAAAAACGATGGCAGCCAGGCAGCCGAGATGCAGTTCGCCATGAGCGGCACACTCGACCCGCGCGCGCCCGACTTCATCCACTGAGCCGGATCCGGGCAGGCGCGGCACTTGTTACACCCTGTCCGGCCGCCGTGACCCAGATCCGGCGGTTCGCGGACAAGCTGACGTCAAACGTCCTGATCACCAGATCGCTCGCCCTGGACGAAGCCCTTTTTGCCCAGTTCATCGATCCCCTTGCCGGCCTGGTCATGGTCGTCGCGACTGCATGATGGGCGGTGCTGACGATCCTGCTCACGCTGCACGACCTCGCCTACACCGTCGGAACGGTTCCGCCGTCGATCACATGCTCGGTGCCCGTGATGGACGCGGCGCGGTCGGAGGCAAGGAACGCAACCAGGCTGGCGACCTCGGCCGGTTTGCTTGGCCGGCCGATCGGGATGCCGCCCAGGGTGTCCATGATCATCTTCCTGCCGCCCTCGATGTCTGTCCCCGCCTTCTCCGCAAGACGGCGCGCAAGCTCGGTCGAGGCTTCCGTCTCGATCCAGCCGGGCGAGACCCGCACCACCCGCACGCCCTTCGGCGAGACCTCCTTGGAGAGGCTCTTGCTGTAGGTCGAGAGCGCGGCCTTGGCCGCGGCATAGGCTGTCGTGGCTTCGGGAAGGGGAAGGACCCGCTGGATGGACGACACATGGATCACCACCCCGCCGCCTTGAGCGATCATGCCCGGCAGGAGCCGTCGGTCGAGGCGGACGGCAGGAAAGAGGTTGAGATCGAGCTCTTTCCGCCATTGGTCCTCCGTCAGCGCGGCAAAGCCTCCGGCCGGGGCGGACGAGCCGCCGAGCATGTGGACGATGATGTCGACCCCGCCCAGGTGGCGATGCACCGTCTCCGCCAGGGCCGCGCAACCTTCGTCAGTCATCAGATCGACCGCCACGAAGTCGTCATCCGACAGGCCCGCTGGTCGCGAACGCGCACATGTCAGGACACGCGCCCCGAGATCGCGGAACAGTTCCACCGTAGCTGCCCCCGCGCCGCGCGTGCCCGAGGTGATCAGCGCGCGCTTGCCCGCCAGGGTAACGAACCCGCTCATGCGCCGATCTCCAGGCCTGCGATCCGGCCGTCAGCAAGGTGGAACGCGAAGGTGAGCGTCGTGGGACTGCCGGGGAACCGGCCGGTCACCCGGGCGCGGACCCTGGTCACGCCGTCCTGTTCGTCCATCTCGAACGGCTCCGCGACGTGCTGGTACTTTGCCTTCGCCATCTGCCACCACGCCCGAATGGCCTCCTGGCCGACATGGCTCCGCCCCTCGTCCTTGACGATGCCGCCCGGCATGAAGGCGCTGGCCAGAGCCCCGCCTTCGTTGCTCCTGTCCGCATCGAAATAGGCCTGGATTGGAACAGGCAGGTTCATCAAACCGCTCCTTGTCTCTGCATGGCTTGGGCTGCACCACCAGATACGGCTGGACGTCCGTTCCGATAAGCCGGACAAATCCGGCTGAGGCATTGCGGAATCCAGGACAATGTATCGGGCTGGGCTGAACGATCTCGATGCGGTGATGGCCATTGCGCGACGGGCCTCGTTCCGGTCGGCGGCCCGCGATCTGGCCATGTCGACGACCGCGCTCAGCAACGCGATCGCGAAACTCGAGGCGGATCTGGGGGTCCGTTTGTTCAACCGCACCACGCGCAGCGTTTCGCTCACCGATGCTGGGCGGCGGTTCGTCGAGCAGGTCGGCCCGGCCTTGCAGGACATCCATGCCGCCATGGAAGCCGCGCGCTCGCAGCAGGCGACCCCGTCGGGCACGCTTCGCATCAACACCTTTCCGACGGCGGCGCGCGAGATCCTTTTACCCCTCGTGCTCGAGTTCCTGCGTCGCTATCCGCAGGTGCATCTCGACCTCGTCACCGAGGGAGAGCTCGTCGATATCGTGGCGGAAGGCTTTGATCTGGGCGTGCGTGGCGCCGCCCAGGTACCCAGCGACATGATCGCCGTGTCCCTGGGGCAGCCGCAGCGTTTCGCGGTCGCAGGCTCGCCAAGCTATTTCAGCAAGCGCGACCGGCCGCGCATCCCCTCCGATCTCCTGGATCACCCGTGCGTTCGCGTCCGCCTGCCGAACGGCGCCCTTTACCGGTGGCAGTTCGAGAAAGGCGGACAGACGGCCCAGATCGAGGTCCACGGACCGCTCACACTCGACGAGGCCAGTCTTGCACGAGCCGCCGTGCTGGAAGGCACCGGGATCGGCTTCTTCATGGAGCCGGACGTGCGCGCCGATCTCCAGGCGGGGCGCCTTGTCCGGGTGCTGGAGGACTGGACGCCGCCGTTCGGGGGCCTCTGCCTGTACTACCCGGGACGACGCAACCCCTCGGCGGCCCTCAAGGCGTTCATCGGCCTGGCACGGGAGCTTGCCCGGCCATCCGCCCGATGACCGGCCGTGACAGCTTATCTGACCAGGGAGAGATCAGCCCGAAGCGGCCAGCGCAACGGCGTCCGCGCCAGCCGGCAGGCGCATCGGGGATGTGGGGTCGGTCGCGGCACGCCAGATGGCCTCCGCCACGTCACGGGAGTGGGTGACGTCCGAGGAGGACTGGGCCCAGTTGGCGAAGACGTCCTGCACCAAGCCGGCATAGGCTTCCGGAAAGCCGTCCCGCATCCGAGCCCGCGCGTTGTCGCCGAACCGGGTCTCCGGGGCCCGTCCCGGCAGCACCAGGCTTACCCGGATGCCGAACTGCCGGAGTTCCAGGGCCAGCACCTCGGTGAACGCGTTCACCGCCGCCTTGCTGGCCGTATAGGTCGAAAGCAGAGGGAGCGGCTTCATGGTCACGCTCGAGGTGACGTTCACGATAATCCCGGCCCGCCGTGCCCGGAACTGAGGCAGCACCGCCTGGGTCACCGCCATCGTGCCGAACGTGTTGGTCTCGAAGATCTCCCGCGCCATCTCCATGGGCGTGCCTTCGAGAGCATTGAGCCAGCCGATCCCGGCATTGTTGACCAGGACATCGACCGGCCCGGCTATTTCCACGGCCTGGCGGATGCTGTCCCGGTCAGTGACGTCGAGGCCCAGGATGCGCAGGCGGTCGGAGGCTGGAAGCACGTCCTCCCTTGGCGCGCGCATCGTGGCGACAACCGTCCAGCCACGATCGAGAAAGAGACGGGCGGTATCGAGGCCGAATCCGGACGAACATCCGGTGATCAGAACGGTCTGCATGGCGAGGTTCCCGAACCTGGTCTGTACTGACGCGACGATAGACCAGGACGAACGGACGCCCTATCATAGGAAGTCCGGGGTTTCTTCGCCAAAGTCCGAAAATGGTTGATCCTCTCGCTGAGTTCGTCACGCTGCTCCAGCCGGGCGCCCCGTTCTCCAAGATGGTCAGCGCGGCCGGATCCTGGCGGGTCCGCCGGGCGGAGGCCGGCCGGCCCTTCTATGCGTTGATCCTTGATGGTTCCTGCCGGCTCGACGTGACTGGCCACGCGCCGATCACCCTGGAGAAGGACGACTTCGTCCTGATCCCTGCAGCCTATGACTTCACGATGACGAGCCGCGAGCCTCCGGCGCCGGACGTCGCCGACACTGTCCCTGTTCCCTTATCCGATGGGGTGTTCCGCGTCGGCGATCCGGGCGAGGAAGCGGACTTGCGCGTGCTGGTCGGCTACTGCGTCTTCGCTTCTCCGGACGCGGCCCTGCTGGTTTCGCTCCTCCCCAGGCTCGTGTTCGTCCGCGGCGAGAAAAGGCTCAGCAACCTCGTGCAGATGGTTGGAGAGGAAACCCGGGAGCGGCGGCCGGCACGGGAGGTCGTGCTGGCGCGCCTGCTCGAGGTGCTGCTGATCGAGGCGCTGCGTTCCGCCGCCGGCACCGCCGCCTCGCCCGGTCTCGTGCGCGGCCTCGCGGACATCAGGCTCGCGATCGCGCTGCGGCGGATGCATGAAGACCCGGCCCGGCCCTGGACGGTCGCAGAGCTGGCGAACGAGGCTGCCCTCTCCCGCTCCATGTTCTTCGAGCGGTTCACCCGCACCGTGGGCATCACCCCGATGGCGTACCTGCTCGCCTGGCGCATGGCTCTGGCCAAGGATCTGCTTCGGCAGAACGGGCTGGCCGTTTCCGAGGTCGCGGAACGGGTCGGCTATGGCTCCGCCAGCGCGTTCAGCGTGGCGTTCACCCGTCATGTCGGGCTCGCGCCGATGCGCTACGGACGGGAGCGGCCGGAAGGAGAGGTGCTTGCGACCGCAGCGCCCAGGGCTGCTCCCGCCAGCGCTCCGGCCGGCTGACCCGATCCAGGTGCGTCAGGAAATGGGCGGGTCCAGGTGCACCCGGCGGCCGCCGGCGGCTTCCATGTCGGCCGGATCGTGGGTCACCAGCAGGGTCGGCAGGCGCAGTTCCCGGGCATGATCGAACACGAAGGCCCGGAACTCCGCGCGCAGCGCGCTGTCCAGCTTGCTGAACGGCTCGTCGAGCAGCAGGGCATGCGGGGCAGCCAGCAGCGTGCGCAGGAGGGCGACCCGGGCGCGCTGGCCGCCGGAGAGGGTTGCCGGATCGCGATGCTCGAAGCCGGCAAGTCCCGCCTCGGCCAGCGCCTGCGCCACGGCGGCACACCGTTCGTCGCGCGACCGATGCAGCGTGCGCGGCAGGCCGAACATCAGGTTGCCGCCGACCGAAAGATGCGGAAACAGGACAGCATCCTGGAACAGGAGGCCCAGCCGGCGCTGCTCGGGTGGGAGCGTGTCGATGCGACGACCAGCGAGCACGACCCGGCCGGTGGCCTCGAAGGCGCGGCGGTCGATGAAGCCCGCGACATAGGCCAGCAAGGTCGACTTGCCGACGCCGCTGGCGCCCATGACGCTCACCACCTCGCCCGGCTGGATCGCGAGCGAGAAGTCGGCCAGGAGCGGCTCTGCCTCGTCGCGGGCGCGGATGGTGATCCCGTGCAGGGAAAGCCCGGCGGCTGGTTCCACGGGGTCGCTCATCGGGCCAGGTCACGGCGGTTGCGGTAGAGGAGGGCCGGTGCCGCCAGCGCCAGACCGTAGCCGGCGAGCGGCAGGCTCGCCTGCAGGACCGCCAGCATGCCGACCAAACGGCGGTCGGCGCCGCCGGCCAGGGTGACGGCCTCGGTGGTAAGGGTGACGATGCGGCCGGCCCCGGCGAACAGAGTCGGCAGATACTGGCCCACGCTCACCGCAAAGCCCACCGCCGCCGCAATCAGGATCGGGCGAAGCAGGATCGGCAGCTTGACCGCCAGGAAGATCCGGCAGGGTCCGGCACCCAGTGCGGCAGCGGCCGCGATCTGCCGGCGGTCGAGTGCGCGGAACGGGTCGGCCAGCGAGAGAAACACATAAGGGACCACGAAGATCGCGTGCACCCAGACCACCGCGACCAGGGTGCCGTCCAGGTCCAGCCGGATCAGGGCGACCTGGACGCCGAACAGGAAGCCGATCTGCGGCACCAGGAGCGGCAGGTAGAGCAGCCACAGCGAGCGCGTCGCCGGACGGCCGCCGCCCCTGGCCTCGTTCTCCAGGCAGGCCAGCGCCAGGACCAGAGCCAGGGCAGCCGAGGCGATGCCGATGATCGCGGTGGTGCCGGCGGTGGCCAGGACCGGGCCGCCCTCCCTCAGCCACAGCCCGAACCGCCACTCTGCCGGCAGGAGGTCGGGGAACCGCCAGATGCCGGCGATCGACCAGACTCCCATCGCCGCCAGCGCCAGGAGGCCCAGGCCGACCAGGAGTGCGGCAAGGTCGGCGGCACGCCGGACGACGAATGCCGCCACCGGCGAGGTCCCGCCCCGCTCGATCCAGCGGCGGCCGAGCCAGCCCAACGGGATCTCCGCCAGCCGCCAGACGAGGATCGCGCCCAGCACGATCACGAGTTGCAGCACGGCGGCGGCCGCCGCAGGAAAATAGCGCTGCAGGTCGGCATCGGCGAACCAGCGGGTGGCGATCACGGCCAGCGGCGGCGGCTGGCCCGGGGCAAGGATCATCGCCACGTCCACCGCCGAGAGGGAGAAGGCCATCACCGCGAATACCGGCAGGCGGATCTGCGGGTAGATCTGCGGGAAGACCGTCTTGACCCAAGCCAGGGCTGGCGGCTGCCCGAGGGCGCAGGCGGCGGCCATGGTACGCGCGACCGGCACCTGCGCGGAGGCTGCCATCGTCATCAGGACGAGGTAGGGCACCTCCTTGAGCAGCAGCCCGGCCACGAAGCTCAGGCCCAGCGGATCCTGCACGGTTGCCAGCCCCACCGGCGGCCGGTCCCAGCCGGTCAGCCAGGGCGAGACCAGGCGGACCAGCCAGCCGCTCGGCATCACCAGGAAGGCGAAGCCCAGCGCCATCGTGCTGGGCGGGCTGGCCAGCAGCAGCGCCAGCGCCGAACGCAGCCGAGGAAAGGCCGGCCGCTCCGCCATGGCTGCGCAGAACCCGGCCGCCAGCAACAGGGAGAGCAGCGTGGCGAGCAGGCCGGAGGCGAGCGTCAGCCAGACGGCGCGCTCGATCCCGGGTGCTGCGAACAGCACCCGCCAGCCATCCAGGCCCAACGCGGTCCCGCCGATCGCCTCCAGATAGCCGAAGGCGGGCAGGATCGTCCCGATCAGGCCCGCGAGAAGCGGGATGAGGAGGAGCGACAGGGTGATCGCGGGCGCGAGGCGCAGCATCGGCCCGGGCTCAAGGCAGGTAGCGCTGCTCCCAGGCCTCGACGATCCGGGTCATCCAGCTCGGGTGCGGCTCCAGCAGCATGCTGCCCATCTCCTGGTTGGTGGGCACGGCCACGGCATCGGCCGGGCGTTCGAACAGCGCCTGCTGCGCCGGGTCGAGTTTCGCCAGGTCCAGCACGGTGAAGTTGCCGAGCTGCTCCGGGTCCTGGGCGCGGGCCTGGACCTCGGGCGAGAGCAGGAAGTCGGCGACCACCATCGCCGCTTCCTTGTGGGCGGCGTTGTAGGGGATCGCCACGAAGCTGGTATTGCCGATGGTGCCGCCGTCCGGGACATAGACCCGCGCAGTCCTGGGCAGCGTGCCCAGCCGAATCGCAACTGCGGCCTCGGCTGGGTTGAACGCGGCGTACAGTTCGATCTCGCCGTCGCTCATCAGCTGCCGCTGGGCGGGCCCATTCGCCGGAAACTCGCGCCCGCCTCGCCAAAGATGGGGGCGCAGCGCGTCGTACCAGGCCCAGAGCGGTTCGACGGTGGCGGCGAAGGTCGCGTCGGTCGCCGGCTCCTGCAGGACGGCCGGATCGGGGGCCAACTCGTAGAGGGCCTGCTTGAGGAAGGTGGCGCCCAGGAAGTCGCGCACGGTCGGATGGGTCAGCCGGCCGGGGTTCTCCTTCACCCATTCCAGCATGGCCGGCATTGAGCGCGGCAGATCATAGGCCGCGATGCGCGCGCTGTCGTAGACATAGACGATCTGTGCCATGTGCCAGGGCGATTCATATCCCTCGGTCGGCACGGTGAAGTCGATCACGTTGGAGGGCTTGTTGGTGGTGTCGACATAGCGCCAGTTCGGCAGATCCTGGGCGAACGGGCCGAACAGCAGGTCCTGCTGCCGCATCGCCAGGAAGTTGGCGCCGTTGATCCAGACCAGGTCCACCGAGCCGCCCTGGTCGCGGCCGGCCGACTTCTCGGCCAGCACCCGCGCCACCGCCTCGGCGGTGTCGGTCAGCTTGACGTGCTCCACCTCGACCCCGAAGCGCTCTTCCGCCTCCTCGCCGACCCAGGCGATGAACGCATTGGTCTGGGGATCGCCCGCCCAGGCGTTGAAGTAGACGGTCTGGCCGCGTGCCTCGGCCAGGACCTCGTTCCACTCCCGCGCCTGGCTGCCGGACGGGCTGCCGATCAGGGCGGCAAGCGCGACGGCCAGACCCAGGGCGTGGCGGACGATCGGGCTTCGGCGAGATGTCATGCGGTCCTTCCAAACTGGCTTGCGGCGAGCACCCGAGCATCGACCAACCCCGGGCTTACGGCGAGGCGGGCCTGCCAGAACGCCGGAGCATGGAAGTGGTTCGCTCCCAGCTGGAGAAAAGTTTCATGATTGCCAGCCTTTTCCATGGGCATGGTCGCCGTCGGTGGCTGCTGACCTAGTTCAGCTTCTCCTTCTCACCAGGCCGGGCCAGGGTTGCCAGGGCGGAGCGGGCGATACCTTCAAGCAGGTCGCGATCGGCGGTCGCCCGGGCCAGGACCCGGATCGACACCACGGCCGACAGCAGGAGCCGGGCGGCTTCTGCGGCCGGCAGTGCCCCATCCACCCTGTTCGCCGCCTGCGCCCGCTCGACCGTCTGCCGAAATCCGCCTTCAATCTCGGCAAGCCCGGCACAGATCCGCTCGCGCAGCTCCGAATCGAACGGCGCCACCTCCATGGCGCTGTTGACCAGCATGCAGCCGCGCCGGTCGGCCAGCGAGACGGCGACCAGATCGACAAAGAAGGCTTTCAGCCCGGCCATGGGATCGGCGGCTTGGTCGAGCGCGCCGATCCGGCGGCGCATCGACTGGTCGAGATAGCGCTCCAGCGCGCGGACGAACAAAACGCGCTTGTCGCCGAAGGCGTTGTACAGGCTTGCGCTGGTCATCCCCATGGCTGCCGCGAGATCACGGATAGACGTCCCCGTGTATCCGCTCACCCAGAACTGGCCAATTGCCGCATCGAGAACCACGTTTTCATCGAACAAGCGTGGCCTTCCCACCTGAACATTCTCCTTTATCGCCATGCCACATGGTTCGGCCGCGATACGCATTCCCGATATCCAACTTGACCGTTTTAGAACAAACGATCTAAAAAGGCAACCAAGCCGGCCGGTCTCCTACCGCGCCGGGACGATCCCACCATCTCATCGAGGACCACATGACCGATCTCACCCCGCTGTTCCCCCGTCAGAAGGTCCCCGGCCTGTCCGTGCCGCTGGCCGGTGGCGGGACCTTCGACCTCGCTGACGAGAAGCCGGGCAACTTCACGCTGGTCGTGTTCTACCGCGGCCTGCACTGCCCGATCTGCAAGGCGCAGTTGCTCGACCTCCAGTCCAAGATCGAAGCGTTCGAGAGCAGGGGCGTCTCGGTCATCGCCATCTCCTCGGACGATGCCGAACGGGCCGAGCGAACCCAGGAAGCCTGGCACCTCGACAAGCTGCGGGTCGGCTATGGGCTGGACCTGAAGAAAGCCCGGGAATGGGGCCTGTTCATCTCGTCGGGCCGCGGCAAGACATCCGCGGGCATCGAGGAGCCGGCGCGCTTCAGCGAGCCCGGCCTGTTCCTGGTCCGCCCCGACGGCACGCTCTACTTCAGCAGCGTGCAGACCATGCCGTTCGCGCGGCCGGCGCTGGCCGACATCCTGGGGGCGGTGGATTTCGTGCTGAAGGCCGACTACCCGGCCCGCGGCGAGATCGAAAGCCTCTGAGCAGGCGCGGACGGGGTGGGGCCGGATCCCACCCCGGTGCCTCCGGTAACCTTTTCCCCGTCCGCGGCGCAGTAGAAGGTGAAGAACGGAAGCGCAGCCACCCCGGCAGCGGGTTTGCCATCCAGGGAAACGACATGAATTCCGGCACCGTCAGCTCGCGCTTCCTCTGGGCCTCCCTGCTCGTCCTGGTCGTCGGCGCAGCGATCTTCGTCTTCGCCGATGGCGCCCGGTTGTTCGACATCGGCAGCATCGCCCAGCATCGCGACCGCTATGTCGACTGGATCAGCGCCAACCCGCTCCTTGGCGCGGGCGCCTTCTTCCTGGCCTATGTGGCGGTCACCGCAGTGTCGATCCCCGGTGCCGCCGCCATGACCGTCTTGGCCGGCAGCCTGTTCGGCCTGGTCACCGGGACGATCCTGGTGTCGTTCGCCAGCGTGGCGGGCGCAACGCTGGCGATGCTGGCGGCGCGCTACCTGCTGCGCGGCTTCGTCGAGCGCCGGTTCGGCAACGCCATGGCCAAGCTCAACCGAGGCGTAGAGCGCGACGGCGCCAGCTACCTGTTCGGCCTGCGCCTGGTCCCGGTGATCCCGTTCGTGGCGATCAACCTGGGCATGGGCCTCACCCGGATGAACCCCCTCACCTTCGCCTGGGTCAGCCAGCTCGGCATGCTGCCGGCGACCCTCGTCTACGTGAACGCCGGCAGCCAGCTCATGTCGGTCGAGCGGGCCAGCGACCTGTTGAGCGCGCGGCTCCTGCTGGCCTTCCTGGCGCTGGCGATCTTTCCGTTCGCGGCCAAGCGAGGGGTCGCGTGGTGGCAGCGGCGCGGCGCCGAGGCGACATGGCAGCGCCCCGCGCGGTTCGACTATAATCTGGTGGTGATCGGCGCCGGGTCGGCAGGCCTGGTCAGCGCCTATGTCGCCGCCGCCGCCAAGGCCAGGGTGGCGCTGATCGAACAGAACCAGATGGGCGGCGACTGCCTGAACACCGGCTGCGTGCCGTCCAAGGCGCTGATCCGTTCGGCCAAGCTTGCCAAGGAGGCGCGGCAGCCCGAGCGCCTGGGCCTGGATGGTGACCTGAGCGTGAACTTTCCCGCGGTCATGGCACGCATCCGCCGGGTGATCGCCAGGATCGAGCCCCACGATTCAGCGGAGCGCTACCGGGGTCTTGGGGTCGAGGTGATCTCTGGTCGCGCCACGATCGTCGATCCCTGGACGGTACGGGTCGACGGACGCAGCCTGTCGACCCGCAAGATCGTGGTCGCCACCGGCGCCGAGCCGAGCCTGCCCCCGATCCCCGGGCTGGAGGCGGTCGAGCCGCTGACCTCGGAAAGCCTGTGGTCGCTGACCGAGCAGCCTGTCCACCTGCTGGTGGTGGGCGGCGGCGCCATTGGCTGTGAGTTGGCCCAAAGCTTCGCCAGGCTTGGCAGCAAGGTCGTGATGGTCGAGGCCGCGCCCCGGATCCTGGGGCAGGAGGACGACGACGTCGCCGCCGCCATGGTCGCGACGTTGGAGCAGGACGGCGTGGAGATCCTGGCTGGCGCCGGGATCGCCCGCTTCGAGCAGACCGGCCTTGGCGGCAGAGCTCACATGGAGGATGGCCGGGCGATCGAGTTCACCCGCGTGCTGGTGGCGACCGGCCGCCGCCCCCGCGTCACCGGCTTCGGCCTGGAGGAACTCGGCCTGCTGGACGATGGCAAGCTGGTCGTCGACGAGCGCCTGCAAACCCGCCTGCCCAGCATCCACGCCGCCGGTGACGTGATCGGGCAGCTCCAGTTCACCCATGCCGCCAGCCACCATGCATGGCACGCGGCGGTGAACTCCCTGTTCGGCCGCATCTGGAGCTTCAACGTGGACGTCAGCGTGTTCCCGATCGTGATCTATACCGACCCCGAGATGGCCCGGGTCGGGATCACCGAGGCCGAGGCCAGGGCCAGGAACATCCCGGTTGAGGTCACCCGGTTCGACCTGGCGGATCTCGACCGCGCCATCACCGATGGGGCCGATGACGGCTTCATCAAGGTGCTGACCGTGCCGGGCAAGGACCGGATCCTGGGCGCGACGGTGGTCGGCGCCCGTGCCGGCGACCTCTTGGCCGAGTTCACCCTCGCAATGCGGCATGGGCTGGGCCTGAAAGCGATCCTGAAGACTATTCATCCCTACCCGGGCTGGATGGAGGCCAACAAAGCGGTGGCCGGCGCCTGGCAGCGCGACCATGTTCCCGACTGGGCGATGTCCCTGTCCGAGCGCTGGATGCGGTGGCAGCGCGGATGACCCACGGCAGCCGAGGCTGAACCGGCCATGCTCGACCGACACATCGTCGACGTGCAAAGCCGCTTCCTGCGCCGGCCGGCTGGATGGCTGGCTGCCCGCGGCGTCGGCGCCGATGTCCTATCGCTGGCGGGTTTCCTTGCAGGTCTGGCCGCTGCCCTGCTGATCGTCCTGGAGGCGTTCGGGCCGGCGCTGGTCCTGATCATGGCCAATCGCCTGCTGGATGGGCTGGACGGCGCGGTGGCCCGGCAGGCCGGGCCCACCGATCGCGGCGCCTTCCTGGACATCGCGTTCGACTTCTTCTTCTACGCCACCATCCCGGCAGCGTTCGCCCTGGCCGATCCCGCTGCCAACGCGCTGGCTGCCGTCGTGCTCCTGGTGTCGTTCGTCGGGACCGGCAGCAGCTTCCTGGCCTTCTCGGCGCTTGCCGCCAAGCGCGGCATCAGCTCAGCCGCCTTCCCAGCCAAGGGCATCTACTACCTGGGCGGGCTCACCGAGGGGACCGAGACAATTCTCGCCTTCGCCGCCATGTGCCTGTGGCCGGCCGCCTTTCCCTTCATCGCCGGTTTGTTCGCCGCGGCCGCCTTCATGACCACCATCCTACGCTGGTGGTGGGGCTGGCGGCTGCTTTCGGGGAGTCCCTCATGACCCGGATCCTGGCAGCACTGCTGCTGCCCTGCCTCGCCAGCCCGATTTCCGCCGATGCCAGGCAGGTCGTCCCGGTGGGACGCTTCTCCGAAGGAAGCCTGGATGACTGGAGCACGCGCAGCTTCTCCGGCGAGACCCGCTATCGCCTTGTCCAGGATCCGGAGCGGAATATCGAGGTGCTGGAAGCCAGTGCCAGCGGCGGCGCATCGGGACGCTTCACCGAGGTCGAGATCGACCTGGAGGAGACGCCCTTTTTGAACTGGTCGTGGAAGGTGACGCGGATCTTCCCTGGCCTGGACGAGCTTCAGAAGAATGGCGACGACTTTCCGGCGAGGATCTACGTGGTGGTCAAGCGCGGTTTTCTCGACCTGACCTCGATCTCGCTGAACTATGTCTGGGCCAGCAGCCATGCGGCCGCCAGCGTCTGGACGAGTCCCTACACGGATCAGGTGCGCCTGATGGCAGTCGATTCCGGAACCGAGGAACTCGGCGAGTGGGTCGTCCACAAGCGCGACCTACGCGCCGACCTGCGCCGGGTCTTCGGCGAGGACATCGACAGGATCGACACGGTCGCGCTGATGACCGACGCGGACGACCATGGCGGCGAGGCACGAAGCTTCTACGGCGACATCTGGTTCAGCGCGAACTGACCTCTCAACCCAGGACGTAGAGATCCTGGGGGTCGTCGATTCCGGCCACGTGGCGTCCGCGCAGGACATGGCCTGCCCGGGCCGGCCGGTAGCCCTGCTGCAGCGCCTGCTCGTAAGTGGCGAGCGTCGTCAGGCCGTGGACCTGTTCCTGCCGGGTGTGCTTCTCGAGCTTGGAGGCAAGATTCACCGGCTCGCCCATCACCGTGTATTCCAGGCGCGAACGATGGCCGAGCGGCCCGGACAGCACCGGCCCGCAGGCTGCCGCGAGCATGATGTCGAGCGAATCCTGGCCCGCCTCGTTGCGGCGCGCGCACCAATCCTGGCCGGTGGCGCAGATCTCTTCGGCCGCCCGCATTGCGTCGGCGGCAAAGGATTCGGCCGGCACCACCGCGCCGAAGCTCGCCAGGATCCCGTCGCCCAAATACTTGTCGATGCTGCCGCCATGGCGCTGGATGACCGGAACGATCGCGTCGTGATAGTCGGCGATCAGCGAAATCGTGTCGTTCGGGCTGAGCCTGGCCGTGGTCGCGGTGAAGCCGCGCAGGTCGATCATCAGCACGACCGCGTCCCGCACCATGCCGCCGCCGCCCATGCCGGTCCGCCCATGCGCCCGGATCCGCCGCGCGATCTCCGGCGCAAAATAGCGCGACAGCTCGCTGGCTTCCTGCTCCTCGACCACCGCGGCGATCAGCAGGCGGCGCGCCCGGGCCAGCCCGATCGCGAGGATCCCGGCGACCACCAGGATCGACACGATCTTGTCGAACTCCGCCCCCAGCAGCAAAGCGTCGGTGTTGGCGTACTCGACGAAGTTGTGGGTGATCTGCCCGGCCCCCATCCAGTAGGCATAGGCCAGCAGGACGAGCCAGGCGAATGCTCCCGCCACGCCGGTGAACAGCACCAGCTCCGCCTCCAGCCGGAGCGCCCGCAGGGCGATCAGGATGAAGACATACATGAGGGTCGGCGCCTTCAGATAGGTCGCCGGCGAGACCTGGTACTGCAGGTGGAAGCTCCAGATGGTCGACATCAGGACCAGCAGGTCGATCACCACCGACAGGTAGAGGAACCCCCGGGAAAGCCGGTCCTGCAGGGCCAGCCGCAGGCGGATGCCGGTGAAGATCGCGTAGAGCAGCAGCGCCCAGGGCACCGGCTCGAACGGCACCATTTCCGGGAAGGCCTTGGGCGTCAGGGTGTAGAGGAAGGCGAACACGGCGATCGCGGCGAACTGGACATAGCAGACCAGCACCTCGCTGCGCGCGTCCTGGGCGCGGATCGCCTGGAGGATGCGGTCGGGCGGCGCCTGGGGTGGTCGCGGGCCGATGAAGCGGTCGATCACCTCCTTCACCATCGCGCCCAGCCGCCCGGCCTGCCGCCTCGCATGGATTCGCAGGTTGGTCGCAGGCATCGGCACCCTCGGCCTCTTGGATGATCGGGCCCAGCAGCCCGGCGGCGGATAAGGTGATGCCAGTATGGCAGATCAGGCCGGCCGGGTCCCTTGGGGATGGTCGAACCGGGCGGCGATCAGGTGGTCGAGCGAGAGCCAGCCTGGCCCGCGCGCGATCAGGTAGACCAGCACGGTCGCCCAGACGCCGTGAAGCGGATAGGCGCTGGGATCGACGAACAGCTGGATCACCAGGGTCATGCCCAGGAGCGCCAGAGCCGAGAACCGGGTGGCGAGACCCAGCAGGAGCAGCACCGGCAGCACATGCTCGGCCAGGGCGGTCACCGGTGCCGCAATTTCAGGCGGGATGAGCGGCAGGCCGTACTCGTCGCGGAACAGGTCGATGGTGAAGTCACCCAGCCGCGGCATGCCGAACACGAAGGTCCCGTCGACGATATCGAGCCGGAAGCTCTCGATCTTGGTGG
This sequence comes from Geminicoccus roseus DSM 18922, assembly GCF_000427665.1. NCBI lineage: Bacteria > Pseudomonadati > Pseudomonadota > Alphaproteobacteria > Geminicoccales > Geminicoccaceae > Geminicoccus > Geminicoccus roseus. Next base: position 5,390,336 of record NZ_KE386572.1, read on the forward strand.
AGTGCACCCTGTTTGACCGGACAGGTTCTGGGTTGGATCAGGCACTGAGTTTGCGGAACTCAGCAGGTGATTGGAAGCGCAACGCCGAGTGTGGGTGGATGGTGTTGTAGTCGTCCATCCAAGCCGGCAGCAGACGGAGGATGGTGTTGGGGTCTGGCAGGATCGAGAGCCGCAGATAGTCGCGGCGGAAGGTCTTCACGAAGGCCTCGGCGATGCCGTTGCTTTGTAGGGAGCGGACGGGCGTGAAGCACAAGCGCAGGCCGAGGGCAGTGGCCGTGTTACGGGTCTCCCTGGCGATGTAGGCGCTGCCGTTGTCCGACAGCCATTCCACCGGATGCGATGCCTTCGGACTGCCAAAGCGCTTTTCCACGCAGGCGACCATGAGATCCTGAACCATCTCTCCCGAGATGCCGGCTGTCGTGGCCGACCAGGCGATGATCTCCCGATCGCAGGCGTCGATCGCGAACAGGATGCGGACGATCTCGCCATTGCGGCAGGTGAGTTCAAAGTGGTCGGAGCACCAGCGGATGTTGGAGGTCACGGCGATGACCATCCCGTCGTGGGTCCGACCGAGCTGCTGGCCGGTGTGACGCTGCAGGGTGAGGCTGTGGTTCTGCAGGATACGCAGCACCCGCTTGGTATTCACCCTTGGCAGATCCTGACCGTGCAGGCGGCGGTTCAAGAGCGCGGTGATGCGGCGATAGCCGTACGATGGCCGCTCGTCGACCAATTGGCGGATCAAGGGCAGGAGGCAGCTGTCCTCGGCCTTGTGGTAGCGCCCGCGGGGCCTGGACGAGCCCGCCCGGCGCTCGGCCAGGTTGGAGCGGGCTACACCGAGGGTGGTGGCGATGGCCGTCATCGCGAACCGTCCCTGCGACTGCTCCACGACGGCAGCAGCGACATCGGTTTTTTTGCCCGTACCGCATCCAAGGCTTCCTTGAGGATCTCCACCTCGAGAGTCTTCCGTCCCAGCAGGCGCTCCAGTTCACGGACCCGCTTCTCCAGGTCACGCACCTGGGTCTGGCCGACCACCGGCTCATCGGCCTGAACGGCTTCGAAGCCACCCTCCAGCATGCGCCGCCGCCAGTTGAACAGCATGCTGGGCGCAATGCCGGCTTGGCGGGCGACCAGGGAGACACTCATGCCGGGCTGCATGCTTTCCTCGACCAGCCTTACCTTCTCGGCGGTCGAGAACCGGCGCCGGCGCTGCACCGAAGAGATCACCTCGACGCGCGGCGGAGGGCCGTTCGGATCAGAAGCCATCGTCTTATCCATAGGCGTATGCCTATGCCTTATCGGCTGACGACCCTGTCCGGTTCAAACGGGGTGCAGTTCACTTGGTTTGGCCGGGCTTCCAGACCACCGCGGCGATCGAGAAGCGCCCGAGAAGGGCGATCAGGCCGTGCGGGATCCCGGCAAACAGCCGGATGCTGCTCCGCACCAGGCGTTCCACCGTGCCCCTGCCGGCGACACCCCGTCGTTCTTGGACAGGCTGGCACTCATGGCAGGTCTCCGTCGACGTCGATCCGGGACACGATCCGCAAGGTCATCAGGGCGACGAACCCGGCGGCCGGGTCGAAGTCCGGCATTGCCTGGAGGGTCCGCAAGCGCCGCGCCGAGCGCGGCGCCACCGGCCAGGGCCTCCGCGAGTACCGCCATCCCCGCTGGAACCAGTTGCAGTTCGCGACCCGCAGGTCCGGGCGGATCACCAGCACCGATCCGCCGGCATTCAGCTCGATCGTGCGCCGGCCGGCCGGGAACCGGCGGCGCCGGTCCGAATCCTTCGACGAAGCCGGACCGGGTTTCGCCATACTCGTGCAGCAGCCGCGAAGTCGGCGGTTCGGCCAGCACGTAGAGCCGCGCCATCGCCCGGAAGAAGTCGCGGCACAGGAGGGCCTGGCCCACCGGGAACCGGCAGGCCAGCGCATTCACCGGGGAAGCGACGACGTTGATGCGGTAGATCGCGAAGCGCTGGCCAGGATCGCTGCCGTTCCAGCTGCGCAAGCCCGGCGGGGGCCGGCCCTCCGGTTCCAGGAGCGCCCGGAGGAAGCCGCCATGGACGAGGCCGGCCATTATCCAACGTGCGCCGGTGCACCGGCCAGGACATGGTCGGCCTCTGCCGCCGCGCGGAGCAGCACCGGAAGTTCGGGAATGTCCGCGTCCCATTCGATCAGGGCAGGCGGGGTACCGGTCCGGCCGACGAGCCGGCGGCACAGCGCCCAGACCTCGCCGGCGACCGGCCGGTCGTGGCTGTCGACCAGGAGCGCCGCTCCCAGCGAAGCGGTTTCGGCGGCCGCGCCGGCCAGATGGACCTCGCCCACCGCCTCCACCGGAAACGCGTCGAGATAGGCGGCCGGGTCCCAGCCGTGATTGGTCGCCGAGACATGGACATTATTCACGTCCAGCAGCAGGCCGCAGCCGGTCCGCCGCACGATCTCCTTCAGGAACTGGAACTCGGTCATCGTGCTCGTCGACCAGGCGACATAGGTGGAGGGGTTCTCCAGCAGCATCCGCCGGTTCAGGACGGCCTGCACCTGGTCGACATGCCGGCAGACCGTGCACAGGGGTCGGCAGTCATAGGCAACCGGCAGGAGGTCGTTCAGATAGAGCCCGTCAAGGGTCGACCAGGCCAGGTGCTCCGAGAAGGAACTGGATTCGTAGCGGCCGCAAAGGTCGCGCAGACGCCTGAGACGGTCTTGGTTCAAGGAACCAAGTGTCCTGATCGAAAGCCCTACCCGTGCAGCGAGAGCGGGTAGATCGCGCGGATCTGGGCCAGCAGCCGGTGGCCGGGCCCGCCCGCACCCATGAAGTTCTCCGCATGGACCTCCAGGAAACCCAGGTCCGGCCGGCTGGGGAGACACCTGGGTCGTGCTTTCGCCGCGGTGTCGGCCATATCATCTCAGGGAGCGGATCAGCCGGTTCGGGAACAGGCATGGAGCGCATTCAACGACATCCTAGCAACGAGATCGGCCGGGATCTCGCGGTGGGCGACATACACGGCCATTTCGACCGCCTCCAGGCGGCGCTGGACGCGGCCGGGTTCGATCCCGCCCGGGACCGGCTGTTCTCGGTGGGCGACCTGGTCGACCGCGGGCCGCAGAGCGAGCAGGTCCTCCACTGGCTGGACCGGCCATGGTTCCATGCGGTGTGCGGCAACCATGACGACTACGCGGTCCGGATCGCCCGGGGCAACCCGGTCGACCGGGACAACTACCGGCGCAATGGCGGCGGCTGGTTCCTGGCCCTTCCCGCCCCCAGGCAGCAGGAGATCGGCGCCGCCCTGGCAAGGCTGCCGATTGCCATGGAGGTCGAGACCGACAACGGCGTGGTCGGCATCGTCCACGCCGACTGCCCGTTCCCCGATTGGCAAAGCCTGCGCAAGGTCCTGCAGGACCCGCCCAGCCGGCGCGTCCTGGCCCAGGCGGAGGACGAGTGCATGTGGTCCCGGGCCCGGCTCGAGCGCGACGATCTGGAAGACGTCGCCGGCGTGCGCGCGGTCGTGGTAGGCCACACCCCGCTGGCGCACCCGGTCGCCCTCGGCAACGTCTACCACATCGACACGGCCGGCTGGCTCCCGCAGGGCCGCTTCACCCTGCTGGACCTCGCCACGCTGCACGATGCGCACGGCCAAGCCATCCCGGCACTGACCGCGCCGGCCCCATGAAACCGCCCGCTTCCCTTGGTCGGGGTGGTCAGATTTGAACTGACGACCCTCTGCTCCCAAAGCAGAAGCTGATCATGCCCGACAGTTCGTGTCCGCTTCCTGTCGATATCTTACCCATTGAATTTGCGTAGCACTCTCTTGTACTCTCTGCTTCTTGATTGATGCCGCTTCACGGACACGGCACGTCCGTGTCCGCTGATTCCGGACACGAGACGGACACGGCTAGCGACAGAGGGTCAAGGCGTGGCCATCGGATCAGCCACACCAGACATGCTTACGGCTGTGATTGCAGAAGCATTTCGCCCGTCCAGGGCAGAAGCAGACGACGTGTCCGCCGCTGCCTGAGGGCGGGACATCAACGCAGCGCTCCTACAGCTTGGCGCTGTGTTCACTCCGCCGTCCAATCAGCATCTGGCAGCGGGGTGGTTCAGCAAGCTGGCCAGCGCATCAGCCTAACGCGACAGGGACGGTACATGCCTACGAAGCTCACCCCAGCTTTCATCAAGGCGATTGAAGCGCCTGCCAGTGGCAATCGCATTGAGTGGGACACGGTCGAGCGCGGGCTTGGCCTGCGCATCACTGCGTCCGGCCATCGCTCCTTCGTGCTGCGCTACGTGGTGGACGGCCGAGAGAGGCGCATGACCCTGGGCGAGTATCCCGCGCTGTCGCTCTCCGTTGCCCGCCAGATGGCCAGCGAGCGGAAGGGTGAGGTCATCAAGGGTGCCGATCCCCTTGATGCCAGGAAGGCCGCCAGGGACGCGCTGACAGTGGCGGAGCTGATCGCGCGCTATCTCGACGCACCGAAGAACCGCGGCCTGTCACCCCGAACCCTAGTCGAGCGCAAGCGCTATCTGAACATCACTGCCAAGCCTTTGCATCGGCTCGCGGCCGAGCGGGTGGGCCGTGCGGACGTGGCTGCACTGTTCATGGACATTGCCAAGGAAAACGGCCCGATCGCTGCCAACCGCGCGCGAGCAACGCTCTCTGCCATGTTCGCCTGGGCCATCGCCCAGGGCCTCGTCCAGGCGAACCCGATCCAGGGTACGGCCAAACCCGGTGAAGAGAAGAGCCGGGACCGCATCCTTTCTCCGGACGAGCTCCGTACGATCTGGCAGGCTTGCGGTGACGACGATCATGGCCGCATCGTCCAGCTCCTGCTCCTGACCGGCCAGCGCCGCGAGGAGATCGGCGGCATGCGCTGGTCCGAGCTCGATCTGGACGCTGGCCTCTGGTCCTTGCCTGCTGCACGGACGAAGAACGGCCGCTCGCACGACGTGCCGCTCTGCGATGCGGCGATCAAGATCCTGGAGCGCGTCGAGCACCGCCCCAAGCGCGATCTCGTCTTCGGCACAGGTAGCGGCCCGTTCTCCGGCTGGTCGCGCTGCAAGGAACGCCTGGACCGCCGCATCGCACTGTCACGCGCCAAGGCTGCCGGGCGTGACACGTCGACCAATGAAGACCGGCTGACTCCCTGGGTTCTGCACGACCTGCGCCGTACGCTCGTCACCGGCATGGCCGAACTCGGCATCGTCCCGCACGTGATCGAAGCCGTCGTGAACCATATCTCGGGTCATAAGAGCGGCGTCGCAGGGGTCTACAATCGTGCGACCTATGCTTCCGAGAAGCGCGCGGCGCTGGCGCGCTGGGGAACTCATGTTGAAGTGATGCTCTTAAGCGGTCTGCGGAAGATCGTTCCCTTACGTCGTGCCGCCGGCTGAACGGGCAGCCCTCGTTCCTGTTAAAGTTCAATCCCATCGCACTAGCTCATCTCAGGGTCACCCCCAGATCGAGAAGTGCCGGCCGCCGCACAGGACTCGGCACCGAGTCCGGCGCCGGGCCAACAAAGCGATCATCTGGCGTTACCAGAACAGGACGAACTGGCGCAGCCTGCCGTGTCGGTTCGAGGCATGGTAGATGGCGGCCCAGATCTTCATCCGTCAGGGCGAGCTTGGCATCTGGCTGCGGCTGCTGACGATGGCACAGGAGCAGCGCGTGCAATTGGACATGACCCGCCAGAAAAGGGGGCGGTAGAGTCCGATGCCCTGCGGGTGAGGCATTTAGCCGATCTCGCGGTGGCTAAGGCACCAAAGCCTGTGTGGTCGCCGACAGCGTTAGCCGTGCCATCGCCATCAACCTGGCACTCAGGCGAGCGTATAAACTGTCTCAAGCGGTCGGCCTGCTGGATCGTCCGCGGGATGTGCTGCACGGAGAGCTACACCCGCCACACCTTCCGCAAGCAGATCTGGAACCTGAGCAGCTGACCGGCGATTCCTCTGCAGCGGCACGAGGCGCCAGTCGCCTGTCCTGCTTGGATCTATACCAACCGCAAGCGCATCGAGCAATTCTTGGGCTGGCTCGCGGAATGGTAAGGCATCGCTATAAACGGAGGGCCGCCCCTCTTCATGGACGTGCTCCGCCTCGGTGTGGCTCTCGATTGGCTCAGGAGCTGCATCGATCTAGCATCGGCCGGCTCCGCCCGGAGAGCATGAAGACTCGAAATGCTTCCGGCTTGTGAGCCGGCACTGACGCCCACCAGACACTCCCGGTCAAATATGGCTGTACCCTGATCGCCAGCACGCAGGGTGCAGCGGCATTAGTGGTGCAAATTGCACCATAGTGGCGTAAGGTCGATGCAGGCTTCATACGGATCATGTCATGCCCTCTGTAGGCAAGAAAACAGTGCGCACCTCAGTTATCCTGCCCGCGGACGCCCATGCCCAGATCCAGGCCCTAGCTGATGCCAGCAATGTCTCGGCCGCGTGGGTGATCCGCGCTGCCATTTTACGTTTTCTGGAAGAACATGGCGGTGAGCAGAGCGAGTTGCCCCTGCGGCTGCCCAAGGTGAAGAAGGCAGCCCGCATATGAACCCGATCACAATCAAGGAGAAGCTTGCCCGCCTGCGGGCGGGCGGTAAGCCGAGGGTGCTGGATCTGTTCGCAGGCTGCGGCGGCCTCTCGCTGGGTTTTCAGGCTGCTGGATTTGCTCCATGTGCCGCCGTCGAGTTCGATACGGATGCAGCGCGCTCGCATGGTCTCAACTTCCATGGCGGCGACCCGAAGCACAGCAAGGCGCGAGACATTATCACGACCCACCCGGAGGATCTGGCTGCAGAGTTGGAGCTCGGTCCGGTCGCCACGGCCGTTGATGTCATCGTGGGTGGCCCGCCTTGCCAGGCATTCGCGCGCGTCGGTCGGCCAAAGCTCCGCGAGATCGACGCCCATCCCTTAGCCTTCGTTCATGATTCTCGCGCGCAGCTTTATCTGGAGTATCTGCGTTATGTGGATGCCTTCCAGCCGCTGGCTGTACTGGTCGAGAACGTCCCGGACGTCCTCAACCATGGCGGCCAGAACATTGCAGAGGAAATCTGTGAGGTACTGGAAGAGAAGGGATACATCAGCAGCTACACGTTGCTAAATGCTGCCTTCTATGGCGTGCCGCAGATGCGCGAGCGCATGTTCCTCATCGCTTACCGGCGTGAGGTTGCCGACCGTATCATCTTCCCGGCCCCGACCCACTGGCTGGTGCTGCCGCAAGGATATCAAGGATCACGGGCAGTTGCGCTGAAGATGCTCAACGCTTCGCCACTCCTGAAAGCACATAATTATCATGAGCCTCCGGTTGCTGATCCGAGGCTCGCCCCAGCCGTGACGGCTGAACAGGCGATCGGCGACTTGCCGCCGATTTTTGCCCGGGATGAGCTGCGAGCCGGTAGGCTTCGCCGAGGTGCTCGGCGATTCGATCTACCGGTTCCCTACGATCCGCGGCGCATTCCTTCTGCCTATGCGCAGCTGACGCGCTCCTGGACCAGCTTCGAGGCGCCAGAAGACGGGCTGCGGGATCATGTCATTCGCTATCTGCCACGCGACTATGAACTGTTTGCTCGGCTCAACCCGGGCGACCAGTATCCGCAGGCTTGGCGGCAGGCGATGAACATGCTTGCGGAGAAAGTGGCCGAACTGCGCCGGCAGGGCCGGATAGTGCGGAAGGGGTCGGAGGAGTACGTGCGGCTGCGTGATGCGATTGTACCGCCATACGACGCCGGCAAGTTCCCGAATAAATGGCGGAAGATGTGCTGCGACCAACCGGCGCGCACGCTGATGGCCCATCTCGGAAAGGACAGTTACAGCCATATTCACTACGACAGCGAGCAAGCCCGCACGATCTCGGTGCGGGAGGCGGCCCGGCTGCAATCCTTTCCAGATGGCTTCGTCTTCTGTGGAACAATGAATCCAGCCTTCCGCCAGATCGGCAATGCTGTGCCGCCCCTCATGGCAAAGGCGCTCGCTACAACCATTGCCCGCACTCTATCTCAACAAATTGATTTCGGAACCCAACCCAGACGCCGTCACGAAGCGGCCGAGCATCCCTCAACACCCCGTCGGACGCACAGCATTAGTGCTGTTGCTCGTTTGGTACAGTCAGCGTCCAAACACCGTTAAGGCCGGCGATTGCTGTGATGGCTCATCGGCTTAGAAGCCAATTGTCACGCACCTAACGACCGATGTGCCGCCACCAGACTGCAGCTTGCGCCTCCATTCCAGAGAGGCGGTGGCAGCTTGTCAAAGGGCCGTTCTAGCCATTACGTTAACGGATGTTTATAACATTTAATGTTATGTGAATGGTGCCTCCCCCCACACAAAGACCGTGGCCGCTTCGGCGTCTGGATTGACAGTTCTCGCGCCAAGTGTGTGCCGCCCCAAAAAGCATCGACCCAAACTGGGGGCACGAGTTGTTGAGAGGTCGTGAAGCGGCAGTAACTACCCACTAAACACCAACATGATCGCTTGGCGTAAGGCAGTTCTTACGGACGTAGTGAGTTTAGAAATAAAAGCTTGAAATCGGGGACAGGCGATGTTGGTACGCGCCAACCGTAGAAGATATTTGAAACGTAGGAGCAATGAATTTAAATCAATAGATCTGTACCCAAATACATATAATAATGAATGTTTTATGCCGGGCTTATTTTTAAATAGTCTTTGCATTGGGGATGGTTCATGGCGCGCTTCGGACGGCCCCGCTCGTCGTAGATGTCGGAATGTCGTTTCGCTCCAACTTGACGGGTTTTCGCTCCAGACGCTGCTGATCCACTCGACCTCGCCAGGGGGGGGCGGTGATGGCTGACACGCTCACCAGCGAGCGACGGAGCTGGAACATGTCGCGCATCAAGGGCAGGAACACCGGCCCGGAGCTGCGATTGCGCTCGCTTCTGCACAGGGCGGGGTTTCGTTTTCGGCTTCATGCGAAGGAGCTGCCGGGTCGACCTGATCTCGTTCTGCCGAAATATCGGACCGCGATCTTCGTCCATGGCTGTTTCTGGCATAGGCACTCCGGTTGCAGGAACACCACCATGCCTTCAACGCGTCGGGAGTTCTGGCAGAAGAAGTTCGACAGTAATGTCAGTCGCGATGCACACAATCGGACCGAGCTGGAGGCTACCGGCTGGACGGTCCTGACGGTCTGGGAATGCGAGCTGAAGGCGGATGCTGAGGGCGTTGTTCGCCGCCTTTCGCGCGAACTGCGGAAGGATGGCTGATGGCGAGATCCCATCATCTTCCGCCGAGCGCCGCCAGTCTGACCGCTTCTCTTCGCGATCTGGGCTATTCGCTGGAAACAGCGATTGCAGACCTGATCGACAACAGCATCTCGGCCCACGCTACCGACATTCAAGTTTTCTGCGACATGAGCCGCAGTTCGCCGGTTCTCGTCATCGCCGACAACGGGCGGGGCATGGCGGAAGCCGAAGTGATCGCAGCCATGCGCCATGGCGCAACCGGCCCGCGCAAGAAGCGTGGGCCGAACGACCTCGGCCGCTTCGGATTGGGACTCAAGACCGCATCGTTCTCACAATGCCGCCGGCTGACTGTAGTGAGCGCCACGAACGGCAAATGTGCTGGTGCGGAATGGAACTTGGCTCAGGTCGAGGAGGATGATGATTGGTTCATCGCCATTCTCGACCCTGAGGAGATCAAGGAACAGCCTTTCTCTGAAACGCTGAGCGACAACGGCACGCTGGTCATCTGGCGCGAACTCGACCGGCTCTTCGAGGACGAGGTCGGGCAGAAGCGAGATGAAATCGTCAACGAAAAGCTCACGGTTGTGGAAAGGCATCTGTCGTTGGTGTTCCACCGCTTTTTAGCCGGTGAGATAAAAGGCCGAAAGAAACTGACAATTCGTATCAATGGCCATCCGATAACGCCGTTCGATCCCTTCTGCCGGAAGAATATGGCGACGCAGATGCTCCCCGAGGACATCGTCTGGGTGGATGACGCGGCCATTTCAATGCAGCCCTACATCCTGCCACACCACAGCCGGCTCTCCGCCTCCGAGTACGACTACTACCAGGACCGCAGCGACTTCATCTCCAACCAAGGGGCTTACGTCTATCGGAACGGCCGACTGATGGCTTGGGGCGACTGGTTCCGGCTTATACCAAAAGGCGAAGCAACGAAACTCGCCCGGGTGCAGATCGATTTTCCCAACAGCCTGGACGAAGCCTGGACCATTGACATCAAGAAGTCCCGCGCACGCCCACCGCATGCTGTGCGGGAGCGGCTACGCCAGATCATCGCCAAGATCACTGCCCGCAGTGTGACAGTGCACCGGGGGAGAGGGCAGAAGCTGTTTCAAGAGAGCCAGGCTCCGCTCTGGGAGCGTTACGCGGATCACGGCGGAATCCGTTTTGCAATCAACTCGCAGCATCCGCTCATCACATCACTGAGCACCAGACTGTCATCCGAAGACGCCTCCTCCCTTCGTGTGCTTCTTGACTCGATCGCGGCGTCCCTGCCGATCGAGATGATATACTCGGACTACTCGACACACCCGCGCCAAGTGAACTCAGCTGTAGCGGATGAAGATCAGGCGCTCGACCGCCTGAGACGCCTCAAGTATGCACTATATGGAGACGGGCCGTGTGACCCTAAGACGTTTCTTCAGATCGTGCGCTCAACGCACCTCGTCGAAGACCAGATTAAGATAGCAGAAAAATTCGTCAGTGAGGCCTTTGCATGAGCGCGATCACCATTACCGAAGAACGGAATATTGCCAACGCGCTCATTTCAGGCCTTGCCAATCTGGCGGAGACACCCACACGCGAGCAGGTTGAGGAAAAAGCCAAGCAAATCGCCGCGATCTTCGGCTACACCGGCGATCTTCGAAACATCACCACCGAAGCGATGATTTCGGTCGACACGCGCATGGGCGCCGGCGTCTCGCTGGTTGATGTCACCGCGAAGCATGACGATCAATGGGTCCACAAGCGGGAGGATGTCACGTGGACCTATGCGGACGCCTACGAGAACTTCCTGCTTAAGGAGGGCTGGCCGCCCCGGATGGTGCAGTCACTGAGCGACGTGACCACCCGCATCCTTGGACATCTGCAGGACCCCTTGAGCGAGGGCACGACTTGGAGCCGCCGCGGCCTTGTCATCGGCCACGTGCAGTCCGGCAAGACGGCCAACTACACGGGCCTGATCGCGAAGGTGGCCGACGCCGGCTACAAGTTCATTATCGTGATTGCCGGTATCCATAACAACCTGCGCAAGCAGACACAGGAGCGCATCGACGAGGCCTTCATCGGCCGGTCAAGCGATCCTGATGACCGCAGGAAAATCGGCGTTGGTCTTGCCGCCGGCTATCCGAATCCGGCAACCCTCACCAATATCAACGAGGACTTCAACAAGAACACCGCAGCTAAGAGCGGTTGGACGATCAATGATTTCAGCAAGCCGATCATTCTGGTCATCAAGAAGAACGTCACGACCCTGACCGCGCTTCATAAATGGCTTAAGGCGCTTAACACTGAAGGTGACGGTCGGATCTCCGATGTGCCAATGTTGCTGATTGACGACGAGGCAGACAATGCATCGATTAACACCAACAAGGAGGATATCGACCCGACTCGCACGAACGCCATGATCCGCAACATTCTCGGGCTCTTCGCGAAATCCTGCTATGTCGGTTATACGGCAACCCCATTCGCCAACATCTTCATCAATCCCGACGGCTATGATGAGAAAGTGCGGGAGGAACTATTTCCCAGGGATTTCATCTACTGCCTGGACGCACCGACGACATATTTCGGTGCCGAAAAGGTGTTTCTCAATGAAGAAACCAGCCAGTCGATCGTCAAGTCGATCGACGACTGTGAAGATTTCATCCCCTATGCACACAAGCGCGACGGGTCAATCCCAGAATTGCCACCCAGCCTCTACCATGCACTCGACAAGTTCATCGTCGCTCGCGCTATCCGCAACCTGCGCGGGCAGACAAACAAGCACTGTTCTATGATGATCAACGTGTCGCGCTTTGTTCCGGTACAGAAGGCCGTTCGCGACTTCATCAGCCTGCGCGAGAAGAAGATCAGGGAAGCGGTCCGCGCCAATTACATGATGCCGGAATCTATTTCCTCGGCGAACACATACATGCAGGGCCTGAAGCGGGCCTTCGAAACTGAGTATGCCAATGCCGGCTTCACTTGGTCTGAATTGAAACTCGCGCTAAACGACGTGTTCGTCCACCTCCGCCTGTTTGTCATCAACAGCAAGAGCGACGAAGCTCTCGACTACACGAAATACGAAAAGGAGGGGACAGGGCTAACCGCGATTGCGGTCGGCGGCCTTAGCCTGTCGCGCGGTCTGACCATTGAGGGTCTAACCGTCAGCTACATGTACCGCAACACCAAGATGTACGACACGCTAATGCAGATGGGCCGCTGGTTCGGCTACCGGCCAGGCTTTGACGATCTCTGCCGCGTCCACCTCTCGCGCGACTCAATTAACTGGTATTCTCACATCGCCGAGGCTGCCGAAGAACTTGTCCAACAGGTAAAGCGGATGAGACGGGACGGTCTGAGTCCGAAGGATTTCGGCCTCTACGTTCGCTCACATCCCGATAGCCTTCTGATCACCGCCTCGAACAAGATGAGATCAGCTCAAGAAGTCACAGTCGAACAGAGCTTCAGCGGACGTTTAAGGGAGAGCTACATCCTCTCAACCGACCCAGAGGTCAATGCCAGGAACATCAGTCTGATAACCCAGTATTGGAAGGCCGGTTTTGGCGGGCGTCTGGAGGAGGATACGGGGAAAGGCTTCATCTTCAGGGACGTGTCAATCAGGATCATTGAGGATTTTCTAGCGAAGTTTGAGTGCCATTCAACTTTCGCAGGCCAGAAATCAGATGTGGTGAACTATCTGGAAAGGATCGCGGCGAAGCATCCTTTAGCTGATGTTCTCCTTATCTCCCCTGAGGGAGGCTCCGGCGATGGCAAATCGTTAACACTGCGAAACCAGATGCGCGTCGTCGGCAAGGACCAGCCGAGCGGAACGTCATGGCGCCTAAACAAGGATAGGGTGGCTTCCCGCGGGGATGAGAAACTCGGGCTGAGTGAACCGCAGAAAAAGGAGGCTGAGAAACTGGCCAGCGGAGAAGACGGAACAGGGGCAGTTTCAGATACGCACTACAGAATGGTTCGCAACAAGCCACTCCTCATGGTCCACAGCATTGAACCTAAGGGAGAGGCCTTGACAGGGCCGATACCCGCCTTTGGTGTCAGCTTTCCCTACGGGGACTACGCCACGACTATCACTGTTGTTGTGAACAAGGTCTGGCTCCAGCAGATGCAGGGTTACACGGACGATCCCGACGAGGAGGAGGATTACGATGCCTGACTCCTCACCATGGGATCGCATTGTAATTCCTGGAGCGAACTTCAACGTTCGTCAGGTCGCGAGCGACACGGCTGTGCCTTGCTTCTGGGGAAGGGATATAAGTGGCGCTTGCCTCTTCATCGTAGAGCTTCAGGGCGACCACGCGGCGCAGTATCGGAAGAACGCCGTCACTGTGAACGGTGTCAAAGTTGACCTTCGTGTCGGCGATCCGGGGCAGCAGCGACTCGTTCTCGCCCTTGAGAGACAGGTTGACCGCGACCTCTTTGAGGGCCTCTGCCGGACGCTCGCCTCAGCCTTGGAACATGCGACCGATTCTGCAAGTTCACTGGCCATCGCGCTGGTTCATATCCGCCGGTGGAAGACCTTCCTTTCCGGCCGCGGCGGGCAGCGCCTTTCAGCCGAAGAGGTACGTGGTCTGTTCGCTGAACTCAGTTTCCTGCTGGAGCTGATGGATCAGCTGTGTTCATCTGTGATGGCAGTCGAGGCGTGGCTTGGCCCCGAGAAGTTTCATCAGGACTTCATCTTCGGCGATACGGCTGTAGAGATTAAGTCACTGTCAGGCACCGAGCGCAGCACGGTTCGCATTTCTTCTGAAGACCAGCTTGAGTCTCTGAAAGACGCTCTGTTCCTGCGCATGTACCGACTGAGCAATCTGCCCGATGCAACAGGCGCACGATCACTCAATGAGATCGTAGCGACCGTCCAGACAAGGCTGGAGAGAGCTGAGGCAGTTGAGTTGTTCGACCGCAAGCTGGTCGCTCATGGCTATGCGCCACTTCCCGAGTATGACGAGGCGCGATTCGTAGTCAGCGACGTGCTCAATTATCGCGTCCTGGACGATTTCCCACGTCTGATCAGGTCGCAGCTGCCGACCGGCATCACCAGAGCAGCCTACGACATCAGGCTGGAAGCGATCGTACCATATATATGCGACGGCGCGGCCGTCTTCAGGGGGATCTGATGGAACAGAAGATTGAGGAGTTCTTTCACGATTTCCGCCAGGAAATGCTGGCCGAGGCGGAGTCCAGCAGCACCTATCAGCTTGAGGCCTTCATGGAGGCCGTCTCTGACGAACTGATCGAGACTGGCTTCATCGAGGGTTTCGAGCATTGCCATTACCGGGCGCTGCGGGGCATGCGGGTGGACGGCTACTGGTTCAACGACGAAGGTGCGCTCGACATCTTCGTGGCGGACTTTGATTGCCGCCGCGTACTGGAAACGCTGACGCGCAAAGATGTGGATACCGCCTTCAAGCGTGTGGTCAGCTTCTTCACAGCGAGCCTTCAGGGTACGCTGGAACCTGACGTGACTACGCCCGAGTACGGTCTGGTCCGGCAGATCGCCGACCGCCGGGCGATGTTGCGCCAGGTCAACTTCTATCTGGCATCCGAGCGCGTGCTCAGCGACCGCGTTCAGGCCTTTCCAGAGGGCGAGATCGGCGGCATCCGTTCGACCTATCATATCTGGGATATCGCAAGGTTCCAGCGTCAGCGCAGTTCGCGCGGGCACAAGGAACCGCTCAACATCGATTTCTTGGAGATGTTCGGGCATGGCATCAACTGTCTGCCGGCTGATCTCGGATCGGGCTCGTACCAGTCCTATCTGATTGTCATGCCCGGGACGATCCTCGCCACGCTCTACGACAAATACAGCGCGCGCTTGCTGGAGCAGAATGTGCGCACCTTCCTTCAGGCTCGGGCGCAGGTGAACAAGGGCATTCGGGCGACCATACTGAACGAGCCTAATATGTTCTTCGCCTATAACAACGGCATCACGGCCACGGCTCAAGAGGTTGAGACGCTTGCAACTGATGGCGGGCTGCAGATCGTCCGTATGAGCGATCTTCAGATCGTGAACGGGGGGCAGACAACCGCTTCGCTCTTCCATACCCAGCGCCGCGACAAGGCCGACCTCTCACCTATTTTCGTGCAAATGAAGCTGTCGGTCATCGACAATGAACAGAGCGAGATGGTTGTTCCTCGTATCTCGGAGTATGCCAATACGCAGAACCGGGTGAACGCGGCGGACTTCTTTTCCAATCACCCTTTCCATGTCCGTATGGCCGAGTTCTCCCGGCGCATCTGGGCTCCAGCCCAGCAAGGTGAGCAGCGCGAGACGAAGTGGTTCTACGAACGGGCTCGGGGCCAGTACGTGGACGGGCAGTCGAAGCTCACACCCGCCGAACAGAAGCGATTTAAGGTGGAGTACCCACAGAAGCAGATGTTTACGAAGACTGATCTTGCCAAATTCGAGAATGTCTTCGACGATCACCCCAAGTCGGTTAATCTTGGTAGCCAGAAAAATTTTGCCCGCTATGCTGCTCGAATAGGCAAGGAATGGGACAAGTCGTCGGATCACTTTAACGAATTGTATTTCCGGCAAGCGATTGCTCGCGGCATCCTGTTCCGTAGTACCGAGAAGCTGGTCTCGGCGCAGCCATGGTACAATGGCGGCTATCGTGCGAACATAGTGAGCTACACGCTCTCCGTGCTGGGAGAGATTGCAAAGCGCCGGAAGGCCGTGGTGGACTACCAGCGTATCTGGATGATGCAGGCCATCGACGATGTGCTTTTGCATGCACTTTCCGTCATTGCTAAAGAAGTCAACGACGTTATCATCCGTCCTCCTCATGGCATCTCCAATATTTCCGAATGGTGCAAGAAGGACAGTTGCTGGGCGCAACTGGTGGAACAAGTCGATAATATTGCCGAGCTGTTGTCCGAGGAGTTCTGGTTGAACCTTGCCTCTGTTGAGGGCAACCGGCACGAAGCAAAGACAGCACGGCAGGTTCAGAAGATAGACAACGGAATTGAAGCTCAGCGCCAAGTGATCGACATTCCATCGACCACTTGGCGGGCTCTACGCGAGCAAATGAACGCGAAGCGGCTGCTAACACCGAAGGAGATAGGAATAATGAATGTGGCCGCTCAGATGCCGAGCAAAATTCCTACCGAAAGTCAGTCACGCGTACTTATAAGTATTTTAGAGAAAGTCCAGGCGGAAGGCTTGACAATTCCGAAATAGTTTAACCTGGATGGCCGTCGGATTAAGAAGTCATATTGCTTCAGACTGGCTACGACTGTAGCACCGGCACCGCACGGTCTGCAGCATCATGCTCGGCTTCATTGATCAGAGCTCGCAATTCATCGATGCTCATCTCCTTCAACGATTTAGGCTGATCATCCGTGAGTTGCACAGGCATGGCGGCTATCCCTGCCCGATCGAGTATGGTCTTAGCAGCATCCAGCCGCACCTTCTTCGGTGCGGTCTCATCGTCCACGAGCGCTTCGAGGTACCGCACTGCCTTTCCCGCGAGACTCAGTGATATCTGGTCGCGAATCGCCTGCCGTACAGCAGCGATAATATGAGGCTTTTCAAGTAGCTGCCGACCAATTTCCCCCGCACTATTTACGGAGTATCCAGCAATCCGGGCAGCAGCGCTCGCATTACCGATAGCGTCGGGTGTGCTGGTATATGCGACGACGAAGCTTGCTTGCTTCTCGGTAAGCTCAGCCATCTTAAGGTCTCCACTGGATGTTGGCAGCCGGCGCTGCCTGCCTCTCGGCCAGGTCAGGAGGTCGAGGCAGCCGCGCAAATAGGCGATCTGGCGGCTGTAGGAGCGCATCTAGCCTTGTGGGCTGGTGAGGCACCGAAGCCATGCGTCCCACTATGCGCCCTCTCTGACTGCCGGATAGACCGAGCAATGATCGGGACAAAGAGGAGCCGCCCTAGTCGGATGCAAGGGCGTGACTTGGTGGCCTCGCCTTCGCCGGCGCAACTCGACAGGGAGGCGCCAGGACTGGTCTCGATCCGGATGCCTCTCCAAGTCGATCAAGCCGCTTGCTTGTACGCGTACCGCTTCTCAGGCCGCCTATTGCTAAGGGCCAGCGGCATCTCCGAACACACGCGAACTCGACCAGAGCCGGGCGGGAAGCGCCGCTCGTGCTTTACCAAGGCATCGACGACATCGTCTCCGGGAGCCGTCGGCCAAATCGTGAAGACGGCTCGACCAGAAGCGGTGGCTTCGGCTAGCATTCCATAGTCCATTCGCATGTCTCCTTATGTGGGATTGAGGAGTATTCCAGCATGCATCATCAAGATTGGATATATACTTACTGTATTCTAAACCGATTTTCAATATTATTCGGATATGTTTCCGTCTTTACTTATCACACCGCGCTCCTATTCTACTGACTCATACAGATGGTCGTGCCCTAGACGGAGGGGGTACTCCTACCACAACCTGCGCGTTAGCTGGCGCGCGGAGTGGAGGGAGGATACCTCCTCTCCCGTAGGGAGGGCTTTTCGGCACCGTCTGGTCGATTTGCCTAACATATTGATTTCACTGGCTAAAACCGGTGCCGCCCGAGCTCAAATCAGACGGCACCGTGGCACCCATTGAAATCATTGAGGAATTTGGTTTGAGGCCAATTCTGGCTGGATGGGCGGCACCGGTGCGGATGGATGGCACCGCCCCGATAGTTCACGAAAGAGCAGTGATGATTTCTTGGAGTATTCGATCGGTGCGTGCCGTTGGACGGCACCGGCCTGGCACGGCCATGACACCAGCATTTTGGTGGATGCCGCCTGACCGCGGCTTAAGCGGCGAGAGGCACCTCGGGACTAGGCAGCGCGAGCGCTCCGTCGTCCTGGACGAGCAGCCGGCCAGTGTCGCTCAGGGTGTCGACCAGCGCGCGAACCCGCTTTCGGCTCATTCCCCTCAGTTCCAGGGGTTTCTGCTCCCAAAGACCATGCTTGTTGGTCCGCGTGACCCGCCCGCCTTCAGACAGGAGGCGTCCAACAGCTGCGAGCACGCGTGATGCGTCGTCCTCCACTGCGCTGGTCGAGCCGTTGTCTGCGGCAGCTCGCGCCTTCCTCCGCCCAGAAGAAATCGCGTCTTCAGGTGCCGGAAAGTGACGAAGACTCAGGGCGTCAAACACCAGCGGGTGGCCCTTGGTCTCATCCGGGCAGTCCAGGATGTTCGCCTTGACACGCCCGAACCAGTTCAGGCCTTTCGCCCTGTAGAGGCCCAGGACCATGCGAGGCTCGGCCAGAAAGGCCGTCGATCCCCGAGCACCGTCCTTCAGGTCCGGAAGGCTGCTGAGCGGCCGCCCCGTCTTCTGCGTGTGGTGGATGCCCACCACGGCGCAGCCGGTCTTCTCGGCGAACTGGATGAGGTCGCGTAGTTGCTCGCTGACCGTCGACGAGTCGTTCTCGTTCCCGTCGATGTAGCGCCGCATCGAATCGATGATCAGCAGATGGGGCGCTGGCGGCGTATTGCGCTCGACCATGAACCGAGCCATCCAGCGCTTCAGCGCGGCACGGTCGCCGCCCATGAAGGTCAGATAGTCGGCGGAGCGCCCCAGGCCTCTGGTCAATCGCTCCTCACGCCCACTGAAATCCGCCAGTGCATCCTCTCCCGACCAGTACATCACGCTCCCTTGTTCAGGCCGCGGCGTCACGAGATTGCCCAGCCAAGTCCGCTGTGCTGCCTCGATATCATTTGCAGCAGTTATGGCTGCCAGTTCGTGAAGCACCGTGCTTTTCCCGGTACCGGGCGCTCCGATCAATAGAGTGAGCACCCCGAACGGCACGTATCCGTCGACCAGCCAGCTCCGCCTTTCCACCTCTTGGCGGCCACGGTAGCGCGCCATATTGAGCATCGCGGCAGGATCTTCGCCGATCAGATAGAAGTCTTCCGCCAGCCTATCGAGCTGCGCCTTGGGCACCGCTAGGGACTTCCAGCGTCCCATAGGATCGGGCAGAAAATCCGCTCCGCACAGTTCCCACAGCCGGGTTGTAGTGAAAGGAGCAGAGGCAACGCGCTTCGCATAACGCTCAAGGGGATTTTCCAGGAGGTAGTGGATATTTTGTCCACATCCGTCCCAATCAACATTCGGTTCCTCCGTGTGCGGATCTTCGATCGGCGCAAAGGCGTATATCCCGACATAGCTCTCCCCCTTGCGCTCATCCGACCAGTAGTGAAAGGATGCTTGGATGCCGAGCCTCTGCAGGAATTTGACATGTGCAGCGGCTCCATCAGTCACCCGTCCCAACTTACCCGCCCGTTCTTGCGCCGACCCTTCAAGCTCCGCCATCAGTGCAGAATAAACGAACAGGTTGAGAGGCTTGAGCCGGCCAGGAGGATACCGGTCCAAGCCGTAGTCAAGCCCGTTTTCCGGGTCCGCCTCGTCTTCGGCCCCGTCTTCCTCACCATCATCCTGCCCGTCCTCGCCCCCCTCTTGGTCGAGTTCGTCCGCGTCTCCCTCGTCCTCACGCTCGCCCTGCGCGTTGGGGTCTATCTCGATGAACAGCCCTCCCACTTCGGCCTCCGACAGCGGCCGCGGCAGGACCTCGAGCCACGCCAGCGCATCGTCGAGCGGATAGCATCTCCTGCAGTCGCGCTGCCAGAAGGCCGGGGCTTGCGGGTCGCGCACCGCTGCCCAATAGAGTTCAATCCAGGGCGCTGGATGATAGACGCGAGCCACCGCCGCCAGGGCGTGGAACCAGGCACGATCAGTATTCATCGCCCACCCCTTCCCTGGGCGAGTGCTGCCGCCGGATCGCGCTCTTGAGCGGCGATCCATGTCTCCAGGCTGGTACGTCGATAGAAGACGCTCTTGCCGATCTTCACGCGCGGCGGGCCCTTTCTCCAGACGGCCCACTTTCGCAGCGTCTGCTTCTGAAGGCGGAGGATACGAGCGGTGTCATCCTCGCTCAGCAGATCGGCCATCGACGACATCTGCTCCAATCGAACCCAAGCCTTCGGCGCAAGGGCGCCTTCGGCCTGTGCATCCACAGGCACTGCAATTGCTGACTGCATTGTCAATTTCCCGCAATTGGCAAATCATTGCTAAGAATGATCTACCATAAATTGCCGCTACGGGCAATTTGCGGCCTTGGTATCTCAATGTCTAAAAAATTCTACAAATAACCAGAGACCACTACGTACGTGACGTAGAGGTTTCTGGTAGTTTTACTGAGCTTAGGAGGAAAAAGTGCTCGCAAGTTGCTTACGTTGGGCGCAAACGGTCAGGATTCGCCACCCCTTCTCAACTGATTGATACCGGCGGCATGCGGCAGCCTGTCGCGGGACGACAAGCTCATGTGCGAAGTTTGTCACGTTCGGTAACGAGCATGTAGCCGCTGCCGTGCCGCCACCTCTGTGTGGTCCTCCTCCAAGAGGCGCAGGGTCGTTTCTGGAGGGGTCGGGCGCCGAACGGGCTTTTGCCGTCCAGCGCCTGGTCGTACTCTGGCGGGCAGAATATCCCCTCTATCGAGCGGCTTGAGTTGATGCTGGCGCGGGAACTTTTCAGGCACAAAATAATTTTGTCGGGGCACCAATGAAAATAATCGGACGTGCGCGTTCGCCTCCTCCCCTAGGGGGGTGCGGGCTTCGCCCTCGAAGCGCCTGACTGCCGTCTACCGGGTCGCTGAGCTGGCGCTGCCCTATCCAACTCATCATCATCGCAATGGAGACGCTGCTCAATGCCGTAGCGAGGGGCGGTCGGCTGGTAGGCTGAGTATCGGCCGCAAGAAGAAGTTGCTGCCCATGTCTGGCGCCCCCCTCGCGACTGGATTGGTCGGGCAGGCTAGCACCAATCGACCACACCGGACGGAACTGTACGACTTGGTGGGGTGGCTGCATCGCGAGCAACCGCATGGCAGGCGGCCGATCGAGGCGCACGAAAGTGAGTGCGGCTGGCACTGCACGATCACTGGCCGAGCCAGCAATTCCACGCCACCTTCCATGGGCATGAATGCAGTGACCACAGGTACTGAGCCTATCCAGCACGCTTAAGCGACCCATCACCACCTCAAGCTGGACAGGCCATCCGCGCAGGGGTCCAGTCCGAGCCCCGATACCGCCTCAATCGATAGGAGGGAGGGTTGTGGCTTAGCGACGAACATACCCTTACGACGGGCGTGGGGTCACTTGCGGAGCCAAGCTGCCCTCGTCGGAACGGACACCAAGCGGACATTCACGAATCTTGCGGCGGCCTGAATTCAGCTAACCACTTGATTTCATTGGTCGGGGTGGTCAGATTTGAACTGACGACCCTCTGCTCCCAAAGCAGATGCGCTACCAGGCTGCGCCACACCCCGAGCCCCGGTTCCTGTACGGGAAGACGCGGGCGGCGGCAATGGCGTCGGCAGGAGTGGCGGCAGATGGGGGAGCGGTGGGGCTCGACGGCCACGGGACGGGCGGCTAGGGCTGCTTCTTGATGAGCGATGATCCCCTTCCGTTTCTCGACGGGCCCTGGCGGTTGTCCATGGGGCTGCGGCGGCTGGAGCCGGACGACTGGCTGCGGGTCGACGACGCGCACGACGCGCAGATGCGGCTGCGCGACCGGCTGCTGGCCGAACGGCGGGCCGAAGTGGCCGCGGCGCTGCCCGGCAGCGAGGCGGGGTGCGCGGAGACGCTGGCGCTGCTGCTGGAGTTCCTGCCGGAGCGCTTTCCTGAGCGCTGGACGCGGGACGGCCAGGTGATGGTCGACCGGCGGAACGGGCGGCGGGTGGCGCTGGACGGCGAGCCGCCCCTGGTGATCGCCGGCCGGCTGGTGCAGGAGGACCTGTGCCTGATGCGCAAGGGGCCGGACGGCTACGAACTGTCGGCGGCGGTGTTGTGCTTTCCCTCGCACTGGAGGCTGGCCGAGAAGCTCGGCCGGCCGATGGCCGGGATCCACGCCCCGGTGCCGGCGTTCGGCGAGCGGCTGGGCCCCACGGTCGACCGGTTCATGGCCGGCCTCGACGCCGACCGGCCGGTCTGGCGGGTGAACTGGTCGATCACCGAGACCGACGAGCTGTTCCTACCCGGCGACCGCGCGCAGCGGGCGTTCGACCCGGCGGAGCCGGTCGGCTCCGGCCTGTTCCTGCGCCTCGAACGGCAGACCCTGCGGCGCCTGCCGCAAAGTGGCGACATCCTGTTCACCATCCACACCTCGGTGCGGCCGCTCGGCGATGCGATCGTCCGGCCGGACCACGCCGCCGCCCTGGCCGCCCGGATCCGCGAGATGCCCGAGCGGATGAGCCGCTACAAGGGCTTCCACCTGATGGGAATGCCCCTCCTGGCCTGGCTCGACCGGCTGGCCGCCGCCCAGGTCCGGGTGGCCGCTCCAGGGTAGCAGCACCCCTTCGCCCGGCAGCGGCACGCCGCTCAGGCTGCGGCCCATCAGCCGGGCCGGGTTCTCGCCGGGCATCACCAGGGTCGGCGCCACGATCTCGAATCCGAACTGCCGGTAGTAGTCGGGATCGCCGACCAGGAACACCCAGGGCCAGCCCTGCCGGGCCGCCCGCTCCATGCTGATGGCCATCAGCAGCCGGCCGATGCCCTGGCCGCGGCGGCCGGGATCGATCGCCAGGGGCCCCAGCAGCAGGGCCTTCTCCGCCCCCACCCAGAGCGGCCAGTAGCGGATCGCGCCGACCATGCCGGCCTGCGCGTCCTCGGCGACCAGGCAGAGGCCGTCCACCGGAGCCACGCCGAACCGGTAGCGGTAGGAGACCTTGCGCCGGCGGTCGACTCCGAACGAGAGGTCGAGGAGATGTTCGATGGATGCTGCGTCCAGCGGCCCCTCGGGCCGCACCGACAAGACGGTCATGGGATGTCCCCTCGGGGGCGATGGCGACGCTCGAACCACGGGGGCGCCTGATGCCGGCGCGCACGCGGTAGCGCGGCGAGGCCCGGGGGGCTCACCGCGTCAGGGTCGTCGTCGGGCCTGCGACGAGAGGGGCAGCATCATGCACATGCCGCGCGTATCGGGCCTGTCCCGGCCGCTGTCAACCGGCGTGCTGCAACTCGTCCAGGAGATCGGGCAGGCGGTGCATGTCCCGGAGCACCGTCTCGGCCCCGGCATCCACCAGCCGCTGCGCCCAGCGATCGCTGTTGGCATGGCGTCCGCCGCAAAAGCCGATCGGCGCCATCCCGGCCGCGACCGCCGCCTGGACGCCAGCGGGACTGTCCTCGATCACCACGCAGCGCCCCGGCGCATGGCCCAGGGTCGAGGCGGCCAGCTCGAACAGGTCGGGGAACGGCTTGCCGCGCGCCACCATGGTCGAGCTGAACAGATGCGGGTCGAGCCTTTGCAGGAGCCCGGTGATCTCCAGCGACCGGCGGATCCGCTCCGGACGGGACGAGGACGCCACGCAGCGCGGCAGCGTCAGCCGGTCCAGGCAGTGGTCGATGCCGGGGATCGCCACGAGTTCGGTCTCGAACGCCTCGACCACCTCCGCCTGCAGCTTCTGCCCCCACCCTTCCGGAAGGGGCCGGCCGAGCTTTGCCTCGATGATCTCGTTGGCGCTCTTCTGCGAGAGCCCGACGAACAGCTCCAGGGCTTCGTCCATGGTGATCGGCCAGCCCAGGAGATGCAGGGCCGCCACCTCCTTGCCGATGGAAACGAACTCACTGTCCACCAGGACGCCGTCGCAGTCGAAGATCACGAGGTCGAAGCGCGCCAAACGATGTCTCCTCTTTGGGTGGTCGGTCCTGAGGGGGGCGCTGCGGCGGTCAGATCGGCTCGGGATTGAAGCCGGTCGTCCACTGCTCCTGGCCGCGCAACTCGGACGCGCGCCGTAATACCCAGGTCACGGTCGGAAAGGCCAGCTCGTCCCAGGGGATCTCGTCCCACCCGACCAGCCTGACCTCCTGGCTTTCCGGGCCGGCGGCCACGTCGGCGTCCAGCAGCCTGGCGCGGTAAAGGATCTGCACCTGGTCGATGCGCGGGATGGAATAGACCGCGATCAGTCCCTCGATCTCGATCCGGGCGCAGGCTTCCTCCCAGGCTTCACGGATCGCCCCCTGCTCGGCCGTCTCGCCGACTTCCATCCAGCCGGCCGGGATCGTCCAGTATCCGACCCGGGGCTCGATCGCCCGCCGGCACAGCAACAGCCGGTCGCCCAGCGTGCAGACCGATCCCACCACGATCTTCGGGTTGACGTAGTGGACCGTCGCGCAGCCGGTGCACACGAACCGCTCGCGATCGTCGCCCGAGGGAGTGGCCAGGCCGATCCTGGCACCGCAGCTGGAGCAGAAACGCACGGACCCTTCAGCTCCCTGGCTTCTTGAACAGGGCCTCGGCGGCGCGGCGGACATCCGAGCGCCTCGCGATCTCGTCTTCCAGCCGGGCGATCTCCTTGCGCAGCCGGTCGCGCAGGCTGGTCATCTCGTCGACCGACATGCCGTCGAGCCGGGCCGGAACGACCAGGTCGCGGCTCGGTCGGGCTGGGAGTTCGTCGTCGTCGCGCATGCTGGTTCCGCCTGATCTGGTGCGCAGGGATAGTCGGGTGCCGAGTCGATCTTGACAAGATGGCGGGCACGGTGCTCGCCAGGGCGCCTCCCCGCAGGATGCATCTCGTCGCCACCCCCGGAGTTCGATCATGGCCGATCAAGCGCGCCGCTACTTCCCGGTCCACTGGGACCAGCTTCACCGCGATGCCAAGGCACTTTCCTGGCGGCTGGCGGGGCTGGGCCCGTGGACCGGCATCATCGCGGTCACCCGGGGCGGCCTGGTGCCGGCGCACATCGTCGCCCGGGAGCTCGACGTCCGGATGATCGACACGATCGGGATCTCCTCCTACGACCACCAGGACCAGCGCGAGCCGCAGATCGTGAAGCCCTGCGCCGCCGCCGGCGACGGCAAGGGCTGGCTGGTGATCGACGACCTGGTGGACACGGGCCAGACCGGCCGGATCGTCCGCCAGCTCCTTCCCAACGCCCATTTTGCCACGATCTACGCCAAGCCGCTTGGCCGGCCGCTGGTCGACACCTTCATCACCGAGGTCAGCCAGGACACCTGGATCCTGTTCCCCTGGGACATGGAAGCCAGCTACGCCAAGCCGATCGCGCAGATGTCCCTGCCCAGCTGACCTCCTCATCCTCCCTTGAGCGGACAGACGCCCCGCCTCCCGAAGCCGGCGGCGGGGCGTCCGGCGGTGGTCGTGCCCGGGCAGCGGACGTGCCCGGGCGGACCGGTCAGATCCTGCCCATCAGCAGCAGGACGATGACGACGATCAGCACGACGCCGAGAATGCCGCTCGGCCCGTAGCCCCAGCTGCGGCTGTAGCCCCAGCTCGGGAGGGCGCCGATCAAGAGCAGGATGAGGATGATGAGAAGAACCGTACCGAGCATGAGATTGTCTCCCGATCCCGGCGGAGCGTTGCGGCACCCGTGCCGCTCGGCGCTGACCAGCCATGCCGAATAATCGCCAAGGAGTGGTGTGGTTCCTGTTGGCGCCGCGGGCGGTGCGGCCTGCGGGCCGGTAGCGACGGCGACCGGAATAGGGCAGGATCGCCCGGCCCGGGGATCGAGCCGGCCGGGCGCCGGAGGACAAGCGGGTGCGCTTCGAGATCGTCCACCAGACCGTCTACCGGTTCCACCGGCCCGTGGAACTGGGCGAGCACCGGCTGATGATCCGCCCGCGCGACAGCCACGACCTGCGCCTGGTCGAGGCGACCCTGCAGATCGAGCCGCCATCGGCCCTGCGCTGGGTCCATGACGTGTTCGGCAACTCGATCGCCCTGGCAAGCTTTGCTGGCCGGCATGACGGCCTCTCCATCACCAGCCGCCTGGTGCTGGAGCGGTTTGCGCGGCAGCCGCAGAGCCTCGAGGTCGACCCCAAGGCCGCCTGCTATCCCTTCGCCTATGGCGCCTCCGACCGTCTGGACCTGGGTGCCACGACCCGGATGGAGGACCCGGCGGGCCGGGACGCGCTGCGCGGCTGGACGAGTGGCTTCCTGCCTGGCCGACGGGCCGAGACCCTCGACCTGCTGACCCGGATGGCCAGCGCGATCCGCGCCGAGTTCACCTATGAGCCGCGCGCCGCGGAAGGGACCCAGGCCGCCAGGGAGACCCTGCGCCGGCGCTCGGGCACCTGCCGGGACTTCGCCATGCTGCTGATCGAGGCGGCCCGCCATCTGGGCCTGGGGGCAAGGTTCGTGACCGGCTACCTGTACGATCCGGCGCTGGACCCGCAGGCGGCAGACGAGCCGTCCGCGCCGATCCGCGGGGCAGCCTCGACCCATGCCTGGGCCGAGGTCTATCTGCCCGGCGCCGGCTGGATCGAGTTCGATCCGACCAACGGCACGGTGGCCAGCGGCGACCTGATCCGGGTCGCGGTGACCCGCAGCCCCAGCCAGGCCCTGCCGGTGAGCGGCACCTTCCTCGGCTCCAGGAACGATGCCGCGGGCATGGAGGTGACCGTCCGGATCCGGGCGATCGCCTGATCAGCTGGTCGGGATCTGCACGCCGCCGAAATCCATGAACTCGACGTTGAGCAGGAAGTTGATCCCGTAATTGGTCCCGCCGGCGCCGTTATGGACGACCACGATGCTGCCGTCGTCCTGGGTGGTGACGGCATAGTTCGCGCGCGGGCCGTTGAAGAACGCGATGTCGACGCCTTCGCCGCCGTCCAGCACATCGTCGCCGGCACCGCCGCGCAAGAGGTCGTCGCCGTCGCCGCCATCCAGCGTGTCGTCGCCGAAGCTGCCCCGCAGGTCGTCGTTGCCGGCCCCGCCGCTCAGGCGGTCGTCACCGGCGCCACCGGCGATCATGTCGTTGCCGGCACCGCCTTCGACGATGTCGTCGCCGCTGCCGCCGTCCAGGTCGTCGTTGCCGCCGCCGCCATCAATCGTGTCGTCGCCGACGCCGCCGCGGACCAGGTCGTCGCCCAGGTCGCCATAGAGGATGTCGTTGTCGATCCCGCCGAACAGCAGGTCGTTGCCGCCGCCGCCGTGCAGCTGGTCATCGCCCGCTGCTCCCTTGAGGAAGTCCTCGCCGTCGTCGCCGAACAGGACGTCATTGCCGGGGCCGCCATCCATGTTGTCGTTGCCGGGCCCGCCCAGCAGGCGGTCGCCGCCCGGCCCGCCGGCCAGGAAGTCGTTGCCGAGCCCCCCCATCAGGGTGTCGTCGCCGTTGCCGCCATAGATGACGTCGTTGCCGCCCTTGCCGTCGACCACGTCGTCGCCGTCGCGGCCCGCGATGATGTCGGCCTGCTCGGTGGCCGGGCGGGTCGGGGTGAGACCACCGGGCAGCACGGCCTCGGAACCGTTCGCGAGGAAGCGGACATATTCGACCCGCGCCGACGGGTTGCTGTAGTGGTCGACGATGGTGATGCTGTTGCCGGTGCCGTAATTGATGACCAGGTCGTTCTGGTCGAAGCCGTCCTTGGCCTGGCCGCGGGAATAGCTGACGCTGGCGGGCGCCACGCCGGCGGTGAACACGATGGTGTCGCCGGTGCCGCCGGTCTCGACGATCACGTCCTTGCCGTCGCCGGCGCTGAAAAAGTACTGGTCGTTGCCGCGCCGTCCCTCCAGCCGGTCGGCGCCGGGGCCACCGACGATGTTGTCGTCGTTGTCGGAGCCCAGCAGGCGGTCGACCCCGGCCGACCCGGTGAAGGTCAGGATGCCGCCGACCAGCGCCTGGACCTGGTCGCTGTCGGCATAGCGGATGCGCTCGATCGCCCCGGTGCCGTCGAAGAACCCTTCGACCCGGATGAAGTCGGTCAGGCTGTAGTAGATGTAGAGCTGGCCCTCGTTGGTCTTGCCGAGGTTGACATATTCCCGGCCGTCGCCCCGCCACAGGAACACCTGCTGCGGGACGACGCCTTCGAACCGGATCTCGTCGCCGGCACCACCCGTATCCTGGATGGTGTCCTGGCCGGAGCCGGGCCGGAACAGGTAGACGTCGTTGCCGGCCAGGCCGCGGAGCACGTCGTTGCCGCCCAGGCCGTCGATGACGTCGTTGCCGGCCGTGCCGGCCAGATTGTCCGCGCCGGCGGTGCCGGTGATGTTCGCCACGTTGCCACCCTCTGCCTGCCGTCCGGCCGCCGCCTGTCCAGGCTCCTGCTCGGACCGTTGAATTTCAGATGGCTGCCGGAAACAGCCCTGTCATCGCGCGACGAGTAGGGGAAAAATCCGGGAGCTCCAAGTCACGACAGCGGGCGAGGATGACGCACCGCCGGCGCGCTCAGGCGACCACCATCCGCTCCCCGCCGCCGAACTCGAGCAGCTCGACGTTGCGCAGCACGTCGGTCCCGTAGAGGCGGCCAGGCGCTATGTGGGCGACCTGCAGGCTGCCGTCGGCCAATTCCGTGATCGTGTAGTCGCTGCTGGGGCCGTTGAAATACGCGATGTCCCGGGCACCGCCCCCGTCCAGCAGGTCGTTGCCGGCGCCGCCGCGCAGCACGTCGTCGCCGGAGCCACCCTCCAGGATGTCGTCGCCGAAGCTGCCGCGCAGGTCGTCGGTGCCGTTGCCGCCCAGGAGCCGGTCGTCGCCCGCCCCGCCCTTGAGCAGGTCGTTGCCGTAGCTGCCGTCCAGCACGTCGTCGCCGCTGCCGCCGTCCAGGTCGTCGTTGCCGCTGCCGGCGAACAGCTGGTCGTTGCCGACCCCGCCGACCAGCCGGTCTGCCCCGGACTCGCCATAGAGCAGGTCGTCGCCGATCCCGCCATAGAGGAGGTCGTCGCCGTTGCCGCCGGTCAGGCTGTCCTCGCCCGACGACCCCTTGAGGAAGTCGTCGCCATTGTCGCCGAACAGCAGGTCGTTGCCGGCGCCGCCGTCGAGATTGTCCTGGTCGTAGCCGCCTTCCAGCCGGTCGGTGCCGGCGCCGCCGATCAGGAAGTCGTCGCCGTTGCTGCCCTTGAGCGCATCGTTGCCGTTGCCGCCGAAGATCACGTCGTCGCCGTCGCGGCCGTCGATCACGTCGTCGCCGTCGCGGCCGGGCACCACGTCGTTGCCGGGCCCGGTCTTGGGACCGGGATCGCCGGGGTCGGTGCCTTCCTTCACGAAGGCCTTGCCGTCCCAGGCATACTCGTCGCTGCTGTCGGCAAACAGCAGCTTCTCGATCCCGCCGGCCTTGTCCTTGCCGACCAGCGTCACCGCGAGCTGCGCGCCGTTCTTGGAGGTGTGCCGGATCGACAGGTCGTCGCCGACGGTGGAGAACACCAGGTCCTGGAAGCGGATGCCGGCGCCGAACAGGATGCGGTCGCCGTTGCCGCCGATGTCCTCGATGATCTCGACGCCGTTGCCGCTGGCGAGCTGGTACTCGTCGTTGCCGCTGCCGCCGCGCAGCGTGTCGTTGCCGGTGCTGCCGCGCAGCACGTCGTTGCCCTCGCCGCCCTCGACCCGGTCGTCGCCCAGGCGCGGGTCCAGGACGTCGTCGCCCTCCAGCCCGCGCAGGATGTCGTTCTCCTCGCTGCCGAACAGCAGGCTGTCGCTGGCGCTGGTCCCCTCGAACAGGGTCTGGTCGAGGGTGCTCTTGTCGCTGAAGACGATGGTCTCGGGCAGGCCCTTGGTGATCTCGATCGAATCGCCCTTGCCGTAGTACAGGATGAACCCGGCATTGCCCGGCATCACCCCGCCATCGGCGACCATGCGCACCAGCCGGACGCTGTCCGGGTCGACCGAGACGCCGAACTGGATGGTGGTGTCGGCGCGGTTGTCGGTCAGGATGTCGGCGCCGTCGCCGGCTCGGAAGATGTAGCGGTCGGCGCCGGAGCCGCCTATCAGCGTGTCGTTGCCGGGGTTTCCGGTCAGGACGTCGTTGCCGGAGTTGCCCAGCAGCGTGTCGTTGCCCTGCCCGCCCTCGAGGGTGTCGTCACCGCCGATGCCGTCGATGGTATCGTCTTCGGCCGTTCCGACCAGCTTGTCGGCGCCGGTCGTGCCGGTGAGTTTCGCCACGATCTCAACCTCTTCTCTTCTACCGACCTTGGGCGTTCATCAACGCGCGTGAATTGTCCAATGCTGCGGTGGAATATCTCGATCCGGAAACTCGTCACCCGACGCATAGGCGAAAAAATCGGCATGTCCATGGCGCGATGCGCCACCGCCGGACAAGAAAAAGGCGGGTGATGCATCGCATCACCCGCCGGTTTCCGTCTGCGTGGAAGGTTCAGCCGACCGCGATCTGCACGCCGCCGCCGAACTCCAGGACCTCGACGTTGCGCAGCACGTTGTCGCCATAGATCTGGCCGGCCCCGGTGTGGGAGACCAGGGTGCTGCCGTCGGCGCGCTCGGTGATCTGGTAGTCGCTGCTCGGGCCGTTGAAGAACGCGATGTCGCGCCCCTCCCCGCCGTCGATCAGGTCGTCGCCGTGGCCACCGCGCAACTCGTCGTCGCCGGCCCCGCCGTCCAGGATGTCGTCGCCGAAGCTGCCGAACAGCTTGTCCGCACCGTCATCGCCGCGCAGCGTGTCGTTGCCGGTGCCGCCGCGCACGCTGTCGTCGCCGGTGCCGCCTTCGACGATGTCGTCGCCGGTGCCGCCATCGACGTCATCGTTGCCGGCCCCGCCGCGCACCGTGTCGTTGCCCAGGCCGCCACGGACCAGGTCGTCGTTGCCCTCGCCGTCCAGCACGTCGTCGCCGATCCCGCCGAACAGCAGGTCGAGGCCGCCGCCACCAAACAGCTGGTCGTCGCCCGAACCGCCTTTCAGGAAGTCATTGCCGGTGCCGCCGAACAGGCTGTCGTTCTCGACAGCCCCATCCAACACATCGTTGCCGCTGCCACCCTCCAGACGATCCTCACCGACGCCGCCGACCAGAAAGTCCTGGCCGTCGCCGCCGATCAGGCGGTCGTCGCCATCGCGGCCGAAGATGATGTCATCGCCACCCAGCCCGTCGATCGTGTCGTTACCTAATGTGCCGATCGCGACATTGGGACCTTGGTCTACCACAGGCTTGGGATCCGGGGTCGGATCGGGCTTCGGATCCGGGGTCGGATCAGGCTTCGGGTCGGGCTTCGGATCAGGCTTGGGGTCCGGGGTCGGATCAGGCTTGGGATCCGGGGTCGGATCAGGCTTGGGATCCGGGATCGGGTCGGGCTTCGGATCCGGGATCGGATC